>CAVXBV010000017.1:0-166608 GCA_963760125.1 uncultured Actinomycetota bacterium | reverse complement strand
GTCTGCTTCTTGTGCGTGAAGTCGTGGCGCTCGACCGTCCTGCGGATGGTCTCGCGGTAGGCAACCTGCGGCTTGCCGACGTTGGCCTCGACCTTGAACTCGCGGCGCATGCGGTCCACCAGGATGTCCAGGTGGAGCTCACCCATGCCGGCGATGATCGTCTGGCCGGTCTCCTCGTCGGTGAAGACCTTGAACGTCGGGTCCTCCTCGGCAAGACGCTGGATCGCCGTGCCCAACTTCTCCTGGTCGCCCTTGGTCTTCGGCTCGATGGCGACCGAGATGACCGGGTCCGGGAAGGACATCGACTCGAGGATGACCGGGTTGTCGGCGTCCGAGAGGGTGTCGCCGGTGGTGGTCTGCTTGAGCCCGATGACGGCGCAGATGTCACCGGCCTTGACCTCGCTGATGTCCTCGCGCGAGTTGGCGTGCATCTGGATGAGGCGGCCGATCTTCTCCTTGCGGTCCTTCGTGGAGTTCACGACGGCCTGGTTGGAGGTCAGCGTCCCGGAGTACACCCGGATGTAGGTGAGGCGACCGACGTGCGGGTCGGTCTGGATCTTGAAGGCGAGGGCGGAGAAGGGCGCGTCGAACTCCGGCTCGCGCGTGACCTCGACGGACTCGTCCTTGACCGAGTGGCCCGTGACCGCGCCGATGTCGAGCGGGCTGGGGAGGTAGTCCACGACCGCGTCGAGCATGGGCTGGACGCCCTTGTTCTTGAACGCGGAGCCGCAGAGGACCGCCGTGATGGTCTTCTGGATCGAGGAGGTGAGGATCGCGCGCCGGATGGCAGCCTTGATGTCCTCGACCGTGAGGTCCTCGCCGTCGAGGTACTTCTCGGCGATGACGTCGTCGATGTCGGCGAGGGTCTCGACCAGCTTCGCGCGCCACTCGGCGGCCTGCTCGGCGTAGTCCGCCGGGATGTCGACCACGTCGAAGACGTCGCCCTTGGCGGTCTTGTCGTCGTTGGCCCAGAGCAGACCCTTCATGATCACCAGGTCGATGACCCCGGTGAAGTCGCCCTCGGTGCCCCAGGGGAGCTGGATGACCAGCGGGGTCGCGTTCAGGCGCGAGATGATCATGTCGACGGTGCGGTAGAAGTTCGCGCCGGTCCGGTCCATCTTGTTGACGAAGCAGATGCGCGGGACGGAGTACTTGTCCGCCTGGCGCCACACCGTCTCGGACTGCGGCTCCACGCCGGCCACCGAGTCGAAGACCGCGACCGCGCCGTCGAGCACCCGGAGGGAGCGCTCGACCTCGACCGTGAAGTCGACGTGGCCCGGCGTGTCGATGATGTTGATCCGGTGGCCGTCCCACTGGCAGGTCGTCGCGGCGGACGTGATCGTGATGCCGCGCTCCTGCTCCTGCTCCATCCAGTCCATCGTCGCGGCGCCGTCGTGCACCTCGCCGATCTTGTACGCCTTGCCCGTGTAGTACAGGACGCGCTCGGTGGTGGTGGTCTTGCCCGCGTCGATGTGCGCCATGATCCCGATGTTGCGGGTCTTGGCGAGGATCGCGTTGCTAGCCACTGCTTCGTCTCTGCTTTCTTGGGGTCAGGTACTGGGGGGAGGTGGCGCGGAACCGGGGGTTCGCGGGGACTACCAGCGGTAGTGCGCGAACGCCTTGTTGGACTCGGCCATCTTGTGGGTGTCCTCGCGGCGCTTGACGCTGGCACCGAGGCCGTTGCTGGCGTCGAGCAGCTCGTTCATGAGGCGCTCGGTCATCGTCTTCTCGCGGCGGGCACGGGAGTACTGGATGAGCCAGCGCATCGCGAGGGTGTTCGCGCGACCGGGCTTGACCTCGATCGGGACCTGGTAGGTCGCGCCACCGACGCGGCGGCTCTTGACCTCGAGGGTGGGCTTCACGTTGTCGAGCGCACGCTTGAGCGTGATGACCGGGTCGGCACCGCTCTTGTCGCGGCAGCCCTCGAGGGCGCCGTAGACGATGCGCTCGGCGACGGAGCGCTTGCCGCTCATCAGCACCTTGTTGATGAGGCTGGTGACCAGCGGAGAGCCGTAGACCGGGTCGGTGACGACCGGGTGCTTCGGCGCGGGACCCTTGCGGGGCATTAGCTCTTCTCCTTCTTGGCGCCGTACTTGCTGCGGGCCTGCTTGCGGTTGCGGACACCCTGCGTGTCCAGCGAACCGCGGATGATCTTGTAGCGGACACCGGGGAGGTCCTTCACGCGACCGCCTCGGACGAGCACGATGGAGTGCTCCTGCAGGTTGTGACCGACACCCGGGATGTAGGCCGTGACCTCGATGCCGCTGGTGAGCCGGACGCGCGCGACCTTCCGGAGCGCGGAGTTCGGCTTCTTCGGGGTGGTCGTGTAGACGCGAGTGCAGACACCACGACGCTGAGGGCCGCCCTTGAGGGCGGGCGTCTTGGACTTGTCGACCTTGTCCTGCCGGCCCTTGCGGACCAGCTGATTGATCGTGGGCAACGCATCTCCTGCTCGTGAGTCATGGGTTTCGCTGCGCCCCACGCGGTCGGGTGTGTCGTCCTGACTGCGGTCCTGCCCGCAGCCAACAGCCGCAGGTGGTGGGGTCCCGTTCGGTGCTGTGAGGGTGGTGCGAGATCAACGTCCGTCTCGCAGGCGCACTCAGGCCGCGCGGGAGAACCTGGGTCGCCCCAGGCACAAGAGGGAACAGTACCCGTCCGCCGGACGGGGGTCAAAGGAACGGCACCCGAGAGCCCGGTCACATCGGGCCGTCGCCGTTGCTCCCTGCCGGGGAGCCTGCCACTGTGACGTCCCCGCACGCTCACGACACGCCGGTCCCGCCCTTCCACCGCTTGCCAGGAGGCCCGCTTGCCTGCCCGTCTGCCCGATCTCGTCGTGATCGGGGCACCCAAGGCAGGGACGACCACCCTGACGCACTGGCTGCGTACCCATCCAGGTGTCGCCTTCAGCGCGGTCAAGGAGCTGGAGTTCTTCGACCGCCGCTTCGACCGCGGGTTGCCCTGGTACCTCGAACAGCTGCCGAGCGACCCCGGCGATCGGTGCGTCGTCGAGGCCACGCCCACCTACCTGTCAGACCCCGACGCGCCCGGGCGCATGGCGCACGCGCTCCCCCACGCCCGGTTCGTCGCCGTTCTGCGCGAGCCCGTCGCCCGAGCCTGGTCGCAGTACTGGTTCTTCGTGCAGCTCGGCCTCGAGCGGCGCTCCTGGGCCCAGGCCCTCGCGCAGGAGATCGCCGGTCGACCTGAGGCGCTCGACATCGGCTACCTGTGGAGGGGACGGTACGGCGCTCAGCTCACGCACTGGGACGCGCTCGTGGCTCAGGAGCGACGGCACGTCCTGCTCACGGACGACCTCGCGAGCGATCCGGTCGCTGCGTATGCCGGGGTCTGCCGCTTCGCGGGGCTCGAGGCGCGAGAACCACCGGGCCGCACGTCCGTCAACCCCACGCGCCTGCCTCGCTCGCGGCGCCTTCAGCGCGCGCTGCAGTCCCCGGAGGCTGGCCGGGCGCGACGGGCGGCGTACGTGTGGAACGCCCGGGGTCGGGTCCTTCCCGCCCTCCCGATCGACGAGCACGCCCGTTGGGCCCCGTTGTTCGACGCGGACCTGACCGTGCTGGAGGAGCGGATCGGGAGGCGACTCCCACCTCGCTGGCGACCGTCTCTCACCTGATAGCCGCCCACGCGGCGAGGGCCGCCTCCCCGGGGGGAGACGGCCCTCGTCAGGCAGTGCTGGAGGACGTGCTGGAGGACGTGCTGGAGGACGTGGACTACGGGCGGTAGTCGTAGTCGTCGAGCGGTACGGCGGTGCCGCCAGCGCCACCGAAGGCGAAGTCGGCGTCGTCGTAGCCGGCCATCGAGTAGACCTGCGCGCGGGCCTCCTCGGTGGGCTCGACCCGGATGTTGCGGTAGCGGCTGATGCCGGTACCGGCCGGGATGAGCTTGCCGATGATGACGTTCTCCTTCAGACCGAGCAGCGAGTCGCTCTTGGCCTGGATCGCCGCGTCGGTGAGCACGCGGGTCGTCTCCTGGAAGGAGGCGGCCGACAGCCACGACTCGGTCGCCAGCGAGGCCTTGGTGATGCCCATGAGGACCGGACGGGCCGCTGCCGGCTCGCCGCCCTCAGCCACGACCCGACGGTTCTCGACCTCGAAGCCGGCGCGCTCGACGAGCGAGCCGGGCAGGAAGTCGGTCGCGCCACTCTCGAGGACGTTCACCCGCTTCAGCATCTGGCGGATGATCACCTCGATGTGCTTGTCGTGGATCGACACGCCCTGGCTGCGGTAGACCTGCTGCACCTCGGCGACGAGGTGCAGCTGGACGGCACGCGGGCCGAGGATGCGGAGCACCTCGTGCGGGTTGACCGCACCCTCGTGCAGCTGGTCACCGACGGTGACGTGGTCACCATCGGCGTACCGCAGGCGAGCGCGCTTGGAGACCGGGTAGGCGATCTCCTCGGTGCCGTCGTCCGGGACCACGACGAGCTTGCGCGTCTTGTCCGTGTCGTCGACCCGCATGCGGCCGTCGACCTCGGCGATCGGCGCCACACCCTTGGGGGTGCGGGCCTCGAACAGCTCGACCACACGCGGGAGGCCCTGCGTGATGTCGTCACCGGCCACACCACCGGTGTGGAAGGTGCGCATGGTGAGCTGCGTGCCGGGCTCACCGATCGACTGGGCGGCGATGATGCCGACCGCCTCGCCGACGTCGACGGTCTTTCCGGTGGCCAGCGACCGGCCGTAGCACGCCGAGCAGGTCCCGACCTTGGAGTCGCAGGTCAGCACGCAGCGGACCTTGATCTCCTCGATCCCTGCCGCGATGAGCAGCGAGATGTTGACGTCACCGAGGTCGGCGCCCGCCTCGAGGACGACCTTCTTGTCCTTCTCGACGTCGGCCGCCAGGGTGCGGGCGTAGACGCTGGTCTCGACGTGACCGTCCTTGACGAGGACGCCCTCGGCGTTCTTGCTGCCGATGCGCATGAGGACGCCGCGCTCGGTGCCGCAGTCCTCCTCGCGGATGATGACGTCCTGCGACACGTCGACCAGGCGACGCGTGAGGTAGCC
This sequence comes from uncultured Actinomycetota bacterium, assembly GCA_963760125.1. Lineage (GTDB taxonomy): Bacteria > Actinomycetota > Actinomycetes > Mycobacteriales > SCTD01 > RYN-111. The sequence goes on along the minus strand of CAVXBV010000017.1, from coordinate 161,590 downwards.
CGAGTCGGCGGTGCGCAGGGCGGTGTCCGCGAGGCCCTTGCGGGCACCGTGGGTGGAGATGAAGTACTCGAGGACGGTCAGGCCCTCGCGGAAGTTGGTCTTGATGGGGCGCGGGATGATCTCGCCCTTGGGGTTGGCGACCAGACCACGCATACCGGCGATCTGACGGACCTGCATCATGTTTCCGCGGGCGCCGGAGTGGACCATCATCCAGACCGGGTTGTCGACGGGGAAGTTCTTCTCCATCGCCTTGGACACCTCGTTGGTGGCCTTGGTCCAGATCTCGATGAGCTCCTGACGACGCTCCTCGAGGGTGATGACGCCTCGGGCGTACTGCTTCTCGACCTTCTCCGCGTCCGCCTCGTGGCGCTCGAGGATCTCGGCCTTCTCCGGCGGGGTGACGACGTCCTCGATGGAGATCGTGACGCCGGAGCGCGTCGCCCAGCGGAAACCGGTCTCCTTCAGCGCGTCGAGCGATGCCGCGACCTGCACCTTGGGGTAGCGCTCGGCCAGGTCGTTGACGATGCCACCGAGCTCGCGCTTGGTGACGGCGACGTCGACGAACGGGTAGTCGACCGGCAGGGTCTCGTTGAACAGCGCCCGACCGAGGGTGGTCTCGATGCGGACGATCCCGCCCTCCTCGACGGTCACGCCGGCCGGCGGAACCACGTCACGCAGGCGCAGGTGCACCTTCGCTTGCAGGTCGAGAACCTTGGCGTCGTACGCCATGATCGCCTCGGACAGCGAGGAGAACGCCCGGCCCTCGCCGATGGCGCCGTCCTTCTGCGTCGTGAGGTGGTAGATCCCGAGAACCATGTCCTGGGTCGGCGAGGTGATCGGCCGGCCGTTGGCGGGGCTCAGGATGTTGTTCGAGGACAGCATGAGGATGCGGGCCTCGGCCTGCGCCTCCGCGGACAGCGGCAGGTGCACCGCCATCTGGTCACCGTCGAAGTCGGCGTTGAACGCCGTGCAGACGAGCGGGTGGATCTGGATGGCCTTGCCCTCGACCAGCTGGGGCTCGAAGGCCTGGATGCCGAGGCGGTGCAGCGTGGGTGCGCGGTTCAGCAGCACCGGGTGCTCGGTGATGACCTCCTCGAGCACGTCCCAGACGACCGGGCGGGCGCGCTCGACCATGCGCTTGGCGCTCTTGATGTTCTGCGCGTGGTTGAGGTCGACCAGCCGCTTCATGACGAACGGCTTGAACAGCTCGAGCGCCATCTGCTTGGGCAGACCGCACTGGTGCAGCTTGAGCTGCGGGCCGACGACGATGACCGAGCGGCCGGAGTAGTCGACGCGCTTGCCGAGCAGGTTCTGGCGGAACCGGCCCTGCTTGCCCTTGAGCATGTCGCTCAGGGACTTCAGGGGCCGGTTGCCGGGTCCGGTCACCGGGCGACCGCGACGGCCGTTGTCGAACAGCGCGTCGACGGCCTCCTGGAGCATGCGCTTCTCGTTGTTCACGATGATCTCGGGGGCACCGAGGTCGAGCAGGCGCTTCAGTCGGTTGTTGCGGTTGATGACGCGGCGGTAGAGGTCGTTGAGGTCGGAGGTGGCGAAGCGGCCACCGTCGAGCTGGACCATCGGGCGCAGGTCCGGCGGGATGACCGGGACGCAGTCCAGGACCATGCCCATCGGGCTGTTGCGGGTGTTCAGGAAGGCCGCGACGACCTTGAGCCGCTTGAGCGCGCGGACCTTCTTCTGGCCCTTGCCCGAGCGGATGGTCTCGCGCAGCGACTCGCCCTCGGCCTCGAGGTCGAAGTTCGCGAGCAGGCGCTGGAGCGCCTCGGCGCCCATCCCGCCCTCGAAGTAGTCGGCGAAGCGGTCCCGCAGCTCGCGGTACAGCGTCTCGTCGGCGATGAGCTGCTTGGGCTCCAGCTTCTTGAAGGTGTCGAGCACCTCCTCGAGCTTGTCGAGCTCGCGCTGGGCGCTGGAGCCGACCTTGGTGATCTCACGCTCCGCGCCCTCGCGGACCTTGCGGCGCACGTCGCCCTTGGCACCCTCGGCCTCGAGCGCGGCCAGGTCGTCCTCGAGCTTCTTGCGACGCGCCTCGGAGTCCGAGTCACGACGGTCCTCGATGCGCTTGCGCTCCACGCCCATGGTCGCCTCGAGGGTGGCCAGGTCGCGGTGGCGGGCCTCCACGTCCACGGACGTGATCAGGTACGCCGCGAAGTAGATGATCTTCTCGAGGTCCTTGGGGGCCAGGTCGAGCAGGTAGCCCAGCCGGCTCGGGACGCCCTTGAAGTACCAGATGTGCGTGACGGGGGCGGCGAGCTCGATGTGGCCCATCCGCTCGCGGCGCACCTTGGCGCGGGTCACCTCGACGCCGCAGCGCTCGCAGATGATGCCCTTGAAGCGGACGCGCTTGTACTTGCCGCAGTAGCACTCCCAGTCGCGGGTCGGGCCGAAGATCTTCTCGCAGAAGAGCCCGTCCTTCTCCGGCTTGAGCGTGCGGTAGTTGATGGTCTCGGGCTTCTTGACCTCGCCGTGGGACCACTGACGGATGTCGTCAGCAGTGGCGAGACCGATGCGCAACTCGTCGAAGAAGTTGACGTCGAGCACGGTGCCTTCTCTCTTGGCTAGCTAGAAAGTCTGTGGTGGTGGAGCGAGAGGCGGGGGTACGGCGCCCGGCGCGTGCCGGACGTCGTACCCGTCGCTGTTAGACCTCTTCGACGGAGCTGGGCTCACGTCGGGACAGGTCGATGCCGAGCTCCTCCGCGGCGCGGAAGACGTCCTCGTCGGTGTCACGCATCTCGATGGCCATGCCGTCGCTGGAGAGCACCTCGACGTTCAGGCACAGCGACTGCATCTCCTTGATGAGCACCTTGAAGGACTCGGGGATACCGGGCTCGGGGATGTTCTCGCCCTTGACGATGGCCTCGTAGACCTTCACGCGGCCGAGCACGTCGTCGGACTTGATGGTGAGGAGCTCCTGGAGGGCGTAGGCAGCGCCGTACGCCTGCATCGCCCACACCTCCATCTCCCCGAAGCGCTGGCCACCGAACTGCGCCTTACCACCCAGCGGCTGCTGCGTGATCATGGAGTAGGGGCCGGTGCTGCGGGCGTGGATCTTGTCGTCCACCAGGTGCAGCAGCTTCAGGATGTAGATGTAGCCGACGCTCACCTTGCCCGGGAACGGCTCGCCGGAGCGGCCGTCGAACAGCAGCGCCTTGCCGGTGCCGCTGACCATCTGGTCACCGTCCCGGTTCGGCAGGGTGCTGCTCAGGAGGCCGATGATCTCGTCCTCGCGGGCACCGTCGAAGACCGGCGTCGCCGTGTTGGTCCCCGGGGCGGCCTCGGCCGCACCGATGGAGTGCAGCCGGTCCTGCCACACGCCCTTGCCCTCGGCCTTCCAGCCGGACTTGGCGATCCACCCGAGGTGGGTCTCCAGGACCTGGCCGACGTTCATGCGGCCGGGGACACCGAGCGGGTTGAGGACGACGTCGACCGCGGTCCCGTCCTCGAGGAACGGCATGTCCTCGACGGGCAGGATCTTGGCGATGACGCCCTTGTTGCCGTGACGGCCGGCGAGCTTGTCACCGTTGCTGATCTTGCGCTTCTGGGCGACGTACACCCGGACCAGCTCGTTGACGCCGGGCGGCAGCTCGTCGCCGTCCTCACGGGAGAAGACCCGGACGCCGATGACCTTGCCGGACTCGCCGTGCGGGACCTTGAGGGACGTGTCGCGCACCTCGCGGGCCTTCTCGCCGAAGATCGCGCGCAGGAGGCGCTCCTCCGGGGTCAGCTCGGTCTCGCCCTTCGGCGTGACCTTCCCGACCAGGACGTCACCGGGGGTGACGTCGGCGCCGATGCGGATGATCCCGCGCTCGTCGAGGTCCGCCAGGACCTCCTCGGAGACGTTCGGGATGTCCCGGGTGATCTCCTCGGCGCCGAGCTTGGTGTCGCGGGCGTCGATCTCGTGCTCGTCGATGTGGATCGAGGTGAGCACGTCGTCCTGCACGAGGCGCTGCGACAAGATGATCGCGTCCTCGTAGTTGTGACCCTCCCACGGCATGAACGCCACGAGCAGGTTCTTGCCGAGGGCCATCTCGGCCATCTCGGTGCAGGGGCCATCGGCGATGACCTGTCCGACCTCGACGCGCTGGCCCTCGTCCACGATGGGCTTCTGGTTGATGCAGGTGCCCTGGTTGGAGCGCCGGAACTTGTTCAGCCGGTAGGTGTGGCGGGTGCCGTCGTCGTGCATGACGGTGATGTAGTCGGCGGACTGCTCCTCGACCACACCGGCCTGCTCGGCGGTGATGACGTCACCGGCGTCGACCGCCGCGCGGTACTCCATGCCGGTGCCGACCAGCGGCGCCTCGCTGCGCAGCAGCGGGACGGCCTGGCGCATCATGTTGGACCCCATGAGCGCGCGGTTGGCGTCGTCGTGCTCGAGGAACGGGATCATCGCGGTCGCGACCGAGGTGATCTGCCGCGGCGAGACGTCCATGTAGTCGACGTCGGACGGCTCGACGAGCTCGACCTCGCCGCCCTTCTTGCGGACGAGGACCTTGGCGTCGGAGAACGAGCCCTTGGCGTCCAGCGGGCTGTTGGCCTGCGCGACGACGTGCTTGTCCTCCTCGTCCGCGGTGAGGTAGTCGACCTGGTCGGTGACGCGACCCTTCTGCACCTTGCGGTAGGGGGTCTCGACGAAGCCGAAGGAGTTGACCCGCGCGAACGTCGCGAGCGAGCCGATCAGGCCGATGTTCGGGCCCTCAGGGGTCTCGATCGGGCACATGCGGCCGTAGTGGCTCGGGTGCACGTCGCGGACCTCGAAGCCGGCGCGCTCACGGGACAGACCACCCGGGCCCAGGGCGCTCAGGCGGCGCTTGTGCGTCAGACCCGACAGCGGGTTGGTCTGGTCCATGAACTGCGAGAGCTGGCTGGTCCCGAAGAACTCCTTGATGGAGGCCACGACCGGGCGGATGTTGATCAGGGTCTGCGGCGTGATCGCCTCGACGTCCTGCGTGGTCATCCGCTCGCGGACGACACGCTCCATGCGCGCCAGACCCAGACGGATCTGGTTCTGGATGAGCTCGCCGACCGTGCGCAGGCGCCGGTTGCCGAAGTGGTCGATGTCATCGGTCTCGAAGCCCGCCTCACCGGCGTGCAGCTTCACGATGTAGTCGATCGTGCCCAGGATGTCGTCCTCGGTGAGGACCCCCTGGTCCAGCGGCAGCGCCAGCTCGAGCTTCTTGTTCACCTTGTAGCGGCCGACCTTCGCCAGGTCGTAGCGCTTCGGGTTGAAGAAGAGGTTCTCGAGCAGCGTCTGCGCGGACTCCTTGGTCGGCGGCTCGCCAGGACGCAGCTTGCGGTAGATGTCGATCAGGGCGTCGTCCTGACCGGTGGTGTGGTCCTTCTCGAGCGTCATGCGCATCGACTCGTAGTCGCCGTAGCGCTCGAGGATCTGCGCGTCGTCCCACCCGAGGGCCTTGAGCAGCACGGTGACGGGCTGCTTGCGCTTGCGGTCGATGCGCACACCGACGGCGTCGCGCTTGTCGACTTCGAACTCGAGCCACGCGCCGCGGCCCGGGATCACCTTGCAGGAGTAGGTGTCCTTGTCGGTGACCTTGTCGATCTGCTTGTCGAAGTACACGCCCGGCGAACGAACGAGCTGCGAGACGACCACGCGCTCGGTGCCGTTGATGACGAACGTGCCCTTGTCGGTCATGACCGGGAAGTCGCCCATGAACACCGTCTGGCTCTTGATCTCGCCCGTGGTGTTGTTGGTGAACTCCGCCGTGACGAACAGCGGAGCGGCGTAGGTCATGTCCTTGTCCTTGCACTCCTCGACGGAGTACTTCGTCGGCTCGAACCGGTGGTCCCGGAAGCTGAGCGACATGGAGCCGGAGAAGTCCTCGATCGGGGAGATCTCCTCGAAGATCTCCTCCAGACCGGAGGTGGTGGAGACCATCGCGCCGCTGTCGGCCGCGAGGGCCTCCTGGACGCGTCCCTGCCAGAGATCGTTGCCGACGAGCCAGTCGAAGCTGCTGACCTGCAGGTCCAGCAGGTTCGGCACCTCGAGAGGCTCGCGGATCTTGGCGAAGGACAGGCGGTTCGACGGGCGCGGGGGGGTCGGACGTGCGGCCAAGAGTGGGTCCTTCCGGGGGCGTCCGGCGCGACCCGGACGACCGATCTGATCTCAGCGGCGCAGGCACATCGTCCAGCTGCGGGAGGCATCGGGCCCGCGCAGGTATATGACAGGAGGCAGCGCAACGGGGAACTCTACGCCCATGCTGGCGCCCTGTCGAGGCGGGGGTCGCTTCACGTGCCCGCGACCACCGCCTGACCTGCGGACAGAGTGGCGCTTGCGGGCCCGCGACGTCAAGCACCCAGTCGGGGGTTGTGGACCTGTGCCGGACGGGTGACCCCGACGACGGCGGCTACAGGGCGTCGATGGACGACACGAGCCACCGGCCACCGGTGCGGGTGAGCGTCATCTCGAGGCGGCTCTGCGTGACCTTGGGCTGCGGCATGAGCGAGCTGGTCGAGGACTGGTTCACGAAGACCAGGCACACCACGGTGCTCTCGGACGCGCGGACGACGCTCGCCTCGCTGACGTCGGCGCTCACCACGGCCTTGTACCGGGGAGCGACGTCGTCCACGAGCTTGGCCGTGGTCCGCGCGTACTCCTTGGCGAACTCCCCCGTCGTCACGGCCTTGCCGGCGGCGAAGTCCTTGTCGAGCTGCCGGTAGTCGTAGCTGAAGACCAGCCGGGCTGCCTCGCGCGCAGCTGTCAGCGCCTGCGTGCGGCTGGCCTCGACGGGGGCCGGTCCGGCCGTCTGCTGGGCCGTCCAGCCCAGGTAGCCGGTGAGACCGGCCAGCACGACAGCGAGGGCAACCAGCACCGGCAGCAGCACCGACCGCGAGCGCGCGTCCCCGTGAGCGTCCTCCTGAGCGTCCTCCAGAGCGTCCTCCTGAGCGTCCTCGGCGTCGCTCTGCACCTCGGGCGCGGCAGGCACCTCAGCCCCATCAAGCACGTCAGGCCCATCAGGCACCTCAGGCGCGGCGGGCATCGCCGAGTCCGCGGGCGCGGCAGGCTCCTCGGGCGCCTCGGGAACGGCGGGCACCTCAGGAACGGCGGACGCCGCGGGGTCAGCGGACGCCGCGGGGTCAGCGGGCGCCGCGGGGCCAGCGGACGCCGCGGGGTCGTGGAGCTCCGCGGGCACCTGCGAGGTGGAGGGCTCCGCGACGACGGCGTCCGCGGGTGGCGGGTCGTCGGACTCGGTCTCGGGGGTCGCGGTGCGCGTGAACGGCGGCGGCGTCGCCGGCCAGCCGAGAGGTGCGGACGCGGCAGGCGGCGCGACGGGTGGCACGGCAGGGGGCTCGACGGGCGGCAGCACAGGCGGGAGGACGGGGGCCGTCCCCTGCTCCGCCCCAGACGAAGGGGCGGTGTCCGGCGCGTCTTCGTGGGTGCTCTCGTCGTCCGGGCCGTCGGTCATGTCAGGCCACCGCGTCCAGGGTCGCGACGAGCCAGCGCCCGTCGTGCCGTTCGAGGTCGAGCCTCCAGCGGTCGCGCGCGGTGACGCCCTCGGGATGCGCGGTGTCCTTGACGAGCCGGTCCACCGCGACGAGCACGGTGGCGGTGTCGAGGTCGGAGCGGACGACCCCTGCCGACAGGATCGTCCCCTTGGACTCGGTCTTGCCGGCGACCACGAGGCTCTTGAGGTCGCCCTGGGCCTTGACGAACTGGTCCTTGAACGTCCCGGTGGCGCCGGCGACCACCCGGGCGAGGTCCTTGTCGATGGTCGTGGCGCTCAGCGCGTCGAGGTTGAGGATCGCCTGACGTCCGGCGGCGAGGGCGTTCTCGCGCGCCGTGGCGGCATCGGACCGGGTGGCGCGGTGCGACCGGACGACCAGCGCGAGCACGAGGACGGCGAGCACCAGCAGCACGCACAGTGCGCTGAGGACGACGAGCAGCCGGCTGCGCGATCGGGCAGGCACGGTCTCCTCGGGTGAGGTGACGGTCACGAGGTACGCAGCGGGTCCATGAGCAGCCACTGCCACGAGCTCGCCCCGAACAGGGCCTTGAGCCCCATCCCGGAGCCGATGCTGAACTGCTCGCCCTTGGCGGAGATCGCGCTCCCGGTCGTGGGGTTGTAGTCCGCGAGGCCGGTGGAGTAGCCGTCCGTGCCGGTGAGACCGCCGAACAGGGAGGCCTTGTTGGCGGGCGCGTTCTGGTCCTGGGGGTACGGCGGGAGCCCCTCAGCCCGAGGGGCGTTGGCCGCACCTCGGACGTCGGTCGGGCTCGGGCTGCGCTGCGAGCAGTAGGCCGTGAGCCGGGACTGCCGGGGCGTGACGTCGCTGGGGTCGCGCTTCTTGGTGGGCGCGTAGCCGGGGTCGCTGCTCGGGCAGGGCGGCGCCGCGCTGTTGTCGACGAAGCCGAAGTGCGCCGTGCCGTCCCCCGGCGTCACCGTGAAGCCGCCGGCGACGACGTTGGGGTAGGTGACCAGGATCTGCCGCAGCGCGGGGATGCGGACCTTCTGCACCTGGGCGGCGAAGACCAGGTTGTCGAGCAGCACTGGCAGGTTCGCGCGGTTGGCCTCCAGCAGCGAGGTGACAGTGCGGGCGCTGTCGGTGCCGTTCTTGAACAGGGCCCGGAAGTCCGGGTCGCTCTTGCGCAGCTGAGCGGTCAGCTGCGCCAGCGAGGTGTTGTAGGACTGGAAGCTGCCCGCCACGTCGCGCTGGGTGTCGAGCACGGGCTTGCTGTCCCGGATGAGGGCGAGGGTCTGCGGCAGGTTGGCGGTCGCCGCAGCGGTGAGCTGGTCGCCGGCGTCGATGAGCACCTGCAGGGAGTCCCCCGCACCGTCGAAGGCCTTGCCCAGCTCGTTGAGGGTGACGGTGACGTCGTCCGTGTCGATGCTGCGCACCAGCTTGTCAAGGTTCACGAGCAGCTGCGTCGGCTGGATCGGGATGCCCGTCATGCTCTGCGGGATGCTGTCGCCCCCGGTGAGCGCCGCACCTCCGTCGCTCTGCGGCTGCAAGTCGATGTACTGCTCCCCGACGGCGGAGCGGTTGCCCACGAACGCCTTGACCGGCGTCGACACCGTGGTCCCTGGCCGCAGGCGCAGGCTGGCGACGACGCCCGTCGGGCTGAGGTTGAGGTCCTCGACCTTGCCGATGGGCACGCCGCGCTGCGTGACCTCGGCGCCCTTGAAGATGCCGCCGGAGTCGACGAACTCCGCCTTGACGAGGTAGCCCTGGTCGTAGCCCGGGACAAGGCGACCCAGTCCGGCGTACTTGCCTCCGGCGTAGGTGACCCCGAGCAGCGCGACGATCGCGAAGACGAGCAGCTGCAGCTTGGTCTGCCGAGTGATCATGCGAGGCCTCCGAACAGCAGGCGGGCCAGGTCGGAGTCACCGAGCGCCGGGGCGTCGAGACCGGGCAGCTTCAGCGGCAGGGTCGGCACAGCGGGCGCTCCGGGTGCACGAGGGACGGCGGGGACCGCTGGCGTCCCCGCGCCGGCGCCGGGAAGGGGGACGGCCCCGCCCGTGAGGTTGTCGAGCAGGTCCTGCAGGCTCGTGTCGACGGTGATGAACAGGTTGGCGTAGTCGCCGCGGATGCCGCCCTTGCCGTTCGGCAGGGCCACGGTCCTCGGGAACGGGTAGGTCGTGAGCAGTTCGAGGGCGTTCGGCAGGTCCGACCCGGCGACCGCGAGCTGGGACAGGATCGGCTGCAGCGCCTTCAGGTCCGCCACCGTGTTCTGCTTGGTGGCCGCGATGACCCGCGTGGCAACCGTGCCCAGGTTGTTCAGCCCCGCGAGGACCCGGGTGAGCTGAGCCCGCTCGTCCGCGAGGACGGCCGCGCCGTTCGGGATGTCGCGCAGGGCGACGTCCAGGGTGCGCCGCGACGCGGCGAGCTTGGCCGTGAGACGGTCGAGCCCGTCGAGGGCGTTGACGATCTGCCCCTTCTGGGCGTCGAGGCCACCGACGAAGCCGTTCAGCTGCTGCAGGAAGGCCCGGACCTCGGGCTCACGCCCCTTGAGCGCCTTGGTGAGCTCGCTGTTGATGATCTGCAGCTGCTCGAGGCTGCCCCCGTTGAGGACGAGCGACAGCGCGCCCAGGACCTCCTCGATGTCGGCGTTGCGCCGCGTGCGCTCCTTGCCGATGAACATCCCCGCCCGCAGCCGTCCGGTCTGGTCGGTCGGCACCTCGAGACTGACGAACTTCTCACCCAACAACGAGGTCTGACGCAGCTCGGCCGTGGCGTTCTCCGGGAGCACCACGTCGTCCTTGATCGCGACGGTCACGACCGCGGTGTAGCCACCGGTGGACAGCGCGATGTCCTTGACGGTGCCGACCGTCACGTCGTTGACCTTCACGGCCGACTGCGGGACGAGGTCGAGGACGTCGTCGAACTCGATCTTCACCTGGTAGCCGCTGCCCCCGACCCCACCCGGGAGGGGGAAGCTCGCCGCCCCGCGGAACGTGCAGCCGGACAGGGCGAGCGTGCCGACCACGAGCAGGGCCGGCAGGCGGAGCAGTCGGCGGCTCATGACCGCACCTCCAGGATGCCGCCGAGGGAGCTGTCGTAGGCGCTCTGCTTCGCCGTCGGTGGAGGGAGCGGCGGAAGGATCCCGCCCAGGGTCTCGTTGCAGGCGGTCGGTGACTGCCCGGCGACGCCCAGCAGGTTGCACAGGACCCCGGCAGGACCGCCCTGACCGGCGCTGTTGTCGCGGGTGTCGAGCGTGCCGGACTTCGAGTTGTAGGCCAGCTGGAGGTTCGACAGGGCCGTCGGAGCGGTGTCGAGGAACTCGCGCAGCGCCCGCTGCTGGGTGACCAGGACCTTGGTCACGGACGCCAGGTCGGTGACGTTCGCCGTGAGGTTGTCCTTGTTCTCACGGACGAAGGTGGCGACTTCGGCGAGCGCGACAGACAGTTGCTTGACGGCGAGGGCCAGGTCGTCGCGCTCTCCGTTGAGCTGAGCGGCCACCTGGGCGAGGTCGGTGTTGAACCGGCGCACGGTGCCGTCGTTGTTGCGGATGGTGGTCGTGAAGTCCTGCAGGTTGCCGATGGTGGAGAACAGGTCGCTGCGCGAGTCGGCGAGGGTCTTGATGGCCTTGGACAGCCCGCTGAGCGTGCCGTTCAGCGCGGCTCCGTTGCCGTCGAGGTTGGCTGCCGAGACCTTCAGCAGGTCGCTGAGGGCACCGTTCTTGTTCGCGCCGTCCGGGCCGAGGGCGACGTTGAGCTGGTCGAGGTTCTTGTAGATCTCGTCGAGCTCCACGGGCTGGGTGGTGTCCTCGAGCCCGATGTTGGTCTTGTCCGGCAGGGTCGGCCCACTGCTGTAGACCGGGGTCAGCTGGACGTAGCGGTCGCTGACGATCGACGGCGCGAGCAGGACCGCCTTCGCGTCGGCCGGGATCTTGTACGACGCGTCGTACTCCATGTCGACGTGGACCTTGGTGCCCTGCGGCGTGATCTTGGTGACCTTGCCGATCTTCACACCGAGCACGCGGACGTCGCTGTTGACGTAGACGCCGATCGCGCGGTCGAAGTCGGCGGAGAACTGCTTGGTGCTGCCACCGCCGAACGGGTTGCAGGCGGCCACGGAGGAGAGCACGGCGACCGACGCCGTGAGGGCGAGGGCGCGCCGCCCTGCCTGGCGGGGCTGCCGCGGGTGCTGGCTCATCAGAAACACCCGTCCGGGTTGGTGCACGGGGCGAAGCCCGAGGGATTGGTGAGGTTGTAGACGTAGGTGTCGAACCAGCGACCGTTGCCCAGGTTGTTGGCGAAGACGCGCACGAAGGGCGCGAGCTCCTGCAGGCTCTTGTCGAGGTTGTCCTGGTTCTTGCGCAGCACGGCGGAGACGTTGCGCAGGCTGGCGAGCGCGGGCTGCAGGCTGGAGCGGTTCTCGCGGACCAGCGCGATGAGCTGGTTGGACAGCGCCGTCGTCGTGGTCAGGAGCCGGTGGATGGCCTCGCGGCGCAGCCGGAGCTCCTGGAGCACCAGGTCGCTGTCCTTGAGGAAGCCGACCAGGTCCTGGTCGCGACCGGCGAGCGTCTCCGTGACGCCCTGGGCCCGGTCGAGCAGCGTCCGCAGCTTCGCGTCTCGGGAGGCGATCGTCGCCGAGAGGCGGGACAGCCCGTTGAGGGAGGCCTTGACGTCGTCCGGGCTGTTGCGGAAGTCGTCCGCCAGCGTGGTGAACGACGCGGCGAGCTGGGTCGTGTCGATCCCCCCGACGGTGTCCGCCAGCTTCTGGAAGGCAGGCGAGATGTCGAAGGGCGCCTTGGTGCGCGTCGTGGGGATGTGCGTGTCCGGGTCCAGGCTGCCGTCCCCGTCGGACTCGAGGGAGATGTACTTGCGCCCGAGGACGGTCTTGATGCGGATCTCCGCGCGGGTCAGGCGACCGAGGTCGGCGCCCTTGATCCGCATCTTCACGACGACGTGGTCCTGCTCGAGGCCGATGCCGACGACCTTGCCGACCTTGACCCCGGCGATGCGGACCTCGTCCCGGTTCTGCAGGCCGGCGGCCTCGCTGAAGTCGGCGGAGTAGACCTTGCCGCCACCGATGATCGGCAGGGAGTCGGTCTTGAACGCACCGCCCACCAGCGTGAGGATCAGCAGCAGCCCGATGGCGCCGATGATCGTCTTGTTCCTCTCCCGGAACGGTGTCATCGCCGGCCCCTCACTTCTGGCACCGCGGAGCGCTGTTGACGAGCTGGACGCCGTCCGCCTCGAGGCCGCACAGGTAGAAGTTGAACCAGCCGCCGTACGTCGCCGTCGCGATGATCCGGTTCAGCTTGTCCGGCAGCCGCTGCAGCACCCCGTCCACCACGGCCTTGTTGTCGTCGAGGTTCTTGGCCAGCTTCTGCAGGCTCGCGATGTTGCCCTGGAGGCCGGGTCGGATGTCGACCAGCAGGCTCGTCGTCGCGTCGGTGAGGTCTCCGATGCCGGCGATCGAGGCCCCGATGGTCTTGCGGTCCGCGGCGAAGCCCGCCGCGAGCCGGCGCAGCTGGGTGATCAGGTCGTTGAGCTGGGTGTCGCGGCTGTCCAGCGTGTTCAGCACCAGCGTGAGGTTGTCGATCACCCGGCCGATGACCGCGTCCTTGTTCGCCAGCGTCGTGGTGAGGGAGGCCGTGCGTGCGAGCAGCGTGTCGATCGTGCCGCCCTCGCCCTGGAGCGTCTTCACGATCTCGAAGCTGACCTCGTTGACGGTCTTGGGGTCGAGCGCCTGGAACAGCGGCCGGAAGCCGTTGAACAGCACGGTGAGGTCCAGGGCGTTCTTGGTGCGCGCCAGCGGGACCGTGGAGTCGGGCTTCATGGGCTCGGCGGAGCCGGTCCCCTCGACGACCGCGACGTACCGCTCTCCGACCAGGTTGCGGTAGCGCAGCTGCAGGATGTTGCCCTCGGTGAGCCGCCGGTCGCCTTCGAGCGACAAGGTCACGTCGGCGAGCTTGCCCTTGAGCTCGATCTTGTCGACCTTGCCGACCTTGACGCCGGCAGTCCGCACCTCGTTGCCGGGCAGCAGACCTGTGACGTCGCTGAACTGGGCGTGGTACTTCGTGCTGGAGCCCACGCCGAAGTTGCCGATCGTCGCCGCGAGGATGAACGTCAGGAAGGACGTCACCACCATGAAGACGATGAGCTTGATCAGTGCGCCGGTCGTCTTCACGTGAGCCCCACCGTGTTCCCTGCGGCCACCGGGCCGAGCAGCATCGTCACCAGGTCAGGGACCCGATCCACCGGCACGTCCAGCACCGGCGCCGCGACCGCCGCGACCGCCGCGTCGGGGCCGGAGGTCGGGTCCAGGAAGCGCGAGGCCCTCGCGAACGAGGTGGGCGTCGTGCTGTCGCGGTAGCCGTCGTCGAAGGAGGCATCGCCCTGGGGCACCGCCGGCTTGGGCAGCCCGTTGCAGTAGGGGTCGCGGTTGTCGCGGTACTTCGGCTCCTGCCCCGGCGTGTAGGTCCCGTTGTCCCGCGTGGCCTCGACGGTGATGTGCAGCCCCGGCTGCAGCCCACCGAACGTGCGCTCCACGATCGGGCCGTAGACGGTGAGCGCCTTGAGGAGGCAGGGGTACTCGGGCGAGTAGCGCGCGAACAGGTTCAGCGAGGGCAACGAGTCCCGGGCCAGCAGGGTCAAACGTCGCTCGTTCGTGGCCAGGATGGTCTGCGCGCTGCGGGCGAACGTGGTCGTCTCCCGCAGGAACGTGTCGAGCGAGGCCTTCTCCGCCACCAGGTTGCGGCTGTTGGCCGAGAAGTTGTCCAGGAACGCCAGCAGGGCGGGCGTCGCGTCGGCGGTGTTGTTCGCGAAGTCGGCCAGCCCCTGCATGTCCTGCGCCAACGTCGGGAGCGAGGGGTTGAGCCGCGCGAAGTAGGCGCCAGCGTTCGCGAAGTTGTTGCCGAGCTTGTCGCCGCGGTCCCGCAACGCGGTCGACAGCGCGTTCAGAGTCCGGGACAGCTCCTCGGGCCGCAGGCTCTGCAGCAGCGGCATCAGGTCGTCGATGACTCGCTCGGTCTCCAGCGCGGTCGTCGAGCGGTCCTGCGGGATGACGTCGCCGGCCTCCAGGTGACCGTCGGACGGGGCGTCGGGAAGGACCAGCAGGACGTACTTCTCCCCGAACAGGGTCTTGGGGATCAGCTGGGCCCGTACGTTCGACGGGATGGCCCCGATCTTCTCCGGCTTGAGCGCGAGCTCGATCGTGGCGCCCTGGCCCTTTGACCTGACCTTGCGCACCTCGCCGACCAGGACACCGCGGATCTTCACGTCGGCGGGAGCTGACAGCTGGTTGCCGATGCGATCCGTCTCGAGGTTCACCCGCACGACCTCGGTGAACTTCTTCTGGTACATCGCGATCGTCAAGGTGATGAGCAGCCCCACGATGACGAGGAAGGCCACGCCGGACAGTCGCCGCCTCGCGACCGCGGCGCGCCCGATGACGCTGGGAGCAGACATCAGCCGGCGATCCTGACTGTTGTCGTCGCGCCCCAGATAGCGAGCGAGAGGAAGAAGTCGATGACGTTCACGGCCACGATGGCGGTACGGACCGCGCGACCCACGGCGACGCCCACTCCGGCCGGCCCGCCGCTGGCGTAGTAGCCGTAGTAGCAGTGGATCAAGATGATGATCACCGCGAAGATCATCACCTTGATGAAGCTGTAGATCACGTCGATCGGCGGGAGGTACTGCTGGAAGTACTGGTCGTAGGTGCCGGTCGACTGCCCGTAGAAGCCCGTGGTGATGAGCCGCGCGGCGAAGTACGACGAGAGCAGACCCACGACGTACAGCGGGATGACCGCGATGAAGCCGGCGATCATCCGCGTCGTGACCAGGAACGGCAGCGAGGGCACGCCCATGACCTCGAGCGCGTCGACCTCCTCGGAGATCCGCATGGCGCCGAGCTGGGCGGTGAAGCCGCAGCCGACCGTCGCCGACAGGGCGAGAGCGGCCACCAGCGGCGCGATCTCCCGCGTGTTGAAGTAGGCCGACAGGAACGCGGTGAAGTTGGCCGTGCCGAGCTGGTTGAGCGCGGCGTAGCCCTGCAGCCCGACCTCGGTGCCGGTGAAGAACGTGAGGAACGCGATGACACCGATCGTTCCGCCGACCAGCGCCAGCGCCCCGGAACCGAGGGAGACCTCGGCCAGCAGGCGCACGACCTCCTTCTTGTAGCGGAGGACGACGCGGTAGGTCCAGCCGAACGAGCGCGCGTAGAACGACAGCTGCGCGCCGAGGTCGTCGAGCATCCCGAGGACCGACGCGAGGAGGCGCTGCAGGAAGCGCAGCGGCGCGGTGAGGATCGGTGGCACGGGAGTGCCGGAGGAGACCGCCATGTCAGCCGCCCTTCTGGGGGACGACTTGGAAGTAGATCGCGGTGATGATGAAGTTCGTGAGGAACAGCAGCATGAAGCTGATGACGACGCTCTGGTTGACGGCGTCGCCGACGCCCTTGGGGCCGCCCTTGGCGTTCAGGCCCTTGTACGCCGCCACGAGCGCGGCGATGAGCCCGAAGATGGCCGCTTTGATCTCCCCGACGTAGAGGTCGGGGAGCTGGGCCAGCGCCGTGAACGACGCCAGGTAGGCCCCCGGCGTACCGCCCTGGAGGATGACGTTGAAGAAGTAGCCGCCCATGACGCCGACCACGGCGACCATGCCGTTGAGGAAGACGGCAACGAGCATGCAGGCGAGCACGCGAGGCACGACCAGACGGGCCAGCGGGCTGACGCCGAGCACCTCCATGGCGTCGATCTCCTCGCGGATCTTCCGGGAGCCCAGGTCGGCGCAGATCGCCGAGCCGCCGGCCCCAGCGATGAGCAGGGCCGTCACGATGGGGCTCGCCTCGCGGACGACGCCGAGGACGGCCACAGCCCCGGTGAAGCTCTGGGCACCGATCTGCTTGGTGAGGTTGCCGATCTGGAGCGCCAGGACGGCGCCGAACGGGATGCTGACCAGCGCGGTCGGGAAGATGGTGACGCTGGCGATGAACCAGGCCTGCTGCACGAACTCCGCGAACTGGAACGGGCGCTTGAACAGCCCGCGCAGGACGTCCAGCGAGAACGCGAAGAAGTCGCCGGCGCCGCGGACGGGGGCGAGCACGGTGACAGCCATCAGCCCTTGGTGCCCCGGCGCGTGGACGTGGTCCGCTTCGTGGCCGTCTTGGTGGCGGTCTTGGTGGCGGTCTTGGTGGCCGCCGCCGTGCGCTTCTTGGTGGACTTCGCGGTCACCTTCGTGGCCTTGGGCTCGGCCTTCGCGGTGGCCTTCGTCGCTTTCGCGGTGGCCTTCGCCGGCGTCGGCGTGGTCGTCGTGGTGGTCTTCGTCGCCCTGGCCACCGGCTTGGGAGCGGTGGTCGGCGTGGTCGACGTGCTGCGGGCCGCAGCGGCGCGGGCGCGTTCGACGCGCTCCTCGGTGCTGACCGAGGGGACCACACGCACCCCCGCCGGCTCTGTCGTCACCGTGCCGGCGACGTCGGAGGCGGTCTTCGTGGACGTGGTGGAGCCCGTGAACACGAGGTCCAGGCCGGGGAAGGATCCCTCCGGCGGGACGATGCCGTTCTCACGCAGCCAGGAGCCCGGTGCGCGCTCGGTGCTGCGGAGCTCACCACTGCTGGTGGGCAGCTGCGCCGGGATCGGCGGCAGCGCCCCCAGCTCGATGCCCTTCTCCGACTCGAGCTCGCCGGCGTCCTTCTCCTCAGCCATGCCGATCGGCCCCTCGCGCTGGGCGTTGAGGAACTGACGGACGACCGGCTCGTTGCTCGACAGCAGCATCTCGCGAGGGCCGAACATGGCGAGGTGCCGGCGGTAGAGCAGTCCGATGTTGTCCGGCACGGTGCGGGCGGTGTTGATGTCGTGGGTGACGATGAGGAACGTCGCCTCGATCTGGGCGTTCAGGTCCACGATCAGTTGGTTCAGGTACGCCGTGCGGACCGGGTCCAGCCCCGAGTCGGGCTCGTCGAACAGCAGGATCTGCGGGTCGAGGACCAACGCGCGGGCCAGGCCGGCGCGCTTGCGCATCCCGCCCGAGATCTCGCCGGGGAGCTTCTTCTCCGCCCCGGTGAGGCCGACGATCTCCATCTTGTCGAGCACGATCTTCTTGATGTCGGACTCGGACTTCTTGGTGTGCTCGCGCAACGGGAAGGCGATGTTGTCGAAGAGGTTCTGGGAGCCGAACAGCGCACCGTCCTGGAAGAGCACGCCGAACAGCTTGCGGACCTCGTAGAGCTCCTTCTCCTTCACCTTGGTGATGTCGGTGCCGTCGATGATGATCGACCCGTTCTCCGGCTTCAGCAGACCGATCAACGTCTTGAGGAACACCGACTTGCCCGTGCCGGAGGGGCCGAGCAGGACGGAGATCTCGCCCTTGGGGAGGGTCAGTGAGACGTCCTCCCAGATGGTCTGCCGCCCGAACCGCTTGGTGAGGTGCTCGACCCGGATCTCGACGCCCACTCGGAGAACCCCTTCGTCGTGCTGCTCGCGGTGCGGCGGCGGAGACCCGACGCCCGCCTGTGACCGTACTCACAGGTGTGTGCCGAAGGATACGTGCTGATCGTCCGCCATGCCGACCGGCCGGTAACAAACGTGCCACACCTTCGCCGGTCGCCGATCGACGGGTGGGGAAGGGGCACGCACGCCGACGGGCGGCCCTCCACGAAGGAGGACCGCCCGTCGGGCTGAGCAGCGTGCGTGGAGCAGGTGACTACTTGACGGTCACCGTGGCGCCGGCAGCCTCGAGGGCCTCCTTGGCCTTCGCAGCGGCGTCCTTGGTGGCCTTCTCCAGGACGGGCTTGGGGGCACCGTCCACCAGGTCCTTGGCCTCCTTGAGACCGAGGGACGTGATGGTGCGCACCTCCTTGATGACCTGGATCTTCTTGTCGCCGGCAGCCTCGAGGATGACGTCGAACTCGTCCTGCTCGGCGGCGGCCTCGGCGCCACCACCGGCACCGCCGGCGGCGGGCGCGGCAGCGGCAACGGGAGCCGCGGCGGTGACGCCGAAGGTCTCCTCGAACTGCTTCACGAACTCCGAGAGCTCGATCAGCGTCATCTCCTTGAACTGCTCGAGCAGGTCATCGGTGCTGAGCTTCGCCATGATGGCGTCTCCTTCTTGTCTGTGCCGGTGTCCGGCGTACGGGGTGTGCTGAACGGCCGGAGCCGGTTACTCGGACGGGGTCTCGCTGGTCTCGGTGCTGGTCTCGGTGCTGTCCTCGGCCGCGGGGGCCTCGGCGTTCTCGGTGCTGGTCTCCTCAGCCGCGGGGGCCTCGGTCGTGACGGCAGCCTCGGTGCTGGTCTCCTCAGCCGCGGGGGCCTCGGTCTCCTCGGCGGCCGGCGCCGGCGTACCGGCACCTCCCGCCAGGACGGACGGGTCGTCCGTCGCCTTGGCCTCCAGGGCACCCATCGCGCGGGCGGCCTGGGCGAGCGGAGCGGCGAACAGGTAGACGGCCTGCGTGAGCGAGGCCTTCATGGCGCCGGCCAGCTTGGCCAGCAGCACCTCGCGCGACTCGAGGTCGGCGAGCTTCTTGATCTCGTCGACGGACAGCGTCTTGCCGTCCATGACGCCGCCCTTGACCACCAGGGCGGGGTTGGTCTTGGCGAAGTCGCGCAGGCTCTTGGCCGCCGCGACCGGGTCGCCCTTGACGAACGCGACGGCCGTGGGGCCGGCGAGCAGGTCGTCGAGACCGGTGAGGCCGGCGTTACCGGCGGCGATCTTGGTCAGGGTGTTCTTCACGACGGCGTACGTCGTGTCGACACCCAGGCTCACGCGCAGCTCGCTGATCTGCTTGACCGTGAGCCCGCGGTACTCCGTGAGCACAGCCGCCGTGGAGCTGGTGAAGCTCTCGGTCAGCTCGGCCACCGCGTCGCCCTTGTCGGGGCGCACCGTGGCCCTCTTGTGCTCGACAACAGCGCTGTCGGACATGGGCATCCTCTCGTTCACGTGCCGGTCCGGTTCGGGAACCAACCGGTCCTGGAACGACAGACGCCCCGGCGCAGAGGCGCACGGGGCGTTCAGGACCACGAACAGTGGCTGAGCAACGCGTGAACACCTGCGCGGGCCGCCCGCCGAAGCGGGACCTTCTGCTCTCCTCGCGAGCGAGGGGAGCGACCAGCGGTCTTGGGCTGTGGACAGGCTAGCAGCCGTCGCCCCCGACTCGCTTGGAGCCGGGGACGAGGGCGGACGTACGGGTGACGCTGGTTACGCGGGCGCGTTCTGGTCCGCGTTGTCGTCCAGCAGGTTGCGGGTCTTGTTGGGGTCGACCAGGACGCCCGGGCCCATCGTGGTGCTGAAGACGATCTTCTTGAGGTACTTGCCCTTGGCGGTGGCCGGCTTCGCGCGGCTGATCTCGTCGAGGGCTGCGGCGTAGTTCTCCACCAGCTTGGTCTCGTCGAAGGACGCCTTACCGATGACCAGGTGCAGGTTGGCCTGCTTGTCGACGCGGAAGTTGACCTTGCCGCCCTTGATGTCGTTCACGGCCTTGGTGACGTCGGCGGTGACCGTGCCGGTCTTCGGGTTCGGCATGAGGCCACGAGGGCCGAGCACGCGGGCGACCTTGCCGACCTTGCCCATCATGTCGGGGGTCGCGACGGCGGCGTCGAAGTCGACCCAACCCTTGCTGACCTTCTCGATGAGCTCGTCGCCACCGACCTCGTCGGCGCCGGCGGCGAGGGCCTCCGCGGCCTTCTCGCCCACCGCGAAGACGATGACGCGGGAGACCTTGCCGGTGCCGTGCGGCAGGTTGACCGTGCCGCGGACCATCTGGTCGGCCTTGCGCGGGTCGACGCCCAGGCACATGGCGACCTCGACGGTCGCGTCGTACTTGGTGGTGCTGGTCTCCCTCGCGAGGCGGACGGCCTCGAGCGGGGTGTAGACCTTGTCGAAGTCGATCTTCTCGGCGGCGGTACGCCAGGCCTTGCTGCGCTTCATGGTGCTCTCATTTCAGGTGAAGTGGTCAGGCGGACCGGAAGGTCCTCCCACGCGTGCAGGTGGTGCTTCGTCCCCCCGCACTCAGGGCGGGGGAACGGCAGTCGGGAACTAGCCCTCGACGGTGATGCCCATCTGACGGGCGGTGCCGGCGATGATCTTGGCGGCGGCGTCGAGGTCGTTGGCGTTGAGGTCGGCCATCTTGGTCGTGGCGATCTCGCGGACCTGCGCGTCGGTGATGCTCGCGACCTTGACCTTGTGGGGCGTGCCGGAGCCCTTCTCGACGCCCGCGGCCTTGAGGATCATGCGCGCGGCCGGCGGGGTCTTGGTGATGAAGGTGAAGGAACGGTCCTCGTAGACGGTGATCTCCACCGGCACGATGTCCCCGCGCTGCGACTCGGTCGCGGCGTTGTAGGCCTTGCAGAACTCCATGATGTTGACGCCGTGCTGGCCGAGGGCCGGGCCGACGGGGGGCGCGGGCGTCGCGGCGCCGGCCTTGATCTGGAGCTTGATGAGCCCGGCGATCTTCTTCTTGGGAGGCATGTCTGTCTTTTCCTAGGTGGGAGGGGTGCTGGTCGGGCAGGAGCTAGAGCTTGGCGACCTGGTTGAACGACAGCTCGACGGGCGTCTCGCGGCCGAAGATCGACACCAGCACCTTGAGCTTCTGGCTGTCGAGGTTGATCTCGTTGATCGTCGCCGGCAGCGTCGCGAACGGGCCGTCGGTGACCGTGATGGACTCGCCGACCTCGAAGTCGACCGCCTTCTGGGCGACGACGACCTTCTGCTTCGGCGGGGCGAGCTGCTTGACGACCTCGTCCAGGGACAGCGGGGTCGGGCGGGACGTCTGGCCGACGAAACCGGTGACGCCGGGGGTGTTGCGGACCGCGGACCACGACTCGTCGGTGAGCTCCATGCGGACGAACAGGTAGCCGGGGAGCTTCTTGCGGGTCACCGACTGGCGCTTGCCGTTCTTGACCTCGGTGACCTCCTCGACGGGAACCTCGATCTGGAAGATGTACTCCTCCATGTTGAGGCTGCCGATGCGGGACTCGAGGTTGGTCTTCACCTTGTTCTCGTAGCCGGCGTAGGAGTGCACGACGTACCAGTCGCCCGGCAGGTAGCGCAGCGCCTGTCGGAGGTCCTCGGCAGGGTCCCCGGAGCCCTCCTCGGCCGCAGGAGCGTCCGCAGGGGCCCCCTCGGCGGCCGCAGCGTCGTCAGCGATGACGTCGTCCTGGGTACCGGAGGCGTCGAGGGCCGCCTCAGGGGCGTTCTCAGGGGCATTCTCAGGGGCGTTCTCAGGGGCATCCGCCTGCTCGGCCACGGGAGCCTGGGGCTCGTCGGGGAGGCTCTGCTCGGACACGCTCACGTCCTGTTCTGAAGGCTGGTCGATCATGGGTTCGGTCATGGGGCTGCTCACTTGCCGAAGACGGCGAGGACGCCCTGGGTGAAGGCGAAGTCGTACGCCGCGACGATGGACACCATGATCACGACGAACACCAGCACGACGGAGGTGTAGGTCACGAGCTCCTTGCGCGTGGGCCAGATGACCTTGCGCAACTCGGCGACGACCTGACGGACGTAGGTCGTGGTGCGCGCAATCGGCCCGGGGCGTCGGCTGCCGTCACCCGAGGTCTTGGGCGCGCGGGCGTCGCCGCCGGCCGGCACGGCCGGTGCGGTGTCGCTCACGTGGGTCCTCTTCTCGTCGTCCGTGGTGTTCCTGGTGGTGGTCAGGTGATGTTCGGGGTGGTGCGGTGCTGGTGCTGCTGCAGGGGTGACAGGAGTCGAACCTGCGACATCCGGTTTTGGAGACCGGCGCTCTGGCCAACTGAGCTACACCCCTAGGCCGTGGATCCCGGCTCCCTGACCCCGGGAGCGCGGGCGCGCCGGAGCAGAGGCGTCGGGCCCCAGAGCGTCCAGTGTAGGGCGTCGGCTCCCCGACCCCCGTCGGGTAGCGACGGGCAAGCCAGTGGAGAGCGCGCGGCACCCGCCTGGGACGATGATGACATGTCTGCGCCTGCCTCCCCCCGCCCCGCTCGCCGCGTCTCCGCCCGGATCGGCGGGATCGCCGAGTCCGCCACCCTTGCCGTCGACGCCAAGGCCAAGGCCAAGAAGGCAGCGGGCGAGGACATCGTCGGCTTCGGCGCCGGTGAGCCGGACTTCCCGACGCCCGCAGCGATCGTCGCCGCGGCCGTCGCCGCGTGCGCGGAGCCCAAGAACCACCGCTACACGCCCGCCGCCGGCCTGCCCGAGCTCAAGGAGGCCATCGCCGCCAAGACGACCCGTGACAGCGGCTATGCCGTGAAGGCTGCCCAGGTGCTGGTGACCAACGGCGGAAAGCAGGCCGTCTACCAGGCGTTCGCGACCCTGCTCGACCCGGGCGACGAGGTGCTCCTGCCCGCGCCGTACTGGACGACGTACCCCGAGGCGATCCGCCTCGCCGGCGGCGTCCCCGTGGACGTCGTGACGACGGAGGAGCAGGGCTACCGGGTGACCGTGGCGCAGCTCGAGGCGGCGCGGACCGAGCGCACCAAGGTGCTGCTGTGGTGCTCGCCCTCCAACCCGACCGGGGCGGTGGCCTCGCCCGAGGAGGTCGAGGAGATCGGCCGCTGGGCCCTGGAGCACGGCATCTGGGTCGTCGCGGACGAGATCTACGAGCACCTGACGTACGGCGGTGCGAAGCACGTGTCGATGCCGGTCGCTGTCCCGGAGCTCGCCGAGCAGTGCGTCGTCGTGAACGGCGTCGCGAAGACCTACGCCATGACGGGCTGGCGCGTGGGCTGGCTGATCGGTCCCCCGGACGTCGTGAAGGCGGCCACCAACCTGCAGTCCCACGCCACCTCCAACGTCAGCAACGTCGCCCAGGTGGCGGCCCTGGCGGCCGTGAGCGGTGACCTGACCGCCGTGGCCGAGATGCGTGAGGCCTTCGACCGGCGGCGCCAGGTGATGGTCTCGATGCTGAACGCGATCGACGGCGTGGAGTGCCCGGAGCCGCAAGGGGCGTTCTACGCCTACCCGTCGATCAAGGGCCTGCTCGGGAAGACCGTGCGCGGCAAGCAGATCACCGACAGCGCGATGCTCGCCGAGCTGGTGCTCGACGAGGTCGGTGTGGCCGTGGTGCCGGGCGAGGCGTTCGGCACGCCCGGCTACTTCCGGCTGTCGTACGCCCTGGGGGACGACGACCTGGTCAAGGGCGTGACGCGGCTGCAGGAGCTGCTGGCCGAGGCGACCTGACTCAGGCGGTGCGCTGCGCCACCCGCTGCTCCGCCCGCGGCTGCGGGAGGTTCGCCAACGCGAGGGCCTCGCGCCCGACGGCGTAGCCCGCGGCCATGAGCCGAGGGGTCTGGGAGAAGTCCCGCATCTCGAGACGGCCGAGGTCCGGGCGCCGCAGGCGGATCACCGTCTGGTCCTCGCGCTGCACCGACACCGGGCGGTCGAGGTGCGAGCGGCTGATGGCGAACGACTGCAGGAGCACGTCGAGGGCGGACATCCGGTCGTCCCGCCGCCCGAGGGAGCCGCCGGACACGTCCAGGACCCAGACCCGCAGCGCGCCGAGGTCCAACGCCCGATCGATCGGGACCGGGGCGACGACACCGCCGTCCACGTGCAGCGAGCCCCCCATCTCCACCGGGGGGAACAGCGCCGGCAGGCAGGCGCTGGCGGTGAGCACAGTGACGGGGTCCCCGGTGCTCCACCAGCACGGTGTGCCGTGGATGAGGTCCGTGGTGACGACGTGGCACGGCACGGCGGTGTCACCCAGGTCGCGCAGCGGAACCCAGGTGCGGACCAGCCGGCGCAGCGCATCCGGCTCGTACAGGTGATCGTCGCGACGCACGGCGCGCAGCAGCGTGTGGGTCGTGGAGGCGGAACGACCGCGGCCGAAGACGTCCGCACGGTCGAGTTTGCGCCAGATGCGCTCGAGCTCGTCGAGCCGGGCGTGGGTGGGGTCCACCGCCAGGAACGCCGCGTTGAGCGCCCCGACCGAGCAGCCGACGAACAGGTCGGGCTTGATGCCGGCCTCGAACAGGGCGCGCAGGGCGCCGATCTGCGCGGCGCCGAGCGAACCGCCGCCGGAGAGGACGATGGCCTCGCGGGGGCGTCCGCTGTCGGTGTCGCGCGGGGCACGACGTGGCCGGAGCGAGAGCACGGCACCTCCCCCGGGGGGATCACGCGGACGGGAACACGTCCCTATCGGTCCGGTCCCTCGACCGATGAGCGCTAGGCCGACGCCTCCTTGACGACCAGGGTCCGCAGGGCCTTCCGGTCGGTCTTCATCACGCTCGTCAGCGGCACCGCGTCGATGATCCGCACCTCCCGCGGGTACTTGTAGGCCCCGAGCCGTTCCTTGCAGAACGCGATGAGCTCGTCGGGCGTTGCCGCGCCACTGAGCTGCACGAAGGCGATCACCTCCTCGCCCAGCCGCGGATCAGGCCTTCCGACCACCGCCGCAGCGCCCACGGCCGGGTGGGCCAGCAGCACGTCCTCGACGTCGCGCGGGTAGACGTTGAAGCCGCCGCGGATGATGAGGTCCTTGATGCGGTCGACGACGTAGAGCCAGCCGTCCTCGTCGAGGTGGCCCACGTCGCCCGTGTGCAGCCACCCGTCGCGGACCGCGTGGTCGGTCGCCTCGGGGTCGCGCCAGTACCCCTGCATGACGGTGCCGCCACCCACGCAGATCTCGCCGTCCTCGCCCGGCGCGGCGGCAGAGCCGTCCGCCAGCTCGATCCGCACCGTGACACCGGGCACCGGGAGGCCGACCGAGCCGAGCCGCCGGTCCCCGGGGGGCTGGCTGCTGATGAGGGCGCTCGACTCGGTGCAGCCGTACCCCTCGCTCACCTGGCATGAGGGGACGCGGCGCTCGAGCTCGTGGACGACGTCTACCGACAGGGGCGCCGCGCCGCTGCCGACGCGCGCCATGCTGGAGAGGTCGTGGTCCTCGAGCGGCTGGCCGAGCAGCATCTGGATCATCGACGGGACGAGGGCTGTCGCCTGGATGCGGTGCTCCTCGACGAGCGCCACCCAGCCGGCCGGGTCGAACCAGCGCATCAGGTAGGTCTGGCTGGGCTGGCGGACGTGCAGCCCGGCGACGGTGACGAGCAGGCCGTAGGCGTGCGCCAAGGGGAGCGGCAGCAGGATCGACGTACGTCCGTCCACGTGGCTGACCTCGGCGGCCGCCCGACCCGAGGCGTCCAGGCCGGCGTGGGTGAGGGCCACGCCCTTGGACCGCCCGGTGGTCCCGCCCGTGTAGAGCAGAGCGGCCAGGTCGCTGGGCTCACGAGGGACGAGGTCCAGCTCCGGGCCCGCTTCGAGGTCGGCCCAGTTGGTCGCGCCCTCCCCCGGGGCGTCCGCCCCGCCGACCACGACCACGGGCAGGCTCGGTGCCGTCGCGCGCACCTTGGGGAGGAACTCGGGGGTCGTGATGACCGCGACCGCTCCGGAGTCGGTGACCACGTGCCGCAGCTCGTCCTCGGTGAGCAGGAACAGCACCGGCGTCGGTACCGCACCGGCGCGCCACAGGGCGTGGTAGGCGAGCCCGACCTCGGGGCAGTTCGCCATGATCACGACGACGCGGTCCCCGGGGGCGATACCGAGGTCGACCAACCCGCGCGCCGCCCGCCGGGCCCGCGCGGCCAGCTCGAGGGAGGAGAACCACTCGCCCTCGAACCACAGGGAGGGGTGGTCCCCGAAGCGCTCGTGCAGCTGCTCGGCCCGCAGGCCGAGGGCGGCAGGAGCGGAAAGGTCGATGGTCGTCACGGGGCCTCCGGGCTTGGGGGCTCCTTCCTACGTGACCCCCGTCACTCCTGCAACACGCCCGGTCGGCTCAGGAGAGCCGGACCGTCGCCTTGGCCCCCATGAGGACCTTCTCCTCGCCCACCGTGGCGGTGAGGGCCACGACCACGGTCCCGTCGTCGTTCACGGCCTCGACGACGCCGCTGACCGTCACGGTGGCGCCCTGGTCGTCGTCCTCGACGACGACGGGGCGGCTGAAGCGCACGCCGTACTCCACGACTCGACCGGGATCGCCGACCCAGTCGGTGACGACGCGGCCGGCGGTCGCCATGGTGAGCATCCCGTGGGCGATGACGTTCGGCAGTCCGACGGCCTTGGCGACCCGCTCGTTCCAGTGGATGACGTTGAAGTCGCCGCTCGCCCCGGCGTACTGCACCAGGTTCGCGCGCTGGAGGACGAACTGCCGCGCGGGGAGCTCCGTGCCGACGGTGACCTCGGACAGTGCGGGCATGTCAGGCCTCCTTCGTGACGGCGGCGGTACCGCGGCTGACGATGGTGTTCGTGACCGTGGCGACGGCCTCGCCGCGGCAGGACACCTCGGTGACCAGCGTCATCGTCTCGTTGCGGCCCTTGTCCTGGATGTCGGCGATGGTCGTGATGCTGTCGAGCACGTCCCCGGCGCACACCGGCCGGTGGAAGGCGAAGCGCTCCTCCCCGTGCACGACCATCGCGTACTCCAGACCGAGTTCGGGGTCCCCGATGAAGCCGCCACCGGCGTCGCCGGTGCTCGCCGAGATGAGGAAGGTCGGGGGCGCCACGACATCCTTGTGGCCCAGGGCCTTCGCGGCCTCCGGATCGAGGTAGACCGGGTTGCTGTCGCCGATGGCGAGGGCGAAGCGCCGGATGTCGTTCCGGGTCACTTCGAAGGGTTGCTTCGACGCGGCGCTGCGGCCGATGAAGGCACGGTTCAGGGGCATGCGGCGACGGTAGCGGAGCGCCCCAGGAACGACGAGAACCGGTCCTCCTGAGGAGAACCGGCTCGGGTCGTACGGCGAACGGCTAGCGCGTTTCCTTGTGCTCGGTGTGCGCGCGGCAGTTGGGGCAGAACTTCTTCAGCTCGAGCCGGTCGGGGTCGTTGCGCCGGTTCTTCTTGGTGATGTAGTTGCGGTGCTTGCAGTCCTGGCAGGCCAGCGTGATCTTCGGGCGGACGTCAGTGGCGGCCATGCGGGAGGTCCTGCGCTTTCAGGTCGAGGGGTGGTGCTCGGAGGTGGTGCGCACCCAACTCGGGTCAAGGCTACCGGAACGGGCCTTGGCCTCGCGTGGGCGTGCGGTCGAGCCGGGTGCTGCTTGTAGCGATGACCGGACTTGAACCGGTGACACAGCGATTATGAGTCGCTTGCTCTGCCAGCTGAGCTACACCGCCCGGGGTGGTGCGCCCCTCGCGCCTGGCCTCGGGAGACGGGGCCAGACGCGTGAGGGTGGAGCCCCTTTACGGAATCGAACCGTAGACCTTCTCCTTACCATGGAGACGCTCTGCCGACTGAGCTAAAGGGGCGTCAGACCGGGAAGAGCGTACACGTTCTGCGCCCCGGCACGTCGGGCCGAGCGAGCGTCCGCACCGCCGTGGGCAGGCCAGACGCCGCAGCCCCGGTCCGTGGACCGGGGCTGCGGGGCACTGGTGGCGGGTGAAGGGTTTGAACCTTCGTAGGCTAAGCCGACGGATTTACAGTCCGCTCCCATTGACCACTCGGGCAACCCGCCTCGTGCAGTGGGAGATCGTAGCCGAAGCCGACCCTCGAGGAGCACAACGTGGCGGATCCGTCGTTCGACATCGTGAGCAAGGTCGACCGGCAGGAGGTCGACAACGCGGTCAACCAGGCCGCCAAGGAGGCCGCGACCCGGTACGACTTCAAGGGCACCGGAGCAGAGATCGCCTGGTCCGGTGAGGACATCGTCATCAAGGCCTCGGCCGAGGAGCGCTGCGCCGCCCTGCTCGACGTGTTCAAGGAGAAGCTGGTCAAGCGGCAGATCTCTCTCAAGACCCTCGAGGCGGGTGAGCCGCAGCAGTCCGGCAAGGAGTACCGCCTCACCGCGAAGGTCTCCGAGGGCATCAGCATGGAGAACGCCAAGAAGGTCTCGAAGATCATCCGCGAGGAGGGCCCCAAGGGCGTGCAGGCGCAGATCCAGGGCGAGCAGCTGCGGGTGAGCGGCAAGAAGAAGGACGACCTGCAGACGGTGATGGCGCTGCTGAAGGGCCAGGACCTGGACTTCGCGATCCAGTTCACCAACTACCGGTAGGCCGGGCCCGCAGCGCACGACGAGGCCGACGCCTGCCGCGGGGGGACGACAGACGCCGGCGTTCTCGTCAGCTCGCGCAAGGGGGGAGCGCGGCCGGCGATGCTCAGGGGTCAGGCTGAGGACCTTCGTGGCTGCTAGGGAGTGGGCTCGCGGTACTGAACGGCCATCGCCTCGAGCCGCGCGATGCGGTCGGCCATCGGCGGGTGGGTGCTGAACAGCTTCGTGACGCCACCGCCCCGGAACGGGTTGGCGATCATCAGGGAGCTGGTCGGCGCGAGCTTGGGATCGTCGACCAGCGGTCGGGCGGCCACCCCCAGCTCGAGCTTGTGCAGGGCGCTGGCCAACCCGAGGGGGTCTCCGGAGACCTCGGCGCCGGTCGCGTCGGCTTGGTACTCCCGACTCCGGCTGATCGCCATCTGGATCACTCCGGCCGCCATGGGGCCGAGGAAGGCGAAGGCGAGCATCCCGATCGGGTTGCGGTCCTCGTTGTCGCGCCCGCCGCCGAAGATCGCGGCGAACTGCGCCATCTGGGCCATGAACGTGATGGCGGTCGCGACGGTGGCGGCGACGGAGCTGATGAGGATGTCGCGGTTCCCGACGTGGGCGAGCTCGTGGGCCAGCACCGCCCGCAGCTCGCGCCGGTCGAGGATCTCCAGGATCCCCGTGGTGCAGCACACCGCAGCGTGCTCGGGGTTGCGGCCGGTGGCGAACGCGTTGGGAGCGGCCGTGGGGCTGATGTGCAACGACGGCATGGGGATCTGCATCTTCGTCGCGAGCTCTTCCACGATGACGTACAGCTCGGGGGCCTGCTCACGGGTGACCGGCTGCGCCCCCATCGAGCGGAGCGCCAGCTTGTCGCTGTTGAAGTACGCGTAGCCGTTCATCCCGAACGCGATGAACAGCGCGATGACCATGCCACCGCGACCGCCCAGGGCGCCGCCAGCCAGCAGCAGCAGGCTGGACAGCCCGCCGAGCAGGACAGCGGTGCGCAGTCCGTTGTGGTGCTTGTGCACCTGGGTCACCTCCTCGTGGTCGTGCGCTCAGTTCAACGCTGCCGGACCGTCGGGCGTTCCCGCGCGCGGAGCCCCCGCCAGCCAGCCCGCCAGCTGCTCCTTCTCGTGCACCAGGTCGACGGCCGCGAGTCCCGCCGGCGGGAGCTCCGGCGACCAGAACAGCGCGTCGAACGGGCACACCTCGATGCAGATGCCGCACCACAGGCAGAGCCCGTAGTCGATCGCGAACCGGTCCAGGACGTGCACGACCCGCGGACGACCGCGTGGGGTCTCCGGCGGAACCGTCTGCTTGTGGCTGTCGATCTCGATGCACCAGTCCGGGCACTCCCGGGCGCAGAGCATGCAGGAGGTGCAGGCGGCCGGGTCGAGCGCGATCACCCCGCGGGAGCGCTCCGGGATCGCGCCCTGTGCCGCGCGCAGGGCCGCCAGTCCCGCGGCGTACGGCGAGACCGTCACCGCTGGCCCCACGTCTGGTCGGTCCCCGGTGGCTGCAGCCGGCGTCGGGGTCGTCCCGCGGCCGTGGGACCCGTGGGGGGCGCGAGGTCGGCGTCGGACTCCCCGGGCTCCTTGAGCCCCGGCCAGGGACGAGCGCTGCGGGACGCCAGAACGACGTCCTTGCGCAGCGGGTGGCCCTCGAAGCTCTCGCTGAGCAGCAGCCGGGTCGTCGCGTGGCCGGTGAAGGCGATCCCGAACAGCTCAGCCGCGGCGCGCTCGTGCCATGCGGCGCCGGCGAACACGTCCACCAGCGTGGGGACGGCCGGGTCCTCGCGCGGGCAGGTCGTGCGAAGCAGGTAGCCGCTGCGGGCCACGGGGTCCCACAGGTGAAGGACGACGCCGAACCCCTCGTCGCCGAGGTCGACCGCGGTGAGCACGTCGAAGAACGACGCCCCCGCGGCACGCAGCGCGGTCACCTCGGTGACCCACTCCGCACGGGCGACCTCCCTCATCGCGGGACCCGGTCGAGCGCGGAGAGGGCCTGAAGGAGCGCCTCGGGCCGGGGCGGGCAGCCCGGGACCCACACGTCGACCGGGAGCAGCTGGTCGATGCCCTTGGTGACGCTGTAGCTGTCCCAGTACGGCCCGCCGGTGTTGGCGCAGGCCCCGAACGACACGACGTAGCGCGGCTCGGCCAACCGCGCGTAGAGGGCGAGGGCAGCTCCCGCACTGACGTCCGTCACGGTCCCGCTGATGACGAGCACGTTGGCCTCGTCCACGGGGGCGGTGTCGAGCGCCACCCCCGGGGTCACCGCGGCCGCGACGAACTCCACGGCGCAGCAGGCGAGGCCGAGGTCGAACAGGTGCAGCCGCAGCAGGCGCCCCCCGGGAAGGACGACCTCGGTCGGCTGCCGGTTCACCCGCTGCGGGCCAGGACGTAGTCGGTGAGCGCCTCGAGCGCGTCTCGGGCTGGCCCCTCGGGAAGCCGGCCAGCAAGCGTCCGCGCACGACCGGCGTACTGCTCCAGGGTGCTGCGGGCCTGGCTCATCGCAGGGTGGGCGCGCAGCGCGGCGAGGGCCTCGGTGAGGGCTGCGTCGCTCGACAGGTCGCCGGTGAGGGCCGCGGTGAGGGCGGCGTCGTCGCGCGCCAGCAGCACCGGCAGCGTCGCGATGCCCTCCCGCAGGTCGGTACCGGGCGTCTTGCCGGACTGGTCGCTGTCGCTGAGCACGTCGATGAGGTCGTCCGACAGCTGGAAGGCCAGGCCGATCAGCTCGCCGTACTCCGCGAGGAGCTCGACCACGTCGCTGTCCGCTCCGGCCATGAGGGCCCCGAGGCGAGCACTGGTGGCGATGAGGGAACCGGTCTTGTCCGCCAGCACCTGCAGGTGGTGGGCGACGGGGTCCTCGCCGTCGGCGGGTCCGGCGGTCTCGCTGATCTGGCCCTCGACCAGCCGGGCGAACGTCCGGGACTGGAGGTGGGTGGCCTCGGTGCCGAGCCCGGCGGTGAGGTCGGAGGCGCGGGCGAACAGGTAGTCGCCGGTGAGGATCGCGACCGTGTTGGTCCAGCGCAGGTTCGCGCTCTCGGCGCCGCGACGGACGTCCGCCTCGTCCATGACGTCGTCGTGGTACAGCGTGGCCAGGTGGGTCAGCTCGACCACCACCGCCGCATCGATGACGTCCGGGTTGATGCCCTTGCCGAGCTCCGCGGCCAACAGGGTCAGCAGGGGACGAAAGCGCTTCCCACCGGCCTGGACCAGGTGCGCCGCCGCCTCGGTGAGCATCGGGTGGCTGCTCTCGACGACCTCGCGCAGCCGCGCCTCGACCTGCTCGAGCCCGGCGGTGACCGTGGCCTTGAGGGCGGGGTCGGTGCCGGCGAGCAGACCGGAGGAGGTGCTCACCGGACGAAGGTCGCAGCCTGGTCAGCCAGGTCGAGCACCGGCTGCGGCAGCACGCCCAGGATGACCGTGACGGCCAGGCCGAGCGCGATGGTGATGGCGGTGTAGGCGCTGGGGATCGCCACGGTGGGACCGTCCGCGGCCGGCTCCTGGAAGAACATCAGCACGATGACCCGGGCGTAGAAGAAGGCCGTGATCGCGCTCGCCAGGACACCCACGATCACCAGCACGATCGCGTCGCCCTCGAAGGCCGCCTTGAACACGGCGAACTTGGCCACGAACCCGCTGGTCAGCGGAATGCCCGCAAGGGCCAGCAGGAGGAACGCGAACACGCCGGCCACGAGCGGGCTGCGCTTGCCCAGACCCGCCCACTGCGCGAGGTGGGAGGCCTCGCCCGTGCTGTCGCGCACGAGGCCGACGACGGCGAACGCCGCGATGGTCGTGAAGCCGTAGGTGAACAGGTAGAACAGCGAGCCGGACAGCCCGTCCTTGCTCCCGGCACCCGTGGCCGACAGCCCGCCGAGCGCGACGAGGATGAAGCCGGTGTGGGCCACCGAGGAGTAGGCCAGCATCCGCTTCACGTCGGTCTGCGTAACCGCCACGATCGCGCCCACCAGCATCGTCAGGATCGCGACACCGGTGATCATCGGCTTCCACGTCCACTGCGTGGTGCCGAAGGCAACGTAGAAGATGCGGAGCAGCGCACCGAACGCGGCGACCTTCGTGCAGGCGGCCATCATCGCGGTGACCGGCGTGGGGCTGCCCTGGTAGACGTCGGGCGTCCACGCCTGGAAGGGCGCCGCGCCGATCTTGAACAGCAGACCGATCGCCAGCATCGCGATGCCGAGGAACAGGTAGGTGTCCTTGCCGGAGGTGGTGGCTGTGGCGTCGCGGATGTCGCCGAGGTCGACGCTGCCGGCGTAGCCGTAGAGCATCGCGACGCCGTACAGGAAGAAGGCCGAGGCGAAGGCGCCGAGCAGGAAGTACTTGACCGCCGCCTCCTGGCTCAGCAGCCGCCGGCGACGCGCCAGGCCGGCCATCAGGTACAGCGGCAGCGACAGGACCTCGAGCGCGACGAAGGCCAGCAGCAGGTTGTTGCACGCCGGGAACAGCATCATCCCGCCCAGGGCGAACATCGCCAGCGGGTAGACCTCGGTCTGCATGAGACCGGAGTCGGCGAGCGACAGGTCGTCCTTCGAGCCGGGCAGGCTGGCGGCCTGGCTGACGACGGGGCCGCCGCTGCCGTCAAGGCGGCGCTCGGACAGCAGCAGCAGGCTGCCGATGCCCAGGACGGCGAGCGTCCCCTGCAGGAACAAGGTCGGGCCGTCGATGGCGATGGCGGACTCGACGACGAGCCGGCTGGTGCCGTCGACCGCGAGGTACCAGACGGCACCGAGCGATCCGAGCAGACCGGCGACGCCGAGGGACAGCTGGACGACGCGGCGGTGCTGGGCCTCGACGAAGGCCTCGACCAGCACGCCGAGGACGGCAACGCCGAACACGATGAGCATGGGGAGCAGCGGCAGGTAGGCGATCGCCGGTGCCTGGATGTCGGTGGGCATCGTCAGTCCCTACTTGCTCTCGAGCGGGCCGGAGACCTGCGTCGGGGCCGGGTCGGTGGCCCCCACGTCCTGCATGGTCGCGGCGATCGCCGGGTTGATGATGTCGATGACGGGCTTCGGGTAGAAGCCGAGGAAGAGCATCAGCGCGAGCAGCGGCGCCAGGGCCGCGACCTCGCGCACGTTGAGGTCCTTCATCGTGGCGTGTGCCTGGCTCAGCGCTCCCTGCATCGTGCGCTGGTAGGCCAACAGGATGTACATCGCGGCGAGCACGATCCCGGTCGTCGCCACGATCGCTGCGACCTTGTGGGTCTGGTAGGTGCCGACCAGCACGAGGAACTCGGAGACGAACGTCGACAGGCCCGGCAGGGCGAGCGAGCTCAGACCGCTGACGAAGAACAGCGCAGCGAGCACGGGCACCACCTTGGCCATGCCGCTGTAGTCGCTGATCAGTCGGCTCTTGCCGCGCTGGATGAGGAAGCCGAGCACCATGAACAGCGCGCCCGTCGAGAGGCCGTGGTTGACCATGTACAGCACGGCGCCGGTGCCGGCCTGCGTCGTGAAGGCGAAGCAGCCCATCCCGATGAAGCCGAAGTGCGCAACCGAGGTGTAGGACACCAGGCGCTTCAGGTCCTTCTGGCCCATGGCGAGCAGCGCGCCGTAGATCACGCCGATGACCGACAGCGCGATGACGTACGGCGCGAACTCGCGCGCCGCCCAGGGGAACAGCGGCAGGCAGTAGCGCAGGAAGCCGAAGGTGCCGACCTTGTCGAGCACGCCGACGAGCAGGATCGCCCCACCCGTCGGGGACTCGGCGCCGGCGTCGGGCAGCCACGTGTGGAACGGGAACAGCGGTGCCTTGATGGCGAAGGCGAGGAAGAAGCCCAGGAACAGCCACCCCTGCGCGGTGTGGCTCATCTCGAGCTGGCTGAGCGCCTCGAAGCTGAAGGTCCCCGTGCCGGCCTTGGCGGACTGGACGTAGAGCCCGATCACCGCGGCGAGCATCAGCAGCCCGCCGAACAGGCTGAACAGCAGGAACTTCACCGCCGCATAGGACCGGCGCGGGCCGCCGAAGGAGCCGATGAGGAAGTACATCGGGATGAGCATCGCCTCGAAGAAGACGTAGAACAGGAAGACGTCGGTGGCGGCGAAGACACCGATCATCATCGTCTCGAGGACCAGGATCAGCGCGAAGAACGCCTTGACGCTCTTGCGCCCGGTGGCGGGCGCGTCGGGACCGTCCTCGTTGAGCGTCTCGACGTCGTCCCAGCTGGCCAGCAGGACGACCGGCACGAGCACCGCGATGAGGGCGATGAGCACGAGCGCGATGCCGTCGGCACCGACGGAGTAGCGCACGCCGAAGGCCGGGATCCACTCGTGGGACTGCACGAACTGGAAGCGCGGCGCGCCTTCGGCCGTGGAGTAGTCCAGGCACATGAGCACGGTGAGGACGAGGACGAGGAGCGACGTGGCGAAAGCGACCTGCTTCGCCAGCAGGTCACGGCCGGCGGGCAGCAGGGCGACGGCGAGCGCCCCGACGAGCGGAACCACCCCGAGGATGGTGAGCCAGGGGGTCACTGGCCGAGCCTCACGACGAGCAGGGCGGCGACCACGAGAAGGGCTCCTCCGAACATGGACAGGGCGTAGGACCGGACGAACCCGTTCTGCAGGCGGCGCAGGCGCCCGGAGCTGCCTCCGACACCGGCGGCCAGGGCGTGCACGGCGCCGTCGATGCCCCTGTTGTCGACGAACACCAGGAAGCGCGTGAGGTACTGGCCGGGGCGCATGAGCACCGACTCGTTCAGCGCGTCGAAGTAGAGGTTCTTGCGGGCCGCGACCGTGAGCGGGGTCACGGCGACCGGTGGCGTGACCGGGACCGGCTTGGTGCCGTAGGCGACGTACGCACCGATGACACCACCGACCACGACCACGATCGTCAGCAGCGACACCACGTGGGGGTCGATGGTGTGGGTACCGGCCTCGATCGGCTCCCCCAGGGACGGCACCAGCCAGTGCTGCAAGCGACCACCTGCCACCAGCAGGAAGCCCGACACGGCCGAGCCGATCGCGAGGAGCACCATCGGTCCGGTCATGATCGACGGGGACTCGTGGGGGTGCTGGCCCTCGGTCCAGCGCTTCTCGCCGAAGAACGTCATGACCATCAAGCGCGTCATGTAGAACGCGGTCACGGCGGCGCCAAGGAGCGCGACGGTCCCGAGGACCACCCCGCGCGTCCCCCCGAGGTCGAAGGCGGACTCGATGATCTTGTCCTTGGAGAAGAACCCGGAGAACGGCGGGATGCCGATGATGGCGAGGTAGCCCGTGGCGAAGCACCCGAAGGTGATCGGCATGGAGGTCCGGAGCCCGCCGAAGCGGCGCATGTCGACCTGGTCGCCCATCCCGTGCATGACCGACCCGGCCGACAGGAACATGCAGGCCTTGAAGAAGCCGTGGGTCAGCAGGTGCAGGATCGCGATGGCGCCGGCGCCCGGGATCCCGACCGCGAGGAACATGTAGCCGATCTGGCTCACGGTCGAGTAGGCCAGGACCTTCTTGATGTCGTCGTAGGCGCAACCGATGACGGCGCCGATCACGATCGTGATCGCACCGATGATCATGACGACCGTCTGCGCGTCCGGGCTCGCACTGAACACCGGGGTGCTGCGGGCGATCAGGTAGACGCCGGCGGTGACCATGGTGGCCGCGTGGATGAGCGCTGAGACCGGGGTCGGGCCCTCCATGGCGTCGGGCAGCCACGTCTGCAGCGGGAACTGGCCGGACTTGCCGCAGGCACCGAGCAGCAACATCAGGCCGATCGCGGTCGCCGTACCGCCGGCGAGACCGGGGCTGGAGAACACGTCTTCGTAGGAGGTCGTCCCGAGGGCGGCGAACATGATCATGATGGCGAGGCTCAGGCCGACGTCGCCCACGCGGTTGGCGATGAACGCCTTCTTGGCGGCAGTGGCCGCCTCCGGCTTGTGGTACCAGAAGGCGATGAGCAGGTACGACGCGAGGCCGACGCCCTCCCAACCGACGTACAGCGCGAGGAAGCTGTTGCCCAGGACCAGCAGGAGCATGGCCGCGACGAACAGGTTCAGGTAGGCGAAGAAGGTCTTCTTGCGCGGGTCGTGCTCCATGTAGCCGAGCGAGTAGACGTGGATCAGGAAGCCGACCCCGGTGATGAGCAGGACGAACGTCGCGCTCAGCGGGTCGTAGAGCAGACCGGCGTCGACCTGGAACCTGCCCACGGGGATCCAGGAGAACAGGTGCCGGCTGATCTGCCGGGACGCCTCGTCCTCACTGCGCAGGGCGAAGAAGCTGACGAGGCCGTAGACGAACGCCAGGCCGGTGAGGGCGGTGGCGAGGTAGGGACCCCAGGTGGTGGACCGCTTGCCGGACAGCAGCAGGATCGCCGCCCCGGCAGCCGGGAGGGCGAGCAGCAGCCACAGGCTCGAGAACACACCGGAGGCCGGCACGTACTCCACCTGCTCGGCGGCGGTCAGCCCGCTGGCCAAGAAGTTCACGAAGGGTCCCCTAGTACTTGAGCAGGTTGGCGTCGTCGACCGAGGCCGAGCGACGGGTGCGGAAGATGCTCATGATGATCGCCAGGCCGACGACGACCTCAGCCGCGGCGACGACCATGACGAAGAAGGCCATGATCTGGCCGTCCAGCGTGCCGTTCTGCCGGCTGAAGGTGACGAGGGTCAGGTTCACCGAGTTGAGCATCAGCTCGACGCACATGAAGACGAGAATCGCGTTGCGCCGCACGAGGACGCCGATGGCGCCGATGGTGAACAGGATCGCGGCGAGCACGAGGTAGTGGTCGGAGTTCACTGCTGCACCTCCCCCTCGGTGCCGTCGCGGGCGATGAGCGTCGGGGCGAGCGAGGACGGCGCCACGGTCCCGTCGGGGAGCAGAGCGCCTCGGGCGATCGAGTCGCCGGCGGCGAACACGCCTGGCCCCGGCAGCGGGAACGGGTGGTCGCTGGCGAAGCGCGCCCGGGACATCTCGCGCTGCGTCAGCCGTGGCACCAGGCGCTCCTTGTGCGCCAGCACCATGGCACCGAGCGCAGCCGTGATGAGGAGCGCGCTGGTGATCTCGAAGGCGAAGATGTAGCGGGTGAACAGCAGGCGGGCGATGCCGACGACGTTGCCGTCGGCGTTCGCCTGCTCGAGACCCGCGGGGTCGGTCGTCGTCGCGGAGACGAGCGTGCTGATCAGCAGCCCGGCGAACCCGGCCCCCACGAGGATCGCGGCGACGCGCTGACCGCGCAGCGTCTCGACCAGCGAGTCACTGCTGTCGACGCCCACGAGCATGAGGACGAACAGGAACAGCATGAGGATCGCGCCGGTGTAGACGATGACCTGCACGGCGGCGAGGAACGGGGCGTCCTGCAGGGCGTACAGCCCGGCGAGGCTGAGCATCACGGCGGCGAGGAACAACGCGCAGTGCACGGCGTTCTTCGCCAGCACCATGCACAGGGCCGCGACCACGGCGATCGGCGCGAGGATCCAGAAGGTGATGGTCTCGCCGGTGTGGGACGCGGCCAGCAGAGCGGTCGTCACTGCGCCCCCCCGGTGTAGTAGTCGGTGTCGGTGGTGCCCAGGCGCATCGGGTGCGGGGGCTGCTCCATCCCGGCCAGCAGCGGGGCCAGCAGGTCCTCCTTGGTGAAGATGAGGGCGGCGCGGCTGTCGTCGGCGAGCTCGTAGTCGTTGGTCATGGTGAGCGACCGGGTCGGGCAGGCCTCGATGCACAGGCCGCAGAAGATGCAGCGCAGGTAGTTGATCTGGTAGACGGCGGCGTACCGCTCCCCCGGCGACATGCGGTGCTCGTCGGTGTTGGACGCGCCCTCGACGTAGATCGCGTCCGCCGGGCAGGCCCACGCGCACAGCTCGCAGCCGATGCACTTCTCGAGGCCGTCGGGATGCCGGTTCAGCACGTGCCGGCCGTGGAAACGCGGCGGCACGGGGCGGACGTACTCGGGGTACTCCTCCGTCGTCGTCGGCTTGAACATGGTCGCGAAGGTGACCCCGAAGCCCTTCACGGGGTCGAAGATGCTAGCCACGGGGCTCGCCTTCCACTGGGGTACCGGTGCTCAGCTGCAGCGACCGAGGGGTCGGGGGAACCACCAGGTCCATGGGCGGCAGGGGGAAGCCGCCCTGCTCGACCGGGATCGGGGCGTCGCGCTCGGCGAGCTCCTCCTCGGTGGGGGGCTGCTTGAGCGGGATGAGAGAGAAGATGGCGAAGCAGACGAGCATGCCGATGCCCAGGTAGAGCGCCCGGGTGGTCCCGCTCTCCACCGTGTCGGTGAGGGTGCGGATGCCCGCGACGAGCATGATCCAGGCCAGGCTGGCCGGGATGAGCACCTTCCAGCCGAACTTCATGAACTGGTCGTAGCGCAGGCGAGGCAGGGTGCCGCGCAGCCAGATGAAGAAGAAGATGAACCCGACGACCTTGATCAGGAACCAGACGATCGGGAAGTACCCGGTGCTCATCCACTCGACCCGGCTGAAGGGGTAGATCGGCTGCCAGCCCCCGAGGAACAGGGTCGTCGCGAGCGCCGACACCGTGATGAGGTTGATGTACTCCGCCAGGAAGAACATGGCGAACTTCAAGCTCGTGTACTCGGTGTGGAACCCACCGACCAGCTCCGACTCGGCCTCGGGGAGGTCGAACGGCGCGCGGTTGGTCTCCCCGACCATGGCGATGACGTAGATGACGAACGACACCGGCAGCGTGAACACGAACCAGCCCGGGCGCGGGATCCCGTCGATGCCGAACAGGCTGAAGGACTCGCTTCCCTGGGCCGCGACGATCTCGCTGGTGCTCAGCGAGCCCGCGTAGAGGAAGACCGCGACGAAGCTCAGGCCCATCGCGACCTCGTAGGAGATCACCTGGGCCGCGCTCCGCAACCCGCCGAGCAAGGGGTAGGTCGACCCGCTGGCCCACCCGGCGAGCACGATGCCGAACACGCCCACGCTGGAGCACGCCAGCACGAAGAGCACACCGATCGGCATGTCGGTCAGCTGGAGCGCCGTGTCGTGACCGTTGATGGTGACCTTCGGTCCGAACGGGATGACGGAGAAGGCGAGGAACGCGGGTACGGCGGAGACGATCGGCGCGAGGATGTAGACCGGCTTGTCCGCCAGCGC
The DNA here is from genome assembly GCA_963760125.1 of uncultured Actinomycetota bacterium. GTDB lineage: Bacteria > Actinomycetota > Actinomycetes > Mycobacteriales > SCTD01 > RYN-111. The sequence continues at coordinate 122,177 of CAVXBV010000017.1, read as the reverse complement.
CGGGATGATCTCCTCCTTGAGCGCCAGCTTCAGCCCGTCAGCGAGGGACTGGAGGTAGCCGCGCGGCCCGACCCGGTTGGGGCCGGTGCGCTGCTGCATCCACGAGACGACCTTGCGCTCGAAGACGATCGTGAACAGCGTGAGGACCACGAGCAGGACGAAGACGAACAGCGCCTTGCCGATGGTGAGCCAGAACGGCTCGTTGCCGAAGCTGGTCAGCGGCAGCTGGGTGTCCTCGGCCGTGATCGGGAGCATCACGAGGTCCCCTTCGAGAGCGTGACGACGGCGCCGTGCGCGGCCGCCAGGTCGATGCGCACGTGCGCCCCGGTGGTGCGGGTCGGGACCCACACGACGTCGTCCGGCAGGTCGGCGAGGACCAGCGGGAGCGTGATGCTGCCGCGGTCGGTGCTGACCGTGACGGGGTCGCCCTCGGTGACTCCGAGGCCGGCGGCCGTGGTGGCCGACAGGTGCAGCCGAGGGCTGCGCGCCGTACCGGCCAGGTGGGGCTCGCCGTCCTGCAGCGAGCCGTCGTCGAGCAGCCAGTGCCACGTCGCGAGCCGCACTCCTGCCGACGCCGCCGCGGCGTCCGGGGCGTCCGCCTCTGCGGCCTCCGCCTCGGCAGCGTCCGGCTCTTGCGTCATCACGTCTGCCCCCGCGTCCGCGCTCGGCGGTGAGGACGCATGGTGGGCGGTGGGGGGCGTCGGGCGGGCAGTCGTCACGCCGAGGGCGCTGATCTCGGCGCGGACCGCGTCCACGGTCAGCAGGCCCAGCGGACGGTCCATCTCCTCGGCGAGGGAGTCCAGGACGCGGAAGTCGGGCTGCGCGCCGCTGGTGCGCAGGACCGCGGCGAACGGGCGGGCGCGACCCTCCCAGTCCAGGAAGGTCCCGTCCTTCTCGACGGCTGCAGCGACCGGCAGCACGACGTCGGCGCGGTCGGTGACCGCGGACCGGCGCAGCTCGAGGCTGACGACGAACGCCGCCTTGTCGAGGGCGTCGAGCGCGAGCAGCGGGTCCGGGGCGTCGGACGGGTCGACGGCGCCGACGAGCAGGCCCTTGAGGGCACCGGACTTCACGGCCTCGAGGATCGCCGTGAGGTCGCGACCCGGCTCGCTCGGCAGCGGACCCCACCCGAGGTCCTCGGTGAGCGCACGGCCACCGGGCAGCAACGTCGGCAGGGCGCCGGTGTCGACGGCACCGCGCTCGCCGGCGCGACGCGGGATCCACGCCAGCTTGGCGCCGGTCTCGGCCGCGAGAGCCGCCGCTGCGGACAGCGCGCCCGGCACGGACGCGAGGCGCTCGCCGACCAGGACGACCGAGCCGCTCGGGAGAGCCGCGCGGTCGTACGCCGTCAGCGCGGCCGTCTCCTCACCGGGCACGGTCTGCACCAGCGCCGCGGACAGCTTGACGGCGCCTGTGGTGCGGAACGGCGCGAGGGTCGTGATCTGCTGACCGTGCTTGCGGACCGCCTTGCGCAGCCGCAGGAACACGATCGGCGACTCCTCCTCGGGCTCGAACCCGACGAGCAGGACGGCGGGCGCGGCCTCGAGGTCGGCGTAGGTCGTCTCGAGGTAGCGACCTGCCACGCTGCTCGCGAGGAACGCCAGCTCCTCGTCGCTGCCGGGCCGGACGCGCGCGTCGATGTCGTGGGTGCCCAGGGCCACACGGGCGAACTTGCTCCACGCGAAGAGGTCCTCGACGGTGCCGCGGCCGCCGGGCAGCACGCCGACGCCGCCCTCCTCGCGCGCCATCGCCAGACCGCGGGCAGCCAGGTCGAGGGCTTCGGTCCAGGACGCCTGCACCAGCTTGCCGTCGCGGCGGACGAGCGGGGTGGTGATGCGGTCGGGCTGCGTGGCGTAGGTGAACGCCCAGCGGCCCTTGTCGCAGTTCCACTCCTCGTTGACCTCGGGGTCGTCGCCGGCGAGGCGGCGCAGGACCTTGCCGCGACGGTGGTCGGTGCGCAACGCGCAGCCGGCGGCGCAGTGCTCGCAGACCATCGGGCTCGAGACCAGGTCGAACGGACGCGCCCGGAAGCGGTACGCCGCTCCGGTCAGGGCACCGACCGGGCAGATCTGCACGGTGTTGCCGGAGAAGTAGGACTCGAAGGGCGTGTCGGCGTAGACCGCCACCTGCTGCAGCGCGCCCCGCTCGAACATGTCGATGAACGGGTCACCGGCCACCTGCTGGCTGAACCGCGTGCAGCGGGCGCAGAGCACGCAGCGCTCGCGGTCGAGCAGCACCTGGCTGCTGATGGCCAGCGGCTTGGGGAAGGTGCGCTTCACGTCGTGGAAGCGCGACTGCCCGTCACCGAAGGCCATCGACTGGTTCTGCAGCGGGCACTCGCCGCCCTTGTCGCAGACCGGGCAGTCGAGCGGGTGGTTGATGAGCAGCAGCTCGAGGGTGCCGCGCTGGGCCTTCTCCGCGACGGGCGAGGTGAGCTGGGTCTTCACGACCATGCCCTCGGTCACCGGCGTGGTGCACGAGGCGACCGGCTTGCGCTGGCCCTCGACCTCCACGATGCACTGGCGGCAGGCGCCGACCGGGTCGAGCAGCGGGTGGTCGCAGAACCGCGGGATCTGGATCCCGATGAGCTCGGCGGCGCGGATCACGAGGGTGCCCTTGGGGACCTGCACCTCGAAGCCGTCGATCGTGACGGTGATCAGCTCGGTCTGGACGGCGACCTCGGACGTGGTGCTCATGCGGTCACCCCTGCGAAGACGGTGCTGGCGACGGGGTCGAACGGGCAGCCGCCGTTGACGTGGGCGATGAACTCGTCGCGGAACAGCTGGACACCGCTGACGATCGGGCTGGTCGCGCCGTCGCCGAGGGCGCAGAACGACCGGCCGAAGATGTTGTCGCAGGTGTCGAGCAACGTCGCGATGTCCTCCTCGGTGCCGGCGCCGGCCTCGAGTCGCTGCAGGATCTGCACCATCCAGTAGGTGCCCTCGCGACAGGGCGTGCACTTCCCGCAGGACTCGTGGGCGTAGAACTCCGTCCAGCGCAGCACGGCACGCACCACGCAGGTGGTGTCGTCGAAGCACTGCAGCGCCTTGGTGCCCAGCATCGAGCCGGCCTCGGCGACGGCCTCGTAGTCGAGCGGCACGTCGAGGTGGTCGGCGGTGAGCAGCGGGGTCGAGGAACCACCGGGCGTCCAGAACTTCAGCGTCCGGCCCTCGCGCATGCCGCCGCTGAGGTCGAGCAGCTGGCGCAGGGTGATGCCGAGCGGGGCCTCGAACTGACCGGGGTTCTTCACGTGCCCGGACAGGGAGTAGAGCGTGTAGCCCTTGCTCTTCTCGGTGCCCATGCTGGCGAACCACTCCGCGCCACCGAGCACGATGCTCGGCACCGACGCGATGGACTCGACGTTGTTGACGACGGTCGGGCAGGCGTACAGGCCGTGCGTGGCGGGGAACGGCGGGCGCAGCCGCGGCTGACCGCGGTACCCCTCGAGGGAGTCCAGCAGCGCCGTCTCCTCCCCGCAGATGTAGGCCCCGGCGCCGGCGTGGACGACCAGCTCGAGGGCGTACCCGCTGCCGTGGATGTCCGCGCCGAGGTGGCCGGCGGCGTAGGCCTGCTGCACGGCCTCCTGCAGCCGGCGGATGACGTGCACGATCTCACCGCGGACGTAGATGAAGGCGTGCGAGGCGCGGATGGCGTACGAGGCGATGATGACGCCCTCGATGAGCTCGTGCGGGTTCGCGAGCATGAACGGGGTGTCCTTGCAGGTCCCCGGCTCGGACTCGTCCGCGTTGACCACCAGGTAGTGCGGCTTCGCGCCCTGGCCCTCGGGGCCCTGGGGAATGAACCCCCACTTCATGCCCGTGGGGAAGCCGGCGCCACCGCGCCCGCGCAGGCCGGAGTCCTTGACCAGGGCGATCAGGTCGTCGGGCTGCATGCCCAGGGCCTTGTCGAGCGCCTGGTAGCCGCCGTTGCGGGTGTAGCCGTCGAGGGCGAAGCAGTCGGCGTCGTCCCAGTGGGCCGACAGGACGGGGGTGAAGACCACGTCAGGACTCCGTCTGCGAGGGCTGCGAGGGGTAGGCGGGGGCGGTGTCGCCGCGCTGCTTGGCCAGCTCGAGGCCGAGCAGGCTCGGGGGGCCGGCGGTGACGCCTTCCTGCCCGCGACCGTCGTTGAAGCCGGCGAGCACGCGGGAGACCTCCTTGAAGGTGGCCAGGCTCGACGCGCCACGTGTGGGGGCTGGCGGGGTGCCGGCGCGGCAGGCGTCGACGAGGTCGCGCGCGGACTCCGGCGTCTGGTTGTCGTAGAACTCCCAGTTGACCATCATGACGGGCGCGTAGTCGCACGCGGCGTTGCACTCGAGGTGCTCGAGGCTGACCGACCCGTCGGGCAGCGTCTGGTTGTGGCCGAGGCCCAGGTGGTCCTTGAGCGAGGCGAAGATCGCGTCGCCACCGAGGATCGCGCACAGCGTGTTCGTGCACACCCCGACGTGGTAGGTCCCGGCCGGCGTACGGCGGTACATCGAGTAGAACGTCGCGACGGCGCCGACCTCGGCCTTGGTGAGCGCGAGCTCCTCGGCGCAGAACGCGATCCCGGCCGGGCTGACGTAGCCCTGGACGGACTGCACGAGGTGCAGCAGGGGCAGCAGCGCCGAGCGCGATCGCGGGTAGCGCGCGATGAGCTCGCGCGCCTCCCCACGCGTGACGTCGGTGAGGGCCGGGATGCCGTCGGGCACCACGGTCGTCGGGGGCATGCCGAGATCAGCCACTACCGGTCCACTCCACCCATGACGGGGTCGATCGAGGCCACCGCGGCGATGGCGTCCGCGAGGAGGGACCCCTCGCACATCGCCGACGTGGCCTGCAGGTTGACGAAGCTCGGTTCGCGGACGTGGAGGCGGAACGGCCGCGTCCCCCCGTCGCTCACCGCGTGCACACCGAGCTCGCCACGGGGCGACTCGATGGCGGTGTAGACCTGCCCGGCCGGGACGCGGAAGCCCTCGGTGACGAGCTTGAAGTGGTGGATCAGGGCCTCCATCGAGGTGCCCATGATCTGCTTCACGTGGTCGAGGCTGGTGCCCATGCCGTCGCTGCCGAGGGCGAGTTGGGCGGGCCAACCGATCTTCTTGTCCTGGATCATCACGGGGCCGGGGGTCAGCTTGTCGAGCGCCTGCTCGACGATCTTCATCGACTCCTTGATCTCCGCGACGCGGACCAGGAACCGGCCCCACCCGTCCGCGGAGGTCTGCACCGGGACCTCGAAGTCGTAGTCCTCGTAGCCGCAGTACGGCTCGGTCTTGCGCAGGTCCCAGGGCAGACCGGCGGACCGCAGGATCGGGCCGGTGACGCCGAGCGCGAGGCAGCCCTGCACGTCGAGGACGGCCACGTCCTGCAGGCGCTTCTGCCAGATGGGCTGGCCGGTGAGCAGCAGGTCGACGAGCGGGATGCGCTCCTCGAGGGTCGCGAGCAGCTCGCGGACCTTCTCGACGGCGCCGGGCGGGAGGTCCTGAGCGACACCGCCCGGCCGGACGAACGCGTGGTTCATCCGCAGGCCGGTGATGGTCTCGAGCACGTCGAGCACCAGCTCGCGCTCGCGGAAGCCGTTGGTCATGGCCGTCAGCGCACCGAGCTCCATGCCGCCGGTCGCCAGCCACACCAGGTGGGAGGCGATGCGGTTGAGCTCCATGCAGAGCACCCGGATCGTCGTCGCGCGCTGCGGCACCTCGATGCCGAGCAGCTTCTCCACGGCGAGGCAGTACGCCGTCTCGTTGAAGATCGGCGCCAGGTAGTCCATGCGCGTCACGAAGGTGACGCCCTGGGTCCAGTTGCGGTACTCCATGTTCTTCTCGATGCCGGTGTGCAGGTAGCCGATCACCGTGCGCGCGCTGGTGACCGTCTCCCCCTCCAGCTCGAGGACAAGGCGGAGCACGCCGTGGGTCGACGGGTGCTGCGGGCCCATGTTGACGACCATGCGCTGGTCGTCGCCGGCGCCCTCGACGACGGCGTCCCAGTCGCCACCGGTGACGGTGTAGACGGTGCCCTCGGTCGTCTCGCGCGCCGTGCCGTACAGGTCGTCCGCGCTCAGGTTGCTGGTGGTCACGAGTAGGCCCTCCGCTCGTCCGGGGGCGGGATGCTCGCGCCCTTGTACTCCACCGGGATGCCGCCGAGGGGGTAGTCCTTGCGCTGCGGGTGACCGACCCAGTCGTCCGGCATGAGGATCCGGGTGAGGGCCGGGTGGCCGTCGTACACGATGCCGAACATGTCGTAGGCCTCGCGCTCCTGGAAGTCCGCGGTCGGGTAGACGGCGCAGACGCTCGGCAGGTGCGGGTTCTCGACGCTGACCGCCGCCTCGACGCGCAGGCGGCGGCGGTAGGTCATCGAGGTCAGGTGGTAGACGGAGTGCAGCCGGTCCGGCTGGTCGGGGTAGTCCACGCCCGAGACGCTCGAGAGCAGCTCGAAGCGGAGGTTGGGGTCGTCACGCAGCACCTGGCAGACCTCGCGGACCGCCGCCGGCTTCACGTGCAGCGTGAGCTCGCCGAAGGCCACCTCGACGCGCAGGACGTTCTCGCGGAAGCCGGGCCACGCCGCCTCGAGGGCGTCCGTCGCCTCGTCGAACCACCCGCCGTACGGCTTGGGGGTCGACAGCGGGGCCGCAGCCCGCGCGACCAGGCCACCGAAGCCACTGGTGTCGCCACCGCGGGACGCACCGAACATGTCGTGACCGGCGTGCTCCAGCGGCGCCCCCGGGGTGACGGCCGACGGCAGCCGCTGGACCGTCGGTGCCTCCGGCAGGTTGGTGCCGCTGTCGAGGTGGGTGCCGCCGGTGTCGACCCCACCCGTGGGGTCGTGCTCGCCCGAAGGGGCGGTCGTCGGATCGTCCGGACCGGTCATGCCTCGCTGCCGTACCGGGCGGTCTTCTTGCCCTCGGGGGTGTAGCGCACGGAGCTCGCGACGAGCTCGCGCGGGAAGTAGTCGGGCTCGAGGCGGCGCGTGGAGTTCGCGCCGAGCGGCTCCTCCATGATCTTGTCGTGCAGCTTGAGGATCGCGTCGAGCAGCATCTCGGGGCGGGGCGGGCAGCCGGGCAGGTAGATGTCGACCGGGATGATGTGGTCGACGCCCTGCACGATCGCGTAGTTGTTGAACATGCCGCCGCTGCTGGCGCACACGCCCATGGCGATGACCCACTTCGGCTCGGGCATCTGGTCGTAGATCTGGCGCACGACGGGCGCCATCTTCTGCGAGACGCGACCGGCGACGATCATCAGGTCGGCCTGGCGCGGGGAGGCCCGGAAGACCTCCATCCCGAAGCGCGCGAGGTCGTAGCGACCGGCGCCGGTGGCCATCATCTCGATGGCGCAGCAGGCGAGCCCGAACGTGGCCGGCCACAGGGAGCTCTTGCGGCTCCAGTTGACGACCTTCTCGACGCTGGTCAGGACGATGCCTGACGGCAGCTTCTCCTCAAGACCCATGCTGCTAGTCCCATTCCAATCCGCCACGGCGCCAGACGTAGGCGTACGCGACGAAGACGGTGGCGATGAACAGGAACATCTCCACGAGGCCGAAGGCACCGAGCCGGTTGAAGGCGACCGCCCACGGGTAGAGGAAGACGATCTCGATGTCGAAGACGATGAACAGCATCGCGGTCAAGTAGAACTTGATCGGGAAGCGCCCGCCGCCCATCGGCTGAGGGGTCGGCTCGATGCCGCACTCGTAGGCGTCGTACTTGGCGCGGTTGTAGCGCTTGGGGCCGGTGAGGCTGGCCGCTCCGACGCTGAACGCCGCGAAGCCGAAGGCGAGCACGGCCAGCACGAGGACCGGCACGTAGTAGTTCAGCACCTGCGTGCTCCCTTCTGGAGACGGACCGTGGTTCGGTGGCAGCCTAGTCAGGCCGCGGGCGCGGCCTTGACCAGACCGTTGATGACGCGGTCGAGGGCGTCGCCGCCGCGCGGGTCGGTGAGGTTCGCCAGCAGCTTCAGCGTGAACTTCATGAGCAGCGGACGGGGCAGGCCGTACTTCGTGGCGACCTTCATCACCTGCGGGTTGCCGATGAGGGACACGAACACCCGGCCGAGCGTGTAGTAGCCGCCGTACGTCGCCTTCATGGCCGCGGGGTAGGCCTCGCAGAGCCCGCTCGCGGGCCAGGCCCTCCGGGCGGGCGAGCGCCTGGGCGACGACCTCCGCGGCCAGCCGGCCGGACTCGAGCGCGTAGGCGATGCCCTCGCCGTTGAACGGGTTGACGGCGCCAGCGGCGTCACCGACCAGGAGCATGCCGTCGCGGTAGTGCGGCTGCCGGTTGAAGCCCATCGGCAGCGCGGCCCCGCGGATCGGGCCGCGGGCGTGCTCCTCGTCGTACTGCCACTCGGCCGGCATGGAGGCGGTCCAGCGGGCCATCAGGTCCTTGTAGTTGGTGTCCTGCCAGGCCTTGGTGGTGTTGAGGATGCCCAGGCCGACGTTGGAGGTGCCGTCGCCGACGCCGAAGACCCAGCCGTAGCCGGGGAGCAGGTCACCGGTCGGCGTGCGCAGCTCCAGCCAGGACTCGAGCATGTCGTCGTCGTGGCGTGGGCTCTCGTAGTAGCGGCGGACGGCCACGCCCATCGGGCGGTCGTCGCGCTTGTTGATGCCCTGGGAGATGGCGAGGCGGGCGCTGACGCCGTCGCACGCGATCGTGATCGGCGCCCGGTAGGTCTCGAGCACCTTGTCCGGGCCCACCTTGGCGGTGACGCCGACGATGCGTCCGTTCTCCACGACCGGCCCGGTGACGTTGGTGAGGGTCTGCAGCCGCGCGCCCGCCTTCTGGGCGTGCTGGGCGAGCAGGTCGTCGAAGTCCAGCCGCGGCCGGACCAGCCCGTAGTTGGGGTAGCGACGCGAGCTCCGGCCAGGGCAGCTCGAGCTTCACCCCGCCGCCGAGGATCCGCAGACCGCGGTTCTGGACGAAGCCGTTCGCCGGCGAGGTGTCGATGCCCATGTCGATCAGCGTCTTCACCGCGCGCGGGGTGAGCCCGTCGCCGCAGACCTTCTCGCGGGGGAAGGAGGTCTTCTCGAGCAGCAGCACGTCGAGGCCGGTCTGGGCCAGCGCGTGGGCGGTGGCGCTGCCGCCGGGGCCGGCGCCGACGACGATGACGTCGGCGTCCTGGGTCGTGGTCACCATCGCTCCTTCTCGCTTGTGAAAACTTTCACGAGCGAGACAGGAGTGTACGCCGCTCGTGGGCCTGCAGCACCTCGGGCAGCAGGCGGTCCCCTCAGCCGAGGTGGGTGCCGCGGTGCAGCGCGACGATGCCGCCGGTGAGGTCGCGCCAGCCGACCTGGCTCCACCCGGCGTCCTGCAGCTGCGACCGCGAGACCGGCCTGGTCGGGCCAGGCCCGGATCGACTCGGCGAGGTAGACGTACGCCGCCGGGTCGCTGCTGACCTTCGTGGCGACCGCGGGCAGCGCCTCATGAGGTACTCGACGTAGGCGGTGCGGAACGGCTTCCAGGTGGGGTGGCTGAACTCGCAGACCACGAGCCGTCCACCCGGTCGGGTGACGCGGAGCAGCTCGCGCAGCGCCAGGCCGGTGTCCGCGACGTTGCGCAGGCCGAAGGAGATGGTGACCGCGTCGAACACGCCGTCGGCGAAGGGCAGGCGCAGGGCGTCACCAGCCACCAGGTCGACCCCACGACCGCGGCCCTCGCGCAGCATCCCGAGGCTGAAGTCGCAGCCGATCGCCTGGGCCCCCGTGCGCGCCAGGGCAACGGTGCTGGTCGCCGTACCGGCAGCGAGGTCGAGGACGCGCTCGCCCGGCTGCAGGTGCAGGGCCTGCGTGACCGCGGTGCGCCAGGTGCGGTCCAGGCCGAGCGACAGCACGGTGTTCGTGCGGTCGTAGCGCGGCGCGACCTCGTCGAACATCGCGGCGACGTCGGCAGGGGCCTTGTCGAGGCTGGCACGGGTCACGGGTCAAGTATCAGTCCGCCCGCGCCGTGAAAGCGACTCGAGCCCGGGTGACCTCCGGCTCATCGGCGGTGGACCAGCCGGCCGCCCAGGACGGTCGCGACGCAACGGCCGGCTCCGTGCTCGACCAGGTCGCGGTACGGGTCGGCCGTCGGCACGTCGAAGACCGCGAGGTCGGCGCGGCCGCCGGGGACGATCCTGCCGAGGTCCAGGCCCATGGCGCGTGCGCCACCGGTCGTCGCGGCCCGCACGAGCAGCTCCTCCGGGCGCTCCAGGCCCTGCCGCCGGGCCAGGTCGCGGGCCGCTCGCGCCTCGGCCAGCAGGTCCAGGTCAGGGCTACTGGCGAGCGAGTCCGTTCCCAGCGCCACCGGCCCCTCGACGAGGTAGTCCGCCACGGGCGCCTCCCCGGCTCCGAGCACCGCGTTGGACCGCGTGCACAGCGCCACCAGCGTCCCGCGCGTCGCGCAGCAGCGCCCGGTCGTCGGCGTCGGCGTGGACGCCGTGCGCCACGTGCACGTCCGGCCCCAGCCCGCCGAGGTCGTCGCAGTGGCGCACCGGCCCCACCCCGGCGCCGACGCCCGCGAGCTCGAAGGCGAAGCCGAACCGCTCGACGAACAGGCCGAACGCGCCGGACCCGCTGAGCACCCATTCGGCCTCGTCCGAGGTCTCCGCCAGGTGCGGGTGAAGCCGCATCCCCCGGGACCGCGCCAGTGCCGTGAGGTCGCGGAACACCTGCGTTCCCAGCGTGTACAGCGTGTGTGGGCTCACGCCCTTGGACCGACCCGGCGTGCCCAGCAGCCCGTCGAGCCGCGCCAGGGCCGCCGGCCAGCCGGTGTCGTCGACACCGGCGAGCTCGCCGTACGAGATGCCTTGCAGGCCCAGCGACGTCGCGACGCCGATCGCGGGCCCGCGGGTCACGACGTCCGCGACGGCCGTGGTGCCGCTCTTGAGCAGCAGGTGACCGCTGCCTCGGGCGGAGACCTGCCAGTCCGTGTCGGTGAGGTCGGCGCGGATGCGGCTCAACGACAGCATCCACTCCGGGAAGGGCAGCCCGGCGGCAGCCAGGTGCGCGAAGGGCGGGCCGTACTCCAGGTGCGCGTGCGCGTTGACCAGGCCGGGCGTGAGGATCCCGGGCCAGCGGCGCATCCGGGCGCCCCCTGCCTGGCGCTCGACGTCCGCGCGCGGCCCGACGGCCACGACCCGGTCGCCCTCCACGAGCACGGCACCGTCCCGGAGCGGCTCGGCCAGCTCCCCGTCGGCCATCGTCAGGACCACGTCGGCGGCGTGGACGGTGGCGGTCATCCACTCATTCTCACCGGCTGCCGTGCGGGGGCGCGCGACCTACCATGGGCAGGTGCTGCTGCCTGCCGTGGACGTCGACCTGCTCGAGGTCCGCACGACCTCGCTGGCCGACCCCGGTGCGCTCCTCGACCTGCTTCCCGCCGACGGCGCGCTCGCCTGGACGTCCGCCGGCGAGGGACTGGTCGGCTGGGGCGAGGCGTTCCGCGTGGAGGTGTCGGGGCCGGCGCGCTTCGCGCAGGCGCAGGACTGGTGGGACAGCGTCGTCGCCGGCTGTCAGGTGATCGACGGCATCCGCGTGCCGGGGTCAGGGCTGGTCGCCTTCGGGTCGTTCGCGTTCGAGGCCTCCGCGCCGTCGGTGCTCGTCGTCCCCGAGGTGGTCGTCGGTCATCGGGACGGGCAGTGGTGGATCACCACCGTCGGCCCCATCGCTGCCGTGCTGCCGCCGGTGCTGCCGGTGGTCGCGCCCGAGTCCGTCGCCTTCGCGGACGGCAGCCGGTCGGCGACCGAGTGGGTCTCCGTGGTCGCTGAGGCGGTCCGCCGGATCGAGGCCGGCGAGGTCGCCAAGGTGGTGCTCGCGCGCGACGTCGAGGTGCGCTCCGCCGTGCCCCTGGACGTGCGCTGGCCCCTGCGCCAGCTCGATGCGGCGTACCCGGGCTGCTGGGTCTTCGCGGTCGACGGGCTGGTGGGCGCGACCCCCGAGATGCTGGTGCGCCTGCGCGACGGGGTCGCGACGTCTCGCGTGCTCGCCGGGACGCTGCGCCGGTCCGGCGACGCGGCGCGCGACGAGCGCCAAGGCCGGTCGCTCGCGCGGTCGGTGAAGGACATCGAGGAGCACGGGTACGGCGTCCGGTCGGTCGTGGAGGCGCTGGCGCTCCACTGCGCCGAGGTCGAGGTGCCCGAGGACCCGTTCGTGCTCGAGCTGCCGAACGTGATGCACCTGGCCAGCGACGTGCGAGGGACCGTGGTGGACGGCTCCACGTCGCTGCGTCTCGTCGCGTCGCTGCACCCGTCGGCAGCCGTGTGCGGGACCCCGACACAGCGGGCCGGCGAGGTCATCCGCGAGATCGAGGGGCTGGACCGGGGGCGGTACGCCGGTCCGATCGGCTGGATGGACGCCTCTGGCGACGGCGAGTGGGGGATCGCCCTGCGGTGCGGCCAGGTCGACCCGGCCGACCCGGCGCGGATCCGGCTGTTCGCCGGGTGCGGCATCGTGGCCGGCTCCGAGCCGGAGCGCGAGCTCGCGGAGAGCAATGCCAAGCTCGTGCCGATGCGCGACGCCCTGCAATCCTGACGGTCAGCGGACGGCGGCGGCCACGGCAGCGCGCAGGCGGCGGTCGAGGTCGATCGCGGCGGTCCGGTCGGTGCGGACCTCGACGACGCGGATCCCTCCGAACACCAGAGCCTCACGCAACTCGGCCCGGGTGGTGACTAGCGCGTGCGGCGTCCCGGTGGCCGCGCACAGCGACGCGAGGTCGACTCCGTGCGGCGTGCCGAACACCCGCTCGAACGCGTCGGCATGCTCCGGTGCGCCCTGCTCGAGCAGCCCGAAGATCGCACCCCCGTCGTTGTTCACCACCACGACCGTGAGGTCCGGTCGCGGCTCGTCCGGCCCGATCACCAGCCCGTTGCTGTCGTGCAGGAACGTCAGGTCGCCGAGCAGCGCGAGCGTCGGACCGCCGTCCGCCAGGGCGGCGCCCACGGCCGTCGAGACGAGCCCGTCGATCCCGGCCGCGCCGCGGTTGGCGAGCACCCGCACGCCCTCACGGCCACCGGCCAGGAGCAGGTCGCGCACCGGCTTGCTCGACCCGACGACGACGAGCCCCTGCGCCCCGGCGAGCACCTCGGCCGCGACTGCCGGTTCGGACAGGTCCTCCCCGAGGACGGCCTCCACCACGTCGCGGGCCGCCTGCCCCGCCTCGACCCAGCCCTGCGCCCACTCCCCCTGTCCGGGGTGCCGCCCGTCCCCGACCGGCGCCTCCACCCGGGGTACCGCGGGAAGCACCCGCGACGCCACGTGACCGGCGTCCGACCAGCTGCCGTGCTCCGCGACCACGTCGCAGGGCGCGCTCGCGAGCAGGCGCCCGACCGCCCGCGACAGGGTCGGCCGGCCGACGACCAGGACCCGCTCGGGCAGGTGCGCCTCCAGCCACCCGGGCACGCCGAGCAGCATCTCAGCGGCGCCGATGACCATCGGTCCGGCTGCTCCGCTCGACGGCTCCGCGACCACCGGAAACCGGCAACGGCTGGCGAGCGCCAGCGCCTCGGCGGCGTGACCGCCGTCGCCCAGGACGACGACGGTCCGCTCCGGCAGGTTCTCGCTGGGGTCGTCGCGCACGTCGACGCGAGCCACCCGGTGGGTCCACGACGCCCCGTCCGGGCGACCAGGCTCCAGGTCGCCGTTCGAGGGGACGAGCGGGTCCCGGAAGGCGAGGTTGAGGTGCACCGGCCCGGGCGCGGCGCCCAGGTCCCCGAGCGCCGTCGACAGCGCCCGGCAGGCCAGCGAGCGCCAGTACGACCCCTGACCGACCTCGGGGGCGCCGACCTCGACGAACAGGCGCACCGCCTCGCCGTACAGCTTGAGCTGGTCGATCGTCTGGTTGGCGCCGGAGCCGCGGAGCTCCGGTGGCCGGTCGGCCGTGAGGAGCAGCAGGGGCACGTGGGCGTGCGACGCCTCGACGACCGCGGGGTGCAGGTTGACCGCGGCCGTACCGGACGTCGTGACCACCGGGACCGGGCGGCCGGAGGCCTTGGCCAGTCCGAGGGCCAGGAAGCCGGCCGAGCGCTCGTCGATGCGCACGTGCAGCCGCAGCTGTCCGGCGGCGTCGGCAGCGTGCAAGGCGAAGGCCAGCGGCGCGGACCGCGACCCGGGGGCGAGCACCGCGTCCGTGACCCCGCCGCGGACCAGCTCGTCGACCAGCGTGCGGGCCAGCGCGGTCGACGGGTTCACGTCGCTGATCCAAGCAGGGCCAGGCAGCGGGCGTAGCGCGCCAGCCACCAGTCCCGTCGATCGGCGGGGGCGGCCCACTGCTCCAGCAGGTCGCGGGACACCTGCAGGTCACCGACCGGGAGGGTGCCGCCGTGCCCGTCGAGCGAGGCGTCGACCACGTCACCGCTGAGCAGGGAGGTCGTGGCGAGCCCGCAGGCGAAGGGCAGCACGGGTAGCGCGGCGGCCAGCGCGACGCCCGCCCGGATGCCGACGGACGTGTCGAGCGCGCTGCTCACCACCACCGGCAAGCCGCACTCCTGCGCGATCCGCAGCGCCGACGCGACGCCGCCGAGCGGCGCGACCTTGAGCACGAGGACGTCCGCTGCTCCGGCCCGTGCCACCCGCAGCGGGTCCGTCGCCTTGCGGACCGACTCGTCCGCAGCGATCGGCACGTCCACCCGCGTCCGCACCGACGCGAGCTCCTCGACCGAGGCGCACGGCTGCTCGCAGTACTCCAGGCCGAAGCCCCCCAGCTCCCGCAGCGCCGTGACCGCCTCGGCCACCGACCAGGCGCCGTTGGCGTCCACCCGGATCCGGCCTTCCGGGCCCAGCAGCGCCCGCACCGACGCGACCCGCGCGACGTCGTCGTCCAGCGACTGCCCGGCCTGCGCCACCTTCACCTTGGCCGTCGTGCAGCCGGGGAACCGCGCGAGCACCCCCGCGACGTCCGCCACTGCCGGGACGGTCGCGTTCACGGGGACCGAGGAACGCACCGGGGCGGGCCACCCCTGCGTCGCGGCCTCGACCGCGGCGGCCAGCCAGCGACTGGCCTCCTCGTCGCCGTACTCCAGGAAGGGGCTGAACTCTCCCCACCCGGCGGGGCCCTCGAGCAGCAGGGCTTCGCGGTGCGTGACCCCGCGGAAGGGGACGCGCATCGGGATCGACACGACCTGCGCTCCTAGGGTGTCCACGTGACCACCGTTTCAGAGACCTTCGACGCGAGCGAGTGGAAGGCGGTCCCGGGCTTTGACCTGACCGACATCACCTACCACCGGCACGTCACCCACGGCATCGTCCGGATCGCGTTCGACCGGCCCGAGGTCCGCAACGCCTTCCGGCCCGGGACGGTCGATGAGCTCTACCGCGCGCTGGACCACGCGCGCATGAGCCCCGACGTCGGTTGCGTGCTCCTGACGGGCAACGGACCGGCGCCCAAGGACGGCGGGTGGGCCTTCTGCTCCGGCGGCGACCAGCGGATCCGGGGGCGGTCCGGCTACCAGTACGCCGGGGACGACAACGTCGTGAACCCGGCGGACGCCGGTCGGCTGCACATCCTGGAGGTCCAGCGCCTCATCCGCACGATGCCCAAGGTCGTCATCGCGGTCGTGAACGGCTGGGCGGCCGGCGGCGGTCACTCGCTGCACGTCGTCTGCGACCTCACGCTCGCCAGCCGCGAGCACGCGAAGTTCAAGCAGACCGACGCCGACGTCGGATCGTTCGACGGCGGGTACGGCAGCGCCTACCTCGCCAAGCAGGTGGGCCAGAAGTTCGCCCGGCAGATCTTCTTCCTGGGCGAGGTGCACAGCGCCGAGGACATGCACCGCATGGGCGCGGTGAACAAGGTTGTCGACCATGCCGACCTCGAGCGCACGGCCATCGCGTGGGGCGTCACGATCCTCGGCAAGAGCCCGCAGGCCCAGCGGATGCTGAAGTTCGCCTTCAACCTCGTCGACGACGGGCTCATGGGACAGCAGGTGTTCGCCGGCGAGGCGACCCGACTCGCGTACATGACCGACGAGGCGGTGGAGGGCCGCGACTCCTTCCTGGACAAGCGCGAGCCCGACTGGTCGCCGTTCCCGTACTACTACTGAGCCGCGATCACGTCGAGATCGCGCAGCGCGAACCTCAGGTGGTCCCACTCCTCCTTGAGGATCACGTGCAGGCAGCGCAGGACCGACACCGTGCGGTCGGCCGCCCAGGGGTGCTGCGCCGTGCCCGCCAGGTCCACTCCTCCTCCCAGGAAGGCACGGACCTGACCGACCCGGTCCGACCGTGCGGCCAGCACCTCGTCGTAGGTCGGCTGCTCGGTGCTGAAGACCGACAGGTCGTAGCCGTCGGAGGCGAACTCGGTGAACGGCTGCCCGAGCGGGTGGAAGGGCTGCTCGGCACCCAGCACCGCCCCGCGCAGCCAGACGTCGGTCGCCATGACCAGGTGACGCAGCGTCTGTGCGAACGTCCACTCCCCCGCCACGGACACCTCCACCGACCCGGACGGCATCGCCGCTGCGCGAGCCAGGGCCCCGTCCCAGGCCGCCTCGACGGCCGACCAGGCTGCCCGGAGCCCAGCGAGGTCGGTGGCCCGCCGCAGGCCACGACCGGGGAAGCGCCGGTCGAGCTCGGCCTCGACGAGCGGCGCCACGTCGACGCCGTTCACCTGCAGACCGCGGTCGTCCTCGGCGATCCACGGCGCATCGAGGTCTGCTCCGGCGAGGTCCACGCCCCGCATCACGACGCCCGTCAGATCTGCCCGCACGAAGCGCGCTCCGCGCAAGTCCGTGTCGATGAACTCCATCGGCGTGTCCCTCTCGTTCGTCACCTCCTGACAGGATGACGCGGTGCGTCCCCTCCGTGTGCTCGCTCCCGAGCCCGGCCGGGACCTGTACGACGCCCTGCGCGCCGCGCTCGACGGCACCGGCCCCGCGGTCACGACCGACCCGCGCGTCACCGGCGACGTGGACGACGAGGTCTGCCTCGTCGTCCCGACCTCGGGCTCCACGGGCGAGCCGAAATACGTGGAGCTCACGGCCGGCTGCCTGGCGGCCTCGCGCAACGCCACCGCCGAGGTGATCGGTGAGGGGCGCTGGTGGATCACCTTGCCCCTGACCCACATCGCCGGTCTGCAGGTCGCGCTCCGCTCCCTCGCCGCCGGGCCGGCGCCCTCGGCCGAGCCCGAGGGCTGCCGCTTCACCTCGTTGGTCCCGACCCAGCTGGTCCGGTTGCTCGACGACCGGCGTCTGCTGGCCTTCGACGCCGTCCTGCTCGGCGGCGCGGCCGCTGCTCCGTCGTTGCTGGCGGACGCGCGGGCTCGCGGCATCAGGGTCGTCACGACGTACGGCATGACGGAGACGAGCGGCGGGTGCGTGTACGACGGGACGCCGCTGCCCGGGGTGACGGTCGACGTCACCGACCGGGTGGTGCTGCGCGGCGCCGTGGTGGCCCGCGGCTACCGCGACGGGTCGCGGTTCGAGGGGCGCTTCACCACCTCCGACCTGGGGATCGTGACCGACGGTCGGCTGCAGGTGCTCGGCCGTGCCGATGACGTGATCGTCACCGGCGGCGAGAAGGTCGCGCCGCTCGCCGTCGAGCAGGCTCTCGCCGCGCACCCCGCGGTCCGGGAGGTCGCCGTCGTGGGGCTGCCCGACGAGGAGTGGGGGGAGCGCGTGGTGGCGTTCCTCACCCTCGATGCGGCGCTCTCCCTGGAGGAGGCGCGAGATCTGGTTGCTGCCAAGGTGTCTCGCGTCGCGGCCCCCAAGCAGGTCGTCGTCCTCGACGTCCTGCCGCTGCTGCCCGGCGGCAAGGTGGACCGGCGCGCCCTACGCTCGTGGACACCATGACAACAGCAGCCCAGTGGTTCGAAGGCGCCCGTCCGCGCACCCTCCCCGCCGCCGTGACCCCCGTGCTCGTGGGCACCGGAGCCGCGGTGGCTGACGGATCCGCGCGACCTCTTCGTGCTCTGCTGGCCCTGCTCGTCGCCCTGGCGCTGCAGGTCGGCGTCAACTACGCCAACGACTACAGCGACGGCATCCGCGGTACCGACGAGGTGCGCGTCGGTCCGCTGCGCCTGGTGGGCCAGGGGATCGCCCCGGCCAGGCAGGTCCTGCGCGCCGCCCTGCTCGCGTTGGCCATCGCCGCCGTCGCCGGCCTGGCGCTCGCGCTGCTGACCTCCCTGTGGCTCCTGCTCATCGGCGCGGCAGCCCTTGCCGCCGCCTGGGGCTACACCGGAGGGAAGAACCCCTACGGCTACCGCGGCTTCGGGGAGGCCTCCGTGTTCGTGTTCTTCGGGCTCGTCGCCGTCATGGGCACGACCTACGTCCAGCTCGAGCGCCTCACCTGGCTGGCGCTCGCCGGTGGTGTCGCCAGCGGCGCGCTCGCCTGCGCGATCCTCGTCACCAACAACGTCCGCGACATCCCGACCGACACGGGCTCGGGCAAGCGCACCCTGGCCGTCCGGCTCGGTGACGCCCGCAGTCGGGTCCTCTACGAGGGCCTGGTGGTCGCACCCTTCCTCATCGCGATCGCCGTCGCGTTCGCGCACCCGGGGTCCCTGCTGGCGCTGCTCGCCGCGCCCCTGGCGATCGGTCCGCTCAGGCGGATCCGGTCCGGCGCGGTCGGCCGCGACCTGGTCGCCGTGCTGCAGGCAACGGCCAAGCTGCAGCTGGGGTACGGCGTCCTGCTCGCCTCCGGTCTCGCCCTGACGTGACCTCGACGGCCGAGCTCGAGCGAGCCTTTCGCGCTGCCGGGCTGCCGTCGTTCATCGCCGCCCGCACCGCGCGCGAGGACGTCTGGACCCGGGCGATCCCGCTGCTCGGCCTCGTCTTGTTCGCCGAGGTGCTGGGCGCCGTGGACCTGCAGGTGTCGGCCCTGACCAACGGGCTGCTCGTGCTGGCCGCGCTCGCTGTCCTGCTCGGTGCCCTCATGCTCCTCAACGTTGCCCGCGGCCGCCCTGCGCGCTCGCGCCCCGAAGACGTGGGCATCCCGGAGCTCGTCGGCTTCGTCGTCGTCCCGGCGCTGCTGCCCCTGCTGCTCAACGACCAGCCGGTCAGCGCGCTCGTCACCGCGGGCGCCAACCTCGCCCTGCTGCTCGTCCTGTACGGCGTCATCGGCTACGGCGTGCTGTCGATCGTCGCGTGGGCCGGCCGGCGGCTGCTCGGGCAGCTCGCCTCCGCGCTGAGCCTGCTCGCGCGAGCGATCCCGCTGCTGCTGCTGTTCAGCGTCGTGCTGTTCATCAACACCGAGATGTGGCAGGTCTTCGGCGAGCTCGACAACCTGCGCGTGGCCGGACTCGTCGTCCTGCTCACGGCGCTGGCCACCGGCTTCCTGCTGGTGCGCTTGCCGCGCGAGGTCGAGGCGCTCGAGGCGGACGTCCTCGGCGACGCCCCGCCGTTGGACCGTCGCGAGACCATCAACGTGGCGCTGGTGATGCTCGTGGCGCAGGGCCTGCAGGTGCTCGTGGTCGCGGCCGCTGTGGGCGGGTTCTTCGTGGCACTCGGCCTGCTGACGATCTCCACCGAGCTCACGCAGACGTGGACCGGCACGCCGGTCCACGTGCTGGCCGGCGGTGGTGGCTTCGCGGTGACCGCCGAGCTGGTGCGGGTGGCGGTGGCGATCGCTGGGTTCTCCGGCTTCTACTACGCCATCGCCGTGGTGACGGATGCGACGTACCGCGAGGAGTTCGCCGCCGAGCTCACCGACGAGATGCGCCAGTCCTTCCGGGACCGCGCCGCCTACCGCGAAGCGCTCGCCGCCTCGTAGCCGAGCCCTCCGGTCACGCGGTCACTCCTTGCCGCGGACCACCTTGGCGAGCGAGGTAGCGACCTGAGTCAGGTCGGAGGGGACGAACCACACCTTGTTGGCCTGGCCGTTGGCGATCTCGGGCAGCTTGTCGAGGTACTTGTAGGCGAGCAGGCGGTCGTCGAGGTTCGCGGCGTGCAGGGCGTCGTACACCGTCTGGATCGCCGACGCCTCCCCCTGAGCCCGCAGGGTCGCGGCCTCGGCGTCACCTCGCGCTGCCGTGACCGCCGCCTGCGCCCGACCCTCGGCCTGCAGGATCGCCCCTGCCTTCTCGCCCTCAGCGATGAGGATCGTGGCGCGCTTGTCACGGTCGGCGCGCATGGCCTTCTCCATCGAGTCCTTGATGCTCGCCGGCGGCTCGATGCCCTTGATCTCCACGCGGGCGACCTTGATGCCCCACTTGCCGGTCGTCGCGTCGAGCACCGCACCGAGCTGGCTGTTCACGGTCTCGCGGCTGGTCAGCGACTCCTCGAGCTGCAGGTTTCCCACGGCGTTGCGCAGCGTCGTCACCGACAGCTGCTCGATGGCCTGCAGGTAGTTGGCGATCTCGTACGTCGCCGCCTTGGGGTCGGTGACCTGGAAGTAGATGACGATGTCGATCCCGACGACCAGGTTGTCCTTGGTGATGACCTGCTGCGGCGGGAACGAGACGACCTGCTCGCGCAGGTCCAGCGAGGGGCGCAGCGTGTCGACGAACGGCACGATGAGGTTCAGACCGGGCTGCAGCACCCGCTGGTAGCGGCCGAACCGCTCGACGACCCGCGCGGTCGCCTGGGGCACGACGCGCACGCCTCGCGAGATGACGGCCAGCACGACCACGACCAGGACCAGCGCGACGATCAGGGGATCCATCTAGAGCTCCTCGGAGTAGACGACGACGGTGGCCCCGTCGACAGCGCTGACGACCACGGACGCGCCGGGGACCAGCGGTGGTGAACCGGGAAGGGCCCGCGCCGGCCAGGACTCGCCGCCCAGGGTGACCCGTCCCCCGTGGGCGCTGACCGCCTCGACCACGACGGCGTGCTGCCCGGTGAGTGCCGCCGTGCCGGTGAGGATCGACGGTGTCTTCTGGTGCAGTCGTTCGAAGGGCTTGACCAGCACGTAGAGCGCGCCGCTCGTCACCGCGAACGTCCCCACCTCGACAGCAAGGGGTGCACCGAGCGCGGCGACGCCAGCCGTGACCAGCGCGGCTGCCGACAACAACCCCAGCACGAACGTCAGCGTGAACAGCTCGGCGACGAGCAGCCCCCCGGCGACGACCAGCCACACCACCCAGTCCTCCATGCCCCGAACCTATGCCCGTCCGTGCCCCAGCGGCGGCAGGAACGGCCGCGACGACGTCGAAGCCTGTGAGCAGACCCAGACGCCAAGGAGACTCCTGTGAAGCGCACCCTCGCCCTGCTCGCCACCGCGGCCCTCGCCGCGAGCCCCGTCGTCGCCGATGCCGCCAAGAAGCCGGTGCCGACCAAGCGCACCGTCACGTGGTCCTACCAGGGCGTCTTCGGCGCCTACGCGACACCGGCCGGCGGGGGTGGTGTCTGCGGCGCCAACCCGAACGCGTGCTTCGAGCTGCCGACGACGGCCAAGGAGACCAAGGTGACCTTCACGGTCACCGACGCCACCGGCCAGAAGACGCCCTTGCAGTACGCGTTCGACGGCGACTACCAGAGCAACGAGCTGACCTGCTCGAGCGGCGACATCCCGGTCAAGAAGGGCACCCTGCTCAGCTTCTACATGGTCGCCACCGACGCCTGCCCTGGCCTGCCGACGCAGGGCAAGGTCACCTTCACCATCACGGGCACCAAGTAGCTCAGCTCTTCGCGTCCGACCACCGCCGTACGGCGGACACGTCGGCCACGAAGCGCACGCCGGACCCCGAGGCCCAGTGGTCGCTGACCTGCTGCAGGACGTCGCGCAGCAGGTCGGCGACCTCACCGGCCCGGTCCTCGACGACGTGCAGCACGAGCTCGTCGTGCAGGCAGAGCACCACCTGACCTGCGCCGGACACCAGCAGCGCGCCCCGCACGGCCGCGGCCCACGCCTTGAACAGCTCGGCGGCCGCGCCCTGGACGACGGCGTTGCGGGCGAAGCGCCCGACCCCGCCATGGCCGGTGCGGATCAACCGGCCGCCGTGCGTCCGCACGTCCTGCCCGACCCGGCCTGACTCCTCGGCAGCGCGCAGGAACGCCAAGGCGACCGGGTAGGCCTTCTCCATCTGTCCCAGCGCCTGCCCCGCCGCCCCGCTGGTCTGGCCGTACATCGCCGCCAGCACCGCCACCTTCGCGGTGGGCCGGTCCACCCCGAGGCTGGTCGCGACCGGGGTGTAGAGGTCGTCGGCTGCGGCCGCCCGCGCGAAGCCCCGGTCGCCCGAGACCGCCGCGAGCACCCGAGGCTCCACCTGGCCGAGGTCCGCGCGCAGCAGGACGTGCCCGGGCTCGGCGGCCACCGCCGGCCGCAGCTCGGCCGGCAGGGAGTGCAGCCCGGCCGAGGCGGTCATGCGCCCCGCGCCCCCGTCGCACGAGGTCCACTCCCCGCGCAGGCGTCCGTCCCGCACGTGCTCCTCGAGCCACCCGTAGCCGTAGGTCGTCGCGAGCCGCTCAGCCTTGCGCCAGGCGAGCAGCGCAGCCACGAGGGGGTTGGCGCGATAGGCGTCGAGCCGCCACGAGCGCGTGTCCGGCACGTCGATCCCCCTGCGCAGCAGCAGGTCCCGTACGGCGAAAGGGCTGCGCAGGTCGACGTGGTCGTCGCCCAGCAACGCGAGGACAGGTCGGTCGCGGAAGGCCCGATCGGAGTCCGGTCCGACGGAGGCCCCGATGATCCGGCGGGCCTCGGCGACGTCGATCGGCAGGCCGTCCGCCGCGAGCTCGGTGCACAGGACAGCCGCCGCAGACTCTGCCCAGGCGGTGACCAAGCGCAGCGGCGGGCCCGACGGATCCGGTCGCGGGTCCGGCAGGGCTCGCAGGGCCTGCTCCTGCGCCGCCTGGACCTGCAGGGCCAGCACCGCCCACTCCTGCGGGCTGCCCTGCCGCTCCGCGTCCGGGTGCAGCGTCCCGTCGGCGCGCACCGCGCCGGCGTAGGGCTCCACCACGCCCAGTCCGGTGTCGAGCAGGGTCAGGTCGTCGGCGCCGCGCAGCGGCTCGGGCAGGCTGTGGGCCCCGGCCCACACGGCGGCGGGGTCCTCGCGACGACCTCCGTGCAGCAGGCCGTGGACGACCGCGAGGTCCCAGGTCTGTCGCGGCCGGTGCGGAAGCAGGCCGGCAGACGCTGCTGACCACACGACCAGCCGGGACTCGGGCAGGTGTGCGGTCGTCCGCGTCCCGTCCGCGCTGGCGACCGCGAACGCCCCCGCGACGGGGACGACGGCCTGCACGCGCTAGCGGTTCTCGTCGAGGCGGGTACGTCGGGCGGTCAGCTCGGCGACCTTCGCCTCGCGCTTGGCAGCGAGCGACTCCGCGAGCGCCAGGCGCTGGTTCTTCAGCAGCACCAGGGACAGGAGGGAGGAGAGCAGCAGCGCCGCGAGCAGCAACGGCAAGCCGTTGAACGGGTAGCCTGCCGCGCCGGCCGCCGACCACAGCAGCAGGCTGCAGGACAAGAACAGCCCGAAGCGGCCGAGGGAGTACATCAGCGCAGGCCTGGTCACCGGATCAGGATACGGCGACGGGCGCCGGTCCTCGAGATGAGGTCCGGCGCCCGTCCGGGCGTGCAGGCTGCTACTCGGCCGCGGAGCGACGGCGCAGGACCGCCGCGCCGCCGAGGGCCAGCAGGGCGAAGACCGCGACGCCGACCGGCAGACCCGTGCGGGGCAGGGCCGTCGGAGTGCTCGTCGGGTCACCCACGGTGGTGACGCTCGGGCGGAAGGCGGACTGCTCGGCCAGGCTGGCCAGGTCGAGCTGGATCGGGGCGCTGAGGACGCCACCCGTGACCGCGGTCAGGCCGGGCAGGGAGCCGGCACCCGGCAGGGCCGCGAGGCTCGGGACGGCGATCGCCGGCACCGAGATGCGCAGACCGGTGAAGGAGGCCAGGGCCTTGCCGAAGCCACCCTCGATGCTGGTGCTGGTGCTCTTGGCGAGCAGCTCGACCTTCGGCGCCGGGACCGTGAGGCCGGTCAGGCCGGGCACGTTCGACAGGACACTGGACAGCGTGCCGGTCAGGCCGGCGATGGTGCTGCTGACCGTGGTCGAGGCGCTCCCGACGAGGTCGAGGACGTCGACGCTGGTGCTGCCCAGGGCGGTCTCGAGGACGTCGGTCCCCAGGACCTTCAGGCCGCTGATCTCGCCGCCGGTGATGCTGGCGGTCTGGCCGCCCTTGGCGGCCGAGGTGACCAGGGCCTTGGTCTCGACCGTGAGGCTGGCGAGGCTGACCAGCGGCGTGCCGTCGAGGACGGCACTAAGGGCGGTCTGCAGCGCCGCGGTGAGGGTGGCGACGAGCGCCTGCGCAGCATCAACCAGGTCGTTCAGGGTCGCGACGGCCGTGGAGGCCACGTTGTAGTTGGACAGCGCCGCGGCGAGGCCGGCGGTCGAGTCGTTGACCGTTGTCTGCTGCGCGCTGCCAAGGCCGAGGAAGCCGGTGAGGGTGCTGGCAGCCGGGAAGGCGGTCTTGTCCACCGAGGCGAGCAGACCGGTCAGCTGGGTGGTCGCGGCGGTGAGCGTCGCGTTGCCGGCGGCCAAGGCCTTCACCTGGGCGTCGGCGTCGGCCGCTGCAGCGGTGAGCGCGGCCTGCGCAGCGTCGACCGCGGCGTTGGCCAGGTCGAGCTGGTTGACGAGGTCGGACAGCGTGCCGACCGGCAGGGCGCTGAGGTCCAGGCCCAGCGCGGCGAGCAGGTCGGCGATGCTCGGCAGCGCCAGGTCCTGCACGGAGACGGACTTCGTGGCGACCGCGCCGGTCACCGCGTCGACCGCCGAGCCGACGTCCAGCGAGCCGTCGAGCGCGACCGGCAGACCGAGGACCTTGAGCGCGCCGAGCGACGTCGCGCCGGCGGTGGCCGACGGGGCGTTCGTGGCCGCCGCCACGATGTCGGGGCTGCTCAGCGAGAGGAGGGAGGCCAGCGAGGACGGCGTCGCCATCCCCGGCACGGTCACCGGGGAGGAGTCGGGGGTGATCGTCTGCACGCCGTACGCCGTGCCGTCGACGGTCGCCGGCGTGACGACGACCTTTGCGAGGGGCTTGCCGCTGAGGGTGTCGCTGACCAGCTGCAGCCCGGCGATGCTGAGGCTGTGGCCCGCCGCCTGGACCGACAGCAAGGAGACCGAGGACGCGGCGCTGCCGGCCGCGGGCGTGGTCGAGGCGGCAGCGCTGGCCGTACCGGCGGTGCCGCACAGCACCAGCGCGGTCAGTGCCGCGGTCGAGCTGAGGACGGAACGTGGCTTCACGAGGACTCCCAAGAGCGGTGAGTGGACGGGTCGGCACGACGCGCGGGGGGTCGCTGTCGGACGTCTCGTCACCTTGTCCGGATCTGTCCGGTCCCGGTATGGCCCGTTGTGGCCATCTCTGGCTGGTCCGGACAGATCACCGGCGCTCGCCGTGCGGTTCCGGAGCGCCCAGATCCGGACACGCCGTCACCAACACCGCGTTCGGTCGTTGACCGGGCAGTGGTGCGAACGCCACAGTGACCCAGGGGGTAGAACACCATGACCGACGAGATCGTCACACGCGGACCGCAGCGGGACCGGCTGCTCACGCCCGGCGAGGTGGCCTCGTTGTTCCGGGTCGACCCCAAGACCGTGACCCGCTGGGCCGCCGCCGGCCGCATGAGCAGCATCCGTACCCCGGGCGGTCATCGCCGGTTCCGGGAGTCCGAGGTCCGGGCGCTCCTGCGCGGTGAGCCGGTCACCGTCCCGGAGCAGCCCTCCTCCTCACCGTCCGTCGCCATCGACCTCGCCGCCCGGCGCCTGGCGCGCTAGGCGCCCGCGGGGGCAGTACGGTCACACCGTGTTCTTGTTGGTGCGACTCGGCGCGGTCCTCGAGCTCCTTCTCATCGTCTACTGCCTGCTCGACGTGGCCCGGACCCCGGCCTCGCGGGTCCGGACCCTGCCGAAGCTGGTGTGGTTCGTGTTCTGCGTGATCCCGCCGATCCTCGGCCCGATCGGGTGGCTGGTGTTCGGAAGGCCGAAGACACCTCCCCCGCCCCCGCCGGGTTCGTCCGGGGTGCCGCCGGAGTACGACCGGCCGGGTCGCGCGAGGGCCAGCAACCCGGACGACGACGCGGAGTTCCTCGAGCAGGTGCGCCGGCGCGCCGAGGAGCAGCGGCGCAAGGGCCAGGAACCCCCGCCGACCCCCTGAGCGTCAGGCGTAGGAGTGCAGCCCGACGACGAAGATGTTCACGACGTAGTAGTCGACGATGAGCGCGCCCGCAGCAGCGACGGCGATCCAGGCAGCCTTGCGGCCCTTCCACCCCGCGGTCGCGCGAGCGTGCAGGTAGCCGGCGTACAGCACCCAGGTGATGAACGACCAGGTCTCCTTGGGGTCCCAGCCCCAGTACCGGCCCCAGGCCGACTCGGCCCAGATCGCCCCGGCGATGATCGCGAAGGTCCACACCGGGAACGCGAAGGCGATGACGCTGTAGGACACCCGGTCGAGCACTGGCGCCGAGGGCAGCTGGGCGCCGAGCGACACCGGGAAGCGCGGGGTCTTCCGGGTGGTGACCTGCTCGTCGTACCTGTTGCGCAGCAGGAACAGCAACGCCACGACACCCGAGAGCAGGAACGACCCGCTCGCCATGATCGCGGCCGCGACGTGGATCTTGATCCAGTAGGAGTTGAGCGCGGGCACGAGCGGGCCGGCGGCCGTGTAGAGCAGCGAGGCCGCGAGCCCCAGGTAGAGCACCACGGGGAGCATCACGAAGGCGCCGAGCGAGCGCTCCACCCGGCCCCGGATGACCAGGAACAGGAAGGCGGTGACGGCGACCAACGCGACGGCACTGGAGAACTCGTACATGTTGCCCCAGGGCACGCGGTGGGCCGCGAACCCTCGGAGCGTCAACGACAGCACATGCACCACCCAGGCGCACGCCGTCAGCCCGAAGGCGAACTGGCCGGCCCGCGAGGGCTTCTCGGTGGTGACGGGCGCCGCCGGCCCGGTGACCGGGGGTCCCCCTGCGCCGACGAGCACCTGCTCCGGCACGCGTACGGACGTCACCGCACGACGAGCGCGCCGCGAGGCCTGCTCACCGGCGAACCCGAGCATCGCCAAGGCGTACACGACGACGACGCCGAACAGCAGCCCGTCGCTCAGCTGGGCCAGGGTCTCGTCGGCCACGCTCACTCCCTCATCCGGGTCACGACATCCGCGAACTCCGCGGCGAAGCGGTCGGGGTCGGTGCGGGCGAGCCCGCCGACCTGAACGGTAGTCGGCTCACCTGGCACCTCGCGAACCCGGACCCACAGGCGCCGACGTCGGACGAACAGCGACAGCATCAGGCCGGCGACCATCCCGATGGAGGCGATCAGCGCCAGGCCCTTGCCCGGGTCCTGCGTCACCTGGAACGTCGCCCACTCGCGGGTGTCGACGTAGGTCAGGGATCCGCCGTTGGGCAGGTTCCACGTCTGGCCCGGCAGCAGCGCGTGGGCCTGGCCGTCGGCCAGCGGGGTCATCGCGTTCGTGTCGAGCCGGTACACCGACTGCGGGATGCCCGAGTCCAGCCCGAGGCTGCCCTGGAAGGCGGTGAGGGTCAGGACGGGGTTGCGGAGGCCGGGGAAGGTGGAACCCACGCGACCGGCCTCGTCGGTCACCGTCGTCGGGGTGAAGACCCCGCGAAAGCCCACCTGGCTGCCCTTGGTGGAGGCCTCCTTGAGGACACAGGTCGACAGGAACGACGGGTCCTGCGGCAGGCAGGGCAGGGCCACGTCGTCGAGGACGGTGCCGTCGGTGTCGCGGTAGATGACGTGCGGGGCGTAACCGTGCCCGATGAGGTAGGTCTTCGCCCCGCCGACGTCGAGCGGGTGGTTGACCCGCAGGTCGTACGTCGCGTCCGTGCCCCCGGGCGCCGACCAGTCGACCAGCGCGTTGAAGGTCAGCGCCTTGCCGTCCGGGGCGTACGTCGCGTTGAAGGCGTTCAGCGTCAGGCTGAACGGCACCAGCGAGGCAGGGTCGAACCGCCGGCCGGGCTGAACGTCGTCGTAGAGCGCCACGGTGTTGGAGAAGCCCTGTCCCTCGACGACCAGGACGGTCCCCTTGAAGCCGCGGAAGGCCCCGATGGCGATGCCGACGAGCAGCAGCACCAGGCTCAGGTGGAAGACCAGGTTCCCGGTCTCCCGCAGGTAACCGCGCTCGGCAGACAGCTCGGTGCCGCGGCGCTCGACCCGCCATCCCGTCAGCGCCGCGCGCGCCCGGTCGAGCTCGTCGTCGGCCGAGCGGTGCGTGGTGAAGGAGTCGCTGACGGGGAGTCGGACGAGGGTCTTGGGGACCTTCGGCGGCCGGGCGCGCAGGGCCCGCAGGTGCAGCCGCGTCCGCGGGATCAGGCAGCCGACGAGCGAGACGAACAGCAGCAGGTAGATCGAGGAGAACCACGCCGAGCTGAAGACGTCGAACAGCGACAACCGGTCCAGGAGCGGCCCGAGCGTCGGGTGGTCCCCGAGGTACTGCTCGACCCGCAGCGGGCTGACCGGCCGCTGCGGCAGGAAGCCGCCGGGGATGCTGGCCAGGGCCAGCAGGAACAGCAGCAGCAGCGCCGTGCGCATGCTCGTCAGCTGCCGCCACGCCAGCCGGAACGGGCCGAACGGGTCGCCACGTCGGGGCAGCACCACGGGTTGGGGCTGGGTGGTGAGGCGGGTCGCCTCGTCGAGCTGCTCGGTCACGTCACACCGACTGCCTAGACCGACGGGGAGAAGCCGGCGACGTAGATCCGGAGCTGGACCATGAGGTCCGCCCAGATCCCGGACACGAGCAGCAGCCCGATGAGCACCAGCATCCCGCCACCGACGCGCAGGACGGCGCCGTAGTGGCGCTTCACGACCGCGAAGGCCCCCAGCGCGCGGCGGAAGGCCAGCGCGGTGAGCAGAAACGGCACCCCGAGCCCGATGCAGTAGCCGACGGTGAGCAGGGCCCCACGAGCCGCGGTCCCCTGGTCGTAGGCGAGGGTGAGCACGGCGCCGAGGGTCGGCCCGATGCAGGGGGTCCAGCCGACACCGAACAGCACCCCGAGAAGCGGCGCGCCGGCAAGGCCCGCCTTCGGCAGAGCGTGGATCTTCACCTCGCGCTGCATCCCGGGGATCAGCCCGAGGAACGCCAGTCCGAGCAGCACGGTGACCGACCCGAGGACGCGGTCGACGACCACCTCGTGCGCCTGCAGCGAGCCGGCGAGGGAGCCGAACAGCGCGCCCTCGCTGACGAAGACGGCGCTGAACCCCAGGACGAACAGCGCCGCGCCGGCGACCACTCGGCCGCGCCCGTGCTCCTCGTCGGCGAGGTCAGCGCCCGCCATGCCGGTGACGAAGCCGAGGTAGCCCGGCACCAGCGGCAGCACGCACGGCGACAGGAAGCTCACCAGGCCGGCCGCCGCGGCCACCGGCATCGCCACGAGCAGCGGACCGTCGGAGACGGTGCTGACGAAGCCGTCAACGATCCCCACTCAGGTCTCCTTGGCCAGGACCTGCACCGGACCGGAAAGCTGGGCCTCGGTCACGCCCCCGACGAAACGGGCGGCGACCCGTCCCTGCCGGTCCAGGATGATCGTGGTCGGCGGCGACTGGGGCGCTTGACCCCGGAACGCCAGCAGCAACTTGCCCGCCGGGTCGTAGATCGACGGGTACTCCACGTCCTTGATCCGCTGGGTCGACTGCGCCTTGACCTTGTCGTCCTTGATGTTGATCCCGACGAACTCCACCCCGCTGGCGCGCGTGTCGGCGTACACCGCGTTGAGGTTGCGCGCCTCGGCCAGGCAGGGCGCACACCAGCTCGCCCAGATGTTGAGCACGACGACCTTGCCGCGGAGGTCGGCCACGTTGAGCGGCTCGCCGTCGAGCGTGGTCCCGGCGAGGGGCGGTGCGGGCTGGCGGTCGCCCTGCACGAAGACCCCGGTCTCCAGGGGCTTGACCGTGTTCTGCTTGCGGCCGCTCCCGGTCTGGTTGTCGCTGTTCACGGTGCTGGTGCAGCCGACTGCGAACAGGCACGCGAGCACGACCGGGACCAGGCGCATGCATCCAGTGTCGGTCACGTTTCGGTGCAGCGGGTGGGCGAGGCAGGACTCGGTCGCGTGACAGCGAACACATCCGGGTGCGCCTGACCCGAGTCCTGCTGTCCGCTGCCCTCCTGACCACCGGTCTCGCTGCGCTCCCCGCGCGCGCGGCCACGCCGGTCTACGAGACCACGTGGGTCACCGGTACGGGTGGCGAGACCCTTCGCGTGGAGATCCTGCGGGACCCGTCGGTGAAGAAGGCCCCGGTCATCCTCACCCTCTCGCCGTACAACCTGCTGAACGGCGACACCCCGGCCGACAGCAGCGAAGCGCGCCGCTATGTCAGCCAGGGGTACGCCGTCGCGGTCGCCGACGTGCTCGGCACGCGCGGCTCCAGCGGCTGCTGGGACTACGGCGGCAAGCGGGAGCAGCAGGCCGGCGTGGACGTCGTGAAGTGGCTCGCGCGCCAGTCGTGGAGCAACGGCCGCGTCGGCATGACCGGGGTGTCGTACGACGGCACGACGGCCAACATGGTCGCGGCGACCGGCATCCCGGAGCTCAAGGCGATCGTTCCTGTC
The DNA here is from genome assembly GCA_963760125.1 of uncultured Actinomycetota bacterium. GTDB lineage: Bacteria > Actinomycetota > Actinomycetes > Mycobacteriales > SCTD01 > RYN-111. The sequence goes on along the minus strand of CAVXBV010000017.1, from coordinate 91,811 downwards.
GCCGCCATCAGCCACTGGTACGGCTACGCCTACTACGACGGTGTGCGCTACACCGCCAACTCCCGGGTGCCGTCGGACGAGGGACTCGACACCCCCCTCGGGTTCGACTACGGCTTCGCCCGGGCGCGGCTGCTCGACCCCCGGGACCCGTCGCTGCTGCAGCACCCGGTCGACATCGCGAGCGACTGCGGGTCGGCGGAGCACACGATGCAGGCCTACAGCCGCAACCCGGACTACTCCACGTTCTGGCAGGAGCGCGACTACGTGCGGCAAGCCTCGCGCTTCCGCGCCGCGGTGTTCCTCGTGCACGGCTGGCAGGACTACAACGTCAAGCAGGACGAGGCTCTGCGGCTGTGGGACGCCATCCCGGTGGCCTCGAAGGGCAAGCCTGGCGTGCCGTACAAGCGGATGTGGCTAACCCAGTCGTCGCACGCCGACGGCAGCGGGCCGGGGTACCGCGAAGCGCTCGACCGCTTCTGGGCCTCAGCGTTGAAGACCACGACCTACCCCGACCCCCAGATCCCCGCCGTGACGAGCCGCGGGGCGGACAACGTGGTCCGGACCGCGACCTCGTGGCCGCCGCTGGGGACGACCCAGACGTCGCTCTACCTCGGCCGGACAACCGCGTCGGGCGGCACCCTGTCGGCCGGCCGGACCAACGACGGGGCAGGCTGGATCTACGCCGACACCGCCACGGCCACGGAGGAGACCTTCCTGGCTGAGGCGGACGGGACGACGTCGCTGTTCCACCAAGGCGCGGTGCTGACCAAGGACGTGCGCCTGGTCGGCTCGGCCCGGCTCGACGCGTGGGTCAAGACGTCGACCGCCGGTCAGGACCTCACTCCGCTGCTCGTGGACGTCGCTCCGGACGGATCCACCGAGCTGGTCGAGCGCGGCTTCCTCAACCTGGCCTACCGCAACGGTCTGGCGAAGGCCGACCCGATCAGCGGCTGGCAGCACGGCGTCGTGACGCTGCTGCCGCAGGACTACACCTTCAAGGCCGGCCACCGGATCGGGCTGGTGCTCCAGTCGTCCAACACCGTGTGGGGCGCGCCAGGTGCTGTCGGGACCGTCGAGTGGGCCATGGGTCCGGTCGCCGGCGTGACCAAGACCGGCACCCGCCTCGTCCTGCCGCTGACCTCGTCCCGCTAGCCGAGCTGGCCCCACGCCGCTCCCGTCCCAGCGCCACCCGGACCGGCGCCACCCGGACCACGCCGCTCCCGTCCCAGCGCCACCCGGACCGCGGCGCCAAGCGGACCGGCGCCACCCGGACCGGCGGCGCCATGACCCTCCTCGGCAGCGGCACAACAGCAACGCCGGTCACGGGCCGGCGGGCACGTCACGCTCAGCCAGGGGTCCTGCGCTGACCGCGGTTGCCGTTGTGCCGCCCACGCGGCCTGCTCCGCGCCGCGCCCCCGGCGTGCCCCGACCAGGTCAGTCGGTGGCGAGGACGCTCATGACGACCTCGTCGACCAGCGAGCCACGCACCCAGCCTGACTCCCGCAGCACCCCGTCCCGGCGGAAGCCGGCCTTCTCGTAGGCCCGGATCGCCCCGAGGTTGCTGGCCAGCACCTCGAGCTGCACCCGGTGCAGCCCCCGGTCGACGAAGGCGTGGCGAACCAGCACCCGGCAGGCGTCCGTGCCGTAACCCTTACCTCGATGATCTGGCCCGAGGGAGATGCCCAGGTGCGCTCGCCGGTTGAACATGTCGATCCCCCACAGGCACACCGTGCCGACCAGCACGTCGGCCACGGCCACGGCAAGCGGCACCGTCGTGTCGCTCGCCCGGAACGACGAGGGCTCCCTGGCGTCGTACGCCGCCACGGTGTCCACCAGGGAGGTCGGCCGGTAGGGGTGGGTGCTGCTCTCGGGCCAGGTGTCGTGGTCCTGGTCCCAGGCGTGCAGCTGCGGGACGTCCTCGCGCTCGATCGGCCGCAACGTCACGAGCTCCCCGGTCAGCACGTGTGGACCGTACAGGCGCGCCCCACACCGGCGCCCTCTCAGGCGCGCCCCACACCGGCGCCCTCTCAGGCGCGCCCCACACCGGCGCCCTCTCAGGCGCGCCCCACACCGGCGCCCTCTCAGGCGCCGTGCCCCTTGCGCCGGCTCGCCTCACCTGCGGGCTCGGAGTAGGTCACGTAGCGGAGGTCCTCGCCCTCCCACGTCAGGGAGGTGAGCGACGCGAGGCCGCACAGCCGACGGTCCGGCCGGTGCCAGAGGCGGCGCCCCTCGGCGTACCGCCGCAAGGTCCAGATCGGCAGCTGGTGACTGACGCAGACCGCTTCGTGGCCCAGGTTGCGGTCGCGCACGTCCTCGACGCTGTGCAGCATCCGGCGGGCAACGGCGACGTAGTGCTCGCCCCACGACGGCGCGAACGGGTTCCACAGGAACGGCCAGTGCTTGGGCTGCGAGAGCGCCCCGTCACCGACGCCGAATGTGCTGCCCTCGAAGTGGTTCTCGCTCTCGATCAGGCGGTCATCGATCGTCGGCGTCAGGTCATAGACCGCGGCGATCGGGGCAGCGGTCTCCTGAGCACGCTGCAGCGGAGAGCTCACCACCTCGGTGATGTCCTTGCCGCGCAGGGCTTCTGCCGCGTCGTGGGCCATCTTCAGGCCGTCTTCGGACAGTCGGAAACCGGGCAGTCGGCCGTAGAGCACGCCGTCCGGGTTGAACACCTCGCCGTGCCGGAGCACGTGCACCGTCGTCCTCATGCGCGGTCCTTCGCGGTCGCCTCGTGCGGTACGTCGGAAGCAGCGACCTCGGCCGCGGCACGGGCGGCGTGGGGCAGCGCGTCCGCGATCCGCTGGAGGGCAGCGTCGTCGTGGGCCGCGCTGACGAACCACGCCTCGTAGGCGCTCGGTGGCAGGTACACCCCGTGAGCCAGCATCGCGTGGAAGAACGCGCCGTAGCGGGCGGTCTCCTGGCGGGTGGCGCTCGCGTAGTCGGTCACGTCGTGGTCCGCGAAGAAGATGCTGAACAGCGACCCCGCGGTGTTGAGCCGGTGGGCGACCCCCGCGGCGGACAGGGCCTCGGAGGCGAGCCGACCGACGGTCGCCGCGGTGGCGTCGACGTGGGCGTAGACCTCGTCGGTGCAGTGCTGCAGCGTCGTGAGGCCCGCCGCCACGGCGAGTGGGTTCCCGCTGAGCGTGCCCGCTTGGTAGACCGGACCCGCAGGGGCGAGGAAGGCCATGACGTCGGCTCGACCACCGAACGCCGCGGCCGGAAGACCACCGCCCATGACCTTGCCGAAGGTGAGCAGGTCTGCCTCGGTGCCCTCGACGCCGTACCAACCGGCGCGGGAGACGCGGAAGCCGGTCATCACCTCGTCGCTGATGAGCAGGGCGCCGTGCTGCGTCGTCAGGGCCCGCAAGGCCGCGCTGAACGCGGCGGTCGGCGGGACGACGCCCATGTTCGCGGCGGCTGCTTCGGTGATGACGCAGGCGATCTGGTCGCCGAGGGCCGCGAAGGCCTCGGTGACGGCGGCCACGTCGTTGTACGGCAGCACGATGGTGTCCGCGGTCATCGCCCCGGTCACGCCTTGGCTGTCGGGCAGCCCTAACGTCACCACCCCTGAGCCCGCCGCGGCCAGCAGCGCGTCCACATGCCCGTGGTAGCAGCCGATGAACTTCACGACCTTCGTCCGGCCGGTGAACCCGCGAGCAAGGCGCACCGCGCTCATGGTCGCCTCGGTGCCGCTGCTGACCAGCCGGACCTGCTCGACCGGCGACACGCGCGCGACGATCTCCTCGGCCAGCAGCACCTCACCGGGGCTGGGCGTGCCGAAAGAGGTGCCCTTGACCGCCCCCGCGAGCAGCGCGTCCACGACGGCCGGGTGGGCGTGCCCGAGGATCATCGGCCCCCACGAGCACACGAGGTCGACGTACTCACGACCGTCGGCATCAGTGAGGTACGGGCCGGTGCCGCTGACCATGAACCGGGGCGTGCCTCCGACGGCGCGGAAGGCACGGACCGGGGAGTTCACGCCTCCCGGGACGACCTCGAGGGCGCGCGCGAAGAGCGCTTCCGAAGCGGGGGCCTCGTAGGGGTAGGTCATGCCCACCATCCAACCAGCCCCCAGGACACCAAGGCTGGCGAGCGAGAAAGGGGTGGGTCAGTCGCGCGTCAGCCAGCCGGCGGCCTCGGTGGCCCAGTAGGTGAGGATGACCGACGCGCCGGCGCGCCGGATGCCCGTCAGCTGCTCCAGGACGATGCGCTCCCGGTCGATCCAGCCCGCAGCGGCGGCGGCCTCGACCATCGCGTACTCCCCACTCACCTGGTAGGCCGCGACCGGCACGTCCACCGCAGCAGCCACCGCCGCCACGACGTCCAGGTAGGCCAGCGCCGGCTTCACCATGACGGCATCCGCGCCCTCGGCGACGTCGAGCAACGCCTCGCGTACCCCCTCGAGGGCGGAGCGGGACGGGTCCTGCTGGTAGGCCGAGCGGTCGCCGAACGAGGGCGCGCACTCCGCCGCGTCGCGGAACGGTCCGTAGAACGCGGAGGCGTACTTCGTGGAGTAGCTCAGGATGGGCAGCCCCACGAAGCCCGCACCGTCCAACGCCGCGCGGATCGCCGCGACCTGACCGTCCATCATCCCTGAGGGGGCCACGACCTGCGTGCCGGCGCGCGCCTGGGCGACAGCCGCAGCGGCGTAGCGCTCCAGCGTCGCGTCGTTGTCGACCTCACCGGTATCACTGAGCAGCCCGCAGTGCCCGTGGTCGGTGTACTCGTCCAGACACAGGTCGCTCATCACCACCAGCGCGTCGCCGACCTCCGCCGCGACGTCCGCCAGGGCCAGCTGCACGATGCCGGACGGGTCGTCCGCACCCGACCCGCGAGCGTCCTTCACGGCCGGGATCCCGAACAGGATGATCCCGCCGACCCCGGCCCCAGCCGCCTCGGCCGCTGCGCGGCGCAGGGAGTCGCGGGTGTGCTGCACGACCCCCGGCATCGAGGAGATCTCCGCCGGCTCGGCAAGACCTTCCTTGACGAAGACGGGCAGCACGAGGTCGCTCGGCACGACCCGCACGTCGGCCACCAACCGCCGAAGAGCCGGGGTACGGCGCAACCGTCGCGGTCGCGACGCGGGGAACGTCATCGCCGGGTCCGCGCGGCCGCCTTCTTCGCTCCGCGTCGGCGACGGGCCGACGGCGGGAGCTCGCCGGCGGCGCGCATCGCGAGCGCGTGCTCCGCCAGCCCCTCGACGAGCGCCATGACGTCGGGCTTGGCCGCGAGGACGTCGACGCGCAGGCCCAGCTCGAGCGCGGTCGCGTGCGTGGCCGGACCGATCGCGACGAGCACCGTGCTGTCGTGGGGCTTGCCGGCGATGCCGACCAGGTTGCGGACCGTCGACGACGAGGTGAACAGCACGGCGTCGAACCCGCCGCCCTTGAGCGCCTCGCGGGTCTCGGCAGGCGGCGGGGCCGCCCGGACCGTGCGGTAGGCCGTCACGTCGTCGACCTGCCAGCCGAGGTCCTTCAGCCCGGCAAGCAGCGTGTCGGTCGAGATGTCGGCGCGCGGCAGGAACACCCGGTCGATCGGGTCGAAGACCGAGTCGTACGCCGCCCACTCCTTGAGCAGCCCCTCGGAGCTCTGCTCGCCGGACGGCACGAGCTCCGGCCGGATGCCGAACTCCACGAGCGCCGCGGCCGTGGCGTCGCCGACGGCGGCGACCTTGACGCCGGCGAAGGCGCGCGCGTCCAGCCCGAACTCCTCGAGCTTCTCGCGCACGGCCTTGACGGCGTTGGTGGAGGTGAACGCGACCCACAGGTAGCGGCCGGTCACGAGCCCCTTGATGGCGCGCTCCATCGGTGCGGGCGTGCGCGGCGGCTCGACGGCGATCGTCGGCACCTCGACCGGGATGGCGCCGTACGCACGCAGGGCGGCGGACAGCGTGCCAGCCTGGTCACGGGTGCGCGGGACGAGCACGCGCCAGCCGTACAGCGCCCGCTGCTCGTACCAGCCGAGCTTGTCGGCCTTCTTCACGACGTCGCCGACCACGACGATCGCGTCGAGGTGCACGTCGAGGTCGACCACGTCGCGCTCGACCTCGTCGAGGGACGACAGCACGGTGCGCTGCTCAGCGGTCGTTCCCCCGACCGTCACGGACACGGCGGTCGTCGCGCGACGACCGTGCTCGACGAGAGCAGACGCGGCCTTCGCGACCTGGCCGACAGTGGCGGTCAGCACGAGAGTGCCTGGGGCGGCGGCGATCCCGGCCCAGTCCATGACGTCCTCGACCCGGGCGACGGTGCGCGGCAGCCCGACGGGCACACCGGCGTACGCCGGGACCGCGACCGCACCGGGCAGGCCGGGAACGACCTCCAGCCGCTGCTTGGCCCGGACGACCGCCTCGGCCTCCTTGGCGCCCTCGTCGCCGAGGAACGGGTCCCCGACGTAGAGGCGCACGACCGCGCGGCCCTCCTTGGCGGCCGCGACCAGCACCGGCCCCACGGCCTCGCCGGCCGGGACGACCTGCACCTCGGCCTGGGGGCCGGCCAGGTCACGGACAGCGGGCGCGACGCGCTCGTCGACGACGACGAGGTCGGCGACGGCGAGCAGCTCAGCGGCCCGGAGGGCCAGCAGGCCGGGGTCGCCCGTGCCGGCGCCGACGAGGGCGACCTGACCTGCGGAGCGGCGGGGACGGGACGGGCTCATGCGTTCTCTCCAGTGCGGGTGCGAGGTGCGTTCGGCGTGCAGGTCAAGGGAACGGGCAGTCACGGCGCGGCCATGAGCGACGCGGCGCCGCGGTCGAGCAGCTCGTGGGCGAGATCGATGCCGACCTTCTCGGCGTCGGCGGCCGGACCGGTGGCGGACAGGCGCACGGCGTCGGAGCCGTCGAGCGCGGCGACCAGGCCGCGCAGGAAGACCTCGTCGACGTCGTCGCCCTCGACGATCTCCGCCAACGCGCCGACCGGCGCGGAGCAGCCGGCCTCCAAGGTGGCGAGCAGGGCGCGCTCGGCGGCGACCGCGGCGCGCGTGTCGCCGTGGTCGAGGACCGCGAGCAGCGGGGCCAGGTCGGGGCGGCACTCGAGGGCGAGGGCGCCCTGCGCAGGGGCGGGCAGGACCTGCAGCGGGTCGAGGGTCTCGGTGATCTCGTCCTGGCGGCCGAGTCGGGTCAGGCCGGCCCGCGCCAGGACGACGGCGTCGAGGGTTCCCGAGGTGACGAAGCCGATGCGGGTGTCGACGTTGCCCCGGACCGGCACGATCTCCAGGTCCATCCCGAGGGCGCGCAGCTGCGCCGTACGACGGGGGGAGCCGGTCCCGACGCGCGCACCGGCCGGGAGCTCGCCGAGGGTCAGCCCGTCCCGGGCGACCAGGGCGTCGCGGGCGTCCGCGCGGAGCGGGACCGCACCGATGACGAGCCCGGCGTACGGCGCGGTCGGCAGGTCCTTGTAGGAGTGGACGGCGAGGTCGACCTCTCCGGCCACGACCGCCTCGCGCAGCGCGGTCACGAAGACCCCCGTCGTGCCGAGCTGGGCGATCGCTGCGGACGAGGTGTCGCCGTGCGTGGTGATGTGGACCAGCTCGACCTCGTGGCCGAGAGCGCGCAGCGCGTCCGCGACGTGGCCGGACTGCGTGAGCGCCAGCACGGAGGCGCGGGTGCCCAGCCGCAGGGGAGAACGGGCCCCCGGGGAAGCCGGCGTCATGCGTCCTCCTCGAGGGTCAGGGGCAGCGCGGCGACCGCGGCCGGCGCAGCGCGGTCGAGGCCGAACAGCTCGCGCAGCGCCTCGGCGTACGACAGCCCGACCGGTGACTCGGTGAGCTCCTTCACCCGCACGGTCGGGGTGTGGAGCAGGCTCTGGACGACGCGACGAACGGTCTGCTCGACCTCCGCCCGCTGGCGCTCGTCGAGGTCGGGGAGCCGGCCCCCGAGGCGCGTCAGCTCGGCGCTGACGACCTCGTCCGCGCGGGAGCGGAGCGCGACGACGGTCGGCTGCACCCGGCTGGCGAGCTGCCAGGTGAGGAAGGAACCGACCTCGTCGTTGACGATCCGGCGAGCGGCCTCGACGTCCGCGCCGGTGACGCTGCCCTCGAGCGCCTGCTGCAGCGAGGCCAGGTCCACGAGCGTCACGCCCGGCAGCGAGCGGACGGCGGGATCGACGTCGTGCGGCAGCGCCAGGTCCAGGACGACCAGGGGCCGTTCGGGCCGACCTTCGACGGCGGCGGCGACGACCGCACGGGACACGACGACGCCGACCGAGCCCGTCGAGGTGACGACCACGTCGGCGGCGGTGAGCTCCTCGGCCAGGTCGCCGAGGCCCACCCCACGACCCTCGAGCGACGTGGCCAGTCGCTCGGCGTTCTCGGTGCTGCGGTTGGCGACCACGATCTGGTCGACCCCCTCGCGTCGCAGGGTGGCGCCGGCGAGAGCACCCATCGACCCGGCCCCGACGAGGAGCACGCGGCGTCCCTGCAGCGGACCGAGGACGGTGGCGACCTGCGCGAGCCCGACGCTGACCAGGGACTGCCCGGCGGCGTCGATGCCGGTCTCGCTGTGCACGCGCTTGCCGACCCGCAGAGCGGTCTGGAACAGCTCGTGCAGGACGCGCCCGACCCCGTCGCCGGCGACGGCGTACGCCCGGCGCAGCTGGCCGAGGATCTGCGACTCCCCCACCACCATGGAGTCCAGGCCGCTCGCGACCTCGAACAGGTGCAGCACCGCCTGCTGCTCCCAGTGGACGTAGAGGTGCTTGGACAGCTCCCCGAGCTCGACCCCGGACCGGCGCGCCAGCAGATCGGTGATCGCATCGAGGCCCGGGTGGAAGTCCTCGGTGTCGGCGTAGACCTCGACCCGGTTGCACGTCGCGACGACCACGGCCTCCGCCACCGACGCCAGCTCCGGCAGCACCGAGCCGGTGTCGCCCATGCCGCGGGAGACCTCCTCGAGCAGCGAGACCGGAGCGGAGTTGTGGGAGATGCCGACGACGAGGACGCTCATGCGGTGAGCTCCTGCGCGAGGGCCTTGCGGTGCTCGTGGAAGGACAGGATCTGCAGCTCGATCGACAGGTCCACCTTCCTCAGGTCGACCGTGGCGGGCACGGTGAGGACGGTCGGCGCGAAGTTGAGGATGCTCGTGACGCCCACCGCCACCAGCCGGTCGCAGACGTCCTGGGCGGCCTCGGCCGGGACGGCGATGACCCCGATGCTGGCGCCCGTGACGACGTCGGGCAGGTCGTCGAGGTGGCGTACGGCGAGACCGGCAATCACCTCGCCGACGCGGGATCGATCGGCGTCCAGCAGCACGTCGATGGCCAGGCCTCGGGACGCGAAACCGCCGTAGCCGGCGAGCGCTCGGCCGAGGTTGCCGACCCCGACCAGCACGACCGAGCAGCGCCGGGACAGCCCGAGCTCGCGGCTGATCTCCCCGATGAGGTGCTCCACGTCGTACCCCACCCCGCGGGTGCCGTAGGAGCCGAGGTGCGACAGGTCCTTGCGCAGCTTGGCGCTGTTGACACCGGCCGCCTGCGCGAGGTCCTCAGAGCTCAGCGTGCTGCGACCGGCTTCGGCCAGGGAGTGCAACGCCCGCAGGTAGAGCGGGAGGCGGGCGACGGTGGCCTCCGGGATGCCCGTGCGCCGACGCGGCCCGGGGAGGCTGCTCGCTGCGGACACCATCGCTCCCAACAGGTGGCGCGCGACCGGCGCCGTGATCAGCAGGTTACGCGCTTGTGAACGCGCGCACAAAGTCAGTGAGGCCGGTCACACCCGCCCGCGCAGGGCGCGGTCGAGGGCCTGCTCGTCCACCCACCAGCGGCTGTGCTCGCGACCGTCGAGTAGCACCACCGGGACGTGGTCGCTCCACTCCCGCAGCGCCGGGTCCTGGTCGACGTCCACGACCTCGAGCGGCACGCCGCGGGCTGCGCAGCGGCCCTCGACAACCGGGAGGGTCTCGGCGCACAGGGAGCAGCCCTGCCGCGTCACGAAGACCACCTGGGCCACCCGCGCCCGTCGCCTCAGCACGTCAGGCCCTGCAGCACGTCAGGCGGAGAGCTCGCGCAGCTGGCCCTTGCTCACCTTGCCGGTCGCGGAGTGCGGCAGCGCATCGACGAACTCCACGGCGGTCGGGCACTTGAAGCGAGCCAGGGACCGGACGCAGTGGGCGACGACCTCGTCGGTCGTCAGGGTCGCGCCGGGCTCGCGCACGACAAGGGCCTTCACGGACTCGCCCGTGTAGGGGTGCGGGATGCCGATGACCGCGGCCTCCGCGACGCCTTCCAGGCGGGCGAGGACCTCTTCGACCTCACGCGGGTAGACGTTGAAGCCGCTGACCAACACCATCTCGCGGCGCCGGTCGACCAGGTGCAGGTCGCCGTCGTCGTCGAGCACCGCGACGTCCCCGGTCGCGAACCAGCCGTCGGCGTCCGGACCCTCGGCGCCGTCCGGCCAGTACCCGCTGAACAGGTTGGCCCCCCGCACGACGATCTCGCCCGGGTCCCCCTCTTCGACCGGCGTGCCCTGCTCGTCGAGCAGGCGCAGCTCGACCCCTGGGACGGTGCGCCCGATGGAGCCGGGCTTGGCCACCTCGCTCCTGAGAGTCGTCGTGAGGACCGGCGCGGTCTCGGTGAGGCCGTACCCCTCGAAGACGTGGTGGCCGGTGGCCTCGAGCACGCCGTGCAGCACGGCCGGCGGGAGGGGAGCCGCCCCCGACAGGGCCAGGCGCACGGAGGTGAGGGCGTCCCCGACGTCGGGGAGCATGGACCACGCGACGTACATCGGCGGCGCCCCGACAAGGTTGGTGACCTGGTGCCGTCGGACCAGGTCCAGGGTCTCGACCGGGTCGAACCGCTCGGCCAGCACCCCGGTGGCGCCGTGGAACGCGACTGCCCCGAGAGCGGCGTTGAGCCCGAACACGTGGAACAGCGGCAGCACGAGCAGCACGACGTCGTCGGAGGCGACGACCGGCGGGGCGATCTGCGCGGTCTGCTCGAGGTTGGCCAGCAGCGCCCGGTGGGTGAGCATCGCGCCCTTGGGCCGGCCGCTGGTGCCCGAGGTGTAGAGCAGGACGGCGAGGTCCTCCCCGCTGCCCTCGGGGGCGTACGGCGAGGAGTCGGCCAGCAGGGCGGCGTACTCCGGCGTTCCCGTCACGACCACCGGCCCGTCCGTCGCTGCCGAGGCCGCCTCAGCCGTACCGGGACCGACCAGCACGAGAGCTGCTCCGCTGTCCGTGATCGCGTGGCGCAGCTCGTTGCTGGTGTAGCCGGTGTTCAGCGGCAGCGCCACGAGGCCCGCACGCAACGCCCCGAAGTAGGCGACCACGAAGTCCGGGGTGTTGCCCAGCTGGAGGGCGACGCGATCGCCGGCATTCAGGTCACGGGCCCGCAGGCCCCGCGCCATGGCGCTCACGCGACGGTCCAGGTCGGACCAGGTGACGGTCTCGCTGTGGAACAGCAGCGCGGCCTTGTCGGGGGTCGCCGCGGCCGCCGTCGTGATCAGGTCTGCCAAGTTGCCGGAGGCGCGGGCGCTCACGTGTGCTTCCCCTCATCGGCCGGGCCGGGTCTGCTGCCCGCCGCAGCATTCCACAACGTGCTCGTTCTCACCCGTCTGGGCGCGGGCCCTGCGTGGGCAGCAGCGTCGCGGGGGGCTGGGTCGCCGTCGGGGGCGGCGGCGAGGGCGGTGCGGACGTGGGGGTCGGGTCGACCGTACGGCGCGGGGTCGGCGTCACGGTGGGCGTCGGTGGCGCGCTGGGCGTCGGGGACGCGGGAGCCTTCGTGGCGACCCGGGTCGGCTTGGGCTTCGCGGTCGCGGAGGGGGTCGGCGTCGCCGTCGCCACGATGCCCGCCGCCACGTTGGCCCGGTCGACGCGGATCTGGGCGAGGATCTCCTGCGCCCGGGTGAACGCCTTCGCCGGCAGCGTCCCGCCGTACACCTGCTTGACGCCGTGCAGGTCCTTCATGCCGCCGCAGGAGCCGGCGACGCGCAGCGGGTTCTGGTCCTTGTCCTTGCCGACGTTGCAGCTCGCGTACTCGTAACCCATCCACGAGGCGACGCAGATCTTCTCGGTCGGCAGGCAGCCGGTGAACCACGCGTCGGTGCTGTTGTTGGTCGTCCCGGTCTTGCCGAACACCGGCACGGGCAGGCGCACCGAGGTCGCGGTCCCGCTCTTCACCACGTCCGTCAGCGCCGTCACGACGTCCGCGGCCACGGCGCTCTTCACCACGCGCACCCGACCGCTCACGGGGACCTTGGTCAGGACCCGCCCCTCATCGGTGCCCTTGGCGCCGACCCGGACCTCGGTGAACGACCGGGGGTTCACGTGGACCCCGTCGTTGGCGAAGGTGCTGTAACCGACGGCCTCGCCGAGCGGGGTCACGTCCACGCCGCCGCCGATGCCGAACGACAGGAAGCGGGCCGGTGGGCAGTAGTACGTCACGCCCTTGGAGTTCTCCTTGCACGGTCCCGTCAGATCGCCCGCGGGAGCCAAACCGGCCTTCTCGGCGAGCTTGGCGACCTTCTCGTTGCCGACCTCCCGCGCCAGCGGCAGGTAGATCGTGTTCACCGACTTCGCCAGGGCCGAGCGCAAGGTGAAGGTCCCGGCCTCGCCGTCGCCGGCGTTGCCGTAGGTGTAGGAGCCGCCCGGGCAACCACTGCACTTTATGGTCTGCGTGGGCGGGCCGTACTGCTTGTCGGTGAGATTCTTGCCCTGACTGAGCGCCTCGGCGAGCGTGAACGTCTTGATGGTCGACCCGGTCGACCGCTTGGCGGCGGTCGAGAGGTTGAAGCCGAGGCGCTGCTGGTAGCCGGTGACCTCCGGCCGGGCGACCTTGCCGTTGATGTTCACGACCGCCGGGACCCGGCGCAGGGTGCTCATGGCCTTGATGTCGCCGTTGGTGTAGTCGACGGCGATCATGGCTGCCTGCGGGTCGGTCGCGTCCGGCAGGACCTCCTTGAGCGCGCGGGCAAACGCCGTCTGCAGGTCGAGGTCCAGGGTCGTCCGGACGCTGATGCCGCCGCGGAAGAAGGTGTCCTCGTCGTAGGACGGGTCCTTCTTCACCTTGTCGGTCACGTAGTCGACGAACTCGGGGTAGTCGTTGGCCACCGCGGGCGGGGTCTCGCGCAGCGGGCGCACGTCGTGCCGGAAGGCCGTCGTGACCTCCTGCGGGGAGTACTTGCCGCTGACGACCAGCCGGTTGAGCGTGTACTGCTGCCGGATCCGCGCGGTCGTGTAGTCCTTCACCGGGTTCCACGCCGACGGCGCGGGGGCGATGCCCGCCAGCATCGAGGCGCGCGCCAGACCGAGCGTCGGGTCCTTCCTGCGCGTGTGCTCGTTGAGGTCGAGGTCCTTCACGGGGACGCCGAAGTAGTACTTGGACGCCGCCTGCACGCCGTAGGTCCCGTTGCCGAGGTAGAGCGCGTTGAGGTAGTCGGTGACGATCTCCTGCTTGGACAGCCGGTTCTCCAGCCGCACCGCCAGCGCGGCCTCCCGGATCTTGCGGAGCGCCGTGCGGTCCTTGTCGACGTAGGCGTTCTTGACGTACTGCTGCGTCAGCGTCGACCCGCCCTGGAACGCACCGGTCCCGGTGAGGTCGCGGAACGCCGCCCGCAGGGTCGCCAGCACGTCCACGCCGCTGTGCTCGAGGAACCGCTCGTCCTCCGCCGCGATGATCGCGTCGCGCATCACCTGCGGGATGTCTTCGGGCTTGACGTCCTCGCGCTTCTCCACCGGCTCGATGGTCGCGATCTGCCGCCCGTCGTCGGCCAGCAGCAGCGCCGGCGTCGGAGGGGGCGCGACGTCGAGGTCGATGGGGGCCGCCAGCAGGCCGCCGACGAACGTCCCCGTGCCGACCACACCGGCCAGCAGGCCGACGAGCGCCGTACGGGCGACCAGGCGCTCGATCCGGCGTCGACGTCGGCGACGGATCCGGGCCTTCTGCGCGGGCCCTGGCACCGCACGCCGCTCCCGACCAGCGGGCACCGCGGTCGGAGAGGCCATGACGCGAGCGTACGTCGGGAGGGGTCAAGACGGGCGCTGAGCCTGTCGAGGGGCCTACCATGGGCTGCTACCCGCGCCCCATCCTTCTTTGTCGTCCAGCACGGAGCGCGACCGATCGGAGCCTGATGCCGGCACCCGGCCCGTCACAGGGCCTGACCCCAGCGGTAGTGGCCTGCGCCGCTCCCGCCGGAGGGTGCTGCGCATGAGCCGGACGCTCCTCGGCGTGGACGGTCTGTCGGGCGGGTGCAGCGCGCTGCGCGCCGCCGTCTCGGACGCGCGACGTGACGCGAAGGTCCTGCAGGCCCGCGCGGCTCGCGTGGCCCACGACCCGCTGAGCGGTGGACCGCTCCCGCCGTACGCGATGACCTCGACCAACCGCGTCGGCAGCGGCCGGGCAGCGCTCGCGATCCCTGCCCAGGGCTCCGAGCCGCCCGCGGACGAGCCGGTCGAGCACGCGGCCCCGGAGGGCGAGACGGCGATCGCGATCGGCCTCGTCCAGCGCGCGCAGACCGGGGACGCCGAGGCGTTCGGCGAGCTCTACGACCGGTACGTCGACCAGGTGTACCGCTACATCGTCTACCGGGTGCCGAGCTCCCAGCTGGCCGAGGACCTCACGTCGGAGACCTTCCTGCGGGCGCTGCGCCGCATCTCCTCCTTCACGTGGCAGGGGCGTGACGTGGGCGCCTGGTTCGTCACCATCGCCCGCAACCTCATCGCCGACCACTACAAGAGCAGCCGCTACCGCCTCGAGCTGACCACGGACGACGTGTCGGACGCGAGCAACGCCCCGGTGCAGGCCGGGCCCGAGGGCGAGGTCCTCGAGGCGATGCAGAACAAGGTGCTGCTCGAGGCCGTCAAGCAGCTCAACGAGGAGCAGCAGGAGTGCATCGTGCTGCGCTTCCTGCAGGGGCTGTCGGTCAGCGAGACCGCACAGATCATGGGCAAGAACGACGGGGCCATCAAGGCCCTGCAGTACCGCGCGATCCGGACGCTCGGACGGCTGCTGCCCGAGGGGGTCGAGCTGTGATGCTGCCGCGTTTCGTCCCGTTCGTGCCCGACCGGGCAGTGACTCAGGTCATTCCGAGGAGTTTCGGCTCTCAGGCCGTCACTCTTGAGCCCTGCTTGTCGTTGCGGTGGGTACAGGCGCCCTACGCGGGGCGTCCGACCCGACCCGCCACGAGAGGAGCCCGACCATGAACCCGCTGGGCACCCGCGCTCGGGCCGAGGAGCTGGCCCGCCTGCTGGACGGCGCCGTGGCCGGCCCCGGCGTGCTCACCACCAGCCAGCTCACGCTGGCGACCCGCCTGCGCGCGGTCGCTCCTTCGCTCGACGCGTTGGCGATGCCGCGGCCCGAGTTCCGCGCCCAGTTGCGTCAGCGCCTGCTCGCCGTGGCCACCGTCCAGGCCTCGATCGGCGAGGTCGCCGAGGCCGGCAAGCCCTCCGCTCTCGACGCGGCGGTCAGCTGGACGCAGAGCCGCAAGGCGCAGCGCCGCATCGGGGTCCTCGCAGGCTCGATGGCCGGTGTCGTCGCCATCAGCGGCGTGGGCCTGGCGTCGTCCCGCTCCTTGCCCGGCGCCCCGTTCTACGGCCTGAAGCGTGCCGCTGAGGGTGTCGAGCTCAGCTTCGCCTCCGGCGACACCGCCCGCGGCTCCAAGCACCTCGAGTTCGCCGCGACCCGCCTGCGCGAGGTAGGCGCGCTCGCTCGTGGCGAGGGCCAGCTCGCCCTCGGCGCGGCGACCGACGTCCCGTCGGCAAGTGGGCTGGCGTTCGGCGGCTCCACCAGCGCGCGCATCGTCTCGACCCTCGCGGCGTTCAACGGCGAGACCCAGAGCGGAGCCAGGCTGCTGCAGAGCGCTTACCGCGCCACCGGCAAGTCGGAGCCGTTGGCGATCCTCACCAGCTTCGCCTCGACCCAGCAGGATGCGCTGCGCTCCCTGATCGACAGCCTCCCCGCCGACACCCTGCCGAGCGCGCAGACCTCGCTCGAGCTCGTCTTCGACGTGGGCAGCGAGGCCAAGCAGCAGCTGGCCCTCGGCGCCTGCGGCGGGGAGTGCTTCCCCGGCAACGCCGGCCCGACGCTGCCGGCCGAGCCCGAGCCCACGCCGGGCGCAACGGCCGACCCGACGCCGACCAGGGTCGACACCAACGGCGTGCCCGACTGCCAGTGCAGCGGCCCGTCGCCGACCCCCGCGCCCGCCCCGGCGCCGGAGCCGACGGGGAGCACGCCGTCGCCGACCCCGTCTCCCACGTCGTCCGCCAGCCCGGCGCCGAGCGCCTCGCCGTCCTCGACGCCGACCAGCGCGCCCGGCCCGTTGCCGACCGCCGTCACGACGCTGCTCCCCTCGCCCGTCGTGTCGCTGATCCCGACCCTGCCGCCGCTGCCCGTGCCGCTCCCGGCGCCGGTCCCGACGGTCCTGCCGACCCTGGCTGCGCTTCCGCCCCAGCAGTAGGTCCGTCTCGCGGCAGCTCTGCCGAGAGCGTCGTTTTCACCCGCCGCGGTCACCCGCCGCGGTCACCCTGAGCCACCGGCCCAGCACAGTTTCTGCGCGTTCCGGGGGCGGAACGTGCCCTTGCGTCCGGGATGTCCGAATCTTTTTGCCGCTGCGGAAAAAGAAGTGCTGTGCGACGCGTCACCTCCTCGTCACGGCGTCGTTGAGGGGGGCAAGACGGCAAGCCCCCGGACCAGATGTCCGGCTCAAGCGAGACGTCCGGAATGCCGAGACATGCACCACATAGGTGCTTTCGTGAACAAGGGGATCACATGACCAGCAACGGACGGGTCGCACGGCTCACAGCCCTCGCCCTCGCCACCGGCACGCTCGTCGCTGCCGGTGTCGGCAGCGCTTCAGCTGCCACCGCCACCAAGGACGTCTTCAACGCCGCTGGCGGCGGAAGCGTTCTCCACATCGAGCTCAACCTGCCGGTTGCCCTCCCGTCCATCGGTGACAAGATCACCCAGGACCTGGTCCTGACGGGCAGCAACGTCCGGACGAGCTCCTTCACCACGCCCGCCGCGGCCGTCACCAAGTCGATCCTCGGCGCGAACGGCAACATCCCCGTTGTCAGCGAGGCCCTCGACAAGGCCCTGACCGCCACCTACGGCACGCCGAACCCGGCGTCGCAGGGCACGTTCCCGGCCAACCCCCTCATCAGCGGCGGCGTGCTGCAGCTGACCTCCGAGACGGCCAACCCGGACGTCGCCGGCCAGATCGCCCACTCGCTCTCCTCCGTCGCGAACCTTCGCGTCGAGGGTGCGGGCAACCTGCAGGCCGTCCTCGACGCCCTGACCGCGCAGCTCACGACCGTCCTCAACGGCGTCGTCGGCACCCTGCCCACCGGTGCGCCGGCGCAGCAGGTCGCGGGGGTCACCACCACGGTCACCGACCTGCTCGGCAGCGTCGTCACCCAGGTCAACACGGCCACCAACGGTGCGGCCCAGCCGGTCAAGGACGCGGTCGACGCCGTCATCGTCGAGCTCAACGCCCTGCCGCAGCTGCTCGCGCAGCAGATCAAGCTCAAGACGGCGGACACCTCGCTGCTGAGCGTCGGCCTCATCCAGTCCGAGCAGACCGTCAGCCGTACCGCTGACGTCGTCACCTCCGAGGCGACCAACAAGCTCACCGGCATCTCCGCGCTCGGTGGCCTCGTCACGGTGGACGGCATGACGTCCACCGCGTCGGCCTCCCTTGGCAAGAACGTCTCCGACGCCGCCTCCGACGGCACCAGCAGCGTGCTGAAGGTCAACGTCGCCGACCTGCTGTCGGTCGACGTCACGGGCAAGCTGACCGCCGTCCTCGGTGGCAGCGCGGTTCCCGCGGCCGTCAAGGACGCCGTCAACGGTGCCCTCGCGACCATCACCGGTGTCCTCAACGAGCGCGCTCGGCGCGACGCTGAGCGGCCCGGTCGCCGGTGCCCCGGTCATGACCGCGGACAAGTCCTCCAGCGCCGTCGACGCCGCCCACCTGCGCATCCAGCCGGTCGGGTTCGCCAAGCCGCTGGTCGACATCTCGCTGGTGCCCGCCACCGCCGAGGTCACCAAGATCACGGCCCAGCAGGTCACGCCGCCCACCGTGGTGACGGCCCCGCCGGCGCAGGCCATCTCCCTCCCCCGCACCGGTGCCGACCTGCCCCTCACGGGCGCGGCGGCCACCGCTCTGCTCGGTCTCGCGCTGGTGGCCCGCCGCCGTCGTCTGGCCCACATCTCGGAGTAGTCCCACCTGTACGTCCCACGAAGCCCCGCTCCCTCACCGGAGCGGGGCTTCGTGCCGTTCCGGGGCCGACCCGACCAGTAGGGTTCGTGCTGTGGTGAGACTGCGGGGACGATCGTGGCGCCGGTCCGAGGGCGACGGGGTCAGTGCCGTGCTCGCGGGGGCAGCCTCCGCAGCCGCCGTCGAGGTCGAGGCGTCGCTCGCGACCGTCGCCGACCCGACCGCCGCGGCGTTCTTCGACGTCGACAACACCATGATCCGCGGGGCGTCGATCTACTTCTTCGGCAAGGGCATGGCCAAGCGAGGCCTCGTCACCACGGGCGACCTGGTGCGCTTCGGCTGGCAGCAGCTCATGTTCCGGGTCCGCGGCAAGGAGGACCTCGCGGCCGTCGCCGAGGCGCGCGAGAAGGCCCTGTCGCTGGTCGCCGGCAAGAGCGTCGCGGACATCGTGGCGTACGGCGAGGAGATCTACGACGAGCTGATGGCGCAGCGCATCTGGTCCGGCACCCAGGCCCTCGCCCAGTCGCACCTCGACGCCGGCCAGCGGGTGTTCCTCGTGACCGCGACCCCGGTCGAGCTGGCCCGCATCATCGCCAAGCGCCTCGGGCTCACCGGTGCGCTGGGGACGGTCGCGGAGATCGAGGACGGGCTCTACACCGGCCGCCTGGTGGGCGAGCCGCTGCACGGGCCGTCCAAGGCGGAGGCGGTGCGTGCGCTCGCGTAGCGTGAGGGGCTCGACCTGAGTCGCTGCACGGCGTACAGCGACTCCTCCAACGACATCCCCATGCTCTCCGCGGTCGGGCACGGCGTGGCGATCAACCCGGACACCGGGCTGCGCGTCGCCGCGCGCGAGAACGGCTGGGAGGTCCGCGACTTCCGCACCGGCCGCAAGGCGGCGAAGGTCGGCATCCCGGCGACGTTCGGCAGTGGCCTGGTCGCCGGTGGCGTGATGGCTGGGCTCGCCTTCCGGCGCCGCCAGGCCCAGCGAGCGACCGTGCTCGGTCGCCTGCGCCGCCGCTGACCCCCCCTTACGTCCTCAGATCAGCCCCCACGGTCACGCTGGCGGGTGATGACGCAGGGGTCAGAAGAAGACGGAGCGGCGCTGCATGAGCAGCGTGTAGAGCGTGGACTGGATGGTCTCCCGCACCTGGTCGGTGAGGTTGAAGA
This sequence comes from uncultured Actinomycetota bacterium, assembly GCA_963760125.1. GTDB lineage: Bacteria > Actinomycetota > Actinomycetes > Mycobacteriales > SCTD01 > RYN-111. Next base: position 72,506 of record CAVXBV010000017.1, on the reverse strand, counting down.
CCAGCATCGGGTCCTCGGCCGCCGCGGCGCCGCCCAGCGACGCGGTCTCGATCGGCTCGCCGAACTCGATGATCCACTTGCTCGGCAGCGGGATCGCCCCGAGCGGTCCGAGCCAGGGGAAGAACGGCGTGAGCGGGACGTACGGCAGGCCGAGCAGACGCGAGAGCGTCTTGCTGTTGCCCAGGATCGGGTAGATCTCCTCGGCCCCGACGATCGACACCGGGATGATCGGCTTGCCGGTGCGCAGCGCCGCCGAGACGAAGCCACCGCGGCCGAAGCGCTGCAGCTTGTACCGCTCGGAGAACGGCTTGCCGATGCCCTTGAAGCCCTCGGGGAAGACCCCCACGAGCTGGTCGTCGGCGAGCAGCCGCTCGGCGTCGGCGTTGCAGGCCAGGGTGTTGCCGCCCTTGCGGGCCAGCGGCGCGACGACCGGCAGGCTGAACACCAGGTCGGCGCCGAGCAGCCGCAGCGTGCGGTGGGCCGGGTGGTGGTCGTGCAGCGCGAGGATCGTCATCAGCGCGTCGACCGGGATCGTGCCGGAGTGGTTGGCCACGATCAGCGCGCCGTCGACGTCCGGCACGTTGTCCAGCCCGCGCGTCTCGACGCGGAACCACTTGTCGTAGAGCGGACGGAGCGGCGGCAGCAGCACGTGGTCGGTGAGGTCGGCGTCGAAGCCGAACTCGTCGACCTCGTAGTCGCCGGTGATCCGGCGGCGGAGGAACGCCAGTCCGCCGGCCAGCTTCGACTCCCAGTCCGAGGCGGGTACGGCGGGGGGAGGCGGTCCGGTGGGAGCGGCCGCCGGCACGGGCTCCTGCGGAGCCGAGCTGGCGGTGGCGCGCAGCGGGATGACCCTGGCCTCAGGCACGGGCAGGCTCCTCAGAAGCAGTCGGGGCGGCCGTCGGGGGAACGGCGTGCCGCTGGGCGAGCAGCCGCACCAGGCGCTGCTCGGCCGCGGCGATGGTCTCGGGGTTGAGCAGGCGGGGGGCTCGTTCGACGAAGGACTGCATCGCCTCGACGGTCGAGCGCGGGCTCCAGCCGAGCTCCTCGCCGAACCGGCTGACGTCGGCGACCCGGCCGTGCTCGAGGTAGCGCATCTGCTCGGGGCTGAAGTCGACGAGCCCGGCGCGGCGGAACAGCGACCCCACCAGCGTCACGGCGGGAGCAGGCACCGGGACGGACACGCGTCCCACGCGGCGGACGGCCTGCGACAGCAGCAGGACGCCGTCGCCGCCGACGTTGAAGATGCCGGGATGGTCCTCGACCGTGCAGCGGCGCAGCGCCTCGACCCCGTCGTCCTCGTGGCACAGCTGGATCCGCGGGTCGAACCCGAGGACCGTCGGCACGACCGGCAGGGACAGGTAGCGCGTCAGCGGGGTCTCGATGACCGGCCCGATGAAGTTGGTGAAGCGCAGCAGGCACAGCGTGACGTCCGGGCGCCGCCGACCGAAGCCGCGGACGTACCCCTCGACCTCGACGGCGTCCTTGGCGTAGCCGGACTTCGGCAGCGACTTGGGCTCGGCGTCCTCGGTGAACAGCGCCGGGTCGCGCGGGCTGCTGCCGTACACCGCCGTGGTGCTCTTGACGACGAGCTTCTGCAGGGACGGCGCCTTCTGGCACGCGGCCAGCAGCTGCATCGTCCCGATGACGTTGATCTCCTTCATCGCGGTCCGTCCCCCGGCGCCGAGCGGGGTGGCGATGACGTTCATGTGCACGACCGTGTCGACCTCGGCCTGCGCGATCACCTTGGCGATCAGCGGGTTGCGGATGTCGGCCCGGACGAACTCGGTACGGCCGAGCTGGGGCAGCGCGTCGGGCCGCGGGGGGACCGTGTCGACGCCGATGACCCGCTCGATGCTCGGATCGGCGGCCAGGGTGCTGGCGACCCGGGTGCCCAGGTAGCGGCTGACTCCCGTCACGAGGACGACGCGTGGCTTCACCGGGCGCTCCTCAGGTGGGTCGGGACGAGCCACCACCCTACCGAGCGGTCACCCGCCCGGGGGCGGGCCGTCGCGTGACGTGCGCCGCTACGCGGTGATCGTGCTGGGCGCCTCGTCGTACACCCGGAAGGGGCCGGGGACGGCGGGAGGCTCGGCGTGCACCCGGGCGATGACGAGCGGGTCGGCGCGGCGCGCGCGCACCGCCGTGGCCGCGCTGCCCTGGTTCACCGCGACGCACATGGTGCGGAAGGAGTCCTCGCACAGCGCCATCTGGCCCCGCGGGACCTCGCCGTACGTCTGGGCGTAGCGCAGCGTCAGCGTCTTGCCGCCGCAGCGGATCTCCACGTCGTCGCCGAGGGAGATGCCCGCCGCCTCGACGTGGTGACGCTGGATGTTGAGCGTCAGGTTGCCGAAGTGGTCCACCGAGGCGACCTCACCGTGCACGTGGTCGTCGTGCAGCGTCGCGCGGCGCGGTTCGAGGCGCTCGAGGTCGTCCACCGCGACTTCGGAGCCGACCTGCTCGATCGGCAGGCCGGCGGCCAGGCGCGCCGCGACGGGGCTGAACACGTCGCGGGCCCTGAAGGTGCGGGCCGCGTCGGGCATCCACAGGCTGGTGTCGTCGAGCACGTGCGCGGACACCGCGCCCCCGGCGACCGCCCAGGCCTGGGAGGTGAGGCCGTTGTCCGGCGCGACGAAGGTCGAGCCATCGGCGGTCCGGACGGCGATCGCCCGCGCCGGGACGCTGCGGAACGGGTCGACCAGCGCGAGGTGCACGGCGGGGGCCGGGAAGTACGGGATCGCGCTGGCCAGCACGCCGCCGCCCTGCTCCACATCACGAGCGTGCACCAGGTGCAGGATGTCGAGCACCGTCACCTCAGGAGCGATGCGGGCAATGACGCCCTTGCACACGCCGAGGAAGGCGTCCTCGTAGCCGAGGTCGGACAGGAACGTCAGGAACACGACAACCCCCTTGCGAGGGCGACCCCGTTGTCGCCCGCAGGCAGGTTACTTCTTGTTGCGACGCTGGACGCGGGTCTTCTTCAGCAGCTTGCGGTGCTTCTTCTTGGCCATCCGCTTGCGACGCTTCTTGATGACGGAACCCACGTGGAAAACCTCTGCTCAGCTGATCGTTGGGACAGGACCCGGGCGCAGGGCGACAGGGCGGAAGCGCTCAGTCTACGGGACGGCCTGCTCAGCCCGTCTCGTTGAAGGCACCGCGCAGGTAGGCGTGCACGGCGTGCTCCGGGACCCGGAAGCTCCGGCCCACGCGGACCGACGCCAGGTCACCGGCGTGGACGAGGCGGTACACCGTCATGCGCGACACGCGCATCACCGCGGCCACCTCGGCCACGGTCAGGAACTTGATCTCACTCAGGTTGGACATGCTGGACATGCGACTTCCGATCGGCACGTGTCGCGGCGCTCGGCTTCCCCACCAGCGCATCGGACACGCACGTGCCTGAGGAGGGTATCGGGACGGGTGGGACACCGATAGTCACCCGTTCGGCCCAGTGCGGCGTGGCGCCTTGACAACACCCGCACACGACCGGCCGGAGCCTTACGCGAGCGGGTCCAGGCCGAGCAGCGGGAAGACGGTCTCGCGGGTCTCCAGCACGGCGCCGTCGACCATCGCGTCCAGCCGACCGGCGTGCGGGTCCTGCGCGTGGGGGGGAAGCCAGGGGTCCCAGGCCGCGCTCGCGCCGTCGGTGAGCGACGTCGGGGCCAGCTCACCCCCGCGCACTCGCGCGGTGTCGCGCCAGTCGCCGGGCGTCGCGCCGTTCACCGGGGCACCAGTGACCTCGGCCAGCAGGTGGGTCCAGGCGCGAGGGACGACCTGGACCGGCTCGTAACCCCCGCCGCCGAGCGCGACCCACCGCCCCCCGCTGACCTCGTGGGCCAAGGCGTGCAGGGCGGCGTACGTCGCTCGCTGGCCGTCGACGCTCATCATCAGGTTGGCCAGGGGGTCCAGGGCATGGGTGTCGCAGCCGTGCTGGGTGACGAGGACCTGGGGCCTGAACGCGCGCAGGACCGGCGGGACGACCGCATGAAAGGCACGCAGCCACTGCGCGTCCCCCGTCCCGGCCGGGAGGGCGAGGTTGACCGACGTCCCCACCCCGTCACCGGCGCCGGTCTCGTGCGCCCAGCCGGTACCGGGGAACAGCGTGCGTCCGCTCTCGTGCACCGACACCGTCAGCACCCGTGGGTCGTCGTAGAACGCCGCCTGCACGCCGTCCCCGTGGTGGACGTCGACGTCCACGTAGGCGACCTTGGTGGCCCCTTGGGCGAGCAGCCACGCGATGGCGACGGCGGGGTCGTCGTACACGCAGAAGCCGCTGGCCCGGTCGCGCATGGCGTGGTGCAGTCCGCCGGACAGGTTCACGGCGTGCTCGTGGGTGCCCTCCCAGACGGCGCGGGCGGCGTCGACCGACGCGCCGGTGACGAGCGCTGCCGCCTCGTGCATCTGCGGGAAGACCGGGACGTCACCGGTCCCGAGTCCCCAGCGCAGGGACAGCCGGCCCATGACGTCGTCCGGGGCGCGCCGGACCGACGCGACGTACAGCGGGTCGTGGACCAGCGCCAGCAGGTCGTCGTCGGCCATGCGGGGGGCGCGGACCTCGACCCCGGCTCGGTCGAGCAGGCCGAGCTGGCGGGACAGCGCCATCGTCAGCTCGAGCCGCAACGGGCGCAGCGGGTGGGTCGGGCCGAAGTCGTAGGAGGTGAAGACGTCGTCCCAGACGACCAGCGTGGAGGCGCTCACGCCCTCAGGCTACGGGTTGAGCGGGAACCCGATCCGCGTCGCCTCGGCGTTGATGATCGCGACGTACTCGGGGTGCTTGAGCGCCTTGGCCGCGGTGCGCAGGGCTGCCACGGCATCGTCGAAGTTGGCGTTCGGGGTGAGCAGCTCGTGGCTGCTCAGCACGAGCTTGAGGGCCGCGTCCGACTTCTGGACCGCGTTGCCCTTGAGCTTCGCGCGGACGTTCCACAGGTAGGTCGCCCACAGCTCGCCGTCGGCGTGGACCTCCTTCTCGAGGTCCGCCGGGTAGCGCTTCTTGGTGTCCATGCGGCGGATGCACGTCGGGTCGCCGGAGGCGTACGACGTGGAGTCCCACTCCATCAGGCACGGGTCGAGCTTCGGGTGCTTGGTCGTGCGGGCGAAGTACGCGCCGGACTGGAAGTCGCCGAAGCCCTCACCCATCGCGCCGCCCTCGGCGGTGTTGCCCCAGCCGGGGACCTGCGCGTCCTGCACCGCGTGGCCGTACTCGTGCAGGATCACCTCGGCGTCCTCGCCGTCGTCCACCCCGCCCGCGCCCATCAGCATGATGTCGTTGCCCGGCTGGTAGAAGCTGTTGTCGAAGCCCTCGACGCGCGTGGTGATGACGTCCTGCGACTCGTTGTTGACGTTCTTGAGGCCCAGGCCCTGCAGGTAGCGCTGGTAGCGGTCGATGTGGGCGTAGGCCATGAGGCCCTCGAAGCGCGGGTCGCCGCGGGTGATGTCGAACGTCGGCTTCTCGGTGTCGGACGAGACGTAGCCGGCCATCCCGAGGACCGTGACCCACGGGCCGGTGAGGCGACCGCTGAGCAGGGCGACGTCGTCCAGGCCCTTCAACGGCAGACGCGAGCGCGCCGCGGTGAGCTCGGCGCTGTCGAGGTCGGTGTCCGCGCCGCCCTCATCGACGCCCGGCTGGCGGAGCGTGGTGTTGCCGGTGGACTGGATCGGGTTGGGGTCGAACAGCAGCGCGCTGCCGTCCGCGTGGTGCTTCTCGTCCTGCACGACCGCCAGCACCCGACCGGTCGCCGCCGCCACGTCGACGCGCGCCGCCACGGCGGGCTGCGCGGCCACGACGGACACGCGGTAGGTGTCGACGAGCCGACCACCGCGCGGCGCCATCACGCGCTCGACGTGGCTGGGCACGAAGGTCTTGGTGACGGCCAGCGCACCGAGGGCAGCCGCGCGGGCCACGACCTCGCCGACGGGCTGAGCAGCGGGCAGGCCCGGCAGGTCGGTGCCGAACGCGTCGACCTGCGCGACGCGACCGGCGACCGCGCTGACGAGCACGTCGGCGCCGTGCACCGGGACGTCGCCGCGGTACTGCCGGCCGCGCACGTGCGTGCCGATGAGCGACGTGCGGACGCTCTCGAGGCGGTACGCCGCGGCCTGGACCCCGAGCCGACCGGCCTGCGAGCGAAGAGCCTTCGCGGCCCACGTGGTCGGTGTGCCGGTGGCGGGGCCGAGGTCACCGCGGACTTGGTGGGCCGAGACGGCCTCCAGGCGGGTGGTCCGGGTGGCCTGGGTCGCCGCGGTGGCGGGGAGGCCGGCACCGGCGAGGGCCAGGACGGCGACGGGGGCGGCGAAGCGAAGCTGCATGACACACCTTTCGCCGTACGGCGCTCGGTTCCTGCCGCGGGGGCGCTTTGTCCGGGTCCGGCCGGTCAGCCGCCGGCGAGCTCGCGGGACCGGTCGCGGGCGGCCTCGAGCGCGGCGAGCATCGCGGCGCGCACGCCGTGGTCCTCCATCACGCGGATGGCGCTGATCGTCGTGCCCGCCGGGGACATCACGGCCTCGCGCAGCACGACCGGGTGCTCGTCGGACTCCTTGAGCATCTTGGCCGACCCGACCGCGGTCTGGACGATCAGCTCGGCGGCGACCGCGCGCGGCAGGCCCAGCAGGATGCCGGCGTCGATCATCGCCTCGACGAGGTAGAAGAAGTACGCCGGACCGGAGCCGCTCAGCGCCGTGACCGCGTCCTGCTGGTGCTCGGGGACCCGGATCACCCGACCGACGGGACGCAGCAGGTCCTCGACCAGCACGAGGTGCTCCTCGGTCGCGTGGGTGCCGGGGCTGATCGCCGACATCGCCTCGTCCACGAACACGGGCGTGTTGGTCATCACCCGGATGCAGTGGGTGCCGGCGGGGAGCTCCTCCTCGAGCAGGGCCAGCGTGATGCCGGCCGCCATGCTCACCACGAGGGTGTCCGGGCGGATGCCTGCGGCCAACTCGCGCAGCGCGGTGCGCATGTCCTGCGGCTTCACCGCGAGCAGCACGACGTCGGCCTCCGCGACCGCGTCGGCGGGCTCGGCGGTGCGGACGCCGTAGGCCTCACGGATCTCGCGCGCCCGACCCTCGTACCGCTCGGCGGCGATGACCTCCTCCGGCGCCCGGCCGGAACGCAGCAGACCGGACAGCAGGGCCTCGCCGAGCTTGCCGACACCGATCAGCGCGAAGGTCGTCATCGCCCTACCCCATCACGAGCGGGTCGCGAGGGCGCGCAGGAAGAACGCCACGTTGGCCGGGCGCTCGGCGAGGCGACGCATGAAGTAGCCGTAGTACTCGTCGCCGTACGGCACGTAGACCCGCATCGTCTCGCCGGCGTCGGCCAGCCGCTGCTGCTCGGTGGGGCGGATCCCGTAGAGCATCTGGTACTCGTAGGTCCCCTGCTCCCGGCCGGCCGCCAGGGTGCCGGCGATCTCGATGAGCCGCGGGTCGTGGGAGGCCACCATCGGGTAGCCGTCGCCGGCCATCAGCACGCGCAGGCAGCGGACGTAGCTCCGGTCCACCTCGCCGGTGGTCTGGAAGGCCACCGACGCCGGCTCCTTGTACGCCCCCTTGCACAGGCGCACCCGCGAGCCGGCGTGCGCGAGGTCGCGGCAGTCGCCCTCGGTGCGGGCGAGGTAGGCCTGCAGCACGGCGCCGGTCGTCGGGAAGTCCTGCCGCAGCTCGCGCAGGATCGCGAGCGTCGAGTCGGTGGTGGTGTGGTCCTCCATGTCGAGGGTCACGGTGGTGCCGGCGTTGCGCGCGGCGTGGCAGATGGTCGCGGCGTTCTCGCGTGCCATCGCCTCGTCGATCGTCTGGCCGACCGCGGACAGCTTGACGCTCACCTCGGCGCGAGCGCCGTCGGTCAGGCCCTCGTCCGACAGCCGCTTGAGCACCTCGACGTAGGCCCGCACGGTCGCCTCGGCCTGCGCGCGGTCCGTCGTGTCCTCGCCCAGGAAGTCCAGCGTCACGGTCCGGCCCGAGCCGAGCAGCTCGGTCGTCGCGCGCACGGCGTCGTCGGCGGACGCACCCGGCACGAAGCGGTGAACGACCTGCTTGCTGACGGGTGCGTTCTCCACCACCCGGCGGAGCGCGGCGCTCCGTGCGGCGGCGAGGATCAGGGGGCGAAGTCCGAGCGAGGGCACCCGATCAGGTTAGTGCTCGGCCCATCCAGCGGACGACGAGCGCCGCGAGCTCCGGGCCCTTGTCCTCCTGCAGGAAGTGGCCACCGCCCTCGATGACCGTGTGCGGCTGACCAGCGGCCCCGGGCACCCGCTGCAGGAACGGCTTGTCGCCGCCGCGGGTGATCGGGTCGCTGTCGGAGAACGCGCACAGGAACGGCTTGTCCCACTGCTGCAGGACCTCCCACGCCCGCTGCTGCGCGGGCGTCGCCGGGTCCTCGGCGCTCTGCGGGATCAGGTCGGGGAAGGCCAGCGCGCCGGCCTTGTGCTCGGCCGTCGGGGAAAGGCGCGTCGTACGCCGCGATGGTCTCCGGCGTCATGGGGGTCACCACGGCGGCGGACACCAGGAAGCCGATCGGGAGGTCCGGCGTCCTGGCCACGAAGTTGCGGAAGGACCACCACTCCTCCGGGAGCCGGTGCGGCGCCGTCGGGCAGGCCGGTGTTGGCCGCGCAGATCCGCGCGAACCGGTCGGGGTGCTCGGTGGCCATCCGGATGCCCAGCAGGCCGCCCCAGTCCTGGCAGACCAGGGTGATGTCGGTGAGGTCGAGGCTGTCGAAGCAGTACGGAGGTCAGCCAGTCGAGGTGCCCCTTGTAGGAGTAGTCCTCGACCTCGTCGGCTTGTCGGAGCGACCGAAGCCGATGAGGTCCGGCGCGATCACCCGGCAGCCCGCCTCGAGGAACGTCGGGATCATCGTCCGGTAGAGGTAGGACCACGACGGCTCGCCGTGCAGCAGCAGGACGACGGGGCCGGTCCCCTCGTCGAGGTAGGCCATCCGCAGCCCGTCGTGGGTCTCGGCGTACTTCGGCTCCCACGGGAAGTCGGGGACCTCGAAGTCGGGGGTGCGCAGTGCCTTCACGGGCGTCTCCTCAGGGTGAACAGTCGGGTCACGAACGGCTCGACGATCTCGCCGTCCGGAAACGCGTCGGCCAGGTCGGCCAGACTGGCGGACACGAAGCCCTCAACGTCGGTAAGGGCCTGCACGTAGGACTTCGAACGCAGCCATCGCGCGTACAGCGCGGGCGACAGCGTGCGGGACCAGCGCACCGTGACCACGGGGTCTGCCACGAACCACGAGGCGAGGTGCGCGGCGTAGTCGACCTCTCGGTAGCCCCGGCGGTACACCGGGTTGCCCGCCTCGAGCCGGTCCTGCTGGCGGTCGAACCACGGGAGGCCGTCGGCCTGCACCTCGTTCCACCACAGCAGCAGACGGCCGTCCGGGCGCAGGACCCGTCGCACCTCGGCGCCGGCCGGGTCGGCGGTCCAGTGCCACATCTGCGCGCCACACACCGTGTCGAAAGCGCTGTCGGAGAAGGGAAGGGCCTCAGCGCGACAGACCACTCCGGGCCGACCGTGCTTGGCCAACCCCTTCGCGAGCATCCGAGGACCGAGGTCGCTGACCACGAGCATCGACCGGCGATCCAGCTCGGTCGACGCGAGCCCGGTGCCTGCGCCGAGCTCGAGGCAGTCACCGAGGGCACCGAGGGCGTCGTACAGGGCCGGCGGGTAGCGTCGGACGCGCCGCGTCGTAGTCCTCCACGAGGACCTCGAAGGCGGTCGGCTCGCCGGGGAAGGTCATGACGGCCACGACTCGGCAGCGGCGGCGAGGTTCAGCCGGGTGAAGGCGAGCGCCTCGGCGAGGTCTGCCTCACGCTCGGCGCGGTCCTCGCAGCGGCGGGTGTTGACCTCGACGACGACCTGCCCGTCGAACCCGCGGACCGCCAGGCCCTCGAGCAGCTCGGCGCACGGCTGGTTGCCCCGGCCCGGCACCAGGTGCTGGTCCTTGGCCGCGCCGTCGCCGTCGGCGATGTGCACGTGCGCGAGCCGGTCACCCATCGTCTCGCCACATCTCCAGGGCGTCCGACTGGGAGACCGACGTGTGCGACAGGTCGAGCGTGAAGTGCGGGAAGTCCTCGTCGGTCGGGTCCCAGTCGACGCCGTACGGCGAGACCTGCTGGCCTCGCGCCCGCAGCGGGAACATGTTCTCCACGGCGAAGCGCACGTCGGTCTCGGACTCCATCTGCTGGATGCCGCCGAGGAACTGACGGGCGTAGTCGAGCTGCCAGCGGAACGGCGGGTGCACCACGACCGTCTCGGCGCCGAGGGTGTGCGCCGCGTCCTTGGCCTGCACGAGCTTGACCCACGGGTCGGTCCCCCAGATCCGCTGGCTGATCACCAGGCACGGCGCGTGGATCGCGAGGATCGGGATCTGGTGGTGGTCCCGCAGCCGGCGCAGGGCGTCGACGTCCTGGCTCACCGGGTCCGTCCAGACCATGACCTCGACCCCGTCGTAGCCGAGCCGGGCGGCGATCTCGAAGGCGTTGGCCGTCGTCTCCGGGTAGACCGACGCCGTCGACAGGGTGACGCGCGCCTCGGGCACGCGGACCGGCCCTCCGGGGGTCGCGTGGCTGGGCTCGGACATCACCGCTGAGCGTAGAGGCTCCCGGCGCGTCGCCACCTCCCCGCCGTACGCTGCCTGCTCCCGCTCTAGGACTGAAGGTGCCGTGACCCGCTCCCCCGTGCCCCTCGCGATGCCTCGCCTGCGCGAGGTCGACCCCGACTTCCCGCGCGACCACCTGGAGTTTCGCCGATCCGGCCGACGCCTCCCAGGTGATCCGCGCCGACCTGACCTGGCTGCTGTCGTCGTGGACCTGCGTGTTCGGCGACGGCTGCCACGGCGTCACCGAGGGCCGCGCGGACGACGGCTGCTGCAGCCACGGCGCGTTCTACAGCGACGACGAGGACGAGGAGCGGGTCGCCGGGTACGTCGCGCGGCTGAAGAAGAAGCACTGGCAGCACGCCGCTCTGGGGCGGGCCGACGGGTGGTCGGTGGTGGACGAGCTCGACGGCGAGCCGGCCCGCAAGACCCGCGTCGTCGACGGGGCGTGCATCTTCCACAACCGGCCCGGCTTCGAGGGCGGGACCGGCTGCGCGTTGCACGGCCTCGCGCTGCGCGAGGGCCTGCACCCGCTCGAGACCAAGCCCGACGTGTGCTGGCAGCTGCCGATCCGGCGCGTGTCGGAGGTGGTCGAGCGACCGGACGAGGTGACCGTCACGGTCACGACGATCGGCGAGTTCGACCGGCGCGGCTGGGGGCCGGGCGGGGAGGACCTGCACTGGTGGTGCACGTCGTCACCCGACGCGCACGTGGGCGCCGACCCGGTGGTGGTGTCCTACGGACCCGAGCTCACCGCGCTGATCGGCGCCGCGGCCTACGCCGAGCTGGTGCGCCTGTGCGCCGAGCGCACCGGCCTGCCGCTCCACCCCGCCACGGTCGCCGCCCGCGCCTGACCGCTCACCCCTGCGCTCAACCCGGTCGTTCGCTCGCTGGGACCGCTGGGTCGAGGTGGATCGTCCCGCTCAGAGCAGGACGATCCACCTGAACGCTCACGCCAGCAGCGCGCGGAGCAGGTCGGCAGTCACCGCGGCGTCGTACCTCAGCATGGTCGTCGTGACGCGGAGGACCTGCTCGCCCGTGCCCCGCGCCGCTACCGCGAGGTGCAGCGAGCGGAGCGCGTCCGCGTTCCAGGTCTCGGCCCACAGGTGGTAGGCCCCGTCCACCTCCAGCGCGACCCGCTGCCGCGCGTAGCGCCCGTCGAGGTAGCGCGTCCCGCCGGCGCGCACCCGCACCTGCAGCGCGTCCGGGAGCGGCAACCCGTGCCGCCGGCAGAAGCGGAGGAACTCCAGCTCGCTGGCTGCCTGCGCGCCTCCCTCGATCTCCCCGAGGACCACCCGGATGACTCCTCGCCGAGGAAGCGCGGGTAGCAGGTCCAGCGCGCTCCGCAGCAGCGGTACGGCGGTCACGCGCTGCTGCACCGCCAGCACCACCCGCAGCTCGGCCGCCCGGTCGGTCGGGGCCCACGCCGCCGCGTGCAGGGCCGCCACGTGCGGCGTGACGCAGGGCAGGTCGTCGCCGGGCTGCCGCACGTGCGCCAGGACGGCGATCCGTCGCAGCACCAGCGGATGGGGCGCCCGAGGCAACGACGCGGTCAGGTGCTGATCCCCGGGCAGCGCGACGTCGTACGTCCGAAGCGGCACCCGCCGGACACCGTGCTCGACCAGCGCGACGTCGCCGGTCAGGGCTGCCCGCGGACCACCGGCCAGCGCCGCGGCCCACCGCCACTGGCGAGGGGTCGGCGTCCCGGCGTGGGTGAACGCCACGCCCCGTCCCGCAACGCACCACCGGCCGGTCTGCAGCCGCGAGTCCCACAGCGTGCGGGGCATGCCCGCCCGCAGCGCCTGGCGCCGGGCGAGGACGCCGTCTTGCGCCGCCGCGATCAGCTCCCACCGCAAGGCCACGCGCGGAGTGTGGTGCGGCGAGCCGGCGCGCGGGCCGGCCCCTGTGGATGAAGCCAGCCGGCGGGAGTTGCGGTGGATCCTCCTGCTCAGGGCAGGAGGATCCACCGGAACCCGATCGACGAACCGGTCAGCGGCCCTGGTTGGCGACGGCGGCAGCAGCAGCGGCCGCGGCCGCCGGGTCGAGGTAGACGCCCCCCGCGGTGACCGGGCGCAGGTCGTCGTCGAGGTCGTACCTCAGCGGTTGACCGGTCGGGATGTTCAGGCCCACCACCTGCTCCTCGCTGAGCCCGTCGAGGTGCGCCACCAGCCCGCGCAGCGAGTTGCCGTGCGCGGTCACCAGCACCGTCTCACCGGCCCGTAGGTCCGGCACGATCGCGTCGTACCAGTAGGGGAGCATGCGACGGACGACGTCAGCGAGGCACTCGGCGGACGGGACGAGCTCCGGCGCGAGCGCGGCATACCGGGGATCGGTGGCGTTGTCCCAGGTGCTGCCCGCCTCGATCGGCGGCGGCGGCGTGGAGTAGGAGCGCCGCCACTCCATGAACTGCTCCTCGCCGTACGTCGCCAGGGTCGCGGCCTTGTCCATCCCCTGCAGCGCGCCGTAGTGCCGCTCGTTCAGCCGCCAGTGCCGGCGGACCGGGATCCAGGACCGCTCGCACACGTCGAGGGCGAGGTTGGCGGTCCGGATCGCCCGCCGCAGGACCGAGGTGTGCACCACGGTCGGCAGCAGGTTGGCCTCACGCAGCTGCTTCCCGCCGGCGAGCGCCTCCTCCACCCCGCGCGGGGCGAGGTCGACGTCGACCCAGCCGGTGAACAGGTTCTTCTCGTTCCACTCGCTGTGCCCGTGACGCAGCAGAATCAGGGTCGCCATGGCGGCCATCTTGCCAGCCGGCGCGCGACGACCGGTGCCCACCGAGCCGGTGCGCCTACTCCGGCGCGGCGAACCGGGCGAACGCCTGCAGGTTGGCCGTCGACTCGCCGCGCTTCTCCCGCCACGCCCACTCCTTGCGGATGGAGGTGACGAAGCCGATCTCGAGCAGCAGGTCGAAGGTCTCGTCGGCGTACTGCAGCACCGAACCCAACAGGGTGTCGACCTCCTCGGGCGTGATGCCCCCGAGGGGCAGTCGGCCGACCAGGTAGACGTCTCCGGCCTTGTCGAGGGAGAAGCCCACGGCGTACATCCGGGCGTTGCGCCGGAGCAGGAAGGCGTAGAAGTCCTCGTGGTTCTCATCGGGCTTGCGGCACACGAACGCCTCGACGAGCAACCCGTGCTGGCCGACGATGAGCCAGCAGTTGGTGAACAGCTTGTGCGTTCCGGGCAGCTTGACGAAGAACTGCTCCGGGTGCGGCTCGGCGAAGTCGAGCTCGGCCTCGGTGAGCGCGGTGCGGATGACGTCGGCGGCGGTCATGGGGCGACCCTAGGCAGGGTCAGGAGCCGACGGCCACTCGGGCGGGAGCGAGCGCGTCGCGGTACGCCGCGAGCAGCCCCTCCGCCGTACGGCGCCAGGAGAACTGCGAGGCGTGCTCGAGCGCGCCGAGGGACAGCACCGAGCGCTCGGCGAGTCCGCGACGGAGCGCCGCGGCCCACGCCTCGGAGGAGTGGCCGTCGACCAGGAGCCCGCTGACGCCGTCGCGGACGGTGGTCGTGAGACCGCCGACGCGGGTGGCGATGACGGGCGTCCCGCAGGCCTGGGCCTCCAGCGCGACGAGCCCGAACGACTCGTTGTGGGAGGGGACCGCGACGAGGTCGGCGGCGACGTACCAGTCGCGCAGGCGATCGGGGGCGGCGGGCGGCTCGAAGGTGACCGAGACGTCCAGGGTGGCCGCGAGGTCGTGCAGGTAGGTGGGCTCGTCGAACCCGGATCCGCTGGGGCCCCCGACCACGGCGACGTGGATCGGCAGCTCGGGGCTCTGCTCGTGCAGCCGCTGGGCGGCCAGCAGCAGGACGTCGGGCGCCTTCAGCGGTTGCAGGCGCCCGACGAACAGCAGCAGGACGGCGTCGGGCGGGACCCCGAGGCGGGTGCGGGCGGCGGACGCCTCACCGAGGCGGAAGTGCTCGAGGTCGACGCCCGGCGCGACGGTGACGACGCGCGCGGCGTCGGCGGCGTACAGGTCGACGAGGTCGCGGGCCTCCTGAGCGGTGTTCGCGACCAGGCGGTCCGCGGCGGCGATGACCTGCTCCTCGCCGACGACGCGGCGCAGCGGCTCGGGGGTGTCGTCCTCGGCGAGCCGCAGGTTCTTCACCTTGGCGAGCGTGTGCGCGGTGTGCACCAGCGGCACGCCCCAGCGCTCGGTCGCGAGCCACCCGACCTGACCGGACAGCCAGTAGTGGGAGTGGACGACGTCGAAGTACCCCGGCTCGTGCTGCGCCTCGACCCGCAGCAGGCCGCTGGTGAGCGCGCACAGCTGCGCCGGCAGGTCCTCCTTGGACAGCCCCTCGAACGGACCGGCCGTGAGGTGGCGCACCGTGACGCCGGGCGCGAGCTCGACCACCGGCGGGAGGTCGGAGGACGTGGCGCGGGTGAAGATCTCCACCTCGACGCCGAGCTCCGCGAGGCGCTTGGAGGTCTCGACGACGTAGACGTTCATGCCGCCGGCATCACCGGTGCCGGGCTGCTCGAGCGGGGAGGTGTGGACGCTCAGCACCGCCGCGCGGCGGGGACGGGCGCTGCGCAGCACGCTCAGCGACACCTGAGTCCCCTTTCGTCGTGAACATCCTGCCCGACGCACAACCTCGGTGCCTGCCGAGACCTTCCCGGTGCTGTACGTCGCACACCGGCCAGCGGTTCGGTCACGCGTGCGGTCCCGGGTGCGAGGGGTTCGTAGCCTGGTGCCATGCCCACCCCTCGCACCGCCGTCGTCACCGGAGCCTCCAGCGGGATCGGGGCGGCCACAGCGCTGCTGCTGGCCGCGCAGGGGTGGCAGGTCGTGGCGGCCGCCCGCCGCCTGGACCGGCTCGGCGAGCTCGCTGCGCAGCACCCCGCGATCCGGCCGCAGGCCCTGGACGTGACCGACCCGCAGAGCGTGGCGCAGCTCGCCGACGCCGTGCCGACCTGCGACCTGCTCGTGGCCAACGCCGGCGGTGCGTACGACCTCGACCGCCTCGACACCGCCGACGTCGACACCTGGGCCCGGATGTACGACGTCAACGTGCTCGGCCTGGTGCGCACCGTCCAGGTGCTGCTGCCGGCGCTCCGCTCTGCCCGGGGCCACGTGGTCATGACCGGCTCCACGGCCGGCCGCTGGGCGTACGAGGGGGGCGGCGGATACGTCGCGGCCAAGCACGCGGTCGCTGCCCTGCGCGACACGCTGCGGATGGAGGAGGTCGAGCACGGACTGCGGGTCAGCGAGGTCGCCCCCGGCATGGTCAACACCCCGGAGTTCAGCCTGCAGCGGTTCGGCGGGGACGTCGCGCGGACCGAGGCGGTCTACGCCGGTGTGGACCCCCTGGTCGCTCAGGACATCGCCGACGCGATCGTCTGGGTCGCCACCCGGCCGGCCCACGTGAACATCGACCTGGTCCAGGTGACGCCGCAGCAGCAGGCGGCGGTCCACAAGGTGGTGCGCCGCCCATGAGGTACGCCGCGGGGCGGGCGCGCGCCCTCGGGCTGCCGACCCGCGGGACCACCCACCCCAACCGGTTGCGGCGGGTCGACCGGCACCTGGTCGAGGTGCACGCCGGCCTGCTCACGCGCACCGCCGACCCGCTCATCATCGACCTCGGGTACGGCGCGACGCCGATCACTGCGGTCGAGCTGCACGCGCGGGTGCGCGCCGTCCGGCCGGACGCACAGGTCGTCGGCCTGGAGATCGACCCGGACCGGGTGGCCGCGGCACTCGGGGCCACCACCGACGGGCTGAGCTTCCGACGCGGCGGGTTCGAGCTCGCGGGACTGCGACCGCTCGTGGTGCGGGCGCTCAACGTGCTGCGGCAGTACACCGAGGACGACGCCGCCAACGCGTGGGCCACGATGCGCGCCGGTCTGCAGGAGGGCGGGCTGCTGCTCGAGGGGACCTGCGACGAGATCGGCCGCCGCGGCGCGTGGGTCACCCTCGACCGCGCCGGACCGCGGACCCTCACCCTGGCCGCGCAGGTCGCCTCGCTCGAGCGACCGTGCGACCTGGCCGAGCGGCTGCCCAAGGCCCTCATCCACCACAACGTCCCCGGCCGGCCGGTGCACGACCTGCTGCGTGCGCTGGACGACGCGTGGGACCGGGCAGCCGGTGTCGCGACGTTCGGCAACCGGCAGCGGTGGGCAGCGATGTGCGAGGGGCTGACGTGGGAGCAGGTCGGCCGTCGTCGCGACGGCGAGGTCACCGTCCCCTGGGCCACCGTCGCGCCGTTCTAGGGTGGCGGACGTGGACGCTGACGAGATCCTGGTCAACAACGGCAAGCGCGACCTCACGCTCAACGAGCTCGCGCGGATGCAGCCGGGCATGGACCGGCTCATGGCGGAGGTGGGGCCGCGGCTGCACCGGTGCTACCACGCGGCCAAGGCCGGGAACTGGCCGCTGGCGGCGTACTTCTGCAAGAGCGCGGTCAAGCAGCTGGCGCTCAGCGCGGACAGCCGGCCGAAGTACGAGCCGGAGATGAGCGCCTACCTCACGGACGACTACGGTCCGGTCACTGCCGCGATCAGGGCGCAGGACTGGGCGGCGTTCGACGCGGCGTGGACCGTCATGGTCGACCGGGCGAACGTGCTGCACGGGGTGTTCGGCAAGCCCTACATCGGGTGGAAGACCCCCGAGCAGCCCCCGGACGACCTGGATCTCACCGCCGGGATGTAGCCCTTCAGCCGAGCAGCAGGGCGAGCTCGGCGTCGAGGTCCACGGTGAGCGCCTCGTGTCCGGTCGGCACGGCGAGGTAGGTCTGCTGCAGGAACTCCACCAGCCCGTTGCGGTCGATCTCGAAGACCGCCGAGCCGGAGTTGGAGGACATCGCCAGGGTGATCGTGTGCTCGCCGTCCTGGACCGACGGCCAGACCTTGATGTCGCCGTCGCCCGTGAGACCGGCGATGCCGTCGGTGAGCAGCTGGCGGGCGAACAGCCAGGTGACCACACCCTCTGCGGTGTCGAAGCTGACCCGCACGGCCCAGGGGTCGGTGACGTCGTAGGCCATCGCGGCGACGAGCGGCAGGTTCCCGTCCTCGGTGACGAGGGACAGGTGCAGGTCGGCGGTGACGGTGGCGATCATCGGGGGCTCCTGGGTGTTGTTCTTGCGGCGACACCCGGACCAACGAGGGTCCGTCCTCGGCGGGTACGGGACCGGGTGCGGGTTCACCGCATCGGGTGAGGACGCTTCCGGACATGTCCGCCTCTGCGCCGGCCGAGCTGGCGTGGCGGGCGGGGCGGCTGGGCGTCGCGGGCTTTCACGCACGGGGTGTCCCCCACCGGGGGCACGTTGCCTTCTCGAGCCCGCCCCGGGATTCCGGGGCTTGCCCCGCTTTCCCGGGGCGACCTGGAGGAAGAAGGGCACGCCCGTCGAGGTCCAGGTCGCAGGTCGAGGTCGGGGTCCGGGTCGAGGTCCGGGTCCGGGTCCGGGTCGAGGGTTGGGGTCCGGGTCGAGGTCCGGGGTCCGGGTCCGGGTCGAGGGTCGAGGTCCGGGTCGAGGTCCGGGGTGCGGCAGCTCAGCCGAGCAGGGCGGCGATCTCGAGGTCGAGGTCGACCGCGGCCGACTCGTGGCCGGTCGGGACGGCGAGGTAGGTCTGCTGCAGGAACTCCACAAGCGCGTCGCGGTCGATCTCGAACAGCGCCGAGCCGGAGGGAGAGGCCATCGCGAGGTTCACGACGCGCTCGGTGCCGTGCAGGGAGGGCCAGACGCGGACGTCACCCTCGCCGATCGCGCTCGCGACACCGTCGGTGAGCAGCTGGCGGGCGAACATCCACTCGACGACACCGTCGCCCTCGCCACCGGTCTGGAAGGCGACGCGCACGGCCCACGGGTCGTTGCTGTCGTAGCGCAGGTTGGCGACGACCGGCAGGGACGGCCCACCCGGCACGACCAGGCGCAGCTCGAGCTCAGCGGTGACGGTGGCGATGTGCGTCATGGCGGTGGTCCTCGGGGGTCTGGGTTCTTCGTGCTGGCGACACTGCAGGCAACGAGGGCCGAGGGCACCGGTGACGGCATCAGGGGCAGTTCACCCGCCCGGGTGAGGCGCAGATGTGGACACTCCCGGGCAAGCTCTGACAAGGAGTGTCGGGTCCCGAGGCCCCGAGGTCACCACCCGGACGGCGCGGACCCGTTCACCCGTACGGCGTAACCGCGCTCCCGTCCAAGTGCTGTCGCACCAGCGCCCGGAGGTGCTCCCGCTCGCGCAGGACCATCCCGGGCCGGTCGAAGACCACGAGGCGGGCCCGCGGCAGCGCGGCGGCCACCTCCCGAGCGATCTGCGCCGGGTGCACGCGGTCGCCCTCCTGGCCCACCACCAGCACGTCTGCCGTCACACCGCTCAGGGCCGTGGGCGACGACACCGGCGCCTCCAGCGCCAGCCCCGCCAGCAGCGCGGTCAGTCCCGGGGAGGCGAGCAGGTGCGCCGTCCGCGCCCGGACGTACGCCTCGACCGTCCGCGAGGCCAGCTCAGGGGGCAGCTCAGCACGTACGGCGCTCGCGAGCGCTTCGGGGTCACGGGCCTCCAGCGCCGCGACGAGAGCGCTCGAGCGCGCGCGCGGCCGGTCGAGCAGGGCCGGCAGGAGCAGGACGACGCGGGTGAACCGGTCCGGCTGATCGGCCAGCACCCGGAGCAAGGTGGCGGCGCCGAGCGACATGCCCAGCGCCTGCGTGGCGCCGTGGGCGGCGGCGACCGCGACCAGGTCGGCGGCGAGATCGGCGTACCCCGCAAGGCCCGTGGCGCCAGGTGGTCGCGTTGCGGGCTCCGGTGCCCCGAGATGGCCGCGTGCGACGGGAAGGACGCGGGTGCCGGCGACGCCGCTGACCAGCGCGCGCGTCTCGGCGGCCGAGGCCCCGAAGCCGTGGGCGACGACCGTGACCGGCGCGCCCTCCCCCACCACGAGCGTCACCAGGGGTTGGCGGTGCCGCTCACGGCCGGCTTGACGTCGGTCAGGTAGACGATGGCAGCGACGGTCCCGAGCAGCGTCAGGATGCCGAGCACCCCGGGGGCGACCAGGTGGAGCAGAGCGGCGACGCCGGTGATCCCGGTCCAGATCGGCTTGGTGAGCTTGCCGAAGGCGACGAACGGAGGGGCGGGACGTCGCACGCAGTCGGCAAAGGCGTAGACCTTGAGCACCAGCAGGCCGAGCGCCAGCACCCAGAGCAGGACCCCGCTCGGGTCGGTCAGCGACGGGGGGTTCGAGAAGAGGCTCACCGCACCATCCTCACACGCACGCCTGACACGCACGCGACCCCCGGTGCTGCCGTTCGGGGGAACGGCAGCGACCGGGGGTCGCGGTGAGGGCCGAGGTGCTCGGGGGGACCCTCAGGGGAGGAAGCGGTTCGAGCCGGTCTTCTAGCCGATCTTCGCGGCGGCGTCGACGACGGCCTTGTCGGCAGCCTTGGTGCTCTTCTTGGCAGCGGTCGAGGAGGACTCGGCCTTCTTGACGGCGGCCTTGCCCTCGGCGATGGCGGCCTCGGTGGTCGGCTGGCGACGGATCTGGGTGACCAGCTTCTCGCCGCGGACGGCCAGCTTGCCGTAGTAAGACGTCGCCGTGCTCTGCGCCTTCTCGACACGGGCGGTGAGGTCGGTACGGAGGTCCTTGACCTGCGTGGTGGCCTGCGCCGGCAGGGTCTTGAGCTGGGCCGGGAGGGCCTTGGCCTGCGCGGTGCGCTCGGTGCGGGCGGCGTCGAACTTCGCCGCGAAGTCAGCCTGGAACTTCTTGGCCGTGGCCGGGAGCTCCTTGGCCTGCGTGCGGACCTGCTCGACGTACATGTCGACGACGCCGACGGCGGCGAACGCGGGCTTCTTGGCCTCGTCCAGGTCGATGAGCTCGGGGAGCTTGATCTCGGGGAGCTTGGGCAGCTTGTCGGTGAGGGTGCTCATTGCGGTGCCTCCAGGGCAACTAGGGGGATCGGGAAGGTTCAGGCGGTGGTGGCGACGTCGTCGTGGTCGTCGCCAGGGGGGACAGCCGTGGCCAGGGCGTGCGCCACGTTCTCCTTGCGGAAGCTCTCGTGGATCTCGAGCAGCACTTGCTTCTGCCGCTCGGTCAGGACCTCGTCGGCGAGGATCGCGTCGACGACGGGACTGGCCTCGCGCTGCTCGAGGATGCCGGCCTGGACGTAGAGCACCTCGGCGGAGATGCGCAGGCCCTTGGCGATCTGCTGCAGGATTTCGGCGCTCGGCTTGCGCAGGCCCCGCTCGATCTGGCTGAGGTAGGGGTTGCTGACGCCGGCCGACTTGGCGAGCTCGCGCAGGCTGATCTTGGCGCCCTCCCGCTGCTCGCGGATGAACTCACCGAGGTGGCTGATGGCCGGCACGACGCGCTCCTTCCGCTTGCTCCAGGGGGACAAGACGAACGTTAACCCGGGGTGCTAGCAGTTGCAAGCACTCTGCTAGCACAGCCGCCGTGACCCTCGCCACACTCCGCTCAGCACGCGCTCAAGGCGCCGCTCAGGAGGCGGCGGAGCCCTCGGCGCCGGCCTGCATGTGCTCCTGAACGGTTGCACGGACCTGGCGCTCCATGGCGCGGGCCAGGTGAGCGTCGACCGCGAGCTGGGCGAGCGGCTTGAGGCGGTTGATGAGCGCGCCGATCTCGGCGAGCGACGCGTCGTAGGACTGCGTGGCCGGCACGACGACGTGGTCGGCGACAGCGCCGACCAGGCGCTTCGCGGACGCCTCCATGTCGCGCGCCAGCGACTCCGACAGGCCCAGGACGACCGACAGCGGTATGCCCGCCTTGACCATCTCCGACCCGGCGTGCAGCAGGCGCGGCGACGGGACCCGGAAGCGGTCGCCGTCCACGACCACGAGCTCCTGGGCCAGCGTGCGGGCGAGGTTGTCCTCGGACAGCTCGCTCTCGCCGTACAGCTCGACGAGCTGCTCCCACGTCACGTAGTCGTCGACCTCGTCGGACCACGGGGTGGTGAGGACCTCCTCGAGCCCGAGCAGGTCGGTGAGGTTGCGGCCGCGCTGCCAGGCCTCGAGGAACTCCGCGATGTGGGCGAAGGTGTAGCCGCGCTCGAGCAGTTGGCCGATCAGCCGCAGCCGCGCGAGGTGCGCCTCGCTGTAGATGCCGGTGCGGCCCTCCTTGCGGGGTGGCGGGAGCAGACCGCGGTCCTGGTACACCCGCACGTTGCGCACCGTCGTCCCCCCAGCGCGGGCGAGGTCGTCGATCCGGTACTCCACCTGCCCAGGGTAGAGGGTTGACGGCACGTTTCGACGCCAGATAACGTGACAACACGGAATGTCACATTGACCAACTGACAGTTCACCGGAATGACTCACGGAGGTACGTCGATGGCGGAGCCGATCCGACCGGCCCGCGGCGTCGACCTCGCGCAGGTGCTCCCGGTCACCGGGGTGCTGCTGCTGCTCGCGGCCGCCCTGCTGGCGACCTGCGTCGCCTACCGCCGGGGTCGCGTCCCCGTCCTCGAGCGCGCCGCTGCCTGGGCCGAGCGCGAGTCAGGGTTGCCTCCGTGGGCGGCGATCCCCGGCGTCGTGTGCTCGTTGAGCTTGCTGACGGCAGGCTTCGGCTTCTACTGGGACGTCGCGGTGCACATCGACAACGGCCGCGACTCCTCGCCGTTCGGCACCGCCGCTCACTGGCCCATCGTCCTCGGCCTGTGCGGGCTGGCCACGGCGGGCATCCTCGCCATCACCCTCGACCGCAACACCGACGGCGGAGCCGCCGTCACCCTTCCCGGGGGGCTGCAGTGCTCGCTCGGCGGCGTGCTCGTGCTGCTGTGCGGGTCGATCTCGCTGGCCGGCTTCCCGCTCGACGACCTGTGGCACAACGCCTTCGGCCAGGACGTCACCCTCTGGTCCCCCACGCACATCCAGATGATCGGTGGAGCCTCCCTCACCACGCTGGCCTCCTGGGTGCTGCTCGAGGAGGGCCGTCGCCGCGGTGGCCGACAGGGCTCGCGCAGCGTCGTCGCGCGGTTCATGCGCCCCTCCGCGGTGACCCTGGCCGGCGCGTTCCTCATCGGCCTGTCCACCCTGCAGGACGAGTTCGACATGGGGGTGCCGCAGTTCAACGCCGTCTACCACCCGGTCCTCCTCGCGCTGGCCGCGTCGATCGCCCTGGTCACGGCGCGGGTGCGCATCGGCCGGTTCGGCGCGCTCAAGGCCGCGCTGGTCTTCTGCGTCCTCCGCGGGGCCTGGGCGCTGGTCATCGGCGCCGGCTTCGGCCTGACCGTCCCCCACCAGCCGCTCTACCTCGCCGAGGCCGCGCTGGTGGAGCTGGTCGCGCTGGTCGTCCCGGTGACCCGCCAGGTGCGCTTCGGGGCGGTCGCCGGTCTGGCCATCGGCACGGTCGGTCTCGCCGCCGAGTGGGCGTACAGCCAGGTCGCGTTTCCCCTTCCCTGGCAAGGGGTGCTCTTCCCCGAGGCCTACGCCCTCGGACTGCTGGCCGCCGTCGCCGGCGGCGTGCTCGGCGGCGTCATCGGTCGCTCGCTGCTCCCCGTCGCCGCCCTCCGCCGTCCGAGCCCGCGGGGTGTCTCCGGGCTCGCCTTCGCGACGCTGCTCGCCGTCATCGGCGTCGCCCTGCCGTTCGCCTCCACCGGTGCGCGCTACGCCGACGTCACCGTCACCCCCGCCGCACCCGGCACGGCGGACCTCGAGGTGCGCCTCGAGCCCGCTTCCCTGGCCGACGACGTGGCGTGGTTCAACGTCACGTCCTGGCAGGGCGGCAGCTACCTCACCCCCAAGGGCCTCCAGCTGACGGCGCTGCAGCGGGTCAGCGCCGGCGTCTACCGGACCCAGCGGCCCGTCCCCGTCGCCGGTGACTACAAGTCGGTGCTGCGCCTCGCGACCTCGCGCACGCAGCAGGCCGTACCGGTCTACTTACCGGAGGACAAAGCGATCCCGGCCGAGCTCGTCCCCGCCTCGCCGACGTTCCGGCGGCAGTTCGTGCAGGACCAGACGATCCTGCAGCGCGAGGCCGTCGGTGGCTCGACCACCGTGAAGCACGTCGCCTACGCCGTGCTCGGCGGGCTCGCCCTGCTGTGGATCGGCACCCTGTCGCTCGGACTGCGACGGCTCGACCGCTCCGCCCAGCAGCGCCTGGCACCCTTGCCCGTGGCCCTGTCCCGCCGTACCTCCGTAGGAGCCCCTGCATGACGCACGTGAAGGTCGCCATCATTGGCGCCGGCTTCTCCGGGCTCGGCGCCGCGATCGCGCTGAAGAGGGCCGGCCGCCACGACCTGGTGATCCTCGAGCGCAGCGACGACGTCGGCGGGACGTGGCGCGACAACACCTACCCTGGGTGCGCGTGCGACGTGCCCTCGCAGGTCTACTCGTTCTCGTTCGCCCGCAATCCGCGGTGGTCCCGGGCGTTCAGCCCGCAGCCGGAGATCCAGGCCTACCTGCAGCAGGTGGCCCGCGACCACGACCTCGCGCCGCACCTGCGCCTGAGCTGCGAGCTGCTCGACGCGACCTGGTCGGCCGGGCAGCAGCGCTGGCACCTGACGACCTCGCAGGGCGCTCTCACCGCGGACGTGCTCATCGCCGGCACGGGCCCCCTGTCCGCCCCGACGGTTCCCGCGCTGTCGGGGCTGGCGTCGTTCGCGGGCACGACCTTCCACTCCGCGACGTGGGACCACTCCTGGCACGCTGCCGACCGCCGGGTCGCGGTGATCGGCACGGGCGCCTCGGCCATCCAGTTCGTCCCGCACCTGCAGCCTGACGCCGCCCGCCTGGTGGTCTTCCAGCGCACCGCCCCCTGGGTGCTGCCACGCGCCGACCGGGCGATCTCCCCGCTCGAACAGCGCCTCTACAGCCGCTTTCCCCTGTGGCAGAAGGCGGTCCGGGCGGGCATCTACCTCGGCCGGGAGTCGCACATCCTGGGCTTCCGCTTCAGCCCACGCCTCATGCGCGTCGCGCAGAAGCTCGCCCTGAAGAACCTGGAGCAGGTCGCCGACCCGGTCAAGCGCGCCCAGCTGACGCCCACCTTCACCCTCGGGTGCAAGCGCGTGCTGCTGTCCAACAGCTACTACCGGGCGCTCGACGCCGACAACACGGACGTCGTGACCGACCCGATCGTGGAGGTCGTGCCCACCGGGGTCGTCACGGCCGGGCCGTCCGGGGAGCGGGTGACGCACGAGGTCGACACGATCGTGTTCGGGACCGGCTTCTCCGTCACCGACCCGCCGATCGCGGCGCAGGTCCACGCCCACGGGACGTCGCTGCGTGAGCACTGGGCCCAGACGGGCATGCAGGCGCTCCACGGCATGGCGATCGCGGGCTACCCGAACCTGTTCCTGCTCGTCGGCCCCAACACCGGGCTCGGTCACAGCTCGATCGTGCTCATGATCGAGGCGCAGGTCGGTCACGTGCTGCAGGCGCTCGACGCGCTGGACGCGGGCGGGTACGGCGCGCTCGAGCCCCGCGCCGAGGTCCAGGCCGCCCACAACCGGGACCTGCAGCGCCAGCTGGCGAAGACCGTCTGGAACCGCGGCGGCTGCGCGTCCTGGTACCTCGACGCCGAGGGCCGCAACACCACCCTGTGGCCGACCTTCACGTTCAGCTTCATGCGTCGGCTACGCCGCTTCGACGCCGAGGAGTGGGTCCTCCACCCCGCCGTCCGCGTGACGGCCCCCGCCCCCCACCCGTGATCATCGGAGTCGCCGTACACACATCTGGGCTCACATCTGTGTACGCCCACTCCGATGATCATGAGGAGTGGTGGGTGGCGTCCGGCGCCGACGTCAGTCCTTCTTGCCCTTGCCCTTCTTGCCCTCGTCGCCCTTGTCGTCCTTGTCGCCCTTGCCGTCGCTGTCACTCTTGGGGACGACCGGCGCCGGCGGCGGCTTCGTGGGCACCGGCGCGGGGACGTCGACGGCGACGGCGGCCGCCGCAGCCACCACGCGGGCGGCGCGCTCCACGCTGAGGTCACCGCTCGTGCGGTACGTCGCCACGTGCGCGCGGAGCCGTCGCACGCCGGCCTGGACCGCAGCACCGTCGCCGGCACGCGCCGCCTTGTCGATCGCGCTCGCGTCCGCCTGCAGCGCCGTGGCTGCCGCGGCGGACATGCCGGAGGACGAACCGCAGCCGGTGAGCAGCAGCCCGGCCAGGACCGGCGCGGCCCACAGCGCCTTCGCCGACCGGCCCGCGCCGCCCGTCATGAGGGACGCCCGCGACGTCGAGCGCCTCACGGGGTCACCGCGTCCTTGAGCTCGGTCAGGTGCTGCTCGAGCGTCGGGCGCGTCCCGGGCACAGGAGACGGGTCGCTCGTGCCCCCACCGCCGCCGAGGGACCCGATGATCGCCACGACCAGGAGCACCCCCGCCGACACGACGGCCGCGATCACCGGGGTGCGCCGGCGGGACGGCTCCTCGTCCTTCGGGAGGCGAAGACCGGCGTCCGTGGTCGCGGGCCGCAGCGGCACGCGCAACGGCTCGACGCGCGTCAGTGCGGTCGCGGAGCTGTCCGCCGCTGCCGTGGCTCCCCCTGCCGAGCGCAGCACGGTGGTCATCGCGGCTGCTGACTCCGTGGCGAGCACCGTCGTCTGGGGCGACTGCGCGCCGTCGACCCCGGGCCACTCCCGCTCGCCGCGCAGCACCGAGGCGACCACGCCCGCAGTGGGCCGGTCGGACGCGGCACGGGCCGTCATGGCGCGCAGCAGAGCGGGCCACGGCGTCGGCAGGTGCTCCGGGATCGTGGGCTCGCGATGCAGTCGGGCGAGCGCCGCCTCGACCGGGTTCCCGTCGTACTCACGGCGGCCGGTGAGGCCCTCGAGCAGGACCAAGCCGAGGGAGTAGACGTCCGCAGGCGGGTCGACGTCGCCGCCGGTGACCTGCTCGGGCGAGAGGTACGGCGCGGTGCCGATCGTCAGCCCGGTGCCGGTGTGCCGCGCCCCGTCGATGATGCGGGCCACGCCGAAGTCCGCGAGCTTGGCCCCGCTCGGGGCCAGCAGGACGTTGGCCGGCTTCACGTCGCGATGGACGATGCCGAGGGCGTGCACGTACGCCAGCGCCTCGGCGAGGTCGGCCCCGATCCCGCGCAGCCCCTCGGACGTGAGCGACCCGTCACGGCACCGGTCGGCCAACGTGGGTCCTTCGACGAGCTCCATGACGAGGTACGGCCGGCCGTCGGGCCCGGTCCCCGCGTCGTGCACCGCGACCAGGCGCGGGTGGCTGAGTTGCGCGAGGGTCTGCATCTCCTGGCGGGCGCGCGCCGCGGAGTCGTCGTCCAGGTCGTCGCGGAAGACCTTCACCGCGACGTCGCGCCCCAGCAAGGTGTCCGTGGCCCGCCGCACCTGCGACATGCCCCCCGTACCGAGCAGCGCACCGAGCTCGTATCGCCCGTCGGCCACTGTGACAGTCACGGAGCGTGT
Source organism: uncultured Actinomycetota bacterium (assembly GCA_963760125.1). GTDB lineage: Bacteria > Actinomycetota > Actinomycetes > Mycobacteriales > SCTD01 > RYN-111. Next base: position 45,613 of record CAVXBV010000017.1, on the reverse strand, counting down.
CTGCCCACGGAGATCACGTCTGACACCTCTCCACGAGTGCGCCCGCGACGCGGACCTCACCGACCACCCGCCCACCACCGAGCACCGGCGTGGTGGCGTACTCCTCAAGGACGTCCGCCTCCACCCCGAGCGCCCGGAGGGCAGCCACGAGCACGGGGACGCGCGCACGCTCAGCGCCGTCCTCGATCTTCAGCGCCACCGCCGACCCGTCGGGCAGGCCCGCGGCGTACACGCCCTCGTACCCGTCCTTGGCGACGAGCCCCGGCAGACCCTCCATCAACGCGGTGCAGTCGCGTCCGGTGCCGCCGACGTACCAGGGATGCGCGCGCATGGCGTCCGCGGTACGGCGCGAGGGGCCGTCCCCGGCCGACGCGATGCGGCCGTACGCCGTCGCCAGCCCGCGCAGGGTGATCGCGTGCTGCGCGGCCCCGCAGCCGTCGACAGCGGTGTGCAGGACCGGCTCGCCGGCCAGCGCCGCGATGGCCCGGGCGCAGGCCTGCTGGACCGGGTGGTCAGGGCGCAGGTAGTCGTGGGTGCTCCAGCCGTTGACCGCGCAGGTCCGCAGCATCGCCGCGTGCTTGCCCGAGCACGTCATCGTGAGGGAGGTCGCCGCCCCACCGACGCGCAGGAGGGCGTGCCACGCCGCAGCGTCGATCGGGGGCGCCGGAGGGGTCTGGAGCACCAGGTCACCCAGGACCTCGGCGATGGCACGCAGGTGGTCCGGCTCGCCGCTGTGCGAGGACGCCGCGAGCGCGAGGTGGATCGGCGTCGGGTCCCACCCTGCCTCGAGCAGCGCCACCGCTTGCAGGGGTTTGTTGCTGGAGCGCGGGAACACCGGGTGGGACAGGTCACCGACCGACAGCGCGACCGACCCGTCCGGGCGCAGCGCGACGAGGGTCCCCGTGTGGGTCCCTTCGACGTACCCGGAACGGACGACCTCGGCGAGGAGGCCGGTCACCCCTCGAGCAGGCTGGCGACGTCGGCCTCGCCGTCGCGGTACCGGCGGGTGATCTCAGCCTGGCAGGCGTCCATGACCTGCTGGACCTGGCGCCGCTTGGCCGACAGCTTCTGCTCCTCGTCCGCGAGCACCCGCATCGCGTGGTGCAGCTCGTCGGAGGAGCGCGAGGCGGTGTCGGACAGGTCGACGTCGGCGACGAGGGACTCGACGTATCGCCGGTGGTTGTCCACCCGGCTGGGCTCGATCGTGCTGTGCCGGCCCAGGCCGCGGGCCGCGGAGCGCGGCTCGTCGGCGAGGACCTGCGCGAGGTTGTCGACGACGCTGCCGCCGGACCCGTTGCCGTCGCGGTGGTTGAGCTCGGCGCGCACGATGTCCATGCGTCCCTGGATGAGGCGACGGGTGTACGACAGGTCGACCTCCTCCTGCTCGGCCTCGTCCCGCAGGGTGCGCACCTCGACCAGCGGGGCCTGGCCCAGCCCGGTGAGGTAGTCGTCCGCCAGCACCCGGTCGATGCGGCGGGTGCCGGGCGAAGGCGTGGCGTCGGCGGTCACCGGTGCTCCTGTGTCAGTCAGCGGTCAGGTGGACCTGCCCATGGTGCCAGATTGTCGAGCCCGAGGGACCGAACGGCTCAACAACCTCCCCCCACCTGCCGAGGCAGAGAGGGACAGCCCGCACCAGCGACGCAGGGAGAGGAGGCGCGGCGTGCTCAAGGGCGACCTCACGACGTCCTCCCTCCCTCAGGTGCTGCGCGACCTCGCCGACGGGGTCGCCTCCGGCTGCCTGAACGTCGACGACGGGGTCGGCTCGCTCGCCAAGGTCTACCTACGCGGCGGCCAGGTGTACGCCGTCCACGTGCCCGGCCGCCGCCCGCAGCTCGGCGCCCGGCTGGTGTCCAGCGGCTCGCTCGGACCGGAGGGCCTGGCCGAGGCACTCGAGGCGCAGCGGACCGAGCTCCAGGGCTGGCGCCTCGGGGAGCTCCTCGTCCACCTGGGGTACGTCGATCAGCCGGTCGTCGAGGCGTTCGTGCACGAGCAGGTACGTGAGCAGACCTCCGACCTGCTGCGCTGGACGTCCGGCACGTGGAAGTTCCGCGTCAACGAGCGCACCCGCGAGGACGTCGCGCCCCCCACCCCCGTGGAGGAGCTGCTCGCGCACGTCGCTGAGCGGCACCGCGTGTGGGAGAGCATCACCGAGGTCCTGCACGGCCCGGACGCCGTACCGGTCCTGTCCGCCGCCGGCCAGACCGACGCCGAGATGGCGATCGACCCCGAGGCGTGGTCGCTGCTGTGCAAGGTGGATGGGATGCGCAGCATCGCCGACCTCGCCAAGGAGGGCGGCTTCACGCTGTTCGAAGCCGGGCAGGTCGTGTACTCCCTCGTCCGCTCGGGCCTGCTCGAGGTCGAGGAGGTCGTGATCGGTGCCGAGGCTCCGGCGCCGGCCTCCGCGATGTCCCGCCTCGCTGCCGCGTTCGCCCCCACGCCTCCGGTCGAGGCACCGCCGGCGGCACGTGCCCGCGCCGACCGCACCACGGAGGACTTGCAGCCGGTCTCCGAGGACGAGATCGCCGGCAGTCTGGACCGCGTCTCGCAGGCGCTCTCGGCGCTGCTCGGGACCTCCGCGGACGACTCCCTGTTCGAGGCACCCAAGCCACGCAAGAAGGTGGTGCCGATGACGGAGGAGGAGTCGGCCCGCTCCGTCAAGCAGGTCGAGCGCGCCGCGCGGGACGCCAAGCGCCGGGAGCGCGACGCTGCCGAGCTGGCCAACGCCCAGGCCGAGCTCGAGGCCGCCCGTCGCGCGGCCGACGACGCCGACGCTGCTGCCTTGGACCCGGCCCACGAGGCCACGATCGTGTCGCTCGCCGACGTCCGCGCCGAGGCCGTCCGCCGCGAGGAGGAAGCCGAGGCCGAGCGCCTCGCCGCAGAAGCACTGGCGCAGGCCGAGGCCGAGCGCCTCGCCGCCGAGCAGGCGCTGGCCGCCGAAGCGCAGGCCGAAGCCGAGCGCCTCGCCGCCGAAGCACTGGCGCAGGCCGAAGCCGAGCGCCTCGCCGCCGAGCAGGCCGAAGCCGAGCGCCTCGCCGCCGAGCAGGCCGAAGCCGAGCGCCTCGCCGCCGAAGCACTGGCGCAGGCCGAAGCCGAGCGCCTCGCCGCCGAGCAGGCCGAAGCCGAGCGCCTCGCCGCCGAGCAGGCCGAAGCCGAGCGCCTCGCCGCCGAGCAGGCCGAAGCCGAGCGCCTCGCCGCCGAGCACTGGCGCAGGCCGAAGCCGAGCGCCTCGCCGCCGAGCAGGCGCTGGCCGCCGAAGCGCAAGCCGAAGCCGAGCGCCTCGCCGCCGAAGCACTGGCGCAGGCCGAAGCCGAGCGCCTGGCCGGCGAGCGCGCGGCCGCAGAGGCCGAGCTGCGTCAGGCCGCGATCGAGCAGCAGGCCGCCCACGAGGCTGCCGAGCAGGCCGCCCGCGAGGCGCAGGAGGCGGCCCGGCAGCACGCCGAGCAGGAAGCGGCCGAGGAGGAGGCTGAGGAGCAGATCCGGGTCGCCGCCCAGCGATCGGCCGCCGGCAGCGCCTTTGCCGAGCTCAGCGCCACGGCGAACAGCTCGTCCGACGTGCAGGTCCTCGAGGTCGAGGCGCCAGCCTACGAGGACGAGGAGGAGGACCTTCGCCCGGCGTACGCCCAGCCCGACACCGACATGGCGTCGCTGTTCCGCGAGCTGTCCTCGCTCGGCATGGACGACGCTCCCGAGCCGCCGCCCACGCGACCGGCCGGGCAGGCGCCCAAGCCCGTCGCGGCCGCACCGGCGAAGAAGAAGAAGGGCCTGTTCGGCCGCTGAGCCGCGCTCGCGGACGGCAGCCCGACGCGGGTGGCGCTCAGGTCCGGGGCAGCCGCAGCAGACCAGCCCGGGCCGCCGCGGACGAGCGCGCCGCCGACTCCGGCTGCACGAGCACGGCGTCGGGGTCGATGCGCGCCGGCACGCCGCCGGCGACGAGCTCGCTGTCCTCGGGGACCTGCCGCTTCACCAGCGCGAGCGCGAGCGGCCCGAGCTCGTGGTGGCGTACGGCGGAACCGACCCGTCCGACGACCCGTTCGCCGAGCAGCACGTCGGCACCGGTCGCGGGGAGCGCGGAGTCCGAGCCGTCGAGGTGCAGCAGGACCAGCCGGCGAGGCGGGTGGCCGAGGTTGTGCACCCGCGCGACGGACTCCTGACCGCGGTAGCAGCCCTTGTCCAGGTGTACGGCGACGCCGAGCCAGCCGACCTCGTGCGGGAGGGTCCGGTGGTCGGTGTCCAGGCCCAGCCGGGGGCGGAGCGCCGCCACCCGCAGGGCCTCGAGAGCCATCACGCCAGCGGGCTCCCCGAGGGCGAGCAGGCCGGCGACGTCGTCCGGCGCGACGAGCAGGTAGCGGCCGAAGCCGGTGGCCGTCGAGGGGCCCGGCACATCGGCGAGCGAGGGCGTCCACACCACCGCGAGGTCCTCGGCGATCGACACCTCCACACGCAGCATGAAGCGCATCCGGTCGAGGTAGGTGACCAGCGCTTCCGCCGTACCCGGCTCGACGTGGATCAGGACCTCCGAGCCGGTCTCCACCAGGTGCAGGTGGTGCTCGACGTGGCCGTTCGGGGACAGCACCAGCGCCTCGGTCGACTCCCCGGGGGCGAGGTCCACGACGTGCTGGGACAGCAGCGAGTGCAGCCAGGACAGCCGGTCCGGGCCGGTGACCCGGACCACCGGCCGGTGCGACAGGTTCACTACACCCGTCCCGCTGGCGAGGCGCCGCTGCTCGAGGTACGGGTCGCCGTAGTGGCCGGCGACGGCGGCGTCGGGCGGATCGGCAGGCACGGCGGTCACACCTGTGTCAAAGCCATGTCGCCCACGGGTGTTCCCCAGACGCGCGTCGGGCCCGGAAGACGTGCTCCCGGGCCCGACGCGTGCGTTCGTTGCTGTCAGTCGACGTAGACCTGGAACACGTGCCCGTTGCCGCCCACGTTGCCCGAGGTGCCACCCAGTCCGAAGACCAAGCGGTACACGCCCCGCGGCAGGCGTCCAGAGAACCGGAAGGTGGCCGTTGCCCTGGATGACGGCGGTGTCGACGAGCTTGCTACCCTCGTACAGGCCGATCGTCCGGCCGGCCTTGTTAGGCGTCGTGCGCCCGGTGATCGTCAGCCGTGCTAGCCCGCGCGGAAGCGCTCGCCACTGCGCGGCGAGACCAGCGTCATGAGCGTGAAGACGTTGATCTTGTACGTCCCGGAGGTGGCGGCCGAGCCCTTGTCGCCGCCGGCGTAGCTGCTCTCCACCGTGGTGTTGTAGAGCGGGCCGTACCGGAAGCTCCAGTCCCCGTTGGCGTTGGTGATCGGGCGCGCCACGCGGACCCCGCCGATGTCCGGCACGAGGCGGATCGCGACCCGCTCCCCGACGATCGGGCGGCCGTCCGTCTGCTTCAGCGAGCCCTTGAACAGGATCGGCCGACGCGACTCGCTGTAGGTCACGTTGCTGACGCTGGTCAGCACGCTGCCCGCGGTGGGCGTGGCGCTGGCCGCGACGGTGGAGTAGGAGCCGTATCCCGCCAGGTTCGACGCCTTGACGCTCGCGTTGTACGTCGTGCCGTTGGCCAAGCCGGTGATCGTGATCGGGCTGCCGGTGCCCGTCTTCACGACCTCGCCGGCCGACGTGCTGACACGCGCGGTGTACTCCGTGATCGTGCTGCCACGGGGGTCCGCGCCGGAGAACGAGACCGTGATCGACCCGTCGCCGGACTGGGCGTTGACCGTGGTCGGCGCCAGCGGGGCGTCGTACGGCGTCCCGGTGGCGGTGCCGGCCTGGCCGGTGCCGACGCTGTTCACGGCGCTGACCTTGAAGGTCAGCGTCTTGCCGCCGGTGAGCCCGGTGAAGGTGAACGTGCGGGCGTCGGCCGGGACCGTCTGGGTGTTGTCGGTGGCCGGGTCGCCGTCATCGACGACGTAGCCGGTGATCGGCGAGCCACCGTCGCTGCCCTGGGCGCTCGGGAAGATCCAGTCGACCTTCGCCGAGGTCTTGCCCGGTGTCACCGACACGCTCGGCGCGACGGGGACCCCCGAGACGCTGAACCCGTTGGCCAGGGTGCTTCGCCCGCCGTTCGCGGTGTTGCTGACGAAGACGGTCCGGCCGCCGAGCGCCGCCGAGGCGGAGATCGCAAGGTCGGCCGTGAGCTGGGTCGGGCTGGTCACGGTGATGTTGGTGACGGTCACGTCCGCGATGGACAGGGCCATGTTGCTGACGGCCGCGTCCCCCTCGCCTGACGTGCCCTCGTCGAACCCGGTGCCGGTGAAGACCACGCCGGTGAGCGTGTCTCCCTGCTTGCCGCCGCCCGGGCTCACGTCGGTGACGACGGGCTTCGGCACGATCGCGAGCTGGACGGTCGGGGTGAAGGTGCCGCCGTCCGGGTTGGTCACCGTGACGGAGCGCGGCGCCGTGGTGGTGGCGTTCGGCGCCACGTCGAGGTTGCCCTTGATCTCGGTCGCGGTGATGGCCGTGATCGCGAACGACAGCCCGTCTCCGGACAGGGCGACGGTGGCGCCCTCCTGGTAGCCGGTCCCGGTGAGCGTGAGCTCGAGGCTGGCGCCCTGACCGATCGTGTCCGGGGCGATCGCGGTGGTGGTCGGGGCGGCGGTGACGGTGAAGCCGCCGACCTTCGTGCCGGTGCTGCCCGGCTGTCCCACGTTGGTCACGACGACGTCGCGCGTGCCGGGAGCGGCGTTCGCGGCGATGTCCACGACGGCGGTCAGGGTGTCGGTCGCCGCGTTGTAGGTGGTGCTGCGCGTCGAGGTACCCGCGCCCAGCGACAGGGCCTGGCCGCGGGAGAGCCCGCTCTTGGCCGGCTCGGCGTTGGTGCTGCTGACCGTGATCGTGCGGCTCGTGGCGCCCTGTCCACCGGTCACCGGGTCGATGGCGAGGGAGTTCGGGTCGTACGCCGAGATGACGTTCAGGCAACCGGTGCAGATGAGCGTCGCACCGTTGGCGTCCGTCGCCGTGACCGTGTAGAAGCCAGCGGCCGCCTTGATGAGGTTCGCCGAGACGGTGATGCGCTGGTTGACCCCGTCCACGTTGATGACCGATACGCGCAGCGGCTGCTGGTCCGTGGCGCTCGCCAGGGTCAGCGTCACGACCGAGTTCCCGTTGAGGTTCGGCGCCTGCAGCGTGATGTTGGGCGTGGTCGCGTTGGTCACCGCGGTCGTGACGACCGTGAGGCTGTTGACGCCGTACCCCTGGGGGCGGGTGCTCGTGCCGCCGTCCGGGTTGGTGACGGTGAGGTCGAAGGTGCTGGTCCCGCTGGGGAGGTTGACGTCCGGCTGGAACGTCGCGCTGAGCTGCGTGGAGGAGACGAACCGCAGCTGGGTGATGCTCAGCCCGGCCGGGGCGGAGGTGACGGTCGCGCCCGACACGAACCCGGTGCCGAACAGGTCGACCGTCTTGGACTCCCCGCGCAGCGCCGAGGCCGGCGTGACCCGGGTGATCAGCGGCTTGGCGTTGACGGTGAAGCCGTTCGCCAGCGTCGAGGTGCCGAAGTCGGGGTTGGTCGCGATGACGGGGTGCGCGCCGAGGACGGCGTCTGGCGCGATCGTGAGGTTCACGACCGCGTTGGTCGCGGACGCTGAGCTCTTGGTGACCGCGGTGATGCCGCTGCCGAAGTCGAAGGCCGTGGCCGAGCTCAGCGCCGTCCCGGTGATCGTGACGTCACCGAGGAAGCCCTGCCCGCGGTTGTTCGGCGCCACGGAGGTCACCTTCGGCGAGGCCGTGATGGTGAGGCCCGCCGTGAGCTTGGAGAAGCCGCCGCTGGGACTGCGCACGGTGACGTCCCGCGTGCCCACCACCGCGGTGGCAGCAACGGAGATCGTGGTCGTCAGGGTCCGGCCGTCCGCGCTGACGGTGATGTCGCCGACGCCGATGCCGGCGGCAGCACCGGTCGCGGTGCCGGTCTCCTTGATGAACAGCGTGCTCTCCGGCTCGAAGCCGCCGCCCAGGAAGGTCACCGGGACGCGCAGGGCGCCCTGACCGAGCGTCGCCGGCGAGAGGGTCGACAGGCGCGGCTGCACGAAGATCGGCGACGAGGACACCGTGCTCTGACCGACGGCGTTGGTCACGCGGACGTAGTGGGGCCCGGCGGTGAAGCTGCCCTGGGCGACGGTGCCGCGCAGGACGGTGCTGCTCACGTAGCCGTTGCCGGCGGTGCCCCCGTCGACGGTCGGGGTGAACGTCAGGCCGGTGTCGACGCTGGCCTGGTCGCCGAGCAGGAAGTCGACGGTGCTGCCCTTGGCGAGGAACACGCCGCCGAGCTCGATCTTGCCGTCCGGCGGCAGGACGGTTCCGGTGAACAGCTTGCTGCTCGAGGCGTTCGGTGCGCCGTTGGTCGCGACGCCGAGCGTGCCGTTGTAGGTCTCTTGCGGGAAGACCACGTCCGCCGTGCGGTACTTCTCGATCTTCACGTCGTAGGTGCCGGGCGCCACGTTGTTCAGGTCGATCGTGAACACGACCTTGCTGCAGGCGTCATCCGGCACGCCGAGGCCACTCGGCGTCGCGCCGCGGCTGCACGAGTCGTAGTTGGCCTGCTCGGTGGCCTTGGGCTCGCCCTGTCCGACGACCGCGCCCTGCCGGGTGACCGTGATGACCTGCTGCCCGGTGGGGTAGAAGCTGCCGTTCACCGTGAAGGTGCGCACGCCCTCGTTGGGGGCGCCGGGTGGGTTGAGGGTCACCCCGACCGCGGCGGAGGCGGTCTGCACCCCGGCGACGAAGCCACCGGTCGTGAGGAGCGCGGCTGCCGCCAGGACGGCAACGGAACGACGCGGAAGCTGGGCGAGGCGCATGGTTCTCCAGTGGTGCGGTGGTGGGTCTGTCAGTTCGTTTCGGCACCGGATGACCGGTTCCTGCTGCCGCCAGCGTGACAAAACGGCATCGGTTTCGGTGGGACCCTAGGGCTCCGGGGTCCGCTCCCGGCAGCTCTGGCAGCGGCCGAACAGGGCGAAGTGGGACACGTCGACCACGAATCCCCGCTCCTGGGCCACGCGCTCCACGACATCGGCGACGAGCGCGCCGGGGATCTCCTCCACGCCTTCGCAGTCGCGACAGACCAGGTGGACGTGGTCGTCGTCGCTGACCACGGAGTACGTCGGGGCCCCGTGGCCCAGGTGCGTGTGGTGCACCAGACCGAGCTCCTCGAGCAGCTCGAGGGTGCGGTAGACGGTGCTGATGTTCACGGCAGCCGCCGTACGACGCACCGCGGTGAGGATCTCCTCGGGGGTGCCGTGCCCGAGTTCCCCCACCGCCTCGAGGACGAGCTGGCGCTGCGGGGTGAGGCGGTACCCGCGGGCGCGCAGGGCGGCCTGCCACTGCGGCCCTGCCTGCACCTGACGTCCCATGCCCGCAGCGTACGGCGACGCCGCCGCCCCGGTGGGGGCGACGGCGTCGTCGGTGGTGCGGGGGTGCGGGCTAGCTGCTCTGCGCCAGGAAGTAACCGGCCACGTCGGCGAGCAGGTGGGTCTTGCCCGCGCTGCCGTTGAAGAGCTTCACCTTGCCGTCCGGGCCGACCGGCACGACGACCAGGTTGGCGACCGTGAGGCCCTTCTCGAAGTTGAGGTTCGAGACGACCGGCCGGCTGCTGCCGTCCGGGTAGACGGTCGCGAACCCGCTGGACGTCGGGAGCACGGTGGTGACGTTCAGGACCACCGAGCCCACGCCGGTGGCGGGGACGCCCCCGCGGCCGGTGACCTGCAGCGTCACGGTGCCCTTGGGGTCGACCGGGGAGGTCGTCGACACGCCGTTGCGGCTGCGCGTGTCGAGGATGCGGGTCGGCGCGACCGGGTCGAAGGCCCCGGCCAGCGTCGGCGTCCCGGACACGAAGTAGCCCGCCACGTCGGCCAGCAGGTCGATCGAGCCCGACTGGCCGTTGAACATCGACACCCGCCCGTCACTGCTCACCGGCACGATGACCAGGTTCGGCACGATCGTCCCGCGGGTGAAGTTCAGGTTCGACACCACCGGGCGCGAGCCACCCTCCGGGTAGACCGTGAGGTAGCCCTTCGACGTCGGCGAGACAGCCGTCACGTTGAGGACAACCGCCGAGACGTTGCCGCTCGGGACGCCACCGCGCCCGGTGACCTGCAGACCGAGCGTGCCCTTGCCGGCGACGGGTCGGCGAGCCGCCCCGTTGCCGGAGCGGGTGTCCAGGATGCGGGTGGGCGAGAGGGACCCGAACGAGCCGGCTGCCGTTGCGCTGCCGGCGTTGAAGTAGCCGGCGACGTCCGCGAGCAGGTCGGTACGACCGCCCTGGCCGTTGAAGAACGACACCTTGCCCTCAGCGCTGACCGGCACGACCACGAGGTTCGGGACGGTCTGGCCCTTGACGTAGTTCAGGTTCGACACGACCGGACGCGTACCGCCGGTCGGGTACACCGTGAGGTACCCGGTGGACGTCGGCGCGACCACGGTCACGTTGAGGACGACGCTGGCGACGCCCGAGGACGGCACCCCACCCCGTCCGGTGACCTGCAGGGTCAGCGTTCCCTTGGGCGCGACGGGCGCCTTCGGTGCGCCGAGACCGCTGCGCGTGTCGAGGATCCTGGACGGTGCCAGGCCAGCGAACTTCGACGCCCGCGCGGTGGAGTCCCGTGTGGTCGTCGTGGTCGCCGTCCCCGCGTTGCCCACGGCGTCGGTCGCGGTCGCGGTGACCGTGATCGTGCCGTTCGCCAGGGTCGACAGGTCGAGCGTGACGCTGAAGTCACCGTTTCCGGCGACTGTCGCGGTCCCGCTGACGGCCTTGTTGTTGGTGTCGGTCGCCGTGACCGAGACCGTCGCGCTGGCGTCATCGACCTTGCCGGTGACGGTGCTGTTCGGCTCGTCCCCGGTGCTGGCCGTGGCCATCAGGCCCGTGATGACGGGAGCGGTGGTGTCGCGGCTCGCGGTGGCGCTGGCCTTCGGGCCGGTGTTGCCCGCCGGGTCGGTGGCCTGCGCGGTCAACGGCAGGTCACCACCGGCGAAGCCGGTGAGGTCGAGCGCCGCGCTGAACGCGCCGCTGCCATCCGCCGTGACCGTCTTGGTGGCGGTCTTGGTGCCGTCCGTGATCGCGACGACGACGCTGGCTCCAGCCTCGGTCTTCCCCGTCACGGTGGAGGTGTTCTGCGTCCCACCGGTCTTGGTCGCCGCGAGCTCCGTGACGTTCGGCGCGGTCGAGTCCTTCGGGGTCGACGTCGGCGACGTCGGGCCGGTGTTGCCCTTCGCGTCCTGCGCCACGGCGGTGACCGACAGCGTCCCGTCCGCGAGGCCGGAGACGTCGAGCTGCACGCTGAACGTGGTGCCCGAGACGATGGCGCTCTGCTGGACCGCCTTCGTGCCGTCGCTCACGCGGACGGTGACCGTGCCGGCCTCACCGGTGGTGCCGCTGACCGTGGTCCGGCCGTTGGACGAGGCGTTGACGGGCGTCGCGCTCAGGTTGGTGATGCTCGGGCCCGTGGCGTCCTTGGCGAAGGTCGTGGCCGACGGGTCGGACGGGTTGCCGTTGGCGTCCGTGACGACGACCGAGACCGCGATGGTCCCGTCCGCCAGGCTGGAGGCGTCGACGCTGACGCTGATCGCGCCGGCGTCACCCGTGGTGCCGGTGCCCGTGACCTTCTTGTTGTTCTTGTCCGTGAGCGTGACGGACACGGGGATCCCGGTCTCGTTGCTCGTGGCCGTCACCGTCGTGGACGGGGACCCCTGGGTCGTGTCGGTCGCCTTCGCGCCGGCGACCGTGGGCTTCACGGTGTCCTTGGTGGCGCTCTTGCTGTTACCGCTGCCACTGGTGGACGCCCCACGAGTGGCGCGCCCGACCGCGGTGATCAGCCCGTCGGGCAGCGAGGAGACGTCAACGACGACGTCAAAGGCACCGGAGCCGTTCGCGGTCCCGGTCCCGGTGACCGACGTGGCGCCGGGAGCCGAGACGGTGATCGTCACGGTGACGTTCGGCTCCGCGGAGCCGGTGACGTGCGCCGCGGTCTGGTTGGTGGTGTTCACCGGGTCGGTGATCGCCTGGATGCTCGGCGACGCCGGCGCGTTCGGGTCGACCGAGAAGGTCACCGACTTGCCGATGGCCGGGTCGTTGCCCGGGCCGCTCTCCTTGCCGGTGATGGTCGCGACGTACGTGCCGGTCCCGAAGGTGCTGGTCGGCGTGAAGGCGATCGTCTTGTTGCCGTCGCGGTAGGACGTGGTGCCCTGGACGATGGCGTTGTTGCTGTCCTTCACCACGATGGAGGAGTCCGCGAGGCTCAGCGGCTCGTTGAACGTCGCGGAGACGCTGCCGACGTTCTTGGACGTCTGGCCGTCCTCGGGCGAGCTGGTGACGAACGCGAAGATCGTCGTGTCCTTCTGCGCGCTCCGCGGGTCGGACGTGGTGCTGACGTTGCCGGCAGCGTCGGTCGCGATGGCGGTGGCGGAGATGACCCCGTCGTTGAGGGTCGTGAGGTCAGCGGTCCCGGAGAAGCCGTTGGGCCCCGCCGTGACGCTGGTGACGACGCTGCGGTTGGCGGTGTCCTTGATGGTGACGCGGACGGTGACGCCGTTCTCCGCCGCACCGGAGAAGGGGACGGCCGTGACGTTCGCCGGGACGGCGTTGCCCAGGCTGGTCACCACGGGGTTAGCGGGCGGCGAGGTGTCCTTGTCCGTCGCGCGGGTGGCGTTCGGGCCGATGTTGCCGTTCGGGTCCGTGGCCGCGGCCGTGATGACCACGGAACCGGCGCCGTCGACGCAGTCCTTGGTGTCGAACGGCGTCGAGGTGAACGTGCCGTCCGGCTTCATGGTGACCGTCTGCGCGGTCGGGGCCGTCGGGTTGTCCAGCACGATGACCGGGTTGGGCGGGCGGACGGTGCACGAGGGCGTCAGGCGCACCGTCGTGTTCGGCTCGGACGGCGCGGTCGCGCCACTGGCCTGGATGACGCTGCCGGTGACGATGACGTTGGACTTGCCGGCGTCGTTGATCGGGCTCGGCGTGACGGTCAGGCCGTTGACGACGGGAACGCTGACGTCCTTGAGCAGCGAGCCGAGGCCGGGAGCGCTGGCGTTGCCGGCCGCGTCGACCGCGACCGTGGTCAGCGAGATCGTGCCGTCCGCGAAGCCGTACGGCGGGAGGTTGAACGACGCGCTCGTGGCCGGTGTCGTGCCCGAGTTGAGGTTGATCGTGGTGTTGTTGGCGTCCTTGGCGGTCAGCGAGAAGATCGCCGCCTCGTTGGACGTGACGGTGATCCCGACGGTGTTGCCCGAGCCCGGGGTGCTGGCGTTGACCTTGTTCGGGGCCACGACGCGGGAGTAGGTGTAGGTGCCGAACGTCGGCGCGATCGTGTCCTTGGACAGGGTCTTGCTGATCGTCGTCTCGTTGAGGTTGTTGTCGATCGTCGTCGCCTGGACGGTGAGGGTGCCCTCCTTCAGCGTGGTGACGTCGAACGACGCGCTGTAGGTGCCGCCCGCGTTGCCCGGGAACCGGTCGACCGACGTGGTGCCGTCCGTGATCCGCAGGCGGACCCCAGTGGCGTCCGCGCCGGCGTTCGCCGAGACCTGCACGTCCTTCTGCTGCGAGGCGTTGACCGTGGCGGTCGGCGAGGTCGTGAGGTTGGTCGCCGCCGCCGGCGGGACCGTGTCCTTGATGACCTGCCGGCTCGCCGTACCGCTGGTGCTCCCGGAGACGGTGGCCGTGAGCACGCCGTCCTTGAGCGTCGAGGCGTTGACCGTCCGGCTGCCCGAGGTGCCCTGCGACGGCTGAGTCGCCTGCGGCGCCGCCGGCGTCGTCGTCGTCCCGTCAGTGAGCGTGACCGTGACCAGCTCGCCCGCCTGCACCCCGGAGTACACGATCACCACGTTGTTCTGGTTGCTGGTGTTCACCGGGTTCGTGACCGAGTCGATCGTGGTCGCGGCGAACGCTGGGGCTGCCAGCAGTCCGCCGAGCCCCGTGAACAACAGGGCTGAGGCCGTGACTGCGGCGAGGGAACGTCGTGGGCGGGACGGTGCGAGGCGCATGGTTCTCCGATGCTGAGGGCCGTCGGTCGGTCGTGCACAGGGCCACACCACGGGAGGGCGCGGCCCAGGAGGAGCTGGATGCAAGGTGCATCGTCCCACGTCTTCGCCCTCGGGCCGGGACCTCCTGCCTGCGAATCCGACAAACCGGGCAGAGTCACCAGGACCTCACCTCACGGTGGCTCCGCGCTGGGCGCGTCAGCCCAGCGTGTACCCCGCGACATCGGCGAGCAGGTGCGTTCGGCCGCTGCTGCCGTTGAACAGTTGGACCTTGCCGTCCGGTCCGACCGGGACCACCACCAGGTTGGGCACTGTCTGCCCGTTGGCGAAGTTGAGGTTCGACACGACCGGGCGGCCGCCCCCGGAGGGGTAGACGGTGACGAAGCCGCTGGAGGTCGGGTCGACCACGGTGACGTTGAGGATGACCGAGGAGACCCCGGTGCTCGGCACGCCGCCGCGGCCGGTCACCTGCAGCGACACGGTCCCCTTGGGCGCGGCGGGGCTGGGTCCGGTCGCGCCCAGACCGCTGCGCGTGTCGAGCACCCGCGTCGGGCTGACGGTCGCGAAGGCGCCCTTGAGCGTCGGCGTGCCGGCGACGTAGTAGCCCGCCACGTCGGCGAGCAGGTGCACCCTGCCGGCCTGGCCGTTGAAGAGCGCGACCTTGCCGGCGAACGCGCCGTCCGTCCCGACCGGCACGATCACCAGGTTGGGCACCGTCTGGCCCTTGACGAAGTTCAGGTTCGACACGATCGGGCGGGTGCCGCCAGCCGGGTAGACCGTGACGTAGCCGTTCGACGTCGGGTCGACGACCGTGACGTTGAGGACGACCGCCGACACCCCGCTCGTCGGCACGTTGCCGCGGCCGTTGACCTGAAGGGTGAGCGTCCCCTTCGGGGCGATGGCGCCGATCGGCGCGCCGTTGCCGGAGCGGGTGTCCAGCAGCCGCGTCGGCGCCAGGGAGCCGAAGGCGCCAGCCGCCGTGCTGGAACCGGCGTTGTAGTAGCCGGCGACATCGGCGAGCAGCTCGGTCGTTCCGGCCTGCCCGTTGAAGAAGGAGACCTTGCCGTCGCTGCTCAGCGGCACGACGACGAGGTTGGGCACGGTCTGCCCGGCGACGAAGTTGAGGTTCGACACCACCGGTCGGGTGCCGCCCGCCGGGAACACGGTGACGTAGCCCTTCGAGCCGGGGTCGACGACGGTCACGTTGAGCACGACCGCCGAGACGCCCGTTGCCGGGACTCCGGCCTGGCCCGCTACCAGCAGGGTCAGCGTGCCCTTGGGCGCGACGGGCGCCTGCGGAGCACCGAGCCCGCTGCGGGTGTCGAGCAGTCGCGATGGCGCCAGGCCGGTGAACACCGACGAGGTGGCGGTGGCGTCGCGGCTGGTGGTCGTGCTGGCCGACCCGGTGCCGCCACCGGCGTTGGTGGCCTTCGCGACCACGGTGACCCGACCGTTCGCGAGGCCGGACAGGTCCAGGGACCCGGTGAACGAGCCGTTGGAGGCCACCGTCGCCGTACCCGTGACGCTCTTGCTGGCGCTGTCCGTGGCGGTGAGCGTCACCGTCGCGCTGCTGTCGCTGACCGTGCCGGTGACCCGGCTGCTCGGCTGGTCCGCTGTGCTGGCCGTCGCCGCGAGGTTGCTCACGGTGATGGCGGGAGCGGTCGGCGTCACGGGCGCGCTCGCCGCGGAGGCCGCACCGGTGCCGACCGCGTTCGTCGCGGTGACGGTGAAGGTGTACGGCGCGCCGTTGCCGAGACCGGTGACGGAGCAGCTGGTCGCTCCGGTCGTCGTGCACGTACGTCCACCCGGGCTGGCCGTGACGGTGTAGCCGGTGACCGGCCGCCCGCCGTTGTCCGCCGGAGCGGTCCAGCTCACCGAGGCGCTGGTGTTGCCCGGCTGGCCGGTGACACCGGTCGGCGCCCCCGGGACGGTGGCCGGGCGGAACGGTCCGGCGCTCGTCGCCGGTCCGTTGCCCCGCGCGTTCGCCGCGGTGACCGAGGCGGTGTAGTCAGTGCCGTTGGTCAGGCCGGTGAACGTGGCGGTGGTCGCCGTGCCGGTCTTGGTGGCGCCACCGGGCGACAGCGTCACCGTGTAGCCGGTCACCGGACTGCCGTTGCTGCTCGCCGGGGCAGCCCAGGTCACGGTGACCGAGCCGTTGTCGGCCGAGCCGGTGACGTTCTGCACGGCGCCGGGGACGTCGTACGGCGTCCCGGTGGTGCTGGCCCCGGGGCCTTCAACCGTCGTGGAGGCGAAGACCGTGAAGGTGTAGGTCGTCCCGTTGACCAGGCCGGTGACGAAAGCTCCCGTGGTCGCGCGGTTGACCGGGTAGGTCACCGTGCCGGCGCTCGGGGAGACGCTGACGCGGTAGCTGCTGACCGCCGACTGCGTGTCAGCCGGCGGCGCGGTCCAGGTCAGGTCGATGCGGCCGGCCGCGGTGGTGGCGCTCGCCGCGAGGTTGCTGACGGCCTTCGGGGTGACGCCCAGCGGGGTCACCGGAGCGGTGGACGCCGAGGGGCCGGAGTCGCCGACGACATTGGTGGCCACGACGTTGAACGTGTAGGCGGTGCCGTTGGTCAGACCGGTCACCGTGCAGCTGGTGGCCCCCGTGGTGGTGCACGTCTTGCCACCCTGGTCTGCCGTCACGGTGTACTCGGTGATCGGCTCACCGCCGGTGTTGGTCGGCGCGGTCCAGCTCACGGTCGCGGCCGCGTCGCCGCGGGTCGCGGTCGGCGCGGTGGGCGCGTCCGGGGTGGTGGCGGGCTTGGCGGACAGGCCGTTGGACGGCGCGCTGGTGCCCGCCCCGTTGCGCGCCGTCACGGTGAAGCCGTACGAGCGTCCCGTTGGTCAGCCCGGTGACCGCAGCGGTCGTGCCGCTAGATCGTCACCGTTCCCGCGGTCGGGGCTCACCGTGACGGCGTAGCCGGTGAGCGGCAGGCCACCGTCGTCGGTCGGGCCGTCCCAGGTCAGGTCGACCCGGGTGTTGCC
The DNA here is from genome assembly GCA_963760125.1 of uncultured Actinomycetota bacterium. Classification (GTDB taxonomy): domain Bacteria; phylum Actinomycetota; class Actinomycetes; order Mycobacteriales; family SCTD01; genus RYN-111. Next base: position 28,677 of record CAVXBV010000017.1, on the reverse strand, counting down.
GCGGGCCGCACCCGTCAGCACCGGCGCGGTAGGGCGTCACCGACGGCGTAGCCGTCGGCCAACGATCCGCTGGCGCCGTTGGCCGGAAGGCTGTTGGTGACCGTGACCGTCCGGAAGCCGCGCGGCGCGCTCGCGGCCACCGTGGCGGTCGCCGTGATCGTCGTCGGCGAGGTGGCCGTCACGTTGCTGAAGGTGATGCCCGGACCGAAGTCGAGCGTCACGCCGTTCGAGGCCGTGTCGAAGTCGGTGCCCGTGACCGTGATGCTCTGGCTGCTGGTCGTGCTCGCGTCGAGCGCAGCTGGTAGAGCGGCGTGACGCTCGGTGACGGTGGGCGCCGGGCGCACCGTGAAGCAGCCGGGCACACCGCGGTGGAGCCGTCCCCGTTGGTACACGGTGATGTCCCGCGACGGTCGTGAGCCGCGTTCTGGCGCGACCGTGACCGGCACGGTGATCGACATGCCGCCCGTCGCGACGGAGGCTGCTCCGGCCGTGACGCCGGTCCCGCTGAACGACACCGATGGCGGGCGAGGAGAAGTTGGACCCGGACAGGGTGACCGTCGTGGTCGGCGCGCCCTGCCCACGGCTGGCCGGCGACGCCGACGTGACCGTCGAGGCGGGAGCCACGGTGAAGCACGCCACGCACTGCGTGGAGCTGGTGGCCTGGTCGTCGGCGTTGGTGACCACCAGGCTGCGCGACCCCGGCGTCGCGTTGAGCGTGTCGAGGGTGAACTTCAGGGTCTGCCGGTCGACCAACTCTGACTTCGTGACGGTCGGGCAGACGGTGGGGCTGTTGCAGGGCGAGAAGCCGAGGCTCGCGCCGCGCGCGAAGCCGGTGCCGGCAACGGTGACGACCGCAGCCTTCTGACCGGCGCGCACCGTGCTCGGCGTCACGCTGGTGAACGTCGGAACAGGGCCGGCGATGCTGAAGCAGGTGCTGGCGCAGATGCCGGTGCCGCCGTCGGGGTTGGTGACGCGGACGCGATAACCGCTGCCGGGCGGCGCCTCGTTGAGGTCGAACATCGCGGTGAGGCTCCCCGGGTCGGTGACGTTCACAGCACCGGCGACGATGTCGGCGAAGCCAGCTCGCTCGAGGGTGGCGGTCGCGCCGCTGACGAAGCCGTTTCCGCTCACCGTGAGGGAGGACACGTGGTCGTTGGTGTCGAAGGCGTTGCCGCGGGCGGTTGTCACGACGCTGTGACACCGAGGGTGTCGATGGTGAAGCACGGGCCACCCGAGGCGGTGAAGCACTCGACCGTGGAGAAGTTCTCGTCGGTGAAGACCACCCGGCGCGGGCCCGGGGCAGCGTTCTGCTTGATGGTGATGGTCGACGTCAGCGAGTTGAAGTTGTGGTGTTGAAGCTCACCGCCCCGCCGGTGACGGTGGAGTCGAGCGTGTGCCGTCCGGGAGCAGGAAGCGTGATCTTCGGAGCGACGTACGCGGCAGCACGGTTGCTGCTGCAGCGTGCTGCCGTTCAGGGACTGGCGGGTGAAGCTGCCCGACAACGTCATGCTGAACGTGACGTCAGCGGACGGGCTCGCGCTGCGCGAGGTGGGCGACAGCGAAGCCACCACAGGGGCGCGGGAGGGCGTGATCGTGCGGGCAGAGCTGGTGAAGCCGAAGTCCGGATTGGTGATCACCAGCGACCGGGCGGTGAGAGGCGCGCTCGGGGCGATGTCCACCGTCAGGCGGGCGGCCGTCGGGCGAGTCGACGACGAAGCTCTTCTGGGTGATGCCGTCCGGCGGCGTGATCGAGATCGTCGCGCCCGGCTGGAGGCCCGTCGCCGTGATCAGGTTGATGACCACGCTGGTCGAGCGAGACGCCAGGGTTGCGGGGCGGTCGTCACGGTGTCGTTATTTGCGGGAAACGTCGGGCGCGGGTTGAGCGTCAGCGCACTGAGGGCGACCTCTAGCCCGAGTCGGGGTTGGTCAGCGTCAGCGACAGGGGCGTGACGGCCTGTCCGCCCGGGCTCCCCGTCGTGACGTTGAGCTTCGAGCGTCTGGGAGTCGACGTAGGTCACGCTGTTGACTGTGACGTTGCTCGTCCCGGTGTAGTTGGTGCCCGGGTGGAACTTCACGATGGTGCCCGGGCACGCCGGGGCTCGAGGCGAGGAAGCCGTCGCCCTTGACGATGAGGTCCTTGGCCGTGACGCCGTACGCCAGCTGTGGCCGGGACGGCCGGGTCTGGTCGCGCGGAGACCGAGTCGATGCGGGGCACCGTGAAGCACCCCGTGCAGCTCGCCGTCTTGCCGTCGGTGTTCGTCACGACGATGTCGTGCGCGCCACCCAGCGCGGCCGGCGCGCGACCGCGACTGCTGCCGTATGATGCGGTTGGCCGCCGGGTTCTTGCCCGCTCGGGTTGGTCCGGGTAGCCGACCGGTGGGGCTGTTCGGGTCCGGCGTTGCTCGGCGCCGTCGTCCAGGTGATCGCCGGGTCCGGCAACGCCGTTCTTCTCGAACGTCGATCTTCGCGCCGCTGGCGAAGCTCCGTGCCGTTGAGCTCGAAGTAGTTCCGGGACGGCGATCCGGGCTGCTGAACTGCGCGGTTCCCGCCCGTAGGACGTGTGCGTGTTCCGAAGCCGATCACCGTGAAGCACGCTGCGTGCAGGCGTTGCTCGTGCGTCGTGCCCGACGTTGCCGGCACCATCGCTGACCTCGATGTCGTAGATGCCCGGGGCCTCCTGCCGCAAGTCGAAGTCGGCCTGTCAGCCGCGGTCATGGCCGGGTGGGGTCGGGCTCCCGCTGTCGCCGTCTGCGACGAAGTGGCGTCGGTGACCGTGATGCTTGGGTCCTGGCCAGCGTGAGCGTCATCGATCGCCCCGGCGCGCGAACGGTCGTCCCCGTCGTGGTGAAGATCAGCGTCTTGTTCGCGCTGTCGCTGTTGTTCGGCGAGAACGTCGGCGTGCACCGCTCACCTGCTCACCTGCGGCGCCAGCGCTGGTCCCGGTTGAGCAGTCCCGGCGAGACCCCCCGCTGGACAGCAGCGCCGTGGCCGCGAGGAGGGCGGACAGCAACGACGAACGACAGGCGCGAGGCGCATGGTGCTCCGATGCAGCGGTGCGATGTGGTGAGGACGCGCAGGACACGCAGCTAGCGGGTCAGGCAAGCAGGCAAAGTGTTGCGTGGTTTCTGCCTGGCGGCACGCCATCTCCTGCTCTGAGCTCGGCAAGTGTTGCTCAAGGGACAAACCACTGACGTATCGACGCTCGTGGGCCGCTATCCTACCACTTCCAGTCCCGGTTTTACGCGAACCTGGCCTGTCTCACTAGCCTGCTCTCGGTGACCGTGACCCTCCTCGACGGCCTGCGGCGGGTCCCTGACGGCACTCCGGTGCTGCGCGCCGACGACCTCGGCGTGCTGCGGGGCGAGTCGGTCTTCGAGACCCTCCGCATCGCCGGCGGGCGCCCGGTTCACCTCTCCGCCCACCTTGACCGCCTCGCCGTGAGCGCCGGCCGGCTCGCGCTGGACCTGCCGGGCGGCTGGGAGGCGCTGGCCCACGCCGCGGTCGACCGGGACGAGGGCGTCCTGCGGCTGGTCTGCACGCGCGGCGGCGTCGGGTACGCGCTCGTCACCGACCTGCCCGCCGAGGCGCTGGCCGGCCGCGCGCACGGCGTCCGGGTCGTGACGCTGACCCTCGGGGTCACCGCCGATCAACGCGCGCAGGCGCCGTACCTGCTCGGCGGGGTCAAGAGCACGTCGTACGCCGTGAACATGGCCTCCCTGCGCGCGGCCCACGACCTGGGCGCGGACGACGCGATCTGGGTGAGCTCGGACGGCTGGCTGCTCGAGGCACCGACCGCAGCCGTCGTCGTCGCGCTCGACGGCGTCCTGGTCAGCCCACCCGCCGCCGTCGGCATCCTGCCCTCGCTCACGCTCGCGGCCGCCCGTGAGCTGATGGACATCGCGTCTGCCCCGGTCTCGGTGGCCGACCTCGCCCGGGCCGACGAGGTGATGCTGCTGTCCAGCGTCCGCGGGGTCGCCCCGGTCGTCGCGCTGGACGGTCGCGCGCTCGGGATCGGGCCTCTCGCGGCCGGGCTGCGCGAGGCGTACGAGGCCTCTCTCTACGCCTGACTCAGGCGACCCTCGGGACCGATTCGCGCTCCTGCGCCATCAGGTCGGCGGACTCCGGCCCCCAGACCAGGTCGAGGAGAAGGGTCAGCGGGATACCACTGGCCAACAGGTCCATCGTGGTCACGGGGGGCTCCATCCGAGGGTTCGGGAACGACTCCCTGTGCATCGGCCGGGCGCTGCGGCGGTGTTGACCTCCATGCGGGTGATGCTCACTACTCCATCCGCCCTCAAGGTCCCGGGACTGCCCCCCGCCCATGATCATCGGAACCGGCGTACACACTTTCTGCCCGACATCTGCGTACGCCGGTTCCGATGATCATGAGGGGGGAGCGCCGAGCAGGGGGCCGCGTGGCCGGAGCTCCAGCCCGGGCGGCTCGCTCCCCTGCCGGCCCGAGCGCAGGAGCGCGTCGACGAACGCGTCCGGACCTGCACGGAACCGCGCCGGCGTGGTGTGCTCGAGCCGGAGCCCGGCGTCGGTGAACCGCCGATCGCGCAGCAGCGTCGCGTCCAGATGCTCGGCGCTCCCGTGGTGCTCGGCGCTGTCCATCTCCGCGCCCACCCCCCGCCCGAGCAGCCAGACGTCCGCCACTCCGAGCAGCCGCCCGTCGACGAGGACGGCGCAGTTGACGTAGAACGGCACCCGACGGCCTAGCAGGGCGTCGACGAGCTCTGCCTCCGGCGGGGACACCGCGCCCCGCTCCGCGTCCAGGCATGCGCGGCGGACCAGGGCGGTCCCGGCTGGCTGGCTGCGCTCGAGCACGGCCCGCACCTCGCCAACCGTGCAGTGCCCGTCCGCGACAGCACCGAGCACCACCCCGCGCACGTCCCGCAGGGCGTACTCCGGCGATCGGCGCGCCCCCACGCCCCGCATCCGGTCCCGCACCAGCTGCCGCGCCACGATCTCGCGGCCAGCGTCGACCACCACCTGCGCGACCGGCGGCAGGGGCAGACCGCCCAGCACCTGGGGGACGAGCTCGTCCCACCACGTACACCGGCGGACGGTGAGCCAGTCGACGCTCTCGCGGCGCCGGTCCGCGGGGACCAGCACGTGGCGCGCGTCGGTCTCGGGGACCCAGCGCAGGCCCAGCAGGCGCGCGGCCTCCAGCCCGGTGAGCAGCGCGCCCGGCCCGGCGTAGGCCAGGGCGACCTGGCTGCGTACCTGCGGGTCGGCCAGGTCCTGCCCGCGCGTGAGGTAGAGCCCGCGCGTCGCCCGCCTCAGCGCACCTGGCCCGTGGCCGGAGCGTGCGACCTCGCTGCGCGCGACCCCTGCGCGGCGCAGGTCGGCCATCCACACCAGGCCGTCGGTCTCGCAGCCGTCGATCACCCGTCGTACCCGCTCGCTCGTCATGCTCGCGAGGCAACCGCTTCCCCGGCCACGTGCGGGTGCTCGGTCACGGGTCCGTGGACAACGCCCGCGCCCTGTGGACAGTCCCCGGCCAACCCTCCCCCATGATCATCGGAACCGCCGTACACACTTTCAGGCCCAGAAGTACGTACGCCGACTCCGATGATCATGAGGGGGGTAGTGGGAGGGAGGGGGAGGTGAGGGGGGAGAGGTGAGGGGGGGGGGGGGGGGAGAGGTGCGGGAGTCCCCGGGCACGGCGAGACCCCGGGCGCTTCCGCAGCAGCCGGGGGTCGGTCCGGAACAGCTGTGGGCCGGCTGGACGAGAGCCGGCGCCCGGGGTCACTGGTGCCTGTCGTGGATTCGCCGTACGCCGTCATCCGGCGTGCGAGTCTCCGCGGGTCCGAAGAACGGCGTCCTAGCGGACAGCCACCTCACGAGTCCGAGTTGTACACAACTTGGGGACCACCTCCTCTCACGTGTACGGCAACGGTACGACGCCGACGCCCACCTGTCGCGCGAGATTCTCAGCCGGCAGCAGAACCTGCCGATGAGGACAGGGTGATCCGCCGGCGATCCACCGATGCGCTGTTCGGCCCGGGCCTCGACGCCCGGGTCCGCGCTGCCCGACTCGCCGCGATCCTCTACGTCCTGGGCGGCACGACCCTGCTGGCCAGCGTCCGCTTCCTGCCGGCCGGCGTGGACCGCCCCGCCGTCTACGCCATCGGCGCGTTGGCCCTCGTCAGCGCCGCCCCGACCGTCGCGCTCCCCTGGCACCGGTTTCGCCCGTGGGCGATCGCGCTCCCGCTGGTCTGGGGCGTGACGATGATCAGCCTGGTCGGCGCGTGGGCCGGCGGCCTGTCCCACTTCCCGCTGTTCTACGGCCTGTGCAGCCTGTACGTCGGCCTCACCCTCCCCACGCGGTCCTGGCGCTGGGTCGCTCCGCTGTACGCCGGTTCCGTCCTCGTGGCCCTGGCCGGCGCCGAGCACGTGTCGAGCACCGTCGACCTGCTCGGCGCGATCGCCCTGGCCGCGGTCGTCGGGGAGGTCCTCGCCGGCTCGATCGGCCGGACCCGCCGCGCCATGCAGGGCGCTCAGGACCTGCTCGAGGGCGTCACCGCGATGCACGCCGCGGACAGCGAGACCGACGCCGCCACCCAGGTCGCCGCCCTCGCACACGGTCTGATCGAGCCGGACGTCACGCTGGTCATGGTCGCTGAGCACCGGGGGTCCTCGCTGTTCCTCAACCGCGGCCAGGCCGGCCTCGACGTACCCCTGGGGTCGGTCGTGATCGACACCTCGGGCCGCAGCGGCATCAAGCTCGCCCTGCACGAGGGGCGGGCGGTGTTCGTCGCCGATGCCGCGCTGTCCCCGCTGCTCGCGCAGAGCGTCGTCGCCGACATGGGCCTGAGCAGCGTGCTGTTCGTGCCCGTACCCGGCGAGGGCGTCCTACCTCGGCTGCCTGGTCATCGGGTGGAAGCAGCGCCGGGAGGTCGCTCGAGCCGTTCGAGGAGCAGGTCGTGGCACTGCTGTCCGAGCAGGCGGGTCAGCTGCTCGAGCGCCTACGGCACGTCGGCGCGCTCGCCGTCGAGGCGCGTACCGATGCCCTGACCGGCCTGGCGAACCGCCGGGCGTTCCTCGAGTGCCTCGACCGGCTCCGGCCCGGAGGCGCGGTCGTCTTTCTCGACCTCGATCACTTCAAGCGGCTCAACGACAGCCAGGGTCACCAGGCGGGGGACGAGGCGCTGGTCGCCTTCGCCGCCGCGCTGCGCGCCTGCGTACGTGACGACGACTGCGCCGCGAGGTACGGCGGGGAGGAGTTCGCCCTCGTCCTGCCGTCGGTGGCTGCCGTGGACATGGGACCGGCCGCCGAGATCATCGTCGGGCGGTTGCGGGAGGCGTGGGACGGGCCCGTGACCTTCAGCGTCGGGATCGCCGTGCACCGCGCGGGCGACGCGCCGTCGACCACGCTCGCGCGGGCCGACGCTGCGGTCTACGAGGCGAAGGCCGCGGGGCGGAACACGCTGGTGGTGGCGTAGAGGTCTCGTTACGCGGTGCCCTACGCGACGCACTTGACGTCGCACTCATGGCCCTCGCCTAATCTTCGCCTGTGCACAACGTTGACGTCCCTCTCTTTGATGAGAGGGCCTGACTCTTCGCATGCCTCGCTTTAGCGTGGTGACGCCCGTGTACCGCACCCATGCGGCGTTCCTCGAGGCGTGCATAGCGTCGGTCGAGTCCCAGACGTGGTCCGATTGGGAACTGGTTCTCGTCGACGACGGGAACCTGCCGGGTTTCCGCGAGGAGCTCAAGGATCGCTGCCGGCACGACGCACGCTTGAGGGTGGTGTCGGCCCCCTCCAACCGAGGGATCGCGGGCGCGTCGCAGCTCGGCCTCGACGTCGCGCGCGGCGAGTTCGTCGCACTGCTCGACCACGATGACACCTTGTCCCCGGTCGCGCTGGAGCGGGTAGCGGCGGCATTGCACGCCGATCCCAGCATCGACTACCTCTACACCGACGAGGACAAGCTGGGCCCGGACGGCAGCTACGTCGACCCTTTCTTCAAACCGGACTGGAGTCCTGAGCGTTTCCGCCAACACATGTACACGCTGCACCTGAGCGTCCTGCGCACTTCACTGGCCCGTTCGGTCGGCGGCTTCCGGTCCGCCTTCGACAGCAGCCAGGACTACGACCTCGTGCTCCGCGTCAGCGAGGTCGCCCGCACGGTGCACCACGTCCCGGAGGTGCTGTATCACTGGCGGTCCCATCCCGGGTCGACGGCCGCCGTCGTGGACCAGAAGCCCGAGGCGTTCGGCGCCGCCCGTCGCGCCGTTCAAGACCACTGCCGACGAGTGGGGCTCAACTGCACCGCCGAGTCCGACGGGGTCGGCTTCGTCCGGGTGCGCCGGCAGCTGGACCGGATGCCGAGGGTCACCGTGGTGATCGTGAGCAGCGCCGAGGCGACACGAGCGAGGAGCGTCGCAAGGACCGACTATTCCAACGTTGAACTCGTCATCCTCGACCGTACGGACCCCGACCGGCTTTCACTCGACGTGACGCGTGCCGTGTCGGCGGCCACGGTCGAGTACGTCGTGCTGCTCGACGACGTCAGCGAGATCATGACCGAGGCCTGGATCGAGGAGCTGCTCGCTCTCGTGCTGGACCCCACCGTCAGTGCCGCAGGTGGCCTGGTCTACCTTCCCGACGACACGATCCTCGATGCCGGGATCGTGACGGTCGGCGGGGCGCAACCAGCGTTCGCCCACGTGCCCCGAGGGCGCGCCACGCAGGGCCATCACCTCAACGTCGCCCGCGAGACCAGCGCACTGTCCGGATCGCTCCTGATGGTCGGGCGCGCCGACTTCCTGGACGTCGGAGGGTTCGACGCGACGGCCCCGTGGACGGCCGCCGCGATCGACCTGACCCTGCGACTGGGAAGCCTGGGCCGCCGGCTTCTATGGACGCCGCACGTCGAAGCTGCAGTCCGCGAGGCACCCTCCCCCTCCGCGTTCCACACCAGAACTGACTGGTTACGCGCCCGTTGGGGGAGCCGGTTGGCAGACGGATCCGTACTACAACCCGAACCTGATCGCCGAGCCCGCCCGATGGGAGGAGCAGGACGACTGGCAGGCCGTGACCCGCGCCTGGCCGCTACCCGGACAGTCGCTGCCCGTGTCACGTCCCCGACCTTGCGAAGACACGAGCCGGCGGCGCAAGGTGCTGGCGACCGAGGGGAACTGCACGATCGAGGGCTACCTCGAGGCGAACCCAGACCTCCGCACGGCAGCAGAGGACCCCACGTGGGACGCCCGCGCGCACTTCCACACTCGAGGTCGTACGGAACGTCGTCGCACCTACGTCGACGTGGGTGCCTGACTCATAGGTGCTTGTCGAGGAACGCCCGGTAGCTCAGGCCCACCGCGAGCGGGGACAACCGGCGCATCGCGTCGCCCCGGGCAGACAGCGCCAGGCGGCGGGTGGCGGTCGGGTCGGACAACAGCGCGGTGACGGCGTCTGCCGCCGCGGGACATCCGGGTCGGCCCACTTCTGGTCCTCCCACGGGGGTACTCACCCGGCCCGACCGGGACGAGGCGACAGGGCACGAGCATGGAATTCGACGGCGTGCAGAAGTCCTTGGTACCACCGTGATCGGTGACCACGCACGGTCGACCGAGCAGCATCGCCTCCGCGACCGCGAGCCCGAAGCCCTCGCTGCGGTGCAGGGACAAGAAGACGTCACACGCGAGCACGAGGCCGAGGAACTGCTCGTGCGACAGACCCCGGTCCAGCAGGCGGGAAGCCGTCGTCCTCCCCGCCGAGCAATGCCCGGAGCTCCGCCCAAGCCTCCGGCCGGTGATCGACACCTGTCACGTTCAGGACCAGGACTGGACGATGGGTCGAGCGCTCGGCGGCCCGGCGTACGGCGTCAACGCCGCACGAGGGTTCTTACGGGTGTGGAAGGAGGACAGATGCAGCGTGCTGAGGACGAGCGGACGCGACTCGGGCAGGCCAAGGGGAGCGGCGGGTGACGAACGCCGGGCGGGGCGGACGGCAAGCCAGCCCCACGTGCTCGGCATCAGTCACGCCGGAGTCCACGAGGGCCCGATGGGTGAACGCGGACGCTGCCCAAACGGTGTCGAACGCTGAGAGCGCCTCGACCCAGTGCTCGGGGAACCGCGGGAGTTCCCAGTGGGGAAAGGCGATCCGTACCGGCGCCTCGCGGAACCGTCCGGCGACCGCAGCCTGAACGTCGTGGACCTCGTCGGCGTTCACGGCATCGATGTCGACGCTGGGCGCGGCCTTCGTACCGGTGTCGAAGCGCGCGAGCTCCTCACTGAACACGCGGGCGAACTCGTGCGGCATCGGCCAGTGGGCGTACACGTCCACGAGCTCGACCGCCACACCGGCAGCTGCGAGAGACAACGCGACGGACCGCGCGTGCTCGCCCATGCCCGAGGGCGCGGACGGATGCCCGATCAGCCGCACCATCGGGTGCACCGCCGACCTCGTCGTCACGAGGTGCTCGCTAGTGTCGCGCGTACTGCAGAGCCTCAAGGAAAGCGGTCCCGTGCTCGAGCTCGGGCTCCAGCATGGCGCCCTCGCCCCACTCGTTCCAGGCGTTGACGAACAGCAGCCGCTCACCGGGACCGTGCTCGATCCCGGTCCTCCCGAAGGGCGGCTTCGGCCCAGTTCGCGAACCTTTCCGGCGTCGCACCGGTAAAGACGCTCGGCCGTACCGCCTGCCGGGGCGTGTTGTCCCACCGGGGTGCCACTGCGCGGTAACGCGGCCAACCCTGAGCCGGCCGATCGAGGCACAGCGCGGCCATGCGGTCGTAGTCATAGGTGATCGGTGCGCACCCGTCGATCGGCGCGCCCGGAGGAGCAACCGGCACGCCGACCTCGTGCGGCGGGAACTCAGCGCTCGCGTCGAACCCCCAGTCACGCACGTCGAACGGCGTCCGCGCCAGCTCAAACGACTCGGTCGCCACCAAGTGCACCCGCTCGATGCCGCCTGCCGCGAGTCGGTTGCGGAACAAAGTCGGCCAGCCGGCGCGGATTGGGCGCGATCTGCGGGCGGTAGACGAGCACGACCGTGCGCGCCGTTGACGCGGAGGTATCGGGGGTCGTGCAGATGGGGCAACAGCCCCTGCGCGGCCAGGAGCACCTCGTCGTCAGACATCGGCTGGTCCAGCAGAAGTTCCCGGTCGCCACCATCCCAGTTGCGTGACCACGGCTCGTTGGCCCACGACAGGCAGTAGGTGAGATCAACCTCGGGATGGTCCAGAAGCATCTGCAGGGGAGAGCCCAAGGGGTTGTGGCTGTTGAGTGAGTAGTAGTAGAAGCAGAAAGCATCGACGCCGAACCGCCGGGCGAGTTCTGCTTGCTCGTGCAGGACCGCGACATCGTTGAGGTTGTAGTGGCCCAGCAATGTGGGGACGCGCGGCTGGCTGTGCCCCTGAAACGCCGGCCGGGCCCTCGCGACGTTGGTCCACTCTGTGAAGCCCTCGCCCCACCACGCGTCGTTCTCCGTCGTCCGGTGGAACTGCGGGAGGTAGAAGGCGATGGTGGTGAACGGGTCGACGGCAAGCTCAGTCGCCCAGCGCTCGACAAATAGTGCGCGATTGCCCTCGCTTTGCTGCAGTTTCTCGGACTGGACCAGAGGCATCGACGCGCTCAGGTGATGCATCACATCGGCGGTTCCGGCCAGCACGGTCGGCTTCCCCAGCCGGTGCGAAACCTCCAAGCACAGATCGACGTCCTCGAAGTAGCCGCGACCGTAGGACTCCTGGAAGCCACCGACGGTGACGAAGTCGACGCGGCTGAACGAGAGCGCAGCACCCGAGACGTAGTCGACGACACGAGTCCGGAAACCGCTCGAGAACGCGGATCCTTCCCGTAGGAGAGCATCTGCCCGACGCCTCCCCAGCCGATGGCTCCGCCCGCCTCCTGCACCACCCCGTTCGGGTAGAGGATCCGCGCCCCCACAACACCCGCCGCGGGGTGCGCGTCGCGCGCGGCAGCAAGCTCGGTGAAGAAGTCGGCCGCGACCCGGGCGTCGGAGTTCAGGAACAGCAGCATCTGGCCGCGGGCGACAGCCGCCCCCCGGTTGCAGGTCGCGGCGAAGCCGGTGTTGACCTCGCTCTCCACGACCACGGCCCCGGTGAAGGTGCGTAGTACGTCGAGCGTCTCCTGATCGCTCCCGTCGTCCGACAGGATCACTTCCAGCTCTGGGCGGTCGAGGCAGCGCTCCACCGAGGCCAGCAGCTCGACGACGAGGTCTCCCCGTCCGTAGACGGGCACGATGATCGATAGGTACGGCGCACTGCTCGTCGGGACGGCCACGCCCCGTGCCGCGAGGACCGGGTCCAGTCCCCGACGCTAGATCATCCAAGGAACCGGGAGCGGGGCAGGTGGCTGTTCGCGAACCGGCGGGCGGGCCGGCTGCGCCTCTGCAGCTGCGGGGGGGGCGGCGGGCGGAGCGGAGGCGTGGGCGTCGCTCACCAGGAGCGGGGTGAGCGAGCGACCCTCGTCCCGTCCCAACGCGAGGTAGTGCACGAAGGGGTTGACGCCCGCGGCGGCGACATCCGCATGCGCCGCAAGGTAGGCCGCTGGGTCGAACCAGTCGGTGGGCCGACGGCCCTCAGTGCTCCGTGAATCACGAAGTGCTCAAGCGGCGGCGTGCCCGCCCTCACGGATGTCGGGGTTGGCCTGCAGGTAGAAAGCCTCGTCGAACTCGACCTCGAGGGTGGCGAGGGCTGCCGCGTCGAAGCCCTGCTTCTCGAGCACCCGGCGGTACCCCGCCGGGCCACGCCGCCACAACCCTCGTCGTCTGGGCAAGGCAGGACCTTTCATCTCAGGCGCTGACAGGCGGCAGGCTGGAGGCGCCATACGCCTCGAGCACCCCATCGTGGGCCCCGTCCGACCAACGCTGCCACTGTCGAGCCAGATTCCGTCCCGGCAGTAGTCGCGCAGCATCCCTTCACCGTGCGAGGCGAGGATGACGATCCCGACGCCCGCCGATGAACCGCTCCAGCCGCTCCTGGGCCTTGTGCGCGAAGGCCGCGTCCGCCGTCGTGAGGCCCTCGTCGAGCAAGAGGATGTCGGGGCTGAGCGAGGTCAGCGTCGAGAAGCGCAGTCGAGCCTGCATCCCGGTGGAGTAGGTGTAGACGGGGTCACCGATGCGCTCGCCGAGACCGGAGAACTCCGTGACCTCCTCCAGCCGAGCCCGCATCGCGGCGGGCGCCTCACCGAGCTGTACGCCCAGGTTGACGATGTTGTCGAGACCCGACGCTTCCATCTCGAGGCCCGCGCCGGCGCCGCCGAGCAGAGCCAGCACGCGCCCCCTGACGGTCACGGCACCCGAGGTGGGCGCGAGGATCCCCGCCATCAACGTGAGCATGGTGCTCTTGCCGGCCCCGTTCGGCCCGACGAGCCCGACGCGGGAGCCCTCTTCGATCTCCAACGAGACGCCTCGCAGGGCGTTGATCCGCCGAGGAGGCTGCCGATCGAACCGCACAGCGTTCACGAAGCTGCGCTTGAGGTTGTAGTCCCGCGAGCTCATCACCGAGTAAGGCGAGGCTCGTGTCCCTCAGGATGATGGAGGCCATCAGGCGACCCAGTACGGGATGCGGGAACGTGTGGCGCTGAATACCACAGCACCGACGACCACATTGGCGACCGTGATCGCGGCCAGCACGACCACGTCGGAAAGGCGGGGCAGGTCGGACAGGAACAGCGGGCGGAAGGTGTCGAGGAAGTACGCCAGCGGGTTGAGCTGGATGAGCAGCGCCGCGGCACCCGTCAGACCGCGGCTGCGGTAAAAGACCGGGAGAAGAAGATCGCCACCTGCAGAACGCTCATCACCGCCGGCTGGACATCCCGGTACCGCGCGACGAGCGGACCGAGCCAGAGCGCGAGGGCCACGGCGTTCACCGCAGTCACCATCAGGACCAACGGGACCAGGGTGAGCTGCCACGACAGGTCCAGGAGACCGAAGGGGAACAGGATCAGCAGGATGACCGCGTTGTGGCCGAACTGCAGGAACTCGACGGTGACATCGCGCAGCACCAGCCCCGTCAGCGGCTGCCGGGTGCTCCGGATGACGCCGCTGCCGTTGACGAAGACCGTCGACGCCGCACGCACGATTCCGAGGAGGAGCAAGAAGAAGATGTACCCCGTCGTCACGTAGGGCAGGAAGCTCCTGGTCGGCGCATTCAGCAGCTGCCCGAAGATGAGCGCCAGGCCGATGACATACAGGCCGCTCTGGAGGGTGACCCACCAGGGACCGATCACCGTACGGCGGTACTGGTTCTTCATCGTCTCGAGAGCGAGGTAGCGCGCACTGCGGTAACCCCGCACCCCCGCCAGGAGGTCGACACCTGCCGCAGCAGCCTTCACCCCTACCGAGGCGTCGAGTGCCGCATAGCCGCCACCTGCCTGGGGGACCAGGAGGGTGCCAGAGGCGCCGAGGTCGTCATCGGATTGATAGTAGTGGCCACCTCAGGACCCCGCGGGTGCGGATGGCCTGCGGAAGGCGGCCCTCCACCGCCGCCACCGCGGCTCCGCCGCAAGGGTGAGCACCCAGGCTTGCTCGGCGTTCTGCCAGGCCAGCGCCGCCTGCTCCGGATCGGCTGTGTCGCCGTACACACCGGAGGTGACCTGCTCGGCCAGGGTCCGCCACGGCCCGTCAAGCGCGCCTTGGGTGAGGAGGACGTCTGGGGACTGACCGGCGCTGAACGACCGCCCCAGGCTGCGGCGACGCGCGACCAGCCACAGCCACGCTCCCCAGCGACCCGCTCGCGCGGCGTGCCACGACGCAGGCGGCGGCCCAGTGACCGCCAGGAGAGCACGCTGCGCAGCCGGGCGAGCAAGACCAGAATCAGCGGCAAGAAGGGCAGCACCAGCCAGCTCAGCAGGGTCCGCACGCTCGTGCCGTCCACGTCCCTGGGCACCGGGTCCGCCGTCGGCGTCGGCGTCGGGCTGGCCGTCACGACCGGCGAGGGAGTGGGGAGTGGGGCTGGCGCGCGGAGCAAACGGCTTGATGTCACCCTTGGCGCTCTGCGGGAACGGGTAGTAGGGCGTCCGGTCGAAGTGTACTGGTCCTGCAGGGAGAACGCCAAGGCCCCCCACCAGAGCCAGTAAGACCGGCAGCAGGAGGAGGGCGGCGCTGGCCGTCGCGAGTCCACGAGCGAGCGGTCCAGGCACGGCGGCATACTCGCTCGATTGCCGCGAGCGCGAGCTGCCGCGGTCACCACGACCGTGGCGAGGGGTCAGAACAAGCTCCACCTCCGTAGGCGGATCCGAGCGAGCAGGCGCCGGCGACCACCCCCACCGCCGGCACCAGGAGCAGCAGCGATCCCCGACCGGCCAGGGCCACCGCGGTGCCCGTGCAGAGCGTGGCGGCGAACGTCGAGCGGGCAGCCGGTCCGTGCTGGTACCCGGTCACCACGTTGACGACCTCGGCAAGGGGCAGTGAGGCACCGGCCACGACGAGGAGGTCGCGCCACAGTGCGGGACGCGGCTGGACGTGAGCAGTCCGACGACGAGCATCGACGGCAGGACGTAGGCGACGAGGGCGAACCCGGTGACGGCACCGCTGTAGGCCGTCCCGGCGACCAGGCAGGCCAGCAGGGTCAGCCCACTCCCCCACGTCACGCGAGGTCCTCCGCCCCGGTCAGGTCGAGCACCCGCGCACCAGGTACGGGCGCGCCAGCTCCATCGCCCAGGCGTACCACGAGCGCCGAACCTGCGTGGCGGCCGAGGCCACACGAGCAGCGTCGCGCGCGGGCGTGCCCGTCACCAGCACCGTCGAGGCCCGGGTGCGGCGGACGACCGAAGACAGGTCCTCCGGAGCGGTGTCGACCGGAGGCGACGGTCCCCACCCGGGCCAGGGCGTCGAGGATCCCGCGGCGGGCCCGCACGCCCGCCGTCACCACCGTCGCGTCCGCGGTGCGTCGTCGAGCACGACCCGCTCGACCCCGTCGACGCGCGCGGCACAACGAGGCGACGACCTCGACCGCCGCCTCGAAGCGCGCCTCGTCGAAGGAGCTGGAGAAGGCGTCGCTGCGCCCGTAGGCGGTCGTGTCGACGTCGAGGACGTAGAGGGTTCCGTCGGAGGCCGCCGCCACCTTCTGCTTGACGACGAGGCGGCCCGAGCGGGCGCTGGACCGCCAGTGGACGTTCCGCGGCTCGTCACCGAGCACGTAGTCCCGCAGGGCGAAGAAGTGGTCCTCGCCCCGGCCGGCTCGATGCCTCGCTGTGCCCGGCCCGTTGGCCCTCGCGAGGCCCCGCCCACGGGCACGCGCGCGGCCGGACGAGGAGCGGTCCCCCCGCCGAGCTGCCGCACTACCCGTCGGACGACGCTCCAGGGGTCGCCCTGCAGGACGCTGAACGGACCGATGAGGTGCTCACCCCGCCGGGAGGTGTCGACCGGCACCGAGAGCCGACGGCGCCTGCGCCGCCGGGCACCCCGGGCTGTGCCGCGGGCGGCGAGCGGTCCCACGACCAGGCCGCGTCCGGGCCGTGCGCCGGCTGACGACCTCGACGCGCACCGAGGCCTGCTCGCCGCGGACCACGTGCCGCGAGGCGCTCTCCACGCGCACCGCGACGCGACGGTGCTCGTGGGCAGCGAGAACGCACGAGGCGCGACCAGCGCGACGGCGCCGGCGCCGAGGGCAGTCAGCTCGGGCCAGCCGAGCGCCACGCCGAGCGCGACCAGCGCCCGCCCGCACAGGAGCCCCAGCCCCCGCAGCGTCACCGGAGCGGCGGCGCCGGGCACGGCCTCCACGGCCTCGCGCACGGCGTCGGCCGTGGTCCCGCCGGACGCCTCGAACGACGGAGCGAGCAGCACGCGGTGGGCGAGCACCGGGACCGGCGAGCGCCTGCACGTCGCCGGGGACGACGAAGTGCCGGCCCTCGAGCGCGGCGCGGACCCGGGCGGTGCGCAGCAGGCCGAGCGCACCGCGGGGGCTGGCGCCGAGCCGCAGCTGGGCATCGAGCGGGTGTGCGCCACGAGCGCGACGATGTAGCCGAACACCTCGTCGGACACGTGCACCCGGCCGGCCGCGCGCGACCAGCCGCGCGACCTCCTCGGTCTGCTGACCTGCGGGACGTCGTCGAGGCCGTGGCCGGTGTGCGCGGCCTGGAGCACCCGCGCCTCGGCCGCGGGGTCGGGGTAGCCGACCGTGCGTCTTGATCAGGAAGCGGTCGAGCTGCGCCTCGGGCAGCGGGTAGGTGCCGTCCATCTCGACGGGGTTCTGCGTCGCGATCACCAGGAACGGCCGGGGCACGGGGTGGCGGCTTGCCGTCGACGGTGACCTGCCGCTCCTCCATCACCTCGAGCAGCGCCGACTGGGTCCGCGGCGAGGCGCGGTTGATCTCGTCGGCCAGCACGACGTTGGCGAAGATCGGGCCGGGGTGGAAGACGAAGGTGTCGCTGTCGGGTGGAAGACCGACACCCCGGTGACGTCGCTGGGCAGCAGGTCGGGCGTGAACTGGATGCGCTGCCACGGCGTGCCCGAGCGCCGAGGCGAGGCTGCGGGCCAGCGAGGTCTTGCCGACGCCCGGCACGTCCTCGAGCAGCAGGTGGCCCTCGGCCAGCAGGCAGATCATGGCGAGGTCGACGACCTCCGCCTTGCCCTGCATGAAGCCGTTGACGGCGTCGGTGATGTCGCGCACGCCAGCCTGGAACCGCACCGCTCCGGCGGCGTCGAGCGGGGTCTGTCCACTCGGAGCGGCGCCGGCGCTCGGGCTGGCGGCTCGCCCGGGCGCAGCCTCGGGGACGGCGACAGGTCTGCGGGGGGGCGTCCGGGCTCACGGCCGCACGGCTCGGCCACGGCCTAGCGACGATCATGTCGACAGTCACCCGTTGACGGCTATCAGCCAGTGCGCGGAAACGTCGCGACGGCCCGCAACCGGGCACGACCGAAGCGGGCGTCCGGCTCGAGGACCGCGCCCTCGGCCCACTCGTTCCACGCGTTGATGAACACCAGCGGGTCGGGGCCGGCGGCGGCGGCCGCCCGCTGGGCGCGGGCCAGCCAACGCCGGAAGGTCAGCGGGTTGGCGCCGTGGAACGCGTACGCCGGCCCGCCCGGCGTGCGGTGTTGTCCCACCCGGGCATCACTCCGGGGTGGATCCGCAGGCCCTGAGCGCTGCGGGTGGAGAGGTCGGCGTGCTCGACCGCGGTCTCGTAGGAGTAGACGGCACCGGTCGGCCCCTGGACGTAGCCGTCAGGGAGCAGCTGCTGCAGCCCGAGGCCCGAGCCCGGCGGGAACCGCACCAGCCCGTCCAGGCCGCGGCCGCTCCGGCGTCGACGCCCTCGAACTCCGCGGACGGCACCACCCCCAGGACGTGCAGCCCCCCGAGGCCGTCCCGCTCGGCCCGTCGCCGCCACCCTCGCGACCGCGCGCGGCGTCGGGCACCTGACCGATCCGGTAGACCACCAGCAGGGGCGACCCTGCACCCGCAGGTACCGCGGGTCACGCAGGGCCGGCAACACGTCCTCGTAGAAGCCGTCGGCCCAACCTCGCTGTACGTCTGCGCGATGAGGACGTCCTGGTCGAGCCCGTCCCACGTCCGGGTCCAGTTCTCGTTGGCCCAGCACAGCGCGAACGGCAGCTCGATGGTGGGGTCGGCGAGCAGGTTGTCGAGCGGTCGGCGCAGCAGCCGTGCCGTCGAACCAGTAGTGGTAGAGGACGAACCCGTCCACGCCGTGTGCGCGGCGAGCGCGGCCTGCCGCGCAGGACCTCCGGATCGGTGAGGTCGTAGCGGCCGAGCTCGCCGGGCTCCCACGGATGGCGGTGGCCGTCGTACAGGGCGGCGGGCCCGCGCGACGTTGGTCCACTCCGTGAAGCCCTCGCCCCACCACGCGTCGTTCTCCGGGATCGGGTGGAACTGCGGGAGGTAGAACGCCAGGCGCGCGGCCCGGCACGCGGCGCGCGCGTACAGCGTGCAGCCGCTGCGCGACGCTGCCGGTCTCCACCGGTCAAGGCCCGCGGCGCGTGCTCATGACGCCGAGGAACCGCTCCAGACCGTGCGCGGTCGTCGCGTCCAGCTGGTTGGCCTCCACGGCGAAGTCGTCGACGGTCAGGCGAGGTCGGCGAGCCGGTCGAGCAGGAAGGCGCGGGCCAGTACATCGACCCAGCCGGGTAGCGCAGGGCGTCCGGGTCGAAGGCCAGCGGGAGCCGGCTCGCCAGCGCCTCGACGACGTGCGGTTGGAGCCCCAGAACTCGGGGCCCGCGAGCGACCCTGCAGGGCAATCACCCCGCCGTCGGGTCTGAGCGCAGCAGCTCGAGCGCGTGCGACCCCCGCCGGGTGGGCAACAGGCCGTCGAGCATCCCGAGCCGCCAGGCGTCGCCGTCGACCCGGTGCGGGCTGCGCTTGGTGTGCACCTTTAGGACGGCGTCGTAGTCCTCGAACCAGCCCTGGTTGGCCAGCCCACCAGCGGCCAGAGGTCACGGCCGTGGTTGTCGACCACGAGGACGCGGGCCTGCGGGGATCGCGCAGGATGCGCTCGCGAGCCCGTCCGCCTTGCCCCGGACGAGGGTCACGACGAGGTCGAAGGCCTCGGGGATGCGGCGAGCCGCCCCTCGATGTCGGGCCAGATCTCGGGGTAGTAGACGTGCGCGACGACGAGGACCCGCGCGCGGCCGGCAGGCGCCGTGCGCGTCGGCGGGCAGGCACCGGGGCGCAGCGGCCGGCCCACCACCGGGGCTGTCGACCCACGGGGAGGGCGAGGTCGGGGGGAACAGCCCCGTCGTGGACGTGGTGAGCGTGCGCCATCGCGTGGGCAGGGCCTTGTCCCGCCGCGCGGGTGCCGCGCGCGGCGGCGACCGCCTGCCGCACCGGATGCGTGACGCGCCAGGACAGGGAGGTGTAGACCCCGACCATCTGCAGGCGGTACTTGTCCATCGCCTCCTCGAGCACGGCAAGCCGCAGCCGCAGCTCGTCGTTCTCCTGCTCGAGCGCGGCGTGCCGCGCTCGGGGGTCGGTCCTCGGGCACCGCCCCAGGCTAGTCGCGGCGCGGCTCCAGCACGTCGACGACGGCGGTGCGCCAGCCGCCGCCGTACGCGGCGTAGCTGCCCTCCGGAGCAGGTGCAGCGCGACCGCGACGGCCCGCGACGGCGGCCGGCAGGCAGCGCCTGCCGGAGGGACAGGTGGCGGTGCCTCCGCGACGCGGGCTCGGGGGTCCGGCAGAGGCGCGGCTCAGCTCCCCCAGCATCGCCAGGAGCTCCGCCCGCTGTCGCCGCGCCGCCGGTCCCGCGCGAGCCGTCCCCGCAGGCCGGTCGGGGGCAGACCAGCGGCGTTGGTGTCGTGCACGCGGTAGTCGACATGGGCTCGGCCAGCCCGACGCCGAGCCCTTCCGCGGCGGCGACCAGCGCCAGCCAGTCGTCGTGCCACCCCCGTGCGGCAGCGGGAGCGCCAGCTCCAGCAGGGCCCGGGGGACCGCGACCGTGGCGCCGGTGACGGGGTTGCCCTCGAGCAGAACCCCGAGCGGATCGTTCCATCCGCGCTGCCCGCTCCGGGTTCAGACCGACCGTCTCCCAGAGCGTCGCCCCGTGGGCTCGCCCGTGCATCGATGACGCCGGCGTCGTGGAACAGCAGCCCCCGTCCCGCGGCGGCCGCGACCCGCTCCACCCGCTCCGGCTGCCACACGTCGTCCTGGTCGGCGAGCAGCACGACGTCCGCCGTCCACGCCCGCAGGCCCTGCTCCACGTTGCGGACCGTCCCGAGGCGGACCGGGTTGACGGTGACCTCAGCCAGCCGCGCGCACCACGTCGACGGTGCCGTCGGTGCTGCCGTCGTCGTACACGAGAACCTCGTCCACGGGCCGGGTCTGCGCGGGGATGCTGGCGACCTGCTCGCCGACCCACCGCGCACCCTGGAACGTGGTCATCACCACGCCGACGCGCACGGACAAACGGCCCGGCGTCGCACCGCGTCCAGCAGCCGCGAGACGCGTCGCCCTCCGACCACGGGCACGAGCAGCCACCATCCGCGCACGTGACGCCGGGCGTAGCGCAGCAGGGCCCGGTCGTACTCCCGCGCGACACCGAACCCCGCGGCAAGCGAGCGAACGACTCCGCCCGCACGTGCCGAGCCGTCACGTCCCGACGTACCAGCAGCGCCGCCCTGGTTAAGGCGGCGGGCGAGGTCGGTGTCGTTGAAGAACAGTCGGTACTGCGGGTCGAACAGCCGCTCGCCGACGGCTTCCCGCCGCACCAGCAGACAGGCCGCGGGTGGCTGCTCCACCACCTGAGTGGCCGGCAGGTCCACGTCCAGCTGAAGGTAAGGGCGGTGGGCGCGCGGCAGGAGCGGCCGTAGGACGGAAGGCGGTCGGCCAGCAGCGACGACAGGGTCGGCAAGGCGTGCAGGTAGCGCTGATCGCTGCCGTCCGCATACTGCAGTCGTGGAGCGACCCCCCAGCGTCCGGATGAGCGTCGAGGAAGGTCACCAGCTGCTTCAACCCGCCATGCTGAGCTCGACGTCCGGGTTGAGCAGCAGGACGCTCCACGGAGCCCGCGGGCGTAGAGCGCGTTGTTGGCCGCCGCGAACTAGGTGTTGGTCCCGTCCCCCGAACGGTCAAGTCACCGGCCTGCGCGAGCAGCTCACCGCTGTTGTCCCAGTTGCGAGCCGCACACCGGGACCCTGGACGCACGCCGCGGCGGCGTGCACCAGGTCCGCCGTCCCGTAGTTGACGATGAGGACGTCGACGTCGGTCACGAGGTCTCGGCGCACACCTTGGCGCAGCGCGGGTACCCCGGCTGCGCACTGATCCAACGACGGAGCCGCACCTGGTGGCTGATGGCGAGGACGACGTACCAGCTGTAGCGCTTCCACAGGCGCCGCGGCTCCCGCGCCAGGCGGACGATCCAGTTGATCCCGAGGGGATAGGCCCAACGGGGGTAGTAGCCGCCGCGCACCAGCTGGTCGAGCAGCCCGCCACACGTGGAGACGAGAACCAGCCCCGGCACGTCCTGGAGCTCGAGGGCCACCTGCTCCTGCAGCGGCGCACCGAGGGCGATCAGCACCACGTCGGCGCCGGTCTCGGTGACCCACGCGCGGAGCGCCTGACCGCGCAGCAGCCCGGCGTACCCATCCAGCGCACCGACCACCTTCGCGTTAGCACCCACCATGGTCTCGACCTTGGCGACGCGCGACTGCAGGCCGCTCGTGGTGCCGCCGAGCAAGGCGACACGTGCCCCGGTCAGGCGCGGGAGGACCAGCGGCAGGACGAGGTCAGCGCTGGTCCGCGGAGGCGCTCCGACAGCAGCCAACGCAGGCCGTTCCCGTCCACGCCGATCAACGTCAGCCGTGCGTGCGAAGGTCTGCTCGCTCGCAGCGCAGGGCCGAGAAGTGGTTGAGCCAGGTGATCGACGTCGGCCGACGCTCCGCGTACCTGGTCACCAGCTCGTCCGCCAGGCTGTCGCTCGCCGCCAGGCAGGGCGGCGGACGGGTGCGCTGGACCAACGCCGTGGTCAGCAGCAGCAGCACCGGGACGAGGTGCCCGGTGTCGAGGTCCTCGCGGTGCACCAGACAAAGGTGAAGACCACGAGACCGGCAGCCAGCGGGCTGCGCCGCAGGCACGCCAGGACGAACGTTGCGAGCAGGTAGAGCACGAAGGCCCAGAAGGCGAGCCAGCCGCCGCGGTAGACCAGCCCGAGGTAGGTGCTGTGCGTGCCGAGGCTCGCGACGAGGTCGACGCCCTCCCCCTTGATCCCGCTCCCGAGCAGCAGGGAGTGCTGGTGGATCTCCCGCAGCGTCTGGACGTAGATCTCCTGTCGGGCATCGAGACTGCCGGCGCGGGGGGCGTTGAACTGCCGGAACAGGTAGCCGAGATCCAGCACGACGGCCGAGAGCGCGGCGATCACGGCGCCCGCAGACACCACCGCCAGACGGGTACGGCGTCGCAGCCGCAGCAGGCCCGCGAGGACTCCTGCTGCCGCCAACCCGAGAGCCAGGCCGAGGACGTCGTTGCGCGAGTAGGCGTACCGGAGCGTGACCGCGGCCGCGGCGGCGGCAGCGACGGCGTAGGCCCAGGTCCAGGGTGCCCGCGTCACGTGGTCCCGGGGACGGCACACCAGGCACAGCACCCCGCCCGCGGCCAGTGCGCCTGCCCAGGTGGGGTTGCCGAACATGCCTCCCGTGCGGATCACGACGCCGCCGTAGAAGTCAGGGAACGCGAGGTGCGCCACTGTCCACGTGTCCAGTGGCGGCGTGCGCCCCACGGACTCCGGCAGGAGTCGGCCCAGCGGCAGCACGAGATCGGCAAAGCGCGGGTAGAGCACCTGGGCGAGCGCCACCAGCGCGCCCTGGAGCAGCACCAGGTCAACCAGCCCGCGGGTGAGCGCACGCACGTCCTGCGCGGTCCAGGTGGTGGCGGACGCGAGGGCGAGCAGCACCCAGGGGACCAGCAGGAAGACCCCGGCGATCAGACGACTGGGCGGCGCCCCTCGGACGGCGGCCAGGGCCAGGCTGACGGCCAGCGGCAGCACCACCGCGCCGGCGATCACCAGTCCGTTGGGCAGCCGCCAGCGGCGGACCAGCGCCACCCGGGCGGCGGCCAGCGGCAGCCAGAGGAAGCCGGCTCCGAGCAGCCACAGCACCAGGTAGCCACCGCCGATGCTCCATCGGGGCAGCACCTCGCGTTGCCGGACGACGGGTGCGGTCCCGCCCTCGAGCACGAGGTCAGGCACGGTCGCGGTCACCGGACGACCACATAGGTCTCGGCGACGGTGTTCAGGCAGACAGGGGCGACCGCCAGCAGGGCGGTGTCCGGAGGAGCGCTGAGTCCGGCTGCTGCCAGGTCGACGGGGCCCGCGACGGGGACCTTGCGCACCCCACCGGTCGTCAGCGCGAGAGTGACCTCGTCGAGGGCTTGGCGGGATGCGGACAGCACAGGGGTCAGCGCGCCAGGACCTCGCGACAGGCCGGTTACGGTGATCGCTGTCCGCCGGGCCGTCCACGCCTGGAAGCTCGTGGCGGTGCGCTCGGCCACCACCTGCTGGCCCGGGTAGGTCAGCCACGCCGGCAGGGAGTCTGCGGGCGTCTCCACGGCGTCCCTCCCGGCGCACGGGCGCTTGCTGCGGCCCGCCTCGTATCCCGGATCGACGTAGGGGGTGAGCAGGTAGCGCACGACCAGCTGGCCACGGCACCACGGCTGGACGGTGAGGGCGCCGGTGTGCCGGCCCACCAGGGCAGCCTGCGACCGTGGCCCTCGGCTGACGGGCGCAGCGACGACGTAGCCCGCGTCCACCAGGCGAGGCACCAGCGCGTCGCGAGCGTCCTCGAGGTCCGTGCCAGGGGCGACTGCGGTGAAGGCGACCGCGTCGCCGTCGGCGCCCACCAGGAGCGGCACGGCTGCCGGCGGCAGCGGCAGCAGGGCCTGTTCGCGGCTCACCTGCTCGGGCCGTTCGAGCTCGGGACACGGTCGGCTCTTCGCTGTCGGCGGGTCCGGCAGCGCCACCGGGGCGCTGTCGACGGCACCCACGACGTAGCGCAGCGCCAGCCTGCCCCTGCAGTACGGCTGCACCGACAGCGTGACGTCGGCTCGCCCGCCGTACCTGATCGTCAGGACCCGATCGCGCCAGGGGCTGGCGTCCACCTCGTAGCCCCTGCTCAGCCCGTCCTGGACGAGCACCTCACGCAGGTCCTGGAGTCGGGTGTCCTCGGCGACGACCCAGCCGAGGTAGACGGAGTAGCCCGGCTGCGCGCGCCCGCGGAGCCAGGAGCTGTCGTCGAGCGTCGGGAGGGAGGGCGGCGGGGCGAGCAGGTCATCGTTGACGAGCTTGCCGACGCACGAGGCCTTCTTGGCCCGACCCGGCGGGTCGAGCACGACCGAACGGTCGATGCCTTGTGCGGTCACGCCGAAGGTCAGGACCTTCTCGATGCGGCCGCAGCCCGAGGTGCCGAGCAGCATCCCCAGGACGAGCACCCACCCCGCGAACCTCATCCTGGACATTGGGCTCGATAGTAGTGCCGTTCCCCCTACCGACCGAGCCAGCGCGTCGCCAGCACGCCCTTGAGCCGCTGTCCCCGTCGCTGCCACCGGGCGTGGTCCTGCCGCCCCCACTTGTCGTGGAACCGGGCGTGGCTCTGCTCGTACACCTCGTCGGTCCGGGACTGCGGGTGGCCCGCTCGGCGTGGACGACGCTGCCGACGTCGACCAGGCACGCCCCCCACCCCGACTGGTCGGCGCGGCGACCCCAGTCGATGTCCTCGGCGTACATCACGAAGCGCTCATCGAGCTGGCCCACGTCCACCCAGGCCTCGCGGCGCATGGCGACGCACGTCCAGGGCAGGTACTCCTCGGGAAGCGCGCCGACTCCCTCCCCTGCAGAGCGTTCCGCCTCTGCCATGCCGGCACCCGCGCAGCACGCTCGGACGGCCCGCTGCGGGCGACCGCGCCGTAGTCCCGCGGCGCGGGTCAATTCCTTCACGGGTCGGTGGCGCACCCACGCTGAAGGCCGGCCGCCCGGCGGCGGGTGAGAACCGCTCCCGCCAGGGCCCTGTCGTCAGCGAGGAGCGCCACGACCAGCCGCTGAGTCGCTCCGGGTCCATCTCGAGATCGAAGTTGAGGCAGACCACCGCGGCGGGTCCCTCGTTCGCCCACACCACGTCGAGGGCGCTGTTGACGTTCGCGGCAAAGCCTTGAGGGCGGTTGTTGCGATGCATCTGCCACGCCTCCGGCAGGTCGGCGTAGGGCCCAGGCGCGGGGTCGTTGACGATCAGCAGCAGATCAGCGGCCATGCGTGCAGCCACGACGGCAGCACCGGATCCCCGTGCAGCACGCACACGACCGGGACCTCGGCGACGCATCTCAGTACGCGCCTGACCCTTGACCACGGCGAACGCCGTCTTCCACAGGATCATGGCGTCGAGGGCGACCGACCAGTTCTCGACGTAGTAGAGGTCGAGCCGGACCGTCTCCTCCCAGTCGAGGTCCGACCGGCCGGAGACCTGCCACAGGCCGGTCATGCCGGGCTTGACCAGCAGCCGGCGGTGCACGTGGTCGGCGTACGACGTCGACCTCGCTGCGCAGCGGCGGCCGCGGGCCGACCAGGCTCATCGAGCCGGCCAGCACGTTGAGGATCTGCGGCAGCTCGTCGAGGGAGTACTTGCGCAGCACGCGCCCCGACCCGGGTGACCCGCGGGTCGCTGCGCATCTTGAACAGCGGGCCGTCGTGCTCGTTGAGCGCCGCGAGCGCCGCGCAGCTCGGCGTCGGCGCCCACCCGCATGGTGCGGAACTTCCAGATCCGGAAGGTCTGCCGTCCTTGCCGACCCGCTCCTGCCGGTAGAACACCGGTCCCTGGCTGTCGCGCTTGACCAGCGAGCGCGATGACCAGGCACGGGCAGCAGGAGCAGCAGGGCGCAGCACCAGCGCACCGAGGTAGTCGATGCGCTGCCTTGACCAGTCGCCGCGCCCCGCCGAACGTCGGCTCCTCGACGTGCAGCAGCGGCAGGCCGGCGACCGGGCGGATGTGGATGCGCGGGCCCGTCGACGTCGGTGAGCGCCGGCGCGACGACGAGGTCGATCCCGCGGCCCTCGAGCTGCCAGGCGAGCTCGCGCAGCTCGCGGCTCGACATCGCCGAGCTGCCCGCGACGGCGACGGTGTCGATGCCGTGCGGCTCGAGCAGGTCGGCCAGGTCGCGCGCGGGCCCGAGCAGCTGCACGCCCTCGACGATCCGGGACGCGCATCTCGTAGTCGGGCAGGGACACCGCGACGACCTGCAGGCCGGCGTACGGCTCGCGCTGGACCGTCCGGACGAGCAGCTCGACCTCCTCCAGGCTGCCGACGGCGACCGCCCGGTGCAGGCACTTCCCGCGCAGGCGCAGGGCGTGCAGGACCTGGCGGGCGGCGTACCTCTCGAGCAGCAGCAGCGACCAGCCCCAGGGGGATGGCGACCCCGACGAAGGAGCGCGACAGGTCGGCCTGCACGAGGAAGGCGAGGAAGGTGAGCAGCGCGGTGAAGCGGATCGTGCCGTTGGCGATGCGCTTGAACTCCTCCGAGCCCGAGCCCAGGAACCGCGCTTCGTAGGCCCGGCTGGTGCCCAGCACCGCGATCCAGACGGGGGTCGCCGCCGCGACGATGACGCCGTAGCTGAGGCTGGAGAGCTGGCCGGCCTGGTGGACGTCCACGACGGCTGTGCTGTCACCGAAGCTCAGCAGCAGGGCGACCAGGCTCGTCGTGGTCACCACGACCGCGTCCAGCACGGCGAGGGAGACGGCGTAGCGTGAGCTCCCACAGGGGCCGCTCGGGGGGCCGCGGCGCGAGGTCCGCGGCAGGCGTGGACGCCGCGATCGAGGTCATGCCCGGTCGCTGCGGGCCCGCAGGAGCAGCCGGGTCCCACCGAACAGCACGACCAGGCCCAGGCCGGCGAGCAGGGAGGTGACGGTGCTCGAGGTGCTGACCTTGCGGCTCGCGGTCGGGGTCGCGGACGTCGGGACTGGCCGTGGGCACCGGGGACTCCGAGGCGCTGACCACGGTCACCGGGTCGCGAACGATCCGCTGGCGCCCGTCGGGCTCCTTGCCGGACACGGCGAGCAGCCGCGTGCCTGCGCCGCGGATGCGGACCGTGATCTGGAAGCTCCCGCCCGCCTCGGCGCGCAGGGTGGAGTACGGCTCGCCGTCGAGCGTCACCGTCAGGAGCGACCCGCCGAGGAAGCCGTCGCCGGACATGACGACCTCCGCCCCGTCGAGGATCGTCTGCTCCGAGAGCACCCCGAGCACGGCGTGCGGGCCCGGCGGGTACGTCGCGTCGGCACCTCGCGCCCCGGCCTGCGCCGGGCCGCCCAGCAGCAGCAGGGCGAGCACGGCCAGCAGGACCGACGTGGACGTCCGTCGGATCACCGCTGTCCCTCCTGCTGGTCTGCGTACCTGGGTGTGCTGCCAGTGTCCCACCGCACCGGGTGTCCTCGTGGTGCGCATGTCAGCACGCCTCGAGATCAACGGTTGAGCGCTGGTCACGGGCGAGTGGCTGCTCGAGCACCCTCGGGGCCCCCTTGGCCGCCGGCTCGAACAGGTGCAGCTCGAGGACCCGGTCCTTGCCCGGCGGCAGGTCCAGGTAGGTCAGCCACACCGGGAGCCCTGCCTCGGTGTCGGTGCTGAGCTTGTCGCCGAGGTCCGTCACCGTCGAGGGTCGCCGACTCGAGCTGGGCGCCCTTCGTGGCGTAGACCGAGACCCCGAGCCGGTCGACCAGGCTGTTGGTCTTCTTCCCGTCGTCCAGCCGGATCGTGACGTACCGCGGCAGCGTGTCGAGGGCAGGGGCGCTCGTTGCGCAAGGTCACGGTCACCGTCGTGCGGCGCGCACGTTCCCAGAGCACGAGCCACCGGCGTACCGCACCGTGCGGTCCAGGAAGTACTCCAGCTTGCTGCCGGAGGCGTTGAACACCACGGGGTAGGCGAAGGGCGCGCTCGTCGCGAGGCAAGCCCGCCGTCGGTCCCGGTGCGCCGCAGGATCGGCGCGAGGTCCGGGTCTGTCCGTGGCGACGTGCAGATGCCCGGAGCCGATCGCCGCGACCAGGCCGCGCAGCAGGGCGGTGCTGTCGCCACCGCCCTGGGTCAGCCGGTCGGTCACGGCCGTCGCGACGACGGTGAGCTCCTCCTTGCGGCGCGCCTTGGTCGTTGCCGGGGTTGCGGCGGTACTGACCGAGCGCGAGGTACTCCTCGATCCCCTCCGGCGCGACCTGCTCGCCCCGGGCCACCTGGACCGGTCCGCTCCCCTGGAGCAGGTCCGCGAGCGCCAGGCGTCAAAGGCGATGACGC
>CAVXBV010000016.1:0-105016 GCA_963760125.1 uncultured Actinomycetota bacterium | reverse complement strand
TCTCCAGGATCGCGAACCCGCCGGGCAGGCCGCCGGTGCCCCGCGACTCCGAGGTCTGCTGCACGAGCACGAACCAGCGCCGTGGCCGGTCCGCCCCGAGCAGGCCAGGCGCGACCTCCAGGGCGTCGCGACGGCCCCCGTCAGGGCGCTCGCTGAGGTCGCCCGGCTCTGCTGGGTGAACTCCTCGAGGGCCTTGCCGACGACGCCAGGCAGCAGCGAGGTCGGCAGGCCGCCGACGTCCGTGCGGACCGTGTCGGCGCTCCTGGCCGCGGCGTCGATGTCGGGGCGCGCCGCCGACGAGCAGGGCTCAGGTCGATGCTGCCGTCCGCGCGCCGAACCTTGGCGGGGTCGAGCACCTCGGCCCCTGTCAGTGCCTGGGGGAGCACCACACGGGCCAGGTCGTCGCTCGCGGAGGCGATCCCGCGCAGCACCGTCCAGGCTTCGGCCCACGACGGGCAGGTGAGACGGTGGCGGACACGACCGGGTCACCGACGAGATCGCGGGCCTGCTGCGTCTGCTCGCCGGAGGTCCGCACGGCGGCGCGGGCGGCCACGACAGGTCACCGGTCGAGCAGCGCGCTCTTGGCGGTGGTCAACGCGGCACGCGCCCGCTCGAGGTGGCTCTTGGCCAGCAGGCTCCGGTAGGCCGACCAGCGCCAGAGCGGCGAGCAGCAGGAGGACCACCGCGACGCGACCAGCCACCAACGGCGCACGGCCACGGGCGCGGCTGCCGGCGAGGGGGAGGTCACAGGACGGTCTCCGCAGGATCAGGGGGTGGACATGCCCGAGCCCCGACCGCGAACGGTCGGGGCTCGGGTGGAGCTGAAGAGCTGACTACTTGCAGATGCTCGCGGACGGGCGAACGCTGCAGTAGTAGGACTTGCTGTACAGCTGGCCCTTGCTGCCCTGGACGTTGCCGCCGCCACCGACGTTCATGTTGAAGTAGGTGCGGAGCACGGTGCCCTTGGCGACCGGCGTGTAGACCCGGATCGAGCCGGTGCGGTCGGTGTTGTCCGAGCCGGGACGCAGCGTGTAGTCGCTGGCGGTGCTCGGGACCGAACGGGCGTAGAGCCCGATGCGGAAGCCGACGCAGGCCTGACCGTTGCGACGCAGCGTGCCACGGGTGGTGGCGACCGAGTCGTCAGCGATGACGGCCGAGCGGGGGTAGCTGACCAGCACGTACGGCGCGCCGGGCGGGTAGGTGCCACACGGGGTGGCGGCAGCGGCCGGCGAGGCGCCGACGATGGAGCCCACGGTGACGACAGAAGCAACAGAAGCGGCGGCCAGCATGGCCGATCCAAAACGCTTGTTCACGGTTCCCCTTTTTGAAGGTCTTGGCCTCTGCGAGCAGAAGCGGTATCGGGTGTATCCAACCACGCGGAGTGGCTTGTGCAGAGGAAAGGCGTCATCGGTGACAAACCTCTAACCCTATTGAGGTTGGCCGCATTGCTGTGGCTCCCCCGGTTCGTTCGACGCGCCCCCTCTGAACAGCGACGAAACCGCGGTGCGGCAATCCCGTCAGTGAAGGCAAACCAGACCCTAGCGCAGGTCACCCACGTTGACGCAAGGGACTAGTGGGACGTATTCGCGGGCGAAACCCGTGGGCCACGTCACACGGGGCAGGGCTCAAGATCTCGCGGCTGCGGATTCAGGACGGCTCGCGCACCAACCGGGCGCTCAGGTGCGGCTGCAGCGGGTGACCCACGGCGGCCATGTCGATGGCGTAGGCGAGGTCACCCTCCACGAGCCCGTAGAGCCGCTTCACGGCCGTCACCTCCTTGGCCGTCTCGCTGCGGGCGAGCACGTCGCGTGACCACCTCGATCCGGTGGAACACCACTTCGCCGACCGACAGCTCGACCAGCCCCGTGGGGTGCGCGATGAGCAGCTCGACGTCGCGCGGGTTCTTGCCCGGGCGCCAGAAGCCGCTCTCGGTGCCCGACGGGCGGAGCCGGTTGGCGTCGTCGTCGATGAGCCAGGAGCGGCTCGAGTAGGACAGGAACGGCCGGCCGTCGTGGGAGAAGACGATCTCCTGCTCGAACCTCGCCTCGGTCACGGTCGGGTAGCCCAGGACCCCGAGCCCGCGCCAGGTCCCGATGAGGAAGGCGAGGTGCTCGAGGGCGGGGTGCACGTCAAGGGCCGTCATGCCAGCACCGTACGGCTGATGATCATCTTCTGGATCTCGGTGGTGCCGCCGCCGATGCTCGCCAGCTTGGCGTCCCGCAGCGCCCGCTCCGCCGGGAAGTCGCGCAGGTAGCCGTACCCGCCGTGGACCTGGATCGCCTCGAGGGCGTTCTGCACCGCGAGGTCGCCGCACAGGATCTTGGCCGTGGACGCCTCGATGGTGTGCTCCCGACCGGTCATCTTGAGCCACGCCGCCTTGTAGACGGCGTTCTTCACGACCTGGTAGTTGACCTCCATCTGCGCGATCTTGTGCGCAACGGCTTGGAAGTGCGCGATCGGCTTGCCGAACTGCTGGCGCTCCTTGGCGTAGCGGATCGTGTCGTCGATGGTCGCCCGCATCCCGCCGACGGTCGCTGCGAGCATGACCGTGCGCTCCCAGTCGAAGCACTCGAAGGCGATCTTCCACAGCGCCGTCCCGACCTCGCCGAGCACCGCCTCCGGCCCGACGCGTACGTCGGACAGGTGGATCTCCGCGGTCGGGGAGGACCGGCAGCCCATCTTGTCGAGCTCGCGCCCCACGCTGAACCCCGGCGTCGAAGTCGGGACGAGGAACGCCGTCGGGCCCTCCTCGGCGCGGGCGAGGACCGTGCAGACGCCGGCGATCGGGCCGTTGGTAATGAAGATCTTCGTGCCGTTGAGGACCCAGTCGCTGCCGTCGCGGCGCGCGGTCGCCTGGATCCCCCCGGCGTCCGACCCGGCCTCGGGCTCGGTGGACGCCCAGGAGCCGATCAGGTCGCCGGAGGTGAGGCCGGGCAGCCAGCGCTGCTTCTGCTCCTCCGTGCCGTGCAACCAGATCGGGACGCTGCCGATGACCCAGTGGGCGCCGAGGGACAGGCCGAAGCCGCCGTCGCGCCCTCCCTGGGCCAGCGCCTCGTTGACCAGGCAGCAGTCGACGATGGAGGCGCCGCTCCCGCCGTACTCCTCAGGGATGGGCATGCCCGCGACGCCGGCGGCGCTCGTGGCCTTCCAGACCGCGGGGTCCCAGGTGCCGGTCCTGTCGCGGTCCGCGGCGCCGGGCGCGATGACGTCCGCGCCGAGCTTCAGCATGCTGGCGAACAGGGCGTCCTGCTCAGGGCTGAGAGAGAAGTCCACGCGCCGACTGTAAACCCCGGTTCACTCGGCGGGGTGGGACTACTTCTGGCCTTGGTAGAGCTTGTAGACCACGTAGACGGAGAACCACGTGACGAACGCGAAGACCGCGACGAGCAGGCCGGTGTAGAAGTACTCGAGCTTCACGCCTGAGATCCTAGCCGCCGGCGCTTCTTCAGCGCCTGTCGAGCGAACAGCGCGATGAGCAGCAGGGCGAGCAGTCCGAGCAGCCCGATCGCGATCGGGACGAGGATCCCCCTGTCGGCGTACAGCGGCAGCTCCGTGGCCACGACCGGCGGACTGACGGTGTCCGGGGTGTCGGGGAACGTGATGTCGCCCTCGGCGCGGCGCTCGAGCAGCCCGCTCTTCATGGAGATCACGGCGTGCCAGGGCCCGCCGCTGATCGCCTTGTCCAGCGGCACGACCACCGGCGCGGTGTCGCCGGGCTTGAGCGTGGTGCCGAGCTTGGCGGCGAACGGGCCGGCGGACAGGCCGGCCGGACCCTCGCTCAGCTGCAGGCTCCCGGTCATGTCGAGGGCGCGCGCACCCGTGTTGTGGACCTTGGCGAGGACCGCCGGCGTGCCGTCGGCGCGGCGCACGGCCTGCAGGCTGTCGATGGTGAAGTCGCTCTTCGGCGCTCCGCCCTCGGAGACGTCGAGGTAGACCCGGATCCCCACCCGGCCGCCGACCGCCAGGCCACCGGCGCCGCCGACCGCGGGCGAGTCGGCCACGATCCCGCCGTACCTCTCTCCGGGGGTGGCGTCGTCGGGGACGGCGATCCGCACCGTGGCGATGAGGGCCTTGCCGGGCGCCACGGTCGCCGTCGCGGGGGTGACGGTCATCCACGACGTGAGCTCGCTGGTCCCGCGGCCCGCGGCGAGGGTGAAGGCGCCGTCGGTGATCGTCGCCGAGTCGGGGTAGAGCGACACCGGCAGCGGCGCCGTCGTGCCGTTGCAGACCTGGAAGGTCCGGGTGAACGAGGCGCCCGGCTTCACCGCGTCGATGACGTAGCTGCGGGCGCGCGGGTCCTTCACGGTGGCCTTGGGCACCTCGAGCAGGCCGATGCCCAGGCCTGGCGCGCAGATGCCGACCGGGCCGGGGGTGGGCGCGGCCGCCGCGGAGGAGGTGAGCGCGGCAACGGCGACCAGCGCCGCCAGCGCTGTGGTGAGCCCGGACCTAGGCAACGGTCTGGGTCACCGTTCCGGTCCAGGCGCCCGCGGCTGCCTGGGCGGGCATCGTCACGACCAGGCCCAGGGTGTACGTCGAGGCGAGGTTCACGCCCAGGACTCCGCTCGGGTAGGTAAGGAGGAACAGGGGGGTGGCCGGCAGCGCGGTGGCCGTGGTGCTGCTGGCCGTGCCACCCGTCGTCGCGGTGACCCGTGCAGTCACCGCGGAGGGTGCCACGTGCGTGGTCGGGCTGCTCGTGATCGGCGCGCCGACCAGGTCGAAGCCCGAGGTGGTGACGCTGACGGCGTAGCCCGTGGCCCCCAGGCGCCCGTCGACGATCGTCGTCGTCCCGAGGCTGCCGGTGACCGTGGACCCGCTGGCGGAGAGCACGGCCGCGGCCGGGGCGACGCTCACAGTCAGCAGGCCGGACAGCAGCGCGACCGGCGGGGCGGCCTGCGCCGCACCGGCGGGAACGGGGACGGCGCACAACGCAGCCAGGGTCGCCGTGATGGCGACCCTGGCTGCGCGCTGCATGCCGGGTCCTCGGGCTTCGGTGCCTAGCTGACCGTCTGGGTGATGGTGCCGGTGTAGAGGCCAGTGGTCTTGCCCGTGACGTCGATGAGGATCGTGCTCGCCAGCGTCGTCGTGTTGACGTTGGTCGTCGTCGCCGTGACCAGCGTCTTGCCGGTGTTGGCCAGCCCCAGCGCCGTGCCGGAGGTGCTGTAGTTGTTGGTGACGGTCGCCGTCCCCGGGACCGCGACGGTGACCGCGGTGTTGTAGATCGAGGCCGCCGTCGCCGGGACGCGGTTGGCGCCGGTCTGGTCGGTCGCGCCGGTCAGCACGAAGTCGGTGGAGGAGATCGTGTCCGTCCAGCTGCCACCCGTGGGGCGGATGTCGGTGATGGTTGAGGTCATCAGGCCGGTGACCGTGTTCCCGGCCGTGACACCGACGACCGCGGGCGAGGGGACGATGGACAGCGTCGAGCCGGTGACACCGGCGGTGAAGGTGACGGTGGTGTCGGCCGCCGAGGCCGGCGCGGCCGCGAACGCCGCACCAGCCGCGAGGGCGATGGTGGCGAGAGTGAGGACCTTGCGCATGGCGTGCTCCGATGAACCGGGGGATGTCACGCTCCGTGACTTCTTTGGTGTCGGCCCGGGGCGTCCCGTGCTCCATGGCGAGAGATGACTATCTCTCGTGGCCGAACGGCCCATCCTGAGCGTGCTCCGAGGTCGATCTGGCCGAGTCTGCCCCGATCGCGTGGCGCGTCCGACGTACGCGTGCCGTGGGGGACGTGCCACCCTGGAACGCTATGCGCCCCCTCCTCCTGAAGGTCACTGTCGGTGACGACGCCCCCGAGCGGTGCCTGCAGGGGCTCACCGTCGCCAGCGTCGCCGTCGCGGCGGGCGCCGAGGTCTCGCTGTGGCTCACCGGACAAGCGGTGTGGCTGGCCGTGCCCGGCCGCGACCTGGAGCTGCCCGCCTCCCCACCTGCCTCCGTCCTGCTGGCCGCGGTGCTCGCCGAGGGCTCGGTCACGGCCTGCACCCAGTGCCTGGTCCGCCGCGACCTCGCCGCCTCCGACCTCCTGACGGGGGTCGTCGTGGGCGGCGCGGCCGGCTTCGTCGAAGCAGCGCTGGCCGACGGCGTGCAGGCCCTCGTCTACTGACCCGACGGGTCTGCAGCGACGTGGGCGCGGGACGGCGGTCACCGCCAGCGAGGTGACACCTCCGTATCCCCCGATCGGGTGATCACCTGGACGAGGGGCGTCCGATGCGGGAGGGGTCCACACCTTCCCACCGCTCGGAGAGCCGTCATGCGCACAGCCACCACCCTCAAGGCCGTCCTGGCGCTCGGCTCCCTCTCGGGGGCGCTCTGGGCCGGGACCATGGCCACCTTCACCGACACCCAGACCGCGACCTCGACCTTCACCGCCGGCACCGTGGACCTGCGCCTCAACGCCGACGCCACGTCGGCCTACTCCTGGACCGCGTTGTCGTTGTCGAACATGAAGCCGGGCGACGTCCTGTACAAGCCGCTCACCGTCTCCAACAACGGGACCCTGGGCTACAGCTACACGATGTCGTCCTCGTCGACGAACGCCGACTCCAAGGGGTTGCGCGACCAGCTCGTCTTCGGCCTGAAGGTCGTCGCTGACGCCGTCACCTGCGACAGCCTCGGCGTGGGGTACGCCGCCTCCGTCACCACCGCCACGGCCGCGGGGGCGCTCTCCGCCGCCGCCATCTCCGCCCGGACCCTCACCGCCGGGTCCTCCGAGGTCCTCTGCGCCTACGTCTCCCTGCCCTCGGGCACGGACAACACCTTCCAGGGCGCGACCACGACGACGACCTTCACCTTCACCGCCACTCAGAGCTAGACCCCATGACGACCGGCGCGCCGCCGGTCGGGCGGGACTGGATGCCCAGTCCCCGCTCGGCCGATCCGCGGCGCGCCGTCGTCGTTCCTCGGCAGCGCGTGGGAGCGACGGCCGCCCCCCACGGTCCGGTGCTGCCCGTGCCCCCGTCATCAGGGCCACCGGCGTCCGTCCCCCGCTCGTGGCAGGACTGCCCGTCAGGGGCCCGCCGGGCGTCGTCCCCCGCTCCGCCGTCCCGCCTGGGACGCCTGCTGGTCGCTGGCTTGCTGAACCTCGCTGCCCTCGCTGGGCTCGCGATGACCGGCGTCACCGTGTACGCCGCCACGCACGGGATGCGCCCGCTGGTCGTGCGGTCCGGGTCCATGGAGCCGATCATCCACACCGGCTCGATGGTGCTGGTGAAGGACCTGCCGGCTGCCGACGTCCGCGTCGGCGACGTCGTCGCGGTCACCCGCCCCGACGGCGTCACGGTCACGCACCGCGTCGTGAACCTGTCGCGCAGCGGGGTGTTCGCTCAGCTCACCCTCAAAGGCGATGCCAACAAGGCGAACGACCCGGAGCCCGTGACCGTCGCGGAGGCCGGCCGGCTGGTCTGGTCCGCGCCGGTCCTCGGCCGCATCGCGGCGTTCACCGCGAGCGCCCGCGGCGGGTTCGTCCTCGGGTGCCTGATCACCGCCGGCGCGATGTCCCTGCGACGGCGACCGGGGTGAGGGCCGCGCGCCACGCGGCGCTCCTGCTTCTGACCGTCAGTGCCCTCGCACTGGCGGTCCCTTCGGCGTGGGCGGGCTTCCAGCAGACGCCGCGCAAGGCGACGTCGACGTTCACCACAACCACCGTGGCGGCACCGACGATCGGCACCGTCACCCGCTGCACGCTGACGCTGCGGGTCCTCGTGACGTGGGCGGCGTCGACGACGACGTTCGTCTCCGGCCAGGTGGCCGAGCTGTCGACGTCGCCGACGTTCGCCACGACGACGTCGAGCCAGACGATCACGGGAAACACGGTCCAGAGCGCGACCTTCACGCTGATCAGCCCGGTCACGACCTACTACGCGCGGGTGAAGGCGACCTTCCAGTCCTGGTCGGCCACGTCCGCGATCAAGGTCGACACCGTCAACGCCGTCTGCTGACTCCCGACCTGGAACTCGTTTCCCCAGCACCAGCGTGCTGGGGAAACGAGCGGGTTCGCAGCTACAGGGCGACCGTCAGGTCGACGACCTCGCCGAGCACGGCGGTCGCGGACGTGTCCGTCGATCCTCCGCGGTGCAGGGTGCGCAGCGTCCAGTCGCCGGGGGCGGCGAAGAACCGGAACGCACCGGCCGCGGAGGTCTGCACCTCGGCCGTGAACTCCCCGGTGCTGTCGAGCAGTCGCACGTACGCGCCACCGACGGGGGCACCGTCCTTGGTCACCGTGCCTTGCACGATGGACTCCTTGGCCACGTCAATCCCTCCCAGGTCCAGCGTCTGCACGGGGGCCCCGCACATCAGACGTCCTTCTCGACGGGCACGCCCACCAGGGAGCCGTACTCGGTCCACGAGCCGTCGTAGTTCTTCACGTCCGCGTGCCCGAGCAGCTCGTGCAGCGCGAACCAGGTGTGGCTGGAGCGCTCACCGATGCGGCAGTACGCGATCGTCTGCTTCGACAGGTCCAGGCCGGCGTCCTTGTACAGCGCGGCGAGCTCCTCGTCGCTCTTGAACGTGCCGTCGTCGTTCGCGGCCTTGCTCCACGGGACGCTCAGCGCGGTCGGGATGTGACCGGCGCGCTGGCTCTGCTCCTGCGGCAGGTGGGCCGGCGCGAGCAGCTTGCCGCTGAACTCGTCGGGGCTGCGCACGTCGACGAGGTTCTTCACACCGATCGCGGCGATGGTCTCGTCGCGGAACGCGCGGATCGACAGGTCCTGCTCCTTCGCGGTGTACGACGTCTTGTCGCGCGCCGGGACGTCGGTCGTGAGCTCCCGACCGTCGAGCTCCCACTTCTTGCGCCCACCGTCGAGCAGCTTCACGTCGGCGTGGCCGTACAGCGTGAAGTACCAGTAGGCGTAGGCCGCGAACCAGTTGTTGTTGCCGCCGTACAGCACGACGGTGTCGTCGTTGGCGATCCCCTTCAGGGACAGCAGCTCCTCGAACTGCTCCTTGCTCACGAAGTCGCGGCGGACCTGGTCCTGCAGCTCGGTCTTCCAGTCCAGGCGGACTGCGCCCGCGATGTGGCCGCCGTCGTAGGCGGACACGTCCTCGTCCACCTCCACGAGGACGACCTTCGGGTCGGTCAGGTGGGCCTCGGCCCAGTCGGCGTCAACGAGAACGTCTGCGCGGCTCATGCGGTAGCTCCTTTGGCGGTGATGGTTCGCTTGTAGATCAGGTACAGCTCGCACCCGAGGCACAGCCCGATGCTCGCGTTGAGCAAGGCGGCCACGAGGGCGAAGCCGGTGAAGACGAGCCCAGCCGTCGTGGCGCCGAGCAGGAAGCTCACGGCACCGCAGGCGGCGAAGCCGAGGCCGACGACCTGGGCGAAGCGCGGAGGCGCCTCGTCCTCAAGCTCGACCGGCGGCGCGAGCCGCGGACGGACGAGCTTCTTGAACAGCAGCTGGTACGGCGAACGGCCGCGACTGCCGAGGGCGAACACGACGCCCTGAGCAGCCAGCAGCACGCCCGCGAGAGTGGTCTGCGCGCTGGCGAGCAGCACGACGACGAGGACGGCACTGGTGATCCAGGCCCCGAAACGGGGACCCCTGGGATCGATCATGGGGGTGGCCTTTCGAAGAGTGACGGGCTTCCTACGAGCTCAGGAAGCGCGACACAGGCAGCTCTGGGCACGGCAGAGGTCGATCGACCTCCGCTTGACCAGGATGGGCTGCATGCACACAGAGTACGGCACGACAGCCGACGCAGCGGACCGCGAGGTGACTAGCCCGAACTGATCATGTGCGCGGTGGTGGACGACAGCGACAATCCCGACAAGCGGGTCCCTGTCCGGACCCACCGCCCATGCGAGCCCGCGGGCTCGCCCCTGACCCGAGGAGGTGCACGATGCGAGCAGCCCTCGCAGGACGCCGCACGCCGGGCGACGACGGCGCCGTCGCGGTCCTCGTGTCCTTGGTGTTCTTGTTCGTGCTTCTGCCCGCCGCCGCCCTCGGCCTGTCCAGCTACGTCCGCGGTGGCGTGCACGCCGAGCAGGTCCGGGCCGCCGACTCGGGAGCGCTGACCGGCGCCGCCGCGCTCACCCTGGTGAACCTGGCGGTGCTCCCACCCGTCTCGTCGCTGACCGTCCCGCCAAACTCCGCGACGCTCGCCCTGAACCGGGCCTGCCAGGCGACGCGCAAGGCCGCCGCCGTCGGCAGCACCCTCACCGACGGCTTCGGCGCGCCGCCACTCGCCGGCGTCCCGGGCTGCGTGGCGACGTACACGCCGGAGACATCGTTCGGCCCCTGCGTCGACGTCATCACCAGCGCCCTCCCGCCGGTGCCGACGATCACGGTCCCCCCGATCGTGATCCCCGGCGTCCCGGCTGTCACCGTGCCCAACCCGATCCCGGGGCAGCCGCCGATCATCGTCACGCCGGAGATCCCCGCGACGACCCTGCCCGGCGGCACCGCGAGTGCGACCAGCATCTACGGCGCGGTCCGCAACCTCATCCCCGGCCTGCTGCACAACGGGGTGACCGTCACCCTCAACTACCGGGTGGCAGGACCGCTGGATGCGATCTTCGGCTCGACCGGCATGCAGGACAAGACCGCTGAGGCGACCGCCCGTCGCCGGTTCAAGGCGCTGCTGCCCGACCTCGCCGCCCTGACCGGCAACCCGACGCTGACTCCGGCGCAGGCCCAGCTGGTCGGGGCCCTCCAGGCTCTCATCCAGGCTCTGAAGGCCGTCGTCGGGCAGACCATCGACCCCAACGTGGTCACCACGACGCTCAACCAGCTGCTGCCCGGAAGTCCCGTGCCTACCGTCCCCGTCGCGCCGTTCACCGTGCTGACTGGGGCCTGCAAGCAGGCCGCCGAGGCGCTTCTGGAGGACCTCGACGACGCCGTGAAGACGAACCCGGACCCCACCCAGGACCTGCTGTCGTGCGTCCAGCAGGTGGTCCTGGGGCTCAACCCATCCTTCGACCCGCTCAACCCGACGGGAGGGCTCGTCACCGTGGACCCGAACTGCACCGACAAGGTCTTCCGCGCGGAGATCACCGCATGAGCCGGCTCCGTGGCGACGACGAGGGCGCCACCGCGGTCGAGATGGCCATGGTGCTGCTCCCCGTCCTGCTGCTGCTCGGTGGCACCCTTACGTTCGCGCTGCACCTCACGTACGCCGGCTTGGCCGACCACGCCGCGCGGGAGGGGCTGCGCACCGCCACCGTGCACCACGTCGACGGCTTCGCCGACCTGAAAGATGTCGCGGACGCTGTCGACGGCCTGTTCCCCTCCGACCTCCTCGGATCTCCCTCCGTGTTGACCCTGCGGACGATCGGGTCGACAAGCGCCGATGGCCAGGGTGACCTCGTGCAGGTCACCGTCACCTACCAGGTGCCCGGCATCAGCACCGCCGCGGACCTCGTGCCGGACTTCATCCCGGGCAACAGCCTCAAGAGCGCGCTGGCCTCGCTGGCCACCATCACGCGTACAGCGTCGGGGAGACGGGAATGAGACGCCGGTCCGACGAGGGCGTCGCCGCCCTGGAGTTCGGGCTGCTCGTCACCACCATGCTCGCCCTGCTGGGGCTCGTCGCGCCGCTGGGCTACCTGCTCTACGAGCGCGTCCAGCTCGGCCGGACGACCGGTGACCTGATCCGGTTCGCCTCGAGCCGCACCGACGAGAACCGCCTGGTGCGGCCCTTCGACGGTTCCGGCGGCACGCAGTTCGTCGTCCCCGCGGAGGAGCTGCCG
Organism: uncultured Actinomycetota bacterium; assembly: GCA_963760125.1. Classification (GTDB taxonomy): domain Bacteria; phylum Actinomycetota; class Actinomycetes; order Mycobacteriales; family SCTD01; genus RYN-111. The sequence continues at coordinate 93,336 of CAVXBV010000016.1, read as the reverse complement.
GGCCCGGACGCGATCAGCGCCGAGGCAGCCAACGCCTACACCGGGCGTGGGAGCCTGGTCGGGCTCCCTGTCGTCACCCGGGTCCGGGACAACACCTGTCCCGCCGGCTTCCGCCTCACCATCACCTTGTCCACCCAGGTCGACGTCGGTCCGTTCGTCAGCCTGGTCGCCGCTGGTTCCTTCACCAGCGGTACCACCGAAACGCTGTCGGCGACCGCCAGCAGCTGCGAGGAGTAGAAGCCCGTGCGCAAGCTCAACGTGACCATCTTGGTGGGTGTCCTCGTGGCACTGCTCGGCTTCGGCCTGGTCCTCGCCTACGGCAACAACGTCGACCAGCGCGTCGCCGACGGCAAGAAGACGCGGCCGGTGCTCGTCGCCTCGAGCACCCTGGCGGCCGGCTCGACGCCCGGCGACCTGTCCAACAGCGTCGGCGCCAAGGACGTCCCTGAGGCCTACATCGCCGACGGCGCCCTGACCGACCTCAAGGACGTCCAGGGCCAGGTCCTGCTCGGCCCGGTCGGCTCGGGGAGCCAGCTCACCGCGAGCATGTTCGGGCAGCCTCTGGAGGCGGGGGCGGTGAAGCCCAGCAAGGGCAACCTCGCCCTGGCCGTCGGGGTCGAGCTGTCCCCCGGCGTTGCCCGCTACCTCGTTCCCGGCGCCACCGTCGACGTGTTCGCGACCTACCAGACCGCGACCGCCAGCGGTGCCGCGACCGCGTCCAGCGGCGCAGCGGCGCAGCGGACCAAGCTCTTCGTCAGCGGCGTGAAGGTCATGTCGGTCAGCATCGGCACCCCGCCGGCGGGGACGGGCAGCGACGGGACCACCAGCACCAGCGGCAACACGGAGGTGGTGGCCGTCCTCGACCTCAGCCCGGAGGACGCCGAGAAGGTCGTCAACGCGACGACGCTCGGCACCCTCTACTTCGGCCTCTCGAGCGTCGACGGCAGCGGCCAGACCCACCGCACCCCGCGCGGCGTCACCCCTGACGACGTGGTGGTCTCGAACCGGTGATCGCACGCCTGACGCTCATCGATCGGACGGGAGCCCTCGAGGAGCAGGTCCTGGCCGCGGCCAACGCGCTGCCCGTCCCGCCGGACACGCTCGAGGTCGCGACTTCCGCCGACCTCGACAGCGACAACGTCGCAGGGCAGGTGCTGGTCCTCGGACCCAAGGAGCTGACCCAGGCCGGACTCACGCGCCTCGGGAAGTTCCGAGCCCAGCAGCCGGAGACGGTCGTGCTCGCCGTCCGCGGGGAGGGCAGCCCCACCAAGGCCGTCCTCACGGCAGCAGGCGTGGACGTGGTCCTCGCCCGCAACCCGTCCGTGGCGGCGCTCACCGCAGCGCTGGAGCACGTCGCGCAGCGCCTGGCTCCCACGAACCCCACCCCGTCGTCGGAGCCGGAGTCGGAGTCCAGCGCGGCGTCGAGCACCGAGACCGTCCCCGAGGCAGAACCCCAGGCGGAAGCCGAGGCGGCCACCGAGGGGGAGCGCGCCCCGGCGCTGGTCCTGACCATCGCGTCCCCCACCGGGGGATGCGGCAAGACGTTCTTCTCGACCAACCTCACGGCACACCTCGTGGCGGCCGGGGTGCGTCCCTTGCTCGTGGACCTCGACCTGCAGTTCGGCGAGGTCGCTGCCGCCCTGCAGGTCAAGCACCCGCACTCGATCTACGACGGCTTCTACGACGCCGCCGGTCGCCCCTTGCCACCCCACGCGCTGGAGCGGCACCTCGACGAGCTGGTCTGCCACCACCCGCTCGGCTTCGACCTGCTGACGGCCCCCCGGGACCCTGCCCTGGCGGACTACATCACGGCCGAGGACATCGAGCGGCTGCTCCTGGTCGTCGCTCACCGGTACGACGTCATCGTCGTCGACACGCCGCCGAGCCTCAACGACGTGACCCTCACCGTGATCGACCGCAGCGACGTCATCGGGGTCATGACCACCCTGGACGTGCCGAGCCTGCGCAACCTCACCGCGCTGCTCGACATCCTCGGTCAGCTCGACGTCAGCGAGGACCGGGTCCGGCTGCTGCTCAACAAGGTGGAGAGCGACATCGGTCTGGACGTGAAGCAGGCCCAGGACGCGTTCGGCGGGCGGTTCGTGGCGACCATCCCTGCCAACAAGGGCGCCTCGCGCTCGATCAACACGGGGACCGTGGTGCTGCAGTCCGAACCTCGCAGCCCGCTGGCCCGTGCCCTCGTCACCGCGATCGAGGCCGTCGTCCCCGCGGAGGTGCTTCCGCGCGGCGTGGACCACCGCCGGCACGCCTCGGTCCGCACCACCCGCCTGACGTCCCTGCTCCATCCCCGACGCACGGCTCCTGGAGGAACCTCGTGAAGCTCTCCGAGCGACTCAACCGCACCGGCAAGGAGGCAGGTCCCACCGCGGCGGGCGCCGACACGCCGAAGGCCGCTGCCAAGCCACCGGCGAAGGCCGCGGCCAAGAAGTCTGCGGGGGCGACGCCCAAGCCCGTCAAGAAGGCCCCCGCCCGGCGGGCCGCCGCCCCCCCGAGCGCCACGCGCCGGGCGGCCGTTGCCGCGGTCGCCGCCAAGGCCGCCACGACGCCGGTCGGCGTGACCAGCGGGGCAGTCGCAGCCTCGCCGGACGACCTCGTCGCCCCGGTCAAGGTCGAACGGAGGGCTACCTCCCGGCTCCCCGTTCCCGAGCTGTCCGGTCTCGAGGCCCTCCGGGCCAAGGTCCGCTCCGCCGTCGTCGCCGAGCTCGGTCCCCGGCTGACGAGCGCCGCGATCGACGACGGCGCCGTCCGGCGGCTGATCGAGCACCACTTGGACCAGGCGGCGCGGTCGTCGAAGGTCTCCGTCGGACCCACGGAGCGCGCGGCCTTCATCGACAGCACCCTGTCGGAGATGCTCGGCTGGGGCGTCCTGTCTCCGTTGATGGCCGACCCGGCCGTCACCGAGATCATGGTCAACGGCCTGTCCAGTGTCTGGGTCGAGCGCCACGGCGTGATCGAGCGCAGCGACGTGCGGTTCTCCACGATGGCGGCGTACCGCACGGTCATCGACCGGATGCTCGCCGTCGCCGGCCGCCGCGTCGATGAGGCGCAGCCGATGGCGGACGGCCGGCTTCCCGACGGCAGTCGCGTCAACGCGATCATCCCTCCGCTCGTCGTGGGCGACCCGGTCCTGACCGTGCGCCGGTTCCCGGAGATCGGCTACACCGCCAGCGATCTGGTCAACATGGGCTCGCTGTCCGAGTCCGCGGCGACGTTCCTGGACCTCTGCATCGCCGGGAAGCTGAACATCCTCGTCAGCGGCGGCACCGGGACCGGCAAGACCACCCTGCTCAACGTCCTGTCGAGCTCCATCCCCGAGCGCGAGCGCATCATCACCATCGAGGACGCCGCGGAGCTCCGGCTCACCCAGCCGCACGTCGTCTCCCTCGAGTCGCGGCCCGCCAACATCGAGGGCGCCGGTCAGGTCGCCATCCGCGACCTGGTCCGCAACGCCCTCCGCATGCGCCCGGACCGCATCGTGGTCGGTGAGGTCCGAGGCGGTGAGGCTCTCGACATGCTGCAGGCCATGAACACCGGGCACGAGGGCTCCATGACGACGGTCCACGCGAACGCCCCGCGCGACGCCCTCGCGCGCATCGAGACGATGGTGCTCATGAGCGGCATCGAGCTCCCCTTGCGGGCCATCCGCGAGCAGGTCGCCAGCGCCATCGACCTGATCGTGCAGCTCAAGCGGCAGAACGACGGCTCGCGCGTCGTGAGCCAGATCAGCGAGATCCAGGGTCGTGAGGGCGACACCATCACGCTGCAGGACGTGTTCCTCCGCCAGGGCGACCAGCCCCTGGCCAGCACCAACCTGCGCCCTCGCTGCATCACCAAGGTCGAGGCGCGCGGCCTCGAGGTCGATCCCCGGCTGTTCCGAGGGAGCGCCGAAGCCGCTCCCGTGCGGCGGCGGACCCGATGATCCCGCTGCTGTCCGCCTTACTGGTCGCCGTCGGGGGCTTCGCGGCCATCCTGGCGGTGCGGCTGCGCCGCGACCGGCGGGTGCACAACTTGTCGGCGCTGCTCGACGACTACAGCGGATCGACGGTCTCCCTCGAGGAGGACGACGACCTGCGGGCCGCCCTGGCGCGCACCGGCCGGCTCGCCGAGCGGGCGTTCGCGGAGACGAGCGTCCTGGCCAAGGTGCGCAGGACGCTCGCCCGGTCCGACTGGACGCTCACACCCGGTGAGTTCCTCGCCACCAGCGCCGGCCTCGCGCTGGGGGGCGTCCTCATCGGGTTGCTGTCCTCCGCCATCCCGCTTGCCGTCCTGCTCGGCCTCGCCGGCATCGCTCTGCCGTACGTCCTCGTGACCACGTCGGTGTCGCGCCGACGCAGGCGCTTCGACGATCAGCTGCCCGATGTGCTCGACCTGCTGGCCGCAAGCCTGGAGTCCGGGGCCGGGATCGCGCAGGCCTTGGAGCTCGTCGTGGCCGAGGCCCCCGAACCGACCGCCACCGAGTTCGCTCGGGTGCTCGCCGCCACCCGGCTCGGGTCGAGCCTCGTCGAGGGCCTCGAGCAGATGGCCGAGCGCCTCGACTCGAGGGACCTCGTCTACACGGTGCAGGCGATCTCCGTGCAGCAGCGCACCGGCGGCCGGTTGGCCGAGGTGCTGCAGATCGTCGCGGAGTTCATGCGCGGCCGGTTCGAGCTGAAGCGGGAGATCTCTGCGCTCACCGCGGAGGGCCGGCTCTCGGCGTACCTGCTCGGGGGGTTGCCCTTCGCCATCGCCGGGCTGGTGTCCCTGCTCAACCCCGGCTACCTCTCGCCGCTGTTCACCACGGGAGTGGGGATCGCCATGGTGAGCGTCGCCGGCCTGCTGATGCTCATCTCGTTCTTCTTCATGTCGCGCATCATCAAGATCGAGGTCTGACCGTGATCGCTGCCGCCTTCCTGCTCGCCGTCGGTCTCGGACTGGCCGCGGCCGGGCTGGCCGCCCAGCGCGGGATCGTCGCGGCCGAACCCGACGTGTTCGACCTCGCCCTGGGGCACGCCGCCGCCGACGCCGAGGAGCAGGCCGCGAAGGCCAGCTTCCTCTACCGCGCGCTCGCGCCCGTCCTCGACGCCGGGTCCCGGCTGCTGCGCCGGTTGTCTCCTGCTCGCCGCCTGGTCCTCTCGCGACAGCGGATCGTCCTGGCCGGCCTCGAGGCCACCTGGACCGTCGAGAAGCTGCTCTCCTACAAGACGGCCGCAGCCCTCGGCGGGCTCGGGTTCGGTCTGCTGACCGGCGGTCCCGCGCAGGTCCCTCGCCTGCTCTGGGCCGTGCTCCTCGGAGCGCTGCTGTCGTTCGTGCCCGACCTGCTCCTGAGCAGCCGAGCCACCGCCCGGCAGGGCGAGATCGCCCGGGCGCTGCCTGAGGCGTTGGATCTGCTGGCCCTGACCGTCGAGGCCGGACTCGGCTTTGAGCAGGCGCTGGAGATCGTGGTCGACAACAGCGTCGGTCCCCTGCGCGGTGAGTTCGCGCGACTGCTGCGCGAGGTCGAGCTCGGCGTCCCGCGCCGCGAGGCCCTTGCCGCTCTGCGCGAGCGCACCGACGTGCCCGAGCTCGCCTCGTTCGTGGTGGCCCTCGTGCAGAGCGACCAGATGGGCATCGCGCTCGCTGACGTCCTGAAGTCCCAGGCCGCCCAGGTCCGTCTCAAGCGGCGGCAGCGCGCCAAGGAGCAGGCTGCCAAGACGCCCGTCAAGATCCTCTTTCCGGTCGTTCTTGGGATCTTCCCGGCGCTGTTCGTCGTGACGATCGGTCCGGGAGCGATCAAGATCGCGCAGAACCTGCTCTGAGGCAGATGACTAGCCCGGTGTCCCGAAATATCTGGTCATGACCTAGCCCTTTCGTGTCATGTCGAGAGCGGACGGGCCGGTCGATCATCAAGGGCAGCGCGACGCCACCTGGCGCCCACCACCTCGGAGGTAGACCTCATGCTCAAGCTCTGGATCACCCTTTCCGTTCTCGCCGGCGAGCGCATGGACCGACTGCGCGACCGCGACGACGAGGGCGCCACCGCCGTGGAGTACGGCCTCATGGTCGCCCTGATCGCGGTCATCATCATCACCGCCGTCGGTCTGCTCGGGACCAACCTCGACACCAAGTTCCGCAGCGTCTGCGCCGCGGTCAAGGGCAGCGCCTGCTAGCTCGCCGCTTGGCGTCGGCTCGGGCCCGGTCTCCCCTCGGGGGGCCGGGCCTGTGCCGTTTCCTCGCTGCGTCGGCCAGGCGAGAGCCGGCTCAGACGGCGCTGTCGAGGGCGGCGAGGACGTGCTCCTTGCGCGGTACGCCCGTGGCGCGCAGCACCTCGCGCCCGCCGGCGTCGAGCACCAACGTCGTCGGCGTCTTCAGCACGTTCAGCCGCCGCACCAGGTCGAGGTTGTCCTCGGCGTCGACCTCGAGGTGCGTCACGCCCGGCACCACCGCCGCGACGTCGGCCAGCACGCGCCGCGTCGTCCGGCAGGGCGCGCAGAACGCGCTGGAGAACTGCAGCAGCGTGGCCCGTTGACCGCTGTCGGTGAGCAGCGGACGCAGGTCCTCACGGCCGTCGCGGGCGCGCACCCGCCCGTCGCGGCGGCGGTGGAGACCGGCCAGGGCAGCCGTCACGGCCAGCACGACCCCGAGGACCACCGCTCCCGTCATGGTCAGGTCAACCCCGCTCCAGGCCCGCTGCTTCCCTCAGGGTGCGCGCAGGGTGGTGGCCCCGGCGGACGCCGACACCGCGACGCCGGCATCGGTGACCGTCAGGTCCTTGAGCCCCAGGCCGAAGGGCAAGGGCTCGATCGGCGCCCGCACGTTCAGCGCCTTGGCGACCTGGGCCTTCACCGCGGGGCTCAGCGAACCCTCGACCGACCGGGTCGTGACGACCACCGTGCTCCCGGAGAGCTCGACCGACGACAGCGCCGAGGCCTTGATGCGCTGGCTGCCGACCGTCACGGTGCCCGTGAGGCGGACCCCGTCGCCGGCGCGGGTGATGCGCAGGTCCTGCAGGTCGCTGGCGGCGGCGAGGTCCCGGTAGGACACCAGGCCGGTCGCTGACAGTCCCTCGACGGGGACCGAGCTGACGCTGCCTTGGAGGGCCTCGCCGAGCGGCAGCGACACCCCCGCGAGGGCGACCGAGAGGCGGGAGATCGGCAGGCCCTTGCGCGTGAGCGCTCCAGTGGTGACCTCGATCTTCTCGTAGCGCCCGTCGATCGCCTGGGTGAGGAACGGGAAGCCGGCGATCGACACCTTCGGGTCGGTCCGCAGGTCGCCGACCTTGCTGAGCTGGGACGCGAGCACGCCCTGCGCGACGGCGACCGCCACCCGATCAGCGGCCACCGCGAGGGCGGCCAGCACGGCCAGCACGATCAGCAACCGGCGCACGACTCAGGTGCTCTCGAGCAGGAGGACGGCCGTGAGGACCACCGGGCCGAGAACGACGTACGGCAGCAGCGTCAGGACGGGGCGGAGCGCGGCCACCCGCCGGGAGTCCTGGGAGTCAGGGGTGAGCTCCGCCGCACAGAGGTCGATGGCGAGGTCGACGGACGCGACGGTCGCTCCCGCCGCCAGGCCGAGCAGGGCTGCCCGGCCGCTCACCAGGTGGTCGGCAGAGACCGTCACGGCCACCGCGACGGCGCTGCCCAGACCGAGGAGCAGTCCGGGCCAGGCGCGGGTCGAGCCGTGCACGAGGGCAGGGCGGCGGACGACGGCATCGCCCACGCGACCGGCCAGCACGGCGACCGCGCCGGCCGCGAGCGCCGTACGCAACGGCCAGGTTCCTCCCTCGCGCACCTGCGCGGCCAGCAGGCAGGCGCTCGAGCAGGCCAGCACCACACAGACGAACGTGTCGGCCAGCGACTCGGTCACCCGCGCCCGCTCGCGCCGCGACAACTGGTGCAGCAGACCGGCGACCAGCGTGACCGCGACGACCGCAGCGAGACCGCCGACCTTTCCGTCGTCGGCCAGCACCGTGACGTCCGCGGCGATCGTCGCGGCGACGGCCAGTCCGAAGACCCCGCCGCTGGCAGGGGCGTCCACCAGCGCCAGGAACCCGAGGGCCGTCAGCAGCTGCAGCAGCAGGACCCCCACGAGCAGCGGGACGTCGCCCGCCGCAGCGAGGCCGAGCAGGCCGGCGCCGACCAGCGCCGCGACGACCCCCTGGCGCAGCAGCGGCGGATGAGGCAGGGCGGTCGTCACGGGACCAACCTAGCCACCGGCGTACGGCGGGAGGCAGTCGACGACCGCCCCATCGGTCAGCCGCACGTCGGCGTGCGGCCTCGCCCCGACCGGGTCGCCGTCGACGAGGAACGAGCAGACCTCCAGCACGGTGCCCAGCCGCTCGCCGTACTGCGCGACGGCAGCGGCCAGGACGGCGTCCAGGGTCCGCGCGTCCCGCTGCTCCTCCCCGACGCCCGCGGCAGCGCGGGCCGCAGCGAAGTACCGCACGATGATCACGCCGACACCAGGGAGCCGATGTGCTCCGACAGGCGGGTCAGCAGGTCGGCGGTGGTGGCCTTCTCCGCGTGCCCCATGCCGGGCTCCAGCCACAGCTCGGCGTGCCCTCCGGACGCGGCGACCAGCGCCTCGGGGTGCTCGAGCGGGAAGTAGGCGTCCTGGTCGCCGTGCACCAGCAGCAGCGGGATGGGCGCGATGAGCGGCACGCACTCCGCGGGGGTGAGCGGCACCGGGTCCCAGTGGATGTGCCAGATCCGCGTCCCGAGGAAGAACCGCGCGACGGCCCGTCCGGTGCGCTTCTCGATGGCGAAGTGCACCCGGCGCATGGGGACGGTGTCGCGGTAGTACCAGCGGCTCAAGGCGCTGACGGCGATCACCGCGTCGGGGGCGTGGTGCAGCCGGTGACCACCGACTGCTTGGCCCCGCAGGCCCGCGTGCCGCAGCACGTTGGACGCGCCGAGCGACCAGCCGACCGTCACGACGCGTCGGTACCCGAGCTGCCGCGCCGCGCCGACCGCGGCGTCGACGTCAAGCGGCTCGAGGTCCCCCAGGGTGCTGTGGCCGCCAGAGCGCCCGTGGCCGCGTCCGTCGTACACCAGGACGGCGTGCTCACGCGCCAGGTGCTCGGCGATCCGGCGTACGTGGGGGGTCCGCGTGGAGTTGGTGAATCCGTGCACCAGGACCAGGCAGACCTCCGCCCCGGGGCGCGGGTGGTGCGCGGCGAACAGCCCCACGTCGTCAGCTGTCCGGAGTCTCACGCCCACCAGTGTGGGCTATCGTGGGATCTTCACGAGGCAATGGCGCCTCTCCCCGGCTTCCCCGCCGACTCGGAGGTCCGCCCAGCATGATCAGCCTGCTGCTCCTCACGAACGCCCTCACGCCGTCGGCCGAGGTGCTCCCCGCGCTGGGCCTGCTCGCCCACAGCGTGCGCGTCGCTCCGCTCGAGGCCTCCGCCCTGCTCGACGACAGCGCCGGCGCCAAGCCGGACGCGATCCTCGTCGACGCCCGCCGCGACCTCGTGCAGGCCCGCTCGCTGTGCCGGCTGCTGCGCACCACCGGCGTCAGCGCGCCGGTGTTCGCCGTTCTCACCGAGGGCGGCTTGGTGGCCCTGACCGCCGACTGGGGTGTCGACGACGTCCTGCTCGACACCGCTGGGCCGGCCGAGGTGGACGCTCGCCTGCGCCTGGCCACCGGCCGGGTGCAGACGACCGCCGCGGACGCCGGCGAGCCCGGCGTCGTGCGCGCCGGCGAGCTCACGATCGACGAGGGCACCTACATCTGCCGGCTCAAGGGCCGCGCTCTGGAGCTGACCTACAAGGAGTTCGAGCTGCTGAAGTACCTCGCGCAGCACCCGGGCCGGGTGTTCACCCGCGCCCAGCTGCTGCAGGAGGTGTGGGGCTACGACTACTACGGGGGCACCCGCACCGTCGACGTCCACGTGCGTCGGCTGCGGGCCAAGCTCGGCGCCGAGCACGAGCAGCTCATCGGCACCGTGCGGCACGTCGGGTACAAGTTCGTCACGCCCCCGCTCACCGCGCTGCCCGCGGACGCCGCGGTGCTGGGAAGCGTCGACCTGACCCGCTGAGCGCCGTCGCCTACGGTGGCGGGGTGACCTCAGCGAGCGTGCGTGGCCGGCTGTCCGCCGACGAGGTGCAGCAGGTCCGCGACCTCATCGAGCTCGTCCAGGCGCACGACCGGACACCCCCGCTGTCCGACCACGTGATGCTGCACCTGCCCCGCGGCGGGGACCAGGACGTGCGCCACCTGCTGGCGTACGACGGCGACGACCTCGTGGGCTACGCCCACCTCGACGTCACGGACGTGGTGGCCGGGTCGTCCGCCGAGCTGGCCGTGCGGCCGACCGCGCGGGGCGCCGGCATCGGACGCCTGCTGGTCGAGCAGCTGCTGACCCTGTCTCCTGATGGCCGGTTGCGGCTGTGGGCCCACGGCGAGCACCCCGCCGCCGCCGCGCTCGCCCAGGCCCTGGGCTTCTCGCGCGTCCGCTCGCTGTGGCAGATGCGCCTGCCGCTGGCCGCGCCGCTGCCCGCGGTGCTGCTGCCCGAGGGCATCGCCCTGCGCACGTTCGAGGTCGGGCGCGACGAGCGGGCCTGGACGGACCTGAACAACAAGGCCTTCGCGGCGCACCCCGACCAGGGCGGCTGGGGCCTCGAGGAGGTGGAGGTCCGCGAGGCCGAGGCCTGGTTCGACCCCGCCGGCTTCTTCCTGGCCTTCCGCGGCGACGACCTGGTGGGCTTCCACTGGACCAAGGTCCACGGCGGCACCCGTCATGCCGACCACGACCACGAGCCGCTCGGCGAGGTCTACGTCGTCGGCGTCGACCCGTCGGAGCAGGGCCGCGGCCTGGGGCCGGCGTTGACCCTGGTCGGCCTGCACCACCTGCGGGACGCGGGCCTCGCCGAGGTGCTGCTGTACGTCGACGAGGGCAACACCAACGCGATCCGCGTCTACGAGCGCCTCGGGTTCACCCGCCACGCGACCGACGTCTGCTTCGCCCGCTAACCCTCGATGATCTTGGGCGGGGCGACCACGTGCGTGCGCCGCACCGGACCGGCCCACCGGCGGCCGACCACGAGGCCCACCAGCGGCAGCAGCGTCGCGACCACGAAGACCGCCCCCACCGCCCCCCGGTAGCCGAGCCCGGTGCCGTCGAGCAGCGACAGCAGCAGGCCCAACGAACCGCCGAGCGCCCAGCCGAGCTGCAGCCCGGTCTCCGACTGCGCGAAGGCCGACCCGGTCTCGGTCGGCGACACGTGTCCCTGCAGCGCGGCGTCGAGGGCGTACTTGCCGAGCGAGGCGCCCATCCCGACCGACAGGACGGCGAAAGCCATCATCAGCCCGGAGCCGGTGATCACGGCGATCGGGCACACCGCCGCCGGGGCCAGCAGGGCCGCTGCCGTGATGCGGGCCGTCCGCTCAGCAGGCAGGCGGGAGGCGAGCAGGGTCCCGATCAGTCCGCCACCCACCGCGCCGCCGAGCACGAGCGCCACGAGCAGCGTCGACACGTCCCCGGACTTGAACAGGACGGCCAGTCCGAGGGTCAGCAGCCCGACGTCGGCGCGCAGGGCGATCGTGGCGACGAGCGAGCGCCGGATGGCCGGGGGTGCCCCGACGATCGAGAACCGCACCGCGGGCACGGCGACCCGGGCGTCGTCGACCCGGTCGGGCAGCCGGAGGGCCACGACCCCGGCCGCCAGGAACAGGACGGTCGCCAGGCGCAGCACCCACGCGGTCCCCAGGGTGCTCGCGATCGCGAAGCCAACAGCTGCCGCGAGGCCCCCACTGGCCACCGCGGCGACGTTGAGGCGCGCGTTGGACGCCACGAGCCCGAGCGCCGGGGGACGCACGCGCACCACGGCCGCGGACCGCGCGACGCCGTACGCCCGGGCAAGGACCAAGATGGCCAGCGCCTGCGGGTAGAGCGCGAGCCCGGCGATCGACCCCGCGAGCGTCCACGCCACGAGGCCGCGACCCCCTGCGGTGACGGCCAGGACGTACCGCCGGCCGTGCGGGAACTTGTCGAGCAGCGGTCCGGCGACCGGGACCAGCAGGGAGAACGGCAGCAGCGTCAGCAGCAGGTACAGCGCGATCTTGCCGCGCGCCGCGTCCGCCGAGACCTGGAAGAACGCCGTACTGGCCAACGCGACGGCGACCAGGGCGTCACCGGCGGCCTGCAGCGCATGCACGCCGAGCAGGGTGGCGAGGCCCGAGCGGTCGGCGCCGTCGGCGTTCGCGGCGCCCTTCACCCGGCCGGCCGCGCGGCGACCGATGCCGACGACCCCGGCGCCGACGGCCCGCACCCCGCCGCGCGGGTCCGGGTCGGGTCCGGAGGGGCGGCGGGTCACCCCGTCATCGTGCCGCACGGCGCACAGGCACGGAGCCGGGGGAGGGAGACGGTCTTGACCGAGTTGAGTTAACGACGATAACTTATCGATGTTCACTCACCGTTGGGGGTTACCGTGCTCACTCGTCTCGCTCCGGTCCTCGTCGCCCGCCGGCGGCTGGTCCTCGTGCTCGCCTTCGTCTTCCTCGCTGTCGCCGGGGGCGTCGGGGGCACCGTCGCCCAGGACCTGTCGGCCGGCGGCTTCGCCGACCCGACCCAGCAGTCGGAGCGGGCCGCCGATGCCCTGCAGCGGGAGTTCGGCACGGGACCGTCCAACTTCCTGCTGCTGGTGGACGCCCCAGGCGGCGTCGACGGCGCGACCGCGACCGGCACCGCGCTGACCCGCCGGCTGGCCGCGGAGCCCGGCGTCGAGGACGTCGTGTCGTACTGGACCGCAGGTCGCCCCGACACCCTGGCCTCCCGGGACAAGACCCAGGCGCTCGTGCTCGCGCGCCTCACCGGGTCCCAGGACGACGCCGTGCGGAGCGCGAAGGTCCTCGCGCTCGCCTACGACGGCACCTTCCAGGGGCTCGGAGTCCGCACCGGCGGGGAGTTCGCGACCTACGCCCAGGTCGGCACCACCATCGAGCACGACATCCTGCGCGCCGAGTCGATCGCCGTACCGGTCACGGCCGTTCTGCTCGTCCTGGTCTTCGGCTCGGCCGTCGCTGCCTCCCTCCCGCTGCTGGTGGGCGTGCTGTCGATCCTCGGCACGTTCCTCACCCTGTCGCTGCTGCGCCACGTCACCGACGTGAGCGTCTACTCCGTGAACCTGGCGACCTCGATGGGGCTGGGCCTCGGCATCGACTACGCGCTGTTCCTCGTCACGCGCTTTCGCGAGGAGCTGCGCGGCGGCCGTGCGGTCCCTGACGCCGTACGCGAGACGCTCCGCACCGCCGGCCGCACCGTCCTGTTCTCCGCACTCACCGTCCTCTTGAGCCTGTCGGCGTTGCTGGTGTTCCCCTTGTACTTCCTCAAGTCCTTCGCGTACGCCGGCATGAGCGCGGTGCTCTTCGCGCTCCTCGGGGCGCTGGTCGTGCTGCCGGCCGCACTGGCCGCGCTGGGGCACCGGGTCGACGCGCTCGACCTGCGGCGGCCCGTCCGGCGGTGGCTGCGCTTGTCGCCACCGCGGGTGAAAGCGCTGGACGAGGGCTTCTGGCACCGCGTGGCGGTCACGGTGATGCGTCGTCCCGTCGGCGTCGGTACCGCCGTCGTGCTGCTGCTCGTGCTGCTCGGGCTGCCGTTCCGCAACGTCGTCTTCGGCCTCCCCGACGACCGCGTCCTGCCGCAGGGGGCGCAAGCGCACGTCGTCGCGCAGGTCCTGCGCGACGACTTCCCCGGGCGCGAGGCGTTCGCCCTGCCCGTCCTGCTCGAGCGGCCGCAGTCCGACGGGGCCTACGCCCTGGCCCTGTCCCGGGTCAGCGGTGTCGAGCGCGTTGACGCCGCCGAGGGCCGGTTCGTCAACGGCAGGAAGGTGTCCGTCGGCAACCCGGATTTCCGCAACGCGCGGGCCGAGCGGTTGTCGGTGGTCCCCTCGATCGAGGTGCTGGGCCCGCAGGGCGAAGCCCTCGTGCACCGGCTGCGCGCCGTACCCGCCCCCGCCCCGGTCCTGCTCGGTGGCTCCGCGGCGCAGCTCGTCGACACGAAGGCAGCCCTCGGCGACAAGCTGCCGCTCGCCCTCGGGCTGGTGCTGTTCGCGACGTTCCTGCTGCTGTTCTTGTTCACCGGGTCGTTCGTCATCCCGGTGAAGGCTCTCGTGCTCAACGTCCTGTCGCTGTCCGCGACGTTCGGGCTCATGGTCTGGGTGTTCCAGGAGGGCCACCTCACCGGGCTCATCGGCGACCCGATCGTCACCGGCACCCTCGACACGACGATGCCGATCCTCATGTTCTGCGTGCTGTTCGGCCTGTCCATGGACTACGAGGTCTTCCTGCTGTCGCGCATCAAGGAGGAGTACGACCTCACCGGTGACAACAACCACGCCGTCGCCGTCGGCCTCGAGCGGACCGGGGCGCTCGTCACGGCCGCTGCGGCGCTGTTGGCTCTGGTCTTCCTGTCGTTCGTGACCTCAGGCATCAGCTTCATCAAGCTCCTCGGTCTCGGTACGGCGCTCGCCGTCCTCGTGGACGCGACGCTGGTCCGCGGCGCCCTGGTCCCGTCGTTCATGCGGCTCATGGGCGATCGCAACTGGTGGGCGCCGGCGTGGGCGAAGCGGCTGCACGCCAGGGTCGGCCTCGCTGAGGCAGACTCGAGCCCGTTGGTCGCGCCCGTGGAGGAGCCCGTTGCCGTCTAGGACCCCTGCCCCTCGTCCCCGGGCTGCGCGCGGTCAGGGGGCTGCCCTCCGCGGGGAGGTCCTCGCCGCGGCCATGGCCCTGCTGCGCGAGACCGGTTCTGAGGAGGGCGTCTCTCTGCGTGCCGTCGCGCAGCGGGTCGGCGTGTCCGTCCCGTCGATCTACCTGCACTTCGCCGACAAGCAGGCGCTGCTCGACGCCGTGTGCGAGGAGGTCTTCGAGCAGCTGTTCCTCGCGCTGAAGGAGGCCTCCGCGGACGCCCGCGATCCCTTCGACGCCCTCCGCCTGCAGGGAGCGGCGTACGTCCGCTTCGCCGTGACCAACCCGGAGAACTACCGGATCGGCATGATGCGGGGCCCGTCGCAGCATGACCCGGCCGACGAGATCGCCTCCGGGGCGTTCGGCTACGTCATGGAGACGGTGACGTCCTGCATCGACCTCGGGGTCTTCGAGGGCGACCCGGTCCAGCTGTCCCTGCAGCTCTGGGCCGGGGTGCACGGGCTGTCGGCGTTGATGATCGACAAGCCCCTGTTCCCGTGGGCGTCGATCGACAGCCTCGTGGACGGCACGGTGTGCCGCCTCGGCTGGGGCCTGGCGGCGGGATCGCGCCTGCCCACCGGCCTCAGCGCCGAGGAGTACCGGGACCTGCTCGACCGCCTGCGTTAGAGGTGGGCGGCGTCCTTGGCGGAGCTGGCCTTCTTCGCTGCCTGACGCTTCGCCCGACCGGTCACCCGGGCGGCCTTGTGCGGCAGCGACTCGCGCCCTCCGGTGTCGGCCGCGGCAAGCAGCAGACCGCCGATCAGGGCGAGGTTCTTCAGGAACTGCGCGCGCTGGACCGCCTTCTGCTCCGCGTCCTTCTCCTGCCAGAACGGGTGCGCGACGTAGGTCGTCGGGGCCAGCGACCCGGCCAGCGCCAGCGCGCTCAGGCGAGGCAGCCGGTTGGTCGCGAGCGCGAGGCCCGCCCCGACCTGCACGCCCGCGTTGGCCCGCGCGAGCTTCTCCGGGTTGTCCAGGCCGGCCGACCGGGCCGCCTCGACGTGCGGGCCGGGCTTGCGCAGGGCATCGATCCCCCCAGCGACGAACGTGCTCGCGAGCAGGGGGCGGGCCAGGCGGCGGGTGGGGCTCATGGCGGGACCTTCCGGAGGCGGTGCGGGGTGACGGGTGCTGGAGGCGTGCTCCCAGCCTGCCCTACCCCCACCTCCCGTCCACGGAACCCGCGAACACGCACCGCGCCCCCTGTCGCACGCGACCAGTTCGCGGTTGACTGCCGGAAACGCACCAGCTTGTCCGACCCAGAGGTGGACCGCCATGTCACGCACCCGTACCCGTACCGCCGAGCTGCTGGCGGCCGTGCCGCTGTTCAAGCGCTGCACCGACAAGGAGCTGGACGCGCTGGCCAAGCTCTGCAACCAGGTCGACTTCGTCGCCGGGGAGGCCCTGACCCGCGAGGGCTCGGTCGGGCACGAGTTCTTCGTCCTCCTCAGCGGTACGGCGGACGTGCAGACCGGTGGCAAGGTGGTCGCCTCCCTCGGCGCCGGTGACCACGTGGGCGAGCTGAGCCTGCTGGCCAAGGCCCCCCGCTCCGCGACCGTCGTCGCGTCGTCCCCGGTCTCGGCCATGGTGCTGAGCGCGCCCGAGTTCTGGGAGGCGATCCGCTCGAGCCCGGGCCTGGACCAGTCGCTGCTCGCGAGCCTGGCCCAGCAGCTGCTCGAGGCGCGTGCACACGAGCACGCCTGAGGTCAGACCGGCGCGGGGGCCCGCAGCGTCGCGCGCTGCGACAGCACGCCGAACGTTGCGCAGAGGCTGCCCCAGAGCAGCGCGAGAGCGGCGATCGAGAGCAACCGGAACTCCCAGACCAGGGTCACCGGTGCGTCGACGGGGTCGGTGTTGCCGGGCAGCACGAACGTCAGGGCGATCGTCGCGAGCAGCACACCGGTCACCGCGAGGTGGCGGGTGGAGTCGGCGGCACCCCGTTCCCGCAGGCCGCGCGCGATGAGGGCCGCGAACGTCACGCCGATGAGCCCCACCAGGACGGAGACCTCGAACAGGTTGCTCCGTGCGTCGATCGTGCCCGCGTCGCCCACACCGGGCGGGTTGCTCGGGTAGCGCACGAACGGCACGAACGAGATCGCGAAGAACGCCGCGCCGCCCAGGTGCAGCGCCCGTCGCCACGGGTCCGCCGCCGGAGGCAGCAGGCGGGCGAGGACGCCGTACAGCACGCCGAAGGCGACCCCGACGACGACGGCCGCACCCAGCAGCCCGAAGTGCTGGGTCGTGCGGGAGAACACCTCGGTCGAGACGTCCCCGGCGGCGGCCCGGCGGGCAGCCTCGAGGTCGACGGCGCGGTCCATCAGCGGCTCAGCCAGCAGGTAGCCGAACGCCGCGGTCAGGACGCCGGCGAGGAGGCCGGACAGGGCGCCTCGCCGCAGCGAGGTGAGCACTAGTGGCAGGGAGCGCCGAGCAGGTGGCGGCCGTCGTGCGCCAGCTCGTGCAGGTAGTTGGCGACCACGGAGACCTGGCCCAGCACCGGGCTGAGCAGCTGGCCCTGGTCGAGGAACACGGCGTAGAGCGCCACGAGCGCGACGATCACGGCGATGCCGGTGATCACGGCGGCGACGCCCTGCTGGGCGATCGGACGGACAGCGACCTGGGTCTGGCTCGGGCTCATCTGGTGGTGCCTCCTCCGGGGTTTCCACGCCCCGCTCGGATGGGTTGCTGCAGTTCCTGACTCGAGCCCTCGACAGGTGCCGGCGGCTCTCACAGTGGCGGGACCGTCCCGGGTTCGCACCGGGTTCCTGCATCTGATCGGGCGACTCTATGCCCCACCCGCCGTCCTCCGACAGCACGCCCCGTTCGCGGGCGGTGGGACCCTGCTCGGCCTAGAGCTGCTCCACCCGCCGCGCCAGGTCGAAGTCCTTGGCGGTGATGGCGTTGCCGGCGTCGTGGGTGTTGACCGCGAGGGTCACGGTCCGCCAGCGGACGTCGATGTCGGGGTGGTGGTCGAGCTCCTCCGCCAGCAGCCCCACCCGGCTCACGAACGAGATCCCCTCGAGGAACGCCGGGAAGGTGAACGCCTTGGTGAGCTTGCCGTCGACCTCCGACCAGCCGTCCGGCGCGGTCACGCCGCGGCCTTGAGCGCGGCGATCGAGTCGTCGTCGCAGGTCTTCCAGAACTCCCCGACGACGTCCTCGAGGTGGGTGAACGACTCGGCGGCGTAGAGCAGGTCCTGGTAGACGGTGATGTCGTACTCCGTCGTCCCCATGTCGCGCAGGTCCAGCGGCTTGATCGTCATCTTCCGGAACTCCTCGATCTCGCCCGGCGAGCTGAGAATGCCTGCGCCGTAGGCCTTCAGGCCGTCCGGCTCGTGCAGGACACCGAACTCGAGGGTGAACCAGAAGACCTTGCTGACGAACTGCAGCGCCTCCTCGCCCTCCACCCTGCGGGCCGCCTGGCCAGCCGCCTCGTAGAGCGCGGTGTAGCGGTCGTTGGCGAGGGTGTTGCCGTGGCCGACGACCTCGTGGAGCACATCGGGCTCGGGGGTGTAGAGCGGCACGCTGTGGTGCCGGACGTACTGCGTGGACCAGAAGCGGCGGTCCGCCAGCGCGCCGTAGAACTCGCGCAGCGGGACGAGACCGGCGGCCGGTTGGTACCGGAAGCCGGTCAGCGGGGCCAGCATGTCGCTGACCGTCTCGAGCTGCGGGACGTGGTCGTCGGGCAGCCCGAGCCGCTCCTTGCCCTCCAGGAACTCCTGGCAGGCATAGGTCTGGTGCTTGACGTGCAGCGCCTCGCTGACCACGCGCCAGACCTCGTGCTCCTCGTCGGTGTAGGCGGCCGCAGGCACCGGCTCGCCGGACGTCCACTTCCTTGCGAGCGTGGCGAGGAGGTTGCGGCGCTCGCGGTAGACCGGATCGGCGAACCCGGGATGACCGGAGCCGAGCTGGACCTGGAGGCCGTTCTCTCCCTCGATGACAGGGGCGAAGTACTGCGCTTCCTCGAACATGCCTCTCACAGTAGGAGCCTTCTGCTCCTTCGGCACTCAGTCGACGAGCTGGGCGATCCGGTAGGGCACCTCGTCGGTCAAGCTGATCACGGTCGACGTGCGCGCGACGAGCTGTGTCGCGGTGATCGCGTCGAGCACCCGCTGCAGGTCGGCGTGGTCCCGCGACACGATGCGGCACAGGACGTCCCCGTCCCCGCTGGTGGTGTGGGCCTCGAGCACCTCCGGGATGGAGCGCAGGTGCTCGGCGATCTTCGCGATGCCCACGCCCTGCTGGACCTCCAGGGTCGCGAAGGCGGTGACGCCGTAGCCCAGCCCGAGGGGGCGCACCGTGGGCGTCCACGACAGGACGTTCTCGCGCTCCAACCTGGCCAGCCGAGCCTGCGCGGTGCCACGCGCGATGCCGAGGCGGCGCGAGGTCTCCAGCACGCCCAGCTTGGGCTCGGTGAGCACGAGCTGCAGCAGGCGTCGGTCCAGGTCGTCCAGACTGGTCATGCTGACCAGTGTGCCCCCGCTGTGCCTGGCCTGTCTGCACAACCTGACCAGGCCCCGGGCGCCCACTTGCGTCGTACGGCGGAAAGGGGCGAACCTCATGCCATGACCACCTTGAGCACCGAGGCCCTGTCCGGCAGCCACGCGGAGCACGACGACTTCCCGCTCCTCGGATGGGACCACGTCCGCTTCGTGGTCGGCAACGCCCGACAGGCCGCGCACTTCTACTCCAGCGCCTTCGGGATGGTCCTCACGGCCTACCGCGGTCCGGAGACCGGGCACCGCACGCACGCCGAGTACGTCCTCGAGTCCGGGGGATGCACCTTCGTCATCACGGCCCCCGTCGTCGCCGGCACCGAGGACGGCGCGCACCACTCCCGTCACGGCGACGCCGTCGTCGACGTCGCGCTCCGGGTGGCCGACGTCGAGAAGGCCTACGCCGTCGCTCTCGAGCGCGGCGCCACCGGGCTCATGGAACCCACGGTCACCGAGGACGAGCACGGCAAGGTCGTCACGGCGGCCATCCAGACCTACGGCGAGACCCGCCACACCCTGGTGCAGCGCGGTGACTACTCCGGTCCGTTCCTCCCGGGATACGTCACGAAGGAGCCGCTCGTCGCGAAGCCCGAGAAGCGCTTCTTCCAGGCGATCGACCACGTCGTCGGCAACGTCGAGATGGGCAAGATGAACGAGTGGGTGACCTTCTACAACAAGGTCATGGGCTTCGTGAACATGAAGGAGTTCGTCGGCGACGACATCGCCACGGAGTACTCCGCGCTCATGAGCAAGGTCGTCAGCGACACCGGCTTCAAGGTGAAGTTCCCCCTGAACGAGCCGGCCATCGCGAAGAAGAAGAGCCAGATCGACGAGTACCTCGAGTTCTACGGTGGCCCCGGCGTGCAGCACATCGCGCTGGCGACCAACGACATCGTCCGCGCGGTCCGCGAGATGCGCGCCCGGGGCATCGAGTTCCTCGCGACCCCCGACAGCTACTACGACACCCTCGGCGAGTGGGTCGGTGACACGCGCGTCCCGATCGATGAGCTGCGCGAGCTGAAGATCCTCGCGGACCGCGACGAGGACGGCTACCTCCTGCAGATCTTCACCAAGCCTGTGCAGGACCGTCCGACCGTGTTCTTCGAGCTCATCGAGCGGCACGGCTCGCTCGGCTTCGGCAAGGGCAACTTCAAGGCCCTGTTCGAGGCCATCGAGCGCGAGCAGGACCGTCGGGGCAACCTCTAGCTCTCGGTCGAAGGGACAGCGTCATGCCGCACTACCGGTCAGTCGGTGACGTCCCGCGCAAGCGGCACGTGCAGTTCCGCCAGCCCGACGGACGCCTGTACGCCGAGGAGCTGATGGGCGAGGAGGGGTTCTCCTCCGACTCGGCGCTGCTCTACCACCGCGAGCTGCCCACCCGGATCGTCAACGCGGTCGCCTCCGGCTCCTCCGAGGTCGCCCTGGACGCTCCGGAGATCCTGCTCCCACGGCACCTGCAGACCCACAAGCTCGGCAGCGCCGGCGACCTGGTCACCGGCCGCACGGTGCTCATGGGCAACAGCAGCGTCCGGATCTCCTACGCAGCAGCCGATCTCGACTCGGGCCTCTACCGCGACTCCGACGGCGACCTGCTCGTGTACGTCGAGAGCGGGACCGGCCGGCTCGAGTCGGTGTTCGGGGTGCTCGACATCGGCCCCGGTGACTACGTCGTCGTCCCGACCGGCACGACCCACCGCTGGATCGTCACCGACGGCCCGCTGCGGGCGCTGGTCGTCGAGGCGCGGGGGCACCTGACCGTGCCGTCGCAGTACCTCGGCAAGCACGGGCAGATCCTCGAGGCGTCGCCGTACTGCGAGCGCGACTTCCGCGCACCCACCGGACCGCTGCTCGAGGACGGCGGCGAGACCGACGTCCTCGTCCGGCGTCGTGGGCGGCTCACGACCTACACCTACGCGAGCCACCCGTTCGACGTCGTGGGCTGGGACGGGTGCCTCTACCCGTACGCCCTGTCGATCCACGACTTCGAGCCGCTCACCGGTCGACTGCACCAGCCGCCGCCGGTGCACCAGACCTTCAGCGGCCCGGGCTTCGTCATCTGCTCGTTCGTGCCGCGGCTGCTCGACTACCACCCCGAGGCCGTCCCGGTGCCGTACAACCACGCCAACGTCGACAGCGACGAGGTCCTGTTCTACGTCGGCGGCGACTTCACCTCCCGCGCCGGCAGCGGCATCGGACAGGGGTCGATCTCCCTGCACCCCGGCGGCTTCACCCACGGCCCGCAGCCCGGATCGGTCGAGAAGGCGCTGGGCAAGAGCGCGACCGACGAGCTCGCCGTCATGGTCGACACGTTCGCCCCGCTGGACCTCGCGCCGGCCGTCAGCGAGATCGAGGACCCGGCGTACCCCTGGACCTGGGCGCGGTGAGGCTGCTCGAGGGACTGGTCGACGACGCCGGCCTGTTCCCGCCGTCCTGGCTGCCGATGGACGAGGCTCTCGCCCGTCATCGCCGGTCCTCGTCCCCCGTGCTGTCCGGCCGCTTCCTGTGCCCCGGCGACCGCGTCGACGAGCTCGTCGCCCTGCTCGAGCCCGCAGAGGTCCTCGACATCCACCTGATCGGTGACGACGCCGTGGCCCTGCCGACCGACCCCCGGGTGCGGGTGCGGGCTGTAGAGCTGCGCTCCGGCACCCGCGACGACCTTCCCTGCTACCTCGAGGGCATCGCGCCGGCCGAGCTCGCCGGGCACGGGGTGTTCGGCAAGCTCCGCTGCGGTGGCGTGCGCATCCCCCCGGTCGAGGAGGTCGCGGCGTACGTCGTCGCGGCCGCCCGCTTCTCCCTGCCCTTCAAGGCGACCGCGGGGATGCACGCCGCCGTCCGCGGGTGGGAGAGCACCGACGGGACGCCGCACCACGGCTACCTCAACCTGCTGCTCGCCGTGGCGCGCGCGCTGCGCGAGGACGACGTGCTCGACGTGCTGCGCTCCACCGACGCCGACTCCCTTGCTGCGGAGGCGAAGGAGCTCTCCGACGACCTCGTCGTGGCGACCCGCTGGCTGCTGCACTCCTACGGCTCCTGCGACACCGACCGGCCCGTGAACGACGCGATCACCTTGGGACTCCTGTGACCTTCGACCGCACCGTCCTGCCCTACGGCGTCTTCTCCGTCGACGGCGGCCCACGCCGGATCGGTGTAGCGGTCGACGACGGCGTCCTCGACCTCGCCGCGCACCTCGGCGACGCGTTCGAGGCCCCGTCGCTCAACGCCTTCATGGCGCAGGGCCCCGACCGGTGGCGGGAGGTCCGTGCACACGTCCAGAACCTGGTGGACCAGCCCCTGCTCCCGCTAGCGTCCGTGACGCTGCACCTGCCCATCGAGGTCGCCGACTACGTCGACTTCTACGCCAGCGAGCAGCACGCCACCAACCTCGGGAAGATGTTCCGACCCGACGGCGACGCCCTGCTGCCCAACTGGAAGCACCTGCCGGTCGGCTACCACGGGCGCGCCGGCACGGTCGTGGTCAGCGGCACCGACGTCCGACGCCCGTCCGGGCTGCGCGCCCCCGGTCCTTCGTTCGGTCCGTCGCAGAAGCTCGACATCGAAGTCGAGCTCGGGTTCGTCGTCGGCGTGCCCTCGGCGCTCGGGACCCCCGTCCCCACCAGCGACTTCGCGGACCACGTCTTCGGCGTCGTCGTGCTCAACGACTGGAGCGCGCGCGACATCCAGAGCTACGAGTACGTCCCCCTCGGCCCGTTCCTGGGCAAGTCCTTCGCCACGTCCATCAGCCCCTGGGTCGTGCCGCTCGCCGCTCTCGACCGCGTGCCCGCCCCCGCGCAGGACCCGGTGCCGGCCGACTACCTGCAGGTGTCGGAGGACTGGGCCCTGGACCTCACCTTCGAGGTGACCCGCGACGGGTCGGTCCTCTCGCGACCGCCGTACGCCGGGATGTACTGGACCGCCCCGCAGATGCTGGCGCACCTCACCGCCAACGGAGCCTCCCTGCGGACCGGTGACCTGTTCGCCTCCGGCACGGTCAGCGGCTCCGAGGTCGACCAGCGCGGGTCGTTCATCGAGCTCACGTGGAACGGTCGTGACCTCGTCGACGGCAAGGCCTTCCTGGAGGACGGCGAGGTCGTGACCATCAGTGCGCGCACGGCAGACGGCCGCTGGCTCGGCGAGGTCATCGGCCGCATCACCCCCGCCTGACGCCGCCTCCCCCCTGCCCGCCCGCCCCCCCTTTCCGCACTTCCCTGATCTCATCAACGGGCCGGCCGGCCTCTTGGCCGCCAGATGAGCGTGAACTCGCCTCTCTGCGCCTGCCTGACAAGCGACCAGATCAGGGAAGTGCTCGGCGCGGAGTGTGCGGGTCGTGTTCAGGCGGCGAGTGCGTCACTTTCGCCGAGGTGGGGCCGCTGCGGCTCGGCGCGCGTGCTGCGCAGCTCCACCCCCGGGGGCAGGGCGCGGCTTCCGCGTTCCCGCAGCCGCTCGCGCACCCGTCGGCCGAACACAGACGTATCGCGGAAGGTCTCATCCCAGTTGGTCCGAATGATGTCCAGCCCCGCGTCGCGGATCAGCTCGTGCCGAGCCAGGAGTCGAGGAAGGACCAACGGGCCGGTGAACTTGACCGCGCCGTCGGACTCGATCACCAGCAGCGCCTCACGGAACAGCCCGTCGACCCGGCCGACGAATTCTCCCCAGAGGTGCACCTCGACCTGCGGTTCGGGGATCGGCAGCCCCTCGCGCCGGCAGGCCACCCGGACCAACGACTCCCCCGGTGACTCCGCCCTCCCGTCCGCGAACCTCACCGCCGCACGCGCTCGCGCCACCCCTGGCCAACGGCTCATGCGCTTCAGCACCGCCTCCAGGTCTGCGGGATCGACGCCCCGTCGGAGCGCCCCGTCGGCCGCGACGACGCCGTTGCGGAACGACTCCGCGCGCCCGATGTCGATCACGGTTCGGGCCGGCGTGCAGAGGTCCAGCCCGCGGTACTCCCAGGTGTCGGCAGTGGGCAGGGGACTGATCCGCCAGTGCCGGTCGCGCCCGTGGGCTCCCTGCTGGTTGCCGTCACGGGTCAGTTGCACGACCGAGGGCGACCGTCCGATCAGCGGGAGGCCCATGAGGAGTGCTGCACTGCGGCGGGCGCCGTACCAGCGCTGCGTCGCGCTGAGCTGGGCGTCGCGGAGCAGCTGGGCATGGGCCTCCAACGGGTCGACGGCCAGTCCGGCCACCGCGTAGACCCCGTGGGCTGTCACCTCGAGCAGCCCCCTGCGCACCGCGGTCTGCAGCCTCGGCCAGGTCAGGCCACCTGCGCGCGCCTGCTGGTAACTGAAGCGCCAGCCCTGACGTGCCGCCTCTGGTGGTAGGTCCATGCCGACAGCCTGACGGGAGGGGCAACGACGCGTTCTCCGTCCTCCACAGCCCCCGACTTCCCTGATCTGGTCGCACCTGACGGGCGGTGTCGGCACCCCTCGCGAGCGTGTGGGGAGGCCGGAGGACGCCACCGACAGGCGATGAGATCAGGGAAGTGCCCACAAGGGGGGCCTGCCGGATCAGACCGACCTGCTGCGGACCTCCTGCACGAGCCAGCCGTTGCCGTCCGGGTCCGCGAACGACAGGAACGTCCCGTAGTCGATCCGCTCCGGGTGCAGGCCCGGTGTCTGCCCGGCCGCCCCGAAGTGGTGGTACTCCGACACCTGCGCTCCTCGGCCGGTGAGCTCCGCGCGCGCCTGCTCGATGTCGCTGACCACCAGGTGCAGGCCCTGCACGGACCCGGCGGCGTCGGCGTTGCGCATGAGCGTCACCGAGCAGCGCGAGCCCACCGGGGTGAGCTGCACGATCCGGAAGTCCGGCCCGGCGGAGTGATCCACGTCCACGTGGAAACCGGCGACGTCGGCGTAGAAGGCCTTCGCCCGGTCGACGTCCGAGACGGGCAGGATGACGACCTCGAGGGAGTAGTCCATGCGTGCTTTCTACCCCGTGGACCGTCGGCAAGACGACCGAGCCGCTCGGCTGCACGCGATGAGCCGCGCCCAGAGTGGAACGACCTGGAGGCCGTCGTTGACGACGACCCGCTGGAGGCACCGCCTGCGACCTACGCCGAGCTGCCCGATCTGCTGCCCACGACGTTCGCAAGGGCCGACCAGCTCGTTGTCACGCCGCCGGCAGACCCTGGTGACGACGCGGCCTTCACCGTCGCGGTCAGGGACCTGACCAGACGTCCGCCGGGGGTCAGAAGCCGAGCGCCGCCAGGGTCTCGCGGTAGCGGACGACGTTGCGGAGCTTGACGTCCTCGAACCCGCGGACGATCTCCGGCGCCGAGGCGACCGTGACCGCCGTGGCGTAGGAGTCAGCGGTCAGGGAGGCGTTCAGGCGCGTGACGAGCTCCAGGTGCGAGGCCAGCAGCTCCCGCTCGACGCGGCGCACCTCCGCCTTGCCGAACGGGTCGGCCCAGGTGCCGCGCAGTCCCTTGGAGACGGCCATCGTCTTGAGCATCGGCCGCGACCAGGCACCGAGCTTGAGCTTGCTGTTCATGCCCATCGCACGCAGCACCGGCGGGTGCAGGTTGTACTTCACCTTGGTGGCACCGGGGACCTGGACCTGCACCTCGGCGAGCAGCTCCTTGCGGGTCAGCAGGCGCGCGACCTCGTACTCGTCCTTGTAGGCCCAGAAGTGCGCAGTCCCGCGGGCCACGGCCTCGGAGTACGCGGTGTCCGTCCCGAGGGCGCGCTCGGCGGCCCAGGCGCTCTCGACGACCTTGACGTACGCCGCGGCTGCCTTGCGGCCGGTGTGGGCCGTCAGCAGGTCGACACGGACGGCGGTGAGCCGGCGGGTCTCACCGGCGAGCGGGGAGTCCCCGAGGTCCGGCAGCGGGGCCTCGACGGGCGCGGGCCCGGCGACGGCGGCGGCGAACTCCTCGGGGGCGGAGATGAACGCACGACCCCAGCGGAAGGCCGCGACGTTCGCCTTGACCGCGACGCCGTTGAGCTCGATGGCCTCCTCGATCGCCGCCGAGGAGAACGGCAGCGTGCCGAGCTGGTAGGCCACACCGACGAGCAGCAGGTTGGCCGGGGCGGTGGAGCTGAACAGCGCCTCGGACGCCGCGAGCGCGTCGATCTCCACGACCTTGACGACGGCGTCACGGATCTTGCGGACCTGCGAGGGCACGTCGGTCTTGGGAGCGTTGGGGTCGGCCACCTGGGTGCCGGTCGGCGTCTCGGAGGTGGAGACCACGGCGATCGTGAACTCCTCCGAGCAGACCGCGAGGTTCTTCGGATCGGCGGCCACGAGGGCGTCGAAGGCGAGGATGAGGTCGGCGGTGCCGTGGCCGACGCGGTTGGCCGGGCCGCGCGAGCCGACGCGCAGGTGGCTGGTCACGGGACCGGCCTTCTGCGACAGGCCGACCTGGTCCAGCCCCGACAGGCCGGTGGTGTCGAGGTCGCTGCGCAGCGCCGCGGTCGCGAGCAGCTGGTTGACGGTCACGATGCCGGTGCCGCCGATGCCGGCGAGGAACATGTCGGCGTCGACGGGCAGGACCGGCTCGGGCGAGACGGGGGCCTCGCCCGCGCCGGACCGACGCGGGGCCTTCTTCTTCTTCCCTGTCTTCACCTGCACCGTGAGGAACGACGGGCAGTCGCCCAGCAGGCAGGAGTAGTCGGTGTTGCAGGAGGTCTGATCGATCCGGGTCTTACGACCGAGCTCGGTGTCGACGGGCTGCACGGACAGGCAGTTGCTCTTCTCGCCGCAGTCGCCGCAGCCCTCGCAGGTCGCCTCGTCGATGATGACGCGGGTGCTGCGGGTCTCCTGCTTGCCGCGCTTGCGCAGACGACGGGCCTCGTTGGCGCACTGCTGGTCGTAGAGCAGGACGGTGACGCCCTCGACCTCGCGCAGCTCCTTCTGGACGGCGTCCATCTGGTCGCGGTGCCGGACGGTGACGCCGGCGGCCAGGGTCGTGACGCCGCGGTACTTCTTCGGCTCGTCACTGACGATGACGATCTGCTTGACGCCCTCGGCGGTCAGCTTGTGGGTCAGCTCAGGGACCGCCAGACCACCCTCGGCGTTCTGCGCACCGGTCATCGCGACGACCTGGTTGTAGAGCAGCTTGTAGGTGATGTTCACGCCCGCAGCGACGCAGAACTGCAGCGCCAGCTGGCCGGAGTGGGCGAACGTGCCGTCGCCGACGTTCTGGAAGATGTGCTTCACGTCGGTGAACTGGGACTGGCCGATCCACTGCGAGCCCTCACCGCCCATCTGGGTCAGCGCGAGCACGGCCTGGTCGGGACGGTCGGACAGCGTGACCATCGTGTGGCAGCCGATCCCGCCGCCGCCCAGGGAGCCCTCGGGCAGGGGAGTCGACCGGTTGTGCGGGCAGCCGGAGCAGAAGTACGGCGTCCGCTTGACGGGCGACAGGGACAGCTGGGTGCGCGGGCCGGGCTTGCGGGGGGCGAGCGGGACGCGGTCTCCGAGCACGGAGCGCAGGACGTTCTCGAGCCGGTCCGCCGACACCTGACCGTCGGCGGGCACCAGCAGGCGACCGTCGGCGGAGCGCTTGCCCACGACGGCCGGGGCGCCGGTGACGCCGTACAGGATCTCCTTGAGCTGCGCCTCGACGAAGGAGGTCTTCTCCTCCACGACGAGGACCTGCTCGACCCCGGTGGCGAAGGTCCGGACGAGGCCGGCGCCCAGCGGGTAGGGCATGCCGACGCGCAGCACGCGGATGCCGACCGCAGCAGGGTCGGGGACGCCGACGTCCGCGAGGGCCTGCAGGGTCGCGTCGTACGCCGTCCCGGTGGACGCGATGCCCAGCCACGCGCCGGGTGCGTCGTGGGTGATCTCGTCGACGGGGTTGGCCGCGCCGAACGCCTCGACGGCGGCCCAGCGCGGACCGAGCAGCGCGGCCTCGGCGATGGTGGAGTCGCGCGGGTCCTTCATGAGCAGCTGGGAGTAGGTCCACGGGCGGCCGTTCCACTCCACCGACGGCACGACGATCGGCGCGGTCTGGAAGTCCTCATCGACGGTCCAGAGGCCGTCCGCGACGTCGGCGAGCACCTTGATGCCGACGAAGCAGCCGGACAGCCGGGACAGCGCGACGCCGTACATGCCGAAGGTGATGAGCTCGGTGCCGTTGCGGGGGGTGAGGACGGGCATGCCGAACGACGCCAGGGTCCGCTCGGAGGTGCACGGGACGGTCGAGGACTTGGCGCCCGGGTCGTCGCCGGCCATGACGAGGACGCCACCCTTGGCGTTGGCGCCGTAGGTGTTGCCGTGGCGCAGGGCGTCCCCTGCGCGGTCGACGCCGGGGCCCTTGCCGTACCAGACGCCCAGGACGCCGTCGACGTTCAGCTCCCCCGGGACCTGCTGGCTGCCCCAGACGGCGGTCGCGCCGAGCTCCTCGTTGAGGCCCGGGACGATCTGGATGTTGTGCTCGGTCTTGAGCGTGGGCAACCCGTGGAGCAGCTTGTCGAGCCCACCGAGCGGGGAGCCCGGGTAGCCGGACAGGAACGTCCCGGTCCGGTGGCCGGCCGCGGCGTCGCGGACCTGCTGCTCGACGAGCAGGCGGGCGATCGCCTGGACACCGGTCAGCAGGACGGGGCGGGCACCGGGGACGTAGCGGTCGGCCGGGGTGTACCGGTGGCGCGCGGCGTCGTCAGCGGGGCGGTCGTCGAGGGTGGTCAACGCAGGCTCCAGAGCTCGGGGGGTAAGGGACCAGGCTCGCGGTACGACGCGAGTTGGTCAATCGGAGGCGGCTGTCCTGAGCATCCTGCTCAACCGCGAGCGGCCGATGTGCCGTTCGTTTGCGCGGTCTGCCCATCGGCCTGACCCAGCAGCTCCGCGAGCAGGCCCGTCACCCGGAAGGGGATGCGCGTCTTGAGCACCACCTGGGTCGTCGTGGACACCACGCCCGGCGTGGACAGCAGGCTGTGCACGACCTTCTGCAGATCATCGGTGCTGGCGCACGCGACCCGGACCAGCAGGTCGCCGGTCGAGCCGGCGACCTCCTCCACGAGCAGCACCGCCGGGTTGCGCTCGAGCGCCGCGCAGGCCTGCTCGATCTCGGCGTGCCGGAGCTGGATCGACACGACGGCCGAGACGACGAACCCCAGGGCCCGCGGTTCGACCCCCCGGTCGTTGGCCCCGAGGACGCCCTCGCGGTGCAGCCGGTCGAGCCGTGCCTGCGCCGTGTTGCGCACGACGCCGGCCCGCTCGGCGAGCTCGCTGACGGTCATCCGCGGATCGGCCACCAGGGCCTGCAGGATCCGCACGTCGACGGCGTCGGGGGTGAACACGCCTCCGAGGGTAGAGCCGCCTACCGTGAGCGCATGGAGCCCGACTGGCGTCACCCGGACCCCGCCCTGCTGCGCCTGCGCCGCACCGTCGCCCTGACCTCGCTCGGCGGCCTCGCGGTCGTCGCGGCCGTGGTCCTCGGAGTGACCCGCGGCGGGGCTCCCGCCGTCGCCGGCCTGCTCGTCGTGGCAGCGTTCCTGCTGCTCGTCCTCCGGCTGCTGCACCGCGCGTTCCACGCCATCGGCTACGCCGAGCGGGGCGACGACCTCCTGGTGCGTCGAGGCGTCCTCGTCCGGCGCCTGTCGGTCGTGCCGTACGGACGGATGCAGTTCGTCGACGTCGTCGCCGGTCCGCTCGCGCGGCGCTACGGCCTGGCGACCGTCGTCCTGCACACGGCCGCGGCCGCGACCGACGCCTCCATCCCGGGGCTGCGGGCGGACGAGGCCGCGCGGCTGCGGGACCGCCTGGCCGCCCTCGGCGAGGCCCGCGCCGCCGGTGTCTGACGCGCCTGAGCAGGACACCGCCTGGCAGCGCCTGCACCCGCTGACCCCGGTGCTGCGCAGCGGCCGCTACCTGCTGGTGGTGCTCATCATCCTGGGACAGCAGGGCCGGCAGCAGAGCCGGCTGCTCGCGCTGCTCCTGCTGCTGCTCGGGACCCTCGCCGCAGCAGGCATCGGGTGGCTCTCGTGGCGCGCGACGTCGTACCGCGTGGAGGGGGCCGAGCTGCACGTCCGCTCCGGGGTCTTCCAGAAGCAGGACCGGCGCGTACCCCTGGCGCGCCTGCAGACCGTCGATCTGGTGCGCCCGCTGCTGGCGCGCGTGACCGGCCTGGTGGAGCTGCGCCTCGAGGTCGTCGGCCAGGGCGACAGCGAGGCGAAGCTGTCCTTCCTCTCCGAACCGGTGGGGACGGCGCTGCGTACCGAGCTGCTCGCCCGGTCGACCCAAGCGCCCACGGACGAGACCGCCGCGCCGCCGCCCGCTGAGCTGCTGCTCGTGGAGGTGCAGACCGACGTCCTCATCACCTCTGTCCTGCTCGGCGCCCCGGCCATCACCGGGATCGTCGTCCTGGTCGGACTCGTGGTCACCACCGCGATCGACCTGCGCGCCGGGGCGGCTGCGGCAGCCACCGCCGTCCCCCTCCTCGTCGGGACGCTGGGCCTCGCGGCCCGCCGGGTGATCGCGGAGTACGGCTTCTCGGTGGCCGAGGTGCCGCAGGGCCTCCGACTGCGCCAGGGGCTGCTGGACCGGCGTACCCAGACCATCCCGCCCGGCAAGGTGCAGACCCTCCGCGTCACCGAGCCGATCCTGTGGCGGCGGCGCGGCTGGGTGCGCGTCGAGGTCGACGTGGCCGGCTACTCCGCCACGGGGGGCACGGAGCAGACCCTCACCTCCGCGCTGCTGCCCGTCGCGCCGCGGGCGGTCGCCGAGCAGCTCCTGGAACGGGTCCTCGGCGCGCAGCTCCCGCGCGCGACGCAGGCTGCCCCGCCGGCTGCGCGCCGCCGGGCACCGCTGTCGTCGCCCAAGCTGCGCGTCGGGCTGGACGAGCGCTTCGTCGTGGCGCAGCGCGGGATCCTCACCACGACGACCGACGTCGTGCCGTTGGCCAAGGTGCAGAGCGTGCGCCGCACCCAAGGGCCGTGGCAGCGCTGGCTCGGCCTCGGCAGCGTCCACGTCGACAGCGCCGGCCGTCGACTCACGGGCGCCGAGCTCCAGCACCGGCCGTACGCCGAGACCGAGGGCCTGGCCCGCGAGCTCGCCGACCGGTCCCGTACGGCGCGCCAGGGCTCCTCCGCACGCCCGTGACGGGCCGGGTCAGCGTCGCTCGTGGTCGAGCAGCCACTTCTTGCGCTCCAGCCCCCCGCCGTACCCGGTGAGACTGCCGTTCGCCCCGACGACGCGGTGGCAGGGCACGACGATGCTCACGGGGTTGCGTCCGTTGGCCAGACCGACGGCGCGGACCGCCCGCGGGTTGCCGATCGCGTCGGCCAGCTGGCCGTAGGTCCACGTCTGGCCGTACGGGATCGTGGCCAGCGCCTGCCACACCTGCTGCTGGAAGGCGGTGCCCCCCACGCAGAGCGGCAGGTCGAAGTCCGTGAGATCGCCGGTGAAGTAGGCCGCCAGCTGGGCCTGGGCTTCGGGGAGCAGCCGGTCGTCCCGTGCTCCCTGGAGCGGTGGCTGGTGGCGGTGCTGCGTCAGGTAGATCCCGGCGAGGGCGCCCGCACGTTCGACCAGGGTCAGCGGGCCGACGGGGCTGTCGATCACGGCGTAGGTCATGAGAGGTCCTTGGCGAGTGTGGCGTCGGGAGGAGGCAGCTGGTTGACCGGGTGGTCACCGAGGGCCCACAGGTGCTGGACGGCGTAGGCGCGCCAAGGACGCCACTGCTCAGCCCGGGTCGTGAGGTCGGTGATCCCGATCGTGGGAGCGAGCTGCCTCACACCGAGGTCGGTGGGGAGGAACGCATCCGGGTCGCCCAGAGCACGCATCGCGATCGTCTCCACGGTCCAGGGCCCGAGGCCCTTCAGCGCCGTCAGCTGGGCGCGGGACCGCAGCCGGTCGACGCCCGGTCCGAGCTCGACGTCTCCGTCGACCAGCGCTCGGGCGAGCCGCAGGACGGTGTCGCGCCGCGCTGCCGGCATCGCCAGGTGGGGACCCGCGTCCAGCAGCTGCTCTGGGCGTCGGGAACAGGTGGGTCAGCGTGGCGTCGACGACCGGGTCGCCGTACTGCCTGGACGAGACGGGCGGCGTGCGTGCGCGCGGCCTGGGTGCTGACCTGCTGGCCCAGGACGGCGCGCAGGGCCATCTCGTGCTCGTCGACGGTCCGCGGTACCCGGCGGCCGGGAGCCTTGCCTACCAGCGGTTCCAGGAGCGGATCGGCGGCGAGCTGGGCATCGATGGCGACCGGGTCGGCGTCGAGGTCGAGGAGCCGTCGACAGCGCGCGATGGCGGTCGACAGGTCGCGCAGGTCGGTCAGCGTCAGGGTGCAGCGCACGTGGTCACTCGCCGGAGCGAGGGCCACGACGCCGTGGCCGCGCGGCAGGCGCAGGGTCCGCCGGTACTCACCCGTCACGCCACTCCTCGACCCCTGGGACCCCGGTGGCCACGAGGTGCCCGAACAGGTTGTCCGGGAACAGCGGCGCACGGAACGGCAGGCGGACCGTCACCGTCCCGGGGGTCGTGATCTGCGCGCGGGACCGCGCACGGAGATCACCCGGAGTCGTCGCGAAGACCTCGCGCACCGTCTCGTTGAACTGCCGCACGCTGCCGAACCCGGCGGCGAACGCGACGTCGGCGAGGCCGAGGTCGGTGGTCTCGATGAGCAGCCGCGCCGTCTGGGCGCGTTGGGCTCGTGCCAGCCCGAGCGGACCGGCGCCGAGCTCCGCGCGAAGCATCCGCTCGACCTGCCGGCGGGAGTAGCCCAGCCGC
This sequence comes from uncultured Actinomycetota bacterium, assembly GCA_963760125.1. Taxonomy (GTDB): domain Bacteria; phylum Actinomycetota; class Actinomycetes; order Mycobacteriales; family SCTD01; genus RYN-111. The sequence continues at coordinate 60,527 of CAVXBV010000016.1, read as the reverse complement.
TCGGCCAGGCCAGGAACGCCCTCGCGATCGACGACGCCGTCCCCGATGAGGCGGACGGCACGGGCGACCAGGTCACCGCGCACGTCCCACTCCGGACTGCCCGGCGTGGCATCGGGTCGGCATCGCTTGCACGCGCGGTACCCCGCGGCCTGGGCACTCGCGGCGGTCGGGTGGAAGACCACGTTGCGGGCCTTCGGAGGTACGGCGGGACAGCTCGGGCGGCAGTAGATGCCGGTCGTGCGGACGGCGGTGAAGAACCAGCCGTCGAACCGTGCGTCCTTGGCCTGCACGGCCCGCAGGCACTGCTCGGTGTCGGTGTGCACGAGACCATGGTGCCTCGTTCACCGGGAGGGGTCTCGCGGTTTTGCGACATCACCCTGTGGGCCGCCAGGGGATCGAACCCTGAACCCGCGGATTAAAAGTCCGCTGCTCTGCCAGTTGAGCTAGCAGCCCCGACCGGCTGACGGTAGCCCATGTCCGGAGACTCACGGCCGGCACTGCAGCGTGGGGGCGAGTGCAGGCTGAGGCCCCTACGGACGCACTCCCCGGTCCCGCCGACGGCGCAGCCGGAGGTACCGCCCGACCCGCCAGAGCGCGAAGCCGACGGGTCCCCACCGAGCCCGGCGGTCCAGAGCGTCCAGGACGTACACGGCGCGCGCGAGCTCCATGTGGCTCCAGACAAGAGGGACGTTGCCCAGGGATCGGTCCTCGACCGGGTCCCACATCTCCGGGATCAGCCGCGGGAGCAGGGCGCACAGCGCTTCCAGGCGCTCGTGGGCCTGGTCCCGCAGACCCACCGCGGCGAGGGCTCCCACCGCCATGAACGACACCGGCAAGAAGGTGCCTTCACTCCCCAGGAGCCCGTCCCAGGCCTCGCCGTCGGTCACCCCCGGTTCGTACCGGTAGAGGACCGGACCGGCACCCAACCGGTCCAGCGTGCCGAGCACCATGCGCTGCGCCTGCTCCCCACGACGCATCCCGAACAGCGGCACGAACAGCGCCGTCACGTCGGTCGGCCCGTCGGGCTCGCCGTAGACCATGGGAAGGGTGCCGTCCTCACGCACGGCCCCCAGGACCCGGTCGGCGAGCACGTCCCGCGCCTTGCGCCACCGGCGGGTACGTCGCAAGCGGGTCCGTCCGATCCAGACGGCGCGGTCCAGCGCCAGCCACCGGCCGACGTCCTCGCTCACCAGCAGCTTGGGATCGCGCAGCTCCCACACGCCGCTGGACGGCTCGATGGCATCAGCGAGCACGAGATCGCTGAGCCCGTCGGCGATCCGCTCGACCGCGGCCCACGTCGCGTCGTCGACCGGGCCGCCGGTCTGCAGGTGCATCGACACCGCCTCGACGAACAGGCCGAGCGCGTCGTGCTGGACCTGCGAACGCGCGGCGTTGCCGGTGCGGACCGGCTGAGCCCCGCCCCAGCCGGCGACGCCCGGTACCTCCACCTCGTCAGGAACCTCACCGCCATCCACCGTGGTGACAGGAGGGGCCGCCATCGGGTCGTCGCCCAGGACGGTGAGGGCAAACGCGAGGAACTGCGTCGCGGCTGTGCCGGAGCCGAGCAGCGCCGCAGCAGACGTCGCGAGAGCCGCGTCGCGCAGCCAGGAGTAGCGGTAGTCCCACTGCCGATCACCCGGCAGCGCCTCAGGCAGCGAGGTCGTCAACGCCGCGACAACAGCGCCGGTCGGGGCGGCCAGCGCCTCGAGCACCCGCAGGGAGTCGCGGCACCGCTCAGGGTGCAAGCGGGGAACGCGCGCGCTGGCGACCCCCTGGTCGGCGATGCGTCGCGCCTCGAGCAGCTGCTCGCGCAGCGAGGACGCGTCCCCGACGGGGCCGTCGCCCAGGGAGATGACCAGTGCGGCCCACTCGCCCCTCGGTGCGGTGACCCGATGCAGCGCCCGTCCGCCGTCGAAGGTCCCGGCACCTCCCCGCACGCTGACGGTGCCGACCGGCAGGTCGACCGCCCCGCGGTCCCACCTCACCTCCGTCGTACCGAAGCCGCCGAGGCCGAGCTCGTGCTCGACGTCGAGATCTGCGTCCAGCGCCCGCACGCACCTGACGAGCGCGCCGCCGACGAAGCCGTCGAGGCACTCCAGCCGCGTGGTGGCTGATCTCAGCAGGGTCGAGAGCGCAGGCGCCGCAGGGGTCTCGTCCCGCTCGACGCCGCGCACACCGACCCAGCGGGCGCAGGACCCGTCGGGGTCCAGCAGGGACCAGAGCACCGGGGGGCTGTCGAAGCGGGGCAGGCACCACCAGTCGATCTCGCCGTCCCGACGGAGGAGGGCGGCGGTCTCGCCGTCCGCGAGGACGCGATGGGTACCGATGCCGGCGGGAAGTCTGCTCACTCTGGTGCCCTGCCCCTGCTGACGATCTTCATGCCGACGTGAACGGTGGTTACCCTCGAAGGACCACCGAGCACCGAGGAGCACCACCATGCGCGACGCCGTCATCGTCGAAGCCGTCCGTACGCCCGTCGGCAAGCGGGGAGGTGGCCTGTCCGGCCTCCACTCCGCTGACATCTCCGCCCTCGTCCTGCAGGCGCTCGCCGAGCGCTCCGGCATCGACCCGGGTCTGGTCGACGACGTCGTCTGGGGCTGCGTCATGCAGATCGGTGAGCAGACCTTCGACATCGCGCGCACCGCCGTGCTGTCCGCCGGCTGGCCCGAGCACGTGCCCGGCACCACCGTCGACCGCCAGTGCGGCTCCTCCCAGCAGGCCGTGCACTTCGCCGCCGCTGGGGTCATGTCGGGCCAGTACGACGTGGCTGTGGCCGGTGGTGTCGAGATGATGAGCCGCACGCCGATGGGGTCCTCCTTCACCGCCAGCCCCCTCGGCGAGATGTACTCCGAGCGCTACGGGAGCGACTTCCCGAACCAGGGCACCGGCGCCGAGGACATCGCCGACACGTGGGGCCTGTCCCGCACCCAGCTCGACGAGTACGGCCTGCAGAGCCAGGCGCGGGCGCTCGCCGCGCAGGAGGCCGGAGCCTTCGACCAGCAGATCGTCGGTATCCAGACCGAGAACGGCCTGGTCACCAAGGACGAGGGGATCCGCCCCGGAGGCACGCTGGAGAAGCTCGCGACTTTGAAGACGCCCTTCAAGGAGGGCGGGAAGATCACGGCTGCCAACTCCAGCCAGATCAGCGACGGCTCGGCGGCGCTGCTGATCACGACCAGTGAGTTCGCCAAGAACAACGGGCTCACGCCGATCGCTCGCATCCACACCGCGGTCGTCACCGGCGCGGCCCCGATGCCGATGCTCACCGCCCCGATCCCGGCGACCCAGAAGGCGCTGAAGAAGTCGGGGCTGTCGCTGTCCGACATCGGCGCCTTCGAGGTCAACGAGGCGTTCGCGTCCGTCCCCATGGCGTGGCTCAAGGAGATCGGTGCTGACGACAAGCTCACCAACCCGCTCGGAGGAGCCATCGCCCTCGGTCACCCGCTCGGCGGCTCCGGCGCCCGGATCATGACCACGCTGGTCCACCACATGCGCGACAACAACATCAGGTACGGCCTCCAGACCATGTGCGAGGGCGGCGGCCAGGCCAACGCCACCATCCTCGAGCTCCTCTAGGACCTTCTGCCCTCGCACCCCTTCGCCCGCGGGGTGGCGGGTGCGAGGGTGGTCCGGTGAGCAACCCGCTGGCAGACCTGGCCGACGCCGCGCATCAGCGGCTCGGTGACCACGACGCGATCGCGTTCGAGGGCAGGTCCTGCGGAGCGCCGACCTGCACGAACGCACCGCTCGACTCGCGGCTGGGCTGCGGGCATGGGGCGTGCGACCGGGCGACCGCGTGGCCGTCGTCCTGCCCAACTGCCCCGAGCTCCTTCAGCTGTACGGCGCGGTCTGGCGCCTCGGAGCCGTGGCCACCCCTGCCCTGCCGGCCCTCACCCCGACCGAGGTGCAGCACGTCCTGACCGACTCCGGTGCCGTCGTCCTCGTCACGGAGGACGCGCGCTTCCACGACCTCGGCGTGCCCGCGCTCGACCTGGCTGCGTTGCGAGCTCTGGAGGCGGCCGACCCGGAGGACTCCGAACCACGCGACGAGGCCGACCTCGCGGCCCTGCTCTACACCGGCGGTACCACCGGGCGGGCCAAGGGCGTCATGCTCAGCACCGGCGGGCTGGTCGCGATCACCCGGGCCCGTGAGTCGGTGACCGCCTCTGCGGGCGCGCGGGTGTCCGTCGTACCCCTGCCGCTGTCGCACGTGTACGGCCTGGTGACCACGGCGGCGCGACTGCACCAGCGGGAGCCGTCGCTGCTGGTGCTCCAACGCCGCTTCGACGCGAAAGGGTGGATCGACCTCGTCGAGCACCACCGGGCGCAGGCGAGCGCGATGGTGCCGTCGATGGTCCAGCAGCTGCTGCGGGAGCCGCTCGAGGCCCGCGACCTGGCCAGCCTGACCTACGTCACGACCGGTGGTGCGCCGCTCCCCGTCGCGGTCTGGGAGGAGCTCGAGCGTCGGCTGCCGCACGTCCGCCTGTGCGACGGCTACGGCTGCACCGAGGCCACCTCGACCGTCACGATGAACCCCCCGGACGCGCGGCGGCACGGCTCGGTCGGTCGCCCGGTCCCCGGCGTCGAGGTGGCGATCGCCGACGACGGCGAGGTCCTGGTCCGCAGCCCTGGCGTGATGCTCGGCTACCACCGCGACCCGGCCGCGACGGCCTCGACCGTCGTGGACGGCTGGCTGCGGACAGGGGACATGGGGCGGGTCGACGAGGACGGCTACCTGTGGGTCGTCGACCGGATCAAGGACGTCATCCTGCGCGGCGGGTTCAACGTCTACCCCCGCGACGTCGAGGACGCCCTGCTGACCCACCCCGCGGTGGCCCGCGCCGCCGTCGTGGGCCGGCCCGACGACCTGCTCGGCGAGGAGGTCGTCGCGTTCGTGTCGCTGCGTGCGCCGGCCACCGCCGAGGAGCTGCTCGCCCACGGCCGAGCGGTCATCGCGGCACACAAGGCCCCCCGTGAGGTGCACGTCGTCGACGACGTCCCGCTGACCAGTGTCGGCAAGACCGACCGCAAGGCGGCCCGGGCCCTGCTGGCCCGGCACCCTGCTCCGGACGGCCGAGCCGCAGGTCCGCTATGATTCACCGGTCCCCGACGGCCACGCGACGTGGACGCGCCGCATGCCAACGGCGCCGTCCCCATCGTCTAGCGGCCCAGGACTCCACCCTTTCAAGGTGGCTACGCGGGTTCGAATCCCGTTGGGGGCACAGCACACACAATTGAATGGCCTGAGCACCACGCATCAGGCCCCGTAGCGCAGTTGGTTAGCGCGCCGCCCTGTCACGGCGGAGGTCGCGGGTTCGAGTCCCGTCGGGGTCGCCAGTACGACAGACCCAGCAGTTCACAGCAGGACAAGCACGGCACGGCCAGGTAGCTCAGCTGGTAGAGCATGCGACTGAAAATCGCAGGGTCGGCGGTTCGACTCCGTCCCTGGCCACCACGGTTCAGCCCCGGACGCACGACGAGCCGCACCCTTCGAGGTCGCGGCTCTTGTCGTTGCGCGGCGAACGCGAGCGGCGCCGCACCCGGGGGCGAGTGCGGCGCCGTCGTCTGCTGGCCCGGCCCTCACAGGGACGCAGGCTCTGGGCATGCCTGGCTGGGCAGCCAGCAAAGGGCCCCGGAGGGCCCGGGATCAGGAGGAGGTGGGACGGGGCTGCGGGATACCGGCCAGCAGCGAACGGACTTCGGCCTCGCGGTAGCGACGGTGGCCGCCGAGGGTGCGGATCGAGGTCAGCTTGCCGCTCTTGGCCCAACGGGTGACCGTCTTGGGGTCCACGCGGAACATCGACGCGACCTCAGCGGGGGTCAGGAGAGCCTCGGCATCGGGGGTACGGGTGCTCATCAGGTGGGTCCTCTCAGCGGAGCGTTGGTGAGCCGGCTGCTCGCCTGCTCCGAGGCACACGGTGCCCGATGCCTGCCTTGTCCGGTATGGCCCACTCGGGCCATCTGTAGCTAGTCACAGATGGCCGCGCTTGCCCGACTAGTTGGCGTTCTCGACGCCTTGTAGCGCCTTTGTCCGCGCCGTCAGACGCTCGTACGCCGCGGTGGCTCCGTCGATGTCGCCCTGGGCCAGCAGGCCGAGAGCGGTGGCCATGTCGCGCGCGGACTCGTCCTGCGTGAGCTCGGCGTCGTCGAGCAGGTAGACCAGGCGGCCGTAGTCCAGCTCGACGAGCGAGCGCGGGTGGAACTCTTCGAGCCACCGGCCGAGGTCCTCCATCCCCTCGGTGACCAACGGGTCGTCGACGGCGGTGCGCAGGACGGCGAGGGCGCGGGCCACCCGCCGACGGGCGCGGCTCATCGCCGTGCGGTAGACCAACGAGCGACCGGTGCGCCGGGCCAACGCCCCGTCCCCGGGCTCCCCCAGGAGCACGGTCCGCTCCTCCGGGTCGACGAGCGCGAACCACCGCGGCGGGATGCACCAGGTCGAGGTGAGGACGTGGCTCAGGGTGTGACCGCGCTCGGCCCGCCAGCGGTCGAGCTCCACCTCGGCCCGTTCGAGCAGCAGCGGGGGCACGAAGGCGTCCGAGAGCAGGTCTGGGAGCTCAGCGCAGAAGTCCAGCAGCGCCTCCTGGGAGCGCAACGCCGTGCGCCAGGGGCTGATCAGCGTGACACCGTCGATCTCGAGCACGTGGGCGTGGTTGCCGGGGTCGGGCAAGGCCCGGCGCACCGCCGCCTCGACCGACGCGAGGCGCTCCTCCGGCGGGGCGACGCGCTCCGCGACGTACGTCTCCCAGTGGGCACGCTCAGCACCCTCGAAGGCAGCCAGCGGTTCGTACACCCGCAGGCTGGCCACGAAGCTGCTCACCGGCTCATCGTCGCACGCCACTTGGCCCGAAGCGGTCCCGATCGCCGATCCGCGCCGATAGGCTGGTGACGCGGAGCACACCTCCTCCGCCCTCCTCGCCTGTGCGCCACAAGCGCCTGTGCCTCATCGAAAGGGACGACCCGTGGGCGTCTTCGACCGGACCGACCACCTCGCCGACGCCGGCCACGAGCAGGTGGTCTTCTGCCAGGACCCCGCCAGCGGGCTGCGCGCGATCATCGCGATCTACTCCACCGCCCTCGGCCCGGCCCTCGGCGGCACCCGCTTCTTCCCGTACGCCGACGAGGCCGCTGCCCTCTCGGACGTGCTGGCCCTGTCCAAGGCGATGGCCTACAAGGCGGCGTGCGCCGGCGTGGACCTCGGTGGCGGCAAGGCCGTCATCCTCGGCGACCCGTCGACGATGAAGACCGAGGCGCTCCTGCGCGCCTACGGGCGCATGGTCGAGAGCCTCGGCGGCCGCTACTACACCGCCTGCGACGTCGGTACCTACGTCCAGGACATGGACGTCATCGCCAAGGAGTCCCGCTTCGTCACCGGCCGGAGCCCCGAGCACGGCGGCGCCGGTGACAGCGCGGTCCTCACGGCGTACGGCGTGTTCCAGGCCATGCGCGCCGCCGCGCAGCACACCTGGGGGGCGCCGACCCTGCACGGCCGCAGCGTGGCCGTGGAGGGCGTCGGCAAGGTCGGCTTCCACCTCGTCGAGCACCTGCTGGAGGATGGTGCCTCGGTGACCGTCTCGGACGTCAACGAGGCCGCGGTCACCCGGGCCCAGGGGCTCTCGGCGGAGGTGCGCGTCGTGGACGTGGCGGAGCTGCCGACCTCCGCGGTCGACGTCTACGCCCCGTGCGCCCTCGGCGGGTCGGTCACCGACGACCTGGTCCCGGCCCTTCAGGCCTCGATCGTCTGCGGCGCCGCCAACAACCAGCTCGCCCACCCGGGAGTGGAGAAGATGCTCGCCGACCGCGGGGTCCTCTACACGCCGGACTACGTCGCCAACGCCGGTGGCCTGGTGCAGGTCGAGGACGAGGCGATCGGCGAGGGCGGCTTCTCCTTCGACCGTGCGAAGTCCAAGGCGAACCGCATCTTCGACACCACGCTCGAGGTCTTCCGCCTCGCCGACGCCGAGGGCGTCCCCCCGGCGGTCGCGGCAGACCGCCTGGCAGAGCGGCGGATGGCCGACGTCGGTCGCCTCCGCTCCATCCTGCTTCCCTAGCTCGGACACGGCGACGCCCCGGTCCCTGGAGGGGCCGGGGCGTCGTCGTCGCTGGCCTACTTGCGGTACGTGTAGGCGATCGTGACCTTGGCGGTCGGCGCGCCCGCGAGGTTGCACGGCAGCACCTTGATGGTGGCGGCCTTCTTCAGCCGCACGCTCGTCGCCTCGGCCTCCGGCGGGTTGACGTCGGTTCCCCCGATGACGTTGCCCGCTGCGTCCTGGATCTGCAAGGCCCAGTCGCCCGTCACGCCGGACAGCGTGACGTCCACGTCGCCCGGGCCGGGGATCTTGACGCTGATGGGCGTCTCCTGCGGCAGCAGCCCCGAGCAGTGGTTCTCGTTGCCGGACTCGGTGTTCCCCGACGGGTCAGGCGTTGCGTCGGTGAATGTCGAGGTCTGCGTGAACGGCTTGGGCGGAGCAGCCAGCGCCGGCGCCGCGAGGGCGATGGCGGTGATCCCGGCGAGTCCGGTGGCGAGGGCGGCGGTACGACGCATCTTGTTCTCCTGGTGCTGGTGGCCGGGGAGTTGCTGGGCGGCGGCTGTTTCGGGTCGGACTACTTCTTGTAGGTGAAGGTGATGTTCACGTCGATGCTGGGCTCACCAGCGAAGTTGCAGGTGTCGATGGAGACGGTGGTCGCCTTCTTGAACGTCACCGAGGTGCTCTCCGAGACCTCCGGGGTGCCGCCGTCGGCGCTGGCGAGGGACTCCGAGCCCTGGCGGACGGCGACGGACCAGTCCAGCTTGTTCTTGAGCGCGACCTCGAGGGTGCCGGCGGCCGGGATCTTGAACGCGTGCTTGTGGATCGCCGTCGGCAGCGTCGGCGCGCAGATCTCGTTCGTCGCCGGGTTGGTCGACGTCGGGTCCGGGAGGGCCGACGCGGTGTAGGTCTGCGTGATCGGCTTCGGCTTCGGCTTGGCCGCGAAGGACGGGACGGCGGAGCCCACGGCGATGACACCGATCAAGGCAGTGGCGAGAGCGGTACGGGTGCGCATCAGGGGATCTCCTCTAGAGGGTGCAGTTGAGGGCGGTGAACTCGTCCGCGTCTGCGGGAACGGTGGTCTTGGTGCTGTCGGGCACGTTGATCTCGACCTTGCTCGTCACGGTCTCGGCCGCGGAGCGGAAGAAGTACGTGACCACGGCGTAGGTCTTCCCGACCTTCAGCGCGTCGGCGGGGACGAAGAGCTTCTCGGAGGGCCCACCGGCGCTGGCGCAGTGGCCGATCTCCTCGCGGCTGCCGTCCTTGAGGACCTCAGCGAAGTACAGGTCCATGTCGGAGGCCGGGTTGCTCCAGGTCGCACCCATCATCAGGTCGCCCTTGACGCCCTTGGCCGGCTTGTAGAGGAACGTGAGGACCGAGCACTCGGCACCCGGCTTGCAGTTCACGACGTCGACGTCGTCGAGGGAGACGAGGTTGGCGTCGTGCGACTGCGCCGCTGCCGCCGCCGTCACCTCGAGCGACGTGGTCTTGGCGCCATCGAGCGTGGCGTCAGCAGCCGAGGCGCCGCTCACAGACAGGGCCAGACCGCCGGCAAGGACGGCGGCGGTGATGAGGCGGGTCTTCACGAAGGAGCTCCTGGGCTGGCGAGGATGACGAGTGGGTGGGTGGGGTGCTGCTGAGTTCGCGATCGGTCGGCAGGTTCCTGCCTCGGTCGCCAGACGCCACCGTCTCGGTGGCGCCGCGGGCCGGCGCTACAGGCCGCAGTTGACGCCTTGCACGCTGTCGACGGCGGACGGCACGGTCTTGGCGATCGAGCTGGTGCCGGGCATCGTGGCCGTGGCCGTGACGTTCTCGTTGGCCGTCCGGTAGAAGTCGACGATCACGGCGTACTTGTTGCCGGCCTTGAAGTTGGACGCGTCGAGGAAGACCTTCTCGCTGGTCCCCCCGAAGGTGCCGCAGGTGGCGAGCTGGGTCGGGTTGCCCTTCTTGTCCAGCGCAGCGACGTAGAGGTCGATGTCGGCGGCGGGGTTGGTCCACTTCGCCTCGAACATCACGTCGCCCGTGACCCCCTTGGCGGGCTTGTAGGTGAAGTCCAAGCGGGCGCAGCGCGGCATCGCGCACTCGACGCGCTCGGGGCCGCCGAGGGCGCCGGTGACGAAGTCGGAGTCGTGGACCTGGGCGGCGCCGACAGCCTTGAGCGTGACGACCTTGGTCTTCTTCCCGTCCAGGACGGGAGAGGCGGCCTGGGCGCCGCTCACGGAGACGGCGAGGGCGCCGGCGAGGACGGTGGCGGTGATCAGGCGGGTCTTCACGGAGGACTCCTGGGTCGCTGGGTGGCGGGGGCGGGTGCAGCTCGTACTGACTGGTTCGCCGTCGGGGGCCGGGGTTCCTGCCCGACCCAACGAAGGCACCCGCCTGCCGGTGACGGGTCACCACGAGATCGGCAGGACGAACCCGGACAAGTCCGGACCGATCAGGGCAAGACGGGGGTCAGGAGCATCACGTCGGGGCCAGGGTGTCGACCGGCCGAACACCCTGTAGATTGGTGGACCAGGGCACCGCAGGGCGCCCGTTCCCGGTCACCACTCCTCGAGGGGGTCGAGCCATGGGGCGCGGCCGTGCCAAGGCCAAGCAGACCAAGGTCGCGCGCGAGCTCAAGTACAGCTCCGGGTCACTCGACCCGGATGCGCTGAAGCGAGAGCTCGCGTCGCAAGGTCCCGGTGGGTTGACCACCCGGGCCGCTGAGGATCTGGACGACGACGAGGACGACGGGGACGAGGACTAGCTCCTCGCTCGACCCGACTCGGGGCGGTGCCGCTTCAGCGGTACCGCCTCTCGTCGTGCCCGCTCCGGGCCAGAGCGGGTCGTGGGCAAAGCCGCGGCGGCGGGTCGTCGGGCGCTGGGTCGGCCGGCGGCAGGTCGGCGGGCGCGGTGTCGGCCGGCGGCGGGTCGGCGGCCACCGGCCGCGGGAGTGGCGGCCTGGTGCGGCGGACACGCGCGTGTCACGACACCATCCCGCCACTGACCGGGCGCCCACGCCCGACCGGCGCGGCAGGCCCACGCGGCGGACCGCTATCGAGCTACGCCGGGTGGGAGCCCTCGAGGACGGCCGAGCCGTCGCCGGCGACCATCTCGCCCAGCACCCACGCCTCGACGTGGCGCGCGGTGAGCAGCGCGAGCGCGCGGTCGACGTCCTCCGGCGGCACGATCGCCACCATCCCGACGCCCATGTTGAACGTCCGGTCCATCTCTGCCACTTCGACGCGGCCGGTGCGCTGGACCAGGTCGAACACCGGCAACGGGGTCCACGTGGAACGGCTCAGCCGGGCCGTGAGGTGGTCGGGCAGCACGCGGGCGAGGTTGGCCGCGAGCCCCCCGCCGGTGATGTGGCTGAACGCCCGCACATCGGTCTCCGCGATGAGCGCCAGGCAGTCCAAGGAGTAGATGCGCGTGGGCGTGAGCAGCGACTCGCCGAGCGTCGTGCCGAGGTCGTCGACGTGGGCCCGCAGGTCCATCCCGGCGCCCGCGAGCAGGACGTGGCGGACCAGGCTGAAGCCGTTGGAGTGGACGCCCGAGGCGCCCATCGCCAGGACGACGTCACCCTCCTGGATGCGCTCGGCCCCGAGCAGCGCGTCGGCCTCGACGACCCCGACGCCGGTGCCGGCGATGTCATAGTGGTCGTCCGCCATCAGCCCGGGGTGCTCCGCGGTCTCGCCGCCGACAAGGGCGCAGCCGGCGAGCGCACAGCCCTCGGCGATGCCGCCGACGATCTCGGCGACCCGCTCCGGCACCACCCGACCGACGGCGATGTAGTCCTGCATGAACAGCGGTTCGGCGCCGCAGACGACGAGGTCGTCGACGACCATGCCGACCAGGTCGATACCGACGGTGTCGTGCTTGTCGAGGGCCTGCGCGATGGCGAGCTTGGTGCCGACGCCGTCGGTGGACGACGCCAGCAGCGGGTCGCGGTACTTCTTCAGGTCCAGCCGGAACAGCCCGGCGAACCCGCCGAGCCCACCGACCACCTCGGGCCGGGTGGCGCGCCCGAGCTTGGCCTTCATGAGTTCGACGGCGCGGTCGCCCTCCTCGATCGAGACCCCCGCTGCGGCGTACGACGACACCGTCGGCGCCGTGGCGTGAGAGGCCTGCGAGGTCCGGCCGGGGACCGGCGTCACGGGTGCATCAGCGCGCCCTGGCCACCGGCGCCCTGGACGAGGGCATCCGAGGACGGCCCTACGCCGTTGTGCACGGTGGGATCGACCGCGCGCGTGATCCCCTCGAGCACGTGCTTGCCGATCAGGTCCTGCTCGGGCAGCGGGATCGGGTAGTCCCCCGTAAAGCACGCGCGGCACAGCCGGTCGGCCGTCTGGGCGGTCGCGGCCGTCAGGCCCTCGAGCGAGACGAAGGCGAGCGAGTCGGCACCGATGGAGGCGCGGATCTCCTCGACGGACAGGCCACCGGCGATGAGCTCGGCCTTGCTGGCGAAGTCGATGCCGTAGAAGCAGGGGTCGGTGACCGGCGGCGAGGAGATCCGCACGTGCACCTCGGCGGCACCGGCCTCGCGCAGCATCCGCACCAACGCCCGCTGGGTGTTGCCGCGCACGATCGAGTCGTCGACGACGACCAGCCGCTTGCCGCGGATGACCTCCCGCAGCGGGTTGAGCTTGAGGCGGATGCCGAGCTGCCGGATGGTCTGGGAGGGCTGGATGAACGTGCGCCCGACGTAGGCGTTCTTCACCAGGCCCATGCCGTACGGGATGCCGGACTGCTCGGCGTAGCCGACGGCGGCGGGTGTCCCCGACTCGGGGACCGGGATGACGAGGTCGGCATCGACCGGCGCTTCCCAGGCCAGCGTGCGACCGATCTGCACGCGCGTCGTGTAGACGCCCTGCCCGGCGATCGTGGTGTCGGGGCGGGCGAGGTAGACGTACTCGAACAGGCACCCCTTGGGGGTGGCCTCGGCCCAGCGGCTGGTGCGGTAGCCGTGCTCGTCGACGACGACCATCTCGCCCGGCTCGACCTCGCGGATGAAGGTCGCCCCGACGATGTCGAGCGCCGCCGTCTCGCTCGCGACGACGTACCCCGTCTCGAGCTTGCCGATGACGAGGGGGCGGACGCCGTGGGCGTCGCGCGCGGCGTAGAGCGTGTGCTCGTCCATGAACACGAGGCTGAACGCCCCGCTCAGGGTCGGCAGGATCTCGCGGGCGGCCTCCTCCACGGAGACGTCCGACGCGCGCGCGGCGATCAGCGCCGTGATGATGTCGCTGTCGTTGGTGGCGCCCATCGCGTCCTTGGCGAGCCCCAGGCTCCGGACGCGGTCGGCGAGCTCTCGGGTGTTGGTGAGGTTGCCGTTGTGGCCCAGGGCGAGCGACCCGCCGGCGGGCAGGTTGCGGAACGACGGCTGGGCGTTCTCCCAGGTGCAGGACCCGGTCGTGCTGTAGCGGCAGTGGCCGATCGCGAGGTGGCCCTTCATCGCCTGCAGGACCGACTCGTCGAACACCTGCGAGACGAGCCCGAGCTCCTTGTAGACCACCGTCGCGGAGCCGTCGCTCACGGCCATGCCGCACGCCTCCTGCCCGCGGTGCTGCAGGGCGTAGAGGCCGTAGTAGGTCAGCTTGGCGACGTCCTCACCCGGAGCCCAGACGCCGAAGACGCCGCACTCCTCGCCCACCGGCTTCTCAGGTTGGTAAGCGTCTTCTGTCTGACCGAGTGCAGAAGGCACGCGGGGGTCTCCTCAAGGAGCGGGGGAGGGAAGCCGGCGTGCTCGAGTCTAGCCGTCCCGGAAGGCGGCTCAGGCGGCGTACGGGATGACGTGACTGTGCAGATCGCAGACCTGGGCGAGCCCGCGCTGGTCACCGATGTCCGTCGTCGAGTACGCGCACAGCAGCGAGAAGCCGTGCTGGCGCTGCAACTCGTTCCAGAGCTGCTCCAGCGCCACCGTGGCCGGCAGGTTCCCGTCGCGCCAGAGCAGCGAGACCATCTCGCCGTACGCCCGCAGGCCACCGCCGACGCCGTCCCGCACCAGCGCGCCGACGGTGCGGTCGAACAGGGCACGATCGGGCAGGCCGTCGCGCATGAACCGGCTGAGCATCAGGTCGGCGTCCAGGCCGAGGAACGCGTCCTCCATCTCCCAGACGGCCAGTCGCTCGCGCAACCGCTGGCGGTGCTCAGGAGTCGCGATGACCACGGTGGTGTGCCCAACGCGTGCCCCCTCCAGGACGTACTCCTCGAGGCGCGCCAGCAGCTCTTCGTCGTCGTCGTAGACGGCCACGCCGTGGTAGGCCGACGGGGCCGCGGCGACGGCGGGACCCGGTGTGCCGAACAGCCGACCGAAGAGGGACATCTTCCGACCGTAGAGCCGGTGGGCCGACGGCAACAGGTCAGTGCGGATGACCCGACCTGGCCCGATCTGGCCAGGAATCAGCCGAGGAGGGGGACGAACCCGGACAGGTCGGCCCGTTCGCCGCTCGCCCGCACCCGACCGGTGCGGACCAGGTCGGCCCACGACTCACGGCCGCTGACGAGCCGGACGAACGCGATCGGGTCGGCCTCGACGACGTTCGGCGGGGTCCCCCTCGTGTGGCGCGGCCCGTCGAGGCACTGCACCGCGGCGTACGGCGGAACGCGGACCTCGACGGACTTGCCGGGGTGCAGGTCGGCCAGCAGGCGCGCGAGTTCCTTGGTCACGAGCTTGAGCGCGCTCGTGTCCGGGGCGATGTCGGCGTCGAGCCCGTGCACGACGGCTTCGACCAGTCGGAACAGCGTCGCGTCCCGCAGGGAGTGCCGGCCGGTGACCTGCTCGACGACCCGGTCACCCGTCGCCTCGGCGAGCGCCGTGGCCACGGAGGTGGCGTGCGGGGCGAGGTCGAGGCGCTCGGCGTGCACGCCCTCGTCGGTCGCGGCGGCCAGCCCGGGGGTCTGCTCCGCCCAGGCCGCGAACCCGCCCGTCGCCGGCTGGTGGGTGCCGCCGACGATGCGGGCCAGCCCCCGCGCGGTGATCGCCACGTGGGTCTGCAGGTGCGCCACCGTCCAGCCCGCGCAGTCGGTGGAACCGGCCGGGTCGAGGGTGGCGAACGCGCCGACGAGAACGGCGTACTGCGCGAGCAGTGCCTCCCGCAGGTCCTCGAACGCCGCCGCCATCCCACTTCCCTCCTCTGGTGCACACCTGCGCGAGGTGCCGAGCAGCCTGGTGAGCGTGACCGGTGCCAGGTCGCCCTCCCCTGGCGTACACCAGAGCAGGGAAGTCGTTCGGGTCAGGGGCCGAAGAGGGCGGGGAGCGTGGCCTCGTAGGCCTCGCGGAGAGCGGCGAGCGGGAGGGCCAGGACGTCCTGCACCTCGAGCGCGTCGCCGTCGGTGACGCCGATGCGGGTGCAGGGCAGGCCGCGGGCGCTGCACATCTCGGTGAAGCGCAGCTCCTCCGACCGCGGCACGCTGACCAGGGCACGGCCGGCCGACTCGCTGAACAGCTGGACGAACGGCGAGAGCCCGCTCGGCAGCACCACGCGCGCGCCGATGCCCTTGGCCAGCGCCGACTCCACCAGCACCTGCGCCAGGCCCCCGTCGGACAGGTCGTGGGCGCTGTCGAGCATGCCGTCCCGCGACCCGGCGATCAGCACCTCCGCGAGCAGCTTCTCCCGCGCGAGGTCGACCTGCGGCGGCGTACCTCCGAGGTGCCGGTGCATGGCCCAGGCCCACTCCGACCCACCGAGCTCGTCGCGCGTGTCGCCGAGCAGCAGCAGGGTGGAGCCCTCCTGCTGGAAGCCCATCGGCGTGCGGCGGGCGACATCGTCGAACAGGCCGAGCACGCCGACGACCGGCGTCGGGTTGATCGGGGTCCCTGCCGTGGAGTTGTAGAAGCTCACGTTCCCGCCGGTGACCGGGGTCTCCAGCACCGTGCACGCCTCCGCCAGACCCCGGGTGGCCTCGGCGAACTGCCACATCACCTCGGGGTCCTCGGGGCTGCCGAAGTTCAGGCAGTTGGTCACCGCGATCGGCACCGCGCCGGTGGCGGCGACGTTGCGGTAGGCCTCGGCCAGGGCGAGCTGCGCCCCGACGAACGGGTCGAGGCGGGTGTAGCGCCCGTTGCCGTCGGTCGCGAGCGCGACGCCGAGCCCGGTCTCCGCCGACAGCCGTACCACCCCGGCGTCCTCGGGCCAAGCCAGGACGGTGTCGCCGAGGACGATGCGGTCGTACTGCTCCACGACCCAGCGCTTGCTGCACAGGTTGGGGCTCGCCACCATCTGCAGCAGCAGGTCCGCCGTCGCCTCCGGGTAGGTCGGGAGGGGAGCCGAGCGTAGGGCGTCGAGGTCCGCGGGACGCGACATCGGCCGCTCGTAGACCGGGCCGTCGTCGGCGAGCGTGCCGGGCACGACGTCCACCACGGCCTCGCCGTGCCACAGGACCTGCAAGCGGTCGCCCTCGACGACCTCGCCGATGGCGGTGGCGATGACGCCCCACTTCGCCGCCAGCGCGAGCACCTTGGACAGGTTGTCCGGAGTGACGATCGCGAGCATGCGCTCCTGCGACTCGCTCGCCAGCACCTCGGTCGGGTCCATGCTGGCCTCGCGCAGCGGGACGCGGTCCAGGTGGGCGACCATGCCGGACTTCCCCGCCGCGGACGTCTCGGTGAGGGCGCAGGTGAGGCCCGCACCGCCGAGGTCCTGGATGCCCTCGACCAGATCGGCGTCGTACATCTCGAGGCACGCCTCGATGAGGAGCTTCTCGGTGAACGGGTCGCCGACCTGGACCGCGGGGCGGTTGGCGGGCCCGTCCTCCTCGAAGGTCGCGGAGGCGAGGACGCTGACACCCGCCGATGCCGTCGCGTCCGGTCTTCGCGCCCAGCAGCACGACGACGTTGCCGACCCCGCGCGCAGCGGACAGCTGGATCCGGTCGGCCTTCAGCACCCCCAGGCAGAGGGCGTTGACGAGCGGGTTGCCTTGGTAGGACGGGTCGAAGACCACCTCACCGCCGATGTTGGGCAGGCCGAGGCAGTTCCCGTAGCCACCGATGCCGGCGACGATCCCGGGCAGCACGCGTTTGGTGTCCGGGTGGTCGGCGTCCCCGAAGCGCAACGGGTCCATGACCAGGACCGGCCGCGCACCCATGGTGAGGATGTCGCGGACGATGCCGCCGATGCCGGTCGCGGCTCCCTGGTACGGCTCGACGTACGACGGGTGGTTGTGCGACTCGACCTTGAAGGTGACGGCCAGGCCCTCGCCGACGTCGACGACGCCGGCGTTCTCGCCCATGCCGACCAGCATCCGGTCGCCCTTGGGGATCTGGCCGAACTGCCGCAGGTGCACCTTGGAGCTCTTGTACGAGCAGTGCTCGCTCCACATGATCGAGTACATCGCGAGCTCGGAGCTCGTGGGCCGGCGCCCGAGGATCTCCACGATGCGGGCGTACTCGTCGTCCTTGAGCCCGAGCTCGGCGTACGGCATCGGCGCCTTCGGGTCTGCCTCGGCGGCCACCACGGTGTCGATCAACGCACGAGCTCCTTGAGGACAGAGGTGAAGAAGCCGAGGCCGTCGGTGCCAGGACCGGTGAGGTCCTCCACCGCGTGCTCGGGGTGCGGCATGATCCCGACGACGTTGCCGCGCTCGTTGGTGATGCCGGCGATGTCGCGCAGGCTGCCGTTGGGGTTCCCGCCGACGTACCGCGCGATGACCCGCCCCTCGGCCTCGAGCTCGTCGAGGGTGGCCTCGTCGGCGACGTAGCAGCCCTCGCCGTTCTTGACCGGGATGGTGATGACCTGGCCCGCCTCGAAGTCGCTGGTCCACGCCGTCGCGGCGTTGCCCATCTCGAGCTGCTGGTCGCGGTGCACGAAATGCAGCAGCTGGTTGCGCGTCAGCGCGCCCGGCAGCAGGTGGCTCTCGCAGAGCACCTGGAAGCCGTTGCAGATGCCGAGGACGGGCAGTCCGCCGTTTGCCGCGTCGACGATGGTCTTCATCACCTCGGCGAAGCGGGCGATGGCGCCGCAGCGCAGGTAGTCGCCGTAGGAGAACCCGCCGGGCAGGACGACGGCGTCGACGCCGTGCAGATCCGCGTCGGCGTGCCAGAGGGGGACCGCCTCCGCCCCTGCGATCCGGGCGGCGCGCTGGGCGTCGCGGTCGTCGAGGCTGCCGGGGAAGGTGACGACACCGATCTTCACTCCGGCAAGGCTACCGGGGCAGCGTGGCCGCCTCTGCGCGGGCGCGTCCGAGACGGGACAAGATGGCGCCCTCCTGCCAGACCAGGCGCTTCTCCAGGTGGACCACGGTGCCCTCGGTGGGCCGCGAGATGAACTCGAGCCGGTCCACGAGGGCCCGCATGATCTCGATGCCACGACCGCCCTCAGCGAGCTCCTCGGACGGTCTCGACAGGGAGGCGTCGAAGCCGGCGCCGCGGTCGATGATCTCGATCACACAGGCGTCCTGATTGATGCAGGCGCTCACCTCGTACTCGTCCCCGCCGGTGGCGTGATCGAGCACGTTGGTGCACGCCTCGGTCAGGGCCAGCTCGATGTCGCTCACCATGTCGCTTGCCAGACCCAGGGTCGTCAAGGACTGGCTGAGGACCCGGCGGACGACGGGCACCGACAACTGGTCGCGTGGCAGAGCCAGCGTCAGGGTGATCTCCATGACGGGGTTGTTCCCCGTCGAACGCAGGTTTACCTTCCGGTTTCCGCGGTACGCGCCACTACGCTGGTGCCGTGGCCGTTCACCAGATCGTCGTCGACGTCATGCTCAAGCCCGAGATCCTGGACCCGCAGGGCCAGGCGGTGGCCAACGCGCTGCCGAACCTGGGCTTCGCCGCCCCGGTCTCCCTGCGCATCGGACGGCACGTCGCGCTGTCGCTCGAGGCCGAGGACGCGGACGCCGCGCTCGAGGCGGCGACGAAGATCGCCGAGACGCTGCTCGCCAACCCGGTGATCGAGGACTACGCCGTCCGTCCGGCCTAGGCCCGCAGGTAGTCGTCGAAGCTCGAGCGGGTCAGCCGCTCGTAGGCCTCGACGTACTTCGCGCGCGTCTGCTCGACGACCTCCTCGGGCAGCTCCGGGCCGGGCGCCGTGCGGTCCCACCCTGACGCGGTGAGCCAGTCGCGGACGTACTGCTTGTCGTACGACGGCTGCTGGCGCCCGGGGGACCAGGTCTCCGCCGGCCAGAACCGTGAGGAGTCAGGGGTGAGCACCTCGTCGCCCAGGACCAGCACCCCGTCCTTGTGACCGAGCTCGACCTTCGTGTCGGCCAGCACGATCCCGGCCTCGGCAGCGATCTCGTGGCCGCGGGCGTAGACGCGCAGGGTGACGTCGCGCAGCTCGGCGGCGAGGTCCGCCCCGACCGCCGCGACGACCTCGTCGTACGTCATGGGCTCGTCGTGCTCGCCGACCGGCGCCTTGGTGCTCGGGGTGAAGACCGGCGCGGGAAGGCGCGAGCCGTCGACCAGGCCGGGCGGGAGGGCGAGGCCGCTGACGACGCCGGTGCGCTCGTAGTCCGCGAGGCCCCCGCCCGTGAGGTAGCCGCGCGCCACGCACTCGACCTGCACCATCGCGAGCTTGTCGACGATGACGGCGCGGCCCTGGACGGCCGCCAGCTCGGTCGGCATCGCCGCGCTGACGACGTGGTTCGGGACGACGTCCGACAGCTGCGCGAACCACCACAGCGACAGGCCGGTGAGCACGGCGCCCTTGTCCGGGATGGCCGTCGGCAAGATCACGTCGTACGCCGAGAGCCGGTCGCTGGCGACCAGCACGAGCTGGTCGTCGCCATAGGCGTAGACGTCGCGGACCTTGCCGGAGTGGAGCAGGGGGAGCGGGAGGTCGGTCACGTCTCCAGTCTGTCAGGAACTCCCGCCCCGCAGCGCCGCGACCAGGTGCAACGGACGCCCTCGCACGTCAGCGGACGCCCAGGAGCACCGGCAGGACGAGCAGGGCCGCGACCGGCATCGCCAGGCACGCGTAGGCGACGGCGGCCCAGCGCCGGTAGAGCAGCCAGGCGAGCGCGGGCCCCAGCGCGAGCAGGACCGCCGCGAGCACCCCCAGTCCGAAGCCGCTCACGGGGTCTGGCTCACCGCAGCTGATGAAGCAGCCGCTCCACACGACCAGCGCGGCGAAGCCGGCGACGACCGCCGCGGGCAGGCCGAGCACGACCGCGAGGACGACCACCACCGCCTTCCACCACGGCTGGGCGGTAGGGGTGGTGGCGGGGGCGTACGTACGGGTCTCGGTCATGACTCCAGCCTGTCCGTTCGTACCCCACTGCACCTGAGTAGGACTACGTGAGCGCCGAGAGCCGCTCGAAGACCGGCGCGAGGCGCTCGAGGTAGCGCTCCGGACGGCACACCTCGTCGAGCCTGGCCTCGTCCAGCTCCTGCCCGGCTGCGGCGGCCTCGGCGGTGAGGGTCGAGCGGAACGGCTCCCCGGTCTCCCAGGTCTTCATGGCCGCGCGCTGCACGAAGGCGTAGGCGTCCTCGCGGGACAGCCCTCCCTCGACGAGCTCGAGCAGCACGGTGCTCGTGTAGATCAGGCCCCCGGAGGACTCGAGGTTGTGCCGCATCCGGTCGGTGTCGACGACCAGGCCGGTCACGAGACGCGTCGTCAGGTGCAGCAGGTAGTCCGTCGCGATCGACGCGTCCGGCAGGAACACCCGCTCGGTGGAGGAGTGGCTGATGTCGCGCTCGTGCCAGAGCGGGATGCCCTCCATCACCGGCACGACGGCGGCGCGGACGACGCGGGCCATGCCGGCGATCCGCTCGCTGGCGATGGGGTTCTTCTTGTGGGGCATCGCGCTCGAGCCCTTCTGGCCCTTGCCGAACGGCTCCCACAGCTCCCGGACCTCGGTGCGCTGGCCGTGCCGCACCTCGAGGGAGAACGACTCGCAGACGGTCGCCATGATGGCGAGGGCCGACACCCACTCGCTGACGCCGTCCCGCATGACCACCTGCGTCGCGGCGTCCGCCGGGGTGAGACCCAGGCGCGCAGCCACCTGCTGCTCGACGTCGTTGGAGATGTTGCTGTAGGTCCCGACCGCTCCGCTGATCTTGCAGACCGCGATGGCGTCGCGCGCCGCCCGCAGTCGGTCGCGGGAACGCGCCATCGCGAAGGCGATGTCGGCGACCCGGTGGCCCCAGGTCGTGGGCTCGGCGTGGATGCCGTGGGTGCGTCCCACGCGCACGGAGTCCTTGTGGGTCAGCCCGAGCTCGCGCAGCGCCGCCACGAGACCATCGGCCTTGGCCAGCAGGAGGTCCGTGGCCTCGACGAGCTGGAGCGCGAGAGCGGTGTCCAGCAGGTCGGAGCTCGTCATCCCGAAGTGGACGTACGCCGCCGCCTCGCGGGGCTCGGTGTTGTCGGCCCAGGCCGAGAGGAAGGCGATGACGTCGTGCTGGGTCACCGCCTCGATCTCCGCGACCGCCTCCGGGGTCGGCGGGGCTGCCTGACGCACCGGCTCGACGCAGTCCGTCGGCACCGTGCCGGCCTCGGCATGCACCTCCAGGACGAGGGTCTCCACGTGGCACCACAGCTCGTACTTGTGGGCCTCGCTCCAGACCCGACCGATCTCGGGCAGCGTGTAGCGCTCGATCACCGCAGGGCCGCCTTCTCGAAGTCCGCCTTGAAGCGCCAGACCCGCTGGCGCAGCTCGGCGTCACCGACGGCGAGCACCTGCACGGCGAGCACCGCGGCGTTCAGGGCGTTGTCGATGCCGACCGCGGCCACCGGGACGCCGGCGGGCAGCTGGGTCAGGCCGAACAGCGCGTCGTGGCCGTCGGAGGGACCCGCCGACAGCGGGACGCCGACGACCGGAAGCGCGACGTGGGCCGCGACGATCCCGGCTAGGGCCGCCGATCCGCCGGAGCCGGCGATGACGACCTCGATGCCGCGCGGTTCGAGCTCGTCCATCCACTGCGCCAGGGCGCGCGGCGACCGGTGCGGGGACATGCAGCACTCGTCGTACGGGACGCCGAACCGGGCGAGCAGGGCACCGGCCTGGGCCATCGCGTCGTGCTCGGCGGGGCTGCTGTAGATGATCGCCACGCGCGGCGTCTGCGGCTCGGTCATGGGGTCTCCTGGGTCGGGACGGTGATCTCACCACGGGTGGCGCGGGCGGCGATGTCGGTGCGCCAGAAGCCACCGCGCAGGCTGACGGCCTCGAGGCCGCGGTAGGCGCTCTCGCGGGCCACGGACAGGCTCGGGGCGACGGACGTGACGGACAGGACCCGGCCGCCGGCGGCGACGAGGTGGCCGTCCGCGTCGTGTGCGGTACCCGCGTGCAGGACGTCGACGCCGGGCGGCAGGTCGCCGATCTCGAGCAGGTCGCCGGCGACCGGAGCGTCGGGGTACCCCTCCGCAGCCACGACGACCGTGACCGACGAGCCGGAGCTCCACTGCAGCTCGCCGAGCTCGTCGAGGGTGCCGGTGGCGCAGGCCAGCAGGACCTCGCTCAGCGGCGTCTGGAGCAGCGCGAGCACGGACTGGGTCTCAGGATCGCCGAAGCGGCAGTTGAACTCCACGACCTGAGGGCCGGTGGAGGTGAGCGCGAGGCCGGCGTACAGCAGCCCGCTGAACGGGGTGCCCTGCGCCGCCATCTGGTCCACCACCGGCTGCAGCACCGACGCGTGGACCTGCTCGACCGTGCCGGCCGGCAGCCATGGGAGCGGGGCGTAGGCGCCCATGCCGCCGGTGTTGGGACCGGTGTCGCCGTCCCCGACGCGCTTGTGGTCCTGGGCGGGCAGCAGGGGCAGCACGGTCGTCCCGTCCGTCACCGCGAACAGCGACACCTCGGGGCCGTCGAGGAAGTCCTCGATGACGACGAGCGACCCCGCGATGGACAGGGCGTCGCGGGCGAAGAGCTCGGCCGCGACGCGGTCGTCGGTCACGAGCACGCCCTTGCCCGCGGCCAACCCGTCCGCCTTCACGACGTACGGCGGACGCCGGCGTCCGAGGGCCGCGACAGCATCGGCCGCGGAGGCGCAGCTGTCGGCCGCGGCGGTCGCCACGCCGGCAGCCGCCATGACCTGCTTGGCGAAGGTCTTGGAGCCCTCGATCTGCGCCGCCGCGGCGCTCGGGCCCGAAGACGGGGACCCCCGCAGCGCGGACGGCGTCGGCGACCCCCGCGACCAGCGGCGCCTCGGGACCGATCACCACGAGGTCGTAGCCGGCGCTCAGGCTCGCGACAGCGGCGGCGTCGAGCGGATCGACCGGGACGAGCTCGGCCACCTGCCCGATCCCGGCGTTGCCCGGCGCGCAGGCGAGGGTGGTGACCGCGGGGTCACGGGACAGGGACAGGCAGAGGGCGTGCTCACGCGCACCGGTACCGACAACGAGGACCTTCACCTGACGCAGGCTACTGAGCGCGTGTTTCCCGACCGGCTGCGGTGCGGCATGATCACCTCGTGGAGAGCGCGATCATCCTGGCGGTCCCGGAGGCCGAGCCGCTCGTGGGGGAGCTGCGGGCTCGGGGCGACGCGTCCGCCGCGGCGGGTGTCCCCGCCCATGTGACGCTGCTCTACCCGTTCGTCGACGACCCGGACCCGGGGATCGTGGAGGAGCTGCGCTTCTTCTTCTCGATGCTCGACGGGTTCGACCTGGACTTCGAGGCGGTCGGGGAGTTCCCCGAGGTGATCTACCTTGCGCCGTCGCAGACCCGGCTGATCGAGGACCTGATCGCTGCGCTCGTGCTCCGCTGGCCCGATCACCCGCCGTACGGCGGCGTCTTCGACGTGGTCGTCCCGCACCTGACCGTGGTCGACACCCCGGACCAGGTCCTGCGGGCGACCGCGCACAAGCACGCCCTGGACGGCCTGCCGCTGCGCGCCACGATCAGCGAGGCGTCGCTGTGGGTGCACCCGGACGGCGCGTCCTGGCAGCGCCTGGCCAGCTTTCCGCTGGCCCACCCCGAACCCGACTGACGTCTCACTCCCTGACGTCCTCAGGACTCCAGGGACCCTGAGCGCAGCGGTGATGACGCAGGGGAGCTAGAGAAGGGGGCGGAGCTCCAGCGTCTGCTCGCGGTCGGGACCGATCCCGACGGAGGAGAACGGCGCGCCGCTCATCGCCTCGAGCGCGCGGATGTAGAGCTGCGCGTTCTTGGGCAGGTCCTCGAACGTCCGGCAGCCGGTGATGTCCTCGGTCCAGCCGTCGAAGTACTCGTAGACCGGCGTCGCGTGGTGGAAGTCGGTCTGCGTCATCGGCATCTCGTCGAAGCGCACGCCGTCGACCTCGTACGCCACGCAGACCGGGATCTTGTCCCAGCCGGTGAGCACGTCGAGCTTGGTCAGCACGAAGTCGGTCACGCCGTTGATGCGCGCGGCGTAGCGGGCGATCACGGCGTCGTACCAGCCGCAGCGGCGCGGACGACCGGTGGTCGTGCCGTACTCGTGGCCGTTGGCGCGCAGGGTCTCGCCGTCCGCGTCATGCAGCTCGGTCGGGAACGGGCCCTCGCCGACGCGCGTCGTGTAGGCCTTGATGACGGCGATGACCTTGTCCACCCGCATCGGCGGGATGCCGGAGCCGGTGCACGCGCCACCGGCCGTGGCGTTGCTGGACGTCACGAACGGGTAGGTGCCGTGGTCGACGTCGAGCAGCGTCGCCTGACCGCCCTCGAGCAGGACGGTCTTGCCGGCGTCGAGCGCCTGCGACAGCAGCAGCGAGGTGTCGCGCACCATCGGGCGGAGCCGGTCGACGTACGACAGCAGGTCCTCCATCACGGAGTCGACCGTGATCGCTCGCCGGTTGTAGACCTTGACGAGCACGTGGTTCTTCAGGTCGAGCGCGCCCTCGACCTTGGCGCGCAGGATCTTCTCGTCGAACAGGTCCTGCACGCGGATGCCGACGCGGTTCATCTTGTCGGCGTACGTCGGCCCGATGCCGCGACCGGTGGTGCCGATCTTCCGGTTGCCCAGGAACCGCTCGGTGACCTTGTCGAGGACCCGGTTGTACGACGGGATGACGTGCGCGTCGGCGCTGATGACCAGGCGCTCGCAGCTGGTCCCGCGGGCCTCGAGCCCCTCGATCTCCTGGAACAGCACGCCGAGGTCGATGACCACGCCGTTGGCGATGACCGGCACGCAGCCGGCCGACAGGATGCCGCTGGGGAGCAGGTGCAGGGCGTACGTCTCGTCGCCGATGACCACCGTGTGACCGGCGTTGTTGCCGCCGTTGAACTTCACGACGTAGTCGACCCGGCCACCGAGCTGGTCGGTGGCCTTGCCCTTGCCCTCATCACCCCACTGGGCGCCGATGAGCACCAGTGCCGGCATAGCCGTCTCCTTCAGACATGACGAAGGGCTCCCTGCTTGCGTCTGCAAGTGCGGAAGCCCTCTTGCGGCAAGAGTCTAGCCGTAGGGTGAACGCTTGTGGCGAAGATCCCAGGTGTCGACAGCGTGGTCGGGGGTCTGCTGAGCGTGCTCCAGGCCCAGTCGGAGGCTCTCGCGGCCCTGCCCGGAGCGGTCCAGTCGCTCAGCGCGGCGGTGAAGAACCTGGCGGACGCCACGGCCGGCGCCAAGGACACCATCCAGACCCTGAACCGGCTCGCGACCCGCATCGAGGGGATCGTCGAGGAGCTCGAGGCAGCCGCTGAAGGCCCTCGCGCCCGGCATGCAGCGGATGGCGTCGGTCATCGACGACCCGATCATCAGCACCGTGCCGGCGACGCTGACCCAGCTGCAGGAGTCGGTCATGCCGGTCCTGCGGACCCTCGCCGACACCAACGAGCGCGTGGCGTTCATCGCCGGGTCCACTGAGCGGATCATGGCGTTCGTCGACGAGACCGGTCGCACCATCGCCGGGATCCCCGGCGCCGCGCTGCTCGGTCGGCGCAAGCCCCCGATGAAGCCGGCCGGCACGCCCAGCGCACCGACCGGCTGAGTCAGCGCCTGCAGAGCGCGCCCGGGCCGCCGGGTCGGACTCGTCGAGGAAGGCGCTGATGCGCTGCGCCTCCTCGGTCTCGTTGATGGCGTCGGCCGCGCGGCCGAGAGCGAACAGCGCCCGCAGGAAGCCCTGGTTCGGCGCGTGGCCCCACGGGACCGGGCCGAAGCCCTTCCACCCGTTGCGCCGGAGCGCGTCCAGCCCGCGGTGGTAACCGACGCGGGCGTAGGCGTAGGACTCGATGACCGCACCGCGGTCGTACGCCGCGAACGCGAGGTCCGCCCAGGCTGCGCTGTGCGTGGGGTGCTGGGCCGCGACCTCGGCCGGGTCGGTGCCGGCCTCGAGCAGCGCCCGAGGCGCCGCCTCGTCGGGGAGCAGGGTGGGCGGCGGGCCGCCGAGCAGGTCCTTGCCGTGGAGGGACATGCGCCCATCCTGCCCGACGGCTACGCCGGCTGGGTCTCGCGGAGGCGTTCTGCGTCGTCGAACAGCTCGCGCGTGGCCAACCGAGCCGCCACCGACGCCGACACCGCGACCGCGCCGAGCAGCATGTACATCACCACGACCTGGTAGCGGATGGCCGTCAGCGGGTCGACTCCCGCCAGCAGCAGTCCCGTCATCGCCCCGGGCAACGAGATGAGCCCTACGGTGCGGACCGCGTCGATGTCGGTCACCAGGGCTGTGCGGAGCGCCGAGCGCCGGTGCGGCGCGAACGCCTGCGCGCCAGGCAGTCCCAGCGCCAGTCGCGCCTCGATGACCCGTCGCGCCGAGGTCGCCTCCTCCTGCAGCCGCAGCAGCACCACCGTCGTCCCGCGGGTGGCCGCCGAGACCACCATGCCGCCGACCGGGACCACTACTCGCGGCTCGGCGTCGATGACCTGCGCGAGGACCAGCAGCCCCAGCGTGGCGACCACGCCGGCGCCGATGGCGAGCAGCGCCACCCACCCGACTCGAGGCAGCCCCCTGCCCCGTCTGGCCGCGACCCTGGCGCCGACGAGCAGCATCCCGACTACCCAGAGCAGCGAGCCGGCGAGGCCCGTGTGCCGGAACAGGACGCCGAGCAAGGCGCCCACCGCCACCAGCTGGACGATCGCGCGCACCGACGCGACGATCACCTCGCGCTCCAGGCCGAGGCCCTCCCGCGCGACGACAACGACGGCGATGACGACGAGCAGCACGGACAGGGCCACGCCCCACCAGGTGGGCACGGAGGCGCTCACGACGCCCCTGCCAGGTACGCCGACTCGGCAGCAGGCCCGGTCTCGGTGACCCGACCGTCGCGCAGGACGACGACGTCGTCCGCCATCCGACGGGCCTGCCGCAGGTCGTGGCTCACCAGCACCGCGCTCAGGCCCTCGTCGATGAGCCCCCGCACGACGTGCTCCACGGCGTGCGCCGCGATCGCGTCCAGGGCGGACGTCGGCTCGTCGAGCAGGAGGACTTCCGGCCCCACCGCCAGCGCGCGCGCCAGGCAGAGCCGCTGCGCCTCTCCGCCGGACAGCGACGCCGTCTCGCGGTCGAGCGGCAGGCCCTCGAGCCCGGCCCGGACGAGCAGCGCCTCGGCCTCGTCCGGGTCGAGAGCGGGGCGGCCGGTCCGCAGGTCGGCGAGGACCGTGTCCCCGAGCAGCACGGGCGCCTGCTGCACCAGGCCGACCCTGCGCCGCAGCTCCAGGACGTCGTACGACGGGAGCGGGCGGTCGTGGAAGAGCACCTCGCCCGTGGTGGGCTCGAGGAGCCGGTCGAGCAGCCGCAGCAAGGTCGACTTGCCCGCGCCGCTCGGTCCCGCCACCGCGGTGCAGCGGCCCTGGGCCAGGCGCACGGACACTCCGTCGAGCACCCGGGTCCCCCCGCGATCGACCGACACCTCCCGCAGCTCCAGCACCCCGACATGATGCACGGGTGGACTACACGACGCGCGCCGCCCGGTTCCTGCTCGGCGTCACCGCGCACCCCGGAGGGGAGGCGCTCACCGGTCACCTGCTCGACCTGCTCGACCTGGCGCCGGAGAGCACCGTGATCGACGTCGCCACCGGCGCAGGCGCGACGCTGCGCGCGGTGCGGCGTCGCGGGCACCGGGCGATCGGGGTCGACCTCACGCCCACCGACGTCGTGGGGGACGCCCACGCGCTCCCGGTCCGGACGGGAGTCGCGGACGCCGTGGTCATCGAGTGCTCGCTCTCGACGTTCGACCGGCCGGCCGACGCGCTGGCCGAGGCCCGGCGGGTCCTGCGGACCGGCGGGCAGCTGGGGCTGACCGACATCACGCTCGACCGCGCAGCGGCGGGGCCGACGGTCAGCGCAGCGGTCGACCGGCTGACCCACGCGCGGACGCCGGCGGCGTACGAGCAGCTGCTGGTCGACGCGGGGTTCGAGGTGCGGACGCGCGAGGACCGCGGCACCGATGCCGCGGTCCTCGTGCGCCGGCTCCGCCGACGGTTGCCGCTGTCGTCCACCCTGCGAGCGTGCGAGCAGGCCGTGGCGTCAGGTGCGCTGAGCTACGGCTTGCTCATCGCGACAGCAGTCGACGACGCGCCAGGAACCCGCCGCCGAGGATGACCAGAGCCAGCAGGGGTGCACCCAGCCCACCGGTGGCGGCCAGGGCCGGCCGCGCCGGAGTGGCCGGTGAGGGGCCGGCCTGCGGGGGATTCACCGGCAGGCCGGGACCGCCGATGGCCGGCGGGACGACGCTCTCCGCCGCGTAGCCGTAGTTGAACTTCGCGCACCCACCCGCGGTCGTGAACGTGACGTCGCCGTTGAGGTCGAAGGCGTCGACGGAGTTGCCGGTGTCACCGTCCGTCCGCGTGACGTCGAACTTCAGGCAGTCGTAGTCGAAGGTCCACGGCTGCTCGCTGTCGCCCGCGGTCTTGGCCGCACCCCGTGCGGGCTCGCTGTAGTTGTCGCGGTGCGGGGTCGCCTTGCTGTCGGTATAGCCGGTGCCGGCGCCGAACGCGGCGTCGTTGAGGTTCGGCGTGTCCGACAGCGGCTCGGGCTTCTGGTCGAGCGGCGACTGAGCCGGCGGGTTGTCGGTGCCGACGTTGCCGTAGCCGTGCGCCTCGTCGGTGTAGGTCAACAGCACACCGGGCGTGAAGCCGATCGCCGCACGGTCGTTCTCACCACGGCCGTCGACGTCGAAGCCGGAACGGTCCCGCATCTCGAGCAGGTAGGCGTGCTCCTGGCTCGACGGGGTCCCTGCCTCGAGGTAGGCCCAGCCCTCGGTGCAGACGCCACCGGAGACCGACAGGTCCTCCTTGCACCCACCGGGGTAGACGGCGGGGTCGTTCGGGCCGCCCTTCCCGTCCTCGAAGTCGCTGCTGAACAGCACCCGCTCGGTCCCGCCGACGGTCGCCGTGATCTTCAGGTCGTCGATGAGCCAACCCAGACGGGCCAGACCGGGGTCGGTGGCGTAGCTGAGGCGCAGGGTGCTGCCGCCCTTGCCCGCCAGTGAGCTCAGGTCGTAGCTGTCCTGGACGAACACCGGAGCGGGGGTGAGGCCAGCTGCCCGGTCGATCGCCTCGGTGCCGGCGTCGTACGAGCCGCTCGTGCCGGTGATGCCGTTGCCGAACTTGGTCTGGCAGCCGTTCGCGTTCGGGTTCTGCGCCAACGGCGTGGTGTAGCCGTTCTCCGAGGGGAGCGCGGCGTAGGTGACCTTGCCCGCAGCGTCCGGCACGCCCGTCATCACGAAGCCGTAGTCGTAGTCCCACTCGATGTCCCACAGGCTCTTGAACGTGGCCTTGATGGGCGTGCCGTCGGGCAGGTCCTTGAGACCGGGGATGACGAAGTCCAGGTTGTGGCCTCCGGTCGGCACGCAGCCGAAGTCGTTGCCCTGCCGGGAGTACCAGACGCGCTTGCCGCTCGCCCCGGACGTGATGACCGCCGGGTCGACGAGCTGGCGGCCGGGCAGCGCCGCGACGTACGCCTGGCCGTTGTGGATCCCCTGGTCGCCGTTCTTCTCAGACAGCGTGTACGGCCTGCCGTCCGCGGTCTGCCAGTGGATCACGCCGGTGTCGAGCTTGCTCTCGGTCCAGTTCGTGACCTTCGTCGTGCCGGGCGCGAGCACCTCGGGCACGATCCAGCCGAGCTCCTTCTTGCCGATCACGTCCATGTGCTGCGACTTGTCGGTCGCCATCAGGGTGAAGTCGCCGTAGGTGTCGCGGCTGCCGGTCGAGTAGTAGTCGGGCAGGCCGAGGCTGTGGCCGTACTCGTGGCTGATGACGCTGGCCTTGTCGATCGCCGTCTCGGGGTTGACGTTGTACGGCCCGACGCGCACGAGCACCTTCAGGGCGTCCGGACCCGGAGTGGTCGTCTTGGTCGTGTAGCTGTCGTCGACGTACCAGAGGGGGTTGCCCTCGAGGTCCTTGAGCTGGTCCTTGCTGATGTACCCGCCGAGGCCGGTGACCCGGTCGATGTAGGTGTTCTCCAACGACGACGAGTGCGGCCAGACGTTGTCGTTCGGCGCCTCGCTGCAGCCACCGGCAGCGCTGAGCTGGCTGCTGCCGTTGCCGCCGCAACCCTGGAAGATGACCTCGAAGAAGTCGACGACCCCGTCCTTGTCGGTGTCGAAGTCGTTGAAGTCGATGTCCGGGTCGGAGACCACCGCCGCGTCGTAGGCCGTCTTGGCCGTCGGGCCGCAACCGGCATCGATGTTCTGGAGCGCCCCGACACCCGCCAGGGCGCCGACGAGAGCGGAACCGTTGGCGTCCTGCCCGTAGTAGTTGCGCTGGCCCGGCAGCTGGTACCACCCGTCGGTGATCCGCTTGCTGTACGCCGGGGTCGGTGACCCGTCGACCGGGTTCACGAACGTGATGCCCGAGCAGGTGTTGGTCGACGCCGGATCGGGCGTCGAGAAGGCCAGCGGCGCGGGGTCGGCGACGTAGTCCTTGTCCTTGAGCGCCACCGAGGCGACCGTCCCGTGGGGGAACAGCTGGCCGAACGACATCTCCTGGAACAGGTTGAACGTCGACGAGGGGTTGGCCGCGGAGTTGATGGTGGTGTCCAGGTCGGCCGCCGAGGCGGTGTGCGTGAAGTCCGCGAAGTCGACAGGGACGACCGGGAACGGCCGGTCGCCGTAGCGCGCGGTCTCGAACCCGCCGCTGGCGGGGATGACCTTGGGGCCGTGGGCGCGCGCGACCTTGCTCGCCGCCCCGACCGTCACCGTGGCGTTGCTGGAGATGTCCCGCCACACGACGGTCGGCTCCTCCGAGACGCGCTTCGCGCGTGCCTCGAGGACGAGGACGAGCTTGCTGCCGGGCGCCACGGTCGGCACCTGCCAGGTGACGACGCCGGCGGCCAGGGACGCCGTACCGCTGGTGGAGCGGGCACCGTTGAAGGCCATGCCGCGCGTCTGCGTGACGGTGACGCGCAGGTTGCTCACCGCGGCGCTGCCGGGGTTGGTGACGACGATGCGGGACGGGTAGAGCTCACCGGGCTTGACCCAGCCGACGCTGGAGACGAAGGAGTTCTCCACGCTCAGGCCGCCGACAGCCACGACGCTCGGCACGAGGGCGGGCACGCCCGACCCGGGTGCCTTGGGGAGCGCGGCGTCCGCCCCTCCTGAGAGCAGGAGCCCTCCGGGAAGGATCAGGGCCGCGAGAGCGGCCGCGGCGGCCAGGGAACGGGGGCGGGACAAAGCATCACTCCGGAATCGGATCGCCTGCGGGGGTGAGCAGGGCGCAGCACAGCGGTGGGTACCGGTTCACCTTCGCCGCGCCTCGGGGACTTCCTGCACGGGGAGCCGTGCGACCTGCACCGGTCAGGCGACGGGGGCCGCCCACGCGGCGTCCCAGAGCTCCTGGTTGACGGTGCCGGGGGTGACCTTGATCTGCTTCTCGGCGGCGAACCGGGCAGCGACGCGCGCGGTCTCCTTGCCGAACTGGCCGTCCACCTGCAGGTCCCAGCCGCGGGCCCGCATCCGGTGCTGCCACAGCCGGACCTCGTGCACGTTGTCGCCGAGCAGCTCGGTGCTGAGGGGCTGGACGAACGCCTTGGGCGTCGTGGGGCGCAGGGCCGGCAGCGCCGCCTTCGCGACGACCACCGAGCGAGCCTTGCTGCGGGTCGTGGTGCGCGAGGCGCGGACCTGGCTGCGCTCGCCGTCGACGCTGCCGCTGACGACGCTGCGGCCCAGGCCGAGCTTGCGCGAGCACGCGGGCCACGGCTGCCAGCCGCGGGCAGCCTGCAGGCGGGCAGCGGCCTCGTCCTGCGTCGCCGGGGAGGCCTGGTTCGCGGTCCCCGGGTAGCCCAGGCCCTGCCAGGTGCGCCGGTCGAACTGGTAGGCGCCGTAGAAGCCGTTGCCCGTGTTGATGGCGTAGTTGCCGCCGCTCTCGCAGGCGCGCAGGCGGGCGAAGTCGTTCCCGCTGGCTGCCTCGGCCGTACCGGCGCTCAGCGTGCCGAGCGTGGCGGTCAGGCCACCGACGGCAAGAACGGGCGCCGCCTTGCTGGGTTTGGCGTGACGGGGCTTGTGAGCGCGCAGGAACGGCAAGGTGGGTCCTTCTCCCTGACGCCTGCGAGGTGAGCTGTCGGGTTCGGGCTGGGCTGCCCGGCGCGGTGGTGCTGCGCTTCACCCCGAGGACGCTTGCGGCGTCCGGAGTTGGTTCCCCCGTCCCCGCCCTGGGGTCCGGCAAGAGAACGACCACCCGGGGCGGGACTCGGCGTCAGGTGGTCGTGCCACCCCTCACGGCGTGGCGACTTGACACGGTAACGCATCGGTCACGGTCGCTCAACCCCGTCAGGCGGCGTGCGTCCCGGCGCTCCGGAGGTCCTCGCAGGCGCGGACGACCCGCGCCGCCATGCCGGCCTCGGCGCTCTTGCCCCACGCCCGCGGGTCGTAGAGCTTCTTGCTGCCCACCTCGCCGTCGACCTTCAGCACGCCCTCGTAGTTCGTCAGCATGTGGTCCACGACCGGCCGGGTGAAGGCGTACTGCGTGTCGGTGTCGACGTTCATCTTCACCACGCCGTAGTCGAGGGACTCGCGGATCTCCTCGAGCAGGCTGCCCGAACCACCGTGGAAGACCAGGTCGAACGTCTTGCCGGTCTTGCCGTGCACGGCGTCCTGGATCTCCTTGAGGATCGTCGGCTTGAGCTTGACGTTGCCCGGCTTGTAGACGCCGTGCACGTTGCCGAACGTCGCGGCCAGCAGGTAGCGCCCCTGGTCGCCCATGCCGATGGCCTCGGCGGTCAGCAGCGCGTCCTCCGCGGTCGTGTACAGCTTCTCGTTGATGGCGTTCTCGACGCCGTCCTCCTCGCCACCGACCACGCCGATCTCGAGCTCCATGACGATGCGCGCCTTGGCGCACTTCTCCAGCAGCTCCTGCGCGATGGTCAGGTTCTCCTTGAGCTCCACCGCGCTGCCGTCCCACATGTGGCTCTGGAACAGCGGCAGCTCACCGCGGTCGACGCGCTCCTGGCTCAGCGCGATGAGCGGGCGCATGAGGCCGTCGAGCTTGTCCTTCGGGCAGTGGTCGGTGTGCAGCGCGATCTGGACGTCGTACTGCTTGGCGACGACGTGGGCGTACTCCGCGAGCGCCACCGCGCCGGCCACCATGTTCTTGACCGTCGGACCGGAGAGGTACTCCGCGCCCCCGGTGCTGACCTGCACGATGCCGTCACTGCCCGCGTCCGCGAACCCGCGGATCGCGGCGTTCAGCGTCTGGCTGCTCGTGACGTTGATCGCCGGGTAGGCGAACTGGCCGGCCTTGGCCCGGTCGAGCATGTCGGCGTACGACTCGG
This sequence comes from uncultured Actinomycetota bacterium, assembly GCA_963760125.1. Taxonomy (GTDB): domain Bacteria; phylum Actinomycetota; class Actinomycetes; order Mycobacteriales; family SCTD01; genus RYN-111. Next base: position 26,980 of record CAVXBV010000016.1, on the reverse strand, counting down.
GGGTGGCGATCGGCATCAGGTGCTCCTGGGGTGCTCGGGACGGCGTGAACCCGAGTCTGCCAGAGCCGCCTCAGGCCTTCTTGGCCCGGCGGCTCTTGAGGATCTCCAGGGCGATGGGCGTCACCGAGATCGCGATGACGAGCAGCGCGAAGACCTCGAGGTTCTTGCCGATGACCTCGACCTGACCGAGGAAGTAGCCCAGCAGCGTCACGCCGGTGCCCCACAGGACACCGCCCACGACGTTCCACTTCAGGAACGTCGCGGCCGGCAGTTGCCCCGCGCCGACGAGCGGGTTGAGGAAGGTGCGCACGATCGGCACGAACCGCGCGAGCACGATGGCCTTGCCGGCGCCGTACCTCTCGATGGTCTCCTCGGCCTTGGTGACGTAGGACTGCTTGAAGAACCGCGAGTCCGGGCGGGCGAACAGCGCCGGGCCGGCCTTGCGGCCGATGAGGTAGCCGCACTGCGCGCCCAGGATCGCCATCACCGTGGCGAGGACGCAGACGACGGCGATGTTCGGGTGCAGCGTCGTGCTGAGCTCGCCCGTCGCCGCGAACCCTGCGGCGAACAGCAGCGAGTCGCCGGGCAGGAAGAAGCCGAGCAGCAGGCCGGTCTCGGCGAAGATGATGAGCAGCATCCCGGTGAGCCCGAAGGTCTCGATCAGGTGCTGCCCGTCCAGGAAGGCGGGCAGGGCAGTGGTGACGGTGTCCGCGGAGGCCATGGCCTCACGCTACCGACGCCTGCTGAGCACCCCCCGACCCCCGGTGATCATCGGAGTCGGCGTACACAGAATCTGGCGCGAAAGCGTGTACGCCGGTTCCGTTGATCATGGAGGGGGGCGGGGGCCGGGTGCCCCCGTCAGGGGGTGAAGTCGACCTGGACCGGCGCGCGGACCTCGGGGTCGAGGGTCTCGAAGTACTCCGCCTTCTCGAAGTGGAACGCCGACGCCACGATCGACGACGGGAACGCCTCGACGCGGGTGTTCAGCGCCCGGACGTTGCCGTTGTAGAAGCGCCGGCCGGCCGCGATGCGGTCCTCGGTCTCGGCGAGCTGCGCCTGCAGCTGCTGGAACGGGCCGGCAGCCTTGAGGTCCGGGTAGGCCTCGGCGACCGCGAACAACCCGCGCACTGCCTGACCGAGGACGGTCTCTGCCTGCCCCTGCGCGGCCACGCCCGTCGTCGCGACCGCGGCGTTGCGCGCCTCGACGACGTTGGACAGCACCGTGCGCTCGTGCGCGGCGTACCCCTTCACCGTCTCGACGAGGTTGGGCACGAGGTCGTGCCGGCGGGTCAGCTCGACGTCGATCTGGCGCCAGGACTCCTCCACCAGGTTGCGCTGCCGGACGAACCGGTTGTAGCTGATGACGACAGCCAGCGCCACGAGGAGGGCGAGGCCGAGCAGGACGTAGACAGCGATCACGAGGAGGTGCCCTTCAGGTCGGACCAGACGAACGCGGGGATGCCCTCGATCAGCAGGTGCAGGGTGTCGAGGCGTTGGAGGAGCTCGGAAGGGCTGTGGGCGCCGTTCTCCCAGCACAGGGCATCGGCCCCGAGCAGCCTCAGGTGGAGCGGCGGGCGGAGCAGGAGCGCCTCCATCGTGCGGGGCGACAGCACGTCGTAGGCGATCTTCGGGTTGTCGGCGCGGACCCGGTAGCGCCGGTTGAAGTCCTCGCTCTCGAGCTCGATGTCCTGCATGCCGAGGGCGGTGCCGACGCGGCCGAACACGCTCTCCGGGACGAGCTCGACGCGAGGCAGCCACCCCGGCAGGCCGAGCGCGCAGAAGGCGTACCGGTGGGTCGTGGTCGACCGCCGGCCCTCCGAGTCGGTGCTGTGCGTCTCGTAGGAGTAGTCGAAGGCGAGCACGGACCGGTCGCGGTAGGTGCCCTGCAGGACGTTCTGCGCCTTGCGGTGGTCGCCGTCACCGAACGGCGAGCCCGTGAAGCGCTCGGTCCAGCTGTCGTCGCGCTGGACGTAGCTCCAGCCGTGGCTCGCGGCGAAGCCGGCCAGCAGCTCGCGCCGTTGCTTGACCCGCAGCCAGCTCCAGTAGGCCAGCCCACCGACGACGGCGACGCCGAGGATGATGATCAGTGCGAACCCCACCCGGAGAACGTACGGCGGGGAGGTGCCGCGCGGACAGACCCGGGCGGGTGGCGTGTCCTGAGGTCAGGCGATCCGTCAGCTCAGGCCGAGGTCGGCGAGGGAGTAGACGTAGCGGTACGGCACGCCCGCGGCCTCGATCTTCTCGCCCGCCCCGGTGTCGCGATCGGCGATCGTCGCGACGCCCACGCAGGTCGCGCCGGCGGCGCGGACCGCGGCGAGCGCCTCCAGCGGGGAGCCGCCCGTCGTGGAGGTGTCCTCGACCACGAGCACCCGTCGGCCGGCGATGTCCGGGCCCTCGATCTGCTTCTGCAGCCCGTGGGCCTTGGCGGCCTTGCGGACCACGAACGCGTCGAGGTCGCGGCCCTGAGCAGCGGCCTGGTGCAGCATCGCGACGGCGATCGGGTCGGCGCCCATCGTGAGCCCGCCGACCGCGTCGAACTCCCAGTCCTTCGTGAGCTCGAGCATCACCCGACCGACGAGCGGTCCGGCGGCGGCGGACAGCGTCGTACGGCGCAGGTCGACGTAGTAGTCCGCCTCGCGGCCGGAGGACAGCGTCACCTTCCCGTGGACGATGGCCTGGGCCTGGACGAGGGTCAGCAGCGCGTCGCGGTCGGTCACGAGCGGCAATCCTACGGCGCGGTCAGCCGATCACGGGGAAGCGACGCTGCGCGGCCATCTCGTCGAGCGCGTCCTGCATCCGCGCCCGCACCTCGGTGTCGGCCGCCTCGACGGAGTCGTACGTCGCGGGGTCGATCGGCGGGAGGAAGCGGGTGACGATCTTCGACGGCAGCGGCAGCTGGAACGGGAAGCCGACCGCGAGCCCCCACGGGAACCCGAAGGTCACCGGCACGAAGGAGGTGAACCGCTTGGTCCACGGCATCAGTCGCGCGAGGCGCTCCCCGCGCGACAGGACGACCTGCGTCTCCTGGCCACCGATGCTCACCACCGGCACGATCGGGACACCGGCCTCGATCGCCGTCCGGACATAGCCGGTGCGGCCCTTGAAGTCGATCGTGTTGCGTTGGCCGACCGGGCGGTAGGCCTCGTAGTCACCACCCGGGAAGACCACGGTCGCGCCCCCGCTGCGCAGGGTCGTGAGCGCGTTCTCGCGCGTCGCCAGCACGAACCCGAACGACTGAAGGAACGCCCCGATCGGCCCCATCATCAGCAGCTGGTGGGCAAGCACGTGGAAGGGGCGCTCGACGCCGAATCGCTCCCAGTACGCCACCGCGATGATCGGGACGTCCATGGCGATGAGGCCGCCGGAGTGGTTGCCGACGATGAGCGCGCCACCCTCGGGCAGGTGCTCGATCCCGGTCGTCTCGTTGCGGTGGTAGGTCCGCAGCGCGTGGTCGAGCAGCCAGCGAGCCTTCTCCAACCGCGCGGGGTCGGCGTCGGGCAGCGCGTCCTCGGTCATCAGGGCAGTCTGCTCCTACCCGTCGACCCTTGTCCGCAGGACCAGGTCATCGCCCTCGCGGTCGACCGTCACGGCCTCGCCGTCGCGGACGTCGCCGGACAGGATGGCGCGGGCCAGCCGGTCGCCGATCTCCTTCTGCACCAGGCGCCGGAGCGGTCGAGCGCCGTACACCGGGTCGAAGCCGGTCAGCGTCAGCCACTCCTTCGCTCCCTCCGTCACGGTGAGGACCAGCCGCCGGTCGGCGAGCCGCCGGGCGAGGGAGGCGACCTGCAGGTCGACGATCCGGCTGAGCTCCGCGGTCCCGAGGGCGTCGAAGACCACGATGTCGTCGAGGCGGTTGACGAACTCCGGCTTGAACGCCGACCGCACCACGTCGAGCACCTTCGTGGCGTAGTCGGGGTCCGCGGCGTACGCCGATCCGAGGTTGCTCGTGAGGATGAGGATGGTGTTGCGGAAGTCGACCGTGCGGCCCTGGCCGTCGGTGAGCCGGCCGTCGTCGAGCACCTGCAGCAGCACGTCGAAGACATCCGGGTGGGCCTTCTCGACCTCGTCGAACAGCACGACGGAGTACGGCCGACGGCGCACCGCCTCGGTCAGCTGGCCGCCCTGGTCGTAGCCGACGTAGCCGGGCGGCGCACCGACGAGCCGCGCCACGGCGTGCTTCTCGCCGTACTCGCTCATGTCGATGCGGGTGAGCGCCCGCTCGTCGTCGAACAGGAACTCCGCGAGCGCCTTGGCGAGCTCGGTCTTGCCGACACCGGTGGGTCCGAGGAACAGGAACGACCCGGTCGGCCGGTCGGGGTCGGAGATGCCCGCCCGCGAGCGGCGTACGGCGTCACTGACCGCCACGACCGCGGCGGTCTGCCCCACGAGCCGGGAGGCGAGCCCCTCCTCCATGCGCAGCAGCTTGGCGGTCTCGCCCTCGAGCAGGCGCCCCGAGGGGATGCCGGTCCACGCGGCGACGACCTCGGCGATGTCGTCGGCGGTGACCTGCTCCTTCACCATCGCGTCGTCGGCGGGCGGCGCGGTCTGCTCGAGATCCCTTGTCACGGAAGGGATCTCGCCGTACTGCAACCGGGAGGCCGTCTCGAGGTCGCCTTCTCGCTGGGCGCGCTCCAGCTGGGAGGTGAGGTCGTCGAGGCGCTGCTTGAGCTCACCGACGCGGTTGAGGCCGGTCTTCTCGGTCTCCCAGCGGGAGGTCAGCGAGGACAGCTGCTCGGTCCTGTCGGCGAGCTCGCGACGCAGCTCCTCGAGCCGCGCCTTGGAGCCCTCGTCGGTCTCGCGCTCGAGCGCGAGCTCCTCCATCCGCATCCGGTCGACGCTGCGCTGCAGCTCGTCGATCTCGACCGGCCGGCTGTCGATCTCCATGCGCAGCCGCGAGCCGGCCTCGTCGACGAGGTCGATCGCCTTGTCGGGCAGGAAGCGCGCGGTGATGTACCGGTCCGACAGGGTGGCCGCCGCGACGAGCGCCGAGTCGGTGATCTCCACCCGGTGGTGCGCCTCGTAGCGGCCCTTGAGCCCGCGCAGGATCGCGATGGTGTCCTCGACGGAGGGCTCGCCGACCAGCACCTGCTGGAACCGGCGCTCCAGCGCGGGGTCCTTCTCGATGTTCTCGCGGAACTCGTCCAGGGTCGTCGCGCCGACCATCCGCAGCTCGCCGCGCGCGAGCATCGGCTTGAGCATGTTGCCGGCGTCCATGCTGCCCTCGCCCTTGCCCGCGCCGACGACGGTGTGCATCTCGTCGAGGAAGGTGATGATCTCCCCGTCGGACTCCTTGATCTCGGCGAGCACCGCCTTGAGCCGCTCCTCGAACTCGCCGCGGTACTTCGCGCCGGCCACCATCGCCGACAGGTCGAGGCTGATGAGCCGCTTGTCGCGCAGGGACTCCGGCACGTCACCGGCGACGATGCGCTGGGCGAGTCCCTCGACGACGGCGGTCTTCCCGACGCCCGGCTCCCCGATGAGGACCGGGTTGTTCTTGGTCCGGCGCGACAGCACCTGCACGACGCGGCGGATCTCGGTGTCGCGGCCGATGACCGGGTCGAGCTTGCCGTCGCGCGCGGCCTGGGTCAGGTCCACGCCGTACTTCTCCAGCGCCTGGTAGGTCGTCTCCGGGTCCTGGGTGGTGACGCGCCGGTTGCCGCCGCGGACCGTGGCGAACGCGTCCTTGAGCGCCTGGCCCGACGGCAGACCCGGCAGCTGGTCGGCGAGGCCGACGACGAGGTGCTCGGTGCTGACGTACTCGTCACCGACGTCGGCGGCGGCCTTCTGCGCCGCCTCGAACGCCAGCAGGGCGGGGCGGGACAGCCCTGGGGCGCTGCCGCCGGTCGCTGACGGGAGCGCCTGGACGGCCTGGTCGGTCCGGGTGCGTACGGCATCCGGGTCGGCTCCGGCAGCGGCGAGTAGCGGCCGCGCGACGCCGCCGTCCTGGTCGAGCAGGGCGAGCAGCAGGTGGGCCGGGGTGACCTCCGGGTGCCCGCCGGCGGCTGCACGGCGGACAGCGGTGGAGAAGGCCTCCTGGGCCTTGGTGGTCAGGCGTTCAGCGTCCAACGGTGGCTCCTCGGGGTGGTGCGGGTCCTACCCGTCACAACCTACCGAGAGTTGAGTCTGTTCCGCTCAACGTGACGGGCCCGCCAGCCGTCCGCACCCGGGTCAGGGAGCGCAGGCGTTCGGGCTGTCGAAGTGCCCAGGGGTACCCGGGTAGGCCTTGCCGGCCCCGTGGTCGTTGTCCGCGCCCGGGTAGACCAGCGCCAGCTCACGGAAGGCCGAAGTGCCGGCAACTGTCGCGTCCGACTCGGCCTGGCCGGCTCCCTGCCCGTACATCCACCGCTGCAGGAACTGCTGCCAGGCGGGGCTGTGCTGCCGCACGTCGTTGAACCCGCCGTACGCCGCGTTGCAGTGGGTGAACAGGTTGTAGGCGCCGTTCCAGTCGAGCAGGCGGTCGCCCTCGTTCGGGCCATTGTCGGCCTGGTCGGCTTGGAGGACGTCGCGGTCCCACCCGCCGTACTGCCAGTCCACACCCTGGTGGTGCTGACCGGCCGACGGCGCGAACGCGGGCGTGAGGTCGGTCATCTCGAACCAGCGGCACGGGTCGACGGAGTCGGTCGACTTCTTGCCCACGATCACGTCTCGCGGCCACGCCCCTGCGGCGCAGTTCGCCGGGTAGGAGCCGCGCGGCCGCCAGTCGAGGATGTCCGAGCCCAGCGCCTGATCGACCGACTCGGCGGAGGTCCCGCCTGTCCCGCCGAACAGGTAATCCGTCACCCGCGGGTCGGTCTCCCCGTTCGCCAGGTGTGGCGCCGGGTCGAAGACGCCGTTCACGTAGCAGTAGGGCCTGGTCGCCTCCGGGTCCGCTGCGTCGCAGCCCTTTCCACCCCAGAGCACGTCGGCGCCGTCGTCCCCGAAGACCGTGTCGCCGCCGCTGTCGCCGTTGGCGAGGTCGTCACCGAAGCCGGCGTGGATGACGTCGCGGTCCAGGCCGCCGCGGATGCGGTCGTCCCCGCCCTCCTCGAGGCCGTTGTGCGGCATCTTGCTGCCGCTGCCGGCACCGACGAAGGCGTCCCCGTTGACGTCGTGCAGCAGATCGACGATGCGCGTCACCGTCCCGGCCGCGAAGCCGGTGTACTGCACCTTGGGCACCTGCGTGACGGACTGGAAGAACGTCCGCGAGCCGTCCTCGTAGCGATCGCGGATGCCGCCACGGTCACCGAGGATCGCGTCGTCCCCGGCCTCACCGAACAGCAGGTCGTTGCCCAGTTCGCCGTAGAGGTCGTCGTCCCCGTCGCCGCCGCGGATCGTGTCGTTGCCGTCCTGGCCGTAGACGACATCGTCGCCGCCCTCACCGAACAGCACGTCACCACCGGAGGCCCCGGACGGCTCGCACGCGATCAGGTCCGCGCTGCAGAACCGCGAAGACGGGAAGTCGGAGTCCGCCAGACGGACCTTCGCGTTCGAGGGCGCGGGCCCGGCGTACCGAAGGGAGTACACCCGGTCGAGAAGGGCCCCTGGCGACCCGGTGATGTCACGCACCGCTGTGCCGTTGTCCCCGAGGATGAAGTCGCTCTCCGCGTCACCATGGATCGTGTCGACCCCGTCCCGGAAGCCGGGCTCGGAGGAGCCACCGATCAGGTCGTCCTGGCCGGCGGCACCGGGATCGGCCGCCCAGTCGGCGCTCGGAGCGCCCGGCCAGCTGACGCCAGGAAGGACAGGAACGACGAGCTGCTGGTCACCCCAGAGGGCGTCGTCGCCGCCTTGGCCCTCGGCGTAGTCGTCAGCGCTGCCACCGGAGATCGTGTCCCCGCCGTCCTGGCCGAGCAGGACGTCCACACCACCCTGCCCTGACAGGTAGTCACCGCCGAACCGGCCGGTCGGCGTCACGCGCGTCCCGGAGCTCCCGATCTCGCCGCCGAGGTCCAGCAGCCGCAGGAAGCGACCGTCGGTCAGCGTGCCGACGGGTGCCGTTCCCAGGCGCCGGGTCAGCTCGTGCGGCTCACCCGACCGGTTCACGACGGCGTTGTCCCCGAGCAGGAGGTCGTCGCCCGCGCCGCCCCAGAGGACGTCGATGTCTGTCCTTGAGCCCGGTTGCCGTCCGTCCCGAGCTGCCCGTGCGGAGGATCGACGAGCCCCCGACCAGGTCGTCCCGGCCGTCGTTGCCCTCGATCCAGTCGCTGTCCGGACCACCCTCGGCGACGTCACGGTCACCGCCACCAAGGATCCGGTCGGTGCCGCTCTGGCCCAGAAGCACGTCGGGGCCATCCTCGCCGAGCATCAGGTCGTTGCCCGACGTCCCGGCGGCCGGCGTGTCCGCGAGGTCCAGCAGGGTCACCGTGCGCTCGATGATCCCTCGGCCCTTGGTGATGTCGCTCTTCACCGGCTCACCGCGCAGGATGCTGCCGTTGTCACCGAGCAGGACGTCGCCGTCCGGGCCGCCGTACATCGTGTCGCCGCTGTCGAGCTGGCCACGGGTGCTCTGCCCGGCCTCGGGCCCGTCGAGCTCGTAGCTCCCGCCCAGCAGGTCGTCCTGACCGGTCTCGCCCCACAGCGTGTCGCCGGCCTGGCCGCCGGAGACGAAGTCGTCACCAGCGTCACCGTGGACCTCGTCGACGTCGCCCTGTCCGAGCAGCACGTCGGAGCCGTCGTCGCCATGGATCAGGTCCGGGCCGGCCTTGGTCGCCAGCGGGGAGTAGCCCAGGTCGTGGAGCACGATGGTCCGCTCGAAGGTCAGGCTGCGGCCCTGAGTCACGGGGGAGCCACTCCCGTCCGCCGCGCGGGTGATCTGGCCGTTGTCACCCAGGATCACGTCGTCGGACGCACCGCCCGACAGCACGTCACCGGCGTCCGGGTAGCTCGCGCCGCCCGAGGTCCGCTGGCTCGTCCCACCGAGGATGTTGTCCGCGCCGCCTTGACCGTCGATCGTGTCGGTGGCGTTGTTGCCCTCGAGGACGTCCTGGCCGTCGCCGCCGTAGATGAGGTCGTCGTCAAGGCCGCCGTAGGCCCGGTCGTTCTGCGGGCCGGCGTCGATGACGTCCTTGCCACCCAGGCTCGCGTTGCTGCTGTCCAGGTCGAACAGCGTCGTCGACGTGCCGTTGTCACCGACGATCACGTCGTCGCCCAGACCGCCGAACATGATGTCCCCGGCGTCCGCCTGCCCTGCCGTCGACGTGCCACCGATCATCAGGTCGGCGCCGGCGTCGCCGTACATCGTGTCGGCCGCGCCGTTGCCCTCCATGTCGTCGTCCTCGCTGCCACCGCGCATCGTGTCGGCTGTCGGCGTTGCCCCTCATGACGTCCTTGCCGCTGTCGCCGAACATCTCGTCCTGTCCGGCGTCACCGGTCATGACGTCGTCGCCGGAACCACCACGCATCGGACGGTCGTCCCCTGCCCCACCGGACATCGTGTCGATGCCCGCGTCACCGAACATCTGGTCGGGACCGTCGTCGCCGAACATCGCGTCATCGCCGTCGCTGCCGTGCATCACGTCCGGACCGGCGTTGCCGTGCATAAGGTCCTTGCCGGCACAGCCCAGCAGGGTGTCGCCGTCGTTCCCACCGTTCAGGCGGTCGTCCCCGGCGAAGGTGCCCAGGCAGGTGATGCTGCCGTTGTCGGAGCCTGCCGGACGGGTGATGGTGCCTTCGTCCCCGAGCAGGTAGTCGATCCCGGCGTCACCGTTGAGCGTGTCGCCGAAGGAGGTGTCGCCCGGCACGCCGGTGTTGTCGCGACCACCGATGAGGTCGTCACGCCCGGACCCGCCGCTGAGCGTGTCGTCACCGAGCTCCCCGAGCAGGTCGTCATCTCCCGAACCGCCGGTAATGGTGTCGTCGCCGTCGCCGCCGTACAGGACATCGTCGTCACCCTGCCCGTCGATGACGTCATCGCCCGCACGACCCTGGATGGTGTCGTTGCCCGGTCCGCCGCGGAGCCCGTCCGCACCGGCGTCGCCCTCGATGGTGTCCTTGTCGGCGCCACCGTCGACCTGGTCGGCGCCGTCACCACCGAGGATGGTGTCGGCGTCCGGCTTGCCTCCGGCATCGTCGGGCCCGCCGCGCAGGGTGTCGCCGAGGTCGTTGAGTCCTGGGCCACCCATGACCAGGTCGTTGCCGGTGCCGCCGTCGATCGTGTCGGCACCATCCCCGCCCTTGAGCTTGTCGGCCCCGCCGTTGCCCCACACCGTGTCAGTGCCGCCGCCGGCCGTGATGTCGTCGATCCCGTCGGTGCTGCTCTCCCCGGTCGAGCAGGTGAGCGCGGTCTTGTTCGCCACCCCGTCACCGACCAGGGTGTCGTTCCCACTACCGGAGCTCAGGATGTCGTTGCCCGGTCCACCGCACAGCCGCGCGCTCTTGGTGAAGGGGATCACCGTGCTGTTGATCGTGTTGCCGGGCGGGCCGCTCGCCGGCGGCGGCGCTCCCAGGCTGGTGATCGCGCCCGGCTCCAGGGTGATCGTGTCGTCCCCGGTCCCGCCGTCACCGAAGACGATGCCGGTGACCCCGGTGTAGTCCTGGGTGTAGCCGAACGCCGTGACGGAGAAGGAGGTCCCCGCGGCGTTCAGCTGACGGACGAGGAAGCGCTCCTTCTCCTCGCCTTCCTGGAACTTGCGCAGGTCGGCAAAGGCCCCGGCGTGCAGGACGAGGTCGCCACCTGAGGTCACGTGGGCCAGCACCGGCTCGGTGTTGCAGGCCTGGTTGAGGACCTCGCTGAAGTCGTAGAGCGTCACCGGTCCGACGATGGTGAAGGTCTCCTCGTCCAAGGTGTAGTCGATGTAGGCCTCGAGGAAGGCGGTGATCTTCCCGTCGTAGTCGAACAGGCACAGCGGGTTGCCCAGGCCGGAGGCGATCTCGTCCAGTCGCAGGACACCGTCGAGGTTCTCGGGGTGGTGGGAGAACCGGTCAGCCGGGTCGGTGTGATTGGCCGGCCCGAAGCCACCGTCGTGCAGGTTGGCGTTGAGCGTGGCCTTGACGCCACCGCGCACTCCTGCCTCGACGAGCAGCAGGTCCAGGGCTGCCTTGGCCGTCACACTGCCGAACAGCGTGATCTCCGGGACGTCCTCGCCGGTCGGCTCCCCGTTGACGCGCAACCGGTCATCGATCCCGATGCCGGCGAACAGGGTCCCGATCGTGTCGAGGAACCCGTCGTCGTTGGGGTCGTCGTTGGTGAGCCGCTCCACGGCCTGGCGGATCCCGCGGGTGTCGTAGCCCACCGCGAAGTGGCCACGGACGCCGAGCTGAAGGGTGATGCCCAGGGAGATCGGCAGCGGCCCGATCGGCGGACCGATCTCCAGCGGCAGCGTGACGGATGCCTCGAGCGATCCGGCGTCCCAGGTGATGAGCGTGACGTCCTGACCGAGCAGCATCTGGAACAGCCGGCTCGGGTCGTCGAACGCGGGGAAGCTGAACCCGCCCTTGTCGCCCGGCTGCTTCGTGGCGTTGGCGACGACGTTCTTCACCGCGCCCGCGAGGTTGGCGAGCGGCTTGGGAAGGCTGGCCGCGACGAAGCTGGCCGTGTCGAGCAGCGAGCTCGCGTTGGCGCCGGTGACCGGACCGGCCAGGGCTGCCTGCGGCTTGACGTGGAAGCTGCCGAGGGTGAGGACCGGCTGGCCACCAGCAGAGTTGACGCCGTTGATGAAGGTGATGAGCCCGATGATCTGACGGATGAGGGTGACGTCGGTCCCGGACTGCTTCTCATAGACGTCGAGCAGCGACAGGGTGCAGAGGTTGACGTCGGCGATGATCTCCGGGAAGGGCAGGCTCAGCGGGCAACCCACGGCAGCCGCGGCGTCGGTGAGGCCGGGGATGGGCGCGGTGACGAGGTCGACAACGGGCTGGAGCGGCTTGGTGATCCGTCCGGCCTCCTTGAGGATCGGCTTGAGGAAGTCGCCCAGCAGCGACCCGAGGTCGATCCCCACGTCGTTGAACGCGATGGTCAGGTCACCGGTGGCGCCGTCCAGGGTGCTGGCGCCGAAGGTCCAGTCGAGCAGGAAGTTCGCGACGAACTTCGGCACGCTGGAGTCCTCGGTGCCCAGTGGTCCGGTCTCGAAGTGGAAGTCCAGGTTCACGTCGCCGCCCAGCGCGATGCCGACGGCGGCGTCGTTGGCCGGGTCGATCCCGCCGAGCAGGTCCGTCAGCGCCAGTCGGTGCCGGGTGCCGCCGCCCTTGACGTCCGCGGCAAGGGTCAGGTTGAGGTCCTTGGGGTCACTGGCAAGTGTCGGGTTGGTCCGGTCGGTCAGGCTGAACGGCAGGAAGACGATGTCGCCCTTGAGGTGGTCCGGCAGCTCGAGACCGGCGGCGAGGTCCAGCTCAGCGGTCGGCGTCCCCGGGATGTTGAACGGGTTGTCGGTGCGCAGGTAGAAGCCGTCCTTCACCGACAGACCGAAGGAGAGGTCGAGCTGCCAGCTCGCCGACGCGGTGAGGTCATCGGTGGTGACGGCCGGGTCGTCGGTCATCTCGATCCGCAGGCCAGGGATGCCGAGGTCGAAGTCGACCGGCGTGCCGGTCGCGCCGACCTGGCCCATGGCGAACCCGATCTGCACGTCCGACAGGTGGAGGGCATCATTGGCCGCTGAGCACGGGTGCTCGCCGTCGACACCGTCGCCACCCGAGGCGAGGCCGTCGTCGCAGAGGACGTTCACGACGACGTCCTCGAGGTCCGGCCCCGCAGGGGTCCCAGGTCGGTTGGTGAGCAGTCCCGGCGGGCCGAGGGCGTCCAGGAAGAACTGCTGGATCGCGGTCTTGACGGCGGCGGGTGAGGTGAGCCCCTCGACCTCGGCGGTCAGGTCGTCGAGCTGCTGCACCAGGGTGTCGAGGGTGTTGGCGATGTCCGCGCCCGCGTCCAGGGCGTCGCCGATGATGGGCAGCTTGGCGCCGTACGACGAGCCCTTGAGGGTGTCCTGCACGAGCGCGAGCACGTGCTGCATGCCCTCCAGCACGCTGCTGAAGTCCAACCCGCGCCCGAGCAGCGCGGCGAAGACCTCGGCGGCCCCGGCGATCTGCGGACCGTCTGCACCGGACAGCTGGGTGAGGTCGTTCCAGGTGAGCGTGATGATGCCGAGCAGGTCGCTGCCGTCGTAGACGGGGACGCGCGCGCAGGCGTCGTACGGCCCACCCACGGGCGGCCCGCAGGTCACCCGGTCCGCGTCGGCAGGGCCGATGTCGGTCGGGACGAGCCCACTGATGAAGCTGGTGAAGGCCGGGCTGCCGATCGGGATCCGCGTGGCACCGGGCGAGCCGACGTCGTTCTTCAGGGAGATCCCGGTGGCCAGCTTTGCCTGCACCGGCTCGGCGGCCTTGCCCAGTGACAGCTCGAGCGGACCGACGTGCGCGGTCAGGGTGCCGCCGGCCGCCAGGTCGGCGGTGAGCGACGCGGTGCTGGTGTCGAGGACGAACGCGTTCGGCGTGCCGGAGGCGGTGGGCAACGACCCGTTGGTCGTGCCGGCCGTCACGGCTGGGAGCTCGATCCCGAAGTCCAGCGACGCGAGAGCCCGGTAGTTGAGAGCGACCTCCCCGTCCCCGTCGACACCGACGATGCCGCCGGTGCTCGGTCCGAGGTCGAAGGTGAACGGCAGCGACAGGGGGCCGGTCACCTTTGTGCAGCCGGCCCCCGCGGCCGAGCACAGGCCGTAGGACAGGTCGAACAGCAGGGACGTCGGTCCGCTGTCGGACAGGGTGAGCCCGAGCAGGGCTGACCGCTGGGCCACGGGGATGCCGAGGGCCTCGCCGAGGGACTCCTCGAGCCGCGTCTCCAGCACCTGCACGGTGCCGGGCGGGTCGGCGATGAGCTCATTGACCTTCGTGCTGACGACGCTGAGCTTGTTGACGAGGTCGTCGAAGCTCTGGCCGGCGAACGGCAGGTCCCGGGCCAGGATCTCCCCAGCAGCCTGCTCGGACAGGGCGTCGACGGCGTTGGCGAAGGTGGTGAGCGCCGCCGTCACCTGCGCGAACAGCGCCTGCGGGTTGGCGTGGTCGAAGTCGAAGCGCAGCAGGTCGGCGGTGAAGTCACCGGCGGCCGTCACCGTCGGCGCTCCGACCGTGACGTCCGGCCACACCACGTGCAGCGTGCCGGAGGCCAGGTCCGCGCCGCTCGCCCGGGCCGTCGCGACGAGGTCGAACGCCGGGACCGCGGCGTTCACGGTCGAGATGATCGACCCGGCGGCTCCGCTGTAGCTCCCCCCCGCGGACACGAGGGCGAACAGCTCGTTCAGGGTCATCAGGCCGTCCGCGCCACCGTCGAGGTCGACGCTCAGCATCGGGGCGGAGGCGGTCTTGCGGGCCAGGAGCGGCACCGACCCCGGGCTGCTGTCAGCGAGTCCGAGGCCGAGGAACCCGATGCGGCCCACCAGGTCGAGGTTTGCGCTCACCGGCGCGTCGACTGCCAGCTCCACGCCACTGGTCTCGAGGGCAAAGCGGTCCAGGACGCTCTGTCCAGGGCCAGGGGTCGTGAGGTCGATGCTCAAGCCCAGGTCGAGCGCGACCGAGGGCGTGATGGTGACCGCCGAGGCGGCGTCCTCGACCCCGACCACGCCGAGGCGCTCGAGCTGGTTGGCGAGGTCGACGGCGGCGGTCACGGGGGTCAGCGACTCGCTCTTGGCGAGTGTGAGGGACAGCCGGCGAGTGCCCGGGTCGAAGGCGAAGCCGAGCAGGTTGAGCGGGACCCCGAGGGCCAACGCGAGCGGTCCACGCAGCTCCTGCACGGTGTCGGCACCGGCCAGCGCCGCGGCGTACGTCGCCGCCGAGGTCCCCGGACCGGGACCGATCGTCAGCGGCGTGGCCACGTCGGACAGACCGGTGCTCACGAAGAAGTCCTTGAGCCGCTGGTTGACGGCGACCAGCTCGGACAGTCGGTCCTTGAGCAGGGGCAGCTTCAGGTCCGCCGGCCCGGACAGCTGCAGGGCGTCGAGGGCGCCCGCGACGTTCGCCAGGCCTCCCAGCAGGTCGAGCGGCGTCATGGACCGGAACGCGTCCAGGCTGCCGAGCGTCACCGTCGGCGTCGCGACCCCGTTGCTGAGGTCCTGGTCGTCGAGGGCGATGCTGCCGGCGGGCGTGCCGGGGATGTCGCTGGACAGGCTCAGCGCCAGCGTGGCGTGCGAGGCGCCCGGGGTCACCTGGAACAGGTCCAGGGCCGCCGCGGACTGCCAGTCGTCCTGGGTGAGGCGGCCGTCGGGCGTCGGGTCGACCAGGGCTGCACCGAACGTCGTGCCGATGTCTGCCGTCCCGGACACCGAAACCCGGGTGATGCCGAGCTCGACGTCGTACGGCGTAGGCCCGAGGTCCAGGTCGGCGCGGACAGAGAGCGCCTGGGGCGAGGCAGTCAGCAGCGCGAGCCGGTCGTCGACCGGTCGGGTGCTGTCGTAGCCAAAGGCCAGCGTCGCATCGAGTGCGAGGTCCTTGGTCAGCGCGCCGCCGCTGGCGTTGAGTCCGGTCAGCGGCAGGGACAGCGGGGTCGTCCCACCGCGCGCGAGGTGCACGCCGAGGGTGATGGCGTACTGCCCTGCACCGGTCGACGCGACCGTGCCCTGGATATCGACCAGCACTCCGCCGTACGTGCCGTCGTTGCTGTCGCCGTTCGCGCCGTCGGGGTCGTTCAGGAAGCTCTCGAGGGACTCGAGCGTGTCGAAACCGGTGCCTGCGAGGCGAGCAGCGAGCCGGTCCCGGAGCCCAGCGCGGACGGCATTGCCGAGGTCGACACCGTTCGCTCCGGTCGGCGCCAGGGAGGAGAACGGGACGGTCGGGGCGAGCGCCCCGATGCCCTCGAGCCCGGTCAGCGCCGACGAGAAGCTCTGCAGCCCCGCGGCGATCGGGACGGCGTTCGCGTCCGAGGCGTACCCGGCGCCGGCGAGGTAGGTCGACCCACCACCGATCGCCGCCAGTCCGAGCAGGATCCCACCGACAAGACGTGTGCGCATGCCCCAGCCCCCTGGGCCCCCACCGATGGTTCGGTTCCCCTGGCCCGCCCGGGAGGATCGCCCCGCCACCCGGACCTGTCAACGCTGGGCCGGTCGGGTGCGTCAAATGCGGCATTCGGCGCAGGTCGGGCGCCTACCGGCAGCGGGAGGCGCACTGCGACAGGGCGGACTGGAGGGACTGACGGGCAGCGCGGTACGCGAGAACCGCCACCTGGAACTCCCGGGACGCGGCCTCCGCGCCCTGAGGATCGCCGTTGCGCGTGGCGTCGACGGCGCGGGTCAAGGCGAGCTGCTGGACGCGCAGCGCCTTGCTCATCCGTTCGGTCGGTCCCGCGGTCTCGGCGACCGACGGCCACCCGTCGACCTCGCCCTGCGCTCGCGCCGCCGCCTGCTGCATGAGGTCGTAGAGGCTCAGGGTGGTGCGGACATCGGCCTCCTTGAGTCCCTGCGCCCGCTCGACGAACGACGAGGTCGCCAGCTGGTAGGCAGCGTCAGAGCGCGCGACGTCCGCCGCGAGCCCCGGCGCGCGCTCGACCGGGCCACTCGACACCAGCGCCCCGACGGTCAGCGCGACGAGACCCACGGCCACGATCGCCGCGACCAGTCGCACCAGCACGCTCTTGCTCATGGCCACCCCCTTGGCGACGGCACCGTACTCGCCCGCTCGCCCCGGTCAGCAGCCGGGAAGGCGCACCGCCGCGATGCGGCTGCTCCAGTCGAAGACGCCGACCGTGTTCATGTACTCCGTCGTGTACCAGAGCGTGCAGTCGTCGACCGGGTCGACCTGCATGGCGCTGTAGTCACCCCATCGCGCGACGTTCGACGCGGTCGCCTGCTCGCCGAGCCCCGCCACGATGCTGGTCTCCGCCGACAGCTGACCGGCGGGGTCACCGGCCAGCCGGCCGGCCACCCGGATCGACGGGAAGGTCAGCGTGGGACCGGAGACGCTGTAGCCGATGGCGATCCCGCCGAGCTTGTCCATGGCCGCGGAGGCGATCCACCGGCTGTCGCCGTCGGGCAGGTAGGTGCCCTGCTGGCCGACCGCCCACGCGGCCGAGCCCTTCCGGCGCAGCTCGTACCAGCGCAGGGCGGCGGCCGCCGTGGGCTGCGCGTCGACCGCGTGGGTCACGACCATCGCCTCGTGCCCGTCGGCGAAGGCGCGCCAGGCGAGGCGGAACATCGGCCGGTCCGAGAGCACGTCGAGGCCGGCGAGCGCGAACTGCCCGGCGACCCCCGTCACCGGCTGCGGAGCGCACGGCGCCGCGTTGCGGGCGGCGACCTGGTACAGCAGGCCGCACGCCGGGTTGAAGGCCGCGACCGGCAGGGTGGTCGGCGCGCTCAGCGTCGTCCGCGTCGGGTCCGCCCAGTCGACGTGCAAGGCGTACATCTTCAGGCTGTTGGTCCCCAGGCCGAGCAGCGGCGCGTCAGCGGTCATCGCCGGGAAGCGCGTTCCGTCGATGTCGGCCGGGAGCAGCAGCGGGTCGCTCGCCTTCAGCTGCACGCAGGCCTGCCGCGCGGGCTTGCCGACGAGCATCTTCGCCCGCTCGAGTGCGCAGACCTTGGTGCCGCTCTCCCCGCTGAACATGTTGTAGGTGTTGACGTAGGCGTTCGACCAGACCCCCGCCTTGGGGTAGTCGCCGAACGCCGGCAGACCGAAGGCGTACCGGTGGTAGGACCCGGTCGCGTCCGGCGTGGTGCTGACCGCGAGGCACTCCATGTAGGGCTTGGTGGCGACGAACTGCTGCAGCACCCAGCGGTCGGCCTGCTTGTCGTAGTTGACGACCGGGTCGCCGTCGTTGTTCTTCTCGCAGGGCCCGCCGAACCCCTTCCACAGCGTGTTGCCGGGAGCGGGGCCGAGGACGTGCGCGCCGGTGGCCTTGTCGAGGATCGCGAACGAGCTGTTGACCCACTGCAGGTACTGCGTCCGACCCACCCCGCCGACCGTGTCCGGCGGGATCGCCTCGGGGGCGTACGTCGCGTCGAACCCGTTGCCCAGGCCGGCGTAGTTGTGAACCACCTTGGCGCGGGCGGCAAGAGGGGTCGCCTTCTGCTGGACCGGGTCGATGAGCCCCTTCGTGTACGGCGTCGCGCGCCGACCGGCCTCGCTCACGACCTTGCCCGGGGTCGGCGCCCACGCCGTGACCAGGTCCCGCAGCGGCGCGCCGGTGTCCTTCGTCGTCGCGGTGCTGAGGGTCAGCCGCGGATCAACGCGCACCTGTCCGGCGAGCGCCACGGGGGTCAGGACAGCGGCCGTCAACGCACCGACGACGAGCAGCGGACGAAGGCGCACGGGACGAACCTCCACGATCTGGGACACGGCAGCCTCGCAGGCGCCGTCGTTCTCCACAACGACCAGGAGCTCCGGCGGGTACGCCTCCGTCGCCGCGACGCATCAGATGAAGGCCCGGGGCTGGACGCGGAACAGGCTTCCCGTGAAGCCGCTCGTGGCGTAGAGCGCGCCGTCGGCCCAGGTCAGTCCGGTGGGCGTCGGCAGGTCCAGCGTGCCGCTCACCGCGCGCGTGCGGGCGTCGAGGCGCAGCACCTGGTCGCTGAACAGCGAGGACACGTAGAGCGTGCCGTCCGGCGCCGACGCGATCCCGGTGAGCGGCGGCAGGTTCGACCAGGTCCGCAGGATCTGCCCGGACTCCGGGTGGATCTGCCAGACGTGGCCCTCCACCTCGGCCCCGAGTCCGGAGACGTACAGCAGCCCGTCCGGTCCGAGCACGATCCCTGTCGGAACCGGGTCGCAGCCGACCCCTGAGGGCGTGTTGTTCGGGGCCTGCGCGCAGTCGCCCGCGGTGCTGACCGGGAGACGGGTCAGGGTGCTGACCGTGCCGTTCGACGACACCTGGTTGATCGCGTTGCCCCCCGCATCAGCGATGAGCACCCGTCCCGGGAGGGCGAGCACGTCGTAGGGGTTGGTGAGGGAGTCGTGCGGCTCGCCGTTCTCGTCGAAGTGCGCCTGCCCGTCCGGGTTGACGGCGAGCTCGTAGGCAAGCAGGTCGGCCAGCTGGCGCACCTGACCTCCCTGGGAGATGCGGACCAGCGTCGCGCCGCCGTACGGATTGCCCTCGTGCGGCTCGCTGCTGAGCGTCATGAAGACGCTGCCTCCGTGCACGCCGATGCCCGGCGTGAAGTCGCCGAGGCCACCGGCCAGCACGGAGCGGCGGCCCTTCTTGTCGATCTCGGTGACCTGACCGGCGAACGCCTCGGCCACGTAGATCGAGCCGTTGGGTCCGACCTCGACCTGCAGCGGCCCCGCCAGGTGATCGGCCACCGTGGTGACCGCCGACGCGGCCTCGGCCGGCGGCATCGCCGGCAGCCACAGGGCTGTGGCGCACAGGGCGACGGTGCCGATACGACGGGCGTTGCGCATGCTCATGACTCCCCCTCCGTGGCGCACCCCGCGGCGCGCTCGCCGCAGGGTGGCTCGCGGGGAGCGGGCAGGGATCGCGCAGGTGGAGTACGCCGACCCCCCACATCTGCCGTAGATCAGCGGGAAGTCGGCTCCCAGACCACGAGCGCTGACCGGCGGACCGGGACGAGGTCGCGACGCAGCGATGCCACGACCGTCTCCTGCGCCGTCGCGACCGCGGCGACCGTGACGTCGAGCTCGTGGGCGAGCTCGGCCACCCGCTGCTGCAGCGCCGTGACCTGGTTCTCGAGCTCGATGATCCGCTTGATGCCGGCGAGGTTGACGCCCTCCTCCTGCGACAGCCGCTGCACCTCGCGCAGCAGGTCGACGTCACGGGCGGAGTAGCGCCGCCCGCCGCCGCCGGTGCGCTCCGGCGTCACCAGCCCGAGGCGGTCGTACTGGCGGAGCGTCTGCGGGTGCATCCCGGCGAGCTGGGCGGCGACCGAGATGACGAAGACCTGCTCGCCCATCAGAGGGTCACCTTCTTCAAGTGCTCACGCGGGTCGCTGTCGGCGATCTTGGCGTAGGCCTCCAGCGCCTCCCGCTCCTCCTCCGACATCTCCTTGGGGACGGCGACCTCCACGGTGACGAGCAGGTCGCCCTTGCCCGGGACCCCCTGACCCTTCACGCGGAACGTCCGCCCCGACGTCGTGCCGGCGGGGAGGCGCAGGGTGACCGGGCCGTCCGGCGTGGGCACCGACACCTGGGCACCCAGGGCCGCCTCGGCGTACGTCACCGGGACGTCCAGGGTGAGGTGGGCGCCCTTGCGGCCGAACACCGCGTGCGGGGTGACCGTCACGACGACCATCAGGTCACCCGCCGGTGCGCCGCGCTCGCCCGGTGCCCCCTTGCCCTTGAGCCGGATCTTCTGGCCCGTCTCGACCCCGGCCGGGATCCGGACGGTCAGCGTCCGCTCGCGCTTCTCCCGGCCCGTGGCCGTGGCAGGTGGGGCACGGCGTCTGGACGACCGAGCCCGTCCCCCGGCAGCGGGTGCACGGCTCGGCGAAGGAGAACGACCCCTGGTTGCGCGACACGACGCCCTGGCCCCGGCACAGCGGGCAGGTCTCGGGCGTGGTCCCCGGAGCCGCGCCGCTGCCCCGGCACGTCGAGCAGGCGCCGGTGGTTGACAGCCGCAAGGGCACGGTCGCGCCGCGGACGGCGTCGACGAACGACAGGGTCACCGACGTCTCGAGGTCGGCCCCCCGGCGCGGCGGCTGCCGCCGGCCACCGAACAGGCCGCCGAACACGTCGGAGAAGCCACCCCCGCCTTGGCCGAACAGGTCGCTGGCGTCGAAACCGCCAGCGCCCCCAGGCATCCGGCGCCCGCCGCCGTTGGCGAACAGCGTGCGGGCGTCGTCGTACTCCCGGCGCTTGGCGTCGTCGGACAGGACGTCCCACGCCTCGCTGATCTCCTTGAACCGCTCGGCGCCCTCGGGGTTGCGGTCCGGGTGGTGCTCGGAGGCCAGCCGCCGGTAGGCCCTCTTGATGTCGGCCGTCGGGGCGTCCTTGGGGACGCCGAGAGCGGCGTAGTAGTCCTTCTCGGCGTAGTCACGCGCACTCATCGGCGTCCCTCCTCTCAGTCCTGGTCGGGCGTCGGCGCCGGCGGGGGTACAGCGTCCGCCGGCGACCCGGGCTCGCTGACGGCAACCCCGGCAGGGCGCAGAACCCGACCGGAGCGCAGGCGCCAGCCCGGCTGGAGGACCTCAGCGACCCTCGCCTCGGTGGCGGAGTCGTCGGGGGCCGCCTGCACCAGCGCGTGGTGCACTGCCGGGTCGAACGGCTCGCCCTTCGCGCCGAGACGCTCCAGGCCGAACCGCTCGCCGACCTGCTCGAGGCCCTCGCCGACGCCCTTGAAGGCACCGTCGAGGTCCCCGTGCTGACGCGCCAGCTCCACGTTGTCGAGCAGCGGCAGCAGGGCCTCCAGGACCCCGGCCGTCGCCACCTCGACCATCGCGACGCGGTCGCGCTCGACCCGCTTGCGGTAGTTGGCGTACTCCGCCGAGATCCGCTGGAGGTCCAGCGTCAGCTCAGCGACCGGATCGGCGTCCGGGACCACCGGCTCGGTCACCGCGGCCTCGACCTCGTCCTCGATCTCGCCTTCGAGCACAGGCTCCGGGGTCCGGACCTCTCCGCTCTCCGGGTCGAGCCGGCGCTTGTCGCGGATCACGACGTGCTCCGGGTCGAACGCGGTCTCGGGCTCGGTGTGGCCGGAGGTCACTTGTCCTCGTCCACGATCTCCGCGTCGACGACACCCTCGTCGGCGGAGTCCGGCGAACCGTCCTCGGTGCCCTCAGCAGACGCGGCCTGCTGCGCGTAGAGCGCCCCACCGAGCTCCTGGCTCAGCTTCGCGAGCACCTCGCTCTTCTCGCGGATCACGGCGATGTCGCTGCCGCCGAGCACGCCCTGCAGGTCGGTGAGCGCCGCCTCGACGCCCTCCTTGCCCTCCGCCGGCAGCTTGTCGCCGTTCTCGGCGAGGAACTTCTGCGTCTGGTGGACGAGCGCCTCGGCCTGGTTGCGGGTCTCGGCCTCCTCCTTGCGCTTGGCGTCCTCGTCGGCGTACTCCTCGGCCTCCTTCATCATCCGCTCGATGTCCTCCTTGGGCAGGGCCGAGCCGCCGGTGATGGTCATCGACTGCTCCTTGCCCGTACCGAGGTCCTTGGCGGACACGTGGACGATGCCGTTGGCGTCGATGTCGAAGACGACCTCGATCTGCGGCACGCCCCGGGGGGCCGGCGGCAGGTCGCTGAGCTCGAACATCCCGAGGCGCTTGTTGTACGCCGCCATCTCTCGCTCGCCCTGGTACACCTGGATCTGCACCGACGGCTGGTTGTCGTCGGCGGTGGTGAACACCTCGGACCGCTTGGTCGGGATCGTCGTGTTGCGCTCGATGAGCTTGGTCATGATGCCGCCCTTGGTCTCGATGCCGAGGGACAGCGGGGTGACGTCGAGCAGCAGGACGTCCTTGACCTCACCCTTGAGGACACCGGCCTGCAGGGCGGCGCCGATGGCGACGACCTCGTCGGGGTTGACGCCCTTGTTGGGCTCGCGGCCGCCGGTGAGCTCCTTGACCAGGTCGGTCACGGCGGGCATGCGCGTCGAACCACCCACGAGCACGACGTGGTCGATGGCGTTGACCCCGATGCCGGCGTCCTTGATGGCCTGCTGGAAGGGGCTCTTGCAGCGGTCGAGCAGCGGCTGGGTGAGCTTCTGGAACTCCGCCCGCGTCATGGACACGTCGAGGTGGAGCGGGCCGTCGGCGCCGGCCGTGATGTAGGGCAGGTTGATCGAGGTCGCCTGGCTGGACGAGAGCTCGATCTTGGCCTTCTCCGACGCCTCGCGCAGGCGCTGCATCGCCATCTTGTCCTTGGACAGGTCGATGCCGTTCTGGTTGCTGAACTGCTTGACCAGGTGGTCGACGAGCAGGTTGTCCCAGTCGTCGCCGCCGAGCTTGTTGTCCCCGCTGGTCGCCTTGACCTCGATGACGCCGTCGCCGATCTCGAGCAGGGACACGTCGAACGTGCCGCCCCCGAGGTCGAACACCAAGATGGTCTGCTCCTTGTCGCCCTTGTCCAGGCCGTAGGCCAGCGCGGCGGCGGTGGGCTCGTTGACGATCCGCAGGACGTTCAGGCCCGCGATCTCCCCGGCCTCCTTGGTCGCCTGGCGCTCCGCGTCGCTGAAGTACGCCGGGACGGTGATGACCGCGTCCGCGACGGGCTCGCCGAGGTAGGACTCGGCGTCCCGCTTGAGCTTCTGCAGGACGAACGCGCTGATCTGCTGGGGCGTGAAGTCCTTGCCGTCGATCGACTGGGACCAGTCGGTGCCCATGTGGCGCTTGACGGAGCGGATGGTCCGCTCGACGTTGGTGACGGCCTGGCGCTTGGCGACCTCGCCGACGAGGACCTCGCCGTTCTTGGCGAAGGCAACGATCGACGGGGTGGTGCGGGAGCCCTCGGCGTTCGCGATGACGGTCGGCTCACCGCCCTCGAGGACGCTGACGCAGCTGTTGGTGGTACCGAGGTCGATGCCGACGGCACGAGCCATGGGTGGTGCTCCTTTTTGATCGGGGGGTGCGGGTCGAGCGGCTGGTTGAGCGTGCTGGGCTCAGGTTAGCCGACACCCGTCACAACCGCCGACCCGGGTTGAGTGTTCCCGACTCACCCTCGCGGTCGCGGAGCGGTTCCCGCACCGCTGTGCTTGGCTCGTCCGGTGCTCAGCGTCATGCGCAACCGGCAGGGAGGACCCAACTGGGTCGTCCGCGGGCTGGCGCTGCTCGTGGCCCTGCTGCTCGCCGGCCCGCTCACCCTGTACGTCGTCCGCGGGCTCACCGCGGTGCTGCGCTCGGTCCTGTAGCCCCCCCTCTGACCCGGTCGGCGTGTCACCCGCCCCGGTGATCGCTTCCTGCCTGCGTGCGGCGCACACTGGACGCGTGGGCCCCGCGGGCCCGAGGAGGCCGGCCATGGTGCTGCTGGTGACCATCGTCCTGAGCTGGTTGGTGCTGTCGACCCTCACCCTCGGCGTCGCGGTCGGCTTCTGCCGGTCCGGGCACGCCGAGGACGTGGCGCGCGGCTGGAGCGACGACGTCGTTGCCCTCCCCGTACCCGTCGTGGTTACTCGCCAGTAGTCCGGCCCGACCCCGGCGCGCCCTCGCGCGCCCGTCCGCGTAGGCTCGCGCGTGCCGCGAGGCAGGTCCGCAAGCGACCGGCCTTACCGCGTTGCGACGAGTGGAGGACGTGCGTTGGAGACCGACCAGATCATCCGGCTCGTCGTCGGACTCGGGATCATCGGTGTGAGCCTGGCCGTCGCCGGGCGCCGCATGCTGTTCCTGTTCCGCCTGATCAGCAGCGGTCAGCCGAGCCCCGGCCGGCTCAAGGGCGTCAACAAGCGCATCGGCCTGCAGTTCGTCGAGGTCTTCGGGCAGAAGCGCCTGCTCAAGTGGAGCGTCCCCGGGCATCGCGCACTTCGTGACGTTCTGGGCCTTCATCATCTTGACGCTGACGATCATCGAGGCGATCGGCGCGCTGTTCGACCCCGAGTTCGCGCTGCCGATCATCGGCCACTGGCGGATCGTGGGCCTCGCCGAGGACCTCATCGGCACCCTGCTGCTGGTCAGCCTCGCGACGTTCGCCTGGATCCGCCGTAAGCAGGACCCCGCGAAGATCGAGCGCAACAGCCGCTTCTACGGCTCGCCACACCGGCCCCGCCTGGCTGGTGCTGTTCATGATCTCGATGGTCGCCGTGACGCTGTTCGGCTACCGCGGACCGCAGATCAACACCGGGGTCTTCCCGTTCCAGGACCACGTCTGGTGGACGTTCACGTCCAAGCTCGTCGCGCTCGCCCTGGACCCGCTCGGGCACACCGCCAACGAGGTGCTGGAGACGTTCTTCATCCTGGCCCAGATCGCGGTGATCTTCGGCTTCCTGGTGATCGTGGTCTACAGCAAGCACCTGCACATCTTCCTGGCGCCGATCAACGTCAGCACCAAGCGCGACCCGGACGGCGTCTCGCTGGGGGCCCTGCTGCCGATGATGTCGGGCGGCAAGGTGCTCGACTTCGAGCAGGCCGACCCGGAGACCGACACGTTCGGCGTCGGCAAGGTCGAGGACTTCACCTGGTCCGCGATGCTCGACATGGCCACCTGCACCGAGTGCGGGCGCTGCCAGAGCCAGTGCCCGGCGTGGAACACCGGCAAGCCGCTGAGCCCGAAGCTGCTGATCATGGGCCTGCGCGACCACCTGTTCGCGAAGGCGCCGTACCTGCTTGCCGGCGACGCGGACGCCCAGGCGGCGGTCCTCGCGGCCGCGCCGTCGGTGGCGGACCAGGAGCACCACGGCCACGAGGTCCCCGAGAACGGCTTCGGCCGCATCCTGGGCTCCAACAAGGAGCAGTACGAGCGCCCGCTGGTCGGCACCGAGGCCGAGGGCGGCGTCATCGACCCCGACGTGCTGTGGTCCTGCACCACGTGCGGCGCGTGCGTCGAGCAGTGCCCGGTCGACATCGAGCACGTCGACCACATCCTGGACATGCGCCGCTACCAGGTGCTCATCGAGAGCGCGTTCCCGAGCGAGGCCGGCGTGATGCTGCGCAACCTCGAGAACAAGGGCAACCCGTGGGGCATGAACAACAGCTCCCGCACGGACTGGATGGACGGGCTGTCCTTCGACGTCAAGGTCGTCGAGGGCACCATCCCGGACGAGGTCGAGTACCTGTTCTGGGTCGGCTGCGCCGGGGGCCTGGAGGACCGCAGCAAGAAGGTCAGCCGCGCGTTCGCCGAGCTGCTGCACATCGCCGGCGTGGAGTTCGCCGTGCTCGGCTCGATGGAGTCCTGCACCGGTGACCCGGCCCGGCGGCTCGGCAACGAGTTCGTCTTCCAGATGCTGGGCCAGCAGAACGTCGAGGTGCTCAACAGCGTCGGCGCGTCCGCGGGAGAGCGGCGTCAAGATCGTCGCGACCTGCCCGCACTGCTTCAACACCATCAAGAACGAGTACCCCCAGCTCGGCGGTGACTACGAGGTCGTCCACCACACCCAGCTGCTCGGCAAGCTCGTCGAGGAGGGCCACCTCACCCCGGTCACGCCGGTCGACGCCTCCGTGACCTACCACGACCCCTGCTACCTGGGCCGGCACAACCAGGTCTACACGCCGCCGCGCGAGGTCCTCGCCGCCATCAAGGGCCTGTCCACCACCGAGATGCCCCGCTGCAAGGAGCGCGGCTTCTGCTGCGGCGCCGGCGGTGCCCGCATGTGGATGGAGGAGAAGATCGGCAAGCGCATCAACGTGGAGCGCACCGACGAGGCCCTGTCGCTGGACACCGACATCATCAGCACCGCCTGCCCGTTCTGCATCACGATGCTGAGCGACGCGCTGACGGCCAAGCAGCAGTCCGGCGAGGCCAAGGAGCACGTCCAGGTGCTCGACGTGTCGCAGATCCTGGCCCGCTCGATGGCGGCCAAGGTCCCGGCGATGGCGGCCGCCCCGCTCGCCGAGGCTGCTGCCCCGGCACCGGCGCCCGCGCAGGCCACCCCCGAGGCCACGGCCGGCGCGGACAACCCGCAGCTGTCCCAGGCGGGCGGTACGCCGGACGTCGGCGCCGAGGTCACGGGCACGACGCCCGGGGACGCACCCGGCGGGCTGAGCGAGCACCAGCAGGCGGGCGAGCCCGAGCCGCCCACCGCCAGCAGCTAGTGCGCCGCCGCGGCCAGTTCAGCAAGCCGGACGCCTACGAGGTCACGGTCCGCGACCAGCTGACCGCGGAGGAACCGCCGCCGCGCAGCCTGCGGCCGCTGAAGGTCCTGGCGCTGTTCGCGGTGTTCGCGGTGGTGTTCGCCCTGGGCCAGAACGGGCTGCCCGGCACCGGACCGGCGGTCGACGGCGGGTGCGACCGGCCGGCCCTCGCCCTGGACGAGACGGTGGTCCGGCAGCTCGGGTCGGTCCGCTGGAGCGTCGCGGGCCCGGCCGGCGCGACGGTCGTGCTGGCCCTGGACAGCCCCTCGTTGCCCGAGACCGGAGCCCTCGTCCGGACCGTGCTCGAGAGCTGTGAGGCGCACGGCGTGATCGGCATCTCCGCCGCTCCGGGCCGGCACACCGTGACGGCGTGGGTGGTCGTCGGCTCCACGGTGAAGGTGGCTGGCATCCGACCCGCTCGAGGTCGTCGCGCCG
>CAVXBV010000015.1:0-40399 GCA_963760125.1 uncultured Actinomycetota bacterium | reverse complement strand
TTACTGGCCTAGATTTACGTCCTGGCAAGGACGTAGCCGATTTCTTCGTTAGAATCACACTTGAGAAGTCCTTTGCTAGGATCCCTTCTCAAGCGGCGCCAGCTATGTTTCCTTTAATCCGCATCGCAGTTGGGACTGAAGCTCTCGCTTGACAAGACTTGAGCGCTTCCATAATACTTCTTAATCAGATGTGCATTAGAGCGAAATACCTCGCCCTTACTGTTGGCTAGCTCTACATGTCCGTCGTCATATACTCTTTTAACTATAAATGGTCCTGACCATCTAGACTTCAGTTTCCCTGGAAACAGTCTCATCCTTGAGTTGAAAAGTAAAACCCTATCACCGTTTGAGAAGGTTCTGTTCCTTATAATCTCATCGTGTCTCTTCTTAGTTCTTTCCTTATAAATCCTTGAATTCTCATAAGAATTTAGTCTAATCTCGTCCAGCTCGTTTAGCTGTAGGATCCTCTTCTCCCCTGCTGTCTTCCAGTCGAAATTCAGTTTCTTTATCGCCCATAGAGCCTTATACTCTAGTTCTACAGGAAGGTGACAGGTTTTTCCGTAAATGAGTCTATATGGGGACATTCCTATGGGTGTCTTATAAGCTGTCCTATATGCCCATAATGCTTCGTCTAATCTAATCGCCCAATCCTTCCTAGAATGACTAACGGTTTTCTCTAAAATAGTCTTAATTTCTCTGTTCGATATCTCCGCTTGTCCATTCGTCTGAGGATGGTAAGGTGAGGCGAGTTTATGGTGAACACCATACTTCCTAAGCATTGACTCGAATTTGCGTTCCCTGAAGTGAGATCCATTGTCACTTATGATTGTTCTTGGCACTCCAAATCTCGGAAAGATTACTCTCTTAAACAGCTTCGCTACTGAGTTCGCGTCACAGGTTGGGGTTGCTATGGCTTCTACCCATTTAGATACGTAGTCTACAGCCACTAAAATGTAATTGTTTCCATAGGATGATGGAAACGGTCCCATAAAATCTACTCCCCAAACATCGAATATCTCGACTTCTAATATTCCCTTCTGGGGCATCTCATCTCGTCTAGATACGTTATTAGTCCTTTGACACGCGTCGCAAGTCCTCACAAAATCTTGTGCATCCTTAAATAAGCTCGGCCAGTAAAAACCGCTTTGTAAAACCTTTGATGCCGTCTTGTACCCTGAGCCATGTCCACCATATTGAGATGAGATCCATCTCGCGCACCCGAGATCCTTGTTTCCGCGCCGTGATGGTCCGGAGCGCTCCGGTCGGGACGCCGACGCCGGCCACAGCACGCCGGCAGTCGCTCTCGCTACTCCGCTCGGGACAGCTCCCGCGCGGCCGCGACCACGGCGGCGGCGTGCAGCCGTCCCGGTTGGCGCCCCATGCGCTCCAGGGGCCCGGAGACGCTTACCGCGCCGATGACGTGGTCGCCCCGACGGACCGGCGCGGAGACCGAGGCCACCCCCTGCTCGCGCTCGGCGACCGAGTGCGCCCAGCCGCGACGCCGTACCTCCGCGAGGGCGCGCTCGGTGAAGGCCGCGCCCTCGGGGACCTCGCCGGTGCCGAAGGCCACCAGCACCTGCGCGGCCGAACCGGCGGTCATGGGGAGGGCTGCGCCGACCGGGACGGTGTCCCGCAGTCCGCTGCCGAGGTCGGCCGCAGCCACGCAGGTACGGCGGTCGCCGGTCAGCCGGTAGAGCTGGGCGCTCTCGCCCGTCGCGTCCCGGAGGCCGGCGAGCACCGGCCCGGCCCGCTCGACCAGGTCGTCAGCGACGGGGCCCCCGGCCAGCCGGAGACCGGTCACCCACCGGCCCTCAGGGGAACGGGCGAGGAAGCCATGAGTCTCCAGGGCCACGGCCAACCGGTGGGTCGTGGCGCGCGACAGGCCGGTGCGCTCCGTCAGGGCCGCGAGGGTGTCAGCGCCGCTCCCTACCGCGTCGAGCACGAGCACCGCTTTGTCCAAGACGCCGACTCCGCTAGGCTGTTCCACATAGCGATACAACCATCCCAACATATGGGAAGGCAAGTTCCGAGAGGGAGCCAGTCATGGGCCGCACGCTCGCCGAGAAGGTCTGGGAGCAGCACGTCGTCCGCCACGTCGAGGGCGAGCCGGACCTGCTCTACATCGACCTCCACCTCATCCACGAGGTCACCAGCCCCCAGGCGTTCGACGGGCTCCGGCTCGCCGACCGGCCGGTCCGTCGCCCGGACCTGACGCTCGCCACCGAGGACCACAACGTCCCCACCGACCTGCTCATGGGCCCCATCGCCGACCCGGTGAGCCGCACGCAGATCGAGACCCTGCGCAAGAACTGCGCCGAGTTCGGCGTCCGCCTGCACCCCATGGGGGACAAGGACCAGGGCATCGTGCACGTCATCGGGCCGCAGCTCGGGATCACCCAACCGGGCATGACCATCGTCTGCGGCGACAGCCACACCAGCACCCACGGCGCCTTCGGCGCGCTCGCCTTCGGGATCGGCACCAGCGAGGTCGAGCACGTCCTCGCCACCCAGACCCTCCCGCTCCCTCGGCCCAAGACCATGGCGGTCACCGTCGAGGGCGATCTCCCGGCCGGGACGACCGCCAAGGACCTCGTGCTCGCCCTCATCGCCCAGGTCGGCACGGGCGGCGGACAGGGGTACGTCGTGGAGTACCGCGGCGCCGCGATCCGCGCGCTGTCCATGGAGGGCCGGATGACGGTCTGCAACATGAGCATCGAGTGGGGGGCGCGCGCCGGCATGATCGCCCCCGACCAGACGACCTACGACTACCTGAAGGGCCGCGAGAACGCCCCGCAGGACTGGGAGGCCGCGGTCGCTGCGTGGGACGCCCTGCTCACCGACGACGACGCCGCCTTCGACAAGGAGATCGTCCTGGACGCCGCTGCGGTGACGCCCTTCGTCACCTGGGGCACGAACCCGGCGCAGGGAGTGGCTCTTGCTGCGGTGGTGCCTGATCCGCAGTCGCTTCCGGCGGGCAACGCGCGCGACGCTGCCGAGCGCGCGCTGGCCTACATGGGCCTCACGGCCGGTACGCCGATGCGGGACATCCCCGTGGACACGGTGTTCCTGGGGTCGTGCACCAACGGCCGCATGGAGGACCTCCGGGCCGCCGCGGCCATCCTGCAGGGTCGTTCCGTGGCCGAGGGCGTGCGGATGCTCGTCGTGCCCGGCTCGATGCTGGTCAAGCTGCAGGCGGAGCAGGAGGGCCTGGACAAGGTCTTCACCGAGGCGGGCGCCGACTGGCGGAGCGCGGGATGCTCGATGTGCCTGGGGATGAACCCCGACACCCTCGCGCCGGGCGAGCGCAGCGCCTCCACCAGCAACCGCAACTTCGAGGGTCGCCAGGGACGCGGCGGGCGCACCCACCTGGTCTCTCCCGAGGTCGCCGCCGCGACCGCCGTCGTCGGCCGCCTGGCCGCACCGTCCGACCTGCAGGAGTCCTGATGGAGCCCTTCGTCACCCTCACCGGCACCGCTGTTCCGCTGCGGCGCAGCGATGTTGACACCGACCAGATCATCCCGAGCGACTGGCTGAAGCGGGTTGAGCGCACGGGCTTCGGCAAGGGCCTGTTCGCCGAGTGGCGCGAGGACCCCGACTTCGTCCTCAACCGTCCGGAGCGCCAGGGTGCGACTGTCCTGGTCGCCGGGGAGAACTTCGGCACCGGAAGCTCTCGGGAGCACGCCGTCTGGGCGCTGACCGACTTCGGCTTCCGGGCCGTGATCAGCGCGCGCTTCGCGGACATCTTCCGGGGCAACAGCCTCAAGGGCGGGCTGCTTCCTGTGCAGCTGCCCGTGGACACGGTGGAGCAGCTGCTGCAGCTGGTCGAACGAGACCCCGCGGCCGCGATCACCGTGGACCTGCAGGCCCGCGAGGTCCGGGCGGAGGGCCTCAACGCGCCCTTCGAGCTCGACGACTTCACCCGCTGGCGGCTCATGGAGGGCCTGGACGACATCGGGTTGACGCTGCGACACGGCGAGGCGATCGACGAGTTCGAGGCCGCTCGACCTTCGTGGAAGCCGGTCGTCACCGCGACATGAGCGGCCTCGAGGGCGACACCGCGGCCGTCGCCGAGCTGACCGACTTGCTGCTCGTCGCGCATCGCCGGGTGCGTGAGCTCACCGTCCCGGGTGAGGAAAAGGCCAGTATTACCAGGCACTTGCTGGCCATCAGCGACGCCAGCAAGCACGATGCCCCGCGAGCGCTGATCCGGCTCCGGCGGCTGCTCGAAGGGCTGCCGGAGGCCCCGCAGACCCCCTGAGCCGCAGGAGTTCCCACCTCCCTCAGGCCGACATGCGTTGCGACACAAGGAAAGTCACCGGCGTTGGTGGTCGACGTGGGCTGCTCCTGCCCCTACCGTTTCGCGCACAGGGGCAGATTGCCTCGCCAGTCCTGGAGGTATGCGAAGTGAACAAGGCCGACCTGATCGAGGCCATCGCTGACCGCATCGGCGACAAGAAGACCGCCACCGCGGCTGTCGAAGCCGTCATCGATGCCATCACCACGAACGTTGCCAAGGGCGAGAAGATCGCGATCGCGGGCTTCGGCGTCTTCGAGAAGATCGACCGGGCTGCCCGTGTCGCTCGTAACCCCGCCACGGGAGCTCCTGTGAAGCTGAAGGCCACCTCGGTGCCGAAGTTCCGTCCCGGCCAGGGCTTCAAGGACGCCGTCGCCGGCGCGAAGAAGGTCGGCGCTGCGGCGAAGTCCGCGGCCAAGGCGCCCACCAAGAAGGCGGCTCCGGCCAAGGCCGCACCGGCCAAGAAGGCGGCTCCGGCCAAGGCGGCGCCCGCGAAGAAGGCCACGCCCGCCAAGAAGGCGGCTCCGGCCAAGGCGGCGCCCGCGAAGAAGGCCACGCCCGCCAAGAAGGCCACGCCCGCCAAGAAGGCTCCCGCGAAGACCGCTGCCAAGGCTCCGGCCAAGAAGGCTCCGGCCACGAAGGCGCCCGCGAAGACCGCTGCGAAGAAGGCGGCCCCGGCCAAGGCTGCTGCGAAGAAGGCGGCTCCGGCCAAGAAGGCTCCGGCCAAGAAGGCGTCTGCCAAGCGCTGATCGTCTCGTTCGTTCCGAAGGCCCCGTCGTTCGCGACGGGGCCTTCGGCGTTCCCGGGACCGGTCAGGGAAGCGTGACGTCCCGCACCGTGCCCTGGTCGTCCAGTACCAGGCGGATCCGCTGACCGGAGCGAAGGAAGCGGAAGTCGCTGTGCTCCAGGCACTCCCGAGGCAGCAGGACGACCTGTCCGTCATCGAGGTAGGCCGACCCACCCGTCTCCGAGCTCCAGTCTCGGACGGTTGCCTGCGTCACGGGCGTGCCGCTCCGGGCAGCAGGAGCCGATCGAGCAAGGCCGAGGTATGGGGTCCCACGCCCAGGGCCGCAGCCAGGTCGAGGTCCTCCGGGGTGTCGACGTCGAGCCGCAGGCTCTCCGCGGCCGGGAGTCGCTCGGCTCCCGACGCCCGATGCGCCGCCGCGGAGCCCCTGCCGTACCTCGGCCCGAGGTCGGCCCCGGGGCCGGCAGCCAGCAGGGTCGTTCCCGAGCCCTCGTGATCGGGGACGAAGGCCCGCTGGCCCGCACCCACGCGGCGCAGCGCTGCGGCCAGGTCGGGGGCACGCACGGCCGGCAGGTCGGCCGACAGGGTCGCCACCCCTACATTGGGGTGGTCGGCGCGCAGGAGCTCCACGCCGTGCTCCAGCGCCGGGTTGAGGCCGGCGTCCGGGTCGTCCGCGACGACCCGTGCTCCCAGTGCCGCGAGCACGGGTCCGGCGCGCGGGTCGTCGGTGACCACGAGCACCCGGCCCACCAGCGAGGCGGCCAGCACCACGTCCGCGGCGAAGGCCAGCGCCAGGTCCTCGCGATGGGCGCCGTACGCGCTCAACCGGGTCTTGGCGAGGACCAGCCGCTTGACGGGGACGACGACACCCCAGGCGATCTCGACGCTGCTGACCCTCACGAGCCTCGAGTCTGGCAGGCTCGGGTCCAGCGGCACCGGGCGCGGCCCGGCGGCCGGCGCGGCGAACAGAGGAGGGCGAGCGTGCGACTGGGCCGGATCGGCTTCTGGTACCGCCTGGCGGTGGTGCTGGTGAAGCCGCCGCTGCTGCTGCTCACCCGGCGTCGCTGGCGCGGCTTCGAGAACGTCCCGGCCTCGGGCGGCGTCATCCTGGCGGCGAACCACATCTCCTACGTCGATCCGATCTGCCTCGGGGACGCGGTCGTGTTCGCCACCAAGCGGCCGCCGCGGTTCCTGGCCAAGGCCAGCCTGTTCGAGGGCAACGGGATCGTTCCGCGCACGATGCGCGGTGCCGGCCAGATCCGGGTGCATCGCCACACCTCCAACGCCTCACTCGCGCTGAGCGACGCGGTCGAGGCCCTGCAGTCAGGTGAGCTCGTGCTGATCTACCCCGAGGGAACGGTCTCCCGGGACCCGGACAAGTGGCCCATGACCGCGCGGACGGGCGTCGCCCGCTTGGCGCTCCTGTCGGGAGCGCCGGTGGTCCCCGTGGCGCAGTGGGGGGCGCAGGAGATCCATGACAGCTACCGGCGCAAGGGCGTGCACCTGCTCAGCCGCCCGACCATCGACATCAACGTGGGCCCACCCGTGGACCTGAGCCCGTGGCGGGGACAAGAGCTCAGCGGACCGGTGCTGCGCACCTGCACGGACGCGATCATGGGCGAGGTCGTCGCGCTGCTCGAACCCCTGCGTGGCGAGTCGGCGCCTTCGGGCACCTATGACCCCGACCTGCGCCAGCGGACCGCCTGATGCGCGCCGCCGTGCTTGGTACGGGGTCCTGGGGCACTGCCTTCGGCAAGGTGCTCGCGGACGCCGGGACCGACGTCGTGCTCTGGGCACGCCGGCCCGAGCTCGCCGAGGCCGTCCGGACCACCCACGAGAACCCCGACTACCTGCCCGGCATCTCCTTGCCGAGCAACCTGACCGCGACCGCCGATGCGCACGAGGCGGTGGACGGCGCGGACATCGTCGTCCTCGCGGTGCCGTCCCAGAGCCTGCGCGACAACCTCTCCGACGTGGCGCACCACCTGCACGGCGCGAGCTTGCTCGTCAGTCTCATGAAGGGCGTCGAGCTCGGGACCACCAAGCGGATGAGCGAGGTGATCTGCGAGGTGGCAGGGGTCCCGATCGAACGCGTCGCGGTCGTGTCCGGGCCCAACCTGGCCAAGGAGATCGCCAGCGGCCAGCCGGCTGCGTCGGTCGTGGCGTGCACCGACCTGGCGGCGGCTGAGCGGCTCCAGCAGGCCTGCCTGACGTCGTACTTCCGGCCCTACACCAACACCGACGTCATCGGCTGCGAGCTCGGCGGGGCCGTGAAGAACGTCATCGCCCTGGCCGTTGGGATGGCGGAGGGCATGGGGTTCGGTGACAACACGCGCGCTTCCCTCATCACCCGCGGCTTGGCCGAGACCGCTCGGCTCGGGGTCGCCCTGGGAGCGGACCCGGTGACCTTCATGGGGCTCGCGGGCCTCGGTGACCTGGTGGCCACGTGCTCCAGCCCGCTCAGCCGCAACCGCACGTTCGGGGAGAAGCTCGGAAGAGGCATGACCGTCGAGCAGATCCTGGAGCAGAAGCAGCAGACCGCCGAGGGCGTCAAGAGCTGTCAGTCCATCTCCAACCTCGCGGTGGAGCACGGGGTGGACATGCCGATCACGTCGCACGTCGTGCAGCTGGTCCACCATGGGATGTCCCCCGTCGAGATGGTGCGCAGCGTCATGTCCCGCGACGCGAGGTCCGAGTGACTTCCCGGGGCGAGGGCACCCGCGCGGTGCACCCGCCGCTGCCCCCCGTGGTGGCCCAGCGGCCGCTGACGCCGCCGGTCTACCGGACGTCCACCTTCGTCTTCGACTCGGCCGAGCAGGTCACGGAGGTGTTCGCCGGACGGCAGAAGGGGTGGTCGTACAGCCGCACCGACAACCCGACAGCGCAGCACTTCGCCGACGCCGTTGCTGCGCTGGAGGATCCCGAGGCCGTCGGGCAGCCGTTCGCCAGCGGGATGGCAGCCATCTCCTGCACCTTCCTGGGGCTGTGCCACCACGGCAGCCACGTCGTTGCCCCCCGCGAGGTGTACGGCGGGACGTGGACGCTGCTCACCCGGCAGCTGGCGCGCTTCGGGGTCGAGACGACGTTCGTGGACATGACCGACCTCGCGGCCGTCCGTGCCGCCCTGCGCCCCGAGACGGCGCTGCTGTGGGGTGAGGTGCTCGCCAACCCCACGATGACCGTGGCGGACCTTCCTGGCCTGTCTGCGATCGCGCGGGACGCGGGGGTCACGTTCGCCGTGGACGCGACGTTCGCGAGTCCAGCGATCTGCCGGCCCAGGGAGCACGGGGTGGACCTCGTCGTGCACTCGGCTACCAAGTACCTCGGGGGGCACAGCGACGTCACCGGCGGGGTCGTCGTGGGCCCGGCGGAGCTCGTCGCCCCGATCCGGCACGCCCGCGTCGACTTCGGCGGGGCCCTTGCTCCAGACGAGGCCGCGCTGCTCTCCCGGGGCCTGCAGACCCTGCCCCTGCGCGTCGCCCGCCAGTGCGCCACCGCCCTCGAGGTCGCCACCGCGCTGGACGCCCACCCGCGGGTCGTGCGCGTCGACCACCCCGGACTGCCGACCCATCGGGACCACGCCCTCGCGACCCGGCTGTTCGATGCCGGCCGGTACGGCGCCGTCGTGACCGTGACGCCACAGGGGGGACGCGCGGCGGGGCTGGCACTCGTCGACGGTCTGCGTCTCATCGCGCGCGCGACCTCGCTCGGCGGGACGGTCAGCAAGGCCGTGCACGTCGCGACGACCACCCACTCAGCGCTCGACGACGCGTCGCTCGCCGCCGCGGGGATCGACCCGGGCGCGGTGCGGTTGAGCATCGGTCTCGAGGACCCCGCAGACCTGATCGCTGACCTCACCGCTGCGCTGGACAGGGTTGCCGGGGTCTCGCGCGGGTGAGACCAAGGATCATGGAGTCCTACGACGTCGTGATCCTGGGTACGGGCTCAGCCGGTGAGGCGCTCGCCGGTCGCCTCGCGGAGGCGGGCCGATCGGTCGCGGTGGTCGAGGCCCTGCGGATCGGTGGCGAGTGCCCCTACGTCGCCTGCATGCCCAGCAAGGCGATGCTGCGCTCCGCGCAGGCACGGCACGTGACCCGTCACCTCGAGCCCTTGGGCGCCGCGTCGGAGCGGCCCCTCCTCGACACGCACGACGAGGGCTGGCGCGCCGCCGTGCGCCGGCGCGACGAGATGGTGGGACACCGGGACGACACCGAGGCCGCAAAGGACCTCGAGAGCAAGGGCGTGACCGTCGTGCGCGGGCGGGGACGCATCACGGCGGCGGGCGTGGTCACCGTCGACGGGCGGGACCTCGGGTGGACGGACCTGCTGATCGGCAGCGGCTCGGTCCCCGTCCGTCCTGACCTGCCTGGCCTCGACGACGTCCCTGCGTGGACGTCGGACGAGGCCCTGTCGACCGAGGACCGACCGGCGTCGCTGCTGGTCCTCGGAGGTGGGGCGGTCGGGTGCGAGCTGGCCCAGGTGTTCCACCGCTTCGGCACGGAGGTGACCCTCGTCCAGAACGGCGACCAGCTGCTCAGCAGCGAGGAGCCATCCATCGCCGGCCAGCTCGCCCAGGCCCTGCGGGACGAGGGGATGGACGTGCGCCTCGGCGCAACTGTCGAGCGCTTCGAGCGCACCGGCGACGGCCAGGCCCGCGCGGTGCTCGCGGATGGCTCCGTCGTCGTCGCGGCCCGGGTGCTGCTCGCGGTCGGCCGCCGGCCGGTCACGGACGGACTGGGACTGGAGGTGCTCGGCATCGAGTCGGCCGAGGACGGCTCGTTGACGGTCGACGACCAGTGCCGCGTGGCCGATCACGTGTACGCCGCTGGCGACGTGACCGGCATCGCGCCGTACACCCACACGGCGAACTACCAGGCCCGGGTCGTCGGCGATGTGCTGCTGGGACGGCCGCGCCGCGCGGACTACCGCGCGATCCCGCGGGCCGTCTACACCGAGCCTGCCGTGGCAAGCGTCGGGCTGCACGCGCAGTCCGCGAGGGACAAGGGGATCGACGTGGTGGAAGCGACGTTCGACCTGGCCGACGTGGCCCGGACGGCGACGGAGGGTTCGTGGGGTGGTCGACTGGTCCTGACCGCCGATCGTGCGACCGGGTGCCTGGTCGGCGCCGCGGCCATCGGGCCGCACGCCGACGACTGGCTCGGGGAGATGACGGTCGCCATCCGGGGCGGGGTGCCGGTGTCGGTGCTCACTGATGTGGTGCACGCCTTCCCGACGTTCGGTGAGGCCTTCGAGCCGGCGCTGCGCGAGCTCGCTGAGGCCCTCGCATGAGGGTCGCGCTGGTGACCGGTGCCACGAGCGGGATCGGGGAGGCGGTTGCGTTCCGCCTCGCCCAGGACGGCTTCGCTGTCGCGGTCAACGGCCGCGACGAGGACGAGGTCGGTCGGGTCGTGGACGACCTGCGCTCGCAGGGCCACACCGCTGGTCCGGCGACGGGTGACGTGAGCGACCCCGACGCCGTCGAGGCGCTCGTCGCCGCAGCGGTGCGCGAGCTGGGCGGTCTGCACGTCGTCGTGAACAACGCCGGGTTGCAGAGCGAGACCCCTTTTCTCGAGCTGGGTCTGCAGGAGTGGCGGGACCAGCTCTCGGTCGACCTCGACGGAGCGTTCCTGGTCGCGAGTGCCGGCGCGCGCCACATGGCAGAGCACGGCGGAGGGGTGATCCTGAACGTCACGAGCGTGCACGAGCACCAGCCCCGGCCGGGCTTTGCGGCGTACTGCGTCGCCAAGGCCGGCGTGGGGATGCTCACGAAGGTCATGGCGCGCGAGCTGGCCGACAAGGGGATCCGCGTGGTGAGTGTCGCGCCGGGGGCGATCGAGACGCCGATCCAGGGCGACATGAGCGAGCAGGAGAAGCAGGAGCAGCGCGACGGGATCCCGATGGGGCGACTGGCCCAGCCGTCGGAGGTGGCGTCCGTCATCTCGTTCCTCGCCTCGGACGGCGCGTCCTACGTCACCGGCGTCAGCTGGGCCGTCGACGGTGCGCTG
This sequence comes from uncultured Actinomycetota bacterium, assembly GCA_963760125.1. Classification (GTDB taxonomy): domain Bacteria; phylum Actinomycetota; class Actinomycetes; order Mycobacteriales; family SCTD01; genus RYN-111. The sequence continues at coordinate 29,355 of CAVXBV010000015.1, read as the reverse complement.
ATGACCCAGGTGTCGCTGGCCTGATCAGTCCTTCAGCGCCTGCGTCACGGCGAACGCGACCGAGCCGACGATCTCGGCCTGCTGGGCGTAGGCGTCCGGGACGACGACCTCGACGTTCACCTTGCGCCCCAGGGTGGTCCAGGTCCGGGTCGCTCCGGTGTCGTGCACGCCCCAACGGACCTCGTTGATCGTGTACGGGTCGTCGCGGCCGCTGCCCGCAGCAACGCCGCAGCGGATCACGACGGCGGGGTCGCCATACGCCGACGTGGAGTCCGACGCCGGGACGACGGCCTGCCGGGTGAGCCCCTGGCCGAGCGATTCCGGCAGGGCGGTGCGCAGGTTCCGACAGGACACCAGCGTGCTGGCCGCTAGCCCGTTGACGGGCGGCACGGACACCCCGTCGGGTCGGGGTACGCCGCTCGGGTCGGTGCTGCACCCGGCGAGCAGGAGCGCGCTGAGCGCGACCAGGGCTAGAGGTGGACGACGGGGCACGTGAGGGTGCGGGTGATGCCGTCGACGCCCTGGATGCGGGCGACGACGAGCTTGCCGAGCTCGTCGACGGTGGAGGCCTCGGCGCGCACGATCACGTCGTAGGGACCGGTGACGTCCTCGGCGTTCGCGACGCCGTCGAGCTTGGCGATCGCCTCGGCCACCGCAGCGGCCTTGCCGACCTCGGTCTGGATGAGGATGTAGGCCTGGACCACGGTGGTTGTCCTCTTTCTGGAAGGCTGGAGACGTGTCGGAACCTACCGCACGGGACCTCGGCGAGTTCGGGCTGATCGCCGCGGTGACCGCCCGCCTCCCGCAGTCCGACGCGGTGCTGCTCGGACCGGGAGACGACGCCGCCGTCCTCGCCTTCCCGGAGGGCCGCGTCGTCGCGACGACGGACGTCCTGGTCGAGGGCGTGCACTTCCGCCGCGACTGGTCCAGCGGAGAGGACGTGGGGCACAAGGCCGCCGCCGCGAACCTGGCCGACGTCGCCGCCATGGGGGGTACCGCGACCGCGCTGCTCATCGGGCTGGCTGCCCCTCCGGACCTCCCGGTCGCCTGGGCCCTTGCGCTGGCCGACGGCCTGCGCGACGAGGCGGCCCTGGTCGGTGCGGTGGTGGTGGGCGGCGACACCGTGACCGCTGACCAGGTCGTGGTCAGCGTGACCGCGCTCGGCACGGTGGACCGGTGGGTCACCCGCTCCGGCGCGCGTCCGGGGGATGCGGTGGTGCTCGCGGGACGAGTGGGCTGGTCCGCGGCGGGCCTGCGCCTGCTGGAGGGAGGCGTCCTCGAGGGCGCGCTCGTGGACGCGCACCGCCGGCCCTGTCCGCCGTACGCGCTCGGACCGGTGCTGGCCGCGGCGGGCGCGACCGCCATGTGTGACGTGAGCGACGGCCTGGTCGCCGATCTCGGGCACGTCGCTCGGGCGAGCGGGGTCGCGATCGACCTGTCCGCGGCCGCGCTGAAGGACGTGCACGTGGCACTGTCGGACGTGCTGACCGGAGGGGAGGACCACGCCTTGGTCGCCACGCTGCCCGGCCCGGTGCCCGAGGGGTGCCGCGTGATCGGCCGGGTTCTCGAGGGGTCCGGGGTCACCGTGGACGGGGCCACCGTCCCCGGCGGCTGGGAGCACTTCTCGTGAACCGGGTGCTCGCGGTCGGGGGCTCGGACTCCGGCGGGGGAGCGGGGATCCAGGCGGACGTCAAGGCGCTGCACTCCCTCGGCGTCCACGCCAGCACGGTGATCACCGCCGTGACGGCGCAGAACAGCACGGCCGTGACCGATGTGCACGTCGTCCCGGTGGCGAGCGTCCGGGCCCAGCTGGCGGCGGTGCTCGGCGACCTCGGCGCCGACGTGGTGAAGACCGGCATGCTCGCGACGTCCGGGGTCGTCGCGGCGGTGGCGGAGGCGCTCGGCGACCGTCCGCTGGTGGTCGACCCCGTCGGGACCAGCAGCACGGGGACCGCACTGCTGTCCGACGACGGCCTCGAGGCGCTGCGCCGCGACCTGCTGCCCCGTGCCACGGTCGTGACGCCCAACCTGGCCGAGGTCGCCGCACTGACCGGATTCGTGGTGGCCGGGCCCGACGACCTGCTGCCGGCCGCTGCGGCCGTGCTCGCGCTCGGTCCGGAGTGGGTGCTGGTCAAGGGCGGCCACCTGCCCGGCGAGCCCGTCGACCTCCTGTACGACGGGACGACCGAGATCCGGCTGCGCGGCCCGCGCCTCGAGACCCCGCACACCCACGGCACCGGGTGCACGTTGGCGTCGGCGATCGCGGGCTACCTCGCGCTCGGCTTGTCCGTGCCGGAAGCGGTGGCGGCGGCCAAGGACCTCGTCACCCGGGCCATCGAGCGCGGCTACCCCCTGGGCGCGGGCCCGGGCCCGGTGCGCGCCTAGGCCTGCGCCGCAGCACGTCCGCTCCGGTCACGGTCGCGGATCAGTCCTCGCCGTCGTTCCACGCCCGGTCCTCGGCGTCGAGCTGCTCGTTCCGCTCCTGGACCGCCTGCAGGGCATGCTCGGCGGCCGCACGCGTGGCGTACGGCCCCAGCCGCACCTCAGCGCGACAGCCCGATCCCTCTTCGACGGCGTGGTGGTCGGTGCACCAGAAGAACTCCATGGCCGCATCCTGCCCCCCGGCGGAGGGCCTGAGCCTTACTTGACGGCGGGAACGACCTTCTGCGCCTTGATGCACGACGTGCAGGCGTTGACCTTCTTGGTGTTACCGCCACCGGCAGCGACACGCACGGTCTGGATGTTGGGGTTCCAGCGACGGCGGGTCCGGCGGTGCGAGTGGCTGACGGACATGCCGAAGCCCGGACCCTTGCCGCAGACGTCGCAGTTGGCAGCCACGGGAACTCCTGGTGATGATCGGGGTGAGAGAAGGTCGGGAGCCGCGGCGGCCGGGGGCCACTGGGCAACCTGAAGACTGTAGCAGCCGGGATAACCTCCCTGGAGCCGTCGCGGAACGCCCGCCGGCTGGAGGAGGGCTGGTGCAGCAGGTGCTCGAGGCCCTCGACGCGGCGGCGCTGCGGGCGTGGTGCAGCGCCGGGCTGCAGGCACTGACCTTGGCCTGTGCCGAGATCGACGACCTCAACGTCTTCCCCGTCCCGGACGGCGACACGGGGACGAACTTGCGGCTGACCCTGGCGTCGGTGGTGGAGGCGGTCGACGCGGCCGCCCCCGACCATGCCGCCACCGTCCAGGCCATCACGCGCGGCTCCCTCATGGGGGCCCGCGGCAACTCCGGCGTCATCCTCAGCCAGCTCCTGCGCGGCCTGGTCGAGGCCCTGCCCGAGCAGGCGGCCGCTGCCGACCTCGTCCAGGGCCTGCGGTCAGGGGCGACCAGCGCGTACGCCGCTGTCGGTGCCCCTGTCGAGGGGACCATCCTCACCGTGGCCCGGGAGGCCGGCGAGGGCGCAGCCGGGGCGACCCTGGCTGACGTGGTGCGGTCGGCCCGGGCTGCCGCCGAGCAGTCGCTCGCTCGGACACCGGACCTGCTGCCCGCGCTCGCTGCGGCCGGGGTGGTGGACGCGGGTGGGCGCGGCTGGTGCGTGCTGCTCGAGGCGCTCGAGCAGGTGGTCACTGGGGAGCAGGTCGATACCGAACCAGCGCTGCTCGTTGCCCGGGACCGCTCGGGCCTGGCATCTGCGAGGGAGGCGGGCAGTGACGCCTACGCCTACGAGGTGCAGTTCTTGCTCCGAGAGACCACCGGCGACGCGGTCGAGGGGCTCAAGGCGCAGCTCTCGGACCTCGGGGACTCGCTGGTCGTGGTCGGGGCGGACGGGCTGTTCAACGTCCACGTGCACGTCAACGACGTCGGTGCGGCCGTCGAGGCCGGCGTCGAGGCGGGGCGGCCGTTCCGCATCACGGTGACCCGCTTCGCGGAGCAGGTCGAGCAGCAGCAGACCGACCAGTCGGCCCGTCTTCACCGGACGGAGCGGTCCGGTCGGACGGTGGTGGCTGTGGCGGCGGGCGCCGGCCTCGCCGCACTCTTCCGCGGCGCCGGCGCGACCGTGGTCGATGGTGGCCCGACGAACAACCCCTCGACCGCGGAGCTGCTGAGGGCGATCCGCGGCACCGGCGCTGCGGAGGTCGTGCTGCTTCCCAACGACAGCAACGTGCGAGCCGTCGCTCACGCAGCGGCGGACCAGGCCCGCGCGGAGGATCTCGTGGTCGCCGTCGTCCCGACCCGGTCGGTCGTCCAAGGCCTGGCCGCCGTGTCCGTCGCGGATGCCGCACGGGCCTTCGACGACGACGTCGCCGCGATGGGGGCAGCGGCGGGGGAGATCCGCTGGGCCGAGGTCACCACCGCCGTGCGTGACAGCACCACCGACGCCGGCCCCTGTCGGGCCGGGGACGCGCTCGGCCTGCTCGACGGCGCCGTCGTCCTGGTGGGCGAGGACACCCACGCCGTGGCGCAGGACCTGCTGCACCGGATGCTGGCGGCCGGCGGGGAAGTCGTGACGATCGTCCTGGGCGAGGGTGCCGCCGACGGATCCGCCCTGGCGGCGTACGCCGCGAAGGAGCACCCGGCGGTCGAAGTGCACGCGCTGGCGGGCGGTCAGCCGCACTACCCCTACCTGATCGGCGTGGAGTAGCCCGTGCGTCTGGACACCCCGCTGGTCAAGGCGGTCGGGGACCGCACCGCCAAGGCCCTGGCCGACAAGCTCCAGCTCGAGACGGTGGGCGACCTGCTGCACCACTACCCCTTCCGGTACTTCGTGCGGGGGGCCCTCACCTCCCTCGACGAGCTCGAGGTGGGGGTGCACGTCACCGTCCTCGCGCGGGTCCAGAGCGCGAACGTCGTCACCTCCCGCAACGGCAAGAAGCTGGGGAAGGTGGTGGTCACCGACGGCCGGGGGACACTGGATCTCACGTTCTTCGGGCGCGTCGCCGACTGGCAGGTCAAGCGGCTGCAGCCCGGCGGGGAGCACCTGTTCGCCGGAGTGGTGAGCGTGTTCAACAGCCGCCGTCAGCTGACCCACCCGGAGATCTTCTTGGGCAGCGACGACAAGGCCTTGGAGATGGCCGGGGCGATCCTGCCGATCTACCCGGCCGCCGCAGGGGTGGACACCATGACGCTGGCCAAGTGCGTCGCGACGGTCCTGCCGACCGTCGACCTCGATGACGACCCGCTCCCGCTCGACCTGCGCCTGGCCCACGACCTGATGGGCCTGCGCGAGGCTTTGGAGTGCGTGCACACACCGGTCGACACGACAGATGTCCCCGCTGCCCAGCGGCGGCTGAAGTGGGACGAGTCGCTGGTGCTGCAGACGGTCCTGGCGCGGCGTCGGGCCGAGCTCGAGCGACAGGGCGGTACGCCGCGCGGCGGGGTGATCGGGGGGCTGCTGGACTCCTTCGACACCCAGGTGCCGTGGCCCCTGACCCACGGTCAGCACGAGGTGGGCAAGGCGATCGCGACCGATCTGGCGCGACCGCACCCGATGCACCGGCTGCTGCAGGGTGAGGTCGGCAGCGGCAAGACCATCGTCGCGCTCCGGGCGATGCTGACGGTCGTGGACTCCGGTGGCCAGGCGGCGCTGCTCGCACCGACCGAGGTGCTCGCTCAGCAGCACGCCCGCAGCCTGCGCGAGCTGCTCGGTCCGCTGGCCACGGCCGGTCAGCTCGGCAGTCCTGAGGTGTCGACGCGCGTCGCGCTGCTGACCGGGTCGGTCCTGGGCGCAGCGCGCAAGACCGCGCTGGAGGAGATCGCGTCGGGCGAGGCGGGCATCGTGGTGGGCACCCACGCCCTGATGAGCGAGGGCGTGACCTTCGCCGACCTCGGGCTCGTGGTCGTGGACGAGCAGCACCGCTTCGGCGTGGAGCAGCGAGAAGCCTTGCGGGCCAAGGGATCTCATCCGCACGTCCTCGTCATGACCGCGACCCCGATCCCTCGCACCGTCGCCATGACGGTGTACGGCGACCTCGAGGTCTCGACCCTGCGCGAGCTGCCCCGCGGCCGGTCGCCGATCACCACCCGGCTGGTGCAGACCCGCACCGAGGGGTTCAAGCAGGCCATGGACCTCATCCGTCAGGAGGTGTCCGAGGGGCGGCAGGCCTTCGTGGTCTGCGCCCGGATCGGCGACGAGCCGACCGAGGTCGAGGACCCACCTCTGTCGGTGCTCGACGTCGTGCCGGTGCTGCACCAGCACTACCTGCCCGGGCTGCGCATCGAGGCGTTGCACGGGCGCATGACGAGTGAGGCCAAGGACGAGGTGATGACCCGCTTCTCCGGCGGCGACATCGAGGTGCTGGTCGCGACCACGGTCATCGAAGTCGGCGTCGACGTGCCCAACGCCACCGTCATGGTCGTGATGGACGCCGAGCGCTTCGGGCTCAGCCAGCTGCACCAGCTGCGCGGCCGCGTCGGCCGAGGCGGCAACGCCGGCACCTGCTACCTCGCCACCAAGGTCGGCCGCGGCACCGGCGTGTGGGAGCGGCTGTCCGCTGTCGTGGAGACGACGGACGGCTTCGCGCTCAGCGAGAAGGACCTCGAGCTGCGCAAGGAGGGCGACGTGCTCGGCCGTGACCAGTCCGGCGGTCGGACCAGTCTGCGCTTCCTCGGCCTGTCCGACCTCGACGTCGTGGAGGCCACCCGCGAGGCGGCCCAGCGCCTCGTCGCGGAGGACCCCGACCTGTCCCAGCACCCGGCTCTGCGCGACGCCGTGGAGTCCGTGCACCGCCAGTCCCAGTCGTTCATCGAGAAGGCCTGATGACCCGGATCATCGCCGGCGAGTACGGCGGACGCAGGCTGCTCGTCCCACCGGGCACCGGCACCCGACCGACCGCCGACCGGGCCCGCGAGGGGCTGTTCAGCAGCCTGCTGTCGCTCCTCGACCTCGACGGCGCGGCCGTCCTCGACCTGTACGCCGGGAGCGGCGCGCTCGGGCTGGAGGCTCTCTCGCGGGGCGCCGCCCACGCGACCCTCGTCGACGACGACCCGATGGCCCTGACCGCACTGCGGGCCAACGTCGAGGCCCTCGGCGCCCCGGCGACCGTGGTCGCCGGCGAGGTGGCTGCCTTCCTGCAGCGCGAGGTCGCGACGTACGACCTGGTGCTCGTGGACCCGCCGTACGAGCTCGACGTCGACCCCGTCCTCGCTGACGTCGCGACCCGCCTGACCCCCGGGGGTGTGCTGGTCGTCGAGCGACGGACCAGGGGCGGGCAGCCGGCCTGTCCTGCCGGGCTGCTGGCGGAGCGCAACCGGCGCTACGGCGAGGCCACCCTCTGGTACTTTTCCGCCCCATGAGAAGGGCCGCCTGCCCAGGTTCGTTCGACCCGGTGACCCTCGGGCACCTCGACATCATCGGGCGCGCCGCCAGCCTGTACGACGAGGTGGTCGTCGCGGTCGGGCTCAACGCCAGCAAGAAGCGGATGTTCTCCTTCGAGGAGCGCGCCGAGATGCTGCGCGAGGCGACGACGCCCTGGCCCAACGTCAAGGTCGACAGCTTCGACGGGCTGATCGTCGACTTCTGCAAGGAGCGCCAGATCCAGGTCATCGTCAAGGGCCTGCGGGCCATCAGCGACTTCGACTACGAGCTGCAGATGGCGCAGATGAACCACGGCCTGGCGGGGATCGAGACGATGTTCATGACCACCAACCCGCTCTACTCCTTCCTGTCGTCCAGCCTCGTCAAGGAGGTCGCGACGTACGGTGGGGACGTGTCCGGCTCCGTGCCGGAGGCGGTGCACCGCCGGCTCCTGGAGCGGGTGCGCGACACCAGCTGACCGCCGGCTGGACCCGATCAGGAAGGTCACCTCGATGGACGCCGTGCACGTCAAGCTGACGGACATCCTCGCGCTCGTCGAGGGTGCTCGCTCGATGCCGATGTCCGCCTCCTGCGTGGTGAACCGGGCCGACCTGCTGGGTCTGCTCGGCGACCTCGAGGCCCTGCTGCCCGAGTCGCTCACGCAGGCGCAGGAGGTCCTCGGCGACAAGGAGAGCGTCGTCGAGGAGGGCCGCCGCGAGGCGGAGCAGATCATCGCGGCCGCGCGCGCCGAGCGACGGCGCCTCATCGAGGCCACGGAGGTCTTCGCCGAGGCCTCCCACGAGGCGGACCGGGTGCTCGAGGAGGCCCGCGCGTCGGCGGACCTGATGCGCTCGGAGGTGGAGGACTACGTCGATGCGAAGCTGGCCAACTTCGAGATCGTGCTGTCCAAGACCCTCTCGGCCGTGGAGCGCGGCCGACAGAAGCTGTCAGGTCGCAGCGAGCTCGAGGCGCTCGGGGAGGGCCACGACGACGAAGACGAGGCCTTCTTCGACGATCCGCAGCCGACGTGAGCCGACGACGCGCTCCGGTACGCTCTGCCCAGGACTCGTCCGAGCCCGGAGACCCCCATGCCTGAGAACAGGAAGCCGCAGCACCGCCTCGACCCCCGTGATCCCCTCGTCCTCGACACGCGCGAGCTGGGGCGACGTCCAGGGTCGATGCGGACGGTGCAGCTCACCGTTCTCGCGCCTGAGGGCCTCGGGATTTTGGACGTGATCGGGGTGCCCGTCGGTGCCGACCTCGTGCTGGACCTCCGGCTCGAGAGCGTCATGGACGGGGTGCTCGTCAGCGGCACCGTCATGGCGCCGGTGTCCGGGGAGTGCGGACGGTGCCTCAGTCCGGTGAGCGACCAGCTCGCCGTACGACTGCAGGAGCTGTACGTCTACCCGGAAGCGATCACGGCGCACGACGAGGACGACGAGGTCTCGCAGCTCCACGGGGACCACCTGGACCTCACTCCGGCGCTGCGGGACGCTGTGGTCCTGGCACTTCCGCTCAACCCGCTCTGCAACGAGGACTGCCAGGGGCTCTGCACGACGTGTGGAGAGCGACTGGACGACCTTCCCGAAGCCCACTCGCACGACCAGACCGATGCCCGTTGGGGCGCCCTCGCCGGGCTGCTCCAGCCAGATCAGGAGAAGTAGATGGCCGTTCCGAAGCGCAAGATGTCGCGCAGCAACACCCGCTCGCGCCGTGCGCAGTGGAAGACCGGTGTCCCCACGCTGACCACCTGCGACCGCGGGCACACCACGCGTCCGCACACGGTCTGCGCCGAGTGCGGCCGCTACGACAAGCGCACGGTCATCGCTGTCTGATCAGCGCTCTGACCTCCCGCGCGACCGAACGAACCGCCCGGGCGTGCGTGTCGCCCTCGATCTGCTCGGTGGTGACCGAGCGCCCGACGCCATCGTCGACGGCGCGCTGAGGGCTGCCCAGGACCCCGATGTCAAGGTGCTGCTCGTCGGCCCCGTCACCGTGTCCGAGCGCCTGCTCGCCGAACGCGGCGCGACCGGCCAGGTGACCCTCGTCGACGCGGGGGCGGCGATCGGCATGGGCGACGAGCCCGCGCGTGCCCTCCGCAGCACCCCTGACGCCACCGTGCTCGTCGCGGCCCGCCTCGTCCGTGACGGCAGGGCCGACGCCCTGGTGTCCATGGGGCCCACCGGCGCGACGCTCGCGGCGGCGGTCCTGACGCTGGGTCGGGTCGTCCGCCGACCGGCCCTCGCCGTGGTGATCCCGTCTGCCTCCGGACCGGTGGTCCTGCTCGACGCCGGCGCCAGCTCCGACAGCACGCCCGCGCACCTGGTCGACCACGCAGGTCTCGGGAGGGCGTACGCCCGGGCGCTGGGGGTGGCGGAGCCCCGCATCGGGCTGCTGAACGTGGGGGAGGAGCCCGGCAAGGGCGACCTGCTGCGCAAGGAGGCCTTCGCGGCCCTGGCCGACGTCGACGGCTTCGTCGGTAACGTCGAGGGGCACGACGTGCCGCTCGGTGGGCGGGCGGACGTGGTGGTGACCGACGGGTTCACCGGCAACGTGCTGCTCAAGGGCATCGAGGGCGCCAGCCGAAGGGCGGGCGCGGCCGACCTGCCGGTCTCGGCGCTTCTGCTCGGCGTCCGCGGGGTCGTGGTCGTGGGACACGGGGCCGCCGAGGCGCAGGACGTGCTCGGGTGCCTGCGCGCCGCCGTGGTGGCCCATCGTGGTGGACTGGCCGCGAGCCAGGAGGTGGACGCGTGACGGGCGAGCAGGTGCTGGAGGTCCTGCGGGCTGCGGTGGTGCGCGTGCTCGAGGTGCCGGCCGACCAGGTGACGCGGCAGGCGCGCCTCGTCGAGGACCTGCACGCCGACTCCCTCGCGATCGTGGAGATCGTCGAGATCGTGGAGGAGGACCTGACGGCGCTGACCTCGCGACCGCTCCGGCTCGAGGACGAGAAGCTTGACGGCTTGCAGACGATCGGCGACGTGGTGGACCTCGTCGTGGAGGGCCTGTGAGCGAGCAGTACACCCTGCTCGAGGCAGCGCTCGGCACCGCGATCGACAAGGACCTGCTCGAGCGCGCGCTCACCCACCGCTCGTACGCCTACGAGCACGGCGGCCTACCGACCAACGAGCGCCTGGAGTTCCTCGGCGACGCCGTCCTGGGGCTCGTGGTGACGGACGTGCTGTTCCGCACCCATCCCGACCTCGCCGAGGGCTCCCTGGCCAAGCTGCGGGCCTCGGTCGTGAGCACCCGAGCGCTCGCGCAGGTCGCCCGCACCCTCGGCCTGGGGCGTTGGATGCGCCTGGGCAAGGGCGAGGACGTCACCGGGGGCCGCGACAAGGCGAGCATCCTGGCCGACACGATGGAGGCGGTCCTCGGTGCGGTCTACCTCGAGCGCGGCCTCGAGGGCGCGACGGGCGTGGTGCGGCGACTGTTCGACCCGCTCATGGAGGCAGCCGCGCGAGACGGAGCCGCCCTCGACTGGAAAACCGCGCTGCAGGAGCTCACGGCGGCGCAGGCTCTAGGGGTCCCGGAGTACGTCCTGACCGACAGCGGTCCCGACCACGCCAAGGCGTTCGTGGCGACGGCGCTCGTCGCGGGCGAACCGCGCGGCGAGGGGGCGGGCTCGAGCAAGAAGGAGGCCGAGCAGCAGGCCGCCGAGCAGGCCTGGACGTCGCTCCGGGGCCTGGTCTAGGTCGTCGGCCTCAGGCCTGCTGGACCGGGCTCGCGGCCGTCGTGCGAAGCGGGCGGTTGCTGAGCCCGACGTACACGATGAGTCCGAACAGCGGCAGCAGGTAGGCGCCGGCGAACAGGTACCCGAGGTCCCGCCCGCGCCGACCCAGTGTCCACGATGCGGACCGCGCGTCCGTCCCTCTCGCCGAACCGTCCGAATGTTCTGCGTGTGGGCGCGTCGCGGGTGTCGGAGAGTTCAGCGGGCCCGGGGCTCGGGTTACCAGCCGCGGAGGAGGGGGCGGGGGCGGCGGGGGTAGCTGCGGCCGAGCGGGGTGTGCCAGGTGAGGGTGCCGGTGCTGTCGCGGTTGACGGTGAAGTAGTGGTGCTTGGCTTGGTGGTGGTGGGTGCATTCGCTGCTGAGGTTGCGTTCGGCGGTGGGGCCTTGCGGCCAGGGGATGACGTGGTCGCTCTGGCAGTCCCGGGCCAGGCGGGGGCAGCCCGGGAACGTGCACGTGACGTCTCGGGTCTTGAGGAACCGCGCCATCCGTGGGGGTACGGCGTATCGGTCGGTCGCCAGGGGGCGGGTGTCGATCGGGTCGGTGACCAGCCGCTGGTAGGTGTTGGTCAGGCGCGGGAGGCTCCAGGTGCGAGGTCGCTGGGGCGTGGTGGTGGGTGGGCAGCCTGCGGGGCAGTGCTGGTACTCGCAGGTGGGCGGGGTGGATCCCCGGTGTTGCCGGGGTCGCGGCGCGCTGGGGTCGGCGCCGGGGTGGGCGTCGAGGTGCGTCTCGTGGAGCCATCGGGTGTCGAGGGCATCGAGGCGTTCGCGGTCGAGGTGCAGGTCGTGCCAGAGCAGGTCGGCGTCGTCCGGGGGAGGCTCGGGATCGGCGTCGGGTGGTCGCGGCAGGTCATCGCCTTGGCCGGCCCCGTCGGGAGGACCGTGGCGCCTGGCAGGGATCTCGAACCGGTCGAGGCGGGCGTGGTCGGCGCCAGGCCGATGGGTCCGGCCCGTGGTGAAGGCGCCGGTGAGGGCGTGGGTGCTGAGGAAGGCGCGGATCTGCGTCTCGAGGTGGCCGGTCAGGCGCGTGACCTCGTCGTCGATCGTCTCGCCGGTGTCGGGGAGCGCCGCGGGGTCGGGGAGCGTGGGCTCGGCGCCGGTGTCGGCGCGGTGGCTGAGCTGCTGCTGGAGCCAGTTGCGGTCGGCGACGGTCGGTGGCTCGTCGCTGTCGAGCTCGCTGGGGTCGAGGAGGTCTTCGGCCCGAAGCAGGTCGTCGGGTTCGGGTTGGTGGTTGTGCCCGCAGCCGGGCCTGGACGCGGGCTGGGTCGGGAGGTCGGGGGTGTGGACGTGGGCGTCGACGCTGAGCAGCTGTCCGTTCTCGTCGACGACAGCGCGGCGCAGGCTGGCCTGCTGCAGCACGTCCCGGGCCTCCGGGGCGCTGATGAGCCCGAGGCCGGGGATCTCGGCGGGTGCGTCGTCGCCGGTGAGGGTCGCGAGGCTGACGATGACGACGGCCTGCCAGGACGCCGGCTGGACGCGTCCGCAGATCAGGTCCATGAACGCGTCGAACCGGCGCTGGTCCAGCGATCGCGGGTCGCCGGGTTGCTTCGGTCCGGCCAGGGCGTCGAGGCTGGCCATCGCGGCGGCGATCTGGCTGCTGGTGCCGGTGGCGTAGAGGGTTGCTGCGCCGCCGGGTTCGTGCTGTTCGATGCCGACCCGGCGCTCGCGGCGGGCCTTGTCCCAGCGCTTCGCGGCGGCCTCCGGGTCCAGCACCATGACGGCTGCGCGGGCGGCTTGCCGGATCTGGTGTGGGGTCCGGGCGTCGGCCGCGCCGAGGACGAGGTCGATCACCTGAACCTGCTGCTCGGTCGTGAGCCCGAGTCCACTGATCGTGTCGAGCAGCGCGTCGGCGTGCCGCACGCTCCAGCCGCCCTGGGACAACGGGAGCCCGACGCGTGCCATGACCGCGGGGAAGCTGGTGAACATCTGCGCGTTCTCCACCCACCGCTGGGCGGTGCCGGGGCTCTCGGACAGCGCGAGGGCGAGCTCGTCGCTGATGTAGTCGCGGTGGCCGAACCGCACGTCTTCGACGGACAGGACCTGCAACTGGTGGCGCAGCTCCAGGTCGAGGCGGGCCTTGTGCTCCACGAGCGTCTCGATCGCCCGCAGGCGCAGGCGCGCACGCGCGTCCCGCGTCAGGGGAGAGGAGAGCTCAGGCATGTATGAAGCGTACGCATGTTCGAGAGCCGTGGCAAGCACAAAAGCAGCATGTTGTGGAAAGAAATCGCACCGACATCGCCTGTCCACAAGGGGAAGTGCACGTCAAGCGCCTGTCCCTCAACGGGCCGCAAACACCTCACGCACGCCGGGGTAACGCGCGCCCGGGGCTCCACGCCGCGTGCGAGCAGGTGGCGCGGGCGTCAGGGCTGGCGGGGCGCGCGAGGGGGTCGTTGGCAGGTGGGGCACCAGAAGGACGAGCGGTTCATCCACGACGTACGCCGGATCAGGGAGCCGCACCGCAGGCACGGCTGGCCCTCACGGCCGTAGGCGTTGAGTGAGCGGTCGAAGTACCCGGACTGGCCGTTGACGTTGACGTACAACGCGTCGAAGGACGTCCCCCCGACCGCAACGGCCTCGTCCAGCACCTCGCGTACGTGCGCGAGCAGGACGCGCACCTGGGCGCGGGTGAGGGCTGCGGTCGGGCGCTCACCGTGCAACTGCGCTCGCCAGAGCGACTCGTCGGCATAGATGTTGCCGACGCCGGAGATCAGCGTCTGATCGAGCAGCGCCCGCTTGACCCCGGTCCTCTTGCGTCGCAGCGCCGCGACAAAGGCCTCGTCGTCGAACTCCGGGTCCAGCGGGTCCCGGGCGATGTGCGCGATCCGGGGCGGGAGGTCAGCGCCTTCGTCCTCGACCGACAGTCCGCCGAAGGTGCGCTGGTCGATGAAGCGCAGGTCCAGGCCGCCGTCGCTGAAGGCGAGCCGTACCCGCAGGTGCTTCTCCGGCGCCGTGGCCGGGTCGACGACGAGGAGCTGACCGCTCATGCCCAGGTGTGTCAGCAGGGCGTCGCCGGAGTCCAGCGGGAGCCAGAGGTACTTGCCGCGCCGTCGCGCGCCGAGCAGCGTCCGGCCGACCAGCAGGCCGGCGAAGTCCTCGGGACCGGCAACGTGCCGTCGTACGGCTCGGGGGTGGTGCACCTCGACCGCGCTGATCGTCCGGTCGAGGACCCACCGCTCGAGCCCCGCGCGGACGGTCTCGACCTCGGGAAGCTCGGGCACTCAGTCGGCCTGGGCGAGTACGGCGCGGACCGCGGCGGGAACGGTCCCGTCGGCCTGGCGTGGCGTCCAGCGCTCCGACGGTAGCCACTCCGACCCGCACCCGGCGCACCGGAACAACGCGTCCTCCCCAGCGGGGACGTCCGGACGGCGGACGCCCGGCGAGCCGGACCCCGCGCCGTCGGGATCGGTGCGGGTCCACGCGCACAGCGAGCGGCAGGGGGAGATCGCGAGCACGGCTCTAGTCTGCGGCACGTGAGCGAAGACCCGTGTGGCGACGTACGGATGACGGCGTTCGTGAAGGGCCGGGTGCAGGGCGTCGGCTTCCGCTGGTGGACCCGCGCCCGGGCGCTCGAGCTCGGCCTGACCGGCAGCGCGACCAACCTCGCGGACGGCCGCGTCCAGGTCGTGGCGGAGGGTCCGGAGACGGCGTGCCGGGAACTGCTGGCGCTCCTGTCCGGTGGCCCCGGCCGGGTGGAGTACGTCGCGGAGCGCTGGTCGACGGCACGCGGCGAGCAGGGCTTTGAGGAGCGCTGACACCGGTCCGCAGGGGGCGTTCCCGACGGCCCCGGGCGTCGCCCGAATCCGTGACCAGAACGTGATCTGGGTCTTGACTCGGGTCGGCTCAGGTGGCACCTTGGTAGGTGCCCGCCGATGTGCCCCGAGCAGCCCCCGCAGTGACGCGCGAGAGCCCCTCTCGTGACCGTCAGGACGACGCGCACCTCGCCGGCACCCCGTCCGTTCTCGTTCGTCCCTCAGCGTGGAGGCTCCCCTATGGCCAAGGCCCTGTTCGGTCATGTCGGTGTCGGCCCGGACCTCCGCCTCGCTGCCGAGGTGCGACGTCTGCGCGGTCGTGTCGTCGAGCTCGAGGACGAGGTTTCGCGTCTGCGCTCCGCGAACGAGGCGCTCGTCGCCGCGGTCCACGTGGAGGACGACATCCGCGTCCTCACTGAGGAGCACGCGCTCACCTGAGCCCGCGCTCCCCCGAGGGACCGCACCACGCGAGGCCGTTCCCCCGGTCCGCGGAGGGTCGCCGCTAGAGTCTTCCCTGGCCTTCCCCACGCGGCCGGACGACAGGCAGGCATGTACCTCAAGAGCCTCACGCTGAAGGGCTTCAAGTCCTTCGCGTCCCCGACGACCCTGCGCTTCGAGCCGGGCATCACCTGCGTGGTCGGCCCCAACGGCTCCGGCAAGAGCAACGTCGTCGACGCCATCGCCTGGGTGCTGGGCGAGCAGGGCGCCAAGGCGCTGCGCGGCGGGAAGATGGAAGACGTCATCTTCGCCGGGACGCCCGGCAAGGCACCGCTCGGCCGGGCCGAGGTCACCCTCACCATCGACAACACCGACGGGGCGCTGCCCATCGAGTACGCCGAGGTCAGCGTCACCCGGCTGATGTTCCGTGACGGCGCGTCCGAGTACAGCATCAACGGCACCAAGTGCCGCCTGGTGGACATCCAGGAGCTCATGAGCGACAGCGGCATCGGCCGCGAGCTGCACGTCGTCGTCGGGCAGGGGCAGCTCGACGCCGTGCTGTCCGCGCGTCCGGAGGACCGCCGCGCGTTCATCGAGGAGGCCGCGGGCGTTCTGAAGCACAAGAAGCGCAAGGAGAAGGCACTTCGCAAGCTCGAAGCAATGAGCGCCAACCTCACGCGCTTGCAGGACCTCACCACTGAGCTGCGACGTCAGCTCAAGCCGCTCGGCCGCCAGGCGGAAGTCGCCCGCCGCGCGAGCGAAGTGCAGGCCGACCTGCGCGACGCCAAACTCCGCCTGCTCGCCGACGACCTGGTCCAGCTCCGCGTGGCCCTCGACGCCGAGGTGCGCGACGAGACCCAGCTGCGCGAGCGGCGGGCCGTTGTCGAGAAGCAGCTCACCGACGCGCAGGAGCGCGAGCAGCAACTCGAGGCCGCGACCGCCGAGCAAGCTCCGCGGCTGACCCGCGCCCAAGAGACGTGGTACCGCCTGTCCGCCCTCGAGGAGCGCCTTCGCGGTACGGCGACGCTGGCCTCCGAGCGTCACCGCCACCTCACCTCCGAGCTGCCCGAGCAGACCCGTCAGGGCCGCGACCCCGAGGACCTCGAGCGGGAGGCCGCCCAGGTCCGGCAGCAGGAGGTCGAGCTCACGGAGCAGCGACGTCAGGACGCCGAGCGCCTCGAGGCGGCCGTGCTCCGTCGCACCGACGCAGAGGCTGCCTTGGCGGCCGAGGAGCGGGCGCTCGTCACGGCCCGCCGCGCGATCGCGGACCGGCGCGAAGGCCTGGCGAAGCTCACCGGCCAGGTCGGGGCGCTGCGCTCACGGGCCAGCGCTGGCGAGGCCGAGATCGGCCGGCTCACCGGTCAGCTCGAGGAGGCACACGCGCGGCTCGCCCGCGCCACTGCCGACCTCGAGGCGCTGCAGACCGAGGCCGGTGGGCTCGACGAGGGCGAGGTCGACCTCGACGAGCGGCACGAGCTCGCAGCAGCCGCGCTCGCCGAGGCGCAGGACCGGCTCGCCGCGCTGCAGGTCGAAGAGCGCGCCGCCGAGCGCGACCGCTCCACCTTTGCCGCTCGTCGTGACGCGCTGGCCCTCGCGTTGAGCCCCAAGGACGGGTCGGGCCACCTGTCCGACCAGCCTGGGGTGCTCGGCACCGTCGCGCAGCTCGTCACCGTCCAGCAGGGCCACGAAGCCGCCGTCGCCGCGGCCCTCGGTGCGGTGGCTGACGCCGTCGCGGTGTCCAGCCCCGCCGACGCGGCTGCTGCCCTGCAGCACCTGAAGACCACCGACGGTGGGCGCGCCGGTCTGCTGGTCAGCGGTGCGACGTACGAGGACGAGCAGTGGCCCGAGCTGCCCGGCGGCGCCCGGTGGGCGATCGACCTGCTCGACGCCCCCTCCTCGCTGCGACCGGCCCTCGCCCGCGCCCTGCGCCGCGTCGCCGTCGTCGCGACCCTGGAGGACGCCCGTCGGCTCGTCGAGTCGCTGCGGGACGTCCGCGCCGTCACGGCTGAGGGTGACCTGCTCGGCTCCGACTGGGCAGTCGGCGGCTCCGCCAGCGCCCCCTCGCTGCTGGAGGTGCAGGCCGCGGTCGACGAGGCGAGCGCTCAGCACGACGAGGCCGACCAGCGGCACACCCGGCTGTCGCAAGAGGTCGCGCAGGCGCAGACCGTCGTCGCGAACCGGCAGGCCGAGGTGCACGAGGCACTGGCGTCGCTGCACGACAGCGATGCCCGCATGGCTGCGCTGTCCGAGCAGCTGGGCCTGCTCGCCTCTGCTGCCCGCAGCGCCGAGGCCGAGGCCGGCCGGCTCGCGCAGGCCCGCACCCGCGCCGAGGAGGCCCGCGACCGCGACCTCACCGGCCTCGCCGAGCTCGAGGAGCGCCTGCTCGCCGCGGAGGAGGCCCCCGCGGAGCAGGAGCCGAGCACCGACCTGCGCGACCGCCTCGTGCAGTCTGCCGCCGACGCCCGCGCCACCGAGGTCGAGGCGCGTCTCGCCGTACGCACGGGGGAGGAGCGCGCCAAGGCCCTGGCCGGCCGGGCCGAGGGGCTCGAGCGCGCCGCGCGCCAGGAGCGCCAGGCCCGCGAGCGGATGGTCGCGCTGCTCGCCCAGCGTGAGCGCGGCGCCGCCGTGGCCGCCGAAGTGGTCACCGTGGCTCGGGCCGCACTGGAGCAGATCGCGGTGTCGCTGCAGCGCGCCGCCGCCGAGCGCGAACAGGCCCAGCAGGCCCGCAGCGTCACCGAGAGCGAGCTGCTGACCCTGCGCGCCGCCGGTCGCGAGCTGGCGGCCGAGCTCGACCGGCTCACCGACGTCGTGCACCGCGACGAGGTCGCCCGCGCGGAGCAGCGCCTGCGGATCGAGGCGCTGGAGCAGCGCGCTGTCGAGGAGTACGCCGTCCCGCTCGAGACGCTGCTGGGCGACTACGGCCCGGACGCGCTCGTCCCCCCGGTCACCCTCATCGACGGCGAGGACGCGGGGGAGTCCGTGCCCTACGACCGGGCCGCGCAGGAGAAGCGCGCCGGCACGGCCGAACGCGCGCTGGCGCTGCTCGGGAAGGTCAACCCGCTGGCGCTCGAGGAGTACGCCGCGCTCGAGGAGCGCTCGGTGTTCCTCACGACCCAGCTCGAGGACCTCAAGGACACGCGGCGCGACCTGCTGACCGTGGTCAAGGACGTCGACGACCGCATCCACGACGTGTTCAAGAGCGCGTTCGACGACACCGCCCGGGAGTTCGTCGAGGTGTTCGCAGACGCTCTTCCCCGGTGGCGAGGGCCGGCTCGTCCTGACCGAGCCCGACGACCTGCTCGCGACGGGCATCGAGGTCATGGCCCGGCCTGCCGGCAAGAAGGTGTCAGCGGCTGTCGCTGCTGTCCGGCGGCGAGCGGTCGCTGACCGCGATCGCGCTGCTCGTCGCGATCTTCCGCGCCCGCCCCTCGCCGTTCTACGTCCTGGACGAGGTCGAGGCCGCGCTCGACGACCGCAACCTCGGCCGCCTGCTCGAGGCCCTCGAGGGGCTGCGGGAGTCCTCGCAGCTCATCGTCATCACCCACCAGAAGCGCACCATGGAGATCGCCGACGCGCTGTACGGCGTCACCATGCGCGGCGACGGCGTCTCCACGGTCGTCAGCCAGCGCCTGCGGGAGCGCGAGACCGTCTGACGCCGTACCCCTGACCTCGGCGACCGGCTGCAGCCCGAGGTCGGGGAGCCAAGGGGCGGGGCTGGTAGACACGTCGGCGTGATCGAGCTGCTCGTCGTCCTCGGCCTGGTCCTGCTGCTGTCGGTCGTGGCCGGCGTCGCACTGGTGACCCGCCGCGGACGCGCCCCCCTCCCGCCTGCCGCCGACCGCCGGCCCCGCCTCGGCGACATCCGCGGAGCCGCCGCGCGACACTCCGCGGCGCACGGTCGACGAGGTCGACCTCCCGCTGCTGTCCGACGCCCCGACCCTCGACGTCCCCGAGCCCACGTCCGGCCGGCTGGCCCGGCTGCGCTCACGGCTCGCGCGCAGCCAGACGACGCTCGGGCGCGGTCTGTTCGCGCTGCTCGCCCGCGACGTGCTGGACGAGGAGACCTGGCAGGAGGTCGAGGACACCCTCATCACGTCCGACATGGGCCTGGCGGCGGCGACCGACCTGGTGTCGCGCCTGCGCACGCGGGTCCGCGTCGAGGGCATCAAGGAGACGGCGGCCCTTCGGGCCATGCTGCGCGAGGAGCTCGTCGCGACGCTCGGTCCCGACCTCGATCGCACCCTCGCGACCCTCCCGCACGCCGACCGGCCGGCCGTCGTCCTCGTCATCGGGGTGAACGGCACGGGCAAGACCACCACCTGCGGCAAGCTCGCCCGGGTGCTCGTCGCGGACGGTCGCAGCGTCGTGATGGGCGCTGCCGACACCTTCCGCGCCGCCGCCGCCGACCAGCTCGAGACGTGGGGGAGCCGCGTGGGCGCTGCCGTCGTCCGCGGCCCGGAGGGTGGTGACCCCGCGTCGGTGGCGTTCGACGCCGTCGCGCGCGGCAAGGCCGACCGGGTCGACACCGTGCTGATCGACACCGCCGGCCGGCTGCACACCAAGACCGGCCTCATGGACGAGCTCGGCAAGGTCAAGCGGGTGGTGGAGAAGCACGGCCCCATCGATGAGATCCTGCTCGTCCTCGACGCGACCACCGGCCAGAACGGCGTCGTCCAGGCGAGGGTGTTCACCGAAGCCGTCACCGTGACCGGCATCGTGCTCACCAAGCTCGACGGGACGGCCAAGGGCGGGATCATCGTCGCCGTCCAGAAGGAGCTCGGCATCCCCGTGAAGCTCATCGGCCTCGGGGAGGGGCCGGACGACCTGGCGCCGTTCGAGCCGGAGGCCTTCGCCGACGCGCTGCTCGGCGACGACGCCGCGCTCTGAGCGCTCGGTCCCCAGCCGCTCGTTCGACACGTCCTCCGTCAGCCGGGTGACCGGTCCACCGCGACGCACCAGTCGGCGCCCTCGGCCCACGGGTCGCCGTCCCACGTCGCGTGGCGTGCCACCGGCTCGAGCCCCGCTGCCGCGGCCCAGGCGTCGTACGACGGGACGGCGAGCCGGTCGGTGCGCCAGCCGCTGACCAGGAGCCCACCGGGCCGCAGGTGCGCCGCGCACCGCTGGACCACGGCGGCCTCCGTACCGGGGGCGAGGAAGACCATCACGTTGCCGGCCGCGACGACGAGGTCGAACCGCTCCCCGAGGTCGAGCGCAGCCAGGTCGCCCAGCTCCCACGTGATCCCCGGGGTGCGCCGGGCGACCTCCAGCATCGAGGCGTCGGAGTCGACGCCGGTGACCTGGTGGCCGGCTCGGGCCAGCGCGATCGCGACGCGGCCGGTCCCGCACCCGGCGTCCAGCACGCGCGCTCCCGGGTCGAGGAGCGCCTCGACGTACCTCGCCTCGCCGTCCAGGTCCGTGCCCGTCGCCGCGAGCGCCGCGAAGCGGGCGGCGTACTCCTCGCCGCTCGTCCCGCCGGTCTCCTCCAGCCACCTGCTCATGCGCGCAGTCTGCCTCGGTGCGCCCTGCGCGGTTCATGCAGGTGAAACACGAGCGCCGTCAGAGGTGACCTCGGCGAAACACCGAGGTCATGGTCGCGGAACAGCCCCAGACCAGCCTCATGGGCAGTCCTCACCCGCCTCTGAAGGAGACTCATGGATCCCGTGATCGACGGCGCGAGCAACGCCTGGATCATGACCAGCGCCGCCCTGGTGCTGCTCATGACCCCCGGCCTGGCGTTCTTCTACGGCGGCATGTGCCGCAGCAAGAGCGTCCTGAACATGCTGATGATGAGCTTCAGCTCCCTGGGGATCGTGAGCGTCCTGTGGGTCGTCTACGGCTACGCGATCGCCTTCGGGACGTCCCGCGGCGGGCTGGTCGGCTGGACGTCGGGCTACGTCGGGCTGGGCGACCTGGTGGAGAACGTCACCACCGACGAGGTGGCGGTGACGTTCGGGCTGCCGGACCTCACGTTCGCGGCCTTCCAGGTGATGTTCGCGGTCATCACCGTGGCGCTGATCAGCGGCGCGGTGGCCGATCGGATGAAGTTCAGCGCCTGGCTGGCCTTCACGACGATCTGGGTCACGCGTCGTCTACTTCCCGGTCGCGCACTGGGTGTTCGGCTTCGGTGTCGTGGCGGGCGACGGCGACGCGACCGGCGCGGGTGCGGCCTCGGGCTTCGTGAAGGACTCCGGCGGCTGGATCGTGAACCGCCTCGGTGCGCTCGACTTCGCCGGAGGCACGGCGGTCCACATCAACGCGGGCGCGGCCGCGCTGGCCCTCGTGCCTCGTGCTCGGCAAGCGCAAGGGCTTCGGCAAGGAGGCCATGCGTCCCCACAACCTGCCGCTGGTCATGATCGGCGCCGGTCTGCTGTGGTTCGGCTGGTTCGGCTTCAACGCCGGCTCGGCGCTCGCCGCCAACGGCCTCGCGTCGCTCGCCTTCATGAACACCAACGTCGCGACCGCCGCCGCCCTGATGGCCTGGATCTTCACCGAGCGCGTCCGCGACGGGCACTTCACGACCCTGGGGGCCGCTTCCGGCGCCGTCGCCGGTCTGGTCGCCATCACCCCGGCCTGCGCGTTCGTCAGCCCCCTCGGCGCCATCGCGATCGGCGTGGTCGCTGGCATCGGCTGCTGCCTGGCGATCGGCCTCAAGCACAAGCTGGGCTACGACGACGCCCTCGACGTCGTCGGTGTCCACCTCGTGGGCGGGCTGATCGGCACCCTGATGATCGGCATCGTCGCGGACACGGCGTTCATCCCGGAGGGCTACGAGTCCTTGCTCGACGGTGGCAGCCTCGACCCTGCTGGGCAAGCAGGCCACCGCCGCCGGTGCCGTGCTCGCCTACTCGTTCGTCGTCACCACGATCATCGCGCTGGTGCTGAAGGCGACGATGGGCATCCGCATCACCGAGGAGTCGGAGATCACCGGTATCGACCAGGGCGAGCACGCCGAGACCGGCTACGAGCTCGGCGGCATGAGCACCGGCTCGTCCGCTCCTGCCTTCGCGGGAGCGGCGCAGAAGGTGGTCACATGAAGCTGGTGACCGCGGTCCTGAAGCCCTTCAAGCTCGACGACGTCAAGACGGCGCTGGAGGCGTACGGCGTGCACGGCATGACCGTCAGCGAGGTGCAGGGCCACGGCCGGCAGCGCGGGCACACCGAGGTCTACCGCGGCGCGGAGTACACCGTGACGTTCGTGCCCAAGGTGCGCCTGGAGGTGCTGACCGATGACGCCGACGCTGCCGACGTGATTGACGTCATCGCGAAGGCAGCGCAGACCGGCTCCATCGGCGACGGCAAGGTGTGGTCCACTCCGGTCGACGACGTCATCCGCGTCCGGACCGGCGAACGAGGAGTGGAAGCCCTGTGATCTGTGACGAGGGGAGCGTGCGATGAGGCTCATCACGGCGATCGTGAAGCCGTTCAAGCTCGACGACGTCAAGACGGCCCTCGAGGCCGCCGGCGTCCAGGGCATGACCGTCAGCGAGGTGCAGGGCTTCGGCCGTCAGCGCGGCCACACGGAGGTCTACCGCGGTGCGGAGTACACCGTCGACTTCGTGCCGAAGGTCCGTATCGAGGTGCTGGTGGACGACGCCGACGCCGGCCGCATCCTGGACGCCATCGTCGCGGCCGCGAGCACCGGTTCCATCGGTGACGGCAAGGTGTGGTCCACGCCGGTCGAGGACGTCGTCCGCGTCCGGACCGGCGAGCGCGGGGCCGAGGCCCTGTAGGTGGGTGCACGCCCCCGTCCCTTGCGGGGAGGCGGGGCGTTCACGTGACCGAAACACGCCCGGAACGGCAGTGGAACCAGGGTGCAACAGTGTTGCTGATCGTGCCCCTCGCTGCTGCCCTCGAGCCTTCCGCGTTCGACTCCGGCGACACCGCCTGGGTGCTGGTCTGCACCGCACTGGTGCTGCTCATGACCCCAGGGCTGGCTTTCTTCTACGGCGGGATGGTGCGCGCCAAGAACGTCCTGGCGATGCTGATGCAGAGCTACGTGTGCATTGCGATCGTGAGCGTCACCTGGGTGCTGCTGGGCTACACGCTGGCGTTCGGCGAGGGCAACGGGCTGGTGGGAGGGCTGCGTTATGCGGGCCTCGCTCACGGCTCCGAGGCCGTGCCGGGGCTGTCGCTGACCATCCCCCCGCTGCTGTTCGTGTTCTTCCAGTTGATGTTCGGGGTGCTCACGGCGGCGCTGATCGCGGGAGCCGTCGCGGACCGGGTGCGCTTCGGACCCTTCGTGGTGTTCATCGCCCTGTGGTCGCTCGTCGTCTACGCCCCGCTCGCCCACTGGGCCTTCAGCCCCGGCGGCTGGATGGCCCGGTACGGCGTCCTCGACTTCGCCGGGGGAACCGTCGTCGAGGTCAACTGCGGCGCCTCGGGACTGGCCCTGGCGCTCGTCGTCGGGCGCCGCACCGGCTGGCCGCGCGAGGCGATGCCGCCGCACTCGTTGCCTCTCACGCTGCTCGGGGCGGGCCTGCTGTGGTTCGGCTGGTTCGGCTTCAACGCCGGATCCGCGCTTGCCGCGAACGGCCTGGCCGTCTCGGCACTGGTGGCCACGCACCTGGCCGGCGTCGGGGGCATGCTCGCCTGGCTCGCGGTAGAGCGGTGGCGAACCGGTTCGGCCACGACCCTCGGCGCCGCCTCCGGAGCCATCGCCGGCCTGGTCGCGGTCACGCCGGCCTGCGGCTTCCTGCAGCCCCTTCCTGCCCTCGTCCTCGGGGCGCTGGCGGGTGCCATCTGCCTGTTCGCGGTCCAGCTGAAGCACCGGCTGGGCTACGACGACTCCCTCGACGTCGTCGGTGTCCACCTGGTGGGCGGGATCATCGGGCTGCTGTTCGTGGGCCTGGCTGCCAGTGCCTCGGTGAACGCCGGCATCGCCCACGAGGGACTGCTGTACGGCGGGGGAGCCGGCCTGCTGGGCCGCCAGTCGGTGGCGATCCTGGCCGCGGCCTCGTTCGCCTTCATCGCCAGCTTCCTGCTGGCCAAGGCCGTGAACAGCGTCCTGCCGCTCCGTGTGTCGCTCGAGGACGAGCACACCGGACTCGACCAGGCGCTGCACGCCGAGTCGGCCTACGACCTCGGATCGGTGCGGACCCTGGGCCGCCTCGGGAGCTGAGGGCATGGCGGAGGATCGGCGCGTGAGGACCGAGCGAGCAGCTCTGCTCGCACGCGACGACCTGACCGGCGCGCCGCTGCGGGCGGCTCTCACCGAGCTGTACGACGCCTGGTTGGTGGACCTGGTCGGTGACCCCGGTCCGGGGATCGCGCTCCTCGCGGTCGGCGCGCTGGGTCGCGAGGACCCGGCGCCCGGGTCGGACCTCGACCTCGTCCTGGTGCACGAGGGTCGCAGCGACGTCGCCGCCGTCGCGGACGCTCTCTGGTACCCCATCTGGGACAGCGGCGTCGCTCTGGACCACAGCGTCCGCACGGTCGACGAGGCGGTCGCCGTCGCCCGTGACGACCTCAAGGCAGCCCTGGGTCTGCTCGACGCGCGCTTCATCGCCGGCGACGCGGAGCTGGCGGCGCGGCTGGTCGGCGCCACCCGGCAGACGTGGCGGGTCGGCGCGTCGAAGCGGCTGCCCGAGCTGAAGGCCTTCGTCGAGGAGCGGGCCCGCGAGTTCGGTGAGGTCGCGTTCCTGCTGGAGCCCGACCTGAAGGAGGCGCGCGGCGGCCTGCGCGACGTGCACGCGCTGCACGCCGTCGCGCTGGCTCAGGTCGCGGACCCACCGACCCCCGCCGTTCGCGCGGCGTACGGGGTCCTGCTCGACGTGCGCGGGGCGCTTCACCGGCGGACCGGGTCGGCGGGACGACGGACGGTTGACCGGCTGCTGATGCAGGAGCAGGACGGGGTCGCTGCTGATCTCGGGTTCGCGGACGCCGATCTGCTCATGGGCGCGGTGTCGGAGGCGGCGCGCACCATCGCCTACGCCGGTGACACGACCTGGCGTCGCGTCGTTCCGGCCGCGCGGCCTCGGCGCTCGTTGCTGGGGCGCCGGCCCACCGCCGGACCGATCCGCACCCCGCTGGCCCCCGACGTGGTGGAGCAGGGCGGTGAGGTCGTGTTGGCCAGGGACGCCGACCCGACGACGGACGCGCTGCTCGTGCTGCGGGTGGCGGAGTCGGCGGCCCGCGCCGGGCTGCCGATCGCACCGATCACGTTGCAGCGACTGGCGTCCTGCCCGCCGCTGCCGATCCCGTGGCCGACCGCGGCGCGCGAGGCCTTCGTCGGGCTGCTCGCGGCCGGCACGGGGGCGGTGGCGGTCGTCGAGGCCCTCGACCAGGCAGGGTTGTTCGTCCCGCTGCTGCCGGAGTGGGAGACCGTGCGGAGCAAGCCGCAGCGCAACAGCTACCACCGCTTCACCGTCGATCGGCACCTGGTCGAGACGGCGGCGAACGCCGCTGCCCTGACCCGGCGCGTGTCGCGGCCGGACCTGCTGCTCCTCGGTGCGCTGCTGCACGACATCGGCAAGGGCCTGCCCGGGGACCACACCGAGGTCGGCATGCAGGTGGTGGCGCGCATCGCCCCCCGTCTCGGGTTGTCGCACGCCGACGCGAGCGTCCTCGTGTCGATGGTCGAGCACCACCTGCTGCTGCCCGACGCGGCGACGCGCCGCGACCTCGCCGACCCCGCGACCGCGGCGGCGGTGGCGGAGGCCGTCGGGTCGCTGGAGGTGCTGGAGCTGCTCCACGCCCTCACCGAGGCCGACTCCGCGTCGACCGGCCCCGCGGCCTGGAGCAGCTGGAAGGGCCAGCTCATCGCTGATCTCGTCCGGCGTACCTCGGCGTTGCTCGTCGGCGCCCCGCTGCCTGCGCCCCAGCCCCTCACCCCGGCGCAGCAGGCCCTCGTCGACACCGGCGGCCCGGGCCTTGACGTCGAGGAGGACACCGTCACGATCGTGGCGCCGAACCGGGCCGGGCTGCTGTCGCTCGCCGCGGGAGTCCTTGCGCTGCACCGGATGAGCGTCCGCGCGGCGGAGATCTGGACGGTCGGGCCCACCGCCGTGACGGTCTTCCGCGCCGTACCCCGGTTCGGTGCAGCTCCGGACTGGGCGGTGGTGGCCGGCGACCTCCGTCGTGCGCTCGATGGCACGCTGGACGTCGACGCCGGCCTCGCGACCCGCGAGGCGGCGTACTCCCGGCCGGAGGCCGTCACCGCCGCCTCGACGGTGCGGCTGGTGGACGACGCATCCGCGACCGCGACGGTCGTGGAAGTACGGGCGCCGGACGGGCTCGGGGTGCTGCACCGGATCTCCGCGGTGCTGGCCTTCCACCACCTCGACGTGCGGTCTGCCCACATCTCGACGCTGGGCGCGGACGTGGTGGATGCCTTCTACGTCCCGCCCCTGACCGACTCGGCGATGCGGGAGTCGCTGGTCCGCGACCTGCTCGCCGTCCTCCCGTGAGGGTCCGTGGCTGCCTGGCGCCGGCGGCTTGGTGTCGTGACGCGCGCGTGTTCGCAGCACCAGGTCGCCACAGCCAGCGGGGAGCGCAAGGGACGGTTCCACCCGGGGCACGGCCCCGGGGAGCAGTGAGGCCCGACTAGGCTCAGCGACGTGTTCGACACCCTCTCCGACCGGCTCGACAAGGTCTTCACGTCCCTGCGCGGCAAGGGGCGCCTGACCGAGGCCGACATCGACGCCACCGCGCGTGAGATCCGCATCGCGCTGCTCGAGGCCGACGTCGCCCTGCCCGTCGTCAAGGCGTTCATCGCGTCGCTCAAGGAGCGGGCGCTCGGTGAGGAGGTCTCCAAGGCCCTCAACCCGGCCCAGCAGGTCATCAAGATCGTCAACGAGGAGCTCGTCGGGATCCTCGGCGGCGAGACCCGGCTCATCCGCTTCGCCAAGACCGGCCCGACGGTCATCATGCTCGCGGGTCTGCAGGGCGCGGGGAAGACGACGCTCGCCGGCAAGCTCGCGCTGTGGCTCAAGGCCCAGGGTCACGCGCCGCTGCTCGTCGCCTGTGACCTCCAGCGCCCGAACGCCGTCACCCAGCTCCAGGTCGTCGGTGGACAGGCCGGGGTCGACGTCTTCGCGCCGTACGCCGGGAGCGGGGTCGGCGACCCGGTCGCCGCGGCCCGTGAGGGCGTGGCGCACGCGTCACGCATGAACCACGACGTCGTCGTCGTCGACACCGCAGGTCGCCTCGGCATCGACGCCGAGCTGATGCAGCAGGCGTCCGACATCCGCGCCGCGGTCAACCCCGACGAGGTCCTGTTCGTCGTCGACGCGATGATCGGCCAGGACGCCGTCACGACCGCCCAAGCCTTCCAGGAGGGCGTCGGGTTCACCGGCGTCGTCCTGACCAAGCTCGACGGCGACGCACGTGGTGGCGCGGCCCTGTCGGTGCGGCACCTCACCGGTCAGCCGATCCTGTTCGCGTCGACGGGCGAGAAGCTCAAGGACTTCGACGTTTTCCACCCCGAGCGGATGGCCTCGCGCATCCTCGGGATGGGCGACGTGCTCACCCTCATCGAGACCGCCGAGAAGCACTTCGACGCCGACCAGGCGCAGAAGGCCGCGGACAAGCTGCAGTCGGGGGAGGGCTTCGACCTCGAGGACTTCCTCGAGCAGATGAAGCAGATCAAGAAGATGGGCTCGCTGACCTCGCTGCTCGGGATGCTCCCCGGTGTCGGCGGGCAGATGAAGGACGCCCTCGCGCAGGTCAAGGACGGTGACCTCGACCGCATCACCGCGATCATCCAGTCGATGACGCCGCAGGAGCGTCGCGACCCCAAGGTCCTCAACGGCTCGCGCCGCATCCGCATCGCCCTGGGCTCGGGGACGTCGGTCCCTGAGGTCAACAACCTGGTCGACCGGTTCGCCGAGGCCTCCAAGATGATGAAGCAGATGGCCGGCGGCGGGATCCCGGGCATGCCGGCGATCCCGGGCATGGGACGCAAGGCCAAGCGCGCGGGCGCCAAGGGCGGCAAGAAGAAGGGCCCGGGGCGCGCCGGCGGCGGTCCGTCGCGGCAGCAGCAGAGCCTCCCCACCGGCCTGCCTGCCAGCCCGCCGAACCCGCTCGGCTTGCCCACGCCGCCGCAGGGGCCGGACCCGCTCGGTCTGTACCGCAAGGGCTGACCCGGTGCGCCCCCTGTCGCCGGAGGAGACCGCGCTGCTGCAGTACCTCCTGCGTAAGCCGACGCCCGAGGTCGAGGTGCTGCGCGCTCAGCTGCCGCTGACCTCGGTGCTCGGGACGTGGCAGGAGGGCTCAGCCTCGGTCAACCTCTCGGTCGCCGCCGAGGCCGTCCCCGCCGACCTCCCGGACGGCCCCGTTCCCGGCCAGGTCTGGGCGTACGCCGAGGACGGGTCGACCCTCGGCACGGTGCTCCTCTGGGTCGTCGACGGGGTGCTCTCGGCGGTGGAGTACGGCTGGGTCACCGAGGAGCCGCCGGCCCACCTGCCACCGGTCTCGCGGCTGCGCGACCTGCTCAACGAGGACTACCCGCGTGTGCCACCCGGGACGGTCTGAGACGTCACCGGACGGGCGCTATCGCTGCGGACGCTGGAGGACTAACGTCCGCTCACTGCGTCACCAGGTACGCCCTGAGGAGAGCCCCGTCATGCGCTCACGACCCCGCCTGAAGGTGGCCGTTGCGGCCACGCTCGTCGGCCTCGCCACGGGGGCGATGGTGGCCACCGCCCCGTCGCTCTCGGCCGCGCCCGACACGGTCACTGCCTTCGAGCGTCCTGCGGTCGACCACGCGAAGACCAAGCCCGCCAAGGACTTCGCCCCGGACGTCAAGGACAAGAGCACCGGGGTCAAGGAGCGCGAGAACGCCCTCGCCCCCGGCAAGGCGACCTCCGCCCCCAAGGGCGGCGGAGGAACGACGGCCCCGGTCGTGCAGACCGTCCCCACCTCGACCGTGACGACGGCAGGTCTCAACGTCGGTGGGCTGGGCCTGACGGACAACGCCTTCAGCGTCCGCTCCGCCCCGCCGGACACCAACGGCGCCGTCGGCGTCAACCAGTACGTCCAGTCGGTGAACACGCAGTTCGCCGTCTACAGCAAGGCGACCGGTCTCCGTCAGGGCGCGCCCTTCTACGGCAGCACCCTGTTCGGGAGATTAACCGGGGCGGGCGCCGCCTGCGCCAACCACGACGACGGTGACCCCGTGGTGCAGTACGACAAGGCCGCCGGCCGCTGGCTGCTCACGCAGTTCCAGGTCACCGTCACGCCGTACCTCGAGTGCGTGGCGATCAGCGAC
>CAVXBV010000014.1:0-386979 GCA_963760125.1 uncultured Actinomycetota bacterium | reverse complement strand
CGCCGTCCGTGAGGTGCGTGCAGTGGTCGGCCGACGCGCGCCGAGCTAGGCGGCCAGCTGCGCCCCAGGTCCGGGCCCCAGCTGGTTGGCGTGCACGTGCACGCCGAGGCCGCGGCGGCGCCGGCGGTCAGCACCTGCCGGCACTGCTCGGCGTCGAAGGCCCCCTCCTCGCAGAACGCGTCGATCGCTGTCGCGAGCGGGCGCAGGCAGTCGAGCATCGGCCCGGCCACGAGGTCGGTGTAGGCGTCCGGGTCGCCGTCGGCACCACGTGCGCGCCGAGGAACGTCGTGTGCGGCGTGACTGCCGCGCGACCTGCAGCACCGCCGCTCGTCCTCGACGGTCAGCCCGTAGCCGCTCTTGACCTCCAGCGTCGTCGTCCCGGACCGCAGCGCCTCGGCGGCGAGGCGCCGGGCACGGCGTGAGCACGTGGTCCGGCCGCCCGCGTGGCCGCCACCGTCGTGCGGATCCCGCCTGCGGCGTAAGGCGCTCCGGCCAGCCGGGCTCGAACTCCCCGACCCGGTCGCCGCCGAACACCAGGTGGGTGTGGCTGTCGACGAACCCCGGGACGACGCACCGCCCGTCGACCTCGACCACCTCGTCGCAGCGGGACGCCCGCACGTGCGCAGGCGACCCGCCCGTCGTCCAGGACGAGCGCGGTCGCCGGGCGCTCGCCAGGTGGGAACGACCCGCCGCGGAACAGCGGCTCAGTCACAGCATGGGCATGTCGATGCCGCGCTCCCGCGCGACCCGCGGGCGATGTCGTAGCCGGCGTCGGCGTGCCGCACGACGCCCATGCCGGGGTCGTTGGTCAGCACCCGCTCCACCGCGCGCGCGCCGTCCGCGGTGCCGTCGGCCACGACCTGCGCCCCGCAGTGGAGCGACTTGCCCATGCCCACGCCGCCGCCGTGGTGCACCGCGACCCAGGCGGCACCGGACGCGACGTTGAGCAGGGCGTTGAGCACCGGCCAGTCGGCGATCGCGTCCGAGCCGTCGAGCATCGCCTCGGTCTCGCGGTAGGGCGAGGCCACCGACCCGCTGTCGAGGTGGTCCCGTCCGATGACGAACGGCGCCTTGATCGACCCCTTGGCCACCAGGTCGTTGAGCATCGCGCCGCCCGTGCCCGCTCGCCGTACCCGAGCCAGCAGATCCGCGCCGGCAGGCCCTGGAACGCGACCTTCTCCTGCGCCAGCGGGATCCAGCGCTGCACGAACGGGTTGTCGGGGAAGGCCGCGAGCAGCGCCTCGTCCGCCGCAGCGATGTCGGCCGGGTCGCCGGACAGCGCGACGAACCGGAACGGCCCGATGCCCTCGCAGAACAGCGGCCGGATGTACGCCGGGACGAAGCCGGGGTAGGCGAACGCCTCGGCCAGCCCCGCCTCCTTCGCCTCGCCGCGCAGGTTGTTGCCGTAGTCGAAGACCTCCGCGCCGGCCCGGGCGAAGCCGACCATCGCCTCGCAGTGCTCGCCCATCGCGGCGCGGGACCGCTCGACGTACTCCTACGGCTTCGGTCCGCGCAGCTCGTCGGCCTCCTCGAGGGACATCCCGTTCGGGACGTAGCCGTTCAGCGGGTCGTGCGCGGAGGTCTGGTCGGTCACGACGTCGAACTGCTCCCCCGCGGCCAGCAGCGCGGGCAGCGCGTCGGCGGCGTTGGCGACGACCCCGACCGACAGCGCCGACCCCGCGCGCCGCCTCGCGGCAGCGGCGGCAGGCCGTCGTCCAGGGAGTCCGCCACCTCGTCGAGGTAGCGGGTCTCCAGCCGCTTCGCGACCCGCGTCGGGTCGACGTCGAGGCACAGCGCGACCCCGCCGTTCAGCGTCACCGCGAGCGGCTGCGCTCCGCCCATCCCGCCGAGCCCGGCGGTGAGCACGACCATCCGCGCAGCGTCCCGTCGTAGCGCTGCTCGGCGAGCGCGGCGAAGGTCTGGAAGGTGCCCTGCACGATGCCCTGGGTGCCGATGTAGATCCACGAGCCGGCGGTCATCTGGCCGTACATCGTCAGGCCCATCGCCTCGAGCTCCCAGAAGTCCTTCCAGGTCGCCCAGTCCGGCACGAGCAGCGAGTTCGCGATCAGCACCCGCGGGGCGTGCGGGAAGGTGCGGAACACCGCCACCGGCTTGCCGCTCTGCACCATCAGCGTCTCGTCGTCCTCGAGCCGCATGAGGGTCTGCTCGATCATCGCCAGGGACGTGGTCGCGGGCGGCCTTGCCGTTGCCGCCGTAGACGACGAGGTTCTCCGGGTCCTCCGCGACGTCGGGGTGCAGGTTGTTGCGCAGGCAGCGCAGCGCCGCCTCCTGCAGCCAGCCCTTGCACTCCATCGCTCATGCCAGCTCTCCGATCGCGTCCTCGACGGCAGACAGCAGCGCGCCGCTCTGCACCAGCTCGACGACCGCCTCGATCTCGGGCGACAGGTACCGGTCAGTGCCCGGGCCCCGAACGGCGGACGGCGCGCAGCGCGGCGGCCGTGCCCGCCGCGGGTGCAGCGGCGCGCGCAGGTCCAGCGCCCGGGCGGCGGTCATCACCTCGATGGCCAGCACCCGGGCCAGCCCGTCGACGGACCGCCGCAGCTTGCGGCCGGCCGACCAGCCCATGGAGACGTGGTCCTCCTGCATCGCGCTCGAGGGGATCGAGTCGACGCAGGCGGGGGCGGCCAGCCGCTTGAGGTCGCAGACGACGCCGGCCTGCGTGTACTGCGCGATCATCAGCCCGCAGTCGACGCCGGGGTCGTCGGCGAGGAAGGGCGGCAGCCCGTGGCTGCGGTTCTTGTCCAGCATCCGGTCGGTGCGCCGCTCGCTGATGGACGCCAGGTCGGCGAGGCGATGGCGAGGAAGTCCAGGACGTAGGCCACCGGCGCGCCGTGGAAGTTGCCGTTGCTCTCGATCCGGCCGTCCGGCAGCAGCACGGGGTTGTCGATGGCGCTGGCGCCTCGCGGCTGGCGACCAGGCGGCAGTGCTCGAGGGTGTCCCGGACGGCGCCGGCGACCTGCGGGGCGCAGCGCAGCGAGTAGGCGTCCTGCACCCGGGTGTCCTCCGGGCCGGCGTGGGAGGCGACCATCGGCGAGCCCTCCAGCAGCCGACGCATGTTGGCGGCCGCCGCCTGCCTGACCCGGGTGCGGCCGCAGCGCCATCAGCTCGGCGGCCAGGGTCCGGTCGGTGCCGAGCAGGGCCTCGATGCTCATGGCGGCGGCCACGTCGGCGACCTCCAGCAGCCGGCCAGGTCGTGGCAGGCGAGCATCAGCATCGCGAGCATCCCGTCGGTGCCGTTGATGAGGGCCAGGCCCTCCTTCTCGGCGAGCTCCACCGGCTCCAGCCCGGCGGCGAGGGCCTCGGCCGCGGGCGGCGCCTGCCGTCGTACCCGACCTCGCCCTCGCCCATCACGGCGAGCGCGACGTGCGCCAGCGGCGCGAGGTCGCCGGAGCAGCCCAGCGAGCCGTACTCCCGCACCACCGGGGTGATCCCGGCGTTGAGCAGGTCGGCGTAGGCCTGAGCGGTCGCCGGCCGCACGCCGGTCCGACCGGTGGCCATGGTCTGCAGCCGAAGCAGCGCCATGCCGCGGACGACCTCGGCCTCGACCTGCCGGCCCGCTGCTCGCGGCGTGCGAGCGCACCAGGGAGCGCTGCAGCTGGGTCCGCTGCTCGGCCGGGATGTGCCGGGTCGCCAGCGCCCCGAACCCGGTCGAGATCCCGTACGCCGGGACGTCGCCCGCGGCGAGCCGGTCCACGTGCGCGCGGGCGGCCGCCAGGTGCGCGAGCGCGTCCGCTCCGATCACCACGTGCGCGCCGTCCCGGGCGACGGCCACGACCTCGTCCTCGGTGAGCGGCTGGCGGGACGAGCACGACCGGTCCAGGCGTTGACCTTCACGCCTCATCTCATCGCATGGCCTGCCGCCCGTCAGCGCTAGGCTCGCGCGTCCGTCCAAGTCACAGGGGGGTGCTCATGCGTCGGTTCGCCGAGCTCGTCCTGCACCACCGGATCCTGATCGTCGTGGGCTGGGTCGTCTTGCTCGTCGCCGGGCGGCTGCGCCAGGGCCGGAACGGTCGGAGTGACCATCGACTTCTCGCTGCCCGGCCAGCCGGGCACGGAGGCCGCCAAGCAGATCGTGGACGAGTTCGGCAACGGCGGGTTCACCTCGCCGTACCTGCTGACCGTCACCGCGCCGCAGGGCCAGACCGTCACCGGCAACGAGGCAGG
Organism: uncultured Actinomycetota bacterium; assembly: GCA_963760125.1. GTDB lineage: Bacteria > Actinomycetota > Actinomycetes > Mycobacteriales > SCTD01 > RYN-111. Next base: position 382,794 of record CAVXBV010000014.1, on the reverse strand, counting down.
GGTCGACGGGCCTTCGCCAAGGTCGCCGCGCAGGCCCCGGGCCTGCGGCTGGTGGACGAGGCCACCAGCGGCAACAAGGTCTTCCGCACGAGGACGACCGCACCGCGTACGGGATGGTCTTCTACCGCTTCTCCAGCAACCCCACCGAGCTCCCGCCCACCGAGGCGATCCGGGCCGCGACGAAGGAGGCCGCGCCGACCGGCTGGACCGCCGGGGTGACCGGTGAGGACGTGCTGGCCATCGGGGAGGAGACGGCAGCGGGCCCGGGGTGCTCGCCGAGACCCTCATCGGCGCCGGCGGTGCGCTCCTCGTGCTGGTGTTCGTCTTCGCGTCGTTCCTCGCGCTGCTGCCGATGCTGGTCGCGGTCGCCTCGATCCTGCTCACGTTCCTCATGCTGCTGCCGATCACCTACGCCATGGACGTGTCGTTCATCGTGCAGTTCCTCATCGCCCTCATCGGCCTCGGCGTCGCGATCGACTACTCGCTGCTGCTCGTCACCCGCTGGCGCGAGGAGCGCGACCACGGCCGCGACAACCACGAGGCCGTCGTCGTCGCCATGGAGACCGCCGGCAAGGCCGTGATCTTCAGCGGCGTCACCGTCGCCATCGGCCTGCTCGCGCTCGTCGTGCTGCCGGTGCCCTTCATGCGCAGCATCGGGATCGGCGGCGCGCTGATCCCGCTGGCCAGCGTGCTCACCACCCTGACCCTGACCCCGGCGATCCTGTCGAGCATCGGGCCCAAGGTCGACTGGCCGAAGATCCGCCACGAGAACACCGCCAGCAAGTGGTGGGGCCGGTGGGCCGCCGGCGTCGTCAAGCGCCGCTGGCTGGCCGCGGGCGCGGCCCTGCTGGTCATGGGCGCCCTGGTCGTCGCGTTCGCCGGCATCAAGATCGGCCTGGCCGGGTCGGACTCGCTGGCCTCCAGCGGGCCGGCGTACGAGGCGCTGCAGACGCTCAAGAAGGGCGGCGAGCCGACCGGCACGCTGACGCCGCTGCAGGTCCTCACCCCACGACAGGCCCCGCAGGTCGCCGCGAAGCTGGCCACGTCGACGGCATCGCCGACGTGCTCGTGTCCACCGACCCGGCAACGTCCGCAACGGCCACACCGTCGTCCTCGCGATCCCGCAGGAGGAGACCGTCAACTCCACCAGCGTCGGGCCGGTCCGCGACGCCCGCGCGGTCGCCGCGAACGAGCCGGCGGTCCTCGGGATCGCCGGGCCGGGCGCCGACCAGATCGACTTCCTCAAGGCGGTCTACGGCAACTTCCCGCTGATGCTGGCGCTCATCGCGCTGCTGACGTTCGTGCTGCTGGCCCGGGCGTTCCGCTCGGTGCTGCTGCCCATCAAGGCGGTGCTGCTCAACCTGATCACCCTGGCCGCGACGCTCGGGTTCATGGTGCTGTTCTGGCAGCACGGCTTCGGGTCCGACGCGATCTACGGCGTCAGCGCGACCGGAGCGGTGACCTTCTGGATCCCGCTGATGGTCTTCGCCTTCCTGTTCGGCCTGTCGATGGACTACGAGGTGTTCATCCTGGCCCGCATCCGCGAGGAGTACGACGAGCACGGGGCCACGACCGACGGCGCCGTCGTCGAGGGCATCGCCCGCACCGGGCGGCTGGTGACCAGCGCCGCGCTGATCTTGTTCCTCGCGTTCGTCGCGCTGTCCTCGGGCCCGGGCACCGACCTGAAGCTGTTCGCCACGGCGCTGGGCTTCGGCATCCTGCTCGACGCGACGATCGTGCGGTCGCTGCTCGTGCCCGCGCTGGTGTCGCTGTTCGGTGACTGGAACTGGTGGATGCCGGCGGGTCTGGCCAAGGTGCTGCGCATCAAGCCGTCGGCGCCGCGCTCCGAGGTCGCCGCGCTGGCGGACTGACGCGCGACTAGGGTCGCCGCGTGGTGATGCCGCTGCTGGACGCCGACGCGCGCTCGCTCGCGCGGCTGCGGTCGATGAAGCGCACCGCGACCGGCCTGCTGCTGCTGGCGGCGGTCGTCTACGTCGTGAGCCTGCAGGTCGACGGTACCGTCGCGGAGTTCGTCCGGGCCGGGTCCGAGGCCGCGATGGTCGGTGGCCTCGCGGACTGGTTCGCCGTGACGGCGCTGTTCCGCCGCCCGCTCGGGCTGCCGATCCCGCACACCGGTCTGGTGCCGCGCAAGAAGGACGAGCTCGCGACCAAGCTCGGGGAGTTCGTGACCGGCCACTTCCTCACCCGGGAGGTGGTGCTCGACCAGCTGCGCGAGGCGGCGGTGCTGCAGAAGGCCGCGGCGACCCTCCGGCGGCCGGAGGTCGCCGACCGGGTCGCCCGCGAGGTGGCGTTCAACGCCAGCGCCCTGCTCGGCGCGCTCGACGAGGACGCTGTCGTCGCCTCGGCGCTGGAGCTGCTCCGCCGCGACCAGGCCCGTCGGTCCTACGCCCCGGTGCTCGGCCGGTTCCTCGAGCGGGCGGTGGACGGCGGGACGCAGCGACCGCTGATGGACGTGGCTGCGGCGCGGGCCAGCGCCTACCTGCGGACCAACCGCGAGCCGCTGCTGCCGTCGGTGCGGGAGTTCGTCGACGGGCGCGGCTGGCTGGCCGCCCTGCTCGTGTCGGACAAGCGGATCCGTGCGGGCATCGACGACATGGCCGACCTGCTGCGTGACGTCGCCCGCGACCCCGCCCACCCGCTCCGCCACCAGCTCGACGGCCTGCTGCGCGGGGTCGCGCAGGCCCTGCAGACCGACCAGGAGGCCGCGGCGGAGCTGGACCAGATCGTGCTGCGCCTGCTCGACGACCCGCAGGCGCAGGCGGTGCTCCATGACGTCGTGACCGACGCGATCGCCTCGATCCGGGAGTCCCTGTCCGACAGCGACGGGGCGCTGCACGACCGGCTGGCCGCCCTGGTGCGCTCGGTCGCGGACCGGGTGGCCGACGACGCCGCGTTCCGCGGGCGGCTCGAGCAGGTCGCGGAGGCGGTCGTCGGGCACGCCGTGGAGAACTACGGCGACGAGGTGACCCAGCTGATCCGCGGCCAGGTCGAGAAGTGGGACGCCCGCGACGCCTCGAAGAACATCGAGCTCGCCGTGGGCCGGGACCTGCAGTTCATCCGCATCAACGGGACAGCGGTCGGCGCGCTGGCCGGCCTGGCCATCCACGCGGCGACGGCGCTTCTCTAGAACCTGTTCTAGAGTGCGCGGCATGATCACGGTGCTGGACTCCGACCGCGAGACCGTCGTCGCCTCCGACGGCCTGCTGCTGACGGGCGACGCGCTGCTCGCCGCCACCGGCTGGGAGCTCAAGGACGTCGGGCTGTGCCGCGGTGACGTCTGCGTACCGACGCGACTCACGGCCCCGGTCTCGCTGGCTGAGGTGGCCGACGCGCTGCGCCGTCCGCTGGCCGTCGCGGAGGTGGACGGTGCGTGGGTCGCGGTGCTGGGGGAGGCAGGCGGCACGACGACGGCGGTCGGCGCCGTCGCGCCCGAGCTGGTGCTGCGCGACGTCGACGGGATCGACGTGCCGGTGACCGGCTCAGGGCGCAAGACCGCCGTCGTCGCGTGGTCCACCTGGTGCGGCTGCCGCTACGAGCTGCCGGCGTGGAAGCAGCTCGCCGACGAGCTGAAGGCTGACGGCCTCGACATCGTGACCATCGCGCTCGATGAGGACAACGAGGCGGTCCGCCCGTGGGTGCAGGACGGCATGCCGACCGCGGTGGATCCCGAGCACCGCGTGTCCGACGTCTTCGGCATCGTCAACGTCCCGGCCACGGTCTGGCTCGACGAGCAGGGACGCGTCGTGAAGCCCCCGACGATCGCCCCGGGCGACGACCAGTTCCTGGAGTTCACCCAGGTCGACGCCGAGCGCCACCACGACGCCCTCCGCGCGTGGGTCCGAGGCGGGGACGTCCCGTTGGTCGAGCCCCCGGCTGACGACGAGGACCTCCGCACCGCGAGGGCGGAGCGCCGCCTCGCTGCGTGGCTGCACCGCCACGGTCACGGGGTGCTGGCCGAGCAGCACTTCACGCGTGCAGTGGACCTGGCCCCGCTCGACTTCAGCATCCGACGGGCCTCGATGCCGCTGCGTGGTCAAGACCCGTTCGGCACGGAGTTCTTCGAGCTCTGGGAGCAGTGGAACGACGCCGGCCGCCCGGGCTACACCCCCACCCCCTGAACCCACCCCTGACGCGAGTAATTTCGGCAGATGGACCTCCTCGCTCCCTGGGCGACCCCCGAGCGGCTGGCCTTGCAGGCGAGGGCTGCGGCCTTCGCTCACGAGGTCGTGCTCCCAGCCGCCGACGCCCTCGATCCCGTGAAGGGGGAGATGCCGACGGCGCTGGTCGAGGGGATGGCCGAGCTCGGCTGGTTCGGCCTGACGCTCCCGACCGCGCAGGGCGGTCTCGGGCTCGGGGTGTTCGAGTACTGCCTGGTCTCGGAGGAGCTCGCCCGTGCCTGGCTCAGCGTGGCGAGCATCCTCGCCCGGGGCCAGGGACTCGGCACCCAGGTGACCGACCGGGCCCGGCGCGAGGACCTGCTCGCGCAGTCCGCCCGGGGCGACTGGATCGGCTCCATCGCCCTGTCCGAGCCGGACGCGGGGTCCGACCTCGCGGGCGTGGCCACGACGGCCACCCGCGACGGCGACGACTGGGTGCTGAGCGGCCACAAGCGCTGGGCCGGCAACGCCCTGGCCGCGGACTTCATCGAGGTGCTCGCGCGGGTCCGCGAGCCTGGCCCGGACGAGCCGCGCTCCGCCGGGCTCGAGCCGTTCCTCGTCGTGAAGGACCGCGGCGCGTGGCCCGAGGGGATGACCGGGACGGTCATCGACAAGATCGGCTACCACGGCTTCCTCACCTGGGACCTGCTGCTCGACGAGGTCCGGGTGCCCGACACCGACCGCCTCACCGGGTTGTACGGCGACAGCGGGTCCTCGGCCGACGAGGGCGGGTTCGCCTCGGTCCAGCGCGGTCTGAACATCGCGCGCGTGCACACCGCTGCGCGGGCCGTCGGCGTGGCCCGCGGCGCCCTGGAGGACACGACGGCGTACCTGCAGGAGCGCGAGCAGTTCGGTCACCCGATCGGCGACTTCCAGGCGCTCCGGTTCGCCCTCGCCGACATGGCCGCCGACGTCGTGCAGGCCCGTGCGATGTGGTGCCAGGTCGCGCATCTGCTCGATGCCGGCGTGCCGTGCGAGAGCGAGGCCGCGATGGTGAAGCTCCAGTGCACCGAGATGGCCGTCCGGGTGACCGGCCAGGCGATGCAGCTGCACGGCGGCAACGGCTACACGACGGAGCGGCGGGTCGAGCGCTACTGGCGGGACGCTCGGCTCACGACCATCTTCGAGGGCACCAGCGAGATCCAGCGCAGGATCATCAGCGACCGGTTGCTGCCGCGCCCGTGAGGGGGAGCACGAGTCCGCTCCCCGGCCGCGCCGCCACCTGCGCGAGCAGCTGGTAGCTGCGCAACCGGTCCTGCGGGTCGTGGGCGGTCGTCGTGACCATGACCTCGTCGGCGCCGGTGGCGGCGACCAGCGCCTGTGTCCCAGCAAGGACGGTGTCGGGCGAGCCCAGGACGGCGCTGTCGAGCCGGTGCTCCGCGAACGCCCGCTCCTGCGGCGACCAGTCGTGCGCCTCGGCCTCCTCCTGCGTGGGAAGGACGCCGGGCCGCCCCTGGCGGAGGCGCACGAAGGACAGGACCCCGGGCAGGGCCAGGCGCCGGGCCTCGGCGTCGGTGTCTGCCACGAGGACACTCGCTGACACCAGGGCGTACGGCGCGGGCAGGACGCCCGGCCGGAACGACTGCCGGTAGAGGTCCAGGGCGGCGAGGGTGTTCTCCCCGCTGAAGTGGTGGGCGAACGCGAACGGCAGACCCAGCAGACCCGCGAGCTGGGCGGAGAAGCCGCTCGAGCCGAGCAGCCAGATGTCGGGCCGGTTCCCCGCGGCGGGCACGGCGTGCACGCCCTCGACGGGCCCGTCGAAGAACGCCCGGAGGAGCGCCAGCTCGCCGGGGAAGTCGTCGGCGTTCCCGCGTCGCAGCAGCGACGCCGTACGGGGATCGGTTCCGGGCGCCCGACCGAGCCCGAGGTCGATGCGCCCGGGGTGCAGCGCTTCGAGCAACCCGAACTGCTCCGCCACCACCAGGGGCGGGTGGTTCGGGAGCATGACGCCGCCGGAACCGACGCGGATGCGCGACGTGGCCCCGGCGAGCGCCGCGATGAGCACGGCGGGGGCGCTGGAGGCGATGCCCGGCATGCCGTGGTGCTCGGCGACCCACACGCGCCCGAAGCCGAGCCGCTCGCCTCGCGGGCGAGCGCGATCGACTCCTGCACGGCCTGCGGCGTGGTCCGACCGGAGGCGACGGGAGCGAGGTCGAGCACGCTGAGGTCGGTCACGACGCGTACAACGCCGGCGGCGGGGTCAGCCTTCCTGTCCTGAGCGACGGCGCTGGGAGCGCTCGGCGTGCCGGCGCGGAGCCCGACCGACCGGCTGGGGTGGCGCGGGCAGGAGGGCCGTCCGGACCTGGACCGGGCGCCGGGCCGACTCCCCTTCGGCCAGCGGGATCCGCTCGCCGTCGTGGTGCAGCACGAGCGAGGCACCTTCCACCAGGTACGTCGCCTCGTCGTGCGTGATGCTCACGTGGACCAGCCCGCCGCGCCAGCGCAGGTGGAAGGCCAGCCGGTCGAACCCGCTCGGGAGCGCGGGGGCGAACTGCAAGGTCTCACCGACGACCCGCAGGCCGCCGAACCCCTCGACGAGCGCCGTCCAGGAGCCCGCCAGTGAGGCCATGTGCAGGCCGTCGCGACTGTTGCGGTGCAGGTCGTGCAGGTCGATGAGGGCGGCCTCGGTGGCGTAGTCGTGGGCCAGCTCGAGGTGGCCGACCTCGGCGCAGGTGACGGCCTGCGTGCAGGCCGACAGCGAGGAGTCGCGGACCGTGCGCCGCTCGTAGTAGTCGACGTTGCGGGCCTTCTGCTCGTCGGTGAACGCCGCGCCGCACCAATGCAGAGCCAGCAGCAGGTCGGCCTGCTTGCAGACCTGCGAGCGGTAGAGCTCGACGTACGGCGCGTGCAGGAGCAACGGGTACTGGTCGTTGTCGTGGGCGAACGCGAAGTCCCACTCGCGGTAGAGGGTGAACCCGCGCGACTGCTCGTGCACGCCGAGCTGGTCGTCGTAGGGCACGGCGACGGTGCGCGCGGCAGCGTCCCAGGACGCGAGCTCCTCGTGGGTGACGCCGAGCTCCTGGGCGCGGCGCGGATGGCGCTCGCACGCCTGGTGGGCGGCCACCAGGTTGCGCGAGGCCATGAGGTTGGTGAACACGTTGTCGTCGGCGATCGCGCTGTACTCGTCCGGTCCCGTGACCCCGTCCAGGTGCCACACGCCGTGCCGGTCGTGGTGGCCGAGGGAGGACCAGAGGCGGGCGGTCTCGACGAGGAGCTCGGTGCCGACGCTCTCGTCGAAGTCGCTGTCGCCGGTGGCGGCGACGTACCTCTCGACGGCGAAGGAGATGTCGGCGTTCACGTGGAACCCCGCGGTGCCGGCCGGCCAGTAGCCGGAGCACTCCTCCCCGGCGATCGTCCGCCAGGGGAACGCCGCGCCCCGTAGGCCGAGGGTCGCTGCCCTGGCGCGCGCCGTGTCCAGGGTCGAGTGTCGCCACAGCAGCGCGTCCCGAGCGGCGAGGGGGACGGTGGCGGCGAGGACCGGCAGCACGAAGCCTTCGGTGTCCCAGAAGGCATGACCGTCGTACCCGGGCCCGGTGAGGCCCTTCGAGCTGATGGCGCGGCGCTCCGTGCGGACGGCGGCCTGCATCACGTGGAAGAGCCCGAAGCGGACCGCCTGCTGCAGCACGGGATCTCCGTCGACCTCGACGTCGGCGCCCTCCCAGAAGTCGTCCAGGAAGGTGCGCTGGTCGGCAAGGAGCTGCTCCCAGCCTGCGGTACGGGCGCCGGTCAGCGCTGCGGCGACCTGGTCACGGACCGCAGGCTCGGAACGCGTCGAGGACCAGCCGTACGCGATGAGCTTGACCACCCGCAGCGTCTGCCCGGCGTCGAGCGTGGTGGCGAACGTCGTCCGGGCCCAGTCCTCCCGCGTGTCCTGCTCAATGGCCACGTGGCCCGGTGCGTCGACCTCGTGGTCCATGCCGGCCCCGACCATCAGCTGAGACGCCTTGGTGCGGTGCAGCAGGACAGCCCCGCACGGCTGGGTGTCCTGGCTGACGGCCTCCAGCGCGTTGGCGAGCGCGCTCGCCACCCGAGGGTCAGACGACGCCGCAGGTTGGGTCTCGTTCGCCACGAGCTCGCTCTGCACGATGACGCGCGTACCGTCGGCGACGGCCTCGACCTCGTAGACGACGGCGGCCACGGCGCGGTGGGTCAGCGACACCAGCCGGGTGGAGCGGACACGCACGGTGCGACCGGCCGGCGAGGTCCACTCGAGGTCGCGCTCCAGGGTGCCGGACCGGAAGTCCAGCACCCGCTCGTGCCGGTGCAGATCGCCGTACCGGACGTCGAGCGGCTCGTCGTCGACGAGCAGCCGGATGAGCTTGCCGTTGGTGACGTCGACGACGCTCTGGCCGGACTCCGGGTAGCCGTAGCCCCCCTCCGCGTAGGGGAGGGGGCGGAGCTCGTAGACGCCGGCGAGATAGGTGCCGGGGATGCCGTGCGGCTCGCCCTCGTCGAGGTTGCCGCGCAGTCCGACGTGCCCGTTCGACAGGGCGAACACGGACTCGGTCTGCGCCAGGATGTCGAGGTCGAGCGTGGTCTCGCGGACCGCCCAGGGCTCGACGGGAAAGGCGCTCTCGCCGATCACAGCAGCTCGGCCAGGTCGGTGACGACGAGGTCAGCCCCGTGGTTGCTCAGCGCCGGCCCTTGACCCACGCGATCCACTCCGACGACGAGGCCGAAGGCCCCGGCCCGCCCGGCCTCGACACCGGCAAGCGCGTCCTCGAAGACCGCACAGCGGGACGGCGGGAGTCCGAGCTCGGCGGCGGCCGCCTGGAAGGTGTCCGGAGCGGGCTTGCCGGGCAGGGACCGCTCCCGGGCTGTCACACCGTCGACGCGGACCTCGACGAGATCGGCCAAGCCGGTGACGCGCAGGACCTCCTCGCAGTTGGCGCTGCTGGAGACGACAGCCCGCCGGATGCCCGCGTCGGCGCACGCCTGCAAATACCGCCTGCTCCCGTCGTAGACGTCCGCACCGTCGGCACGCAGGCGCTCGACGAACATCGCCTGCTTGCGGTCGCCGATTTCCTGCACGAGCTCAGGAGTCGCGTCTTCTCCCAGGGAGGCCAGGAAGTCGCGCACGCCGTCGTCCCGTGGCTTGCCGTCGACGTGGGCGTGGTAGTCGTCGTCGGTGAAGGCGCGGGGGGCGAAGGCCTCCCGCCAGGCGGTCCGGTGGACCGACGCGGTGTCGGTGAGGACCCCGTCGAGGTCGAAGAGGCAGGCGGTCACGTCGTCCGGGAGTCCGAGCACAGTGATCATCCTGCCCCGGCAGACTGGCTCCATGTCCCCTCACCTGCAGTACGCCTCCTGGCTGGCCCTCGAGCCGTCCCCGAGCGTGCCGGAGGTGCTCCTGCACCAGGCGGACGACTTGCAGGGCCTGTGGGAGGCCACGGGCGCCTCTGCGCCGCCCTACTGGGCGTTCGCCTGGCTCGGCGGGCAGGCGCTGGCGAGGTACGTCCTCGACCACCCCGAGCAGGTCTGCGGGAAGCGCGTGCTGGACCTCGCCACGGGGTCGGGCCTCGTCGCGCTGGCGGCCCTGCGCGCCGGTGCGGCGAGCGTGCTCGCCGCCGACATCGACCCGCTGGCCGGGGAGGCCGTGGCGGCCAACGTGGCAGCCAACGCTCTCGACCTGCGGACGGGAACGCTGACGTGGACCGGCGTGGACCTGCTGGACGGGTCTGTTCCCGAGGTCGATGTCGTCCTGGCCGGTGACGTCCTCTACGACCGGGACATGACGCCCCGCGTCCTGACCTTCCTGCGCCGAGCCACGGTGCCGGTGCTGCTGGGCGACCCCGGACGGGATTACTGCCCGCAGGACGGCGTGGTCGAGATCGCCGCGTACGACCTCCCGACGACCCGCGAGCTCGAGGGCGTTGCCGTCAAACGGACCCGCGTCCTTCGCCTGGGCTGAGCGGCCGCGTTGCCTTCCTGGGCTGTGGTGTACGTGGCGTCGTGACCCGACGATCGGCTACCAGCCGCGGAGGAGGGGTCTGGGGTGTCGGAGGTGGGTGCGGCCGAGGGGGGTGTTCCACTGCAGGGTGCCGTTGGGGTGCTGGGTGAGGGTGAAGTAGTGGTGCTTGGCTTGGTGGTGGTGGGTGCATTCGCTGCTGCCGTTGCGGGCTGCGGTGGGTCCTTGGGGCCAGGGGATGATGTGGTCGCTTTGGCAGTCGCGGGCCAGGCGGGGGCAGGCGGGGAAGGTGCAGGTGAGGTCGCGGATCTTCAGGAACCTCGCGATGCGGGGGCTGAAGGGGTAGCTGCTGGTTTCCAGGGGCCGGGTGTCGGTCTTGTCGGTGCGCAGCCGGCGGTGGGCTCGGGTGAGGCGCTGAGGGTCCAGCCGCCCTGTTCTGCTGGGGGTGTGGGGTGGGCAGCCCAGGGGGCAGTCCGGGCTCTCCCTCTCGTACCGGTCGGGTGGTGAGGCCGTCGTGGTGGTCCCACGCCGCGCGGTCCAGGGTCTGGTCGTTCCAGAGCCGATCGCTGTCACTGGGCGGCTCGGGCTCGGGCCCGGGCTCCGGGGGTCCTGAGCCACCCCCACCGCCGCCGCCTCCATTTCCTCCCTCGCCCGGGTCGTCGGACTCATCCGGGGGCTGGTGCCGGAGGTCGATCAGGATCGGCCGGTGCGGGCGGAACTCCTCCACCCGGCCAAGACTGGCTCCGGCGAAGGCGTGCGCCCTGCCTGCGGCGCCGACCAGCGTGTGTGCGTTCAGGAACGCCCGGAGCTGAGTCTCGAGGGTGCTGGTCAGCTGGTCCACGAGCACCTCGACCTCGCACGGCTCGCCCTCATGGTCGGCGAGGTCGATGAGGTTGACGCCGCCGGCCAGGTCGGGTGGGAGGGTCTCGGGGTCGGGCTCAGGTTCGTGGCGGCTGTGGCCACACCCCGCCTTCGCCGGGTCGCGGTCGCGGTCGGGGGTGTCGGGGGTGTGGGTGTGGCCGTCGACCGCCACGAGCGTCCCGTCGTGGTCGACGAGGACGCGGCGGAGCTCGGCGTGGGTGAGGAGCTCGCGGGCCTCCTGGGCACAGATCAGGCCGAGGCCGGGGATCTCCGCGGGCTCCTCGCCGCCTTCGAGGGTGGTGAGGCTGACCACGATCAGGGCCTGCCAGGACGTCGCTCGGGCGCGGCCGCAGACCAGGTCGGTCAGGGCATCGAACCGGCGCTGCGCCACGGTGCGGCCGTCCCCAGGCTGCTGCGGGCCGGCGTGGGCGTCGATCGCGGCCCACAGCATCGCGATCTGCCCCTTGCTCCCCAGCGCGGTGAGGATCGCGTCGTCGTTGAACGCCTCCGTGAGCACCGACCGGTCCTTCTTGGCCTTCTCAAACCGCCGCGCCGCGGCCTCGGGGTCGATGACCATGACCGCGGCCTGCGCCGCGAGCCGCACCTGACGCGGCGACCCCACCCCCGACCCGCCGACCCGGCCGACCCGATCACGAGGTCGATGACCTGCGCCTGCTGGGCGTCGGTGAGCCCGACGCCGCTGATCACGTCCAGCAGCGCCTCGGCGTGCCGGATGCTCCACCCACCCTCAGCGAGGGGCAGCGCGACCTGCGCCATCACGACCGGGAAGGCCACGAACCGGCGGGCGTGCTCCAGCCGGGTCTGCATCGTGCGGGGGCTCTCACCCAACGCCGGCGCGAGCTCGTCACAGGCGTAGTCCCGCATCCCGAACCCCAGGTCCTGGGCGAACGCCACGAGCTCCTGCCGCAGCTGCACCTCCAGCACCGCCTGCTGATCGTGCAGCCGCTCCAACGCCTCCAACCGCACCGCCGCGCGGCCCAACCGCGACAGGGGTTCAGCGAGCTCCGACATACCCCAACAATACCCCGGTTCGAACACACGAGCAAGCGCAGAATGGCGGCTGTGCAAGGAGACTTGACCTGTGCACAGGGCCGCAGACCACGAGGAAAAAGGCACACGGCAGCTGCCGACGGCGCCTGGGTGGCCTGCAGGTGAAAGCACCCGCATCATCGAGCGGCTAACGGGGCATGAGCCCCTCGGATCCGCGAGAAATCCCACTCATGGATCGAGGATGCGGTCGTCAACCAGGTCAAGGAGGCCCTCGGCGTGATCACGAAGCGCAAGCGACTGGACAAGGTGACCGTGACGTTCTCTGTGCCCGAGCGAGACGAGCCGGTGCTGTTGGCCGGCTCGTTCAACGACTGGACAGCCGAGCCGCTCACGCGGGCCAAGGACGGCACCCTCAAGGCCACGGTCAGCGCGGCCCAGGGAGACACCCTGGAGTTCCGCTATGTGACGGCGTCGGGGGAGTGGTTCGACGACGAGCACGCAGACGACTGGGTGCCCAACGAGCACGGGACGGTCAACGGCGTCGTACGCGTGTGATCTTGCTCTCGGGACTGTCGTGGGCAGGAGTCAGGCCCCCGTCGTCGAACCCTCAGGCATGCGTCGAGCACTGCTTGCCCTGACCGTCACCTCCGCTGTCCTGGGAGGGTCTTTCGCGACCCTGTCGCAGGCGGCCACGCGCACCGGCGAGACGCCGTACGCCCTGTCGAGCGCAGCGAGCAAGAAGGGGGCGGGCTTCGAGGCGCCCCGTGGTCCGTCCGCCGTCGACCGGTACGCCCCGGCCAACGGCTGCTTCACCCTCCGCTCGGCGGCTTCGGGAAAGTTCGTCGCCCGCACGGGCTCGACGTACGCCGCCTCCGGAGCCCAGGGCGAGCCGTTCCGCTTCCAGGCGTTCGACCTCGGCAAGTACCTCCTGCTCGGCGCGAAGACCGACTTCTTGGCCACGGGGGACAACCCGTTGCCGACGAGGGAGGCGGCCCTGTTCGCCAAGGGGTACGTCCAGGGCACCGGGGACGAGACGCTCGACCCGGTCCGCCCTGGCCTCGAGAGCGGACTCGACGCCGGGCTCGTGATCGGCGAGACGGCTACCGCACCGTTGGTCGCTGGTGCGCGGGGTGACGCCATCAAGGTCGCCGCGACCCCCTCCTCCTCGGCTGAGTGGGTCCTCAAGCAGGTCGGTACCGCCTTCGTCCTCCAGCAGGCCTTCGACGACGGTGACGAGGCCGCAGCGGGAGTCGTCGACCCGCCGATCGCTGCGACGGTGGTGGCCGGTGCCGACGGCGCCCTGACGGCTGCCGCCGGGGCCCTGACCACCCGGGCCGCGCAGTTCGTGCTGACCGCCGCGAAGGGCTGCACGGCCTGGGACGAGGGCGCCACGCAGATCACCGGGCCGGTTGCCGGGGCGAGCACGTCGTACGAGCAGAGCAAGGGGTACGTCGACTCCCACCTGCACCTGATGAGTTTCGAGTTCCTCGGCGGCCGGGCCATGTGCGGCCGGGTCTGGCACCCCTACGGCATCAAGGCAGCCCTCACCGACTGCCCGGACCACGGCCCCGGCGGGTACGGCTCCGCGCTGGAGGACTTCGTGTCCGGGAAGAACCCCGGCAGCGGCCACGCGACCGAGGGCTACCCGGGGTTCGGCTACTGGCCCCACTACAGCTCGCTCACCCACCAGCAGGTCTACTGGACCTGGCTGCAGCGCTCCTGGCAGGGCGGCTTGCGGATGATGACCGACCTGCTCGTGCAGAACGGTCAGCTCTGCGAGCTCTACCCGCTGAAGAAGGTCACCTGCGACGAGATGGCGACCGTGCGGCTCGAGGCCCAGCGGTCCCACGAGTTCGAGCGCTTCATCGACGCGCAGAACGGCGGCCCCGGGCGCGGGTGGTTCCGGATCGTCACCGACCCGGTCCAGGCGCGCGCGACCATGAACGCCGGTCGGCTCGCGGTGGTCCTCGGGATCGAGGTCTCCCGCCCGCTGGGGTGCCGCGAGTTCCAGGGTCGCGCCACCTGCACGGCTGCGGAGATCGAGACGCGGCTGCAGGAGGTGTACGACCTCGGCGTCCGCCAGATGGAGATGACCAACAAGTTCGACAACGCCCTCACCGGGGTCACCGGGGACGGCGGTGCCACCGGGGTCATCGTCAACGGCGGCAACGCCAAGGAGACGGGCCACTTCTGGCAGATGCAGACCTGTCAGGCCCCGTTCGGTCCTGTCCAGAACGACAAGCGGCAGTACGACGTCGTCGACGACGGCAAGGCCGAACCGGCCCGCGACGGGCTGTTCGCGGGGGTCCTGCAGATGGCGGGCGGTTCGGGGGTCGCCCCCGTCTACCCGGCCGGCCCGCACTGCAACGCGATCGGCCTGTCCTCGCTGGGCAAGGTCTTCCTGGACGGGATGGTCAAGCGGGGGATGATCTTCGACCCCGATCACATGAGCGCCGTCGGGCGGCAGCAGGCGCTCGACTACCTCACGGCCAAGCGCTACAGCGGGATCCTCAGCTCGCACAGCTGGGCCGACGACGCGAACTACGTCCGGATCCTCACCATGGGCGGCGTGGTCACGCCACACGCAGGCGGCAGCTCCGGGTTCCTCGGCAGCTGGGGGAAGCTGCGGACCAAGGCTGACCCGCGGTTCCTCTACGGCATCGGCTGGGGCTCCGACATCAGCGGGTTCTCCCAGCAGGGCGCGCCGCGCAACCCCGCGGCGGGCAAGGGCGTGACCTACCCGTTCACCGGCTTCGGCGGCTCGACGATCAACAAGCAGACCACCGGTCAGAAGACCTGGGACGTCAACACCTCCGGTGTCGACCACTACGGCCTCTACCCGGACTGGGTCCAGGACATCAAGGTGCAGGCGGGGTCGCAGGCCGCGGCCTTCACCAAGGACCTCGAGAACGGCCCGGAGGCGATGCTGCAGATGTGGGAGCGCGCCAGCGGTGTCGTCGGTGACAGCTGCCGCGCCGACATCGCCGACCTCACCACCGGCGACGTGAAGAAGGTGCGCAAGGGCATGACCCCGGCCCAGGTGCTGGTGGCCCTCGGCCAGCCCCACACGCGAGTTGGGACCACGTACACCTACTGCGGTCCGCGCGGCACCACGACGGTGCGCTTCGGGAGCGCCGGCACCGTCACCAAGGTCGGCTGAGCACCCCGAGCCGCGTCACAGCCGAGTACGGGCCTCCCACAGCTCGGGGAAGAAGCGGTGGGTCAGGGTCGAGCGGAGGTACGCCGCCCCGCTGGAGCCCCCGGTACCGGGCTTGAGGCCGATCTGACGCTCGACGGCGAGCACATGCCGGTGACGCCAGTGACCGACCGCCTCGTCGTAGTCCAGCAGCGTCTCGGCCAGCATCGAGAGCAACCCGGGCCCGGCGCGCAGCACGTCGACGACGTCCTCGACCCCGGCCCGCGCCAGCGCGGCGTGGAAGGCGTCCGCGAGCGTCGGCGCGGACAGCCGCCGCTCCAGCCGGGCGCGCTCGGTGTCGCTGAGCCACGCCGACGTGAGGTAGCCCGGCTCCTTGCGCCCGGAGCTGAACTCGAGCTCGCGGAACTGCGCCGACTGGAACCCGCTGCCGCCCGCCAGCACGTGCCGGAACTCCAGGTAGCCGGCCGGGGTCATCGTCCCCAGGACGTCCCACTGCGCGACCAGCTGCCGCATGACGGTCACGATCCGGCGCAGCCGGCTCTCCGCCTCCGGAAAGGCCTCAGCGTCGATGAGGCGGATCGCCTCGTCGAGCTCGTGCAGCGCGAGCTTGAACCAGAGCTCGTGGCTCTGGTGCAGCACGACGAAAAGCAGCTCGTCGTGCGCTCGGGGCTCCTGCTGCAGCTCCAGCAGGTCCTCGACCCGGAGGTAGGACGCGTACGTGATGGCTTCCACGCCCAGACCGTACGACGCTCAGCTGCGCAGGTAGACGACCTGCTGCGGGAAGGCGATGACCATGCCCTCGGCGTCGAGCGCCCGCTTGACCGCGACGGCGACCTCGTGGCGCACCCGCCAGAGCACGTCGTTGGGGGCGTCGTGCCAGTACCGAAGGCTCAGGGTGATCGCGCTGTCGGAGAACTCGCGCACCCAGGCCTCCGGCGCGGGCGTCGCGTGCACGCCTTCGACGGTCGCCATCGCGGCGAGCAGGACGTCCCGGGCAGCCTCGAGGTCGGTGTCGTACGCCATGCCCACCTCCAGGCTCGTTCGTCGGGAGGCCAGCCGGGTGAAGTTGGTGATGGGGTTCTCGAGCACCTGCGACGACGGGATGAGCACGTCGTTCCCGTCGAACGTGCGCAACAGCACCGTCCGCAGGTTCACCTCCTGCACCGTGCCGTCGAGGTCCAAGGTGGCGATCTGGTCTCCCCGCCGGAAGGGGCGCCGGATCTGCAGGACGACGCTCGCGATGGCGTTCGCCAGGGCCGGCTGGATGGCCAGGGCGAGGGCGATGCCGCCGATCCCGAGAGCCCCGAGCACCGGCGTGAGGCGCACCCCCAGCGCGTTGAGGGCGTACACCAGGGCCGCGGCCACGACCAGGATCTGGACGAAACGAGCGATCATCAGCGCCGCCCCCGGGGAGCTGTCCGGCCCCTGGAACGCGCGCGTGACCAGCAGCCGGACCAGCAGGGCGAGCCCGATCCCGCCGAGCAGGACCGCGGCAGCGCTCAGCACCTGGCCCGCAGACACGCTCGCGGAGGCAGACGTCGTGGCGGCAGACATCCCGGCGTAGAGGGCGGCATCCATCGGCCCATCCTCCCGCAGGAAACACCCGGACACCTCGCTGAGGCACCCGGTACGGCTACCTTTCGCGCATGAGTGACACCTCCAGCCGCGACGTCGTGAGCGTCGAGCGCCTCGTCCCCGCGCCCCCCGCCGAGGTGTTCGCCCTCCTCGCCGATCCCCGACGACACCACGAGATCGACGGCAGCGGCACGGTCCGCGAGGCCAGGGACGTGCCGGACCACCTCGCGCTGGGTGCCCGCTTCGGCATGGGCATGAAGCTGCTCGTGCCCTACGCCATGGTGAGCACCGTCGTGGAGTACGAGCAGGACCGGCTCCTCGCGTGGCAGTCGCTCCCGTCGTACCCGTTCGTGGGGCGGCTCGCCGGCGGACGCATCTGGCGGTACGAGCTCGAGCCCAGCGGGGAAGGCACGCTCGTGCGGGAGAGCTGGGACATCAGCCAGGAGGCGTTCCTCACCAAGCCGGTCGTGCGGCTGGCCGCCGACACCACGCGGGCCAACATGACCCGGACCCTGGAGCGCCTCGAGGAGGTCCTGACGTGCAGCAGCTGACGGGCCTCGACGCGGCCTTCCTGGCCATGGAGACCCACGCCGTCTTCGGCCACGTCGGGAGCGTCTGCGTCCTGGACCCGTCGACGTCCCCGGACCCCCTCACCCTCGAGAAGCTGATCGCGCTGATCGAGGAGCGGCTGCACCTCATCCCGCCGTTCCGCCGACGTCTGGCCGAGGTCCCGCTCGGGCTCGACCAGCCGTACTGGATCGAGGACCCGAACTTCGACATCGAGTACCACGTCCGGGAGCTGGCCCTGCCGTCCCCGGGCGACGACCGGCAGCTCGCTGAGCAGGCCTCGCGGCTGCACGCCCGGCCGCTGGACCGGAGCCGTCCGCTGTGGGAGGTCTACCTGATCCACGGCCTGTCCGAGGGTCGAGCCGCGATCTACAGCAAGGTGCATCACGCGGCGATCGACGGCGTCTCGGGTGGGGAGATGCTCACCGCGATCCTCGACCTCACCCCGGAGGGTCGGGTCGTCACCCCGGAGCCCTGGGAGCCGGACCGCGAACCTCGTGCGCTTGCCCTGCTCGCCCGCTCGGCCCGTTCGTTCGCGGGGCAGCCGATCCGGGCGGCGCGCGTGACCTACGGCCTGGCGCGGGGCCTGCCCGCCATGGCCAGCTCTCCCGCGCGGCCGCACCTGCCGCTCATCGACCGTGTGCTGCGACGTGACGCCGACCTGGTGCTGCCGTCAGCTGGTCTGCGCGCGCCGGCGACACCGTTCAACAAGAGCATCTCGCCGCACCGGCGCTGGGCGTTCCGAACCGTGCCGCTCGCCGACGTCAAGGCCATCAAGAACCTGACGGGCGGAACGGTGAACGACGTCGTCATGGCCCTGTCGGCCGGAGCCCTGCGTCGCTGGCTGCTGGACCACGACGCCCTCCCGGAGGGCCCGCTGGTCGCGGCGGTCCCGGTCTCCATCCGCTCCGAGGCCGAGAAGCACGCCGGTGGCAACAAGGTCAGCACCATGTTGGCGGCGCTGCCCACCCACCTGGCCGACCCGCTCGAGCGCCTCGCCGCCTGCACGACAGCGATGGAGGCGGCCAAGGAGCAGCACGGCGCCCTTCCCGCGACGCTGCTCTCCGACGTCACGCAGTTCGCCATGCCGGCGCTGGCAGGGCAGGCCGCGCGGCTGGCCGCGCGCGTCCGGCTGGTCGAGCGGGTCAACCCGTTCAACCTGTTCGTCAGCAACGTGCCCGGCCCCAACCTCGCGCTGTACTACGCCGGGTGCCGGTTGCTCGGCTACTACCCGATGTCGGCCATCGCCGACGGTCAGGGGCTCAACATCACCGTCTGCAGCCTCGACGGAGGCATGCACTTCGGCCTCATCGCCGATCGGGAGCTGGTGCCGGACCTCGACCTCATGGCCACCTACCTGGTGGAGGAGGTCGAGGTCCTGCGCCGCGCCGCTAGCTGAGCACCATGTTCGGCTCGCCGTAGGAGTTCAGCCCGTTGGCCCCGCGGGTGCACGTGCCGCCTCGGACCGCACCACCGTTGAAGGTCTGCCGCAGGCAGTTGGCGAGCGCCGCCTGGCCCCAGTAGTTGGGGTGGAAGCTCTCCTGGATGTAGTAGTTCGATCCGCAGCAGGTGGAGACGGTGCGGATCTGGTTGATCCACTCGGTCTTGTCGACCGCACCGGTCTGGCTCCAGGTCGTCAGGCCCTTCTCCTCGAGCAGCCCGACGGTGCTCTCGCACAGCCGCCGACCGTTGAACGCGCTCGTCAGGTTGAGGGTCTTGACCCCCACGATGCCCGAGCTGCTGACCGCGCTGGCGACGGCGCCGTTGATGTGGGGCAGGGCCGTGTTGTTGGACCAGTCGGCGTCGGCGTTCCAGAAGCCGCAACCGCCGGTGTTCTGGCGGGAGTAGCCCGACTCGCTGTAGCGGATGCCGGACCCGTTCGGCAGTGGCGACATGTAGTTCTGCACGACGAGCGTCCAGGAGGTGTCGGCGTAGCCCGCGTTGCGCATTGCGGTGCGCAGGTTGAGCAGCGCGTTCTTGATGGCTGTGGTCTGGGCGCTGATGTTCGCGGTCGTGAAGTTGGCCGTGACCGAGCTGTCGTCGTTGCAGAAGTCCTTGTACCAGGTCGGCGAGCCCAGGAAGTCGGCGACGCAGGTCTGGATGATCGAGGCGAAGTTGAAGTTGTTGCCCCCGATGGAGACGATCACCTCCTTCACGTTGTGGGTCGTCGCGAACGTCTGCAGCATGAGGGCCTGGCCCTGCTGCCCCCCGCTGTTGTAGAAGTCGAGGCCCGGCTTGAAGTAGCCGTTGCTGTCGGTGAACGTCGAGGTCTTCGCCCCCGAACAGGCCAGGTTCGCGCCGTTGATCGTCCCGGTGTAGACCTCGGGCGTCAGGCTGCGGTGGCAGCGGTTGATGACCTCGGCGGTGTGCGCGGCGTTGTCGAAGTACGCCGTACTGCCGAGCGCGTCGTGGTAGCTCTCGCCGGTGTTGGTGTTGCCTGCCCAGCGGCCGGCCTCGCCGGAGATGAACGAGTCGCCCACCGAGACGATCCAGGGCGCTCCGATCCCCGGTCCGTCGGCGCGGGCGGGGGTGGCGGACAGGCCCGTGAGGCCCAGGGCCAGGGCGGTGGTGGCGAGCAGGGCGAGTGAACGGGTGCGGCGAACGCGCACGGACGGCTCCTTCGAGGTCTTGCTACCGGCCGGTAGCCGCGCGGAGTGTGGCAGAGAACACACCGGAGCAATAGGGGCCAAACGGACCAGGCTCGAGGCGCGGGGCCGCCGAGCGCTCACCTATACGCTGGGCGGTGAGATGGCGGGAGCGGCGGAGCGACGACGACAGGCGCGCGAGGCGGCGGTGCTGGCCTCGATCCGCTACCCCGAGCACCTACCGGTCAGCCAGGTTCGCGCCGAGATCGCGGACGCCATCCGCGACCACCAGGTCGTCGTCCTGGCAGGAGAGACCGGGTCGGGCAAGACCACGCAGCTTCCCAAGATCCTGCTGGAGCTCGGTCGCGGCCGCGCAGGGCTCATCGGGCACACCCAGCCTCGGCGCATCGCCGCGCGTGCCGTCGCCGAGCGCGTCGCGGAGGAGCTCGGCACCGAGCTGGGGGACCTGGTCGGCTACACCGTCCGGTTCCACGACCAGGTGGCCGACAGCACCCTGGTGAAGGTCATGACCGACGGCATCCTGCTGGCCGAGCTGTCGCGGGACCGCAGCCTCTCGGCGTACGACACGATCGTCATCGACGAGGCGCACGAGCGGTCGCTGACGATCGACTTCCTGCTCGGCTACCTCAAGCAGCTGCTGCCCCGTCGTCCCGACCTCAAGGTCGTCATCACGTCGGCGACGATCGACCCGGGCCGGTTCAGTGCGCACTTCGACGACGCTCCGGTGCTCGAGGTGAGTGGGCGGACGTTCCCGGTGGAGGTGCGGTACCGGCCGCCGGAGCAGGAGCAGGACCCGATCAGCGCGATCGTGGAGGCCTGCCGGGAGCTCCCGCGGGACGGCGACATCCTGGTCTTCTGCAGCGGCGAGCGCGAGATCCGCGACGCCGCGGACGCGCTGAACGGTGCGATCGATGCGGATGTGATCCCCTTGTACGGCAGGCTCTCTGCCGCGGAGCAGCACCTGGTCTTCGCCGATCACCAGCGTCGTCGCGTCGTCGTGGCGACCAACGTCGCGGAGACCTCCCTGACCGTGCCGGGAATCCGCTACGTCGTGGACCCGGGGACGGCACGCATCTCGCGCTACAGCCTGCGTACCAAGGTGCAGCGCCTCCCGATCGAGCCCATCAGCCAGGCCTCGGCGACGCAGCGCTCCGGCCGGTGCGGTCGCGTCGCGGACGGCATCTGCATCCGGCTGTACAGCGAGGAGGACTTCCTCGCCCGACCGGCGTTCACCGAACCGGAGATCCTGCGCACCAACCTCGCCTCGGTGCTGCTGCAGATGGCCTCCCTCAAGCTGGGCGACATCGAGGACTTCCCGTTCGTCGAGCCGCCCGACCGGCGCAACGTGCGCGACGGGCTGGCGCTGCTCGCAGAGCTCGGAGCGCTGGACGGCGACCGCCTGACCCGAACGGGACGCCAGCTCGCCGCGCTGCCCGTCGACCCCCGGATGGGACGCATGGTCGTCGAGGCTGCGCGGCTCGGCTGCCTGTCGCAGGTGCTCGTCATCGCGGCAGCGCTGTCCATCCAGGACCCGCGCGAACGGCCGCTCGACAAGCAGGCCCAAGCGGTGGAGGCCCACTCCCGGTTCGTCGACCCGACCTCGGACCTGCATGCCTGGCTGCACCTGTGGACCTACCTGCAGGAGCAGCAGCGCTCCCAGTCCTCCAGCGCGTTCCGCCGGATGTGCCGCAAGGAGTTCCTCAACTACCTGCGGGTGCGCGAGTGGCAAGACCTGCACGCCCAGCTGCGCCGGGTGGCGCGTCAGCAGCAGCTCGACGTGGACGGCGTCGGTGACCCCGCCACCGTGACGACGGCCCTGCTCGCGGGGCTGCTGAGCCACGTCGGGCTGCGCACCGAGAACCGGGAGTACCTCGGTGCGCGCGGCGCCCGCTTCGTCATCGCCTCCGGGTCGTCGCTGTACAAGAAGCCGCCGGCGCTGGTCGTGGCCGCGGAGCTGGTCGAGACCTCGCGGCTGTTCGCCCGCGGACTGGCCAAGGTCGAGCCCGAGCAGATCGAGGCGGTCGGCGCGCACCTGCTCAAGCGCACCTACAGCGAGCCCCACTGGTCCAAGAAGCGCGGCAGCGTCGTCGCCTTCGAGCGGGTCACGCTGTACGGCGTCCCGATCATCGCCAAGCGGTCGGTGCAGTACGGCGCCATCGACCCGGTGGTGTCGCGGGACCTGTTCCTCCGGCACGCACTGGTGCAGGGGGAGTGGGACGCCTTCCACGCCTTCTGGCAGCACAACACCGCGCTGCTCGACGACGTGGCCGAGCTCGAGCACCGGGCCCGTCGTCGCGACATCGTGGTCGACGACGAGGTGGTGTTCGCCTTCTACGACGAGCGGGTCCCTGCCGACGTCGTGTCCGCCGCGCACTTCGACCGCTGGTGGAAGGAGACCCGGCACGAGACGCCGCAGCTGCTCCACCTCACGATCGAGGACCTCGTCCGGGGCGACGTCGACCCGGGGGAGCACCCGGACGTGTGGGTCTCCGGCGAGGGCGACAGCAGCTTCCGGCTCGACCTGTCGTACGCCTTCGACCCGGGCACGGCGTACGACGGCGTCACGGTCGACGTCCCCCTCGATGTCCTGAACCGGGTGCACGCCGACGACTTCGCCTGGCAGGTTCCGGGTCTGCGTCACGAGCTCGTCGTCGCCCTCATCAAGACGCTCCCCAAGCCCCTGCGGGTCAAGCTCGTCCCTGCCCCCGACACGGCCCGCGCGCTGCTGGAGCGCATCGCCCCCCGCGAGGAGCACCTGCTCGAGGCCCTCAGCCGGGAGGCGCGCGCCCAGCGCGGGGTGCTCGTGCCGCTGGAGGCGTGGGGCCTGGACCGAATTCCCTCTCACCTGCGGCCGACGTTCCGGGTCGTCGACGGTGCCGGGAACGGTCTGGGTGAGGGCAAGGACCTGGAGGAGCTCAAGACGCGGTTGGCTGCCCCGGTGCAGCAGGCGATCGCCTCTGTGGCCGGCGATCTCGAGGTCAGCGGCCTCACGACGTGGTCCGTCGAGGACGTTCCACTCGAGGTGGCGAGCGGGGCCGTCATCGGCTACCCGGCGCTGGTGGACGAGGGCCCGACCGTGGCACTGCGGGTGCTGCCGACGCCCCAGCCCCAGGTGCACCGGGACGGCGTGCGCCGCCTGCTGCTGCTCTCGTGCCCCTCACCGGTCAAGAGCGTCACCGGTCGGCTCACCAACCAGGCCAAGCTCGCCCTCGCCGCGAACCCGCACGGCTCGATGCCGGCACTGATGCAGGACTGCCTGGCTGCGGCAGCTGACACGTTCCTGACCGGGAGCGTGCCGCGCGACCGGGGAGCCTTCGAGTGCGCTGCTGCCCGTCGTGCGGGCCGGTCTTCCGGACGCCTTGCTGAAGGTGCTGCAGGGCGTCGAGCAGGTTCTGGCGCTGTCCGCCGAGCTGGCGCGGTCGGGCGGGCAGGGACCGGTCGCCGCCGACGTGGAGCAGCAGCGCGCCGCCCTCGTTCACCCCGGCTTCGTGACCGAGGTCGGTGCTGCGCGCCTGCCCGACCTGGTCCGCTACCTGCGTGGGGGCCTCGTGCGCCTGGAGAAGGCCCCGCGGGAGTCACCCGTCCAGCTCACCGAGCTGCAGGGGCTCGACCGCGAGTGGGCGGCCCTGCCCGAGGGCGACCGCCGCGAGCAGGTGCGGTGGATGCTGCACGAGCTGCGGCTGTCGTTGTTCGCCCAGACCGTCAAGGCCAAGGGCCCCGTCTCGGTGCAGCGCGTCCATCGCGCGCTGGACGACCGGTAGCTCAGGCGCGGGCGCGCTTCGCGTCGTACATCGCCTGGTCGGCGGCGTCGACGAGCTCCCGTGCCGTGTGCCGGTCGCTCAGGGCGAACCCGACCGACAGCTCCACGTCCAGGACCAGGCCGTCGGCCGAGAGCGACAGCGCGGTGTCAGCAGCCATCCGGCGCTGCAGGGCCGTGGCCGCGCGACGCGGGACGCGAGCGGCCAGGAGGAACTCGTCTCCGCCCCAGCGTGCGACGAGGTCACCGGGGCGCGCCGTCGCGCGAAGGTGCGCACCGACGTGGGCAAGAACGACATCGCCGGTGGCGTGGCCGTGGTCGTCGTTGACGGACTTGAAGCGGTCGATGTCGACGAACGCCAGGAGCACCGCTTCGTCCTGCTCCAGGTCGCTGAGGTTGGTGCTCAGCCACGGCTCGACGACGCGCCGAGCGGCACAGCCGGTGAGGGCGTCGGTATCGGCCTCCGTGCGGGCCTGCAGGGCAGCCTTCTCGGCCCGGGTCACAGCGAGGTCCCGCTCGACCTGCGCGGCGACGAGGCGGGCGAACAGGCGCATCGTCTCCAGGTGGTTCTCGAGGCCGGTGTGCGCAACGGAGTCCGCGCCGCACAGCGTGCCCCACACCCGCCCGTCCGAGAGCTCCACGGGGACGGAGACGTAGACCTGGATGCCCAGTGCCTGCGCGGCGGCGGAGTCGCCCCACACGCTCGGGACGTCCGTGGTGCACGCCTGGCCCTCGTCGAGCGCGCGCTTGCACAGCGTGTCGGACCACGGCACGTGCAGGCCCTCGGGGAGGGCGAAGCCTTCGCGGGCGTTGCGGGAGAAGCGGATCTCCTGCTCGTCCTCGGCCTCGTGGAGAACAGTGAGGTACGTCGAGCCGAGCCCGGTCAGGTCGTGCAGCGCCTCGAGGAGGGGACGGGCGAGCGAGGCGACGTCGGTCGAGGCGGTCACCGCGCTGCTGAGGCGACCCAGGTCCACCGTGCCCCGTGGACTCGGGAGCTCCGGCCGGTCCAGGACCTGCAGCAGCGGGACCAGCACCTCGCCCACGGAGGTGAGGGTGGCAAGGTCGCGGGGGTTCAGGCTGTCGTGCGGGTGCCCGCCGAGAGCGCACAGCGTCCCGACGACGCGGTCCTCCGCATCGCGCAGGGCGACCCCGGCGTAGGAGCGGATCCCGAAAGCGCTCGTGGACGGCAGTGAGAGCAGGTCCTCGGTGTCCACGACGTCCCCGACCAGCAGCCCGTCGGCGGCGATCACCCGACCGCACCAGGAGTCGGACAGCGGCTCGCGCAGCCCGACGGCCTCGGTGAGCACGGTTCCGTCGCGACGCACAGCCCGGCGCACCACCCGGTGGCTGGTCCCGTCGAGCTCGCTGACGAAGGCCACGTCCATCGACAGCTGCTCGCAGATCAGGACGAGCAAGCGGTGCAGCGACTCCTCGGGACTGCCGGTCATCGCCCGAGCGAGGACCTTCAGCTGCAGCATGCTCACGCGGAGATCATCGGCCATGGAGCAGCGGTGGTGAGGGCAAAACCCGCCCCTTCGCGAAGAACTTCGGTACACGCCGCACGACACCGGACAATCTGCCCCCGTCGGCTGGGCCTCACGGTGCGTGGAGGAGCTCTTTCTCCGCATCGGTGAGCGGCCGGGAGCCGCCGTCCTCTCCGCGGGCGACCATCACGGTCCGACCTCGCGCGACGAGGACGTCCGCGACGTGCAGCTCGTGCAGCAGGGTGAAGGAGGAGGTGCCCACGCGCTCGACCGACACGGTGATGTCGACGACCCGTGTGCCGCCGCGGATCTCCGCGAGGTAGTCGCACTCGGCGTGGGCGATGACCAGGGACCCGAACAGGACGCGGATGCTGCCGCGCAGCAGCTCGACGCGAGCGGTCTCCATGAGCTCGAAGTACGAGACGTTGTTGACGTGGTTCAGCGGGTCGAGATCGGCGAAGCGCAGCTGCACGGGCACGGTGACGGAGGGCATGCGCCCAGCCTAGGGACGACCGGCCCGTGCTCGGCTAGCGTCGTGGGATGAGCAGCGTCGTGGCATGAGCCCGTCACCGGAGGACACCGGGACCGGTGCGGAGGGCACCAGCCGGCTGCTGAGCCGGGGGTCCTTCCCCGAGACCGCCCGCATCGCCGAGATCCTGCGCGCCGAGACCGTCGGCGGCGCGATCTTGCTCACGGCGGCGGTGGTCGCGCTGGTATGGGCGAACTCGCCATGGGGTGACGCCTACGTCGACCTGCGTGACGCGACGATCGGCCCGGCGTTCCTGCACCTCGACCTGTCCCTGGCCACCTGGGCTGCGGACGGTCTGCTGGCCATCTTCTTCTTCGTCGCCGGGCTCGAGCTCAAGCGCGAGTTCGTCAGCGGTGACCTGCGGGACCCGCGCCGCGCCGCGGTGCCCGTGGCCGCGGCCCTCGGCGGCGTCGTCGTCCCGGCCCTGCTGTACGGCGCGCTCAACCTCGGTGGCGACGGCGACCTGTCCGGGTGGGCCGTGCCGACCGCGACCGACATCGCCTTCGCGCTCGCGGTGCTCGCCGTGGTGGGGTCACGGCTGCCCTCGGCGCTGCGCACCTTCCTGCTGACCCTCGCGGTCGTCGACGACCTGATCGCGATCACGATCATCGCGCTGTTCTACAGCGACGACCTGCACCTGCTGCCCCTGGCCGGGGCACTGGCGGTCCTCGCGGTGTTCGCCTTCCTGGTGCAGCGCCGGATCACGCTGCCCTACCTCGTCGTGCCGCTGGCCCTCGCGTGCTGGGTCCTGGTCCACGAGTCCGGGGTGCACGCGACCGTCGCCGGCGTGCTGCTCGCGCTCGTCGTCCCGGTCCCGCACCAGGACGAAGACGGCGAGGACGTCCACGGGGTCGGCCTGGCCGAGCACCTGGAGCACCTGCTGCGACCCGTCTCGGCCGGTGTCGCCGTACCCGTCTTCGCGTTCTTCTCCGCCGGTGTCGCCATCGGCGGGCTGTCGGGCCTCGGCTCGAGCCTCACCGACCGGGTGGCCCTCGGGGTGGTGCTGGGGCTGGTCGTCGGCAAGCTGCTCGGCGTCCTCGGCGCGACCTGGCTGGTCGCCCGCTTCACCCACGCGACCCTCGACGACGACCTTGCCTGGTCCGACGTCGTGGCGCTGTCTGCGCTGTCGGGTGTGGGGTTCACCGTCTCTCTCCTGATCGGGGAGCTCGCCTTCGAGGGACAGGCCCGCGTCGACGACGTGAAGGTCGCCGTGCTGGTCGGATCGCTGTGCGCGGCGGCCCTCGCCGCTGTCCTGCTGCGCCGCCGCGGCCGGGTGTACGACGCCATCGCCGCCCGCGAGGAGGGCTCGACCGCCTAGGGTGGTCCGCGGTGCGCCGGGAAGTCTGGTCGGCAGTCGCTTCGCTCTGCCTGGAAGCGGCTGGACCCTGACCGATCCCCCTGGATGGAGCCCCATGCGCGCCCACGACCTTGCCGAGCACTTCCCCGTGGTCGGCCTCGACGACGATGCCCGTGCGGCGGCGCAGCAGATGGCTGCGGAGAGCCGGCCCGGCCTCATCGTCCTCGACGCCGACAACCACCCCTGCGCCGTCCTGCCCGGCTCGCAGGTGCTGCGCTTCTTGCTGCCCGAGTACATCCAGGAGGACCCCGCGCTGGCACGGGCGCTGTCGGAGAAGGCCTCCGACGAGATGGTCCAGAAGCTCGTCGCGATACCGGTGAGCGCTCTGCTCCCGCGCTCGGGCGGGGGCACCGAGCTGCCCGTGGTGGACGGCGACGCGACGGTGCTCGAGATCGCCGCCGTGATGGCGCGGGCACACAGCCCGCTGGTCGCCGTCGTGGTCAAGGGCGAGCTGGTCGGCGCGATCACCATGAGCAGCCTGCTGCAGCGCCTGGTGGGTGAGCAGCCGTGACCGAGATCCTCGTCGTCGCCGCGTTCGTCGGGGCGTACGTCCTCATCGCCACGGAACGGATCCACCGGGTCGCCGCGGCGCTCGGTGGCGCCGCAGCCATGGTGCTGCTCGGCGTCGTGGACGCGAAGGTCGCCTTCTTCAGCGAAGAGACCGGCGTCGACTGGAACGTCATCTTCCTGCTGCTCGGGATGATGGTGATCATCAGCGTGCTCAAGCAGACGGGGGTGTTCGACTACCTCGCGATCTGGGCGGCCAAGCGGGCCAAGGGCAAGCCGTTCGCCGTCATGGTCATGCTGGTCGTGATCACCGCGGTGGCCTCCGCGCTGCTCGACAACGTCACGACCGTGCTGCTCATCGCTCCCGTGACCCTGCTTCTCTGCGAGCGGCTGGGCCTCAAACCGGTGCCGTTCCTCATCGCCGAAGCGCTGGCGTCCAACATCGGAGGCGCCGCAACGCTGATCGGTGACCCGCCGAACATCATCATCTCGAGCCGCTCTGGCCTGACGTTCAACGACTTCGTGCTCAACATGGGGCCGATCGTCGTCGTGCTCATGATCGTGTTCGTGCTGCTGTGCCGGGTGATGTTCCGGTCTGCGTTCCAGTACGACGCGTCGCGCGTTGCCGAGCTGATGGCCCTCGACGAGAGGGAGGTCATCCGCGACAAGACGCTGCTCATCAAGTCCGGCGTCGTGCTGTTCGCCGTGATGATCGGGTTCGTCGCCCACTCGTCGCTGCACGTCGAGCCCTCCCTGGTCGCCCTCCTCGGCGCCGGGGCGCTCGTCGCGCTGTCCAAGCTCGAGCCCCCGCAGTTCCTCGAGGAGGTCGAGTGGGCGACGCTCGTCTTCTTCGTCGGGCTGTTCATCATGGTCGGTGCGCTCGTCGAGGTCGGCATCATCGAGGAGCTCGGCAAGCGGGCCACCGAGGCGGTCGACGGGCACTACTTCGTGGCTTCCACCGGTCTGCTCTGGGGCTCAGCGGTGCTCTCCGGGATCGTCGACAACATCCCGTACGTCGCCACCATGAGCCCGCTCGTGCAGGACCTGGTGGCCGCGGCACCGACGGCGACGCAGGGCGAGGCCATGTGGTGGTCGCTCGCGCTCGGCGCCGACCTCGGCGGCAACGCCACGGCCGTCGGTGCCAGTGCGAACGTCGTCATCATCGGCATCGCGGCCCGCAACGGTCACCCGATCTCGTTCTGGCAGTTCACCAAGTACGGCCTGATCACCGCGACCGTGACGATCGCCATCGCCTGGCCGTACGTCTGGCTGCGGTACTTCGCGCTGGCCTGATCCACAGGGGGTGGCGGCCGTCCACATCCTGGGTGGTCGTGCCCCACGGGGCCGTTCCGGCGTCGAGGTTGGAGGCATGTCGACGCCTCCTGCCTCCAGACCCGGTCCTCCGCGCACCTCGGCGCGCCTGCGCAGCCCCGCGGAGGTGGTCGCCTCCCTGCCGCTCACCCTCGGCTTCACCCCGGCCGAGTCGCTCGTCCTGCTCTGCCTCCACGAGCCGCGCGGCCGGCTCGGCCTGACGCTCAGGCTCGACCTGCCGGACCCCTCGCAGGAGCAGCGCCTGGTCGCGGACGTCGTCAGCCGGTTCGAGCGCGCGCAGGCCACCCGGCTGCTCGTCGTCGTCTACAGCGACCAGCCCGACGTGGACGGAGGTCGGGCCTGGGAGAGCCTGGTGGCGGCACTGGCTCGCGACTGCCCCGTCGTCGACGCCCTGCTGGTCCGGGACGGGCGGTTCTGGTCCTACCTCTGCGACCAGGCGCGCTGCTGCCCGCCCGAGGGAAGGCCCGTGGACGCGGGCGGCGGCGCGTCCGGGGTGCAGCTGCTGGCCGCCGAGCAGGTGCTGGAGGGGCGCGCGCCCCTGCCCAGTCGGGAGGCGCTGGCGGCGAGCCTGCAGGGACCCTCAGCCGGCGGTCCCGAGGCCGACCGGTGCGTCGACGCCGTGGAGGCGCGTGAGGAGCGGAGGGCGGAGCGGGGTTGGCTCTGGACCCGTACCGAGACCCTGGCGCGCTGGGACGCGGTGCTGGGCAGGTGGAGCGACGGGCGGCGCGACCTCTCGGACGCCGCCGCCGCCGACCTCGCGACCAGCCTCACGGAGGTGCACGTGCGCGACACCATCGCCGGGGCAGCCCTGGACGAGCCGGCGGTGGTGCTGGCGCTGCTCGCCGAGCTCGCGCGACGCACCCCGGACGCGTGGGCGACGCAGGTGTGCGCGTTGTACGGCTGGGTGGCCTACTGCCAGGGCGGTGGCGCGGCCGTCTCGATCGCGCTCGAGCGGGCACTCGCCTGCGACCCGGCGTGCACGCTGGCGGGACTGCTGCTGGCACTGCTCGACGAGCAGGTGTCTCCCGAGGTGGTGCGTCGGATCACGCGCGACGCGACGTCGCTCCTCGGCCAGGACCCTGGTCTGGAGGCGGCCGGTTGAGACGCCAGGCGTAGAGCGCGGCACTGACCGCGGTCGCCAGGTTGAGGGAGGACACCCCGTCCCGCATCGGCAGGGCCACGACGAGATCGGCGCGGGCGCGGACCGCGTCGCTCAAGCCGCGGCGCTCGGAGCCGACGGCCAGGACGGCGTCGTCCGGCAGCCCGGCGAACGGCTCGCCCTCGGCGTCCAGACCGATGACGGGCCCGGTGATGCTGCTCAGGTCCGCGGGGCCGAGCGTGAGGACGGGGAGCGCGAAGTGCAGGCCGGCGGCGCCGCGGACGACCGCGGGGTGCCACGGGTCGAGCGTGCCGAGCAGCGCCACTCCCGACGCACCGGCGGCGGCGGCGACGCGCACCACGGCGCCGGCGTTGCCGGGGTGCCGCGGGTCGTCGAGCAGGACCAGGGGCGCCGCGCGCGCCGTCAGGACCTTCGAGCCGTCCGGTGGGCGCCGTCCCGTCCCGGTGATCCCCGTCGGGTGGTCCACGGGTCCCTCGACGGCGAGCTCGAGCAGCAGGTCCAGCACATCGGGGGCAAGGGCAGCGGCGAGGGCCGCTGCCTCCTTGACCGAGCGCACCACGACGCCCGTGACCAGGTGCGGGGCGAAGCGCAGCGCGTGCTTGACCGCGTGGAAGCCCTCGAGGGGGACGGGCGCGGAGTCGGTCACGCGACCCAGCCTGCCGCACGCCATGGCGGGAGCGCGTCACCTGCGACAATGGAGCGTGACCACCTCCCGCACCTTTGCGTCGTACGGCGTGCCGCCCCTGCTCTGCGCCGAGCTCGACCTGCAGGGCCTGACGGCCCCCTTCCCGATCCAGGCGGCGACGCTGCCGGACACCCTCGCCGGCCGCGACGTGCTCGGCCGCGGCCGCACCGGCAGTGGCAAGACGCTCGCCTTCAGCCTGCCGCTCGTGGCCAACCTGGCCGGCGGCACGCGCCAGCCGCGCAAGGCGCGCAGCCTCATCCTCGTCCCGACGCGCGAGCTCGCCAACCAGGTGCTGGCCGTCGTTCAGCCCCTCGCCAAGCGACTGCACCTGACGACCGCTGTCGTGTTCGGCGGCGTGGGCCAGAACCCGCAGGTCAAGGCCCTGGCCCCCGGCGTAGACGTGCTCATCGCCTGCCCCGGACGGCTCGAGGACCTCATCAACCAGGGGTACGCCGACCTGTCGGCCGTCGAGATCACCATCCTCGACGAGGCCGACCACATGGCCGACCTCGGGTTCCTGCCGGCGGTGAAGCGGCTGCTGGACAAGACCCCGAAGAAGGGTCAGCGGATGCTGTTCTCCGCCACGCTCGACAACGGCGTCGACGTCCTCGTCAAGCGCTACCTCCACGAGCCCACGACCCACTCGGTCGACCCGGCGGTCGCACCTGTCAGCACCATGACCCACCACGTCTTCCACGTCAGCGCCGCCGACAAGATGGACGTCGTGCGCGGGCTCGCGGGCGGGCTGGACCGCTCGGTGCTGTTCATGCGCACGAAGCACACCGCCAAGAAGCTGGCCAAGCAACTCACCGCGTCCGGCATCCCGGCGGTCGAGCTGCACGGCAACCTGTCCCAAGGCGCGCGGGAGCGCAACCTGGGCGCGTTCATGGACGGGTCCACCCGCGTGCTCGTGTGCACCGACATCGCGGCCCGCGGCATCCACGTCGACGACGTGGCGATCGTGGTGCACGTCGACCCGCCGACCGAGCACAAGGCCTACCTGCACCGCTCCGGCCGGACGGCGCGCGCCGGCGCCGGCGGCATCGTGGTCACCCTGGCCACGCCCGAGCAGGTCAAGGACGTGCGCCTCATGACCAAGCAGGCCGGCATCAACCCCGACACCCGCCCCGTCCGACCGGGCGCGCCGATCATCGCCGAGCTCGCGGGACCGGCCGCGCCGCACGTGGAGCCGGCCCCCGTCGTGGAGCAGCCGGCCCGCGCACCGCGCGCCGCCGGGTCAGGCGGCGGCCGGGGTGGCGGTCGCGGGGCAGGGGGCAGTGGCGGCGGTGCCCGCCAGGCCGCGCCCCAGCAGCAGACCGGTGGTCGCGGAGCGGGCGGCGGTCGCCCCGGCGGTGCCGGCGCAGGCGCGCGGGCACCCAAGCAGCACGAGGTCTCCAGCCCCGAGGCGCGGGAGGCCACCCGGGCCGCCGCGGCCGCCGGGGGAACGCAGACCGCCCCGGCCCAGCCCAAGCGCAACCGCCGGGCCGGTGCTCCCGCGGGACCGGCCCGCACCCGCGCAGAGCTGGCCGCGCGGGCCGGTCAGCCGCCCGCTCCGCGCCGCTCCCGCTGAGCCGTTTCGGCTGAGCCAGACCCGCTGGCCGTACTCCCTGGCCCCGGCGACGCAGGTGGCTGCCGGGGCACACCTGCGTGTCCACATGGTGCCGCGCGCACATCAGGGCGCCGCCTTCTGTACCTTCTGCTCCTCCGCACCGAGGGGCAGGTGAAGCATTAGCGACGTTCTCGTGACTCGGGCCGACCCGGGGGAGGCTCCGTCCCCGACGCCGGCCCCCGTCGACACCGGCAGGTCGCCGCGCCGCATCGCCTGGCAGCGCTTCCGTCGCGACCGCGTCGGCGTCGTCTCCGCGTACGTCGTGCTCTTCTTCGTCGTCGTCGCGATCCTCGCCCCGCTGATCTCCGCGGTCTACGGCAAGGACGCGTCCACCACCTACGGGCAGAACGAGCCCGGTCTGCTGGACCAGTACGGCTTCCCGGCCGGCGCGTTCGGGGGGATCAGCGGCTCCCACTGGCTCGGGCTCGAGCCGGGCCTCGGTCGTGACACGTTCATGCAGCTGGTCTACGGCGCCCGCACCTCGCTGCTCATCGCGGGCTCCGCGGCCGTGATCACCACCGCGTTCGGCGTGCTCTACGGCCTGATCATCGGCTACCTCGGCGGCTGGGTCGACGCGCTCGGTGGCCGGATCATGGACGTGGTCTTCGCCTTCCCGGGCCTGCTGTTCATCATCGCGTTCAGCCCGGTCGTGGAGTCGCTGTTCGTCGCCCCCGACGAGGAGACGCCGATCCTGCTGCGCTTCGCCACGCTCATCTTCATCCTGTCGGTGCTCGGCTGGGTGTACCAGGCTCGGCTGATCCGCGGCCAGGTCCTCTCCCTGCGGGAGCGTGAGTTCGTCGACGCCGCGCGCATGTCCGGGGCGAGCTCGTGGCGGATCGTGCGCCGAGAGCTCATGCCCAACCTGTGGTCCCCGACCCTCGTGACCTTCTCGCTGACCCTGCCCGCGCTCATCACCACGGAGGCTGCGCTGTCCTTCCTGGGCGTCGGCATCGTCGAGCCCACCCCCGACTGGG
Source organism: uncultured Actinomycetota bacterium (assembly GCA_963760125.1). Taxonomy (GTDB): domain Bacteria; phylum Actinomycetota; class Actinomycetes; order Mycobacteriales; family SCTD01; genus RYN-111. The sequence continues at coordinate 349,580 of CAVXBV010000014.1, read as the reverse complement.
GCCGGATGATCAGCAAGGGCGCGCAGGTCTACCAGGACGACCTGGCCTACACCCTGTTCCCGGGACTGGCGCTGTTCGTCCTCGTCCTGTGCTTCAACCTGCTCGGGGACTCGGTGCGCGACGCGCTCGACCCCAAGAGCACCAACTGACCGCACGACGCCGGCACACCCGCGCCGGTGAGCACGACCCTTCACGACTCCCACGACGAGAGGTCACACATGAGGCGGAGCACAGGGCTGCGGATGGTCGCGGTCGCGGGCGTGATGGCACTGGGTGTCACGGCGTGCGGCAGTGGCAGCAGCGGTAGCAAGGCGAACGACCGCCAGCCCGGGCGGGAAGGCCGAGGCCCTCGCGTTCGAAGTCGACAACGACGCCAAGGGCCCGGCGTACGACGTCCCCGGCAACACACTCGGGCGGCATCGTCAAGCTCTTCGAGCAGACCGACTTCTCCCACCTGGATCCCGCGCGCATCTACGTCAACAACAACCAGTCGCTCGCCTTCATGGTCGAGCGCCAGCTCACGACGTACATCGAGAAGGACGGCAAGGTCACGCTGGTCGGCGACCTCGCGACCAACACCGGCGTCACCGAGGACGGTGGCAAGAGCTGGACCTACACGCTGCGCGACAACGTGCAGCTTCGACGACGGCAACCCAGTCAAGCCCTCCGACATCAAGTACGCCGTCGAGCGCGGGTTCGACTCCGCCTACACCGAGGGGCCGACCTACCTCTACGACTGGCTCGCGGGCAAGGCCGGCGAGCTTCCGCAACTTCTACCCCGGCCCGTACGGCGGGCAAGTCCCTGCCGGACACGGTCATCAAGGCGGACGACGCCGCCGAAGACGATCACGTTCTTCTTCGACCAGCCGCGGGCCGACATGCCGTTCGCCGCGGGTCTCACGACCACCTCCCCGGTCCAGAAGGCCAAGGACACCAAGGCGAAGTACGACCTCATGCCGCAGTCGACGGGGCCGTACAAGATCTCCGAGCACACCGTCGACAAGAGCCTCACCCTGGTGAAGAACACCGACGTGGGACCCGAAGAGCGACCCGGCCCGCCACCAGTACGTCGACGGCTTCGAGTTCACCTTCGGTGCGGACCCGCTGGCGATCAACCAGCGCCTGATCGCCGCCAACGGTGACGACCAGCCGCCATGAGCCTCACCACGCTGGTGCTGCCCGAGGTGCTCAAGCAGGTCGACACGACGCCGGAGATCAAGGCGCGCACCGTGCAGGGCAACACCGCCTTCGTGCTGGTGCGCAACATCAACAACACCCGCATCACGGACGTCGAGCTGCGCAAGGCTCTGCTGTACGCGTGGCCGTCCTTCCAGCTGCGCCAGATCGTCGGTGGCGCCTCCGCTGGTGACTTCGCCAGCACGGTGCTGTCGCCGACCGTGCCCGGCTACGAGGCGTTCGACCTCTACGACCAGAAGAAGTTCCCGCAGGGTCAGCCGGAGAAGGCCAAGGCGATCCTGGAGAAGAAGAACAAGGTCGGGATGAGCGTCGTCTACGGCTACGCCAACACCGCGAAGGGCCAGGAGGGCTCGGTGGCCGTCAAGGCCGGGCTCGAGAAGGCCGGCTTCAAGGTCGTCCTCAAGCCGATCGACCCGAAGAACTTCTACGACGTCATCGGCAAGCCCGACAACCAGTTCGACATCTACGGCGGCGGCTGGGGTGCCGACTGGCCGAGCGCGGGCACCGTGATCCCGCCGACCCTGGACGGGCGCACGATCGGCGTCGGCTCGCCCAACTACCAGCACTTCAACGACCCGGAGATCAACGCCGAGATCGACCGGATCTCCCTGGAGACCGATGTCGAGAAGGCCGCGAAGGACTGGGGCGCGCTCGACAAGAAGATCATGGAGAAGGTGCCGTACATCCCCTACCTGTACGACAAGGCCTACCACGTCTACGGCCCGAAGGTCGGCGGCGTGTTCCTGTCGAAGGTGCTCGGTGAGCCCTCGCTGAACGGCGTCTACCTCAAGAAGCTAGGGCACCGACGCACTGCGGCCGGCCGGCAGCTCTCGGCCGGCCGCAGGCGCTGCCCCTCACTGCTCCTACCCGTCATCCTGCTCCGCTCCCGAGAGAACCCTTGCTGCGCTTCGTGGTTCGTCGCCTGCTCAGCTCCGTGCTGATCCTGGCGATCGTCAGCGCCGTCACGTTCTTCCTGTTCTTCGCGGTGCCCGGCGACCCCGCGCGGCTGTCCTGCGGCAAGATCTGCACGCCGGCCAAGCTCGCGGAGATCCACAAGAACCTCGGCCTCGACCAGCCGCTGCTCGTCGCAGTACGGCAGCTACATGAAGGGGATCGTCGCCGGCCGCGACGTGACCGAGGCCGGTGACGTGCAGCACTGCGACGTCCCCTGCTTCGGCTTCTCCTTCGTCAACCACCAGCCGGTCTGGAAGACCTTCCTGGACCGCTTCCCGGCGACGGCCTCGTTGGCCATCGGCGCGGCCGTGCTGTTCCTGCTCGTCGGCGTCGGCGCCGGCGTCGTGTCCGCCCTCAACCGGGGCAGGCCGCTGGACAAGCTGGCCATCGGCCTGTCGCTCACCGGCGCCTCGCTGCAGATCTACTTCATCGGCGTCCTGGCCCGACTGGTCCTGGTCGACAAGCTGCAGCTGCTGCCGCAGCCGGGCTACGTCCCGCTGACCGAGGACCCCGCCGGCTGGTTCGGCGGACTGATCCTGCCGTGGCTGGTGCTGGCCTTCGTCAGCGCCGCCGTCTACGCCCGCCTGTCCCGCGCCTCCATGGTCGAGGCGCTGCAGGAGGACTTCGTGCGGACCGGACGGGCGCGGGGGCTCTCGCTCCGCTCGATCTACGTCAAGCACGCCGGGCGCGCGGCCGTCAGCCCGATCGTGACCATCTTCGGGCTGGACCTCGCGGGTCTGCTCGGCGGGCGCGATCATCACCGAGTCGGTCTTCAACATCCAGGGAGTGGGCCGCTTGGCCATCAACTCGGTGGTCCAGTCCGACCTCCCCATGATCATGGCGACCGTCCTGCTGGCGGCGGTGGCGATCGTGCTCGCCAACCTGATCGTCGACATCGGCTACGCCCTCCTCGACCCCCGGGTGCGCATCTCATGACCGCTCCTGACACGACCCCGTTCCTGGAGGTCCGCGACCTCCGGTCCAGTTCCCCACCGACGACGGGGTCGTCCGTGCGGTGGACGGCCTGTCGTTCACCCTGGAGCGCGGACGCACCCTGGGCATCGTGGGGGAGTCGGGCTCCGGCAAGACCGTGACCGGGCTGTCCCTGCTCGGCCTGCACGACCGGCGGCGCACGCAGATCTCCGGGCAGGTGCTGCTCGAGGGGACCGACCTGCTGGCGCTCAGCGAGCGCGAGCTCAACGACCTGCGCGGGACGCAGATCGCGATGATCTTCCAGGACCCGTTGACGGCCCTGAGCCCGTTCTACACGATCGGCAACCAGATCGCCGAGGGGTACCGCCGGCACGCGGGCGGCAGCCGGAAGGCGGCGCGCGCCCGGGCCGTCGACCTGCTGGGCAGGGTCGGCATCCCGCAGCCCGGGCGGCGCGTGGACAACTACCCGCACGAGTTCTCGGGCGGGATGCGGCAGCGCGCGATGATCGCGATGGCGCTCGCCAACAACCCGGCGCTGCTCGTGGCGGACGAGCCGACGACGGCCTTGGACGTGACCGTGCAGGCGCAGATCCTGGACCTGCTCGCCGACGTCCAGGAGGAGTTCGACTCCGCCATCATCCTGGTGACCCATGACCTCGGGGTGGTCTCCCAGGTCGCTGACGAGGTCCTCGTGATGTACGCCGGCCGGTGCGTCGAGAAGGGCGAGGTCCGCAGCCTGCTGTCACGCCCGCAGATGCCCTACACCTGGGGTCTGCTGTCCTCCATCCCGCGCCTGCACAACGACGTCAACGCCCCCCTCGTCCCTGTCCGTGGCACCCCTCCCAGCCTCATCGCGCTGCCGCCGGGCTGCCCGTTCGAACCGCGGTGCGACTACGCAGACCGGGTGCCGGGGGACCGCTGCCGGACAGAGCGTCCCGAGCTGCGCCTGTCCGGTCTGCCCGGGGGGCAGACCGCCTGCCACCTCGAGGTCGACACCCGCAACGAGATCGTCGACACCGACCTGCTGCCGCTCTGGGAGGGATCACCGGCGTGAGCGAACCCCTGCTCGAGGTCGAGAACCTCACCAAGCACTTCCCGATCCGCAGCGGCCTGCTGCTGCAGCGCGAGGTCGGCGCCGTGCGTGCCGTGGACGGCGTGTCCCTGACGCTGTCCGCCGGCGAGACCCTGGGGCTGGTGGGCGAGTCCGGCTGCGGCAAGACGACCACCGGTCGGCTCATCGCCCGGCTGCTCGAACCGTCGGCGGGGGCGATCCGCTTCGAGGGGCGGGACATCGCGCACCTCTCGGTCAAGGAGCTGCGTCCCTTGCGGTCCGAGATCCAGATGATCTTCCAGGACCCCTACTCCTCGCTGAACCCGCGCCACACCGTCGGGGCCATCGTGTCCTCCTTCATGGAGGTGCAGAAGATCGACCCGCCGGGCGGGCGCAAGCGTCGGGTGCAGGAGCTGCTCGAGCTCGTCGGTCTCAACCCCGAGCACTACAACCGCTACCCGCACGAGTTCTCCGGTGGCCAGCGCCAGCGCATCGGGATCGCGCGGGCCCTGTCGCTTTCCCCGAAGCTCATCGTGGCCGACGAGCCGGTGTCTGCCCTGGACGTCTCGATCCAGGCCCAGGTCGTCAACCTGCTGCAGGACCTGCAGCGCGACCTCGGCCTGGCGTTCCTGTTCATCGCCCACGACCTGTCGATCGTGCGTCACATGTCGGACCGGGTGGCTGTGATGTACCTCGGCAAGCTCGTGGAGGTCGCGGACCGCACCTCGCTGTACACCCGACCGCGCCACCCCTACACCCACGCCCTGCTGTCCGCCGTCCCCGAGGTCGAGCACCGGGCCGACGTCGACGCTCGCCCCCGGATCCGGCTCGAGGGCGACGTACCGAGCCCGGCCGACCCGCCATCGGGCTGCCCGTTCCGGACCCGCTGCCCGCGGGCCCAGAGCCTGTGCGCCGAGCAGATGCCGCCGCTGGTGCAGGCGTCCGGCAGCGAGGTCGGCCACGAGTACGCCTGCCACTTCCCGGTCACGGACGACGCCCCGCTCGTCCCTGCCTGATCCACCGGGCTGGCAGACTGCCCGGGTGACGCTGCAGCCGGTGACCGGAGGACCCGACGAGGTCCTCGACGCGTTCACGGCGTGGTCCCCGGTCGCGCTGTACCCGGCGCAGGAGGAGGCGCTGCTCGAAGTGCTCGCAGGCAGCCACGTCGTCCTCGCCACCCCGACCGGGAGCGGCAAGTCCCTCGTCGCGACGGGGGCGCATCTGGCGGCCTGGAGTCGTGGGGAGCAGTCGGTCTACACAGCCCCCATCAAGGCGCTGGTCAGCGAGAAGTTCTTCGCGCTCTGCGAGACGTTCGGGGCCGAGAACGTCGGCATGGCCACCGGCGACGCGGCCGTCAACACCGATGCTCCGATCGTCTGCTGCACCGCCGAGGTGCTCGCCAACCGCGCCCTCCGGCTCGGCGACGCCACGGGCGTCGGGCTGGTGGTGATGGACGAGTTCCACTACTACGCCGACGCCGAGCGCGGCTGGGCCTGGCAGGTGCCGCTGCTGGAGATGACCGGCACGCAGTTCCTGCTCATGTCGGCCACGCTCGGGGACACCAGCGACCTGCGGGAGGACCTGCAACGCCGGACCGGTCGCGAGACCGTCGAGGTCGCGAACGCCGAACGCCCCGTGCCGCTCACCTTCGCCTGGTCGCTGGACCCGCTGCACGAACAGCTGTCGGAGCTGCTGCAGACCCACCAGGCGCCGGTCTACGTCGTCCACTCCACGCAGGAGTCGTCGGTCGAGCGGGCGCAGGCGCTCATGAGCGTCAACGTCTGCACCCGCGAGGAGAAGGACCGGATCGCCGCGCTCATCGGTGACTTCCGCTTCACCACGAAGTTCGGCCAGACCCTGTCACGCCTGGTGCGCCACGGGATCGGAGTGCACCACGCCGGCATGCTGCCGAAGTACCGCCGACTGGTGGAGACGCTGGCGCAGGCCGGCCTGCTCAAGGTCGTGTGCGGCACCGACACCCTCGGCGTCGGCATCAACGTCCCGATCCGCACGGTCCTGTTCACGTCCCTGAGCAAGTACGACGGGACGCGGGTGCGCCACCTTCGCGCGCGGGAGTTCCACCAGATCGCCGGCCGCGCCGGCCGGGCCGGCTTCGACGTGGCGGGCCTGGTGGTGGTGCAGGCGCCGGACCACGTCATCGAGAACACCAAGGCGCTGGCGAAGTTCGGCGACGACGAGAAGAAGAAGCGGTCCTACAAGCGCAAGTCGCCGCCGGACGGGTTCGTCTCGTGGGACGAGAAGACCTTCGACCGGCTCGTCGGCGCCACACCCGAGACGATGACGTCGCAGATGCGGGTCAGCGCCGCGATGCTGCTCAACGTCGCGGCGCGCGGGGGTGACTTCTTCGGTCACATGCGCCGACTGCTGCTCGACAACCACGAGTCGCGCGGTCAAGCAGCGGTCCCTCGTCCGTCAGGCGATCCGCATCTTCCGCTCGCTCGAGGCCGGTGGCGTGCTGGAGCGCGTGGACGGCGGGGTGCGGCTCACCGTCGATCTCCAGCCCGACTTCGCTCTGGACCAGCCGTTGGCGCTGCTCGCACTGGCGGCCTTCGAGCTGCTCGACATCGACGCACCGACGTACGCGCTGGACGTGCTGAGCGTCGTCGAGGCGACGCTCGACGACCCGCGGCAGGTGCTGTCGGCGCAGCGCAAGAAGGCCCGCGGCGAGGCCGTGCAGCAGATGAAGAGCGACGGCATCGAGTACGAGGAGCGGATGACGCTGCTCGAGGACGTCACCTACCCGCGGCCCCTCGAGGAGCTGCTCACCGCGGCGTACGAGATCTACCGGCAGTCCCACCCGTGGATCATCGACCACGAGCTGCGCCCCAAGGGCGTCGCGCGTGACCTCTACGAGCAGGGCACCACGTTCAACGAGTACGTCGCCCTCTACGGCCTGCAGCGCAGCGAAGGACTGGTGCTGCGGGCGTTCGCGGACGCGTGGAAGGCGCTGCGCCGCTCGGTGCCGGACGCGTTCCGCACCGAGGAGCTCGAGGACCTCCAGGCCTGGCTCGGCGAGACGGTGCGGCAGGTCGACTCGAGCCTGCTCGATGAGTGGACCGAGCTCGCGAGCGGCGGGGGAGCGCTGGTCCCCGAGCCTGTTCCGGCCCTGACGCGCAACACCCGGGCGTTCCGGGTCCTGGTGCGCAACGCGATGTGGAAGCGCGTCCACGCCGTGTCGTTCGACCGGGCGGACCTGCTGCGAGCGCTGGACCCCGACGTCGACTGGGACTCCGCCCTCGACGCCTACTTCGCCGACCACGAGCAGGTACTGCTCGACGGCGATGCCCGCGGGCCCTCGTTCCTGCAGATCGACGGGACGAGCGTGGTGCAGGTGCTGCACGACGACGCCGGAGATCACGACTGGGCGTTGCACGGCGAGATCGACCTGGCCGCCTCCGACGAGGCGGGGGAAGCGGTCGTCCGGGTCACCGCCCTGGCGCCGCTGGGCCCGGAGTGGGCCCGCTAGGAGATCCGTCACGTTCTGCACGGGGATCGTTCGGGGACGATCGTGGTTGTACCAGCAACAACCCCCTGACCCGTGGAGTTCGCCATGACCGACCTGTTCGCTCCGTACCAGCTCGGACCGCTCACGCTGTCCAACCGCCTCGTGATGGCCCCGCTGACCCGCAACCGCGCCGGGGCAGGGGAGGCGCCGACCGAGCTGGCGGCGACCTACTACGGACAGCGCGCGACGGCCGGACTCATCATCAGCGAGGGCACGCAGCCCGCCGCCGTGGGCCAGGGCTACCCCCACACGCCCGGCCTGCACAGCGACGACCAGGTCGCCGGCTGGCGCCTCGTCGCCGACGCGGTGCACGCGAACGGAGGGCACATCGTGGCCCAGCTGATGCACGCCGGCCGGATCGGCCACCAGGTCATCACCGGTCTGCGCCCGGTCGGCCCGTCGGCCGTCACGCCCGCCGGTGAGGTCTACACCGAGCAGGGCATGAAGGCGTTCGAGGAGCCCCGGGCGCTCACGACCGAGGAGCTCCCCTCGGTGATCGGCGAGTTCGTCGACGCGGCGCAGCGGGCCGTGTCCGCGGGGCTCGACGGGGTCGAGCTGCACGCGGCCAACGGCTACCTGCTGCAGCAGTTCCTGTCCGACAGCACCAACACCCGGACCGACTCCTACGGCGGGTCGCCGGAGAACCGCGCGCGCTTCGTCATCGAGGTCGCGACGGCCGTGGCGAACGCCATCGGCGGCGAGAAGGTCGGCATCCGGATCTCTCCCGGCGGCACGTTCAACGACATCGCGGAGACCGAGACCGAGGCGACCTACGCCGCCCTCCTCGACGGCCTCGCGCCGCTCGGGCTGCTCTACCTGCACGTGCTCGAGGGCCCCGACACCGACTTCCGGTCCGTGCTGTGCAAGCAGTGGGAGGGGCCGGTCCTGTTCAACACCGGCTTCGCCGGGCCGTCCGACCTGCAGACCGCCCAGGAGGCCGTCGACAGCGGTCAGGCCGACCTGTTCGCGATCGGTCGGGGCTTCCTCGCCAACCCCGACCTCGTCGAGCGGCTGCGCACCGGCGCCGAGCTCAACGAGCCCGACCAGGCCACCTTCTACGCCGGTGGCGCCAAGGGGTACACCGACTACCCGACGCTCACCGGCTGAAGCCCGCGGGCCTGCCCTCTACCGTGAAGGCCATGGAGGGCAGGCGCAGCAGGGTGATCGCCCGGTTGCGCACGCCCAACGCCGTGGCGCCGGTCACCGAGACGCTGCAGCGCCCCAACCTCGCTGAGCGGGAGGCCTACCAGGCGCTGAACCTGGCGATGCGCATCGGGGAGCTGCTGCTGTCCGGCGGCGCCGGCGCCGGGGACGTGACGGCGACGATCCGGGCAGTGACCCGGGCGGCCGGTCTGGAGCGCTGTGAGGCCGACGTGACCTACACGGTCATCTCGGTCTCCTACCTGCGCTCCGCGGACTCGGCGCCGATCACCGGGTCACGCTTCGTCCGCCGCTACGGCTTCGACGGCACCCGGCTGTCCCGGTTGCACGCCGTCGTGGACGCGCTGACCCGAGGCGACATCGACGTGACCACGGCCCAGGAGCGGGTCGATGCGCTCCGCCGCGCCCCGCACCCGTATCCCCGCTGGGTCACCACGGCGGCGTGGGGCGGGCTGGCCGCGGCCGTCGCGGTCCTGCTCGGCGGGGGGCTGCTGGTGCTGGCGACGGCTTTCTTCGCGACCGTGGTCACCGACCGCGTCAACCGGCACCTGAACGCCCGCGAGGTGCCGTTCTTCTACCAGTACGTGCTGGGTGGCTTCGTCGCCACCGCGGCCGCCATCGGGCTGGCCGCCCTCGGACTGCAGGTCAGCTCCTCGCTGGTCATCGCCTCCGGCATCGTCGTGATGCTGCCGGGAGGCTTGTTCGTCGGCAGCGTCCAGGACGCGATCGGGGGCTTCCTGGTGACCGCGGCCGCGCGCGCGCTCGAGGTCGTCGTGCTGACCGCCGGGCTGTTGACCGGGATCGCCCTCGCCCTCGACCTCGGACGCCGGGTCGGCGTGCGGATCGAGGCGGACGACCTCGACGGGGCAGCCCTCGGCCTGCCGGTGCGCGTGCTGGCGGCCGCGGCGGCGGCCGGGTTCTACGCCGTCGCCAACTACGCGCCGCCGCGGGTGATCGTGTCGGCGCTGGTGATCGGCGGCGCCGGTTTCGGCGTGAACCTCGGCCTCGCGGCGGGTGGCGTCTCCGCCACCACGGCGACGGCCGGCGCAGCCATCGCCATGGGCATCGTCTGCCACGCCGTCGCGGGGCGGGTCCGGTTCGCGCCCCTGCTGCTCGTCGTCCCGGCGATCGTCCCGCAGCTCCCCGGCCTACTGCTGTTCCGCGGACTCCAGGCGGTCACCGGCGGGCAGACCGGTGGCGGTTTCAGCCTGCTGCTCACCGCCGTCAGCGTCGGGTTCGCCCTCGCCGCCGGGATCTTGTTCGGTGAGCTCATCGCCCAGCCGGTGCGGCGCGAGCAGAGCCGGCTCGAACGACGACGCGGTCCGCGCCTGTTCGGCCCGTTGCGGCGTACGTCGGCCTGACGGGTGGAGAGCGTCACAGCGGTGCGGCCTCCCCTTCCGGACCGATCTCGGGTTGGATGACGGGGTGAGCGAGACCCCGTTGTACGACGCGACGCTGAGCGCGACCCTCGCGCGCCTGCGTGTCGAGGCGGCCGCGCAGGCGGCCGCTGACCTGCAGGGTCAGCTCACCCACGCGCGGCAGCTCGCGATGCACGCGCGCGAGGCGGCCGAGCGGGCGGAGGCCGCGCGACGGCAGGCCCTGGAGCTCGCGGCGTCGGCGCGCCACGAGGCCGAGCAGGCACAGGCCGAACTGGCGCATGCCCGCCGCGAAGCGGACGTCCGCGCCGCGCTGCGCGAGGCGGAGGTCGAAGAGCTGGTCCGCAGCGGGATCGTCCACGCCGCCGCGCCCCTGGTCGAGCTGGCCCCGGAGGAGGCACCGTCAGCCCGACCGGACCCCGACGCCGAGGACGGTGGCCCGGTCGCGCCGCACGTCCCCTCCTTCGACGAGTTGCGCACGCCCTCCCACCGCGTGGACGCCTTCTTCGACGCCCTTCTCGGTCCGTGACCGGTCCGGTGGGCCGGCTGTCCGGTCCGCTGCGCCGTACCGATCAGAGCCCCGCCGCGATCGACGCGGTCCGTCGGCTGCGGCGTGCGCTCCCGGGCGACCCGGGGTTCGGTGACCCGCTGTCCAGCGCGGGTCGCGATCCCGCGGGGACGGTGGCGCGCGTCGCTGACCGGCTGCTCGAGGACCGGCCCGGGGTGGCGCGCGAGGTGGGGCTCGGCGCGCTGCAGGTCTGGCAGGCGGTGACGGAGCGCACCGGTCGCGGGCGCGGTGATGCCGAGCTCACGGTGCTGTTCACCGACCTGGTGGGCTTCTCGACGTGGGCGCTGAGGGCCGGAGACGACGCCGCGCTCCTGCTGCTACGCCGCGTCGCTGCCGCGGTGGAGCCACCGGTGCTGGCCCATCGCGGTCGCGTGGTCAAACGGCTGGGGGACGGGATCATGGCGACGTTCCCGACGTCGCAACTGGCGTTCGACGCGGTGACCGAGGCGAGGTCCCGGCTCTGCGACGTCGAGGTCGACGGGTGGCAGCCGGTGATGCGCGGAGCTCTCCACACGGGGCGGCCGCGCTCCCTGGGTGGCGACTACCTGGGTGTGGACGTCAACATCGCCGCACGTCTGGTCGAGCGAGCAGGTCGGGACGAGGTGCTGGTCTCCGACACCGCCCTCGCCGGCTTGGACCCCGACCGCGTGGCGGCGCGACGCAAGCGGTCCTTCGCCTGGTCCTCGCCCAAGGGGGTCCCTCAAGGGTTGGTCGTGTACGCCGCCACGCCGCGAGGGCAATGATCCGGAGTCTCTGACGTCTCTTGCCTCGGGGCCGGGCTGGTTGTCGGTCCAGGTCAGACGCGAGCAGGCGCCTCGGCGAGGAGCAGGCTGCGGCAGCCGGCGACCTTGCCCATGGCAACTCCTTCGTTCAGGGACGGGCCTCCAGGACCAGGTTGAACGGCGTCTCGCTGGCCCGGCGGAACCTGCTGAAGCCGGCCTGCTCGGCGAGCTCGCGCAGCCGCTGCTCGCCGGCCTGGGCGCCGAGCGCCGTGCCCACGTCCTCGGACAGGGAGGCGGGTGTGCAGATCATCGTGGACGCGCCGTAGAACACCCGACCGACGGGCGTGAGGTTGTCGGCCAGGTCGTCGCCGGCGTAGGGCTCGACGAGCATGACGGTGCCGTCCTCGGCCAGCGCCTCGCGCGCGTGGGTGAGGGCCGAGAGCGGGTCGCCCATGTCGTGCAGGCAGTCGAAGTAGGTGATCAGGTCGTAGCCCGCACCGGGGAAGTCGGTCGCGCTGGCCACCTGGAAGTCGACGCGCTCGGCGATCCCGGCCTCGGCCATCAGCTTGTTGGCCGCGTCGATCGACGGCTCGTGGGCGTCGAAGCCGGTGATGACGGCGGCCGGGTAGGCGTGGCCGAGGATCGTCGTGGAGTGGCCGAAGCCACAGCCGACATCGGCGATGCGACCGCCTGCGGCGAGCTTGTCCGCGACCCCGTCCAGCGACGGGATCCACTCCTCGGTGAGGTGGGCGAGGTAACCGGGCCGGAAGAAGCGTGCGGTCCCGGTGAACAAACCCGCGTCATGCTCTCCCCAGCCGATGCCCTCGCCGGTGCGGAATGCCTCGGCAAGCCGGGGCGCGATGCGGGACGCCGCGGCGAAGGCCTGGAACCCGCCGAGCACGCAGGCAGGGCTGGTCTCGTCGGTGAGCGCGACGGCCTGCTCGGGCGGCAGGCTGAAGTGGCCCTCGCCCTCGTAGGACAGGTAGCCGCCAGCGGCCTGGCACGACATCCACTCGCGCACGTAGCGCTCGCTCGTGCTGGTCTTGGCCGCGAGGTCGGCGGGTGTCATCGAGGTGCCGTCGGCCATGGCACGGTAGAGGCCGAGCTGGTCGCCGATCACCACGAGCGGCGCGTTGACCACCGCTCCCAGCTCGCCGACCACCTGGCCGACGAAAGCCATGAGGCGGTCCTCGTCAATGGGACGGGTCATCGTGGTCATGCTTCCTCCTCGGTCGGGGTCGACCTTGACGATCGACCTGCGGAGCGGGACCGTCTCTACGCACAGGTGCGTAGGCCGAGGTGGTGGCTGCGGTGGCGCTGTTGACCGCGCGCGAGCGAGAGGTGCTGGTCCTCGTGGCCGAGGGCCGGACCAACCAGGCGATCGGGCATGCGTTGCAGGTGAGCCCGCGCACCGTGGCCAAGCACCTCGAGAACGCCTACCGCAAGCTCGACGTCAGCTGTCGCGTGCAGGCCGTGTCCCGGGGGATCCCGAGCCAGCGTTGAGCGGTCGGGCACGGAGGCGACAGCGCGAAGGGGCGCCCGGCCGTGGCCGAGACGCCCCCTCGCGACGTACCTGCTTAGGAGAACAGGCCTGCCAGCGCCATGATCTCGTCCTGCGTGCTCTGCGGCACGATGTAGCCCTCCTCGGCGGTGATCTGCGCGAAGTTCGTGGCGATGTCCTCGGCGGTCACCGACGCGCCGGCACCGGCGAACCAGCCGGGAGCCAGGCCCGTGAACACCTTGGCGTAACGACCACCCGCGGCGGAGTACGCCCCGTGGGTCGTGGTGCAGGCCTCGGAGCACAGGTAGCTGACCATCGGGGTGACCGACTCAGCGGTGAGGACCTTGCCGAAGTCGCCGAGCAGCTCCTCGGTCATGCGGGTGAAGGCCACCGGCATGATGACGTTGGACAGGATGTTGCTGCGCGCGCCCTCGACGGCGAGCACGTTCGACAGGCCGATCAGTCCGGCCTTCGCGGCGCTGTAGTTGCTCTGGCCGAAGTTGCCGAAGGTCGCGTTGGACGCGGTGAACACGAAGCGCCCGTAGCTGTTCTCCTTCATGACGGCGAAGGCGGGCTTGCTGACGTAGAAGGCGCCCTTGAGGTGCACGTCGAGGACGGCGTCGAGGTCGGCCCACTCGAGCTTGAGGAAGCTCTTGTCGCGCAGGATCCCGGCGTTGTTGACGACGATGTCGACCTTGCCGAACGCGTCGACGGCGGTCTTGACGATCGCCTCGCCACCCTCGGGGCTGCTGACGCTGTCGTAGTTCGCCACGGCCTCGCCACCGGCAGCCTTGATCTCGTCGACGACCTTCTGCGCGGCGGTGTGCTCGCCGCCGTTGCCGTCGACGCTGCCGCCGAGGTCGTTGACGACGACCTGCGCGCCACGCCGGGCGAGGTCGAGAGCGTAGGTGCGGCCGATGCCGCCGCCGGCGCCGGTCACGATCGCGACGCGGCCGTCGAAGTTGATGTCACTCACAGGTGTTGCCCTTCGAAAGGAGGTGAGCGCCCATTCTCCCGTACGGCGTGACTGCGGACCGACGGAGGTCGGGCATGCTGCCCTCATGACCGTCCACGTCGTCGACCACGGACCCGTCAGGGTCGTCACGCTCGACCGGCCGGAGGTGCGCGGCGCCGTGGACGGCGAGCACGCCGCCGCCCTCGTTGCGGCCTTCCGCGGACTCGAGGACAGCGACGACCTGCGGGTCGGTGTGCTCACCGGCAGCGAGGGGCACTTCTGCTCCGGCGCCGACCTGGGGGCCGTCGCGGCCGGGAGCATGCCGGTGTTCGAGCCGGGCGCGGGGCCGGGGCCGATGGGACCGACCCGACTGCGGCTCAGCAAGCCGGTGATCGCGGGGATCGAAGGGTACGCCGTCGCGGGCGGCCTGGAGCTCGCGCTGTGGTGCGACCTGCGCGTCGCGGCGCAGACGGCGACCCTCGGGGTGTTCTGCCGGCGTTGGGGCGTACCGCTCATCGACGGCGGGACGGTGCGCTTGGCCCGCATCGTGGGGCAGGGGCACGCGCTCGACCTCGTCCTCACCGGCCGGGCGGTGGACGCCCAGGAGGCCCTGGCGATGGGTCTGGTCAGCCGCGTCGTCCCGACGGGCACGGCCGCGTCTGCCGCCCTGGCGCTGGCGAGGGAGCTGGCCGCGCTTCCGCAGACCTGCCTGCGCGAGGACCGGCTCAGCCTGCTCGAGCAGTGGGGACTGCCCGAGGACGAGGCCCTGGCCAACGAGTGGCGGCACGGCGCGACGTCGCTGGCTGAGGCCACCGAGGGAGCAGGCCGGTTCGTCGGTGGCGCGGGCCGGCACGGCGCGTAGTCGGCAGCGCGGACCCGACTGGGACAGGATGGAGGGGTGCGCGACGGAGACGGCTGGGCGAGGTGCGCCCTCGGGCACGACCACTGGGGCCGGCACGGCGCGGCCGGGTTGCTGCTCGTCGCTCCCGGCCCGACCGTCCTGCTGCAGCACCGGGCAGCGTGGTCGCACCACGGCGACACCTGGGGCGTGCCCGGCGGGGCCCGTGGCTCGCAGGAGACCCCGGAGCAGGCGGCGCTGCGCGAAGCGGCGGAGGAGACCGGCCTCGACCCGACCGGTCTGGTGGTCGAGGGAGAGCACCTCGACGACCACGGCGGGTGGACCTACACCACGGTCCTCGCCCGTACGGCGACGTTGCTGACGGTCCACTCCCTGGACCGGGAGAGCACC
This sequence comes from uncultured Actinomycetota bacterium, assembly GCA_963760125.1. Classification (GTDB taxonomy): domain Bacteria; phylum Actinomycetota; class Actinomycetes; order Mycobacteriales; family SCTD01; genus RYN-111. The sequence goes on along the minus strand of CAVXBV010000014.1, from coordinate 334,387 downwards.
GCGGTGGAGTGGGTGCCGGTCGCCGGGGTCGACCTGCTGGCCCTGCACCCGGGGTTCGCCCTGACCTGGCCGCTGCTGCGCGCACGCCTGTAGGACCCGCAGGTCCCCCCGACCGGTCGCCCCTTTCCTTATGCTCTGTCCCGACCGCAGCGCGTGGTCGGACAGCGTGGCAAGGGGGAGCTCGGATGGGTCTCGTGGACCGCAACCCGCGGACGGTCTTGGCGGTGGCGTTCGTCGCCTCCGCCGCACTGCTGGGCGGAGCGGCAACCGCGTTCGTCACGGCCGGTGGTGACGGTTCGACGTCCGCGACCAACCCGGTGGTGACGCCCGGCCCGACCGCCCTGACCGCGCCCCCGCTGCTGGTCGAGCCCACGCCGGTGATCAGCGTGGCGCCGAGCCCCACCGCTTCGCCCTCGGCCAGCGCCGCGGAGTCCGCCTCGCCGGCTGCCTCCCCGACGGCCAGCGCCTCGGCCAAGCCTCGCGCGACGGCCACGGCCACGGCCACCGGCACGCCGACCCGCTTCCCCTACCCGTCGCCGTCGCAGCAGTACGCCGGGCTGGTGCTGTCCGCGACGCTGAACCCGGGCAGCGGGACCACCGCCACGACGTTCGACCTGCAGATGAAGGCCACCGACGGCGACGGCAAGATCTACTTCGACGGTCTGGTCTGGGGCGACGGCACCTCGGTGCGCGGGCAGGGTTCGCCGCAGAAGTGCGGCACCTTCCCGCCGCTGACGTCGCCGGCCGGTGCCTACGAGCCCTCGCCTGACAGCGAGACCTACCGTTACCAGCACCGCTACGCCCGCTCCGGGACCTACCGGATCACGGCGAACGTGTCGTCCGTCAACGAGGACTGCAAGCCCAACGGGCCCGCAAAGGAGACGCGGACCGTCGTCTTCGACGTCAAGGTGTCGGCGGCCCCGGCAGCCAGCGCGACGCCGAGCCCGACGGCCAGCCCCGCCGCCAGTGCGACGCCGGCGGCGTCTCCCGCCCCCTGATCCACAGCGGTCCTGGGACCTCCCGGGCTCGTCCGAGATCGCGGCTAGCCTGCCGGGATGCCCTCCGCGCGTGACCTGCTCGACGTGGCCCTCGAGGCCGTGCCGGGAGCCCAGGCGCGCGAGGGCCAGCACGTCATGGTCGACGCGGTGGCGGGGGCGCTGCGCCGGCGCGAGCACCTGCTGGTGCAAGCAGGCACGGGCACCGGCAAGTCGCTCGGTTACCTCGTCCCGGCGCTGACCAGCGGACGCCGGGTCGTCGTGGCGACCGCGACCAAGGCGCTGCAGGCGCAGCTCGTGGACAAGGACCTGCCGCGGGTCGTCGCCGCGCTCGCGCCGGTCCTCGGACGAACACCGACGTACGCCCTGGCCAAGGGGCGGAGCAACTACGCGTGCCTGCAGCAGCTCGAAGGCGGTCCGGGGGCGCGGGTCGACCCCGAGCAGGACGCGCTGTGGGACGGTCCGACGTCGATGATGGGGCAGCAGGTCGTCAAGCTGCGCGAGTGGGCGCGCACGGCGGCCACCGGTGACCGGGACGAGGTCCCATTCCCGGTGAACGACCGGGCCTGGCGGCAGGTGAGCGTGACGGCACGCGAGTGCCTGGGCAGCACGTGCCCCGACCGGGTGGACTGCTTCGCCGAGAAGGCGCGGGAGGAGGCCAAGGACGCCGACATCGTCGTCGCCAACCACGCGCTGCTCGCGATCTCGGTGTTCCAGGGCGTGCCGGTCCTGCCGGAGTTCGACGCGGTGGTGCTCGACGAGGCGCACGAGTTCGTCAGCAGCGCCACCGACGCGCTGACCCACGAGCTGACCGCCCCCGCCGCTCGACGAGCAGCGAGCGCCGCGAAGTCCCTGCTGAGCGTGACGACGTGGGAGCGTCTCGAGGACGCCCACAGCGTGCTCGAGGGCGTCGTGCAGGGCCTGCAGCCCGGTTGGCTGCAGGAGCTGCCCGAGACGCTGGTGCAGGCCCTCGGGGTGGTCGAGACGGTCTTCGGTAGCGCCGCCGTCGAGGTCGGTGGCACCAAGGAGGAGGACGAGGTCCTGCAGGCGCGGCGGGACCAGGTCCGGGTGGGCCTGCTCGACGTCGCGGAGGCAGCGGGGGAGCTGCGGGAGCCCGGGGTCCGGTCGGCGGCGTACGTCACCCAGGACCGGGCGCTACGGGTCTCGCCGCTGTCGGTGGGTGGTGCCGTCGCGAGCAGGCTGTTCGGCGAGGTCACGGTCATCGCGACCTCCGCAACGCTCACCGTCGGGGGCACGTTCCGGCACACCGCGCGGGAGCTCGGCCTCACGTGGATGGCGGGATCGGCGTACGGCGAGAAGGGTGCTGTGCCGCGCGATGACGCGGCCGTCGCAGAGGCGCTGGACCGTGACCCCGACGCGCAGCCGCCGTCGCGGTGGGCCTACCTCGACGTGGGAAGCCCCTTTGACTACGCCCGTCAGGGACAGCTCTACGTCGCGCGTGACCTGCCCAACCCCGGGCAGGCGCTGGGGGCGTGGCAGGCGGCCGTCGACGACCTGTGCGTCCAGCTCGTGCTGGCCGCCGGTGGGCGAGCCCTCGGACTGTTCTCCTCGACGGCGGCGGCGGTGCGGGCCGCCGAGGCGGTGCGCGCGCGCACGGACGTGAAGGTGCTCGTGCAGGGCGACGACAGCCCGGGCGCGCTGACGCACGCGTTCGCGTCCGACGCCCGCACCTGCCTGTTCGGCACGCGCTCGTTCTGGCAGGGCGTCGACGTGGCCGGCTCGGCCTGCCAGCTCGTCATCATCGACCGCATCCCCTTCCCGCACGTCGACGACCCGCTCATGAAGGCGCGCCTGGCCGACGCGGGGGACCACGGCTTCATGGACGTCACCCTGCCGCCGGCTGCCGTCCTGCTGGCGCAGGGCGCCGGCCGACTGATCCGCTCGACCACCGACCGCGGGGTCGTCGTGGTGCTCGACCCGCGACTGGCCACCGCGAGGTACGGCGACCTGCTCGTCAAGACGCTGCCCGGCTTCTACCCCGCCCGGTCGCTCGAGGCGGTCCTCGCCTCGCTTGCCGCCATCGACGCGGCCGCAGAGCCCGTGCGCGACCCCGGTCCGCCGCCGTCGGCGCGCCGCCGGACGAGAGCGTGAGCTGCCCCTGCGCTTCTGGCGCGACGTACGACGGCTGCTGCGGGCGCTACCACGCCGGGGCCGCCGTACCGTCCGCGGAGGCGCTCATGCGCTCGCGCTACAGCGCCTTCGCCCTCGGCGACACGCCGTGGCTGATGCGGTCGTGGCACTCCAGCACCCGACCTCGCCGGATCACTCTCGATGCCGATCAGCGGTGGGAGCGGCTCGAGGTGCTGTCGGCCTCCGGCGGGTTGTTCGACCAGGAGGGGACGGTGGAGTTCCGTGCCACCTTTACCCACCGCGGGCGCACCGAGGTCCTGCACGAGGTCAGTCGCTTCGTCCGTGAGCACGGCGCCTGGGTCTACCTCACCGCTGTCCCCTCCTGAACCCACTCGGCTCGGCGCTGCTTCAGGAACGTGCGGACGGGTGGGGTCGGTGCGAGATCGAGGGCTGCATCGACCGCCGCGACCGCTTCGCCGTACCGCCCGCAGCGTGCCAGCAGGTCGCCCCGGGTGACGTGGAACGGCAGGTACGTCGGGAGGTCGACGTCCTCGATCGAGGCGAGCGCTACCTCGGGTCCGTGGACGTGGGACACCGCCACGGCGCGGTTGAGAACGACGACCGGCGTCGGCAGCAGCCGCCAGAGGTGGTCGTAGAGCGCGAGCACCTGCGCCCAGTCGGTCGGGCCGTCGTCGGTGTGCACCGCCTGGATCGCCGCCTGCACCTGGTAGCTCCCAGGCTGGTTGTGGCGCAGGCACTGCCGCACGAGCGCCCGGCCCTCCTCGAGCTGTGCGAGGTCCCATCGAGTGCGGTCCTGATCGGGCAGCAGGACGAGGTCCCCGCGAGTCCAGCGCCCGCCGCCGGGCGGTCGTGGTCAGCCAGCCGCCCGGGTTAGGCGGCTGGCCTTCCACCGGCCAGCGCTCGACCGCGAGGGTGAACGCCTCTTGCGCGCAGTCCTGCGCGAGGTCGAGGTCGCGGAACTGGCCGGTGAGGCTCGCGACGACCTGGCCGTACTCCTCGCGGAAGACCCGCTCGAGGTTCACTCGCCCTGGAAGGGCCGCACCTCGACCGGAGCCTCGCAGGCCGCGGAGCCCTTGGTGGCCCACTCCAGCGCGGCGTCCAGGTCCGGGACCTCGATGATCCAGAAGCCGCCGAGGTACTCCTTGCTGTCGCTGAAGGGCCCGTCGGTCAGCACAGCCTTCCCGCCCCGGCCGTCGACGACGGTGGCCGCGGAGGGCTCGTGGAGTCCGCCGGCGAACACCCACGCGCCGGCAGCCATCACCTCGTCGTTGAACGCGCCGACCTGGGCGTGCATCCGGGGGATCTGCTCCTCGGACGGTGCCGGCTCGCCGGGGCTGTGGTGGACCGAGATGAGGTACTGCGCCATAGGAATCTCCTTCGGGTAGGCAGAGTGCCGGTGATGGTGCGGATACCTCACCGACGAACGGCCAACGGCCAGATCGACACCTCGCCGAGAAGAATCTTCTCAAGCCCTACCAGGGCGCGGTGCCGAGCCCCTCGTCGAGCGTTCCGCCGCGGACGCAGTCCCCGGTCCGGTACTCCTCGGGCATGTCCGGGTAGACGATCTGCCAGTAGATGCGCGCGATGCCGGCGGCCTGTCGCTCGGAGGCGCCGAGCATGCGTGCGGTCAGCGCGTCGCGCTGGATCGCCTCGCACTCGGTCACGGCCTCGTTGGTCTCCCCCCGCATGTGCATCGCCTCGTGGGTCAGCACGTGCACCGCGACGACCTGCTCCAACGAGGGTCGGCGCTTGTCGCTGCCGACGTAGTGCTTGAGGTCCGCGCACGGTTCGCGCTTGAGGGTGGTCCGCGGCTCCGGGACGCCGGCAGCGTCGTACGCGACGTAGCCGAGCTCGGCGCCGGCGTCGACGAGGGCTCCTGCCGTCGACTGGCAGTGCACGGTGACGGAGTGGCCGACCAGGCGGCTCGCGACCGACGCCAGGCGGCGCTCCTCGTTGCGCCGCTGGGCCCCGGGGATCGCGCACACCAGGGACACGACCACCAGGCCGGCAAGGGACCACACCGGCAGCGGGCGCGGGCGGCCGAGCCCGTCGACCCGGTGGGTGGCCCAGCGCCCGCCGACCCCCACGGCACCCGCGAGCAGCAGCAGGCTCAACGAGGTCAGGAGCGAGGGCACGTTCCTTGATCGGCAACCGGGCCGTGGCAGTTGAACGGCCGTCGGGCAGGATGCCGGCATGGACGACCTGCTCGGCGACGCCGCCGGATCCCTGCTGGTGTCGGTCGCCGGGGGAGTCGCGACGGTGACTTTGCACCGGCCGGACAAGCACAACGCCATCAACCTGGCCATGTGGCAGGCGTTCGCGCGCGTCCTGCCGGCGCTCGACGCCGACGACGCGGTCGACGTCGTCGTGTTCCGGGGCACCCCGGGCGGGCCCTTCAGCGCGGGGGCCGACATCAGTGAGTTCACCAGCCTGCGCCGCGACCCGGAGGACGCCGAGGCGTACGGCGAGGCCGTGACCGCGGGGGAGCGGGCGATCCTGACCTGCGCGACACCGACGGTCGCCGTGATCGAGGGTTTCGCGATCGGTGGCGGCTCGCAGGTGGCTCTCGCGTGCGACCTGCGGCTGTGCGCCCCGACCTCGAGGTTCGGCATCACGCCGGCCAAGCTCGGGATCGTCTACGCCCTGCCCTCCACCGCGCGGCTGGTTGAGGTGGTGGGCCCGGCGTGGGCGTCGTGGGTGCTGATGACCGGCGATCTCCTGGATGCGGCGACCGCGCTGCGCATCGGGCTGGTGCACGAGGTCTGCGAGGACCCCTCGGCCCGAGCCGATGAGCTCGTGGCGACGTTGGCCTCCCGGGCCCGAGTGTCGCTGCGCGGGGCGAAGGCCCTTATCTCCGCGGCCGCCGCTGGCCAGCGCCAGGAGGACGACGACGTGCGGCGGCACTACCACGACTCGCTGCACAGCCCGGAGTACCGCGAGGGTGTCGATGCGTTCCTCGCCAAGCGCGCGCCCGACTTCCGCGCGGCCCGCGCCTGACCCGGCTCAGGCGAACAGGTCTGCCGGGGGCGTCGGCACGGGGAGCCCCGTTCGCGACCGTCCGCCGTGAAGGCCGCTCCTCGGAGGTCTGTCGCCCTGAGACCAGGTCATGGCAACCTCGTGCTCCGGCAGGTGATGCCACCGCTCGCGTGCTCAGCCGTGCGGCACCCGCCGCGAGTAACGACCCACGACTTCGTCAGTAGTGCCCCAAAACCTTATGCACAGCAAGCGAAAGCGCTTGACATTAAGATCGAACACAGATACGGTCTTGGGTAAGGAGGTGGCCCTGATGAACGCGTACGACGCCCTGCTGGCGCCCTCCGACGCGCCGCAGTGGCTCGACGGGCTGGAGTGTCAGGCCCCGTCGGTCATCCCCTCCTGGCTCCTCGAGCTCGAAGCGCAGAAGCACTTCGACTGCCCGTGCTGCGACCCGGCTGACCCGGCTGACCTCCTGGCGGCTTGCGGCCGAGGCGCCCTGGTCGGCTCCTGGCGTGACCGGGCTGGGTCCGGTCGAGGCCGGGCCGCTGCCTCCTCCGAGCCCGGTGGTCGCGGACCTGCTGCGCGCGGTCCAGCGGGTCGTCGCCGTTCGGCCGGCGCAGGTCGACGCGGCCCAGGCCCTGTCCGATGCGCAAGCGCTGCTGCAGGCCGAGCAGCAGCTGCGGGTGCACGACCTGACCCGCCTGGCCGACGTGCACGCCCGCGGCCTGACCGAGCTCGTCGGCGCACGGAGTGTGAAGGCCTGGGTGCGGGAGCACCGCCCCGACGGCGACCCCGGTGACGCGCTGCTCGCCCACCGGCTGCGCACCTTCCCGGTCCTGAACGCGGCCGTGCAGGACGGGCGCGTCAGCCTGACCGCGGCCCGCAAGACCGCGGGGGCGCTGCGGCAGTGCGGTCCGCACCTGGACCGGGCCGACGGGCTCATCGACGGCCTGCCGGGCGACCTGGTGCTGAACGCCGTCGTGGGGAACGTCGCCGCGCTGGTCTGCCGCGAGCTGCAGGGCCTGCACGACACCGACCCGCGCCTGCAGCTCATCATCGACCGAGCACAGTCGCTCCTGGCGCTGGAGGGCTCGCAGGCCGACCGGCTCGAACAGGCGCTGCTGTGGCTCGCCGAGACCATCGCGCCCCGCGCCCTCACGGGGGCGTTGGACGAGATCGTCGTCGCGGTCCTCCCGAGCCTGCTGGAAGACCGCGCCGCGAAGGGCCACGAACGCCGCGGACTCTCCCTCTCCGAGCTGCCTGACGGGCAGGGCTGGCACCTGTGCGGCGACCTGGACCTCGAGTGCGGCGAACGCCTCTGGACCATCCTGCGCGCCGCCGCCGCCCACGACACCCGCAACCCCGACGACACCGCAGCGTGGGCCGACGCCCGCCAGCACGGGGCGACCGAGCCCGATGACGTGTGGGGGCCCCTGGGGGCTCGGCTCGACACCGACGGGGTCCTGCCCCACGGACTCCCGCGCGGCCGCAGGAAGCGCCTGCACGACGCGTTCTCGAACGCCCTCGAGCGCTACCTCGCCGCCGGCCTCGGCGGGCTGGTCAGCAAGACCCCCGTCCAGATCCACGTCACGATCCCCGAAGCCACCCTCACCGGAACCGCAACCGGCACCACAACCGGCACCGCACGCGGAGCCGGGACCGGGACCGGAGCCAGAGCCGACGAGACCCGCAGACCCGGCGCCCCACCACCCCGCGGCGACAGCGGACGACTCCTGCCCCGCAGCCTGGTCCGCAGCTGGTGGTGCGACAGCACCGTCACCACCACCGTCCTGAGCCTCGGCGGGAAAGCCCTCCGCACCGTCCACTCCCAACGCACCCTCACCGCCGACGAACGCCGCGCCCTCGACCTCGAAGGCGGCAACAGGTGCGCCGGCGACGGCTGCTGCCCCGGCACCCCCGACCCCCTGACCGTCCTCCGCCCCCACCACATCCTGGGCTACGCCGAAGACCAGATCACCAGCCTCGAGCAGACCCTCAACGTCTGCGACACCCTCCACCACGACCTCCACACCGGCAAACGCACCGTGAAGCTCCGCGACGGCAGGTGGCTCAACGAGAACGGCCTCGTCACCCACCCCACCTGGCACGACCAGAACCCCCCGTTCTGAGTGAGCGAAGCTCACCGCCTTTGCGGTGACGGACGCTCAGGCGAACAGGTCCGCGGGGGGCGTCGGGGAGACCGGCGGATCGGCGTCGTACGCGGGGCGCGCGCCGCCCACGAAGGTGTGCCGGCTCTCCACGCGGGCCCGCCCGATGCTGCGCGCGGTCACCCGACGGAGGTCGTCGACGACGAACGGCGTGTCCGAGGCGCCGAGGACCAGGTTGCCGAACCGCCGTCCGCGCAGGATCCCGGGGTCGGCCAGTACGACCAGGTGCGCGAACACCTCGGAGAGCGTCGCCGCGTGCTGCCGGGAGAAGGCCAGCGAGCCCGAGTCGGCGAGGTTCACGACGTACAGGCCGCCGGGGCGCAGCACCGCCGCGACCTCGCAGGCGTGCTCGACCGTCAGCAGGTGGGACGGGACCCGCGAGCCGGTGAAGACGTCAGCGACCACCACGTCGCTGGTGCCCGGGCGCAGGTGGGAGAGGGACTCCCGCCCGTCGCCGACGCGCAGACGGAAGCCCTCGGTGCCGAGCTGGCTGCGGACCACCTCGACCAGCGGTTCGTCGGCCTCGACGACGACCTGCGTGGACCCGGGCCGGGTCCGGGCGACCCAACGGGGCAGGGTGCACCCGCCACCGCCGAGGTGGACAGCGGTGATGGGCCCGGCCGGGAGGGTGTCCACGAGGTCGGCGAGCAGCCGGACGTAGTCGAACTCGAGGTGCTCCGGTGCGTCGAGGTCCACGTAGCTCTGGGGGGTGCCGTCGACGAGGAGAAGCCAGCCGGCGGGCCGGTCGAGGTCGCGCACGAGCTCCGCCGTACCGAACCGGACGGGCCAGGTGCCGCCCGTCGGAGCAGCGCGGCGCGCTACCGGATCTCCCCGCCCCGGCCGTCGGTCCGGATGTCGGCGATGTCCTTGCAGGTGTCGCAGACCGGCAAGGCCTTCGGGTCCTTGGACGGGGTGAACGTGTGTCCGCAGAGCGCCTCGACAGGCGTGCCGAGGATGTAGGCCTCGGTGACCTTGCTCGGGTCCTTCACGATGTGGGCCACCGATCCGGGGTCCTGGAGCTCGCGCTCCTCGGTCCGCTCCTCGATCAGCGTGCTCGTGCCCAGGCCGGGAGTCGTCATGGCACCAGGTTAGGCCGCGCGGGACAGGAAGTCCTCCAATGCCCGCAGCCCGCGGGCCGACTCGTGGGTCAGGAAGCGCTCGTCTGGCGACAGAGCGCTCAGACCGGGCGGGGGCTGATGGCCCTCGGGCAGGAGGGCAAGGCGGTCGACCGTGGTGTCCTCGGTGTCCAGTGCCGGGTCCTCGAGCGCCTGGGTCGCCCAGAGGCGGACCGCGGCCAGGCAGAGAAGGAGCACAGACGCAGCCGTCAGGCCGGCCAGCACAGGGAGCAGGAGCTTCATGGCAGTCATCCGTTTCGGGGAGCAGCACGATCACTCATGACGTCGGCGCGAGCGGCGCAGTGCCTGAGCACCCGTTCGGGTGCACGCCCCGGTTGTCCCCAGACCGACACATCAGCCAACGCCGATCCGGCTTTCGGGTTAGCGTGGTCGTCGTACCAGTCCATACATGGCCCCCGGTCCCACAAGCGTCGCTACGAGCGACACACCGCCGAGAGGCGACCTGAGGGCTGGTACGACGGCCGTCCCGGGGGAGACCCCGGGGCGGTCGCCCCCGCTGAGCACAGGAGGCGTCGACCATGGCCGAGGGTCGTCCCTCCCGCGTCCGGACGATGTCTCCCGATGAGGTCGACGCGCGGGCCACCGGCCCCACGGACGCCGAGGCCGAGCTGGTCCACCGCCTCGAACGAGCATTGGCCACGCTGCCGGCTCCCGAACGGACCGCGGTCATGGCCGCCATCGGCTTCGCGGGCGGTTCGGTCGGCGCGGCGATGGAGCTGGGCCTGGACCCGCACGACACCGCGGACGCGGACGCGCTGACCCAGAGCGGGCTGCAGCTACTGCGTGGGGCACTGGCCGACCTCGACCCGCACGGCCTACCGCTGACCTGACCCGTCGCGCGCGAGCACGAGAACCCCCGAGACGGCGAGCGACCCACCGAGCACCAGCGCGCCGACGTGACCGGCACCGGTCGGGAGCCGTTCCCCGAGGAGCACGGCGGCCAGCACGACGGCCACCACCGGCTCGACCACGGTGAGGGCCGCCAGCGGGGCCGCCAGGTCCCCGGTCTGGAAGGCCACCTGCGTGAGCAGCAGGCCCAGCAGGCCGACGATCACGGCGGCGTACGGCGCCCACGTGCCCAGCGCCGCAGTGACGTCGTCCAGGCGCGCCGCCGTCACCGCGAGCAGGACCGCTCCGGCCCCGAGGACGACGCCCGCGGCACCCCCGGTCGCGGCACCTCCCCACCGCCGGTTGCGGCGGGCCAGGAGCAGCACCAGCACGACCAGCGCGACGACCACGGCCGCGCCGACCCCTGCGCTGCGGGTGGGAGCGCTGCCCTCGGTGGTGGCCGCCAACGCCGGGGACAGCAGGGCCAGCCCGGCGGCGCAGAGCCCGACGCCGCCCCCTTCCGCCGGACGCAGGCGCCGGTGGCCCAGGGCCGCCGAGAGCAGGACCGCCAAGGGCAGCCCCGCGACGAGGAGGGCCTGCACGAGGGCCACCGGGCCCAGCCGCAGCGCGAGGGCCTGCACGGCGACGGCCAGCACGTCCGCCACGGTCGCCAGCAGCCACAGGGGACGCCGGGCCAGGGTGAGCAGCAGGGAGGGGCGCACCGACGCGGCGACGGCCCGCGCCTCGTGGTGCTGGGCCGCGGACGCCGCAGCGAACAGCCCCGCCGAGGTCAGGGCCGCGACGACCGCGCCGGTCGTGCTCACGTCGCCAGGCCGTGCGCCCCGACCGTGCCGACCTCGAGACCGCGCTCCCGACAGCGCTCGACCAGCGACGGCAGGGCGCCCAGCGTGGCCCGCCACGCGCCGGGCTGGCTGGTGCAGTCGGAGTCGTGCAGCAGCACGGTGCCGCCGTCCAGCCGCCCGCGCAGGACCTCGTCCAGGACGTCCCGCGGGACCAGGCCGCGCTGCCAGTCCTGCCCCCACGCGGTCCAGAGCACGGTCTGCAGCCCCAGCCCCCGAGCAGCCACCACCCCCGACGTCGTCAGCGCGCCGTACGGCGGCCGGAACCACCGCGGTCGCACGCCGGACTGCGCCTCGATGAGATCGGCCGTCCGCGCGAGCTGGTCTCTCGTGGCCGAGGGCGTGTGCCGCAGGTGGTTGCGGTGGTCGAAGGAGTGGACCGCCACCTCGTGGCCCTCGTCGACGACGCGACGCGCGAGGTCGGGGTACCGCACGCACATCTGCCCGAGCAGGAAGAACGTGGCGCGGACCTCGAGGGCGGCCAGCGCGTCGAGGAAGCGCGGGGTGCTCTGACCGTCGGGCCCGTCGTCGAACGTGAGCGCCACGTGGCCGTCCCGACCGGTGCCGTTCACCCTGGGCAGCAGCGGCTTGACGGGCTGCAGGAACGTCACGAGGGGGGCTGCCTGCACCGCCCCGGCGAGCACCGTCCCCCCCACCAGCAGCCGGCCGAGCTTCACGTGCTGGGCCAGAGCGCCCGCATCGGCTGTTGCGCCAGGCCGTCGCCCGCGATCAGGCGCTGCAGGGCGGCGAGATCGCTGAGGACCTGCGACGAGGTGCGGCCGCGCTCGTCCAGGACGATCTGCTGGCCGGGCAGCAGATGCGCCGGGAGGCCCGCCGCCCCGACGGCCACGACGCTCGGCAGGGCGAGCTGGATGCGGTCCTCCCACGCCGTCATGTGCTCGACCATGCCCGGGGTGCGCAGGCACACGACCTTGGGACGGGCCTCGCCGAGCGCCGAGACGGCTGCCGCGGCTGCGGTGATCGAGGCGCGCTGCGTGCGGGGGTTGCGGCTGTGCTGGCCCTGGTCGGCGCCGATGACGGTGATGCCGGCACCGGTCAGGGCCCTGATGTCGGTCGGGGTCGGTGCGTTGGTGCCGGTGCGGACCGCCACGGTCACGTGCCCGGCGCGCAGGGCGCTCACCACCGCCGGCCGGTCCAGGTGCGCGTGGTCCACGACCGCGGCGACGTACACCGACTGGGAGCCCTGGACATCGGCGACGCCGAGGCCGTGCACGGTGGCTTGGGCCACTCCGAACGACAGGGCGCTCATGGTGACCGGGACGCCGACCGCGACGGCGCCGATCCGCGAGGCCCACGTCCGGGTGGCTGGACGGGTCACCGGGACGCGGCTGCCGACCAGGTCGAGCAGCTCGTCGGTCGGGTCGGCGACGAACATCTCCCGCGCGCGGAGCGCCAGGGCCCTGCCCTCGTCGGTGCCGGCCAGGCGTCGGACGGCCTCGATCAGCCCGTCCTCGGTCTGGGCGTCCACGGCCACCTCGGCCTGGTGCATGGCCAGGCTGTTGCGGTGCCCGTGCCCGGGCAGGCAGGCGTACCCGATGACCGGCACCCCCATGGCGAAGCCCTCGAGGCACGACAGGCCGCCGGCGTTGTGGACGAGCACGTCGGCGGCGGCCAGCAACCGGCGTACCTCCGTCGTCCACCCGAGGGCGATGACGCCCTCCTCGCGGTCCAGCTCGTGCACCAGGTCCTCGTTGCGGCCGCACAGGACTACCGGGGTCCCGACGCCGGCGTCGCGGATCGCGCGCGCCGTGGCGCCGATGTTCCCGACGCCCCAGGAGCCGGCGACCACGAGGACGACCCTGTCGTCGGGCGTCACCCCCATGAGCTCGCGGCCCTCGGTGCGTTCCGCTTCCGTCGGAGGAGTGAGGAAGCGCTCGGGCAGCACCGGGCCCACGGCGTGCGAGGGGACCCCCGTGCGGTCGATCGCCTCGACGGCGCTCCCGTGCCAGACGGTGAGGTTGCGGTCGATGCCCTTGTGCAGCCACAGGCCGTGCACGTCGACGTCGGTGAGGAACCCGACGGCCGGGATCGGCAGACGACCCTGCTGCCGCAACTTGCCCGTCGCCTGGCAGCCCAGGGGGTACGTCGAGACGACGACGTCGTAGTCGCGGGCGAGGCGCCGGACCCTGCGGGCGCCCATGCCCCCGAGCCAGGTCGCCAGTGGGGTCAGGACCCCGTCGTCCATCTTCCCGTACAGCCACTCGTAGGAAGCGGGGGCGTGCTTGAGCTGGCCGGCGTAGAACGCGCGGTAGAAGGGCCCGCTGCGGCCCGGGAGCAGCTCGAGGTAGTCGTAGACCTTGGCCGTCGCGCCGCGCGCGTGCAAACGGCGCTCCAGCTCGTACGCCACGCCGTCGTGGCCGGCGCCCATCGAGGCGGAGATCAGCAGCACGGCCGGAGGGCGGGCCTCATCTGGTGTACGCCGTGCTCGCGTCACCGCGCTGGCCGTCTCTCGTCGGGGACGCGCGACGTGCGCGTCGCGCAGAGTCTGCCACCGCGATCATGAGCGACAGGTGAAGCAGCAGGGTGATCCGGTTCACGTGCTGGCGGTGCTCAGGACGGCAGCGCGATCCCCAGCACCTGCTCGGTGACGTCCCACAAGCGGGCGGCGGTGATCGGGTCGGAGCCGGTGGCGTAGACGTCGAGGAGCTCGGCCGGCCCGCGGTACTGGTTGAACCGCTTGGGTCCGACGAACGACCCACTCGGCGCGGACAGGGCCCGAAGCGTCGGCTCGGCGCCGGCCGCCGCGGACTGCATCACCAGCGGACCCAGGACACGAAGCGGAGGGACGAGCCAGCCCTTGCCACCCTCCTGCAGCTGGCGGACGAACAGGTTGGTCCAGCTCACGCCAGGGTGCGCGGTGACGGTGGGCACCCGGTCACCGACCCGTCGATGCAGCTCCTGGCCGAACAGCAGGTTGGCCTGCTTGGTGTTGGCGTAGACCATCCCGGGGTCGTACGCCGGGGGGTTCAGAAGCTCCTCGGCGGTGAGCTGTGGTCCGAGGGTCCCGCCCCGGGCAGCGATCGAGCTGATGAGCACCACGCGCCCGCGGGCTGCCTCCAGCAAGGGGAACAGCCGCGCGACCAGGGCTGCGTGGCCGAGGTGGTTGGTGCCCATCTGGCGCTCGTGGCCCTGCGCGGTGGCGAGCATCGGTCCGCCCATGACGCCGGCGTTGCAGACCAGGGCGTCGAGGTGCTGCGGTGCCGTCGGCGAACGCGGCGACGCTGTCGAGGTCGGCCAGGTCCACGGGGCGCACCGTCAGGTCCGGCGCGGCCGCCGTGGCGCGAGCGACGTCGCGGCAGGCGATCACCACGTCGGCGCCGACGGCCTTCAACCGCCGGGCGGCGGCCAGGCCGATGCCGGAGTTGCCACCGGTGACCACGACCGTGCGGCCCCGCCAGGCAGCGAGATCGGTCACTCGAAGTCGGGAGCGCCCGGGGTCACGCCGTTGGGCGTGTTGCTGTAAGCGGGATCCACCTTCGTCCCACCCGCCTGCTCCACGACGACGTACGTGGCCACGCAGTAGACCGCGATCCCGAGGCAGGCGCCGACGATCATGCGCACGTTGCTCTTGCTCTTCATGACCGCAGAACCTACCGGCTCAACCGTCGATCCCGAGGACCAGGGGCAGCACAGCGCTCGCGCCGCCGCGGCGGAGCACCCGGGCGGCCTCGGTGAGGGTCCAGCCGGTGTCGGTCCGTGCGTCCACCAGCAGGACCGGCCCGGGCGGCAGCACCCAGGCCGGAGGTACGGCGAAAGCGCCGCTCACCTGCCGCAGTCGCTGCGCGCTGTTGCTGCGGGGACCAGCCGTCGGGCGCAGGTGCTCCAGCGGACCCAGCAGGGTGAGCCGGCCGACGTCGGCCAACCGGCTGGCGAGGGAGGCGACCAGCCGCGGCCTGGAGGCCGAGGGGACGGCGGCGACGGCCACCGGACGGGCGTCCCACTCCCAGGCGGCGAGCACCTGGACGAGCGCGGCGAGGACGTCGTCGGGCAGCTCGGTGTCGGGGCCGGTCAGCAGCGGCCGCAGGCGTGTGCCCCAGCCGATGTCGGACAGGCGCCCCAGGGCCCGGCCCTCGGCCGCCTGCTCCGACACCGCGATGCGCCCGGACACCCCGAGGTCGGCCAGTGCCGTCGGCCACATGGCACGGGGCTCCAGGACGACGCCGGGCCGACCCAGCGCGGCCCGCGCGGCGTCGAGGGAGCCCGCGGACACCCCGGTCGGCACCGGTCGGTCCAGGCACCGGTCGCAGCGGCCGCAGCGGGCGGCCTGCGGGTCGTCGAGCTGACGGCGCAGGAACTCCATCCGGCAGGCGGAGGTGGCGACGTAGTCCCGCATGGCCTGCTGCTCCGCCAGGCGGTCGGCGGCGACCTTCGCGTAGCGGTCGGCGTCGTACACCCACGGCTGGCCGGTCGCGGTCCAGCCGCCCTTGACGCGCTGCACGGCTCCGTCGACGTCGAGCACCTTGAGCATCGTCTCGAGGCGGGTGCGTCGGAGGTCCACCCGCGGCTCGAGGGCGGCGGTCGACAGCGTCCCGCCGGTCAGGGCGGCCAGCACCGTCCGGACCTGCTCCTCCGACGGGAAGCCGAGCGAGGCGAAGTACGCCCAGATCGCCTCGTCCTCGCGCCCGGGCAGCAGCACCACCTCGGCGCGCTCGACGCCACGGCCGGCGCGACCGACCTGCTGGTAGTAGGCGATCGGGGAGGACGGGGCACCGAGGTGCACGACGAAGCCGAGATCCGGCTTGTCGAAGCCCATCCCGAGCGCGCTCGTGGCGACGAGCGCCTTGATGCGGTTGCCCAGCAGGTCGTCCTCCGCCTGGCGCCGCTCGGCGTCGTCGCTGCGGCCCGAGTAGGCCGTCGCCGTGATCCCGCGCGAGCGCAGGAAGCCGGCGACCTCCTCGGTCGCGGCCACGGTGAGCGTGTAGACGATCCCGCTCCCCGGCAGCTGCGGCAGGTGGTCGGCCAGCCAGGCCAGCCGGTGCGCGGCATCGGGGACCACGGCGACCCCCAGGTGCAGGGAGTCGCGTTCCAGTGCGCCCCGCAGGACGAGGGTGTCCGTGCCGAGCTGGGAGGCGACGTCGTCGACGACCCGAGCGTTCGCGGTCGCTGTCGTCGCGAGGACCGGCACGCCCTCGCGCAGCTCGGTGAGCAGGGTGCGGATGCGCCGGTAGTCCGGGCGGAAGTCGTGCCCCCAGTCGCTGATGCAGTGCGCCTCGTCGACGACCACGAGGCCGGCGGTCGCCGCGAGGCGAGGCAGCACCTCGTCGCGGAAGCCAGGGTTGTTCAGGCGCTCTGGGCTGACGAGCAGCACGTCGACCCCGCCCGCCCCGATCTGGTCGTAGACCTCCTGCCACTGCTCGACGTTGCTGCTGTTCACGGTGACGGCCCCGATGCCCGCCCGTGCCGCGGCCGCGACCTGGTTGCGCATCAGCGCGAGCAGCGGGCTGACGATGACCGTCGGGCCGGCGCCGCGGGCCCGCAGCAGCGCGGTCGCGACGAAGTACACGGCCGACTTGCCCCAGCCGGTGCGCTGGACGACGAGCGCCCGTCGGCCCGTCGCGGACGAGCGCCGCGATCGCGGTCCACTGGTCCTCGCGCAGGACCGCGCCGGGGCCGGCGAGCGAACGCAGGACGGCCTCAGCCTCCTCCCGCAGGGCGGCGTCGTCGCTGGTCAGTCGGCGTCCGCCGGCGCGGCGCTGTCGGCCCAGCGGCGGGCCCGCTGCTCCTGGACCATCTGCTGTCGCACCGTGAAGCGGTCCTCGCGGTGCTCGGCGAGGTCGCTGAGCAAGATCCTGCGCCGACGACCGTCGGGTCCGAGATGGGCCTGGAGCCGTCCCGACTCCAGCAACCCGATCACGGCCGTGGGTGACATCCCGAGCTCGACCGAGGCCTCCTCGATGCTGACGTCCTCCCCGGGGAGAACCTCGTCGCGGGGCAGGTCAGGCAGGTCGGTCACCCCGTGAGTCTCCCATGCGCGCCGGTGCGCCCGAGGGGAACGGGCCAGACGTAGGGTGCTCTTGTGCCGACAAGGGGTCAGTACGACGCGTCCGTGGCCGAACTGCGCCGACAGCTCGCCGCGCTGCCCGTGGGTGCGCCCGTACGGCTGGGCAAGAAGACCTCGAACCTGTTCCGCACCCGCCAGGACGCCGATCACCGCCTGGACGTGTCCGCCTTCAGCGGGGTGCTGAGCGTGGGGGACGGTGTCGCGGACGTCCTGGGCATGACGACGTACGAGGACCTGGTCGACGCCACGCTGCCCTCGGGGCAGATGCCGCTGGTCGTCCCGCAGCTCAAGACGATCACCCTCGGCGGCGCGGTGACGGGCCTCGGGATCGAGAGCTCGAGCTTCCGCAACGGCACGCCGCACGAGTCCGTCCTCGAGATGGACGTCCTGACCGGGGCTGGTGAGATCGTCACCTGCAGCCGCACTGAGAACGCCGACCTGTTCTTCGGCTTCCCCAACTCCTACGGCACGCTCGGCTACGCGCTGCGGCTGCGGATCGAGCTCGAACCGACCCAGCCGTTCGTGCACCTGCAGCACGTCCGGTGCACGTCGGTCGCCGACGCGGTCGAGGTCATGCGCACCCAGACCGCCGACTTCTGCGACGGCACGTGGTTCTCCCCGACCGAGGTCTACGTGACGCTGGGGACCTGGGCCGCCGCGGCGCCGCTGCTGTCCGACTACACCGGCATGGCGATCTACTACCGGTCGGTGCAGCAGCGGGGCGAGGACTGGTTGACCGTCCGGGACTACCTGTGGCGCTGGGACACCGACTGGTTCTGGTGCAGCCGCGCGTTCGGCGTGCAGAACCCGCGGCTCCGGCGGCTCATCCCGCGGCGCTACCTGCGCAGCGACACCTGGTGGAAGCTCGTCGCCTTCGAGCAGAAGCACCGGTGGAAGACCCGCTACGACCGGCGTCGTGGTCGGCCCGACCGCGAGGAGGTCGTCCAGGACGTCGAGGTGCCGATCGACCGGCTGGTGGAGTTCATGGACGTCTTCGCCCGCGAGGTGCCGATCGAGCCGGTGTGGTTCTGCCCCCTGCAGCAGCGGTCTGCGGACGACGTCTGGGAGCTGTACCGGCTGGACCCCGCGACGCTGTACGTGAACATCGGCTTCTGGTCGTCGGTGGCTCTCGAGCCCGGCGAGGACCCGACCCACCACAACCGGCTCATCGAGCGGCTCGTCGACGACCTCGGCGGCCGCAAGTCGCTGTACAGCACCAGCTTCTACGAGCGGGAGCAGTTCCGGGACCTCTACAACGGCGAGGTCTACGACCTGCTCAAGAAGCGCTACGACCCCGATTCCCGGCTGCTGGACCTGTACGCCAAGACGGTCGAACGGAGATGACATGAGCAAGCTCCCGGTCGCCGAGGCCCTGGCCTCGGTCCTGCCCGAGACCACCCGCGTCGAGGCGTACGACGGCTCAGCCGCAGGCGATGACGCCTCGGACGTCGTCGTGAAGGTGCAGTCGCCCAAGGCCCTCGCGCACCTGGTGAGCGCCCCGGGCGAGCTGGGCATGGCTCGGGCCTACGTCAGCGGCGAGCTCGACCTGGAGGCGCCGGACCACTACACGGCGCTGCGGGCGCTGACCGGAGACAAGACGGCCGACCTCACCTGGGCCGAGCGGCTGCAGGTGCTGCGCTCCCTCGGGCGCGAGGCGATGCACTACGTCGAACCGCCGCCGCAGGAGGTGGGGGCCCGTCGCTTCCTCGCCGGCCTGCGTCGGCACACCCGGGGCCGCGACGCCCTGGCGATCAGCCATCACTACGACGTGTCGAACCTGTTCTACTCCTGGGTCCTCGGCCCGTCGATGGCCTACACCTGCGCGGTCTACCCGTCGGCCGACGCGACGCTCGAGCAGGCGCAGGAGGCGAAGTTCGACCTGGTCTGCCAGAAGCTCGCGCTCGAGCCCGGGATGCGGCTGCTCGACGTCGGCTGCGGCTGGGGCGGCATGGCCATGCACGCCGCCGAGCACTACGGCGTCGCCGTCGTCGCGTGCACGTTGTCGCGCCAGCAGGCGGAGTGGGCCCGCGCGGCCGTCGCTGAGCGGGGGCTGTCCGACCGGGTGGACGTCCGGTGGAGCGACTACCGCGACATCACCGACACCGGGTTCGAGGCCGTCAGCTCCATCGGACTGACCGAGCACATCGGCATTGACCAGCTCGCGTCGTACGCCTCGTTCCTGGCGGGCAAGCTGGAGCCGCAGGGCCGGCTGCTCAACCACTGCATCACCCGGCCCGACGACCACAGCCCGGCGATCAGCAAGCGCGGCTTCATCCCGCGCTACGTGTTCCCCGACGGTGAGCTGCCCGGCATCGGGCGGATCGTGCGCGAGCTGCAGGCGGCCGGCTTGGAGGTCCGCCACGAGGAGAACCTGCGCGAGCACTACGCGAAGACCTGCCGCGCGTGGTGCGACAACCTGGACGCGCACTGGGAGCAGGCCGTCGAGGAGGTCGGTGTCGGCACGGCGCGCGTGTGGGCGCTCTACCTGGCCGGCAGCCGCCTCGGCTTCGAGACCAACGGGATCCAGCTGCACCAGGTGCTGGCGGTCAAGACGGTCGACGGGGTGAGCGGCTTCCCGCTGCGTCCGTCGTACTGAGGGCTCAGTTGGCCCAGTCGGCGAACGGGACGTTCCAGTCGGACATGCCCGGGTCGCTCAGGCGGGGACCCACCGCAGCGTTCTTGACGTCGACGACGTCGCCGCGCTTGACCAGGTCGAAGAACCACGCGGCGTCCGCCGGGCTGACGTTGACGCAGCCGTGGCTGACGTTGCGCACGCCCTGGTCGCGCACGCTCCAGTCCGCCGAGTGGACGAACTCCCCGCTGTAGGAGATCCGGACGCTGTTCGGGACCTTCTCGTAGTACCCGGCCGGGCTGTTGCGCGGGATCCCGACGGTCGAGGAGTCCATGACCTTGAGCTTGTTCTTCTCGAGCACCAGGTGGACGCCGCCCTTGGTCGGGAACTCCGCGCGACCGGTCGAGACCTTGACGGTCCGCACGAGCGCGCCGTCCACCACGACGTCCATCGTCTTGGTCGCGACGTCGACGGTCGACACGACGGACGACCCGATGGTGTAGGTCGTTCTCCGGGTCCCCTCGCCCCAGGTCCCGTCGGACAGCTTGAGCCGGGTGAAGTCGGCGGCCGCCGTGATCGACGTGCCCTTGGTCCAGTACGACGCCCCGCGGTAGTGCAGCTCGGTCGGCGACATCCACCGCCAGGCTCCGGCGACCGTCGGGGTGGTGCTGACCGCGAGCCGGTCCACCACGGCCCGTCGGTCGGCGGGTTCGGTGACCGCGCGGTCCAGGGTCACGATGACCGGCAGCCCGACGCCGACGACCTTGCCGTCACCGGGGCTGAGGACGGCGTGCAGGGTCTTCGACGGCAGGGTGGTGCGCGTGTTGACCTGGACGGTGCGGCTCGCGCCGCCCGCGTCGGCGACGACAGCGGTCAACCGGTAGGTCGAGGCCGGCAGGAGCGGGGCGGACGAGCTCCACCCGTCGGCGGTGAGCTCACCGGAGACGAGCTCCCCGTCGGGGCCGGTCGCGTTCACCTGCTCGAGCGTGCCGTCGGTGACGGCGAGGGCGAGGGGCTTGTCCCACGGGACCCGGCCGGCGGCTTGGCCCACCGCAGCCACGACGGGGTCCGGGATCGGGGCAGCGACGAGGTCGGGGGCGGAGGGGCGACCGACGGCGAAGCCGACGCCGGTGCCCACGGCGAGTCCGGCCACGAGCAGTGCGGCGAGCAGGCGGGGGCGAGCGGTGGCGGACATGCGGGGTATCCCTCTCCTGGCCGGTGGGGCAGGACCGGCGACGGTCCCATCATCGCGTAGGACGCTGATCTGCGCCGGAGGGTTGCGAGGTGGTCGGGGTGACGCCGACCACACCGGTCACCCGCCAGCAGGCCCCACGGTCATGCGTCCGCGCAGCAGCAGGCCCGGGTGGTGCCCGGGGAGGAGCCAGGAGGCGAGGTCCCCCTCGCTGTGCACGCCCACCTCGACGCGTGCGGGCCGGGCGAGGGCCCAGGCGCTCGTGACTGAGCTCGTGACCGACCCTGCGGCATCGATCTGGGTCGATCCCAGGCGGGCGTACGTCGGCAGCCACGGGCCGCGAGCGGTCGCCGTGGCCGTGACCTCCCACCCCTGTCCCTCGGTGCGGCCGCCGGAGAAGGTCGCGAGCGTCTTGGGCAGCGCCCAGTGCGCGCGGCCGCCGTGCACCGACGCGACGCTGTCCACCGCGATGAACGGCACGTGCACCCGGGCCAGGACGCCGCGCCTCAGCGCGCCAGCCAGCAGACAGGGGCTGGCCAGGATCTCGTCGTACGCCCCGACGGGGGAGTCGAGGTAGCGCACCCGCGCCACCACGGTCCAGCGCGGCCCGGCCGTGAGGTCCGGAGGGAGGAGGGCGAGGGCGGCGGGCGTCGAGCGGTGCAGCCAGACGGTCGCTTCCACGCGGCAGCGCCACGGGGGAACGGGGGTCTCTGCGGGGAGGTCGAGCCCCTCGGGGAGGGTCGACTCGGGCACGCAGGGCAGGTCGGTCAGGGGCACCAGCCCAGTGTGCGCGAGACTGGTGGGGAGAACACCACCAGGTTGGCCGGCAGGGAGCATCAGCATGAGCGAGTGGGGTCGGGTCACCGACGACGGCACGGTCTTCGTGAAGACCACCGAGGGCGAGCGCGCCGTGGGGTCCTGGCATGCCGGGACGCCCGAGCAGGGACTGGCGCACTTCGTGCGGCGGTACGAGCAGCTCGCGACCGAGGTGACGCTGCTGGAGCAGCGTCTCCGGAGCGGCGCGGGCGACCCGCGGCAGGTCGCGACGAGCGCCGAGCGGCTGCGCGACGGCCTCCCGGAGGCGGCCGCGGTCGGGGACCTGGCATCGCTGGCTGCCCGGGTCGACGCCCTGCTGGCGAAGACCGAGAGCGCCGTCGAGGAGCACAAGGCCGCGCGCGCCGTCGCCAAGGAGGAAGCGCTCGCGCAGCTGGCGGCTCTCGCGGACGAGGCGGAGAAGCTCGCGGCCACGTCGAGCTGGAAGGAGGCCGGCGAGCGCCTGCGCACGCTGGGCCAGGACTGGAAGCGCATCACGGGCGTCGACAAGAAGTCCGCCGACGCGCAGTGGGAACGCGTCGCTGCAGCCCGCGCGCGCTTCAACGAGCGCCGTACGGCGCACTTCGGTGCCCTCGAGCAGCAGCGCACCGTGTCGCAGGAGCGCAAGGAGAAGCTGGTCAAGGAGGCCGAGAAGCTCTCGGGCAGCACGGACTGGAAGGCCACGGCCGACCGATACAAGCAGCTCATGGGCGACTGGAAGGCCGCGGGCCGCGCGCCGCGCGAGGTCGAGGACACCCTCTGGAACGCCTTCAAGGGCGCCCAGGACGTGTTCTTCCAGGCCCGCAGCGCGTCGTTCGCCGTGCAGGACGAGGAGTTCCGCGGCAACCAGACGCTCAAGGAGGAGATCCTCACTGAGGCTGAGGCGCTGCAGGCGCCCGGCGGCAAGGGTCGGCTCCGTCAGCTGCAGGAGAAGTGGGACGCGGTCGGCAAGGTCCCGCGCGACGTCATGAAGTCGCTCGAGGACCGGTTCGCCGCCGTCGAGGAGCGGTTCCGCTCCGGCCCGGACACCAGCCACGTGAAGACGACGGAGTCGACGTTCGTCGTACGCCTGCGCGAGAAGGTCGCCGACCTCGAGGGCAAGCTCGCGAAGGCGAAGGCGGACGGTCGGGCCACCGGCGAGCTCGAGGCCCAACTGGAGACCCAGCGCCAGTGGCTCGCCCAGGCAGGGGTGTCGGTCGACGCCCCTGCCGCGGACGAGTCGGACACCTCAGCGACGTCGACCAAGAAGTCCACGACCGCCTGGGTCCGCGCCGACTAGTCCAGGGTGCTGCGCAGGAACGCGACGGCGCGACCCCACGCGAGCTCGGCCTTGTCCTTGTCGTAGGTGCCGAACGGGTTCTCGTCGTTGTGGAAGGCGTGCGCGGCGTCGTAGTAGAAGAACTCGACCGGCGCCCCCGACTCGGTCCGGATCTTCTCCTCCTGCGCACGCGCCTGGTCCACCGGGTAGAAGTCGTCCTTCTCGCCGTAGTGGCCCTGCACGGCCGCGGTGAGCGCCGAGAAGTCGGCCTGCTGGGCCGCCGGACCGACGCCGTAGAACGGCACGGCCGCGCCGACCTTCTCGCCCTGCTGGTTGGCGAGCAGCAGGACGAAACCGCCGCCCATGCAGAAGCCGACGGCCCCGACCTTGCTCGAGGTCACGGCGTCCTGGGCCAACAGGAAGTCCACGGCGCCGGCGAGGTCCTGCGCCGCCTGCGCCTCGGGCAGCTCGCTCATCATCTTCCCGGCCTCGTCGCCGTCGTGCGCCACCTTCCCGCCGTACAGGTCGGGGGCGAGGGCGACGAAGCCCTCGCGGGCCAGCCGGTCGCAGACGTCGGCGATGTGGTCGGTCAGCCCCCACCACTCCTGGATGACGAGGACGCCGGGGCCGGTGCCGCTGTCGGGGAGCGCGAGGTAGCCGTGGGCCGTGCCGCCGTTGCTCGGGAAGCTGGTGTTCTGGCGCGGGTTCTCAGTCATGACCCCATCCTGCCCAACGCGGCGCGGACGTGCACCCCCAGCGCGGCGACGCTCAGCGCGGCCGGCACAGGAGGTCCCAGGTGCGACGACCGGCGACCACCGCCCGCCGCTCGTAGCCGGTCTCCGGGCGGCGGTCCGGGCGCGGGATCTCCTGGACGTCCCAGCCGCTCAGTGCCTCGCGGGCGTGCTCGACGTAGTGCTCCTGATCGGTGGCCAGGTGCAGCACCCCGTCCGGCGCGAGCCGGGAGGCCACCAGCACCGCGAAGGTCGGTCGGAGCAGCCGGCGCTTCGCGTGGCGGGGCTTGGGCCACGGGTCGGGGAAGAAGACCCGCACCTCCGACAGCACGTGCATAGGGAGCGCCCGCAGCACGCCGACCGCGTCGCCCTCGACGATGCGGACGTTCGTGAGGCCGCCGGCCTCGATCCGGCGCAGCAGCGAGGCGACCCCGGCGGGGTGCACGTCGACCGCGATCAGGTCCAGCGAGGGCGCAGCAGCGGCCATCAGGGCCGTCGCCTCGCCCATCCCGAAGCCGATCTCGAGCGCCAGCGGCAGCGAGCGCACCAGACCGTCGTACGGCGGCAGGATGCCGTGGACCGGGAACAGCCGGGCGTGGGCCTCGTGGGACGTCACGCCGGTGCGGCCCCGGCGGACCAGGTAGCTCGGGATCTCGTGCTCCCCGCCGTAGCGGATCCCGGGACGAGAAGGGCCGCCAGCACCCGGGGGGTGGCGCTGGCGGCCGGTCTCGTGCGGGGGAACGGTCAGGCGACGTACTCGCGCAGGCCGTCGGCGCGGCCCTCGAGGCGGAGCTCGGCGAGCGTGTCGCGCTCGATCTGACGGATCCGCTCGCGGGTCAGGCCCAGGAACCGGCCCACCTCGTCGAGGGTGCGCGGGCGGCCGTCGTCGAGGCCGAAGCGCATCCGGATGACGATGGCGGAGCGCTCGGGCAGATCGCCCAGCACGCTGTGCAGCTGGCTCTGGAGCATCTGCGTCTCCACCGCCGCGACCGGGTCCACGGACTCGGTGTCGGTGATGAAGTCACCCAGGGTGGCCTCGTCGTCGCCGACGGGGCTCTGCAGGGAGAGCGTGTCGCGACCGAACGCGATGATCTCCTCGACCTTGGCGGCCGTCATCTCGAGCGGCGCGCCGATCTCCTCGGCGGAGGGGTCGCGGCCCAGGGTCTGGGTGAGCTCGCGGCGCACGCGGGTGACCTTGGTGATGAGCTCGGCCATGTGCACGGGCACGCGGATGGTGCGGCCCTGGTCGGCCAGTGCGCGCTGCAGCGCCTGCCGGATCCACCAGGTCGCGTACGTCGAGAACTTGTAGCCCTTGGCGTAGTCGAACTTCTCCACCGCGCGGACCAGCCCGAGGTTGCCCTCCTGGACCAGGTCGAGCAGGTCCAGGCCGCGGCCCTGGTAGCGCTTGGCGAGCGAGACGACCAGGCGCAGGTTGGCCTCGAGCAGGTGGCGCTTGGCCTTGTCGCCGTCGCGCAGGACCCAGGTGAGGTCCTTCTTCATCGTCGGGGTGAGCTTGAGGCCCTCCTGGGCGTTCTGCCGCATCTTCTCCACAGCGAACAGCCCGGCCTCGATGCGCTTGGCGAGGTCGACCTCCTCCACCGCGGTGAGCAGCGGGACGCGGCCGATCTCGCGCAGGTAGGCCTTGACCAGGTCGATGCCGGGCGGCGGCTCGTCGAGCGTGAGGGGCTTGTCCTCCTCGGCGACGACCGCCTTGGGGGTGTCGCTGTCCTCGTCCTCGTCGTCGTTCTCCTCAGCGGGAGCAGCGGCGGGCGCGGGGACCTCGGCGGCGGCCTTGCGGCTGCGCGTGGCCTTCTTGGCGGGAACGGGTGCGGTCTCGGTGACCAGCGCCTCGACGACGGCCTCCACGAGGGCGGTGTCCGGCGCGGGCTCGGTCAGGGACTCGGTCACGGTGGTCTCCACAGTGCGTCCAGCGGGCCGGGTGCTGGCCTTGGCGCGGGCAGGTGTGCGGGTGGTCGAGGCGGCCGGGCGGGCCGCCGCGGGCGTGCGTCGTGGCTTCTTCTCGGTCTCGCCGGCACCGATGACGAGGCCGTCCTCGGTGAGGCGGCGGAGCACGGCGCGAGCCTGGTCCGGCCCGATGCCCGCCTGCTCGAACGTGCTGCGCAGCTGCGCCGGGCTCAGGGCACCCTGGGTCCCGTGCGCGCTCGGCAGGTCCTGGATCAGACCGGAGACGCGCTGGACCAT
Organism: uncultured Actinomycetota bacterium; assembly: GCA_963760125.1. Lineage (GTDB taxonomy): Bacteria > Actinomycetota > Actinomycetes > Mycobacteriales > SCTD01 > RYN-111. Next base: position 308,522 of record CAVXBV010000014.1, on the reverse strand, counting down.
CGCCTCAAGACCGACAGCAGCGTCGGCGGGGCGGGCAGCGGTGGGCATGGTGGATCTCCTGAGGGTGACGTCGTGGGGGGATGGCGGAACGGGAGGGCCGGGCAGGTGGGCGAGTACGCTGGCGGCACCCGTCCCGGTTGGGGCGTGCGCACGCATGCTCGCGCCCTCGTTGGGCTAACGATGACAGCCTTCCCGGTGTTCCGGTAGTTACTCACGGGTGAACTCCCTCACAGACCACCCGTCAGGACCAGCCGAAGTGGTCCAAACGGGCCTCGTCAAGGCCCATGTGGTGGCCGAACTCGTGGACCACCGTCACCCCGATCTCCTCCACCAGGTGGTCGAGGTCCTCAGCCATCAGGCACAGCGGGATGCGGTAGACGCTGATCCGGTCCGGCAGCGTCCCGGAGTAGTGCTCTCGTTCGGTGAGCGGGGTGCCCTCGTAGAGGCCGAGCAGGTCGGGCTCCTCGGCGTTCTCGTCCTCCACGACCACGACGACGTTGGCGAACGCCGCCGCGAGGTGCGGGGGCAGGGCGTCGAGGGCGTCAGCGACGAGCTCCTCGAACTCCTGCGGGGAGACCGGCTGCACGTCCGGATCAGTCCAGCAGCTCGCGCAGACCGCGGGACCGGCTCGGGTGGCGCAGCTTGGTGAGCGTCTTGGTCTCGATCTGGCGGATCCGCTCGCGGGTCAGGCCGAACTCCTGGCCGATCTGGTCCAGGGTGCGGGGCGTCCCGTCGACGAGCCCGAAGCGGAGCCGCACCACCGCAGCCTCGCGTTCCTCGAGCCCGGCGAGCATCTCCCGCAGCTGCTGCTGCATCATCGCGTAGGCGACCAGGTCGATGGCTGCAGGAGCGTCGGCGTCCTCGATGAAGTCTCCGAAAGCGCCGTCGGCCTCGTCGCCGACCACGGCCTGCAACGACACGGGCTCGCGGCCGTACCGCTCGATCTCGACGACCCGCTCGGGCGTGAGGTCGAGCTCGGCGCCGATCTCCGCGGGCGTTGCGTCGCGCCCCAGCGACTGCAGCAGGTCGCGCTTGACCCGGGTGATCTTGTTGATCTGCTCGACCATGTGCACGGGCACCCGGATGGTGCGGGCCTGGTCGGCCATGGCCCGGCTGATCGCCTGCCGGATCCACCAGGTGGCGTAGGTCGAGAACTTGAAGCCCTTGGTGTAGTCGAACTTCTCCACCGCGCGGATGAGCCCGAGGTTGCCCTCCTGGATGAGGTCGAGGAACAGCATCCCTCGGCCCAGGTAGCGCTTGGCGATGCTCACCACGAGGCGCAAGTTGGCCTCGAGCAGGTGCTGGCGGGCTTTCTCGCCGTCCGTGACCAGCCACTCCAGGTCGCGCCGCACCGCCGCGCTGAGCGTGCTCTGCGCGAGCTTCTGCGTCGCGAACAGGCCGGCCTCGATGCGCTGGCTGAGCTCCACCTCCTGCTCGGCGGTGAGCAGCGGGACCTTGCCGATCTCCTTGAGGTAGGCGCGGACCAGGTCCGCGGAGATCCCCGTCTCGTTGCTCGGCTGCACGTCCAGGTCGTCCACCACCTCCGCGACGTCCTTGACGTCACGGGCGGTGTCCGGCGTGTCGAGGGGGGCAGTGTCGACCTCAGCGTGCGTGGCGGTGCTCATCGGGTCCTCCCGGGGTTCTCGTACTCCTAGAACACCCGGGAGGACCTTCCGGTTCCCCGCTGGTCGATCGGGTGCGTCAGAGCAGCGAACGCAGGACGTACGGCATGATCCCGCCGTGGCGGTAGTACGCCTGCTCGCCGGGCGTGTCGATCCGCACGGTGACGGCGAACTCCTTCCCGTCCGCCTTCACGGTGAGCGTCCGGGGAACCTCGCTGCCGCCGGCGATGCCGAGGATCTCGAACGTCTCCTGACCGGTGAGCCCCAGCGAGGCCGCGGTGTCGCCGCCGGCGTACTGCAGCGGCAGGACGCCCATCCCGATGAGGTTGGAGCGGTGGATCCGCTCGTAGGACTCGGCGATGACCGCGCGGACGCCCAGCAGCGCGGTGCCCTTGGCGGCCCAGTCGCGACTGGACCCCGAGCCGTACTCCTTGCCCGCGAGGATCATCAGCGGCGTGCCCTCGGCCTGGTAGGCCTGCGACGCCTCGTAGATCGAGGTCACCTCGCCGTTGCGCGTGGTGACGCCACCCTCGGTGCCCGGCGCGAGCTGGTTGCGCAGCCGGATGTTGGCGAACGTCCCGCGGATCATCACCTCGTGGTTGCCGCGGCGCGAGCCGTAGCTGTTGAAGTCCTTCGGGTCGACGCCGTTCTCCGACAGGTACGCCCCGGCGGGGGAGTCCTTCTTGATCGAGCCGGCTGGGCTGATGTGGTCGGTGGTGACCGAGTCGCCCAGCAGCGCGAGCACCTTCGCGCCGGTGATGTCGGTGACCGGCTTGGGCTCGCGCTCCATGCCGTCGAAGTACGGGGGCTTGCGGACGTACGTCGAGGCCGGGTCCCACGTGAAGGCGTCGCCACCGGGGACGGCGATGGCCTTCCAGCGGTCGTCGCCGGCGAACACGTCGACGTAGCTGTCGGCGTACATCTTCTGGGTGATGGCCTCGCCGACCACGCGGGCCACGTCGGCCGGGGTGGGCCAGATGTCCTTGAGGTACACCGGGTTGCCCTCCGTGTCGTTGCCGAGCGACTCGGTCGTGATGTCCATGTCCATCGTGCCGGCGAGCGCGTACGCCACGACGAGCGGCGGGGACGCGAGGTAGTTCATCTTGATGTCGGGGTTGATCCGCCCCTCGAAGTTGCGGTTGCCGGACAGGACGCTGACCACCGCGAGGTCACCTTCGTTCACCGCGGCCGAGACCTCGGTCGGGAGCGGGCCGGAGTTGCCGATGCAGGTCGTGCAGCCGTAGCCGACCGTCGTGAAACCGAGCTTGTCCAGGTAGGGGTTGAGGCCGGCCTTCTCGTAGTAGTCGGTGACGACCTTGCTGCCAGGAGCCAGCGTGGTCTTGACCCACGGCTTGCTGGACAGGCCCTTCTCGACGGCAGCCTTGGCGAGCAGGCCGGCCGCGACCATGACGTACGGGTTGGACGTGTTGGTGCAGGACGTGATGGCGGCGATCGCCACGGCGCCGTGGTCGAGCTCGACCTGGGACCCGTCCGACAGGACGGCGTGGACCGGGTTGCTGGGGCGGTCGCCCACCGGCCCGACGTTGACGGTGACGGGCTGGTCGCTGGGCTTGCTCTCCTTGGGCGCGGCCGGGTCCGAGGCCGGGAAGGACTCGCGACTGGCCTCGTCGATCCCGCCGTCGGTGATCGTGGAGTGCCCGTTGCCCGTCCGCGCGTAGTCACGCAGCGCGGTGCGGAACATGCCCTTCGCCGCGCTCAGCGGCACGCGGTCCTGCGGCCGCTTCGGGCCGGCCAGGCTCGGCACGATCGTGGACAGGTCGAGCTCGAGCGTCGCGGAGAACCGCGGCTCGGCGCTCGGGTCGTGCCACAGGCCCTGCTCCTTGGCGTACGCCTCGGTGAGCGCCACGAGCTGCTCGCTGCGCCCGGTCAGCCGCATGTAGGCCAGGGTCTCGTCGTCGATCGGGAAGATCGCGCAGGTCGAGCCGTACTCCGGGCTCATGTTGCCGATGGTGGCGCGGTCGGCCAGCGGGACGTTGGTGACGCCGGGGCCGTAGAACTCCACGAACTTCCCGACGACGCCCTGCTTGCGCAGCAGCTCGGTGACGGTGAGCACCAAGTCGGTGGCGGTCGCGCCGGCCGGCAGCTCGCCGACGAGCTTGAACCCGACGACCTGCGGGATGAGCATGCTGACGGGCTGCCCGAGCATGGCGGCCTCGGCCTCGATGCCGCCGACGCCCCAGCCGAGCACGCCCAGGCCGTTGATCATCGTGGTGTGCGAGTCGGTGCCCACGAGGGTGTCCGGGTACGCCGTGCCACCCCGCTCGAACACGACGCGGGCCAGCCGCTCGAGGTTGACCTGGTGGACGATCCCGGTGTTCGGCGGGACGACGGCGAAGTCACTGAAGGCCGTCTGGCCCCACTTCAGGAACTCGTACCGCTCCTTGTTGCGGTCGTACTCCAGCGCGGTGTTGAGGCCGAGCGAGTCGGCCGTGCCGAAGAAGTCCGCGACGACCGAGTGGTCGATGACGAGCTCGGCCGGGGCCAGCGGGTTGATCTTCTTGGGGTCGCCGCCGAGGTCGGCCATCGCCTCGCGCATGGTGGCGAGGTCGACGACGCAGGGGACGCCGGTGAAGTCCTGCATCAGCACCCGGGCGGGGGTGAACTGGATCTCGGTGTCCGGCTCGGCCGTGGGGTCCCACGCCGCGAGGGCGCGCACGTGGTCGGCGGTGATGTCCGCGCCGTCCTCGGTGCGCAGCAGGTTCTCCAGGAGCACCTTCAAGGAGTAGGGAAGATCGGCAGCTCCCTCCACCGCACTGAGGCGGAAGACGTCGTACGACTCCTCGCCGACGGTGAGGGTGCCCTTGGCGCCAAAGCTGTCGAGACTCATGTACGTGCTCCTTGGTGTTGGTCTGGGAGAAACGCTATTGCGTGCGGCGTACGGGCGTGCGGGCGGGCTGGCGGCGGACGGCGTCCTCGACGAGGTCGAGCACCCCACCGAGGTGGTGGGTGGGCATCCCGGCGGCGAGCCCCGACACCAGGCCGTCGAGGGCCAGGCGCAGGAAGTCGACGAGGATCGGCAGGGGGACGTCGGTGCGCACCACGCCGGCCCGGCGCTGCCGCTGGAGGCGAGCGGTGGTCGCGCCGGTGATGGCGCTCTGGTGCTCGGCCCAGCGCTCGGCGAAAAGCGGGTCGGTGCGCAGCCGACGTCGGACCTCGAGCTGGACGCCGAGCCAGCCGGCGTCCTTGTCCTGCAGGTCGCGCATCACCTGCACCAGCCCGTCGGCGGCGACGGTCTCCGCCATCTGTGCTGCGTCGTCCTCGGCCAGGGCGAGGAAGAGCGCGTCCTTGTCCCGGAAGTGGTGGAAGATCGCGCCACGACTCAGGCCCGTTTCGCTCTCGAGGACCCGGACGGTCGCCCCTTCGTAGCCGTGCCGGGCGAAGGCCCGCCTGGCGGCGGCCAGGATCTCCGCGCGTCGCGCGGCGAGCTGCTCGTCGGAGATCTTGGGCACGAAGACAACTTAGCAAACCGTACGTCCGTCTTGCAAGGGTGTTGTGTGTCACCTGACGGGTATCGGACAGGGGTGACTCATGACCCGCACAACCCCGACCTCGCGCCTGTGGAGCAGGACATGCCGATCCCACGTGAGCCCGCCCCCCTGCACCTGCACCTCACCGGAGCCCTCGCCGCAGAGGCCAGCGCGTCAGCCCGGCACCAGATCGCCGCGGCCTTCGCCGTAGGAGTCACAGACCTCGTGATCGACCTGCGCGACGTGGAGGAGGTCGACCCCACCGGGCTCGGCGTCCTTGCCGGCGCCGCGCGTCACCTCCAGCGCCGTGGTGGACAGGTCCGGCTCGTGGGGGCGCCGTCCTGGCTGGCCAGCAAGCTGCGGGTCAACGGACTCGGGGAGCTGATCTCCTCGGCGCCACCCCGGCTGACGGTGCTCCAGGGCGACGCGCAAGAGGTGCCGCCCACGCCGGGAACGCGGCTGACGGTCGCTCGACCCTCGTAGACCAGGCTCAGGCGTCGCGGTCGCGCCGGATCGGCACCTTGCGACCCTTGATCACGCTGGCGCGCAGGGCCTTGATGACCTCGTCGATGTCCGGCTCCGGCACCTCGACGAGCGAGAAGCGCTCGGTGATCTCGATGCTGCCGATCTGCTTGCCGGTCAGGTGGCTCTCGTTGGCCACCGCGCCGACCAGGTCCTGGGGGCGCACGCTCGCAGCCCGCCCGGCCCCGATGTAGATCTTCGCCCAGCCAGGACGCGGGCCCTTCCGCTCGACGGGGACGCCCTTGACGAAGCCACCGGCACGCGCGCCGGAGGTCCCGCCGGCACCTGAGCCGCTGGTGGCGCGTGCCGGTCGGGTGCCGTACGCGCCCTTCGGGGCGTCGTCGCGCACGGGGCGGTTGGGCGTCAGGGAGACGGGGGCGATGTCCTCGCTGTCCACCGGGGCACCGGCTCGGTGGACCAGCAGCAGGGCCGCGAGCGCGATCTGCTTGGCGTCGTACTCGTTCTCCAGGGTGCCCAGGACGGCGCGGACCTCGTCGACGTCGCCGCCCTGCAGCACCTCCTGCACCGCGATGCGGGTGACGTCGAGGCGCTTGGCGCGCAGGTCCGCGGCCGTGGGGACGGGCAGCAGCGGGACCTTGGTGCCGGTGAGGCGCTCGATCTGCTCGAGCATGCGCCGCTCGCGCGGCTCGACCAGGGTGATCGCGACGCCCTCGCGCCCGGCGCGCCCCACGCGCCCGATGCGGTGGACGTAGGACTCGGGGGCCGGCGGCACGTTGTAGTTGACGACGTGGGTCAGGTGGTCGACGTCGAGGCCGCGCGCCGCGACGTCGGTGGCGACGAGCAGGTCGGCGGTGCCGCCGCGCAGGCGGTTCATCACCCGGTCGCGCTCGGCCTGGGTCATGCCGCCGTGCAGGGCTTCGGCCCGCAGGCCGCGGACCTTCAGCGCCTCGGTGAGCGAGTCGACCTCCTCGCGGGTGCGGCAGAAGACGATCGCGGCCGAGGGGGAGTGGACGTCCAGCACCCGGGCCAGGGCGGCCGGCTTGTCGTGGCGCATCACCAGGTGGCCGGTCTGGGTGACCTTTGGGGCCTCACCGGCGGGGACGACGTCACGCTGGACCTGGATGCGGACGACGTCCTTGCGCTGGTGCCGCTGGGCCATCTTGGCGATCTTGGTGGGCATGGTGGCGCTGAACAGGACCGTCTGCCGTTCCTTGGGGAGCACCCCGAGGATCGCCTCGATCTCGTCGGCGAAGCCCATGTCGAACATCTCGTCGGCCTCGTCGAGCACCACGGTCGTCAGGGCGTCGAGCTTCAGTGAGCCGCGGTTGAGGTGGTCGAGCAGGCGTCCGGGCGTCCCGACGACGATGTCGATGCCCTTGGAGAGCGCCTTGAGCTGCGGCGTGATCGGCTGACCGCCGTACACCGCGAGGACCCGCGCGCCCTGCTTGGCGCCGTACTTCGTGATGGCCTCAGCGACCTGGATCGCGAGCTCGCGGGTGGGCGCGAGGACCAGCGCGGTCGGGGTGCGGCCGCGGTCGCCGTCGGGCAGGTGGTGCAGTAGGGGGAGGGCGAACGCGGCGGTCTTGCCGGTGCCGGTCGCGGCCTGGCCGACCAGGTCGCGGCCCGCGAGCAGCGGCGGGATCGCCTGCTGCTGGATGGGGGTCGGCTCTTCGTAGCCGAGGCTGGTCAGGGCCTCGATGAGCTCGGGCCGGAGGGTGAGGTCCTCGAAGGTCCCGGTCGTCGTGGTGTCGCTGTCCATCCCCCCAGTCTCGCAGAGCGCACGCTGCGGGAGCGCGCGCTCAGGCCTGGCGGGTGGGCGAGGTCACGTGTCCTTCAGCAGGCGCAGCGCCGCGGCCTTGCCGCTGCTGCCGGCGATACCCCCCACCGGAGCCGTGGACGCGCCGCAGGTCCACAGGCCGGTCACGCCCGGGACGGTGTGGCCGGCGAGCGCGCGGGTCGGTCGCAGGAACGCCAGCTGGTCCAGGCTGATGTCGAGGAACATCGGGTGCGCGCCCGGCCAGCGCAGCTCCTTGGCCATGAGCGGTGGGGTCCGCACGGTGCGGGCCTGGATGCTCGCGCGAAAGCCCGGGGCGTGCTGCTCCACCTGCTCGACCATCGCGTCGGCGAACGACTCGGCGTGCGCGTCCCAGCCGCCGATCACGTCGTACGGCGCCGACGGGCAGGCCAGATAGACGGTGTGCCGGCCCTCGGGGGCGAGGCTGTCGTCGTACACGCTGGGGGTGAAGCAGTAGGTCGGCGGCGGGTCGGGCAGGTGGCCGGCGTCCGAGGCGAGGAACCCCGCCCGCAGCTCGTCGACGGTGTCGACGTGGGACTGCAGGCCGTTCCAGTCGCCCTCTCTCCCCTGGGGGTACGGCGGGAGCTTGTCGGTCGACAGGTGGACGACGAGCTGCACGCTGTTGCCGCGGTGCGCGGCCCGCAGGTCCTTGGCGTCCTGACCGGGCAGCGGCGGGTCGAGCAGGTCGAGCAGCGCGGTCTGCACGTCGACGGCCGTGATGACGTGTTCGGCGGCGATCCGCTCGCCGTCCTCGAGCACGACGGCACGGACCCGTCCGCCGGGCGCCTCGATGCGCTCGACCGGCGCGTTGCACCGCACCTCGCCGCCCCAGCCCTCCAGTCGGCGGACGAGGGCGTCGGACAGCGACTGCGAGCCGCCGCGGGCGTGCCACTGCCCGAAGGCGTGGTAGGCCGCCTGCCACAGCACGTAGAACGAGCCACCCGGCGTGTGCGGGCCGGCGCTGCTGTGCGAGGCGAACGCCGACACCGGCGCGCGGGTCAGATCGCTCTCGAGGGCGCTCTCGAGCAGCGAGCCGTACGGTCGGATGAGGTCGTGGACGAAGCCCATCGGCCCGCCGGAGCGGCGTACTGCCCGGGCGAGCTGGCCGACGCTGGAGGCGCTGGAGCGCAGCGCGCCGCCGGGGGTGGACCCGGACTCGATCGTGTTCACGACCGTCTGGACGAGCGGGGTCGCGCGGTGCATGAAGGCGCGGTAGGCGTCGGCCTCTTTGCGGCCCCCTGCCTCCGCGATGGACTCGCAGGTCTCGTCGATGGACCGATGGAAGCGGACGATCCGGCCGTCGCGGAAGATGCCGGTCGCGAACGGGTCCATCTCGAGGTAGTCCAGGCCCGCCCCCTCGAGGTCGAGCTCGTCCGGGATGGACGTCATGTTGATGATGTTGTGGGCCGCCGAGTGGGTGTTGAACAGGTGCCCGGGGATCGTCTCGTCGGTCCGGGACCCACCGCCCGCCTTGTCGCTGGCCTCCAGCACGACGACGGCGCGTCCGGCACGGGCGAGGTAGCAGGCAGCGACGAGGCCGTTGTGGCCGCCGCCCACGATGACGACGGGCTGGGGGCTCATGGTCGGGCCCTACCCGGGGCCGACCGGGCTACCCCTGCGGGTGGGCCCTCCGTACGGTGGGTCACGTGAGCCACGGACACGAGCACGCCACCGCCACGTCGGCGCAGCGGGGCCGGCTCACCGCGGTGCTCGCCGTCACCTTGGTGGTGCTGGCGATCGAGGTGGTCGGCGGGCTGCTGGCCGGTTCGCTGTTGCTGCTGGCGGACGCCGCCCACCTGGCCGCGGACGCCGGCGGGATCGCCCTCAGCCTGTTCGCCGTCGTCCTGGCCGGTCGGCCGGCGACCACCGCGCGCACCTTCGGCCTGGCCAGGGCGGAGATCCTCGCCGCGCTGGTGAACGCCGTGCTGCTGCTGGTCCTCGCGGTGTTCGTGCTCGTCGAGGCGGCGCGCCGGTTGGCGTCGCCCGGGGAGGTGCGCCCGGGGCTCATGGTGCTCGTCGGCCTCGTCGCGATCGTGGGCAACGGCGCGAGCCTGCTGCTCCTGCGGCGCGGCCAGGCCTCCTCGCTGAACGTCCGCGGTGCCTACCTCGAGGTGCTGTCCGACCTGCTGGGCGCGGTCGCGGTCGTGGTCGCCGCTGTGGTGATCGCGGTGACCGGCTTTCAGCGGGCCGATCCCCTGGCGTCCATGGTCATCGCGGTGCTCATCGTGCCGCGCACGCTGCGGCTGCTGCGTCGCGCGGTCGACGTGCTGCTGGAGGCCACCCCGGAGGGCGTGGACCTCGACGAGGTCCGGCGCCACGTCCAGGAGACGCCGGGGGTCGTGTCGTGCCACGACCTGCACGCCTGGACCATCACCAGCGGCAGCGCGGTCCTGTCGGCGCACGTCGTCGTGGCGGACAGCGCGTGGACCGACGGCACCGCGTCCGACGTGCTGGCGGGCCTCCGGGAGTGCCTCGCCGGGCACTTCGACGTGGCGCACTCGACCTTCCAGCTCGAGCGGCCCGGGCACGCCGACGGCGAGACGGTGCTGCACGCCTGACCCGGAACGCGCCGGCTCTGCCACGATGGGCGCATGACGCTGTGGCTGACGGACGACGACGAGGCCAACGCGGTCCTGTCGCAGGACCCCCTCGCGCTGCTGATCGGGATGCTGCTCGACCAGCAGATCCCGATGGAGAAGGCGTTCCGCGGGCCGTACGACCTGCAGCAGCGCGTCGGCCGGCTGGACGCTGCCGCCCTCGCCGGACGGGACGACCTCGAGGAGGTTTTCCGCCAGGTGCCCGCCATCCACCGCTTTCCCGGCTCCATGGCCGGACGCGTCCGGGACCTGTGCGCCTACCTCGTGGAGCACCACGAGGGCACGGCGCAGCACGTGTGGGAGGGCGTCGCCACCGGGGAGGAGCTGCTCACCCGGCTGAAGGCGCTGCCGGGCTTCGGGGACCAGAAGGCGCGGATCTTCCTGGCCCTGCTCGGCAAGCAGCAGGGGGTCCGGCCCAAGGGGTGGCGGGAGGCTGCGGGCCCGTACGGCGAGAAGGGCGCGCTCAAGAGCGTGGCCGACGTCACGAGCAAGCAGACGCTGCTGCAGGTGCGGGCCTGGAAGCAGGAGCAGAAGGCGGCCGCCAAGGCCAAGAGCGCGGCGCCGGCGTCGAAGGGCTGACCGGGGAGCCCGTAGCCCGAACGGTCGGCTACTCCTGGTCGATGGTGCGGCCGGGTTCGATCGGGAGCACGCCGGTCGGCGCGAACCGCTCGACCACGTTGGACGCACGCTTGCGCTCGACCGTCGGTCCGGCGTTGGCGGCCATGACGCCCATCCACGGCAGGGTGAAGGCCCCGACGATGAGGATCAGCTTGGCCCACAACGGCACGGGCAGCGCGACCGCGAGCACGAAGCAGCTGACGCGGGTGAGCTGGGTCAGCGCGTAGCGCCGCTCGCGCAGCTTGCGGTCCTCGGTCCCGGACCTGCCGGCACTCGTGACGACGGTGACGGGTCCGGGTCATGGTCCACCCGTTCAGTGTGCGCCCTGGCCATCGAAAGCGCTCGCTCAGACCGCGCCGAGCTGGCCGGCCAGCCGGTCGTGCATGAGGGCGGAGGCGGCGTTGAGACCGGTGATCTCCACGACCTTGTCGTAGCGGGCGTAGCGCAGCACTACCGCGTCGAGGGCGGCCACCGAGGAGGCGTCCCAGACGTGGGCCTGCGAGAAGTCGATGACGACGCGCGCCGGGTCCCCGACGTAGTCGAACGCCGTCACCAGCTCGTTGCTGGAGGCGAAGAAGACCTCGCCGTGCACGCTGTAGAGCACCGAGGTGCCGTCGGGGTCGGTGACGGAGGTGACCTCGACCAGGTGCGCGACCCGGCGCGCGAACAGCACGGACGCGGTCAGGACACCAGCGACCACGCCGTACGCCAGGTTCTCACTGGCCACGACGACGGCCACGGTCACGAGCATCACGGCGGTCTCGCTGCGCGGCATGCGGCGCAGCGTCGACGGCTGGACGCTGTGCCAGTCGAACGTGCTGACCGACACGAAGATCATGACGGCGACCAGCGCGGCCATCGGGATCGTCCCGACGATGTCGCCGAGGGCGACCACGAGGATCAGCAGGAAGACGCCGGCGAGGAACGTCGAGACACGGGTCCGCGCACCGGAGCGCACGTTGATCATCGTCTGGCCGATCATGGCGCAACCGCCCATGCCGCCGAAGATCCCGGTGACGACGTTCGCGACGCCCTGGCCCCAGGACTCGCGGGTCTTGTCGGAGGTCGTGTCGGTGAGGTCGTCGACCAGGGTCGCCGTCATCAGCGACTCGATCAGGCCGACGAGCGCCACGCCCAGGGCGTAGGGCGCCAGGATCTTCAGCGTCTCCAGGGTGTACGGCACGTCGGGCAGGCCCGGGACGGGGAGGCTGTCGGGCAGCTTGCCCTGGTCGGCCACCGTCGGGACGCCGAGGCCCCCGGCGACCGCGAGGGCGGTGAGCCCGACGATCGCGATGAGCGGCGCGGGAACGACCGTCGTCAGGCGCGGGAGCCCGAAGATGACGACCAGACCGGCGGCGACCATCGGGTAGACCAGCCACGGCACGTCGATGAGCTGCGGCAGCTGGGCCAGGAAGATGAGGATGGCCAGGGAGTTCACGAAGCCGACCATGACGCTGCGCGGGATGAAGCGCATCAGCTTCGCGACCCCCAGCAGCCCCAGCACGATCTGCAGCGCGCCCGCGAGCAGGACCGCGGCCACGAGGTACGACGCGCCGTACTGCTTGGCGAGGGGGGCCACCACCAGCGCGACGGCACCCGTGGCGGCGCTGATCATCGCGGGACGGCCGCCGGTGAAGGCGATCGTGACGGCCATCGTGAACGACGCGAACAGGCCCATTCGCGGGTCGACGCCGGCGAGCACCGAGAACGAGATCGCCTCGGGGATCAGGGCGAGGGCGACGACGAGACCGGCGAGCGCCTCGACGCGCAGGACGGCAGGAGACAGCCGTGGGAGGGCGAAGCGGGAGGTGGGCACGCGGGTAGCAGGCATCCCTTACCAGGCTACGGAGCCGGCGAGCGCCCGTCCGAGGTTCGGGCTGTGCCCCTCGTCACCCGCGAACGCGCTCAAGCCCCGCCTGCTAGAGGGTCCCGCGCTCGGGCAGCAGGTCCGGGTACCGCGCGGCGCGCTTGTCGGCTTTGGCGCTGAACGCCTCCATCATGTCGCCGGGCTGGAAGGCCCCGGACTGCCACGTGGCGATCTGCTCGAGGCCCGACTCGACGCCGTGGTCGCGGGCGTGGTTCATCGCCACCTTGGTGCCCCAGACGGCCAGCGGGGACTTCGAGGCGATCTCGCGGGCCGTCTCCAGCACGCCCTCGACCAGGCTGGCGTGGTCGGCGTACACCTGCTGGACGAGCCCGACCTCGAGGGCGCGCGCCGCCGTCATCCGTCGGCCGGTGTAGGCGAGCTCGCGCGCGACGCCCGCGGGGACGCAGGTGCCGAGGCGCTGCAGCGTCCCGATGTCGGCGGTCATCCCGATGTTGATTTCCTGGACGACGAAGAAGGCGTCCTCGCTGGCGTACCGGAGGTCTGCGGCGGTCGCCAGGTCGAGGGCGCCGCCGATGCAGCCGCCCTGCACCGCCACGAGCACCGGCATCCGCGCCTTCTCGAGCGCGGTCGCGGTCCACTGGAGCGATCGCACGGTGCTGCGCATGCGCGCCTGCTTGCGACCGAGCTCGGCCTCCGCGTCGACCGGGTCGGCGGTGAACACCGACAGGTCCATGCCGGCGCAGAAGTGCTTGCCGGTGCTCGACAGCACGACGGCGCGGGCGGTGCCCTCGTCGGAGAGCCGCGTGACGATCGCGGGCAGCTCGGTCCAGAACTCGGCGATCATCGTGTTGAGCTCGTCGGGGCGGTTCATGACGACGTGCGCCACCTTGTCGGTGACGGACACGTCGAAGCAGCGGTAGGTCATGAACTGATCCTTGCAGGAGGGCTAGCGTCGGGGACATGAGCGTCCTGAGCCTGTCCGGGGTCACCGTGGTCCGCGACGGCGCAACGCTGCTCGCCGGCATCGACTGGGTCGTCGAAGAAGGGCAGCGCTGGGTGCTGCTCGGCCCGAACGGCGCCGGCAAGACAACCCTGCTCAGCATTGCCGCGGCCTCGCTGTTCCCCAGCGCCGGCACCGTCCACCTGCTCGGCGAGCGGTTCGGTGAGGTCGATCTCGGGGAGCTCCGCACCCGCGTCGGGCTGTCCAGCTCCTCGTTGAACGACCGCGTCCCCCCGCACGAGCGCGCCGTGGACGTCGTCGTCACCGCCGCCCACGGCGTCCTCGGCCGCTGGCGCGAGGGGTACGACCCCAGCGACGTCACCCGCGCGGAGGAGCTGCTCGGCCGGGTCGGCCTCCGGGCCTTCGCCACCCGCCGCTTCGGCACGCTGAGCGAAGGCGAGCGCAAGCGGGTGCTGCTGGCCCGCGCGCTGATGACCGACCCGGAGCTGCTGCTGCTCGACGAGCCGGCGGCCGGACTCGACCTCGGCGCCCGTGAGGCGCTGCTGCGCCTGCTGACGCGGCTGTCCACCGCGCCGGGTGCGCCGCCGAGCGTGCTGGTCACCCACCACGTCGAGGAGATCCCCGTCGGCACCACCCACGCGATGCTGCTCGCCCGAGGCCGGGTCGTGGCCGCCGGCCCGGCAGCCCAGGTGCTCACCGGGCCGCTGCTGACCCAGGCGTTCGGCATCCCGCTGGAGGTCACCGGCTCCGACGGCCGCTGGGCCGCCCGCGCCACCGCCAGGTAGTCCCGCAACGCCGACGGCCGCCCACCCCGAGGGGCGAGCGGCCGTCGTACGGGCAGGGCTAGGGCTCGACGGTGGTCGAGATCTCCCGGTCGAGCGACGAGGTCTCGTCGACCCAGTCCACGGCCGTCGCCTTGAGCGGTTCCTCGAAGGCCTTGGCGTGGTGGGCGCAGAACAGCAGGTCGCCCGTGGCGAGGACCACCCGGACGCGCGCCTGCGCGCCACAGCGGTCACACCGGTCGGCGTGGGTGAGGGTCGAGGGGGCGGCTGGGGTCACGGTTCCGGTCACATCCTGTACAACACCACACTTCGGCCCATCGTTCCCACTCAGGGCAGGATGTGTCGCGTGTCGAAACACGAACGTCACCCGTGCTGACCGGTCCGCTGGACGGCCTGTTGGTCGTGGACTTCTCCCGCGTGCTCGCCGGCCCGTTCGCCACGATGATGCTCGCCGACCTCGGCGCGCGGGTGATCAAGGTCGAGCGGCCAGGCACCGGGGACGACTCGCGGTCGTTCGGGCCGTTCCTCGGGGAGGCGTCGCTCTACTTCGTGCGGGTCAACCGCGGCAAGGAGTCGATCGGCCTGGACCTCCGCTCGCCGGCCGACCTGGCGCTCGCCCGGGCCCTCGTCGCCCGGGCCGACGTGCTGGTGGAGAACTTCCGCCCGGGTGTCATGGCGCGCCTCGGGCTCGGACCGCAGGACTGCCTGGCCGCCAACCCGCGGCTCGTCTACTGCTCGATCTCCGGCTTCGGGCACACCGGTCCGTGGTCGCAGCGCCCGGCGTACGACGCGGTCGTCCAGGGGATGAGCGGGCTGATGTCGATCACCGGCGCCGCCGACGGCCCGCCGGTCAAGCCGGGGTCGCCGGTCGCCGACCTCAGCGCCGGTCTCTACGCCTTCGGCGGCATCTGCGCCGCGCTGCTCGGGCGGGCGCAGAGCGGCACGGGCACCCACCTCGACGTCGCGATGTACGACGCGACCGTGTCCTTGCTGGAGGGCGCGGCGCTGTCCTGGCTGGCCACCGGCGTCGACCCGGGGCGGATCGGCAACGCGCACTTCTCCATCGCGCCGTTCGACACCTTCACCTGCGCCGACGGTGACATCACGATCTGCGCGGCCAACGACCTGCTGTTCGGTGCCCTGGTCGCGGCGCTCGGTCTGCCCGCCCTGCTCACCGACCCTCACTACGCCACCAACGCCTTGCGTCATCAGAACCGCGCGGGGCTCAAGGCCGCACTTGAGGACGTCCTGCGGACCGGGGCGACGGCGCACTGGCTGGCGGTTCTGGAAGGAGCCGGAGTGCCGTGCGGCCCGATCAGCGACGTCGCAGGCGCCCTCGGCTCGGAGCAGTCCCGGGTACGGCAGATGGTCGTGGACGCCGGTGGTGTCCCGGTGCCCGGGCAGCCGCTGAAGCTGTCCGCCTGGCCGGACCCGGGGATGCGCCCGCCGGCGCCGGCGCTCGACGAGCACGGAGCGGCGGTCCGCGCCGAGTTCGGGTAGCTCAGCCCCCGACCGCGCTCACCAGCCAGCGGACCCGCCGCCGCTCGAGCTGGTCGGCCATCGTCGTCCGGCCGCTGACCAGGTCCACGAACAGCGGCCACATCGGCGGCAGGTGGCGCATCACGGTGTGGACGATCCCCGGGTGGGCCGTGAAGGCGGCCAGCGCCCGCCGACCGGCCGCGACCTCCGCTCCCAGCTCGCCCTCGACCGCGGTGGCGTAGTCCGCGCCGCCCGCGGCCGCAAGGCCGGCCAGCCGCCCTGAGCGGAGGGCGAAGGAGATCCCCTCGCGCGTCCACGGCTCCAGCAGCCCGGCCGCGTCACCCGCCACGAGGACCTGACCCCGCTGCAGGGGCGATCCAGGCGCCCGCACGCGGGTCAGGTGGCCGCCGTCGTGCACGGCGGTCGTCAGGTCGAGCCCCAGGGAGGCGACGAACGACCGGTAGTACTCCCGAAGGTTCGCGCTGCTCTCCCGGGCGCCGATCACCCCGACCGTGAGCGTGTCGCCCTTGGGGAACACCCAGCCGTACGACCCGGGCACCGGTCCCCAGTCGAGCAGCACGTGCCCGTCCCAGTCGCTGCCGGCCGGTGTCGGGACCTCGCACTCCAGCCCGAGGTCGACCTGGTCGCACACCACCCCCACGTACGCCGCGGCGCGTGACGCCGAGCCGTCGGCGGCCACCACAGCGCGCGCCCACACCGGCCCGGTCGAGGTCCCGAGCGTGACCACGCCGTCGGTCTCGTCGTACGGCCCGACGGTGACACCGGTGCGCAGCACCGCCCCCGCGGCGACCGCCACGTCGACGAGGGCGGCGTCGAGATCGGCGCGCAGGACCATCGGCAGGAACGGAGCGGCGGCGCGGGTGAACCCCCGGCGGCCGCGGTGGGTGAAGCTGACGCGTCCCACCTGGTCGCGGGCGAGCCCGTCCACCGTCAGCCCGGCGGCGGCCAGCGCCTGCTGGGACGGGCCGATCAGGCCGCCGCCGCAGCGCTTGTACCGGGGGAGGGCGGCCCGTTCGAGCAGCAGCGTCCGTGCGCCGGACTCCGCCGCGGCCCGTGCCGCTGCGGCGCCGGCCGGCCCGGTCCCCACGACGGCGACGTCCCAGACGTCCTTCATCGCCGTTGCCCCGTCACGCCGGACAGGGCAGTGTCGTTGGGGCAGGTGACGAGCACCGCTCATGCGTAGCAGAACCACGGAAGGGGTAGGGCCAGCAGGTGCGCCATGTCCCCCGCCCCACCTGGTTGGTCGGTGCCCTCGCTGCCGGGGTGCTCCTCACCGGCGTGGGCGCGGCCGCCGTCGGGACGCCCGCCGGACCGTCTGCCGTGCAGGTCGCCGCGCCCGTACCTGCGCCGCTGGACAGCGTCGTCACGCCACCGCGCGCCTCACGGGCTCGGCCGCTGGCCGCTCCGCTGCCGGTCGCGCCGCTCCGACAGGTGGTCGTCCCCGACCTGCTGGTCCGGCTGGACCGGCCGTTCACCCGCGACGAGGTCGTCGCGCTCCGAGAGATCCGCGGGGTCAAGGCCCTTGCCGAGGTCGCGACCGGCGGGCTGCACCTGTCCGGGGGAGCGGGGTCGCGCACCGTGCAGGCGCTGGGCGTCGACCCGTCGGAGTTCCGCGCGTTCACCCCTCGCGAGACGGCGTCGTCCGACGCGCTCTGGACCGCGGTGGCTCGGGGAGACCTGGCGACGTCGTACGCCGCGAAGCTGCCGCTCGGGCGAACGGTCGGGGTGTCGGGCCGGTCCCTGCGCCTCGGAGCGGTCGCGTCGTTCGGCCTCGAGCGCTCCGACGTCGTCGTCAACGCGGCGCTGGCGCGGGAGCTCGGGATGCCGGTCACGACCGTCCTGATCTCGGCTCCCGACCGGAGCATCACGCGGCTCAAGGCGGCCGTCCGCGACCTCGTGACCGGCACCGACCTCGAGGTGCTGCGGCCGGTGCCGGTCGTGTACCGGCGACCGGCCACCTACCGCGAGCTGTACATGCTGTCGGCGACGTACTGCCCAGGGCTGTCGTGGACCGTGCTGTCGGCGATCGGGCAGATCGAGAGCGGTCACGGGCGCAACCTCGGGCCGTCGTCGGCCGGGGCGCTCGGGCCGATGCAGTTCCTTCCCTCGACGTGGGCGTTCGCCGGCGTCGACGGGGACGGCGACGGTCGCGCCGACATCATGAGCGCCTACGACGCGGTGCCTGCCGCTGCGCTCTACCTCTGCCGCAACGGGGCAGGCCGTGGGGGGAC
The DNA here is from genome assembly GCA_963760125.1 of uncultured Actinomycetota bacterium. GTDB lineage: Bacteria > Actinomycetota > Actinomycetes > Mycobacteriales > SCTD01 > RYN-111. The sequence continues at coordinate 290,617 of CAVXBV010000014.1, read as the reverse complement.
GGCGCTCTATGACGCGATCTTCAGCTACAACCACGCCGACTGGTACGTCCGCGAGGTCCTCGACCTCGCCGCCCGCTACCGCTGAGCCAGTGCTCCGCTGAGCAGGTCCACCAGCTCGGGCTGAGCCTCGAGCCGGGAACGCACCGTGCGCGCGGTCGCGTGCACCACGTCGGCGGCCCGGTCGGCGCGCATCGGGTTGACGCCCATGGCGTCGAGGTCGGTGGCCGACGGCTGCAGGACGACAACCTGAGCGCCGGCCCGGCGCAGCTTGTGGACCTCAGTCGCGAGGTAGCGGCCGACGGCGAGGCGGAACGCGAGGTCGGCGCGGGCACCGTGGCGCGGCCCGGCCGTCATCGGGGACAGCACGACGACGAGGTCCACGGCGTCACCGACGAGCACGTCGGCGTTGGTGGGGGAGTGCATCGCCCCGTCGACGTGGTCACGACCCTCGATGCGGACCGGTTGGTAGTAGGCCGGGATCGCGCAGCTCGCTGCGACCGCCGTGCCGACATCGACCACTGGGGCACCGGGGGTGCCGAACACGACCCGCCGGCCGTCGCGCACGCGGACCGCGCAGATCCGCAGGTCGCGGTCGGGCCAGGTGTCGCCGTGCAGGGCACCCGCGCCGCGCTGCAGGTCCGAGCTGCTCTGCGACCCGGCCGGCAACAGGCTGGCCAGCAACGTCCCGGGGCGTACGGCGAACGGCCGGCGCGCGGCGCCCAGCAGCGCCCACGGGTCGAGCGGACCGCGCCGGGCCGGTGGCGCCGTGAGGACGGGCAGGTCGGCCAGCCGCTGCCGGAGCGCCTGGCCCTCGGGGCTGATCGGCTCGCCGGTCAGGGAGGCTGCCTGGTCGGACGCGGACAGCCCGGCGGCCAACGACGCGGCGACGTAGGACCCGGCGGAGGTGCCGACGAGGACGTCGGCGTGCCGGGGATCGAAGCCCGTGCGCTCCTGCAGGGCCCGGAGGGTGCCGGCGTGGAAGGCGTGACCGGTGAGACCACCGGCGCCGAGGACGACCGCGGTGCGCATCTGGTCAGTCTGTCAGGGCAGCTCAGGGAACGCTGGGGTAGCAGCTGCCGGCGAGTCCGACGAAGGACACCCGCGACCCGAGGGTGCCGTCGGCGACCCGCTCGGAGCAGGTGACCGGGTTCCCGGCGTACAGGTCCGCGAGGGCCGCGAAGCCGGCGTTGCCGACGTCGTGCGTCTCGCTCGCCTCGCTGGCATGGCCGGCGAACGGCGAGCTCTGGCCGGTCGGCGCGTAGCCGTCGATCGTCGTGCCGGGTTCCGACCCGGGGGAGTGGGTCACGAAGGCGGTGAAGTCGACGGGGACGTTCGCCGCGATCAGCCGGGCCTGCAGCTGGCGGCTGACGTCGTGGGTGACCAGACCGTCGGCCACGCCGTGCACCATCACGACGCCCTTGATCCCGCTCGCCACGATGTCGGCGACGCGGTTCACGACGGTGCGTTCGGCGTACACGTTCGGGACCTGCTCGGGGGTGCCGCCCATCTCCGCCTCGATGTCGGCCTGCGCGTTCGCAGCGAAGGTGTTCACGCCAGCGAGTGCACGCGCGCCCTGGTAGGTCTCGAGCACGTTCGCGGCGCCTTCCACGTCCACCCACTCATCCCACAGTGGCGCGCCACCCGTCCGCTTCGGCTGGGCCGCCAGCGCGAGGCCGGCGGTGTTGCCGCCCATGCTGACGGAGTACAGGACGTTGTGGCCCTTGCCCTTCAGGCAGGCGCTGTCGAAGAGCTTCGCGACGGTGTTGGTGTCGACCGCGCCCTCGGCGACGCGCCATCCGCGGCTGCTCGGGAGAGGCTTGGCCGTCAGGTCGTTCTTCTGCCCGCGGTAGTCCGGGGTGATGGCGATGACGCCGAGCGTGTTCGCGGTGCGCTGCATGTGGCGGGCCCAGCTGTACATCGTGTGGCTGTATCCGTGGTCGAACACCACGATCCCGCGCGGCGCCGTCTTCGGCAGCACGTAGAGCGCCTGGGCCGGCTGACCGCCCGAGGTGAATGTCAGGGGCAGGGCCGTGTTCGGATTGCCCGTGCAGGGCTGGGCGACAGGCTGGTTCTTCTTCTGCTGGCCAGGGGCGGTGTCCTTGCCCTTGGCGAAGGCGGGCGCGGAGGCCGCGCAGAGCAGGGCGGTCACGGCGGCGGTCAGACGGAGGGTGCGCACGAAGAACTCCTGGTTGCTGGGTTACCGGTGGGTTTCGACGCCTCCGGTGCATCTCCTGCCGGCGTCTTAGGGTGCGGACATGTCTTATGCCGGCTTTCAGAACGACGTCTACCTCAAGGGCCTGTTCGGGGAGCAGCCGACGCAGCCGTTCGGCTGGCGGGAGGTGCAGGTCGCGGCGGAGCAGGTCATGACCCCCGGTGCCGTCGGCTACGTCAGCGGCGGCGCCGGCGCCGAGGACACGATGCGGGCCAACCGGGAGGCCTTCGACCGCTGGCGCATCGTGCCGCGGATGCTGCGCGGGATCCCGGCCGAGCGCGACCTGTCCACGTCCCTGCTCGGGACGCCGATGCCCGCGCCCGTGCTGCTCGCCCCGGTCGGGGTGCTGTCGATCGTGCACGCCGAGGCCGAACGGGCGGTGGCCCGTGCGGCCGCGACGCTCGGGCTCCCGATGGTCCTGTCGACCGCGGCGAGCACCACCCTCGAGGACGTGGCTCAGGACCTGGGGGACAGCCCCGGGTGGTACCAGCTGTACTGGCCCCGCGACCCCGACGTCGCCGCGTCGCTGGTCGGACGCGCGGAGACCGCCGGCTACCGGGCACTGGTCGTCACGGTCGACACCTGGCAGCTCGGCTGGCGACCGCGGGACCTCGACACGGCGTACCTGCCCTTCTTGCAGGGCCAGGGCATCGCCAACTACACCTCGGACCCGGCGTTCCGTGCGGGTCTGGCCGCGTCACCGGAGGACGACCCGAACGCCGCGGTGCTGCACTTCCTGGGCATGTTCAACAACCCGACGCTCACGTGGGACGACCTCGCCTGGCTTCGGGAGCAGACGTCGCTCCCGATCGTCCTCAAGGGTCTGCAGCACCCCGACGACGTACGTCGGGCAGCAGACGCCGGCGTGCAGGCCGTCGTGTGCAGCAACCACGGCGGCCGGCAGGTTGACGGGGCAGTTGGATCGCTCGACGCGCTGCCCGGGATCGTCGACGCGGCAGGGGATCTGCCGGTGCTGTTCGACAGCGGCGTCCGCACCGGCGCCGACGCCGTGAAGGCGCTGGCGCTCGGTGCGGCCGCGGTGCTGCTGGCCCGGCCGTGGGTGTACGGCCTGGCGCTGGACGGTGAGGCCGGCGTGGAGCACGTGCTCCGGTCGTTCCTTGCCGACCTCGACCTCCAGCTCGGACTGTCCGGGCACGCCTCGCTCAGCGAGTTGTCCCTGGCGTCGCTGCTGCGGGTCTGACCTAGCGGGTCAGCAGGCCTTCTTGCCAGCGCCCGGGGTGCAGGAGAAGGCGACGGAACTCGGCGACGTCGTGCTGTCGTAGCCGACGCCGGACACCTGCGGGCCGATGAGCACCCCTGCGGTCGTCCCCGGAAGAATCTCGACGTGGAAGCTCTCCTTCACGGTGATCTTGCCGGGGATCTCGATGACCGCGGTGTGTTCCGCGTTGGTCGCGCCCGCCTTGAGGGGAACGGTGACCTCGGCGAACGAGCCCGGGTTGTCGGCGTTGCAGCCGCCCGCGCCCGCGTCCTTGAAGATCTGGACGACCGCATTCGCGCCGGGAGTGGACCGCGCGTAGAACGTGACGGTCACCTTGCCGGACAGCGTGCCCTTGAGGGGGGCGCTCCAGTAGGGGAGGAGCCCGCCGGCGCAGTTGGTGTTCGGCGTGACACCGCCGCCCAAGAACAGGATGTCCTTGTCGCTGGAGGCGGTGGGCTTCTTGGTGTCCATGGTGAGCGGTACGTCGTCGACGTAGACGTCCTGGTTGCCGGAGGTGCTCGTCCCGTGGAAGTACAGGGTCGTGGCGACCGGCTTGATGGCGGACGAGGCGGGCTGGGCGACGCCGGCGGCCACCAGGCCCAGGGCGAGAACGGTGAGTCCGATGCGCTTCACGTGCGGCTCCTGCTGGCTGGGTGAGGGAGGGCTGGATGTCCTCGCCGCACCGTGATTCGCCGCCGCACCTCACCGCTCCTGCCGCGGGCGGAGAAGATGTCACGCAATTGACGCATTTCGCGCCACGGCGGCTGCACGCCTGCGTCAGGGAGCGGGCACCTCGGTCGCGTCGAGGATCCCGGCGCGTTCGCCGCTGTCGGACAGGGGTCCGGGGATGCCGCGGAAGCGGTAGGGCATGACGTCGCGGCCAGCTTGAAGCAGCCAGGCCTCACCCGTGCCGGTGCTGTCGAGGACCTCAAGCACCGATGCGCCTGCCTTCTCCACAGGGATGATCGGCACGCCCGAGCCGTCGAGCACCTCGCGGATGTCCACGATGATCTTCGTCTCGGCGAAGCCGGGGCAGAACGCGTTGATCGTGATGTTGCGCGGCGCGAGCGTCGGACCGAGCGAGCGGACCAGCCCCACGACGGCGTGCTTGTTGGCGCCGTACACCGGGTCGAAGGGGGTGCCGACGAGCCCGGCCATGCTGGCGGTGCAGACGATCGCGCCGCCCCCCGCGCGGCCGAGGGCGGGCAGGGCGGCCTGGACGCCGAAGACGACGCCGTCGAGGTTGATGCCCATCGCGCGTCGGTAGCGGGCGAGGTCGAAGTCGTCGCCGACCGTGAAGCCGCTGGAGATGCCGGCGTTGAGGAAGAACGTGTCGAGGACGCCGTGCACCTTCTCGGCCTCGGCCGTGGTGGCCAGGACCTCGTCGTAGTCACTGACGTCCCCATGGAGGTACGTCGCCCCGATCTCGTCCGCGACGGCCTGGCCGTCGGCGTCGTTGACGTCGACGAGCACGACGCGGTCACCGCGCCGGACGAGCTGGCGGGCGACCTCGGCCCCGAACCCGCTGGCGCCGCCGGTGACGAGGGCCGTTCTCACAGCGTGAGGCTCGCGATGCGCTCGCGGTGCTGGGAGGCGTCCCCGAAGACGTACTGCAGGCGCTTGGCGCGCTTGAAGTAGAAGTGGCTGTCGTGCTCCCAGGTGTAGCCGATGCCCCCGTGGTACTGGATCATCGCGCTCACCGAGGTGTCGGCGGTGTCGCCGGCCTTGGCCTTGGCGATGCTGACCGCGAGCTCCTTGCCGGGGGCGTCGAGGTCGAGGGCGTGGGCGGCGTAGTACGCGGCGTGCTCGGCCATCGTGGTGGCCAGGTGGATGTCGGCCAGGTCGTGCTTGATGGCCTGGAAAGACCCGACGGGCTTGCCGAACTGCACGCGGGTCTTGTCGTACTCCACCGTGTCGGTCAGCGCCTTGCGGGCGATGCCGGCCAGGTCGTTGGCCGCGAGGACCGCACCGCGGTCGACGAGGTCGGCGAGGGGGTTGCCGGCCTCGAGCTTCTCCGCGGAGGCGTTCTCGAGCGTGACCGTCGCGAGGCGGGTGGTGCGGTCCAGCACCTCGTGCGGCGTGATGGTCGCGGCGGAGGGCTCGACCAGGTAGAGCCCGTCCTGGGCGGCGACGACGAGCAGGTCGGCCTGCGCGGCGTACTCGACCAGGCCGAGGTCGCCGGACAGCGTGCCGTTCGACGCGGTCGCGGGCGGGAGGCTGTCGGACCCGCGGGCCAACAGGGCCACCGCGCCCTTGACCTCGCCGGCGGCGAGGCGGGGGAGCCACTTCGCCTGCTGGTCAGGCGATCCGGCCAGCCGAAGCGCTTCGCCGGTGAGGATCGTCCCGAGCCAGGGGCCGGGCACCGTCGCGGCACCGAAGGCGCGCGCGATGACCGCAGCGTCGAGCAGGCCGAGGCCGATCCCGTCGTGCTCCTCGGGTACGAGCACGGCCAGCCAGCCCTGCTCGCCGATCGCCTTCCACAGCCCCTCAGGGATGCCGTCGGACGTCACGTCGTCGTAGAAGGCGCGGATCTGCTGCTGGCCGAACCGGTCGCCGAGGTAGGAGCGGACGGCGTCCTGGAGGGCGCGCTGCTCGTCGGTGAGCTGGAACTTCATGGCTTCCCCTACCTCGGCAGGCCGAGCACGCGCTCGGCGACGATCGAACGTTGGACCTGCTGGCTGCCGCCCCAGATCGTGCAGGAGCGGGACCACAGGGCCATGGTCGTGAGCTCTTCCAGGGACAGACCCGGCTGCGGGTCCGGCACCTGGAAGGCGCTGCCGAGCACGGCCTCGTAGGTGTCGCTGACCTTGCGGAAGGTCTCGCTCCACATCATCTTGGTCATGCTGGCCTCGAAGCCCAGGTCCTTGCCCTGGCTGGACTGGGTGAGCACGTGCCAGGAGTGGTACTTCAGGCACTCGAGCTCGATGAGGCTGTTCGCCAGCTGCTGGCGGATCACCGGGTCGTCGACGGCCTTGCCGCCGTTGCGGTCGACGGTGCGCGCGATCTGCGCGACCTCCTCCCACTGCCCCTTGAACTCGGTGTACTGACCGATCGCGCTGCTGCCGCGCTCGAACGACAGCAGGAGCATGGCGGTCATCCAGCCGTTGCCCTCACCGCCGAGGACCTCGGTCTGCGGGCAGAGGGCATCGGTGAAGAAGACCTCGCCGAACTCGCTCTCACCGGTGATCTGCTTGAGCGGCCGTGCGTCGACGCCCTCTTGGTGCATGTCGACCAGGAGCATGGAGATGCCGGCGTGGCGCTTGCCACCGTCGGGGCTGCTGGTGCGCGCGAGGGTGAAGATCTTGTCGCCGTGCATGGCGTTGGTGGTCCAGATCTTCTGGCCGTTGAGGACGTAGTGGTCGCCCTGCGGTTCGGCCTTCATCTGGAGCGCCGCGAGGTCGGAGCCGGCGGCGGGTTCGGAGAAGCCCTGGCACCAGATGGTCTCGGTGTGCAGCAGCGGCTTGATGATGTCGCGCTTCTGCTCGTCGGTACCGATCGCCATGACCGTCGGGCCGAGGAACGCGAGGCCGAGGGGGTTCACGGTCCGAGGGGCGTTGGCCTTGGCCATCTCCTCGTCGTAGATCGCCTTCATGGTCGGGGTCCCGCCGCGACCGCCGTACTCCGTGGGCCACTGGATGCCGCAGAACCCGGCTTCGGCCTTCTTGGCCTCCCAGTCGCGCCGGATCTGGAACTGCTCGTCGTCGCTCTTGCCGCGCCACCACGCGAGGGTGCGCATGTCCTGCGGCAGGTTCGTGTCGAGCCAGGAGCGGAACTCGGACCGGAAGTCCTCGTCGCTCGTGCTGAAGGTCAGGTCCACGTCGTCGTGCCCTTCTCGTCGGGTGCCCGGGCGGGCCAAACCGAATGGCGTTCTACTTCGCGGCCCAGCCTGCCACAGGAACCACCGGTCGTCGTGGCGGGGGCTGCTGCCGGGCTGCGTGGGGAGCTGGAGCTGGCTCGGGCTCTGACAGCATGACCAGGTGGATCTCGACGCAACCCTGGCCCTGGCGACCGGTCTGGCGCGGGAGGCCGGCGCCCTGGCGCTGTCGATGCGCGAGGGGATCGGCGTGCTGGACACCAAGTCCTCGCCGACCGACGTCGTGACGGAGGCCGACCAGGCGGTCGAGTCGCTGCTCGTGACGGCGCTGCGCACGGCGCGGCCGGCGGACGGGCTGCTCGGTGAGGAGGGCGCGGGCTCGGACGGGACGTCAGGGGTCCGGTGGGTCATCGACCCGATCGACGGGACGGTCAACTATCTCTACGGCATCGGTCAGTGGGCGGTCTCGATCGGTGTGGAGGACGCCTCCGGGTCGGTCGTGGGGGTCGTGTTCGACCCGTCCAAGAACGAGTTGTTCCAGGCGGTGCGGGGCGGGGGTGCGGTTGTGAACGGGGCGGCTCTCCAGTGCTCCGCAGTTGCTGAGCTGTCGGGGGCGCTGGTCGGGACCGGTTTCGGGTACGACGCCCGCCGGCGCGCGGCGCAGGCTCGGGCGCTGCCGGTGCTCCTGCCGCTGGTGCGCGACATCCGGCGGTTGGGGGCCGGGGCGCTGGACCTCTGCGGGGTGGCCGCGGGGCGGCTGGACGCGTACTACGAGCAGGGGCTCTCGCCGTGGGACCTGTCCGCGGGCGGCCTGATCGCCACCGAGGCCGGGGCGGTGGTGGCGGGACTCGGTGGCCGTCCGGCGGGGTTCGACCTGGTCGTCGCGGCGGGGCCCGCGGTCTTCGCGCAGCTGCATGACCTGTTGGTGTCGGTGGACGCCGATGCGGACCCGCTGGGGTAGGGGTGTGCTGGTCGTGCGGGGGCTGGACTCGCGCACGGGTGAGCTCGGGCGGTGCTCAGAAGGGCAGCTCGGGTCCGGGTGCCTCGTCTCCGTCCCCGCTGCTGGTTGCTCGTTCCTGGGGTGGCCGCCGCAGGTGACGCGGGGCGAGGTTGCTCAGGTCTGGCGGCTGCGTGCGTGGTGGTCGGTGGTGGATCGTGCCGAGCGGGCTGGTCCAGGTGACGCTGCCGTCGGGGTGTGGCTCGAGCACCCACCCGCCGTACGTCTTGGCGTTGTGGCAGCGTCGACTGGCGGGACCCAGGTTGTCTGCGCTCGTCGGACCCTCAGGGTGGGGCACGAGGTGCTCGAGGTCGCACAGGTGCGCGGGCTGGGAGCAGCCGGGACCGACGCAGCGGGTGTCCCGCAGACGGATGAGGTCGGCGAGCCCCCGGCTGGGGTCGTGGCGGTGCTCGCGGCGGGTCTCGGCGGGGGTGGTGCGGTCGATCATGTCGAGCAGGACGCCGCTGAGCGCACCCGTGCCGGGCATCGCTCGACGCGCCGCGGTGTCACCCCGATGGGCGGGCGGGGTCGAGATCGGGTCCTCCAGGGCGATGATGCGGCCGGTTCGGAGATCGGTGCAGGCCTTGCGGAGCTCGGCGCTGGTCAGCAGGTCGCGGGCGTGGTCGGCGCTGATAGGCCCGTAGCCGATGAGCTCGGCGGGATGGTCGCTGAGGTCGAGCGCGGTCTCGACGGGAACGAGGATGACGGCCTGGAGCTGGCGCGCGCGAGTGTCGCTCAGCGGGTTGCCGGGGGTGGCCTGGCCGAGGAATTCCCGGAAGCTGGTTCCGCTGGTTCCGAGATGGGACAGCGCGAACTGTGGCAGCAGCGCGAACAGGTCCGCGCGCTGCTGGTCCAGGGTGCGAGGGTCTGTGGCGGCGTTGACGCTTCGGGCGAGGGCGGTCAAGCCGCGCAGGAACGCTCCGGCGTCCTCAGCTGACTGCTCGGCGCCGACGACTGCCCGGCCGTCGGGACGCGGGCTGCTCCAGACGCGTCGCTGCTTGGCTTGGTGGTCGCGGCGACGGCTGGTGTTCTCGACGTCCACCTGGACGACGGCCCGCTTGATGAGGCGCCTGCTGTCGCCGCTGGTGAGGCCGCGGATCGCATCGAGGGTTCGCTGCTCGACGTGTCGGCAGATCTCGCGGGGGAGCCCCTCGGTCTCCTGCATCATTGCGAGGGCCTGACCGATCCTCAGCCACCCCTGCTCGCAGGCACGGTGGGTGTCGGGAAGGTCGTGGATCAGGTGCTGCGCACGGTGCAGACGCACCGTCGCGGTGCTCTGGGCGATGTCGCACGCCACGGCGATGTCGAGGGCGATGAACTGCGTGGCCCTCTCTTCGGTGGGCTGCGCGTGACAGATGTCGTGGAGCTCCACGAGGGCCCTGGCCTTGGCCGCAAACAGACGCGCATCCTGGTCCTCGAGCGCGGCGAGCAGGTCGAGCACCGCTCGCTTCCGCTCCTTCAGGGCTTCGTCCATCCCTCGAACATAGATGCTAGAGCCGACATTTTCGTGCAGCGGCTTCCGCGGACTGTGGACAGTCGGTTCTGAGGCTGTCTTGTCCACAACCCCGGGCGCGACAATGCTGGCCGAAATCGGTATCTCTCCGGCGCGTGAAGCGAACGCCTCGGTTCCGGCCTGTTTGGTGCGTTCTCATGCTGGGACTCGCGCGGGTGCTCCGGCGGGAGTGGCTCGGCGCCCGTGTCGCTGCCGACGCTGGGTACGGCGACGCCGACTGGCGGACCTCGGCGGCGGTCATCCGCGACGACGTCCCTGCTGCCGCGCGGACGCGGGACTCGTTCGGAGCCGTAGCGTTTGCTCGCTTCTATTACGAGCAGGTTGATCGCGCTTTCGCGAGGCGCTGATCCTCGACGCTCCTGCAGGGGCTATGCAGACCAGCATGTGGAACGTGCAAGGACGTTCGAGCAGTCTGCAGCGCAGAACTCGCTGCCGATGGAGAGCGGATCGAGGGCACATCGTGTCCGTGTGATCTTCGCCGAAGCACCCGAGGAGCAGGGTGGGCACATCGGCGTATCGCTGACTCTGGACGCACCAGCGCAGGGTCGTACGAGCTTCCGGGCAGGTGACGCAACGTCTTGCCGCGACGCCTCGATACAACGTGACCCTGACGCTCGTTTGGTCACGCAATGGGTGGGCTCGTCCTTAAGGTGGCGGATGCGTGATGCCTCGTTGGCGAACCATGGTGCTTTGCGGTGCCGCACTGGTCGTCATGTCACCTTTCGGTATTTTCCAAGCAGAGAGCGTGGCGTCTTCGCGCACGGCACGATTCGGTGGACGTTTGTGGATACGACGCATCGCAGTGCAAGAGATTGCCGAAGTCCGGGTCGTTCGGAGTGGATAGCTCGGCAAGCTCAGGGAGCGTCGGACCAAGGCCAAATCCCTCCGGGCATGCATCCAGTGTCACCGGTTCCCGGACACGTACGTCATCTATGACTACACGCCAACATGCACCGGAAACAGCCGGACCGGCGACGGCTCCCTCTGCGGCGCTGCCGTCACGACGTGCCAGCCCCCGGGCCAGGGCCTCGTGAACTTCTGGCGCTACCAGGCGACCGTGGACCGCGCCACCGGCAAGGTCGTGGCCCCTGGCTGGACGCAGTCACCCGGCACCTACTGCCTCGGGCCCCGCGACGCGGGTGTCCCACCGCTGGCCGCCATCGGGGGCGTCCTGGCCGGCGACTTCCAGGACCTCATCGTCCTCAAGGGCGTCGCCGTCAGCGACCCGAAGGGCAGCACGCTGGTGAACTACGAGACCGGCTTCCACACCACGGCGACGACCTACCGGCTCGACCCGGTGACCATCCTTGGCCACAGCGTCCGGATCACCGCGACGCCGGAGCGCTACGACTGGTACTTCGGTGACGGCACGAAGGCCCTCGACCAGGGGCCCGGACGCGAAGGCACCCTCGACGTCCAGCACACCTACCAGAGCGCCGGCCGGGTGGCGCCGTACGTCGTGATCACGTGGAGCGGGACCTACACCGTTGACGGAGGCCCGGCGCGACCCGTCATCGGGACGGCGACCACGACCGGACCCGGCACGCCGCTCCAGGTGAAGCAGGCCAGGGCCCAACTCGTCAGCCGCTAGAGCACGGACCGGTAGACCTCGACGGTCCGCGCCGCGATCGCGTCCCAGCCGAACGACGACACCGCCCGCGTACGTCCTGCCTCGCCGAGCTCGGCCGCCCGCGCGGGGTCTTCAAGCAGGGCGCAGACGGCTGTGGCCAGTCGTGACTCGAAGCCGTCCCCGAGGTCGACCAGCTCGCCGGTTCCGGGGGTGACCACCTCGGGGATGCCCCCGACGCGGGAGGCGACGACCGCCGTACCGCAAGCCATGGCCTCCAGGTTGACGATGCCGAGCGGCTCGTACACCGACGGGCAGACGAAGACGGTCGCGTGTGACAGCAGCTGGATCACCTCGGCTCGCGGCAGCATGTCAGCGAACCAGAAGACCCCCGGACGCGACGCCTGCAGCTCGGCGATCAGCGAGGACACCGACGCACCGATCTCCGGCGTGTCCGGCGAGCCCGCGCAGAGCACGAGCTGCCCCGGCCACGAGGCAGCGGAGCGCAGGAGCGCCTCGACACCCTTCTGCCGGGTGATGCGGCCGACGAACATCGCATAGGGCACCGAGGGATCCACCCCGAGGCGCTCGAGCACGTCGACAGCGGCGACCGGCGCGTACTCCGTCGTGTCGACGCCGTTGTGCACCACCTGCACGCGCGCGGGGTCCAGGGTCGGGTACGCCGCAAGGACCGAGTCACGCATCCCCTCCGACACCGCGATGACCGCAGCGGCGTCGTGCAGCGCGGCCTTTTCCGCCCACGACGAGACGCGGTACCCACCCCCGAGCTGCTCGGCCTTCCAGGGCCGGTCGGGCTCGAGGGAGTGCGTGGTCACGACGTGCGGGACGTCGTACATCAACGCCCCGAGGTGGCCGGCGAGGTCGGCGTACCAGGTGTGGGAGTGCAGCACGTCGCAGCCCTCGAGCGCCGCCGCCATCCGCAGGTCGACCGAGAGCGTCTGCAGGGCCGCGTTGGCGGAGGCAAGGCCCGGATCGGGCGCGTGGACCGTTGCGCCCTCGCCGCCGAAGGCGTGGACGTCGACGTCGACGAGCGCGCGCAGAGACCGGGTGAGGTACTCGACGTGCACGCCCGCCCCGCCGTAGATCTCGGGGGGCCACTCGCGTGTCAGCAGACCGATGCGCATGACCGCGAACCTAGTGGGAGAGACTCAAACCATGGCTGACCCGCGTGTCCTCGGAATCGTCCTCGCCGGTGGTGAGGGGAAGCGACTCAACCCGCTCACCGCCGACCGTGCCAAGCCGGCGGTGCCCTTCGGAGGGATCTACCGGCTCGTCGACTTCGTGCTGTCCAACCTCGTGAACGCCGGCTACTTGCGCATCGTCGTGCTCACGCAGTACAAGTCGCACTCCCTCGACCGGCACATCACGACCACCTGGCGGATGTCGACGCTGCTCGGCAACTACGTCACGCCCGTGCCCGCGCAGCAGCGGCTCGGACCGCAGTGGTTCGCTGGCAGCGCCGACGCCATCCACCAGAGCCTCAACCTGGTGTACGACGAGCAGCCCGACCACGTCGTGGTGTTCGGCGCCGACCACGTGTACCGCATGGACCCCCGGCAGATGGTCGAGCAGCACATCGCCAGCGGCGCCGGCGTGACGGTCGCCGGGCTGCGGATCCCGAAGGCCGAGGCGAAGGGCTTCGGCGTGATCCAGACCAGTGACGGCCGCCGCATCGACGCGTTCCTCGAGAAGCCGTCCGACCCGCCCGGTCTGCCCGACGACCCGAGCATGGTGTACGCCTCCATGGGCAACTACGTCTTCAGCACCGAGGCACTGCTCGAGGCCGTCAAGGTCGACGCAGGGGACGAGGGCTCCGTCCACGACATGGGCGGCAACATCATCCCGATGCTCGTCGAGAACGGCTCGGCGGAGGTGTACGACTTCAACGACAACGACGTCCCCGGCTCGACCGAACGCGACCAGCACTACTGGCGTGACGTCGGGACCCTCGATGCCTACTACGACGCGCACATGGACCTGGTCTCGGTGCACCCGGTCTTCAACCTCTACAACCGGAAGTGGCCGATCCTGTCGAGCGTCCCGGCGCTCCCGCCGGCGAAGTTCGTACACAGCGAGCCGGGCCGTACCGGCAGCGCCATCGACTCGCTCGTCAGCCAGGGCGTCATCGTGTCCGGGGCCGAGGTACGGCGGTCGGTGCTCAGCCCGGGAGTGCGTCTGCACTCGCGCGCGTCGGTGGACTCCAGCGTGCTCATGCACGGCGTCGACATCGGCCAGGGTGCCACCGTCCGCAACGCGATCCTCGACAAGAACGTCATCGTCTGGCCGGGGGCGTCCGTCGGGGTGGACCCCGAGCAGGACCGGGCGCGGGGGTTCAGGATCACCGACGCGGGGATCGTCGTGCTCGGCAAGGGCGAGCAGGTCCTCGCGCCGTAGCCTTCCGCCATTCGGCCCAAAAGACGGGCATGCAGGCTCCGCCTATCGATGCTGTTCGTAGTCATCTCGGGCTACCGATGACTAGGGAGCACGACCCGTGCACCCACCCAGCTCGAGAGGCCCCACCCCGATGAACCGTGCCACCAAGAGGTCCGCTGCCGTTGCCGTCGCTGCGCTTCTCGCGCTGGGAGGGACCTCCGGCCTCGCCTGGTCGTACTTCTCCACCAACGGCACGGGTTCCGGCGCCGCCGCCACGTCGGCTGGCGTCACCGGCATGGTCATCACGCAGACGACCACCCTCACCGAGCTTTTCCCGGGCGCGACGGCCCAGCCCGTCACCGTGACCATCCAGAACACCAGCGCGCAGAGCGCCTTCGTGCAGTCGCTCACCCCGTCGATCAAGTCGGTCACGCCGGCGACCGGTCTGACCTGCGACGCCTCCAACTACTCGTTCGTCCCCAACACGACCGCCGTCGCCACGGACATCGCGGCCGGCGCGACGGTCACGTACGTCGCCGGTTCGCTGTCCTTTGTGAACAAGGCCACCAACCAGGACGGCTGCAAGGGCGCGTCGCTCGTCCTCGAGTACGTCGCCGCGTAGCCACCCGGCACCGCAGCCGAACGCCACCGACCGGTGCCCGCAGGGCACCGGTCGGTGTGCCTGACCCGCCAGGAAGGCCCCCGTGCCCCGCCGCTCGCGCCGCCTCGCCGCCGTCGCCCTCCTGCTGCTGGGCATGCTCGTCGGCATGGCGAGCGGCACGGGGGAGTGGACCGGCTGGTTCCGCGGGCAGTCGGAGACCGCCGCCGCCACCCAGGAGCAGACGCTGGGCACCTCGGGGGGCTCCTCCCTCAGCGTCGTGCAGCTCACGCCGTCGCAGGACCTCGGCCTGGTGCCCGGCGAGCCGAAGCTGGTGCGGATCCGCGTCACCAACGGCCCGGGGCTGTCGGAGGTGGCGCTGCTCGGCGTGGAGGTCACCTGGGGCGACGCCGGAGGCACCTGTGGGCGGGAGAACCTCCACGTCACGCCGTACACCGCCGGCACCGGCCGGCCGCTGACGCTCGGGCCGGGCGGCAGCCGGGACCTCGACCTGCGGATCGAGTTGCTCGAGACCCGCCGCAACCAGGACGGCTGCCGCCGAGCCAGTTTCCCGTTGAGCTTCACCGCGCACGGCCGGACCCTGGTGTGAACCGGACCCGTCTTCGTCTGCTGGCCCTGAGCTGCGGCGTCCTGCCCGTCGCACTGAGCTCGGGCACCGCCCACGCCTTCTGGTCGACCAGCGGCTCGGCCACCTCCCTCGCCGCGACCGCGAACCTGGTCGCCGGCGGTGCGCCGACGGTCGCCCAGGCCGGGGCGACCCTCAGCCTCGCCTGGCCGGCCGCGGCCACCGCCCCCGCCGGCAGCGCCCCGACGTACGCCCTGGAGCGCGAGGTCGCCGGCAGCGGTGCCTGGACCACGGTGTGCGGCCCGTCCACCGCCCGGACCTGCACGCACACGCCCGCCCAGGACGGGACCTACGCCTTCCGGGTACGGGTCCTGCTGGGCAGCTGGACGTCGCTGAGCGCGGTCAGCTCGACGGCCACGGTGACGGTGTTCGTCGCGAAGCCGTCCACCCCCGTGCTTGCCCCGGGCGACGACACCGGCAGCTCCGCGACCGACGGGGTGACCTCCGTCGCCGTGCCGCGCGCCACCGGGACCGCCCCCGCGGGGAGCACGGTGCTGCTGCTCATCGACGGCGTCGTCCGGGCGAGCCAGGTCCTCGGGGCCGCCCAGACCAGCTACAGCCTGGCCGTGCCGCTGCCGGACGGCAGCTACCAGGTGACGGTGCGCGCCACGATGAACGGCACGTCGTCCGCCCTGTCCGGTGCCCTCTCCCTCACCGTGGACACGGCGGCGCCGGTCCTCACCGGCCTGGTCCGGCAGACCCCGGCGCCGACGAACGCGGCCACCGTGCTGTGGACCGCGACGCTCTCGGAGCCCGTGACCGGTGTCGACCCGACCGACTTCGCGCTGACCAGCAGCGGCCTTACCGGCATCGCCGCCCGGCCGTCGGCGGTCAGTGGCGGCCCCACCGCCTGGACGCTCGCCGCCGGCACCGGGGCAGGGGACGGCACCCTGGGCGTGTCCAGCCTCGGGGACGGGACGATCGTCGACCTCGCGGGCAACAGCCTGCGCGGGCACGTCGTCGGTGAGGCGTACGTCCTGGACCGGACGGCACCGCTGGTCCTCGCGGTCCGGGCCGTCGCGACGGGCCCAGCCTTGACCGATGGCGACGTCGAGGTGGGCGACTCGATCGAGGTGCAGTTCGACGAGCCGATGGCCGCCGTCCCCACCGGGGCCCAGACGCTGACCCTCAGCCGCGCCCAGGGACGCTCCGGGACGCTCGCGGCCATCACCGGCCTCACGGCCCCGGGGTCCACGTTCGACCCGGGCGGGGACTACAACAGCGCCAAGAGCACGGTCACCCTCAGCGGCCTGCTGTCGCTGTCGGCGGACCGCCGCACGGTGGTCTTCACGGTGGGCCAGCAGGTGGGCTGCACGGCCAAGGGCAAGAAGACGGTGTGCGCGACCGTCACCGGGTCCGCGGCGCCGGTCACCGGCTTCCTGCCGGCCGCCACGCTGACCGACGTCGCCGGCAACGGCGCCGCGCAGGTGCCCTTCTCCCAGCCCGCCGGCACCGCGACGCTGCTCTTCTGAGCCGCGCCATTACGCTCGGCAGGATGCGCCGACCGTACGCCTCGTTGACCTTCCTGTTGAGCCTTCCCGTGCTGCTGGGGGCCTGCTCCGGAGGCAGCGCGGCGACCCCCGCCCCGAGTCCGACGATCGAGGGCGTCCAGGTGTACCCCGGCCTGAGCCACGACCACCTCAAGGACGGCGAGGCGGTCCCGACCTACCCGCAGTCGCCGGCCGTCGGAGGCAAGCACAACCCGGTCTGGGTGACGTGCCGTGCCTACGACGTCCCGGTGCCGGACATGTTCGCCGTCCACTCGATGGAGCACGGCGGGGTGTGGGTGACCTACCGACCCGACCTGTCGCCGGCCGACGTCGCCGCGGTCACCGGGCGGGCGGAGCGCAACAGCGAGTTCGTCCTCGTGAGCCCGTACCCGGGGCAGGACGCGCCCGTCGTGGTGACGGCCTGGGGCCTGCAGCTGATCACCGCCGGGCCCGCCGACGCGCGCATCGACGCCTTCATCGACGACTACGCGGGCGGTGACCAGGGCGGCGAGGCCAAGGCTCGCTGCGCCAGCACCGGAGCGACCCTGGAGCAGGCGCAACAGCTCGAGGCCAAGCGCCTCGCGTCGTAGCCGCCGTCAGAGCGCGTGCGAGGGCACGGCGCGTACCGGGGGCGCGGCGGGGGTGCGCAGGCGCGAGGT
The DNA here is from genome assembly GCA_963760125.1 of uncultured Actinomycetota bacterium. Classification (GTDB taxonomy): domain Bacteria; phylum Actinomycetota; class Actinomycetes; order Mycobacteriales; family SCTD01; genus RYN-111. The sequence goes on along the minus strand of CAVXBV010000014.1, from coordinate 273,508 downwards.
GAGGCTGCTCGCGTCGAGCTGCGCGGGCTGGGTCGAGGTGTGCCAGTCGCGCAGGAGGCGGGCCAGTCGCGCGGGTTCGGTGAGGTGCGGGAAGTGGCCGGCGTCCTCGAACAGCTCGAAGCGGGCGGTGGGGACGGCGTCGGCCACACCCTGGCCGTGTGAGACGGGGATGATCGCGTCCTTGGCGCCCCACACGACGAGCAGCGGCAGGTCGACCGCGAGGTAGAGCCGGTCGCGCCCGTCCACGCGCTGGCCCCGGACGTCGATGACGGAGCGGGCGGTGTGCAGGAACGCCTCGCGGGTCGCCGGGTCGCCCAGGGAGCCGTAGCTCAGGAGCGTCTCGCGCACCGTCGCCGGCAGGTGCCCGCCGACGACCTTGTCGAGACCGCGACCGAGCGCCCGGACCCACGAGGAGGTGATGGCAGGCAGGACCAGCTCGGCGCCGGGCAGGGTCGCGGCGCGCAGGAACGGCGAGACCTCGGTCCCGAGCCCACCGGCGTTGACGAGGGCGAGCCGCTCGACCCGCTCCGGGAACTGGTAGGCGAACTGCATGGCGATGCCACCGCCGAGGGAGTGGCCGACCAGCGTGACGCGGTCGTGGCCGAGGGAGGCGAGCAGGTCGCGCAGGCCGCAGGCCTGGGCGCCCAGGGAGTAGTCCCCCCGCGGCTTGGCCGACAGGCCGTGCCCGAGCAGGTCCGGGGCGATGACCTGGAAGCCGTCGCCGAGCAGGTGCATGACCTGGTGCCACTGCGCGGCCCGGGAGGCGATCCCGTGGACGAGGACGACGACCGGGCCGGTCTCGCCGGCGCGGGCGTAGCGCACCAGGTTGCCGTGCAGGGGAAGCTCGTCGACGGTCACCGGGGTCATCACCTCAAGGTGTTACCCGTTGGTAACCGAAGTCAACGCTGACACGGGGTGAGCCCTGCCACGTGCGCTTGACAGCCTGCCGTGCCGCCCTGCACTGTTACCGCAGGTAACACCTACTCCCAGGAGCAGCTCACATGACCGGTTTCACCCTCGAGCTCAACGAGGACCAGAAGACCCTGCAGAAGTGGCTGCACGAGTTCGCCTCGGAGGTCATCCGCCCGGCCGCGTCCGAGTGGGACGAACGGGAGGAGACGCCCTACCCGATCATCGAGGAGGCGGCCAAGGCCGGGATCTACTCCCTCGACTTCTTCGCCAGCATCTGGGGCGACCCGACCGGCATCAGCCTGCCCATCACGATGGAGGAGCTGTTCTGGGGCGACTCCGGCATCGGTCTGGCGATCGTCGGCACCACCCTCGGCCTGGCGGGCATCCTCGCGAACGGCACGCCCGAGCAGCTCGGGGAGTGGGCGCCGCAGTGCTTCGGCACGCCGGGCGACCTCAAGATGTGCGCCCTGGCCGTCTCCGAGCCCAACGCCGGCTCCGACGTCTCGTCGATGAAGACCACCGCGGTGTACGACGAGAAGACCGACGAGTGGGTCCTTAACGGCGTCAAGACGTGGATCACCAACGGTGGCATCGCCGACGTGCACGTCGTCGTCGCCTCCGTCGACGCCGAGCTCAAGGCGCGCGGCCAGGCGTCGTTCGTGATCGGGCCGGACGCCAAGGGCCGCGGCCTGGAGATGGGGCAGAAGTTCAAGAAGCACGGCATCCGGGCCTCCCACACCGCCGAGGTCATCCTCGACAACTGCCGCATCCCCGGCAGCCAGCTGCTCGGGGGCAAGGAGCGGCTGGACGCGCGCCTGGCCAAGGCGCGTGAGCGTCAGGCGGCGCTGGCCCGCGGGGAGTCGCTGCAGAGCGCCCGCGAGAAGGGCGGCCAGGCAGCGATGGCGACCTTCGAGTCCTCGCGCCCGTCGGTCGGTGCCCAGGCCGTCGGCGTGGCGCGCGCGGCCTACGAGTACGCCCTCGACTACGCCAAGACCCGTGAGCAGTTCGGCCGCCCGATCGTGCAGAACCAGGGCATCGCGTTCCAGCTCGCCGACATGAAGACCAAGATCGACGCCTCGCGCCTGCTGGTGTGGCGCGCGGCGTGGATGGGGCGCAACGGCGTCCCCTTCACCGCAGGGGAGGGCTCGATGTCGAAGCTCTACGCCGCGGAGACCGCCGTCGAGGTCACGGACAAGGCCATCCAGATCCTCGGCGGGAACGGCTACACCCGGGAGTACCCCGTGGAGCGCTGGCACCGCGACGCCAAGATCTACACGATTTTCGAGGGCACGAGCGAGATCCAGCGGCTCATCATCAGCCGGGCCATCTCCGGTCACCAGATCCCGTGATCTTCATCTCATGAGCCACGCCGCATGACCGTCGTGCAGGACCGGACCGCCCGCCGCGAGGAGCTCCTCGCGGCGGCGGACCTGGTCGTGCAGCGCGACGGCGCCTCGGCCTCCATGACGACCATCGCGGCCGAGGCGGGCATCACCAAGCCGATCCTCTACCGCCACTTCGGGGACAAGAGCGGGCTGTACGCCGCCCTCGCCGAGCGGCACACCGACCGGCTGCTCGACGCGCTGGTCGTCGCGCTGACCGCGGGAGGGCCGCCCCGCGACCGTGTGAACCGCACGATCGGCACGTATTTGAGCGTGATCGAGTCCGAACCGCAGGTCTACCGCTTCCTCGTGCAGTCGGACGACGTCGCCACCACGCCCGTGCGGGGGTTCGTCGCGAAGCTGCAGGACCTGCTCGCTGCGGGCATCGCGCACGAGCTGGACCTGGCGGCCGACGACCTTCGCGCGCCGCTGTGGGCCGCGTCCATCGTGGGCATGGTGCAGGCAGCCGGCGACTGGTGGCTCGAGTCAGGCGCGCTGTCGCGAGATGACCTGGCGGCCCGCCTCACCGACCTACTCTGGGGGGCGTACGGCGCCGCGGCGCAGTAGCCAGCACGAGGGGCTACCCTCTGCCGCTCCACACCGGTGGGTCACTTTGCGTCTGCCGGGCACAAGAACGCGCACCTGTGCGTTGTCCCCGCGCCGGATGCGAACGAAGGAGAGCCCCCGCATGGCCACCGACTACGACACCCCCCGACGCTCTGAGGCCGATGATCTCGGAGAGGACAGCCTGGAGGAGCTCAAGGCGCGCCGCGCCGAGGCCCAGTCCAGCAGCGTCGACGTCGACGAGACCGACCTCGCCGAGGCGCTCGAGCTGCCTGGCGCCGACCTGTCCGGCGAGGAGCTGACCGTCAAGGTCCTGCCCAAGCAGCTGGACGAGTTCACCTGCTCCTCGTGCTTCCTGGTGCACCACCGCAGCCAGCTCGCCTCCGACAAGGGTGGCCGGCTGATCTGTCGCGAGTGCGCCTGACCGACGGCTCCCGCCTGCCCGCGCTGGGCGGGGCCGCCGACCGGCTGCTGGACGACCTGCTCGTCGGGGTCGTGCCGCACCTGCCGGTGCGCAGCCTGCTGGCCCTGCGACAGGAGCACGGCGGGCTCTCGGGGGACGAGCTCGCCGCAGCCCTCATCTCCGCTGCGGCCAAGGCCACGGCAGCGATCGGCGCCGCTGCTGGTGCACTGGCGGCGGTCGAGCTCGCCGCCCCGCCCACCTTGCTCGCGGCTCCCGCCCAGGTCGTCGCCGAGACCGTTGCGGTGGTCGGCGTCGAGCTGCGCCTGGTCGCCGAGTTGCACGTCGTCTACGGGCGCGTGCCACAGGGGAGCAGCGCGCAGGTGCTGCTGGCCTACCTGCTGTCCTGGGCCGCGCGGCGGCCGGCGGACGAGACCGGTGACGCATCGCTGACCGGCGTCCTGAGCGCCGCGGCCCGGCTGCGGGTGCGCCGCCGGCTGGTGCGTCGACTGCGTGCCAACCTCGCGTCCCTCGTGCCGTTCCTGGCCGGTGCCGTGCTGGGCGCCGAGCTCAACCGCCGGGAGACGCGGGGCCTCGGTGCGACGTTGACGGCCGCACTCCGGCCGGGCACGTCGCCCGCGCGGCGCGGGACGGGCTAGTCCTTTCGGGCCCCCGGGACCCTCCGTTCTGGTCATGCACGATCGGTGAACCGGGACATACCGTCGGTGACGAGCCGCTGGCTCCCGATGTACCCGAGAGCGGGGAGGTCCTGTGGTCGACAACGCCCGACGGGCCCTCGCCCGCCTGGCCGAGGGGAACCCGGACGCCCGGCTCGAGGCGGCGCTCGCGGTCCTGCGCTGCTGCGTCCTCGTCGTCTCCGCGATCACCTTGCTCACGCTGCCGATCTCCACGCCCTGGCCGTTGCTGGTCACCGTCCTGCTCGCGGCCCTGTCGCTGGGCGCGGCGTTCCGCATCGCCGCCATCCGGACCCCGCACGCAGCGCTCCGCGCTGGCCGCTGGTCGACCTACGGGGACGTTGCCGTCTTCGCGGCGTACCTCCTGGCCTTTCACGACGTCCGGGGCGCCGGCACGCTGTTCGGGATGTGGGTGCTGCTCGCCGGCCCCGTCCGCTACGGCCTGCGGGGCGTCCCCATGTCGGTCGTGCCCGTGGCGGTCGTCGCGTCGCTCTGGCCGCAGCAGGACATCGAGGGCCACGTGGTTCCCGTGCTGCAGGTGTGGCTGCTCTGCGCCCTGTTCGCCGCCCCTGCCATCGCGGTGCGCGCCGTGTGGATGCGCGGCAGCGCGCGGGTCCGTCGTGCCGAGCAGCAGTTCGCGACCGCGTTCGCGGAGGCCTCCATCGGCATGGCCCTGGTGGATGAGCGAGACGGGATCGTGCAGGCCAACCGTTCGCTGGCCGTCCTGCTCGGTGCCGAGCCCAGCGACCTGGAAGGGCGGCACCTGGCCGACCTCGCCGACCTGCTCGACCGGGACGTCCTGCGCAGCGCGCTCGCGGGGTTGGACCACGACGCCCCCACGACCCGGCTCGAGGTGCGACTGCGCCGCCTGGACGGCGGGCTGCGGTGGGGCAACGTCTCCGCCTCGCTGCTGGCCAGCCGACCTGGCGAAGCGCGGCGGCTCGTCGTCCAGATCGAGAACGTCACCGAGCGGCGCCGCTCGCAGGCGATGCTCACCCACGCCGCCGCGCACGACGCCCTCACCGACCTGCCCAACCGCACCCTGCTCCTGAGCCGCCTGGACGCCGCGCTCGCCGAGGACGAGCACGTCGGCGTGCTCTTCCTGGACCTCGACCGCTTCAAGGTGGTCAACGACGGCCTCGGTCACGCCGCGGGCGACCTGCTCCTGGTGCAGGTGGCCATCCGACTCAGGGAGGCGATGCGCCACGAGGACCTCGTCGCGCGGATCGGCGGCGACGAGTTCGTCGTGCTCGTGCGGCACGCCAGCATCGCCCTCTGCCAGGCCATCGCGGACCGCGTGCTGACGGCCCTCAGCGACCCGGTCCACCTGGCGGTCGGCGGGGACCTCGCCGTCGGCGCCTCCGTGGGAATCGCCCTCGGACGGCTCGGAGACACGGCGGAGACCGTCCTGCGCGACGCCGACACCGCGATGTACGCCGCCAAGGCCCGCGGGGGCGGCCGGCACCACGTCTTCACCACAGCGCTGCGCGATGCGGTCGTGCGCGTCCACGAGCTCGAGGTCGACCTGCGAGCGGCCGTCCGGGCAGGGGAGATCCGGGTCGCGTACCAGCCCATCTACGACGTCCGCACCGGCCAGCTCACCGGGGTGGAGGCGCTCGCCCGCTGGAACGATGCGACCCGCGGTGTCGTCTCGGCTGCCGAGTTCATCGCGGTCGCGGAGCAGAGCGACCTTGTGCTCGAGCTGGGGCGGTCGGTGCTGTCTCAGTCGCTCGCCGATGCCGCGCGCTGGCCCGCCCAGCAGGGTCGACTGCCGAGCGTCTCGGTCAACGTGAGCCTGCGTCAGCTGGCCTCGGACGGGTTCGTCCGCACCGTTCAGGAGGAGCTCGGGGTGTCCGGCCTCGACCCTGAGCGGCTGTGCCTCGAGGTCACCGAGACCGTGCTGGTCGGTGACGTCGACGCGGTGGTCGTCACCTTGGCCGAGCTGCGCGACCTCGGCGTCCACCTCTCGATCGACGACTTCGGGACCGGTCACGCCAGCCTGACCTATCTGGCGCGCTTCCCGGTGAACCAGGTGAAGATCGATCGGTCCTTCATCACGGGGCTCGGCAGGGACGCCGGGAGCGCCGCCATCGTCGGCGGCGTGGTGGCGATGGCGCACACCTTCGACATGCGGGTCATCGCCGAGGGCGTGGAGACCGACGAGCAGCTCGAGATGCTGCGAGCTCTGGGCTGCGACGGGGTTCAGGGGTACCTGCTGTCCCGGCCGTGCTCGGCCGAGCAGCTGCAGTTCCTCCTTCGTCGACGTGCGGTCGGTCCGCTGGTCCCGTCGCCGCGCCGTTCGTTGGACGTGCCGACCGGGGAGGATGCCGAGCTGGTGCGCTCACGGCTGCTGCTCGACGGCGCCCGGCAGCTCACCGGTCGGCTCGACCTCGATGGCGTCCTCGAGCACGCGCTGGAGGCGCTCGGCTCGGTCGTGGCCCTGACCGGGGGCTCGCTGCTGCTCGTCGACGCCGGTCAGGTGCGGATCGCCGCAGCCCGACCCGCACCGACGCAGGAAGCCCTGAGGGCGCGCATCCCGGTGGGTCAGGGCGTGGCCGGTGGGATCGCGGCGACAGGCGATCCGCGGTACCTCCCGGACATCACCATCGCGTCGACGGTGCCGGCACGCCGGCGGTCGGCGTCGACCTCGAAGGGGGTCCGCAGCTGGTACGGCGTCCCGCTCATCGCGGACGGCGAGGTGGTGGGCGTGCTGCAGGTGGACTCGACGGAGCTCGACGCCTTCAGCGAGAGCGACCGACTCGCGGTGCTGGCCTTCGCCCCGGTCGTCACGTTGGCGCTCGAGTCCGCCCGCTGGGCCGCGACGGCGCTGCAGGGCCTGCAGGACGGGGCACGCCCCTCCTGATCAGGCGGGCAGACCGGCCAGGAACTCCCTCACGAGAGCGGACGTCGCCTCGGGGTGCTCGAACTGCGGGACGTGGCCGCAGTCCCGCAGCACCACGGAGCGGGCGTCCGGCAGCGCGTCGGTGACGTGCCGGTGGAAGGCTGGCGGGACGAGGCGGTCGCGGTCCCCCCACACGAACAGGGCCGGTGGCTGCAGGCTGGGCAGCCGGTCCCAGAAGCCGGTGCGGCCGTGTGGCGGCTCGAGCACGATCTGGCGGCTGCACGACCAGAAGGCCACGCGATGAGCGGGGGAGCGCAGCACACGGACGCACTCGTCGGCGGCGGCGGCGTACCACGTCGGGGGGAGCCGGTCGGGCTGGCTCAGCATGGCGCGGATCGCCTCGACGACGACCGGGTGCGCCACGGGCACGGGGAGCAGGCCGAGCTCGGGGCGCAGCAGGCGCAGGGCGGGGGCCAGGGTGCGCATCCGGCGGAAGGCCGGTGAGGGGGTGAGCAGCGCGAGGCCCCGCACGTCGCGGGGATGGGTCAGGGCGGCCTCGAGCGCTACGCGCCCGCCGAGGGAGTTGCCCAGCAGGACGGCGCGCCGGGCGCCGACCGCGCGCTGGAACGCCTGCACCCAGGCGGCGAACCATGCGGGCGAGTACGACGCCCGCGGCGCCGCGCTCTGACCGAACCCGGGCAGGTCGGGGGCGAGGACCCGGTGGTCGGTCGCCAGGTCGTCGAGGCAGGGGAGCAGGGAAGCGTTGGTGGCGCCGAGGCCGTGCAGCAGCAGGACGGGCGGCGCGTCGGGCGGACCTGCCTCGAGGTAGGACGTGCGCACGCCCAGGGCGGTGACCTCGCGGGCTCGCGGAAAGCGAGCGGGCCGGAGGTCCCCGTGGGGACCGTGGTCGAACATGCCGTCCAGCAGGAGCGACAACCCGAGATCACCGCGGATCGTGACGTCCCCGGCCAGGAAGGCCCGGACCCCGGACTCCTGTCCCGCCACCACCCCAGCCAGCACGTCGGCCCCCCCGCGGACGACCAGGGTCGGCGACCGGGCTGCACCGCGGCGGACCCGGCTGCGGCCTCGGTCGAGCTCCACGGTCCACTGGCTGTGCCCGGCGTCGAACACCACCGTGGCCACCCGGTCAGCGAGCAGGCTGCCGGTCAGGGACCGGCGCAGCCGACCGGCGAGCAGCGCGTCCAGCCCCGCGCCGCGGGTGGGAGCGGTCTGGGTCACGCCGCGGACGTTACCGACCGTTCACTGCTGCCGTCAGGCGACAGGCGGGCGACGATCGGTGCGGTCCTCGAGCTGGGCAGCGACCGAGAGCAGCAGCGACTCGCTGCCGACCGGACCGATGAGCTGCACGGCCAGCGGCAGGCCGTCGTGGGTGAACCCGGCCGGCAGCGACACCGCCGGCTGGCCGGTCACGTTCCACGTCGGGGTGAAGGGGACGCGACGGCCGGCCAGCAGCAGGGTCCGGCGGCCGCGAAGGGCACCGACGGGGAACGCTGGGCCGGCCAGCGTCGGCGTGAGGAGGAGGTCGCCGGGCAGCGGCCGGGCCGCCGCCTGCTCCCCGAGACGGACGGCGCGGCGTACCGCCCGGGCCGGCAGCCGGCGGCCGAGGGCCGCCACGAGGCGGGTCCGGGGCTCCGTGGCCGACGGGTCGGCCAGGCGCGCGAGGTCCTGCGCCGCCCCCGCGGCGAACCTCGTGAGGAACGACTCCTGCACCCCGGCGTACGACGGGGCCGCCTCGACGGTGGTGTGGCCAAGGTCCTCGAGCCGCCGCAGGGTGCGGTGGAGCGCAGCCTGGACCTCGGCGTGGAGGCGCGCGGGCACCGGCGTCTTCAGCGTCCACGCCACGTGCAGGGGCTCCGGCGTGGTGATCTCCAGCGGGTGGTCCTGCAGGACGTTGAGGACGGTGACCGTGTCGGCCACGGTGCGGGTCACGCACCCCGCTGAGGACAGGCCGTACCAGTGCTCGGTGTCCGGAGCGAGCGACACGAAGCCGCGGGACGGCTTGAGTCCGACCAGGCCGCAGCAGGCAGCCGGGATGCGGATCGAGCCGCCTCCGTCGCTGGCGTGGGCAGCAGCGACGAGACCGGCAGCCACGGCCGCGGCGGAGCCTCCCGACGAGCCGCCGGGGGTCCGGTCGAGGTCCCACGGGTTCCGGGTCACGCCGTACCCCTGGCTCTCGGTGAAGGGCCACAGGGCGAGTTCGGGCAGGTTGGTGGAGCCGACGATGACGGCGCCGGCGGCCCGCAGGCGCCGGGCGATCTCGGCGTCGGCACCTGCGCGGGGCTCGGGGGAGCGGGTGCCCTGGCGCGGGTCGTGACCGGCTAGCGGAAGGTTGTCCTTCACCGCGACCGGCACGCCGAGCAGCGGCCGCCCGTCGCCCGCCGCCAGGGCGAGGTCGGCCGCTGCAGCCTCCGCGTGCGCGGTGGCGAACAGCGTCCGGAAGGCCCCGAGCTGCGGGTCCAGCCGCGCGATTCTCGAGAGCGACAGCGCGAGCAGCTGGGTACTGGTCACGGTCCCCTCGGCGAGCAGCCGTCGCTGCCCGACGACGCCCGCGAAGGCGACGTCGGCCTCGTCCACGCCAGGGGGGAGGCCGATCACGGATTGCTCGGCACGGGCGTCACGGCGACCGCGAGGTCCAGCGGACGACGGGTCCCGACCAGCCAGTACGGCGTGTCGTCGGCGGCGTCGACCACGGGCAGGCGCACCGCGGTCCGCATCCAGGGTCGGACGCTCACGAACGCGTTGCGGTCGGCCCGGACCCCCCGCCACGCGCGCAGGCCCGCTCCGTCCAGCACCTCCACCGGCCCGAAGGCGGTCAGCGGAGCCCTGGCCCCGGGGACATGCAGCACCCCGTCGCGGACCTCGACCTGCTGGCGCGAGAGGAACAGGAGGACGGCGAGCGCCACGGGCGGGACCACGACGTACGGCGCCACCGCCCGCCACCCGTCGGCCCCGCTGTGGATGCTCACCGCGAGCAGGGTGGCCAGGGCGGCGCCGGCGAGCCAGCCGGCCAGCGGGACGCGCAGGCGCTCGGTGAAGGTCATCGCAGGCACCCCTAGCGGAGGAAGGGCAGGCGGAGCGGGGACCGCAGGCCGGTGCTCATGGCCTTGAGGTAGTCGGTCAGCGCCGTCGGCAGCAGGGTCTCGGCGACGATCCCCCCGATCGCGTCCGCGCCGACGACGTAGCGGGCGAGCGGCACGGGGTTGGTCAGGGCGATGCGGATCGTGCGCGCCACCCAGACCGGATCGGGCAGGTTCTGGCTGCGCGCACCCAGCGCCTCCCCGCGGGCGTACGCCGCGGCGTACCGGGCGGTGCTCGCTGCGGGGAAGCCGCCTTCCTTCGCGGCGTTCCAGACCTCGGTGGCGAACATCCCCGGCTCGACCAGCGAGACCTTGATGCCGTCGCCCTCGACCTCCATGCGCAGGGCGTCGGTGACCGCCTCGAGGGCGTGCTTGGAGGCGCAGTACCACCCCATCAGGGGCGTGGACAGCCGCCCGGCGACGCTGGAGATGTTGATGATCCGGCCGCTTCCCCGCTCGCGCATGGCGGGCAGGACGAGCCGGGCCAGGCGCATCGGTGCGAGGACGTTGGTCTCGAGCTGGGCACGGACCTGCTCGTCGGTCACGTCCTCCACCGCGCCGCTGCGGGCGAAGCCGGCGTTGTTCACGAGGGCGTGCAGGCCGCCGGTGAGCTCCTGCGCCGCGGCGACGCCGGCGGCGCAGGACGCGGCATCGTCCACGTCGAGCAGCACCGTCCGGACGGTCAGGTCGCGCCCAGCAGCGGCGGCGTGCAGCAGGTCGGCGCGCTCCTGCGTCCTGGCCGTCCCGACGACGTCCCAGCCCGCGGCGGCGAGCTCCAGGCACGTCACGAGGCCGATCCCGCTGTTCGCTCCGGTGACCAGAACGCTCCGGCTCCCGCTTGATGTGCTGCTGTCCGCCATGCGTCCACGGTACGGTCTCGCTCCGTGGAGGCTGTGGGAGTTCAGGAGGTCGTCGAGGTGGCCGTGCGCCGGCTCGACCCCGACGTGCCGCTCCCGACGTACGCGCGACCGGGGGACGCCGGCTGCGACCTCGTGACGACCGTCGACGTGACCCTCGCCCCGCACGAGCGGGCGGTGGTCCCGACCGGGCTCGCCGTCGCGCTGCCCGAGGGATGGGCCGGTTTCGTGCACCCGCGCTCCGGGCTCGCCGCCCACCACGGCGTGAGCATCGTCAACGCACCTGGCACCATCGATGCGGGCTACCGCGGCGAGATCAAGGTGGTGCTCGTGAACCACGACCCGCGCGAGACCGTCGTGCTGCGCCGCCTGGACCGCGTCGCGCAGCTCGTGGTCCAGCGGGTCGCGCAGGTCCGCTGGTCCGAGAGCGACGTGCTCCCGGACACCGAGCGGGGCACCGGAGGGCACGGTTCCACCGGCGGGATCTCCGCGCAGAGCAAGAACGAACTCGTGAACGAGGAAGGGTCGTAGTCGTGGTGTTCGGTCGGCGCAAGCAGGAGCAGTTCGGGGACCCGCTCGAGGTGGACCCGGCAGGGTTCGTCGACGACCTCGACGACGATGACCGCGCGTACGAGGACGCCGAGCTCCTCCGGGAGATCGAGCTGCGCGAGATCGAGGAGCGCCGGTCGCGCCTCGCCCAGCCCCAGGGCCCCTGGGACCTGGCGAGCGCCCCCGAGCACCCGAACGGCCGGCTCGACCTCGGGGCCCTGCACATCGCGGTGCTGCCCGACACGGACGTCCGCCTGGAGGTCAGCCCGGAGGGCGAGGTGGTCGCGGCCACCCTCGTCCACGGCGAGTCCACCCTTCAGCTGAACGCCTTCGCGGCTCCGCGGTCCGAGGGCATCTGGGACGAGGTCCGCCGCGAGATCGCCGAGGCGCTCCTCGGCGGAGGCGGGCAGGCCGAGGAGAACGACGGCCCGTTCGGCCCCGAGCTGCGGGCGAAGGTCCCGACCGAGGTGCCGGGCCAGGGCATCGCCCTCGCCGACGCGCGCTTCCTCGGCGTCGACGGCCCGCGCTGGTTCCTGCGGGGACTCATCACCGGTCCCGCCGCCGTCGACGAGGGGCTCGCGGTGCCCTTGCTCGAGGCCATGCGCCAGGTCGCCGTCTCCCGCGGCAACGACCCGATGGCGGTGCGCGACCCGCTGCCGCTGGTGCTGCCGGCGGACGCGGTCCAGGCGGCTGAGGATGCCCAGGACACGTCGGCTCCTGGCCTGTCGATGCCCGAGCGCGGGCCGGAGATCACCGAGACGCGTTAGCGACTCGTCATGTCCTGCGACCCGTCCGCGGGCGGGTCGCCGACGAAGATCGTGGTGTGAACCCCCGTCGTGCCGCGTTCGCGGCTGCCCTCGTGACCGTCCTCGCGGTCGTCGGCGCCGTCGCCGCGCTGAGCGTCAACCGGGCCTCCGTGCTGCCGCAGGCGACGACCCGGTTGCTCGCGGCTGCGTCGGCGCCCGCCGCGCCCGAGCTGGTGGGGATCAGCCACTTCGACAACAGCGAGCCGCTCACGATCGCGTCGCTCAAGGGGCGCGTGGTGCTCGTCGACTTCTGGACCTACACCTGCATCAACTGCCGCCGCACCTTCCCGTTCCTCCGGGCGCTGCAGGCGACCTACCCCGAGCTGACGATCGTCGGGGTGCACAGCCCGGAGTTCGGCTTCGAGAAGGACCACGCGAACGTCGCCAGGGCGGTCAAGGAGCTGGACGTGACCTGGCCGGTCGCCGAGGACCCCGAGATGGTCACGTGGCGGGCCTACGACAACCAGTACTGGCCCGCGAAGTACCTCATCGACCGCGAGGGTCGGGTCCGCTACTTCCACGCCGGTGAGGGCGACGAGGACCAGGTCGAGCAGGCCGTGCGCGACCTGCTCTCCGAGGGCGGTACGCCGCCCGCGGCGCGCATCGGCTCAGCAGGCCCCGAGCTCGCGGCCGGGGACGCGTTCACCGACCTCACGCCGGAGACCTACTTCGGCGCGGAGCGCGGGGCGCGCTACCTCGCCAACCAGCGACCGGTCGCCCCCGGCGGGACGGCGACGCGCGACGATCCGCCCCAGGCCCGCGACGTGCTCCAGCTGACCGGGGAGTTCACCGGCGGGCAGGAGTACCTCGAGCTCAGCGCCGGCGCGACGATCACGCAGGCCTTCCACGCGCGCGACGTCTACGCCACGACGGCCGTCACCGGAGCCCCGGTCGAGCTCGACGTGACGCTGGACGGGAAGCCGGTCCCGACCGACCGGCGGGGCGCGTCCCTCGTCGAGAAGGCCGGCCGGACCGTCGCCGTCCTGGGCAAGGACGACCTGCTCCACCTGCTCACCGGTCCGGGGGTCGGGGACGGGCGCCTGGCGCTCACCGCCCGCACCGCCGGTGCCCAGTTCTTCACCTTCACCTACGGCGCCTGACGTGCTGCTGGCGCTGCTCGTCGCGCTCGGCAGCGGCGTCGTCTCCTTCCTCGCGCCGTGCACGATCCCGCTCCTCCCGGCCTACGTCGGCGTCCTGTCCGGCTCGGCGGTCGGGGTGCCCGTCGAGAAGCAGGGCGCGCGCCTGGCGCGGTCCTCCCTGCTGTACGTGCTGGGCTTCGGCGCCGTGTTCGTGACCCTCGGCGCCCTCGCCGGGGGAGCAGGCTCGGCCGTTCGCCAGGCCGGTGGTCCGGTGCAACGAGCCGGGGGAGTGCTGGTGCTGCTGCTCGCCGCGCTGTTGCTCGCGGAGTCCCGCAGCGGCCTGTTGTCCCGGCTGTCGCTGTCCGCCGTCGGCACGCAGGCGCGCCTGGCCCGCTCGCCGTCGTGGGCTGCGCCGCTCCTGCTCGGTGTGGTGTTCGGCACCGCGTTCACGCCGTGCGTCGGTCCGTTCCTCGGCAGCGTGCTGGCCTTCGCGGCCACGTCCGGCGGCGCGGGGGACGGCGCGCTCCTGCTCACGGCGTACGCCTTGGGCCTCGGGATCCCCTTCGTGGTCGCGGGGCTGCTGCTGGCCGCGTCCCCGGGGCTGGCCGCGCGCCTGAGCCGGGCGAGCCGCGCCGTGTCGCTCGTGGGCGCCGTGGTGCTGCTGGCTCTGGGGCTCGCCCTCGTCACCGGGACCTACGGCGACGTCGCAGGTGCTTTCGCCCAGCTGCTGCCGTCCACCGCCGTCTAGGAACCGGTCTAGGCTGACGACGTGTCCCAGCAACCGGGCCGCTTCAAGCGGGCCCTCCACCGGTTCGCCGCCGACGTCGACGAGGTCGATGACGCGGCGCTGCGCACCACCTCCACCTCCCTGGGCGCCATCGCGGTCGACCAGTGCTCACTGGGGCTGCCGGTCGTCGTCGCCGGGACCCTGCGCGCCGTGGTGCTGCGACCGCTGGCGGGGGTGCCGACCCTGGAGGCCGAGCTGTACGACGGGACCGGGTGCGTGACGCTCGTCTGGTTGGGGCGGCGACGGATCCGCGGGATCGACCCCGGCCGGACCCTGATGGCCAGCGGGCGCCTGACCAAGCGCGACGGCAAGGCCACGCTGTTCAACCCGGAGTACGAGCTGCAGGCCACGGGTGGCTGAGGCCCCGGCGCCGCTCACCACCGGATCGCTGCTGTCGACCTTCGGCGGCGTCCGGGGGCTGATCGACAGTTCGCTTCCCGCGACGGTCTTCGTCATCGCGCGCTTCCTGGTGAGCCTCAACAGCGCCATCGCCGCCGCCGTCGTCACGGGCCTCGTGGTGGTCGTGCTGCGCCGGGCCCGCGGGGAGGCCACCCAGCAGGCCTTCTCCGGGTTCTTCGGGCTGCTGCTGGCCGTGCTCATCGCGCGGTCCACCGGCACCGGCAAGGGCATCTTCCTGCCGGGCATCCTCATCACGGCGGGGTCCGGTGTCGCCTTCGCGATCTCGCTGCTGGTCCGCCGGCCGGCCATCGCCCTGGCCCTCACCGCGATCGACCCCAAGTACGCCGGTTGGCGCGAGCAGCCGGCGCTGCGGCGTGCCTGCTTCCTCGCGACCGGCGCGTGGTGCGCCTCGTTCTTCATCCGCGCCGGCGTGGCGACGACGGTCTACCTCGCGGTGGACGACAGCGCCCGCGACAACGCGGTCGTCCTCATCGTCATCAACGCCGTGAAGTGGCCGCTGATCGTCGGGTGCGCCCTGCTCACGGTCGCGCTCGTCAAGGCGGCGACCCCCGCCGAGGACTAGTCCGTCGTCAGGCGCGTGAGCAGCGTGTCGAGCTCGTCCTCGACCTCGGCGGTCGCGACGAGCAGCAGCTCGTCGCCGGCCTCCATCGCGATGTCGGGAGACGGGGTGATGACCCGGCCCTCACGCAGGACGGCGACCAGCGCGCTGTCGGTCGGCCAGGTCACCGAGCCGACGGTCTTACCGACCAGGTAGGCGTCGTCGGCCAGGGTGAGCTCCACCAGGTTCGCCTGGCCCTGCCGGAAGGTGAGCAGGCGCACGAGGTCGCCGACGCTCACCGCCTCCTCCACGACCGCTGCCAGCAGCCGGGGGCTCGACACGCTGACGTCGACGCCCCAGGACTCGTTGAACAGCCACTCGTTCTTGGGGTGGTTGACCCGGGCGACGACGCGCGCGACGCCGAACTCGGTCTTGGCAAGCAGGCTCATGACCAGGTTGACCTTGTCGTCGCCGGTCGCAGCGACGACCACGTCGCACTCCTGCAGCCGTGCCTGGACGAGGGCGTCCATCTCGCAGGCGTCCCCCAGCAGCCACTCGGCGCCCGGGACGGTGGCGACCTTCATGCCCCGCTGCTCACGCTCGATCAGCAGCACGCTGTGCCCGTTGCCGAGGAGCTCCGCGGCGATGGAGCGCCCGACGTTGCCGGCTCCCGCAATGGCGACGCGCATGGCTAGTGCTCCTCGGTCGGGCCGGTGACGAAGGCGTGCTCGACCTGCTCGCGCTGGTCCCAGCGCATGGTGACGTGCACCAGGTCGCCGTCCTGCACCACGGTGTCGGCGTGCGGCAGGATCCCCTCGCCGAACCGGGTCAGCAGCGCGACGCGCGCGCCGGCCTGCCGCTCGAGGCGGGTGACGCGCTCACCGATCCAGGACGGCGCGTACGCGAGCTCGGCCAGCACGACGTTGCCGCTGGGGTCGCGCCACTCGCTGAGCAGCCCGCTGGGGACCAGCCGGCGCAGCACCTGGTCGGCCGTCCAGCGCACGGTGGCGACGGTCGGGATGCCCAGCTTCTGGTAGACCTCGGCCCGGCGCGGGTCGTAGATGCGCGCCACGACGTTCTCGACGCCGAAGGTCTCGCGCGCCACGCGCGCCGCGATGATGTTGGAGTTGTCGCCGGAGCTCACCGCAGCGAAGGCCTCGGCCCGCTCGATGCCCGCCTCCACGAGGGTGTCGCGGTCGAAGCCGATGCCGGTGACGCGCTGGCCGGTGAACTCGGCGGGCAGCCGACGGAACGCGCCGCCGTCGCGGTCGACGATGGCGACGGAGTGGCCAGCGCTCTCGAGGCCCTTCGCCAGGGCCGAACCGACCCGGCCGCAGCCCATGATGACGACGTGCACAGGTGCCCTCCGCAGGCGCCGAGCCGTTCCCGGAGCCGCGCGGAACGCTACACGGCGCCGGCACCGTGACGCGGCGCCCTACGCTGGCGCGTGCCCTCGTCCGGTGATGTCGCCAAACGCCTCCTGCTCGGCCGCGCCCTGCGCAGCGACAGACTCGGGGAGACGCTGCTCCCCAAGAAGATCGCCCTGCCGGTCTTCGCGAGCGATGCGCTCTCCTCGGTCGCCTACGCGCCGGACGAGATCTTCCTGACCCTGTCGATCGCGGGCTTGGCGGCGTACTCCTTCTCCTGGAAGGTCGGGCTCGCGGTCGTCGCGGTGATGCTGGTGGTCGTCGCGAGCTACCGGCAGAACGTGCACGCCTACCCGAGCGGCGGCGGTGACTACGAGGTCGCGACCGTCAACCTGGGTCCCAAGTTCGGGTTGACCGTGGCGGCAGCGCTGCTCGTCGACTACGTCCTGACCGTCGCGGTGTCCGTGTCGTCGGGCGTGCAGAACGCCGCGGCAGCGCTCGGGTTCGTCAAGGGGCACGAGGCGCTGTACGCCGTGGGGCTGGTGGTCCTGCTGACGGCGGTGAACCTGCGAGGCGTCAAGGAGTCGGGCTCGGCGTTCGCCATCCCGACGTACGGCTTCATGATCGCGATCCTCGGCATGACGATCTTCGGCTTCTTCCGGCACTTCTTCGGCGACCTGCCCGACGTGGAGAGCGCGCAGTACACGCTCGCTGCGGAGAACGGGTTCGAGGAGGGCTTCATGGGGATGGGCGCAGCGTTCTTGCTGCTCCGCACGTTCTCCTCCGGCTGCGCGGCGCTGACCGGGGTCGAGGCCATCAGCAACGGCGTCCCGTCGTTCCAGAAGCCCAAGAGCAAGAACGCCGCGACCACGCTGCTGCTGATGGGCGGCATGGCCGTCACGATGCTGATGGGCATCATCGCCCTCGGCAACATCACCCACCTGCGCTACGCCGAGGACCCGGCGACCCAGCTGCTCAAGGACGGCATCCCGATCGGGACCGACGAGCAGGAGACCGTCATCAGCCAGCTCGCCGGCGCGGTCTTCTCCGGGCCGACGCACCCGCTGTTCTACGTCGTGGTGGCGTTCACGGGGATCATCCTCATCCTCGCGGCCAACACCGCGTTCAACGGCTTCCCGGTGCTCGGCTCGATCCTGGCGCGTGACGGGTACCTCCCGCGCCAGCTGCACACGCGCGGCGACCGACTGGCCTACAGCAACGGCATCCTGCTGCTGGCGTTCTTCGCGAGCGTGCTCATCGTGGCGTTCGACGCGCAGGTCACCAAGCTGATCCAGCTCTACATCGTCGGGGTGTTCATCTCCTTCACGCTGTCGCAGACCGGCATGATCCGGCACTGGACGCGCGAGCTGGGCACGGCCGTCGACCCGGCCGCGCGCAGCCGGATGAAGCGCTCGCGGGTCATCAACTCGATCGGCCTGGTGATGACCGGGACGGTGCTGGTCATCGTGCTCATCACGAAGTTCACCCGCGGGGCGTGGATCGCGCTCGCAGCGATGGCCGTCCTCTACGTGATCATGCGCGGGATCCACGGGCACTACGACCGGGTGCGCCTGGAGCTGGTCCCGCCGGACGACATCGTGGCGCAGCCCTCGCGCAACCACGCCGTGGTGCTGGTCTCGAAGCTGCACGCCCCGACGCTGCGGGCGCTCGCCTACGCGAAGGCCACGCGACCGCACGACCTCACCGCCCTCACGGTGTCGGTCGACCCCGAGGACACCCACGCGCTGCAGGCCGAGTGGGACCGCCGTGGCCTCGACATCGCCCTGACCGTCATCGACTCGCCGTACCGCGAGATCACCAAGCCGATCCTGGACTACGTGAAGCGGATCCGGTTGGACTCCCCGCGCGACGTGGTGACCGTCTTCATCCCGGAGTACGTCGTCGGGCACTGGTGGGAGCAGCTGCTGCACAACCAGAGCGCGCTGCGGCTCAAGGGCCGGCTGCTGTTCCAGCCGGGGGTCATGGTCACGTCGGTGCCCTACCAGCTGCTGTCGTCGGACCGCCGCAAGGACGACGAGACCACGACGTTCCGCAGGCCCCTGTGATCCTCACCGTCGGCGCCCCCGCCGCGGGCGGTGCCTGCGTGGCCCGCCTCGACGACGGGCGGGTCGCGTTCGTCCGCCACTGCCTACCCGGGGAGACGGTGCGCGTGGTGCTCACCTCGGAGGGCTCGACGTTCGTCCGCGCCGACGCCGTCGAGGTCCTGTCGCCCTCGCCCGAGCGGGTCGAGCCGGCGTGCGCCTTCGCGGGGCCGGGCCGGTGCGGTGGGTGCGACCTGCAGCACGCGTCACCGGCCGCGCAGCTGGCGTGGAAGGCGTCGCTGGTGGCCGAGCAGCTGCGGCGCGTCGGCGGGTTCGCCTGGGACGGGGCGGTCGAGGCGGTCCAGCCGCTGCTGGGCTGGCGCACCCGCACCCAGTGGGCGCGCGGCATCGGCTTTCACCGGCACCGCTCGTCGGTGCTGGAGCTCGTCGACCGCTGCGTGATCGCCGTGGAACCGCTGCCGCCGGGCGAGCTCGGGACGGTCGTCGAGGTCGCGGCCGTCGGAGCTCAGCGCGCGGTCACCGTCGACGGGCGCGGCTCCGGCGGTCTGCGGGTCGAGGTGCTCGGGCGGTTCTTCGAGGTGGCGGCCGGTGGGTTCTGGCAGGTGCACGTGTCCGCGCCGTCGGTGCTGGCCGGTGCCGTGCTGGAGGGGCTCGACGCCCAGCCGGGCGAGTCGGTCGTCGACCTCTACGCCGGGGTCGGCCTGTTCGCCTGCCTGCTCGGCGACCGCGTCGGACCGACCGGGTCGGTCGTCGCGGTCGAGGCGTCCTCCCGCGCGTGCGCCGACGCGGCACGCAACAGCCACGACCAGCCGTGGGTGAAGGTGCGTACGGAGTCGGTGACCGCGGCCGTGGTGCACCGGATGGCCCGGGGGGCAGACCTCGTGGTGCTCGACCCTCCGCGCGCCGGCGCCGGCCTCGAGGTGGCGGCGGCGCTCGCGACGCTGCGCCCGCGCGCGCTCGCCTACGTCTCCTGCGACCCCGCGACGTACGCCCGGGACCTGCGCGTCTTCCTCGACGCCGGCTGGTCGGTGGCGTCCCTGCGGGCGTTCGACCTGTTCCCCCAGACCGAGCACGTCGAGATCGTGTCGGTCCTCACGCCGCCTGCCTGATCAGGGGAGCAGCAGGCGCAGGGCTCCGGGGGAGACGGTGACGTCGCACGGGAGGCTGGCGATCGGGTCGCCGTCCGCGAAGACCCGGAACGGGCGGTCCGCGTCGAGCGTGACCGTGCGGCAGGTCCGCACGGACACCGACGGCTCACCCACGTGCGTCCCGCGGAACACCTTCGGGAACGCGCTCAGGAAGCGCCACCGCGAGGTCTCCGTCGTCGTCACGAGGTCGAGCAGGCCGTCGGTCACCGACGCGTCCGGGGCCAGGCGCATGCCCCCGCCGTACCTGCCGGAGTTGGACACCGCGACGTTCCAGCCGCGCAGGACCTGCGCCTCGCCGTCGACGGTGATGCGGAACGTCGCGTGCCGCCACCTCGCGACGACGGCCAGGGAGCCGTAGGCGTAGATCAGGTTGCCCAGTGGCACGCGAGAGGTCAGCACCTTCTCCTGCACCTCGCTGTCGAACCCGATCGACGCGATCCCGAGGAACGCCCGCCCACCGGCGTAGCCCACGTCGACCGGCTTCTCGCCGTACGTCGGGAGGGCGGCTGCGGCGTCGGCCGGTGAGGACGGGATCCCCACGGCGCGGCAGAAGTCGTTGCCTCGCCCGCCGGGGACGACGCCCATCAGACCGCCGTGGGCCACGACGGCCCCGGCGACGCGGCCGACGAGCCCGTCACCTCCGAGAGCGACGACGACCCGGTCGTCGCCGACGGCCTGCGCGACGAGGTCGTCGGCGTGCGCGAGGGAGCGGGTCGGGGTGACGACGAGGTCGTGCCCGGCGAGGGCGCCTTCGACCTCGGGGACCAGGCGCGCTCCGCGGCCACCGCCCGCGGCAGGGTTGACGACGAGCTGCAGGCGCACGGCGCTCCTCCTACGGGTCGGGGACGAGCTTGCCGGGGTTCAGGATCCCGGTCGGGTCGAGCACATCCTTCACTGCGCGCAGCACGTCGACGCCGAGGGGTCCCACCTCGTCCGGCAGCCAGGCCCGGTGGTCGGTGCCCACCGCGTGGTGGTGGGTGATCGTGGCGCCCTGGTCGACGAGGGCGCGCATCGCGGCGTCCTTCGCCCGCTGCCACTGCGCGGACGGGTCGTCCCCGGCGGCTGCCAGGACCGTGACGTAGAGGGAGGCCCCGTGCGGGTAGAGGTGCGACACGTGGGTCATGACCACGCATCGCCCCAGTGCCCCCTCCAGAGCGGTCCGCAGCGCCGACCAGACCTCGGCGAGCGAGGACCACGACGCGGACGTCTCGAGCGTCTCGGCCAGGAAGCCGGCGTCCATCAGGTCGTCGCGCAGGTAGGGCCCGGCGTACCGCCCGTGCTCCCAGCCGGCGCCACCGCCCGGGAGCCGCCAGCCCTTCACGGCGGCGGCCCGCCGTCGGGTCCGCACCGACGCCTGCGTGCCCTCCCACCCGAGCACCAGCAGGCAACGCCGACGGCCCAGGGCGCGGACGACGCGAGGAGCCGACAGGCGCAGGCTGACCGCCGTCTCGTCCGGGTCGGACAGCCGCGCGACGTCGGGGACGACCCCGCTCTGCTCGAGTCGGCGCAGCTGGGCCAGGCCGTCCTCCCAGGAGCGGACCAGCCAGGCGTCGTACCGCTTCATGGCGGGCACCCGGCGGACCTTGACCGTGACGGACGTGATGACGCCGAAGGTCCCCTCCGAGCCCAGCACCAGCTGCAGCAGCGACGGTCCCGCAGCCGTGGCGGCGCCGCGGCCGAGGACGAGCGGCCCAGCCGGCGTCTCGACGGTGAGGCCGACGACGAGGCTGTCGAAGCGGCCGTACCCGGTCGAGGCCTGTCCGGCCGACCGGGTGGCGGCGTACCCCCCGATGGTGGCGTGCTCGTACGACTGGGGGAAGTGGCCCAGGGTGAGGCCGCGGGCGTTGAGCAGGGCCTCGGCCTGCGGTCCGCGCAACCCGGCCCCGAGGCGGGCCGTCAGGTCGGTCTCGGAGACCTCGAAGGCGTCGAGCAGCCTCAGGTCAAGCGCCACGACGGCGCGGTGGTCGCCGGCCCCCGGCGTCAGGCCGCCGACGACCGACGTCCCCCCTCCGAAGGGCACCACGGCGATCCCGCGGGCGGCGCAGGCGCGCAGCACCGGCCCGACCTCGCGGGGCGTCACCACCCCGTCGGGGACGGCGAACCGGCCGCCGCGCAGCGCGACCAGGTCCTGGTAGGACCGACCGGCGGCGCACCGGACCCGGTCGTCGTCCGCGATCGACGCCCCGAGCGCCGTGACGTCCTCGGCGGACAGGCGCGAGGGGGGCAGCGGAGCCACCGGCGCGGGGGTGGAGGGGGCACCGCGACCGACCCGGCCACCGAGCCAGGCCGCGGCTCCCTCGGGCAGGCCGCGGCGCTTGGCCGGGTCACCCCAGCCGGCATGGACCAGGGCGAACGGGTCGGCGGGGGAGCGCGTCATGTGTACAGTGTGACAGATGTCGTCACAACGTCACACCAGCCCGGGGGACGGGCTGCTCGACGCCGCGCTGGCCTGCGTCCTGGACGTCGGGCTGCGCCGCACGACCTTGGCCGACGTCGCGCGCCGCGCGGGCGTGAGCCGCATGACGGTGTACCGGCAGTTCGCCGACCTCGACGGGCTGGTGAGCGCCCTGCTGACCCGCGAGCTCATGGCGGTGCTGGCCGACGTCGAGGAGCAGGTTGCCGGCCTCCCCACCGCCCGGGAGCGACTGGTGCAGGCGGCCGTCCAGGTCATCGAGCGCACGGCGGCGCATCCGCTCTACCAGCGGATCCTCGAGCTCGACCCGGAGCTGCTGCTGCCCCTCATCGTGGACCGCTTCGGCTCCACGCAGCGGGCCGCGCGCGACGCGGTCCTGCTCCAGCTCGCCGCCGGTCAGGCGGACGGGTCCGTGCGGGTCCTCGACCTCGAGCCCGCAGCGACCGTCGTGCTGCTGACGGCGCAGTCCTTCGTCTTCAGCGCCCGGCTGGTCGGTCCCGCCGACCTGGCCGAGCTGACCTGCCTCCTGGAGGCCTACCTCCGATGAGCACCCACCTCAACGCCGTCCGCCGGGCCCGCGACCTCGACGCCCTCACCAGCGGCGAGGTCGACGTCCTCGTCGTGGGCGGCGGCGTGACGGGCTGCGGGGTGGCCCTCGATGCCGCCAGCCGCGGCTTGAGCGTCGCTCTCGTCGAGAAGGACGACCTCGCCTTCGGGACCAGCCGGTGGAGCAGCAAGATGGTGCACGGCGGTCTGCGGTACCTCGCCAGTGGAGACGTCGGGCTTGCCCTCGAGTCGGCGCGCGAGCGCGGGACCCTCATGACGCGGACCGCACCGCACCTGTTGCGCGCCTTGCCGATGGTGGTCCCGGGAGGCGCCGACGTGAGTCCGCGCGACGCGGCCCTGGTGCACGCGGGCGCCTTCGCCGTGGACGCTCTCCGCCTCGTGGCCCGGACGCCACGGTCGGTCCTGCCGCGGCCGCGGCACCTCGGGGTCACCGAGACGCGCAGCCTCGTCCCCGCCGTGCGCACCGCCGGTCTGCGGGGCGCTTCGCTCTACTGGGACGGCCAGCTGGAGGACGACGCCCGTCTGGTCGTCGCTCTGGCGCGCACCGCCGCTGGTCTCGGCGCGCGGATCCTCACCCGGGTGCGGTACGACGGGGGATCCCTCACGGACACGCTGACCGGCGCAACCCTCACCCCGCGCGCCCGCACGGTCGTGAACGCCACCGGCGCCTGGGCCGACACGGTCACGCCAGGCACCGCGCTCCGGCCCAGCAAGGGCGTGCACCTCGTGCTGGCCGCCGCCACCTTGGGTCACCCGACGGCGGGGATGACGGTCCCCGTGCCCGGCGAGCGGAACCGTTTCGTCTTCGCGCTGCCGCACCCCGACGGGGTGGTCCACGTCGGGCTCACCGACGACCCGGTCGACGGACCGCTGCCCGAGGTCCCGACGGCGCAGGAGCCCGAGATCGCCTTCCTGCTCGACACTCTCAGCCAGGGACTCGAGGTCCCGCTGGCCCGCGACGACGTGATCGGTAGCTTCGCCGGAGTGCGTCCGCTGGTGGCCGGCGCGGAGGGGCGGACCGCCGACCTGTCCCGCCGGCACACCGTGACGCTCGACGACGGCCTGCTGACGGTGCTCGGCGGCAAGCTCACGACGTACCGCAAGATGGCGCAGGACGCGGTCGACCTGCTGACCGACCTCCCGTGCAGGACCGCGGACCTGCCGCTGGTCGGGGCGGCTCCTCGACGGCAGGACCGACTCGGTCGGCGCTACGGCGCGGAGGCCGCCGAGGTGGCTGCTGCGGGCCCGCAGACCCCGGTGGCCGAGGGCGTGCCGGTGCTGGAGTGCGAGCTGCACTGGGCCCTGCGGGCGGAAGGGGCGCTCACGGTCGAGGACCTGCTGGAGCGCCGTACCCGGCTGTCGTTGGTCGATGCCTGGGCCGAGGCTGCTGCGCCGGTGGTCGCGTCAGTCCTGCAGGAGTGGGACGCGCAGGCGTAGGAACGGCACGCGCTCCAGGATCGCGGTGCCCGCGCGCTGCACGGCCACGGCGTCACGGGTCACGATCCAGTCCCACTCGTGCGGGTCGCGGCGCCGGGCGAGGAAGGCGACGCGCTTGTCCGGTCCGAGGGCGATCATGGCCCACTCGGCGACGAGGGCGTCGTCCCCGCGCAGCGGGACCGTGCGGACCTGCCCCGGGGTGACCGCGCGCGCGATCGACTGGCCGAGGACCAGCACCTCGGCGCCACCGGCCACCAGCAGGTCCAGGCTGTGCCGGAGCGACGGCGGGGTCTCGCCGGGATCGGGCAGCACCACCAGAGCCATCGTGGTCCCCGCCATGAGCGCGGTGGTCTCGACGTTGCGGACCTTCGTCTGCAGGACGTGCGCGGACGCGGGGGGTCGGACGTCCGCGGGGACGGCGGCTGCGGCCCGGCCGTACACCGACGACGTGGGTGCCGGTGCGCGCTTGCTCACCTCGGGGGCGCGCAGGCGCAGGACGGCAGCGCGGAGTGCGAGCGTGTGGTCCTCCGCCTCGGCCGTCACGTGGGAATCATCGGCGTACGCGCCCTGTTTCTTGACCTCCGGGCTAGGTTGCGCACGTGCCGGACGCCGTACCCCCCTCGTGGCCCGAGGCGGTCCTGCCCCCTCAGGCGCCGGACTGGGAGCAGAGCGCGGTCGCGTGGCTGTTCGACCTGTGCCCGCCGGACTACCGCGCCCACGAGGTGCTGCGGCGGCACCCGATCGTCCTGGCGCGGTTCGCGCGTGGGCACGTCGAGAGCGCCACGCAGGCGGCCCGCGACGGGCTGCGCACCCTGCGCGCCGACCTGCGGGGGGTCGTCCCGCCCGACGTCATCGAGGCAGCCCTCGGCGCGTACGACCGCGAGGGACGGGCCCTCGCGCGGACCGCGAGGCAGATCACGCTGCTCGAGGCGGCTCTTCGTGGCGAGCGATGGGTCCCGCGGCTCTAGACTGAGGGCCCCGAAGCGAGGAGCGCCGCGTGAGCCTGTTGGAGTCCGTCCGCGGACCTGCCGACCTCAAGCGCCTCACCCCCGAGCAGATGCCGGTGCTCGCCGCGGAGATCCGCGACCTCATGGTCGAGACCGTCTCCCGCACCGGCGGGCACCTGGGGCCGTCGCTCGGGGTCGTCGAGATCACGCTCGCGCTGCACCGCGTCTTCGAGAGCCCGCGCGACAAGGTCCTGTGGGACACCGGCCACCAGGCGTACGTCCACAAGCTCGTGACCGGTCGCGTCGAGCAGTTCGCGACGCTGCGCCGACGCGGCGGGATGTCGGGCTACCCGTCGCGGGCGGAGTCCGAGCACGACGTCATCGAGAACTCCCACGCCTCCACCGCCCTGTCGTACGCCGACGGGCTGGCCAAGGCCTTTGCGCTGCGCGGGGAGAAGCGGCACGTCGTGGCCGTCGTCGGTGACGGCGCCCTGACCGGCGGCATGTGCTGGGAGGCCCTCAACAACATCGCCGCCTCGCACCTGCCGGTCGTGATCATCGTCAACGACAACGGGCGGTCGTACGCCCCGACGATCGGCGGGCTGGCCGAGCACCTCGCGGCGCTGCGCACGACGCAGGGGTATGAGAAGACGCTCGAGAAGGTCAAGGCCGCCCTTCACCAGACGCCGGTCGTTGGCCCGCCGATCTACACCGCCCTGCACGGGATGAAGCGCGGGATCAAGGACTTCGTGCAGCCGCAGGTGCTGTTCGAGGACCTCGGCCTGAAGTACTACGGGCCGATCGACGGGCACGACGAGCAGGCCATGGAGACGGCACTCCGGACGGCACGGGACTTCGGCGGACCGGTGCTCGTGCACGCCGTGACGGTCAAGGGCTTCGGCTACCAGCCCGCCGTCGACGACGAGAACGACTGCTTGCACAGCGTGGGCCCGAACACCGACCCGCTGACCGGCAAGGCGTCCTCGGGGGCGCAGTCCTGGACCAACGTCATGTCCGACGAGCTGGTCCGGATCGGCGAGGAGCGCCCCGACGTCGTCGCTCTCACGGCCGCCATGCTGCAGCCGGTGGGCCTGCAGCGGTTCAGCCAGGCGTTCCCGACGCGGACCTTCGACGTCGGCATCGCCGAGCAGCACGCGGTGACGTCGGCCGCCGGGCTCGCGCTCGGCGGGATGCACCCGGTGGTCTGCCTCTACGCGACCTTCATGAACCGGGCGTTCGACCAGGCGCTGCTCGACGTCGGTCTGCACCAGCTGCCCGTGACCTTCGTGCTCGACCGCGCCGGGGTAACCGGTGAGGACGGTGCGTCCCACAACGGCATGTGGGACCTGTCCATCCTCCCGCTGATCCCGGGCATCCGGGTCGCGGCCCCGCGTGACGGTGCGACCCTGCGCGAGTCCCTGCGCGAGGCGGTGGCCGTCGACGACGGGCCGACCGCGGTGCGCTTCCCCAAGGGCGCCGTCGGTGACGACGTGCCCGCGCTCGAGCGGATCGGTGGTGTCGACGTCCTGCAGCGCGGCGCGGACGTGCTGCTCGTCGCGGTCGGCGCGATGGCGCGGATCTGCCTCGAGGTCGCCTCTCGCGTGGAAGCGCAGGGGATCTCGGTGACGGTCGTGGACCCGCGATGGGTCGCCCCGGTGCCCCCGTCGCTCGTGTCCCTGGCCGCTGCCCACCGCCTGGTCGTGACGGTCGAGGACAGCGGCCGTGCCGGTGGCGTGGGCAGCACGGTGAGCCAGGCGCTGCGCGACGCCGACGTCGACGTGCCCGCCCGCGACATCGGCATCCCCCAGCGCTTCCTCGACCACGGCACCCGCGCCGAGGTGCTGGCCGAGATCGGCCTCACGGCGCAGGAGATCGCGCGTCGGGTCGTGGAGATGGTGGCCCGGATCGAGCCGGCTCTCGAGAGCACGGAGACGCGCTTCCGCAAGGACGCCTGACCGCGTGTGCCGACGGGGCCAACCCGAGAGCAGCGAGGAGGTTCAGCCCGTCCAGACGACGCGCAACCCGTCGGATCCCGTGGTGTCGTCGACCCTGCCCTCGGCCGTCTCAGCCCTTCCCTCCTCCACAGGGTCAAAGTCCTCTTGACAATCGTATCGAACACTGATACGGCTCATCGAGAAGGAGGCCACCATGACGGACGCGTACGACGCCCTGCTGACCTCCTGCGCCCTCGCTGACCCTCCTGCTGGGCTGGAGCACGGAGCGGCGGGGTGGGAGGTCCCTGAGGCCGTCCCCGCGTGGTTGTTCGACGGGACGCTCCCGACGTGGGAATCAGCTGGCTTGCCGGCGCGTGAACCGAGCGGATGTGCCTGCTGCGTCGCGGATCTCGCGGGGCCGGCGGACGGGTCGTCGGACGGGTCGGTGCCGTGGGCTGCGCCGGGCGTGACGGGGCTGGGGCCGGTCGAGGCCGGGCCGTTGCCCCCACCGAGCCCCGTGGTCGCGACGTTGCTGCAGGCACTCGAGCAGGTGCTGTTGGTGGTGCCCTCGCAGGTACAGGCCGCGCAGGCCCTGTCGGACGCGCAGGCGTTGTTGCAGGTCGAGCAGCAGCTGCGGGTCCATGACCTGAGCCGGCTCGCGGACGTGTCAGCGCGGGGGCTGGTCGAGCTCGTCGGGGCGCGGAGCGTCAAGGCGTGGGCCGGGCAGCACCGGCCCGATGGGGACCCTGGCGATGCGCTGCTCGCGGCACGGCTCAGGGCCTTCCCGGACCTGCAGGCCGCCGTGCAGGACGGCCGGGTGAGTCTGGGGGCGGCACGACAGACCAGTCGAGCCCTCAGGACCTGCACGCCATACCTGGATCGTCCGGATGGGCTCATCGATGGGCTACCGGGGGATCTGGTCCTGAACGCCGTTGTGGGGAACGTCGCCGCGCTGCTGTGCCGGGAGGTGCAGGGCTTGCACGACGACGACCCGCGGCTCGAGGTGATCGTGACCCGCGCCAGCGCGTTGCTCGGGGTCGAGGGGTCGCAGGCCCTGCGACTCGAGCAGGCCCTGGTGTGGCTCGCCGAACAGATCGCGCCACGGGCCCTCGCGGGGGCGTTGGACGAGATCGTCATGGCGGTCCTGCCCAGCCGGTTGGAAGACCGCGCCCAGAAGGGTCATGATCGCCGGGGCCTGTCGATCACCGAACTCCCCGACGGGCAGGGCTGGCACCTGTGCGGCGATCTGGACCTCGAGTGCGGCGAACGACTGTGGACCGTGCTGCGCGCCGCCGCCGCGCACGACCGGCGCAACCCTGACGACACCGCCGCCTGGGCCGACGCCCGGCAAGCCGGCGCGACCGACCCCGACGACGTGTGGGGCCCGCTCGGGCAGGCCCTGGACAGCGACGGGGTCCTCCCGCACGGACTCCCGCGGGGCCGCCGTAAGCGCCTGCACGACGCGCTGTCGAACGCCCTGGAGCGCTACCTGGCCGCAGGGCTCGGGGGGCTGGTCAGCAAGACCCCTGTCCAGGTCCACGTCACCCTCCCCGAAGCCACCCTCACCCCCGACCGGAGCCGCGCGCCGCACGACAGCAGACCCGGGGACACCCGCAGACCGGGCGCGCCACCACCTCGCGGGGGCAGCGGCCGGCTCCTGCCCCGCTCCCTGGTCCGACGATGGTGGTGCGACGCCCACGTCACGGCCGTCGTGCTCAGCCTGGGCGGGAAGGCCCTCCGCACCGTCCACTCCCAACGGACCCTGACCGCCGACGAACGCCGTGCCCTCGATGTCGAAGGCGGCGGCCGGTGCGCCGGGATCGGCTGCTGCCTCGGTCGACCTGACCCCCTGATTGTGCTG
Source organism: uncultured Actinomycetota bacterium (assembly GCA_963760125.1). Classification (GTDB taxonomy): domain Bacteria; phylum Actinomycetota; class Actinomycetes; order Mycobacteriales; family SCTD01; genus RYN-111. Next base: position 244,842 of record CAVXBV010000014.1, on the reverse strand, counting down.
CGCCCCCATCACGTCCTGGGCTACGCCGAAGACCAGATCACCAGCCTGGACCAGACCCTGAACATCTGCGAAACCCTCCACCACGACCTCCACACCGGGAAGCGCACCGTCCAACTCCGCGACGGTCGCTGGCTCAACGAACACGGCTTCGTTGACGCCCCCACCTGGCACGACGAAAACCCACCGTTCTAGCGAGCCTCTTGCAGATCGCTCGAGAAGTGCTCATGCGTGCTGCCGCCGGAGACGTGGCACGATCCGACGCTGCCCAGCCCGGCCTCCCATCGTGTCCTTCGTCCGCAGCACCGCGCCAGCGTCGCGCCTGGCGGACATCAGAAGCTGGCGCAGTCGCGCAGCGATGTCTACAGGGATGTCTGGGTCCGTGGCTCGCCAACGCCGCCCGTGAATGATCACCTCGCGGCCGTCTGGCGTTGGCTCCGCGGTCGTTTCGTACTGACACGCTGAGAACGTTGAGCGTTGATGGCACCTCTCACTTCGGCTCGAAGAGCGCCCATTGCCCCTCGGTGATGATCTCCACCGTGTCTCCGCAGACCCTGACGGCCGTCTCGTCGTCAATCGCGTACGTGCGGACCGGCAATTTCGCCGCCCAGGTCGCGGCATTGATCAGTGATACGTCGCCGTGGTTCGGGTTGTTCAGGTGCACGATGAGGGAGAAGTCGACCAGCCCGATTCCCGCGGCGGTGATGAGCGTCCTCCGCAGGCCTCCCTCGAAAACGATCTCCTCCTCCGACAAGGGCAGCCCCCGGGCGGTGCGTGGCTCGGTGTAGGTCTCGCCGATCAGGGTCGTGGCGGCCATCGCTCCAGCGCTCGTCCCGACGTACACGATGTCGAGCGAGGGCAGCAGATCAGCTACCCCGGACTCCTTCAGCCAGTAGCTGAGGAACAACGGATCGCCGCCCCACACGAGCAAGGCGTCGGTCGCCTCAAGGACGGGGAGCCAGGCTTCTCTGTCGATGGTTGGGAGGACGGAGAGCTCGAGCACCCCCACCGACTTCCAGCCGAGCTGTGCGAAGCGGCCGTTCACCTCGCCGCGGATCAGCCGACCGGCCATCTCGGGGCCTACGGAGAACGGGTAGATCCCCGTGGGAACTATGAGCGCCGTTGACTCGGCGATCGGCTTGCCCAGCAGATCGACGAGCGCCGCCTCGATGCTGGGGTTCGTGATGCCGCTTGACGCCAGAAGTGCCTTCATGGCCGACATGGTGGCAGCGGGAGGATCGGCGCCGGCAGAGGGTAGGCCCGGGTTCTCACGTCGGGAAGCGGCACTTCCTGATCAGGCGTGAACGGGTCGCTGCTCACGGAGGGCGTACACGGGCACCTCACCCAGCCCTGTGAGTGGCAGGACGCGAGGCGACGTGATGTCGAGACCACCGTCTGCGGCTGCACGGCGGTCCACGAGGACGGTCCCGTTGGTCGCGGCGTCGCAAAGGCGCACTGCGAGATTGACCACGCTGCCCAGCGGGGCGTAGCCACTTCGGCCCTCGAAGCCCACGATTCCGAGTGTGGCGTGACCCAGGGCGATGCCAAGAGGGACAAGGGCGCTTCGTCAGTCGTCACCAGAGCCGTCCAGCCGCCCCTGGGATCACCGAGTGCGGCCGTCTCTTGATCAGGACGGCCGGTCCACTCGACCGAGGTAGTCCGGTGCTACTCGTCGTTCGGTCACTGGTGACGACAAGCGAGATGTGGGCGCCTACACGAGGTCGAAGGCCGCTTGTATCGCCTCGTGGAGTGCGAGTTCTTGGGCGTCGAGAAGGAAGCCACAGGGTTCGTGCAGTTGAGTGATCGGGATGCTGGTGATCTGGTCGCACTTCACAGCGGACGGTTGATCAAGTCCGTTCTGGTGGCCGACTGTGAGCTCGGTGGCAATGCCGTGGATCGTGCTCGTCACGGGGGCGACGGTGACGGTCGACATCCGACCGACCATCACCTCCCGGGTGAGCACGAGCACCGGTCGACGCTTGTCCAGGGTGGCCCAATGGAGCGGCCGCATCAGTCGTCGATCGGAGTCGCCGAGGTCGCTTGAGCCATGGCTAGGGCGTCGAGGTTGTCGAGCGCGCCCGCTTCGATGAGCCGCTGCAGGTCTTCCTCTGCTCGTTGGCGTCGAGCGTCACGGGCGATCAGGCGGCTGACGAGCTCGGCTCTGCTCTTGACCCGACCAGCCGCGACCGCCTGGTCCACGTAGGCGACGAGTTCGTCGGGAAGCCGAACGGCGATCTGAGTGCTCATCTCCCGATGGTACCGCTATGGGATGCATCCGGAAAGGCCTGGATGCGCAGATAGCGAGGACGAGGGCGTCCCGTACGGCGGTGATGTCCTGGGCGACGAATCGACTGCCGACGAGGATGTCTGCGGCTCGCCTTCCTTCGGGCCGGGCGGCCGGATCCGAACACATGGCTACCAAGGGGGCCCGCTAGACCCGTTGGGTCCTGCAGTGCCTAGGACTCGTACGACCGGTATGCGAGGGGTCTGACGGTGTCCGGCGTGACCTTTCCCGCGTGGGCGGTTCGCCGACGCAACGCTCATGGCGAGACCTCGGTGCGCGGGCTGGGCCAGGGACGTCTCAGCCGCAATACGCGCGGTCGGCGCCGGACGGGGGCGTCGGGTCGTCGCGGGTCTCCATCCAGCGCTCCGGGAGCGAGACGTCCTTGGGCCCGTGCGAGTGCCCGCGCGGCAGGCTCTCGTGGCCAGCGGGCAGCCGGGCGTCGGGGTCGAGCTCACCGAGCAGATCGTCCAGCTCAAGCAGGGACCCCACCATCGCGAGGCGTCGCCGCATGGCACCGCCGGCGGGGAACCCGGTGAGGTACCACCCGGTGTGCTTGCGGAAGTCGCGCAGCGCGAACCCCTCGTCGCCCACGTGCTCGACCAGCAGCCGGGCGTGCCGCGCCATGACGACGGCCACCTCGCCCAGCGCCGGCGCAGGGCCGACGGGTCGGCCGGCGAGCGCGTCGGAGAGGTCCCGGAACAGCCACGGCCTTCCAAGGCACCCGCGGCCCACGACCACACCGTCGCAGCCGGTCTCGGCCATCATCCGCACGGCATCGGAGGCCGCCCAGATGTCGCCGTTGCCCAGGACAGGCACGGCGGTGACGTGCTCCTTCAGCCGCGTGATGGCGGGCCAGTCCGCCGTACCGCTGTAGAGCTGGTGGACGGTGCGGGCGTGCAGTGCGAGGGCAGCGACGCCGCTGTCGACCGCGGCGGTGGCCGCCTCGAGGTAGGTGAGGTTGTCGTCGTCGATGCCCTTGCGCATCTTCACGGTGACGGGCACCGCTCCGGCAGCCTTCACCGCAGCGGACACGATGTTGCCGAACAGGACGTGATGGGCAGGGAGCGCACCCCCGCCCCCGCGGCGCGTGACCTTGGGGGAGGGGCAGCCGCTGTTGAGGTCGATGTGGTCGACGCCGCGGTCGACCACGCGCTTGACGGCCTCGCTGACCCAGTAGGGGTCGACGCCGTACAGCTGGACGGACCGGACCGGCTCGTCGGGAGCGCCGGCGACCATGGTGTCCGTGCGCTCGTTGCCCTCGCACAGGGCCCGGGCGGAGACCATCTCGCTGACGTAGAGCCCGCCACCGAACTCGCGGCACAGGGCGCGGTACGCCGCGTTGGTGACCCCCGCCATCGGCGCGAGCACGACAGGTGGGTCGACCTCGAGGGGCCCGATCTTCAGGACCACAGGTCCACCAGGCGGACGTCGAGCTCGCCCAGCAGCCGGCGGAGCAACGGCAGTGACAGCCCGATGACGTTGCCCGCGCAGCCGTTGATGCCGTCGAGAAACGGCGACGCGAGGCCGTCGAGCGTGAACGCGCCGGCGACCTGCAGCGGCTCGCCGGTGGCGACGTACGCCGCGACCTCCTCGTCCGAGGGCTCGCCGAAGCGGACCTCGGTGGCGGCGACGTCGGCCGCGCGAGAGCCGGTCCGGGTGTCGATGACGCAGTGACCGGTCAGCAGCGTGCCCGATCGGCCGCGCATGGACTCCCAGCGGGCCACGGCCTCGGCGGGCGTGCCCGGCTTGCCCAGGCCGACCCCGTCGAGGTCGAGCAGGCTGTCGCAGCCGATCACCAGCGCGTCGTCGACCTGTGCCGCCACGGCCAGCGCCTTGCGCCGTGCGAGCTCGCCGACCACGACCCGGGGTGGGCCCATCACGTCGTCCTCGGGCACGCCGCTGACGACGACCTCGGGGGACAGGCCCGCGTCCCGGAGCAGCCGCAGCCGCGCCGGAGAGGCGGAGGCGAGCACGAGGCGACGAGTGGGCACACGCCATTCTGCCAAACCGCGGCCCAGGGGCTCAGCGGTAGAGCGTGTCCCGCACCCACGGCTCCTCCGGGCTGGCGTCCAGGAGAGGCAGTCGCTCGGGGGCACCTCCCTCAGGGACCTGGGTGAGCTCGTGCTCCGTGACCAGGAGGGGACGCTGGAACCCGCGGTCCTCGATCTCGGTCGCCGCGGCCGCGGCGACGCCGAACGCGGGATCGATGAGGGCCAGGCGGGTCCAGCCCCGCCGTCGCATGGGGACGACGACGGCGCCCATGCCGCCGGCCGTCTGCGCGATCGCCGTCCTCAGCGACGCAGCGCCCAGCAGGGTCACGACGTCGCAGTCGCCGATCGGTCGCAGCTGGCCCTTGGTGTCCCGGACCAGGCGCTCCGCCGCGATGTCACCCATGCGCTCGAGATAGTGCTCGGCGTCGCTCCAGCACGCCCCCGCGTCGAGGCCGACGGCGTCCAGCAGCGGCTGGGGGAGCAGGACGACGTGATCCGGGTCCTCCGGGTCGATGTCGACGGCGCCGAGCCCGAGGTCGAGGGCGTCCCCGAGGACCCGTCGGCGCACCCAGTCCAGACCGGGGTGGAGCACGTGGTCGACGGGCAGACCCACCGGCCGCAGCCGCTCCTGCAGGTCCGCGAGCGGGAGGTCCGCCGCCCAGCGACGTGCCAGCAGCCAGCGGCTCAGTCGGGCGCGGCCCACCTCCTGCTCGGGGTCGGCCCCCGCCAGCGCGCGGCGGCACTCCCCGTGCGAGACCCAGACCTCGGGCGGGCCGGTGAGGGTCACCCCGAGCGCGGCGGGCTCCATGTCGAGGTCCTGCAGCACCGAAACGGCCAGCAGGCCGCGGCGCAGCTCGACGGCGGACGGGAGGCGCATGTGCTGACGGTACCCAGCGGATCGCGCTCGAACGCCCGGCAAACGGGTGACGCGGAGGTTCTGCCTGCTCGCCAGAGCAGTCGCCCGTTTCTGCCCCGCGGGTCCCGCCAGAGGTGCATCCTGTGCCTGTCGTGGTGGTCGGCCCGCGCTCTCGAGGGGGGTGCGCGGTCCGACCCTCGCGAGGCGCTTCACGACGCCGGGTCTGTGCCGATGGGACGTCGTGCCTGCTGACGACCTCGCCCGGGCCTGGGCTGACCGCTTGGGCGCCCCGCTGCCTGCAGAGGCGCTGACCCTGCTCTCCGCGCTCCCGGGGAACGCCGCGGCGGTGCTGCACGATGCGTTCGCTGCCGTCCCCGCTCTGACCAGGGACCGCCTGACGGGCCTGCTCGCCCGTCCGGTCTTCGAGGAGGCGGTGAAGCACGAGGTGGCCTCGACGGCCCGCCACGGGGCACCGACCCTGCTCGTGGCGGACCTGGACGGCCTCACCGGGTGGATGGAGGCCCGTGGGCACCTGGCCGGCGATCTGCTGGTGATGCGCCTGGCAGAGATCCTGCGCAGCAGCTCGCGACGCAGCGACGTGCAGGGGCGCCTGGGCGTGGACCAGCTCGCGGTGCTGCTGCCACGCACGGACGTGCCGCGCGCCCTCGTCGTCGCGCGCCGGGTCCTGGCGCGCGCGCAATCGGACCTGCGTATCGCCGAGCGGGAGCAGCCGGGGTCGCAGGCGACCTACCCGCGGTTGTCGATCTCCGTGGCGCACCTCGCCGAACCGTCGTCGTCCGACGCCCTGGTCCAGGTCGCGGAGGCTGCGCTCGAGCGCGCCCGGCGGGCCGGGGGGCGGGTGATCGAGATCGGCACGCTGGCCGACCTCGGAATCCTCGAGGAACGGGAAGCCGCCGCGGTCTGACCGTGGCCGTGCGGATCAGCCGCTGACGCGCTGGCCGTCAGGGGTGTCCTCGATGACCTTGCCCAACCGGCCGAGGCCGTCGCGCAGCAGGTCGGACAGCGCCCACTGCTTGTCTGCTCGGGCCTGCGCCCGTGCCTGCAGCACCAGGTCGAGGTAGCCGGCGGTGTCGTCGGTCCACCCCGCGGTGAGCACGGGCTCGAGCGAGGCCACGGCGCCGGCGAGCGCGGGGTCCTCGGGCAGCAGCGCCAGCAGGGCTGCCAGCGCGCCGGCAGGATCGTGCGCGTCGATCGCCGCCGCCAGCCCGGTCGGGGGCGCAGGCTCCGCAGCAGTCACGGTCGTCAGGGCGCCGGCGTCCGCCAGCAGCGCGCGCAGGTCCAGCGTGCCGCCGGTGGCGACCACGTGGTCCACGTCCCCGACCAGAAGGTGAACGGTGCCCTGACCGAGCACCTTCGCCGTACCCGTGTCGGTGTCCAGGACGAGCGCCGTGTGCTCGTCGATCCCGAGGACCGGCACGTCCGGGGCCTCCGCGCGCAGCAGGTCGAGGCGCTCGCGGCCGACGTAGCAGCAGGACGTGTCGTGCGTGACGCCGTCGGTGTTGTTGAAGTGCGGCACGACGACGACGCGGAAGCCGAACCTGCCCATCAGGTCCAGCCCGGGCAGCCAGAACGGCGCCTTCCCGACCTTGTACATCTCATAGACGGGCAGCGTGAGCGCGCCCGACGACACCGAGGCAGCACTGGCGAGGGTGACGATCCCTCCGGCGCGGAGGACTGACTCGAGCGCGTCGACCATGCCGACGGGCTGCCACTGCTCCAGGGCGTACGTCGGGCTGCCCGGTCCGGCGAAGACGTAGCGCGAGGCACGGACGGCGGCGAGCGCGCGACCCACCTCGACCGCGGGCAGGTCGGCCCTGCGGAGCGTGGCGACCTGCGCGGTGACACCCACGCTCTGCGCGAAGTACTGCACGGTCTTGGCGGTGAGCTCGTCGGCGTTGGCCTGGAAGCCGTACGGCGTGTCCACGACCGTGACGCCGCCCGCCTGCGCCACGAGCGACTTGTGCAGCTCGACCATCGTCGGACTGGTCTCGCCGGACCCCATCAGGACGATCACGACGACGGCTCCGAGCTCACGCGATCCACCGTAGCCGGTGGTCACGGCAGGCGCCGTTCGCCTGATCGGCCTAGCCTGCACCCGTGATGCGCGTCAGCCTCCTCGGCTCAGCCCCTGCCCTCGTCGACTACCTCACCCGCTGCGGGGCGTCGATCCGCGACGACCTCGACGGTGACGTCGTGGTGGTCGTCGATCCCTCGGCGCTCGACGACGCCCTCGAGGACCGGCTGCTCGCGTGCACCGCCCCGGTGCTGTTCCTCGGACCGACGGCGAGCACCGCGGTGACGGACCGCGCCGGACTGGTGCCCGCAGGGCTCACCCCGATCCACGAGGTGCGCCTCCGGCCGGGCGCGCAGGTCGGGCAGGTCATGGACCGTTCCGGTGGCGACGTGCTGCTCCGGGACCGCTGGCCCCTGCAGGAGAAGGTCGCCGACGACGTCGACGTCCTGGTCACCGCCAACGTCGCCTTCGCCGACCACGCCGTCGCCACCTGGCGCCGGTCCACGGGCGTCGCTGCCCTCACCGTCGGCTCGACCGACAGCACCCTGTCCGACCCGGCCTGGCTGCGGCTGGTCCACCGGCTGCTGCGTCACATCACCGGGGAGCAGGACGGCAGCCCCGTCCGGGTCGGGATCTTGGGGTACGGCGCCATCGGCCACGAGCACAACGCCGCCATCCAGCACACCCAGGGGCTGTCGCTGGCCGCGGTCTGCGACCCGAACCCGCTGCGCGTCGCCGCCGCCCGTGAGCTCGCCCCGGACGTCGTCGGTCACGCCGACGGCCGCGACCTGCTGACCGACGACACGGTCGACCTGGTCATCGTCAGCACCCCGCCCAACACGCACGCCGAGTGGACGCTGAAGGCCCTCGAGGCCGGAAAGCACGTCGTCGTGGAGAAGCCCTTCTGCCTCACGGTGGCGGAGGCGGACCGGCAGATCGCGGCGGCGGCAGAGCGTGGCCTGTCGCTGGCCGTCTACCAGAACCGCCGGTGGGATGCCGACTACCTCGCGCTCAAGCAGGTGATCCGCAGCGGTCGGCTCGGCGAGGTCTTCCACTACGAGAGCTTCCTGGGCGGCTACGGCCACCCGTGCAACTTCTGGCACTCCGACCACGCCGTGTCCGGCGGGGCGATCTACGACTGGGGCAGCCACTTCCTGGACTGGGTGCTGGACCTGTTCCCGCAGCAGGTCGAGTGGGTCTCGGCCACGACCCACAAGCGGGTCTGGCACGACGTGACGAACGCCGACCACAGCCGCGTCCTGGTGCACTTCGAGAACGGCCTCGAGGCGGAGTTCACGCACTCGGACCTCGCGGCGGCGCTGAAGCCGAAGTTCTACGTGCTCGGGACCGAGGGGGGTCTTCGCGGGGACTGGCGCTTCGAGGCCGTCAACGCCCGCAGCCCGATCGGCACCCTGGAGCAGGACCTGCTCGGCCACTCCGACAGCCCCGCGGACCTGCGCGTCTTCACCCCCAACGGCCACGGCCGGACCGACGAGACCCTGCTTGCGCTCGCCCCGCCCCCGCCCCAGCCGTTCCACCGGCAGCTCGCCGACCAGCTGCTGTCGGGGGAGCCGATGGACGTGACCCCTGAGGGCAGCAAGCGCAACATCGCCGTCATGCAGGCGGCGACCACGTCCGCCGCGCAGGCCGGCCGGCCGGTGCCGCTGCCCACGTGATCCGCTGGGGGTTCCTCGGGGCCGGCAACATCGCCACGGTCGCCCTGGCGCCGGCCGTCCACGCAGCCGCCGGGGCCCTGCTGCAGTCGGCCGGCGCTCGCGACCCCTCGCGCGCCGCGGCCCTGTCGCCACGGACCGTCCAGGCGTCGTACGACGCGGTGCTGGCCGACCCGGACGTCGACGCGGTCTACCTCTCGCTGTCCAACGAAGCGCACCTGCCGTGGACGCTGCGAGCACTCGACGCCGGCAAGCACGTGCTGTGCGAGAAGCCGCTGTGCCTCACCGCGGCGGAGGTGGACCAGATCGCCGCAGCACAGGGTGACCTGCTCGTCGTCGAGGCGAGCTGGTACCGCTGGCACCCGCGGATCCGCCTGGCGCAGCAGCGGCTCGCGGAGATCGGTCCCGTGCAGCACGTCAGCGCCGGGTTCGCCTTCGCCGGAGCGCTGGACGGCAACTACCGGCTCGATCCCGCGCGCGGCGGGGGAGCCCTCTACGACGTAGGGCACTACGCGGTGAGTGCGGTCCTGTGGGCCGCCGGCCGCGGGCTGCCCGGTGACGTGAGCGCGCGCGCCCGCTGGTCACCGAGCGGGGTGGACCTCGCCACCGAGGCAGTGCTGGACTGGGACGGTTGCACCGCGGAGGTGCGGGCCGGCATCGACGAGGGACTCGGGCAGTGGCTCGTCATCACGGGCGCCGACGGCGAGATCGAGCTGCGCGACGCGCCGTACACCTCGTGGAAGACCGACGTGACCGAGCTGTGGGTCTCGGACGGCGCGCAGACCGAGCGCATCGAGGTGGCGCCGGTGGACGCCTACCAGGTCATGGTCGAAGAGGTGAGCTCGGTGCTCGCCGGAGGTCCCGGGTGGGTGCTGCCTCTCGCGGAGTCCCGCGAGACCGCCGCCTGCCTCGACCTCATCCGCGCGGCGTGCGCTCGGTAGGCTCGCACGCATGTCCGAGATGCTGACCTACGCCGAAGCCGCCGAGAAGATGGGCATCGGGGTGGCCGGCGTCAAGCAGCTCGTCGGTGACCACAAGCTGATCTCGATCCGCACCGACCAAGGCCTGGTCGTACCCGCGGAGGCGCTCGACGGGGAGCTGCCGGTCAAGCACCTGTCGGGAGTCCTGACGCTGCTGCACGATGCCGGCTACTCCGCGGAGGAGGCCTATACCTGGATGACGACGCCGGACGACTCCCTGCCGGGAACGCCGCTCCAGGCGCTGCACGAGAACCGGGCCACGGAGATCAAGCGACGCGCCCAGGCGCTCGCCTTCTGATGCAGGTCACCGTCAACGGGGCTGCTCGCGAGATCGCGGACGGGATGCTCCTGACCGCGCTCGTCGAGGACCTCGGACTCGTCGTGGGCTCGGTGGTGGTGGAGCTGAACGGCACGGCGCTGCTCCGCTCGGAGGTCCGTTCGGTCACCCTGGGCAGCGGCGACGTCGTCGAGCTGGTACGGGCGGTGGCCGGTGGCTAAGGCGATCCAGGACTGCCGGCTCTACCTCTGCACCCCCGACCGACCCGACCTCGCGGAGTTCCTGGAGCAGGTCCTCGCCGGTGGCGTCGACGTCGTGCAGCTCAGGGAGAAGGGCCTCGAGGCCCGCCGCGAGCTGGAGCTGCTGGAGGTCGTCCGCGACGCCGCCGAGCGGCACGGCGCCCTCTGGTCGGTCAACGACCGCGCCGACGTGGCCCACGCGTGCCGGGCGCCCGTGCTGCACCTCGGACAGGACGACCTGCCCGTCCCCGCGGCGCGGGCGATCGTCCCTGACGCCGTGATCGGCCGCTCGACCCATGACGTCGACCAGGTCGAGGCAGCGGCCGTCGAGCCAGGGGTGGACTACTTCTGCGTCGGTCCTACGTGGCCGACACCGACCAAGCCCGGCCGTCCGGCGCCTGGTCTGGACCTCACGCGGTACGCCGCGTCGCTGGGCACGGACCGGCCGTGGTTCGCCATCGGTGGCATCGACCTGACCAACCTCGACCAGGTGCTCGAGGCCGGCGCCACCCGCGTGGTCGTGGTGCGGGCCCTCACCGAGGCGGCGGATCCGCGTGCCGCGGCGGAGGCGTTCCGGGCGCGGCTGTGACCTACGCGCTGGTTCTGCTCGGCTGCCTGCTGGGCACCCTGCCGCTGGAGCTCGTGCTGGGGGTCGGCGTCTACCGCCAGGTCCGGCGCCTCGTCCTGACCCTCCTGCCGGTGCTGGCGGTCTTCCTGGTCTGGGACGCGCTGGCCGTCCGAGCCGGCCAGTGGACCTTCGACCCGGGCCAGGTCAGCGGTGCGCGCCTGGGCGGGCTGCCCGTGGAGGAGCTCGCCTTCTTCGTGGTGGTCCCGCTCTGCGCCGTGCTCACCCTGGAGGCGGTGCGGACGGTGCGCGGCTGGCCGCTGGGGGACGAGTGACCTACACCACGGCGTCGATGCTGGGCGTGATCGCTGCGCTGCTGCTGGATCTCGTCCTGCTGCGCACGCGGCTGGTGGCGCGGCGCGGGTTCTGGGTCGCGTACGCCATCGTGGTCGGCTTCCAGCTGCTCACCAACGGGATCCTCACCGGACGAGGGGTGGTCGCGTACGACGATGCCGCCGTCCTGGGCACGGGCTCCGTGCCGGGCGCGACCCCACCTTTCCTGGGACAGGGACGGATCGCCTTCGCCCCCGTCGAGGACCTGCTGTTCGGCTTCTCCCTGGTGCTGCAGACCCTGACCTGGTGGGTCTTCTGGGGCCGGGTCAGCTCTGGACGAGGCTCGCCACCGTCAGGCCGGCGATCATGAGCACCAGCACGCCGAGTACGACGAGCGTCACGATCATGGGGGTGCGGTTGCCGCTGACCGGCCCGTGGTTGGGCTGGTCCTCGACGCGGCCGGTGGCTCCCGACAGCTGACCGGTGGCGGGTGGGGTGTCCTCAGGAGTGGTCACCCTGTGGTGGTGACCGCCCGGCGCCGTGCTGAAACCATGTGGGGCACCGCGACGCGCAGCCGCCGGCCGGTCCCGACCGACACCCGCCGGGTCAGCACCGGGTAGTCCTGCCGCTCGATCTCGTCGAGGATCGCGGCGTACAGCGTCAGGGCCGTCTCGACGCAGGGTCGCGACGCGGGGTGTAGCAGCCGGATGCCCTGTGCGGCGACCCGGTAGAGCGCCCGGGTCCGGGAGATCTCGAACGCCAGCAGGGCACGGACGCGGTCGTCGAGCACGCGCGTCTCGAGGTCCTCCCGGCTGAGCCCGAAGCGCGCGAGGTCCTCCAGTGGCAGGTACAGCCGACCGCGGTCGAGGTCCTCACCCACGTCGCGCAGGAAGTTGGTCAGCTGGAAGGCCACGCCCAGGTCGGCGGCGTACGGCGCGGCGAGCGACGCCGGGACGACCGGTCGCAGCAGGGGGAGCAGCTGCAGGCCGATGACCGCCGCGGACCCGTGCATGTAGTCCTGCAGATCGGCGTACGTCGGGTAGGAGGTCACGGTCAGGTCGGCGTGCATCGCGGCGAGGAAGTCACGGACCTGGGAGTCCGGGATTCCCCACCGGGCCAGGGTGTCGCGGAAGGCCGGTGCGACCGGGTGGTCCCAGCGCGGATCGGCGAGCGCGTGCAGGGCGGCCCGCTTCTGTTCGGCGTCGGCCACGGAGCTCAGGTCGTCGACGACCTCGTCGGCCACGCGCGCGAACGCGTAGAGGGCATGCACCGCCGGGCGGACCTCGGACGGCAGGAGCCGGGTCGCGAGGTAGTAGGTGCGCCCGTGCTCGGCATTCACGCGACGGCAGGCGTCGTACGACGCGATGAGGCTCGTCACGCGGGGACGGGTTGCTCGTCGATCACCTGGGCGGTCGCCCGCCGGACCTCGAAGACGGCCAGGGCAGCGGCGAGCAGCAGCGGGGCGCCGTACAGCGGAGGACGGATCAGGCTGCTGCCGTTGGGCAGCATCGACAGGCACAGCGCGACGGACAGCGCCCCGAGGCCGAGGGTGACCTTCTCGCCGCCGACCGCGGCCAGCAGGACCAGACCCCACAGGAGGTACCAGGGCTGCACGACGGGGGCCAGCGCGACGACGGCCACCAGGGACAGGCCGAGAGCGCGCAGCGGACCGGTGTGGTGAGACCGAAGCAGGAGTACCAGCGCCACCAGGCCCCCGGCGACGAGCGCCACGGCGAAGACGAGGCGGACGATGGTCTCCGGCGTGTTCACGAGGCCCAGCGCGTCGAGGACGTGGGCCGCCCCGACGCCGAGCCCGGTGGTGGGGGAGAAGATCGACAAGCGGGCGCTGCCGGCGTCGAGGGTGTGCAGCCAGCCGTAGCCGAGCCCGGTGGCGGCGGTCAGCGAGGCTCCTGTCACGGCGGCACTCACCCCGACGAGGGCGGCGGCGCGGAACCTGCCCGGCCAGGTCGGGCGGAGCATCGGCAGGAAGCCGAGCGCGGCCAGGGCGGGGAGCTTGATCAGCGCTCCCGTGACGATGAGCGCGGTGGCCAGGACCAGGCGGCGGCGGCTCGGTGTCCGGCCGGCGACGGCGAGCCCGGCGATGAGGAAGCCGATCATCAGCGCGTCGTTGTGCGCGCCGCCGACCCCGTGGATGAGGACGAACGGGTTGGCCAGTCCGAGCCAGAGCGCCCGCTGTGCGGGGACCTCGTGCGCACGCGCTAGCCGGGGGAGCCCCCAGGCGATGAGGACCAGGCCGGCCACCGCCAGCAGCCGGAGCATCAGGAGCGCCGGGACCAGGTGGTCCTGGCTGAGGAGGACGACGCGACCTGAGAGCCACAGCCACACCGGGCCGTACGGCGAGGGCGTGAACCGCCACACGCCGTCGACCCGGGACGCCCAGCGGTCGGTGGGGGAGAAGTCACCCGGCCCGTAGACGTAGGGGTCGATGTCGTTCGCGACCAGGTTGCCCTGGCCGGCGTAGGCGTAGATGTCGCGGCTGAACAGCGGCGGGGCGAGCAGCAGCGGCAGCGACCAGAAGGCTGCCGTCAGCACGAGCGACCGCGGAGCGAGGACCGGCAGCAGGAACCGCAGCTGCCACCACGACAGGGTCAGCGCCGCGACGCCGATGAGGGCGACGGCGGAGCAGAGGATCCGCGCGGTCCCGCCGCCTTGCAGCCACTGCAGGTGCAGGGCCTCGGCGAGCGCGTCCCGGCCGATGTTGGGGACGGCGCCCGCCCCGATGCCGCCGATGGCCAGCAGGAGGGTGCCCAGGAACCCGCGGAGCAGGATGCGGCGGGGGATGCCCGTGTCGAGCAGGGCGGGCAGGTTCACGCGAGGGCTCGGGAGCGGTAGGTGCGGTCGCGTCCGGTGATGCGCTCGGCCGCCAGGCGCCCGGACAACAGGACCATCGGTACCCCGACGCCGGGCGTCGTGCCGGAGCCGGTGAAGACCACGCCCTCGACGTGCGGGGCGAGGTTGCGCGACCGGAACGGCCCGGTCTGCGCGAACGAGTGGGCGCTGGAGAACGGCGAGCCGTCGACCATGCCGCGCGCCTCCCAGTCGGCCGGGGTCGTGACGTGCTCGACCTCGAGGGAGTCCCCGAAGCCGACGTAGCCCATCCGCTCGAGCCGGAGGACGATCTCGTCGCGGTACCGAGGACCGAGCACGTCCCAGTCCAGGCCGGCCGTGGTGTTCGGCGTGGGCGCCAGGACGTAGTAGCTCTGCCTGCCGTCGGGAGCCAACGTCGGATCGGTCGCGGTCGGGTTGGACACCAGGATCGACGGGTCGCCCATCAGCCGGCCACGGTCGATGAGGTCGTCGAACGTGCTGCGCCAGGCCTTCCCGAAGTGGATGTTGTGGTGCGCCGTCTGCGTGTACGCCTGCGACGAGCCCGCGAGCAGCAGGAAGCACGAAGGGGACGACCGTAGGTGCTTCACGCGTCGGGGAGCCGAGGCGGCCGGCAGCAGGTCGCGGTACGCCACGGGCAGGTCGGGGTTGAGCACGACGACATCCGCGGGGACGAACCCCTGGTCGGTCTCGACACCGACAGCCCGTCCGTGCTCGACCCGGACGCGCGTCACCGTCTCGCCGTACCGGAAGGTGACGCCGTGCTTCTCGGCCGCGGACGCGAGGGCGCGGGGGATGGCGTGCATGCCGCCCTCGGGGGCGTAGACGCCGGCGACGGAGTCCATGTAGGAGATGACCGCGTAGACCGCCAGCGCGTCGTACGGCGAGAGGCCGGCGTACATCGCCTGGAAGGACATCACCCGCTGGGTGCGCGGGTCCTTGAGGTAGCTGTTGACCTTCGGAGCGAGCCGCCGGAACGCCCCGGCGCCCGCCAGCCGGGCGAGGTTGGGCGTCAGCAGGTCGAGCGGCGAGTCGACGTTGCGGTCGATGAAGTCCTGCAGCTCCCAGCGGTAGAGGCGGCTGACGAACGCGACGTACCGCTCGTAGCCGGCAGCCTCCTTGGCCCCGCAGACGCGGCGCACCTCCTCGACCATCGCCGCGGGGTCGCTCTTGACGTCGAGCGTCGAGCCGTCCGGGTAGAACGCGCGGTACACCGGGTCGAGGGGGGTGAGCGCGAGATGGTCCTCGAGGCGCTCGCCCACGCAGTCGAAGGCGTCCGCCAGCAGGTCGGGCATGGTCAGCACCGTGGGCCCGGTGTCGAAGCGGTAGCCGCGGTCCTCGAGCAGGCCCGCGCGCCCGCCGGGGACGCTCGCGCGCTCGACGACCGTCACCTCGCGGCCGGCCCCCGCCAGTCGCAGCGCCGCGCTGAGGCCCCCGAGGCCGGCACCGACGACGACCACGCGGTCGGTCGGGCCGGGGACGGTGCGCACCGCTCGAGCCTACCGACGAGGTCAGGTCCTCGATCCCTCGAGAGAGCCAGACGTGTCGCAGGTCTCAGCAGGGGCCGGGCCCCCCGGCGTCGAAGTCCACGCAGGAGCCCTCCTCTGACCTTGGAGCACCATGCCCCGCGCCCGTGTCCTGCTGCTCCCTGTGGCCGCCGTCCTGCTCAGCCCGCTGCTGCTCGCGCCGTCCCAGGCGGCTCCGAGCACCGCGCCGGCGTTCCGGCAGTACCACGCCCCGACCGCTCCGCTGGACGTCCGCGGGCGGGCCACCGGCGGCGATGCGAGCGGCGAGCCGTCGCTGGGGTTCGACAGCCGTACCGGCGACGTGATGTACATGGCGGAGAAGAACACCTACCGGGTCAACGGCTTCGACCTGGCCAAGGACGAGAAGGCCACCTGGACGGACGTCACCGATCCGGTCATCGGCGCGCAGACCTCCGACCCGATCCTGTTCACCGATCCGGTCACGAACCGGACGTACGCCAACCAGCTCGAGCTGCAAGGCGGCTCGCTGCAGGCCTACACCGACGACCAGGGCCGCACGTGGACCCACTCCACGATGGGCGGCGGCATCGGGCTGTCCTTCGACCACCAGACCATCGCGACCGGCCCGCCCGCCAAGGAGGGGCGCGTCTACCCGGCCCCGCTGGTCGGGCCGAGCTACGTCTACTACTGCACCAACGACCTCTACGCCGCGAACTGCGCGGTGTCGATCGACGGCGGGCTGAACTTCCTGGTCTCCACGCCGGTCTACACCGGGTCGCTCGCGGGCGGCCCCTGCGCGGCCATCTTCGGGCACGTCAAGACCGACCCGCGCACCGGCACGGTCTACCTGCCGCCGAACGGCTGCGACGGCAAGACCGGCAAGCAGATGCTGTTCGTCAGTGAGGACAACACGTTCTCCTGGGACGGTTACGAGGTCCCGGGATCCACGGACGGCGACAGCGGCCACCCGTCGGTCGGTGTCGGACGCCAGGACGGTGCGGTCTACTACGCCTGGGGCAGCGCGGACGGCACCAAGGGGACCGGTCGGATCCACACCGCGGTGTCGCCCGACCACGGCAAGACCTGGAAGAACAGCCAGGCGCTCGGCGCGGACCTCGGCGTCGTGACCTCCCGCTTCCCGGTGGTCGTCGCCGGTGACGCCGGACGCGCGGCCGTGGCCTTCCTCGGCGCGAAGGTCGAGGGCGACCCGAACAACGCCCCCGACGCGACCGCGCCGAACGTCAAGGCCTACACGGGCGTCTGGGACCTGTACGTCTCCTACACGCTGGACGGCGGCAAGACCTGGAAGACCTACGACGCGACGCCGAACGACCCGATCCAGCGCGGTCCTGTCTGCACCCGAGGCACCACCTGCCTGGCCGGACGCAACCTGCTCGACTTCAACGACATGGTCCTGGACGCGCAGGGCCGCGTGATGCTGGCGCTCGCCGACGGCGCGCTGACCACGACCGACGACTACACCAAGGACCTGGCCAAGGCGACCATCGTGCGCCAGGTCGGGGGCCCGTCCCTGTACGCGAACGCGGCCGCACCGGCCACGCCGGTCGTCGCCCCGGCGGCGCCCGTCGTCCCCGCCGCACCGCCCGTTCCTGCTGCCCCGGCCGCGGTGCCAGGTGGGGCGCTGGCCGCGACCGGGCTGGCCGTCGGCGGTCCGCTGGCCGGCCTGCTGCTGCTCGCCGGTGGGCTCGCCACCGCCCTTGTCGTGCGGCGGCGCCGCACCGCCTGACCCCCCGCTCGAACTGTCCGAAGGAGCGGCGCGTGCGCGCGTTCGCGGTGTCGGACGCTGTGCGAAGTGGGACGCTCAGGCCAGGGTCAGGATCTCGGCGCCCGTCTCGGTGACCACCAGGGTGTGCTCGAACTGCGCGGTGCGGCTGCGGTCCTTGGTGACCGCGGTCCAGTCGTCGTCCCACATCTCGTGGTGCCAGTCACCGATCGTGATCATCGGCTCGATGGTGAAGGTCATCCCGGGCACGAGCTCGGTACGGGCCTGCGGGTTGTCGTAGTGGTAGACCTGCGGCTCGCTGTGGAACGCCCGGCCGATGCCGTGCCCCACGAACGCCCGCACGACGCCGTACCCCTCGCCCTCGGCGTAGGCCTGGATGGCCTTGCCGATGTCACGGACGCGGGCGCCTGGCTGCACGGCGGCGATGCCCCGGTCGAGGCACTCGCGCGTCACCTCGACCAGCCTGCGTGAGGCCTCGTCGACCTCACCGACGAGGAAGGTCGCGTTGGTGTCGCCGTGGACGCCATCGAGGTAGATCGTGACGTCGCAGTTCACGATGTCGCCGTCCTTGAGCACGGTGGAGTCGGGGATGCCGTGGCAGATGACCTCGTTCACCGAGGTGCACAATGACTTCGGGAAGCCGTTGTAGCCCAGGGGAGAGGGGTAGCCGCCCCGCTCTATGCAGGCCGCGTGCGCGATCGCGTCGAGCTCGTCGGTCGTCACCCCGGGACGTACGGCGGCACCGACCAGCTGGAGCACCTCTGCGGCGGCGCGGCCGGCGACGCGCATCTTCTGGAGCGTCTCGGCGTCCTTGGGGGCAGCGCTCTCCCGTACCCCGGGGCGGCCCTTGGGGTCGTTCGCGTACGGCGGGCGCGCGATCTCGGGCGGCACCTCGCGGCGCGGGGTCTGCGTGCCGGGCCGGACGTACTTCTCGGCCTCGAGCGCCGCGGCCTCGCGGGCAGCAGCCTCGGCCGCCACGCGCTCCGGGTTGAGGTCGGCCACGCGGTGGCAGCGCTTGTACTTGCGCCCGCTGCCGCAGTGGCAGGGGTCGTTGGCCGTCAAGGAGGGAGCAGTCATGGTCGGGCCAGCCTATTCGCGCGCCGCCAACGCGTCAGGTGGAGCGCTTCGTGGCCGCCACTGCGAGGTCGGTCAGGGCCGCCACGGCCTCGGGAACGAGGTCGCCGCGCTCCAGCGCCGTCAGGGCCTGCGCGGTGCCGTCCTCGATCCGCCGCTCCACCGCGTCGACGGCACCGGTGTCGACGAGGACCTCGCGCAGGGCCTCGATCGCGGCGGACGGGCTGCCCAGCTCGCGTCGTACCAGGGAGGCCTGTGCGGGGGTCGCCTGCTCGAGAGCGAGCGCGATCAGGACGGTGCGCTTGCCCTCGCGCAGGTCGTCGCCCGCGGGCTTGCCGGTGACGGCCGGGTCACCGAAGACCCCGAGCAGGTCGTCGCGCAGCTGGAAGGCCACGCCGAGCGGCATGCCGTACGCCGTGAACGTGGCGGTCCGATCCTGGCCCGCGAGCGCGGCTCCGAGCAAGAGCGGCTCGACGATCGTGTACTTGGCCGACTTCAACTCGGCCACCCGCAGTGCCGTCTGCACCGTCGGCTCCGGGCGGGCCTGCTCGAGCAGGTCGAGGTACTGCCCGGCCGCGAGCTCGGCCCGCATGGTGTCGAAGACCCGTCGGGCGGCCGGCGTGACCAGCCCGGAGCCGACGAGCATCTCGTCGCACCAGACCAGGAGCAGGTCACCGAGCAGGATCGCGGCGCCGGCGCCGAACGCCTCGGACGACCCCTGCCACGCGCTCGAGCGGTGGAGCTCCTCGAACGCCCGGTGCGCTGCGGGCCGGCCGCGTCGGGTGTCGCTGCCGTCCATGACGTCGTCGTGGACGAGCGCGGCGGCCTGGAACAGCTCGAGCGACGCGGCCGCGGTCAGCAGCGCGTCGCTGTCGGCGCCGCCTGCGCCGAGGTGCCCCCAGTAGCAGAACGCCGGGCGCAGTCGCTTGCCTCCGGAGAGCAGGGCGGCCGCGGCCTCGGCGAAGGGGGCGAGCTCGTGGGACAGGCCGGTCAGGGGGTGGGCGTCGAGGAAGGCGTCCAGCGCCTGCTGCACGCGCGTCCGGAGGTGGCTGGCCGTCATGGGCGGACCCTAGGCGACCGGGCTCGGGGGCGTGGGCAGGAGTCGCGCGGCGATCGTCGAAGCAAGCAGGCATGCGCTCACGTCACCTCTTCGCCCTGCTCGCCTGCACCGCGCTCCTCGGCGGCGCCACCACCGCCGGAGCCGTCGCGTCTGCCCCGCGGGTGAGCGTCCCGATCGAGGCCTCGCTGCTCGACGGCGGGCTGCAGCACGGCTTCGTGCAGCTCGACCGGACGGCGACCTCGGCTCAGGTCGCCGCGCTGCTCGCCGCGGGTGCCGTGAAGGTGCACCCCTTCCGCCTCGCGCCCCAGGTCGCCTTCGTCGCGCCGTCGGCCGCGGTCCGTGCGCTGGCCGCGGTCCCAGGTGCCGTCCGCGTGACCGAGGACCACGGCATCAGCCTGGACCTCGACGAGAGCAAGAAGGCCCTCGGCGTCACGGACGCCCGCGCGCCCAAGCCGAAGGGGCTCGGCCTGACCGGCAAGGGGGTACGCGTGGCCGTGATCGACACCGGCATCGACGCGAGCCACCCGGACGTCGCCGACAGCCTGTTCGCGGCCTACAACACCGAGTTCGCGTGGATCACCGAGGCCCCCCAGGACGGGGTGTACGGCAACGACGCCTTCGCGCTGACCGCCCCGTACGGCTCGGTCGACGAGAACGGTCACGGCACGCACGTCGCCACCACCGTCGCCGGTTCGGGCAAGGCTGCCAAGGACGCCGGGCGCACCGAGGACCTGAGCGGCGTCGCTCCCGGCGCTGAGCTCGTCACGTACAAGATCGCGGGGGCGTCGCAGACCGGGGCCGACCTGGGCTGGGAGATGAACGCCATGGTGGCGATCGAGCACATCGTCGAGCACCCGGAGCTCAAGATCAGGGTCGTCTCCAACTCCTGGTCGATCTACGAGGTCGACGACCCGGACGTGGAGCCCACGATCCAGGTGATCCGGGCGGCAGCCCGCCGAGGGATCACGTTCGTCTTCGCGGCCAGCAACGACGGGCCGAAGGACGAGACCGTCGGCTGGCCCGGTGCCACCGGTGAGGTCATCACGGTGGCCTCGACGGTGAAGACCGCGCCGTACGCCGTGTCGAGCTTCTCCTCCCGCGGCTACCAGGTCGACGTCGCGGCCCCCGGGTCCTCCATCACCGCCGGCCGCTCCACGCTGGCCAGCTACACGCCGGCCTCCCGGCTCGGCTCGGCAGCGCCGTTCTACGCCGCCATCTCCGGGACCTCGATGGCGACGCCGCACGTCGCCGGTGTCGTCGCCCTGCTCTACCAGGCGGCGCCGCGGCTGACCTCGCAGCAGGTCACCGAGGTCCTCGAGCGCAGCACGCGCGACCTGGGCGAGAAGGGCAAGGACCACAGCTACGGCTGGGGCTTCGTGGACGCGCTCAAGGCGGGACGGATCGCCACCTGCCTCAACGCCAAGCCGGGCAGCGAGGCCTGCTTCACCGCCCACAAGGCGATGCCCAAGAAGCAGTGGAAGCTCGACTGGGACGACAAGGGCAACCTGAGCAAGACGTCCCAGAGCTGACGCTCGCCGGCGCCCTGTGCGGCTAGGCGACCTGGCGTCGGCGACGCACGACCCAGGCACCGAGCACAGCGAGCCCCGCGAGCGGGAGCAGCAGGGCGAAGGGACCCTCGGGGACGGACGTCGCAGGTGCCACCGAGCCGTAGGGGTAGGCCAACGGCTGCAGCGGGGTCAGGACGTTGAGGGCGTAGTTGGCCTTGGTGACGTCGCCGCCGATCCAGTTGGTCGGTGTGGACTCCGGGATCGCGTAGCGCCACTGCTGGCCGTCGACCTCGTCGATCGGGACGCCCGCCGTGCCGTTGTCGCTGTCGTGGGTGGTGAAGAAGTGCAGTCCGTGGCTCGCGAAAGCGCCCTGGAACGGGTACTTCTTCCACGGTGGCAGGGCGGCGAAGGCTGCCGACGAGAGGTTGGCACGGTTGCCCGGGTTGCAGTCCAGGTCTGCGAACGTCAGGTTGGTGCCGCCGTGGGCGTTCCAGTAGGCGACGTACGCCGCCTTGGTCTTGGCGTCGGAGGAGGACTCGCCAGGAAGGACGCGGGCCACCGGGTCGTCGCCGGTGCCGTCGTCCAAGCACGCGTCGTCGCGGTAGTACGGGACGACCGCGGCGTTGGCGGCGCTGGTCGCGCCCTTGAACTCGAAGACGTAGGCCAGTGCTCCTGCGTCGCCGGCACCGGAGACCTGCTCGGGTCGCTCGATCGCGGACACCAGGTCGAAGGCCGGGTCCGGGGCGTCGACGAAGGCCGGCTGGTTGAGAACCGGAAGGGAGTCGACCTGGCCGGTGTCGTCGTTGACCCCGTCGATCGGGACGCCCGCGGGCTTGAGGGTGTTGTAGTAGGTCGCCGCGACGCCCTTGTTGTAGTCCCAGGACGTGTACAGGCCGTCCGGCGGGATCGGGTGCACGCGGACCCGGTAGCGGTAGACGTCGGTGTTCCGGTAGTAGGACTCCGTCTTGGTCACGTTGGTCCCCGAGTCGGCTCCCCAGATCTCACGGATCGCCCGGACCGGCCCCTGGCGCCAACCGAGCAGGGCCCCGTTGGCCTCCCAGTTGACCTGCTCGTCCTCGAAGCCGACCACCGAGACGCTCGAGTCCGGGCTCTGCTGGAAGGCCCGGCCCTTCCACCGGTCGATGAGGTCTGGGCCGAAGACGCCGGGCTGGCCGGGCTTGGCGACCTGGTAGCCGCGGATCATCCAGCGGCCCGTGGCGGTCACGTGGTAGCGGTCGGTCGTCACGGTGATGGCATCGCTCGGGAAGCGGTCCTTGCTCGCGCGCGCCGTCCCGAGGGGAGTGCACACCGTGCCCTGCAGGTTCGGCCCGTAGCCGGTGTTGCTCGACCCGAGCTGCTCGGTGCTGCCCGCCGGGAAGGAGTCACGGTCGATCCACGCGTCGGCGTCCGCCGCGCGGGTCATCTGCACGTAACCGGTGGCAGCAGTGAACGACGAGCCCCCGGGCTTGAGGAACAGGTAGACGTAGCCGGTCGCCCCGGTCGTGGGGTCGACGACCGCCACGGTCTGACCGGAGCCGGGAGTGGTCCCCGCCGGAGCGAGCTGACCGGCCGGGGCCTCCGGGCCGGCGTCGCCGCCTTGGAAGGCGATCTCGTCGTCGTTGTCGAGGGTGGGCACCGGGTCTTGCATGGCGTGCGTGTAGTCGGCCGCGGTCTCGCCGCTCGCGGGGCTGTAGGCCGGAAGCGGACCGGACGGCGTCGCCAGGGCGGTGGCGATGTCCGCTGCGCGGACGGCGGGGTCGGCGCTGGCGTAGCGCGCGTCGCACCGGCCGAAGATCTTCTTCCAGGCCTCCTCGCCGACGCTGTGAGCGTCCGGCGCCCAGGCGTAGCTGAGCTCCTTGTCGGTGCCGGAGTAGAAGGCGAAGTCCGAATGCCCGTTGGCCAGGAAGTAGGGGAACTTCTGGTCGACCTGGACCCGCACCTCCTCCCAGGCGCTCCCGGACCACCGCCACGCGCTGACCTTGTCCGGTTCGACGCCCAGGGCCGGAGGGATGACGGACATCGTCCCGTTGTGCGCGGAGCGGACGCCGTCGCCGCCGTTGCTCTTGAGGCCGCCGGACGGGTACGGAGCGGCCGTCCCGTCGGCGGACGGGCCCGACCAAGCCGGGACCTGAGCGCCCGTGAGCACCACCGGTGCGTCGCCGCGAGCGCTCGAGAACACGGCTGGCGCGTCGGCGCGGGCCGGCGTCAAGGACGTGAGCGGGGCGAGGCCCGAGACGGCGAGGGCGCCGACGAGGCAGAGGGCGCGAGCGTGACCGCGTGCGGGCAAGGAGGATCTCCGGTGCTGAGTCGGGCGCGTCCGGCCGGCGGTCAGGGGCACACACGCAAAACGGGCGCAACGCCCGCGCGCCGCATCCTGCCCGGCCACGGTGTCCGGAGCAACCAGCACTGGGCACTCCTGAGTGCTATGTCCGGATCTGACCTCACAAGGGCGTAGCGAAATGATCACTCTTCGGGCATTCTGCGCCCTATCCAGCACGCTCCTGCCGCGCGCCGTCGGACCTGACCAGCACCGACGCGACCGGCAACCCAGCCCAGGAGATCCCTTGCGCTTGTCGCCGCGATCGACCCGCTCCGCCCTGCTCTCCGTCAGCCTCATCGGCGTCACCGTGCTCTCCCCGGTGACCGCCGCGCACGCCGTCGGAGCATCGCCCGCACCCGCGGCGACGTTCTCCGCCCCGCTCCCGTTGTACGACACCACCGGAGCGTCGACGCAGGGGTCAGAGCCCTCCATCGCCGTGGACAGCCACGACAACGTCTTTGTCAGCGCACCGGCAGGGGTGCCGACCGGCGGCTGCCCGTTCTGGCAGGTGCATCCGGACCGCACGTACGACTACCGGGGCACGATCGACACCGATGAGGGCAGCGTCGGCGGCGGTGACTGCGACATCTCCGCGACGCCCATCGCCGGAGACACCGCGAACGACTCGGTGTCCATCACGAGCCTGTCGCTCGCCAACCTGACGTCGAACGTCACGACCGACGGCGGCAAGACCTTCCGCACGATCGCGAACCCCGCGAGCCAGCAGGTCTTCGGCGTGGACCGCCAGTGGCAGACCGCCGACCCGGAACTCGATCGCCATTACCTCTCGGTGCACGACCTGGCCCAGGCCAACATCCAGGTCAGCGTCGCCACCGACGGTGGCTACCAGTACGTCCAGAACGTCCCGGCGATCGACCCGACGAGGAACCGCAAGGCCCTCACCGCCGGGGGTCTCGGTGTCGGCGCGGTCAGCGGAAGCAACCACTTCGGTCCGACGGTCGTGGACCCCAGGACGCACAAGCTCTTCATCCCGTTCCTCGCCCCGAAGGAGGGGACGAACGGCTTCGACGAGAACACCCTCTACATCGCGATCGGCGACCCCTGCGCCACGTTGCCGTGCGTCAAGGGCGGCACGGTGGGCCCGATCTCGTGGACCTCGGTGCAGGCCTTCACCTCGAGCGTCGTGACGGCCAACCTGTCCAACGACTTCCCCTCGATCGCGATGGACCGCTCCGGCGTGCTCTACGCCACGTTCACCGGGGACGTGACGAAGCCGGCCACGAGCGGCAGCGCTCCGGACAGCAGTCGCATCTTCGTCGTGCACTCGGCCACCCCGGAGGTCGCCAGCTCCTGGTCGCCGGCGCAGACCGTCGATCCCGGGACCGGGAACGCGAACGTGTTCCCCTGGCTGGTCGCGGGCCAGCAGGGCAACGTCGGTGTGGCCTGGTACTCCTCCACGCTGTCCAACGCGGCGACGTGCCCCGGAGCCGGCGCCAAGGGCAACGGTTCTGGCGTCACCGCGAGCGTCAGCGACAACTGCCTGAACCTCTGGAACGTCTCCTACGCGCAGAGCAGCAACGCCGACACCGCCACCCCTGTCTGGACGGTCTCCGACGTCTCCGGGCTGATCCACCGGGGGCCGATCTGCAACCAGGGCCTGGCGTGCGCAAACGGCACCCGCACGATGCTCGACTTCTTCGACGTGGCCGTCGACAGCCAGGGCCGTCCCAACTTCGCGTTCGTGAGCGACACCCGCGCGTTGAACGTCCCGGACGTGCAGTTCTCGCTGCAGTGCACCGGAACGAGCCTGACGGGGACAGCGCTCAACGGGTGCTCCACCGGTGCCGGGCCGCTGCCGTGCACGGCTGATGCGGCCTACGTCGATGCCCCCGGCGACGCCACCGGTGCCGCCGGCAACCAGACCCCCGGCCCGAACGACCCCTCGCTGGACATCGTCGGCGGCAACGTCACCTCCACGCCCACCGCCCTGGTGCTGACGACCAAGCTCAACGACCTGGTCAGCAGCCCCGCGGGGTTCATCGTCGAGACGCACTTCACGGTGGGCGGCAAGGAGTGGTTCGCGATGGCCCAACGGGCGACGCCGGACAACTCTGAGACCTACGAGTACGGCGATCTGACCGGCACGGCGGGCGGTCGCAAGTACCTCGGCGTCGGTACCGGCCGGTTCGACGACACCAACGACGTCGTCGTGTTCGAGTTCCCCCGTGCGGCGTTCGGCAGCAGCCTGCCCGATGGCACGCTCGTCACGGACGTGGTCGTGACCACGCGACGCGACGGGGTGCTGCTCATCCCCGATGTGGACACGGCCACGAGCCCCTGCGCCTTCACGGTGGGTGCCGCGGCCCCCGACGCGATCCTTCCCGAGGTGCCGTACGTCGCCCTGGTCCCGCTGTTCGCGCTGGCCGTTCTCGGCGGAACGGTCTACCGCCGCCGTCGACGGGACGTCACGACGTTCGCCTAGCGGTCGACCCTCCGTGCCTCACTCCGGGACGGCCGCCAACCGGGCGGTCATGGCCCGGCTCTGCAAGACCTGGGAGTAAGGCACGCTCGCCGGGACGTGGGCGCGGACCACGGCCCAGGTCAGCGGCGTCTGCGGGTTCACGTCGTACGTCGGGCTCGTCACCTCGAGACCGAGGTTCCAGAAGGCGACTCCGGCGGTGCCGTACCGCTGGTGCTCGACGTACTGGGCCTGGAAGTTCTTGGCCCGGCTCGCGTCTCCGTCGCCGCGCTCGTAGCCGAACTCCTCCAGGAACAGCGGCTTGCCGAGCTCGGCACACAGCGCGGCGGCAGCGGGGAGCGTTCGGGTCCGGTCGGGGTCGGAGTAAAGGTGAAGCGCCGGGACGTCCACGACGGGCAGCGCGAAGATGGTCCGCCAGTCGATGCCTGATCCGTCGTTGAGGTGCAGGAACCCCCCGGTGGTCAGCACGTGGTTGCGGTCCAGCGCCCGCCACTGAGCCATCGTTCGACGGTAGAAACCGGTGATGTCGGCGGTGGAGTAGCGCACCGGGAGCACCAGGGTCGATCCCGGGGGCTCCACCTCGGCGGCGAAGGCCACGAGCGCGATCGTCGGGTCGTCCCGGTAGAGGCGTCCGCTCACCGTGTTGCGACGCAGTGCCACGAAGCGCACGAAGCGTCCCCAGTCGGCGGCGTAGGGGTTGATGCGGCTCTGCACCAACAGGTTGCGGTAGGTCGTCAGGTCCAGCTCCACCCGCAGGCCCCGTTGACCGGCGAGGGCGATCGTGCGGTCGACCCTTGCCCAGCGCTCCTCGTCGTACGGTCCACGGACGACTCCTGCCTCCTCGTGCAGGAAGCTCACCACCCGGACGGTGTTCAGCTGGGCCCGCTGCGCCAGGTCCAGGACCTCCTCAGGGTGGTCGCCGGCGGAGAGGACACTGGCTGCGTGCACGGGGAACGTGGAGCCGCCCACGCACAGCAAGGTGCCGCAGGTGCGGACGAACAGGGTGGCCGGATCGGGGTCGGCGGGACGGGCAGGGACGACCACGGCGGGAACGACGTCGGGCCGCGGAGTCGCCGCGAGATCTCCGCTGGTGGCGTCTGCCTCCGAGCAGCCGAGCACGACGACGCACACCATCGCGGCGAGTCGGACCTGCTTGCGT
Organism: uncultured Actinomycetota bacterium; assembly: GCA_963760125.1. GTDB lineage: Bacteria > Actinomycetota > Actinomycetes > Mycobacteriales > SCTD01 > RYN-111. The sequence continues at coordinate 217,973 of CAVXBV010000014.1, read as the reverse complement.
GGCCTCACCGGATCTCCTTCGGCACGGACGAGCTCGGCTGATCCTCCCACGGGCGGAGCGGTCAGCCGGTGAGGTCCAGGGCGGCCTGGTCCGGGAGCCGATAGAGGCGCCAGCCCGACGTTCCTCCGATCCCGGGCCAGGTCCGGATCAGCGAGCCACCGGGCCACCCGGAGTGGTAGAGGTCGGGGTAGGCGACGTTCAGGGCGTCGCCACCGGCGGAGCTGGGGTCGGGAACCAGCAGGTACGTCGCGCCGAAGCGGACAGGATCGGCAAGCACCTGCTCGAAGTCCTGGTCGGGCGTGATGACGTACTGGGACGGGGTAGGTGCGGCCAGCAGGATGGCGAAGGCGTACGCCGCATCGGTGACGATCGCTCCCCGCCCCGGCTGCAGATCGTCGAGGTCAGCGGCGATCTCGCTCCCGAGGTCCCAGCGGCGCAGCTCTGCCCGCTCAGTGGCCGTGGCGCTCTGCGGTCGCAGCAGGGCGCGCACGTTACCGGCCTCCTCCCGGCCGAGCTGCCGGTCCGCCATGGCCACGCCCGACGTCCAGGTGGCCGGTGCGAGCAGCGCCAGTACGGCCAAGGTCGCCAGCGTTCGCAGGACCCATCGCTGCCCCGCCAGCGCGATGACGCAACCGGCCAGCAGCACCGCGAGGGGGATGACCGTGATGGAGAAGCGCAGCCAGACGAAGGAGCTTCCGTTGACGGACGCGGCGACGTCGAAGGCCAGGATCGCTCCCGGGACGGCGACCGCCCCCAGCACCCGCAGGTCGCGACGCACCAGCGCGAGCAGCAGGGCCAGGGCGAGGAGCACGGCGGCAAGCGGTTGCAGAGCAACGACCTGCTCGAGCACGTACCCGAGTCTCGCGTGCGCGTCGCTGCCGACCACCGCCTCGATGAAGCCGCGGTTCCGCGTGACCTGAGCAGTGTTGCCGTACTCCGACTGCAGGGTCGGGAACCACTCGTCGACGATCACGCGGCTCAGCACGGCCCAGCCCACGAAGACGAACGCGAACGGCAGGCCGACCAGCGCCGCGTCGGCGAAGCCGGCTGTGCGGCGCTCTCGCCACGTCCCGGTGTGGCGCCACGCGCTGAGGAGGGCGACGAGCAGCACGACGGCTGCGGCCGGTGCCAGGAACTCGTAGCGGGTGAGGTAGCCGAGGGCGAGACCCGCCCCGACGACGGTGAGATGTCGGGTGTCGCCGCCCCGCAGCCAGCTCATGAGCGCCCGAGCCGTCACGGCCGCGAAGAACAGCTGCGCCGCCTCGCTCATCCCGGTGTAGGCGTAGAACGCGATCATCGGGTGAGCCGCGAACACCAGGGTCAGCAGGAGTCGCGACGCCCGCGCCAGGCCCAGGTCCTGCAGTGTGGCGCGCAGCACCGACACCGCGCCGGCCATGAAGACAGCGCTCTGCACGCTGCCGATGAAGCCCGTCGCGACGGCGGCCGGCCAGATGCCGCGCAGCGGGATGAAGGGGATGCTCAGGAGGCTGGGCAGGGGGTTCCACACGAAACCGATCGCGGCCAGGTGCGGGTCGCGGGAGCTCACGACGTACTGCGCGTTGCCGACGCGGGACAGCGCGTCGCCCACGATCGCGTGCCGGATCAGGACCAGGTAGACGGCCAACCCCAGATAGGCAGCGAGCGCCGTGACGAACACGACCCGATGCTCGGTGACGAGCCGTCGACGGATCGGAGCCGACGTGGTCTCGACCGACGTGACCGGCGCCTCAGACACCAGCATCGGTGAGCTCCTGGGGCTCGCCGGACATGCCGTGCGTGGTCTTCTCCCAGCGGGAGGGCTCCCGCATCAGCTGCCAGAAGGCCTTGTAGGCAGCGATGGACATCATCAACCAGTAGAGCGGGGAGAGCAGCGCCGCCAAGGCGAGCGAAGGGCGTCGGGTGAGCTGGACGCTGAGCAGGTTGAGGTAGGCGATCAGCGCGTTTCCCAAGGCCCAGCACAGCAGGGCCGGGTAGTAGATCACGGCGGGGAAAACGTCCGAGATGTGCTGGGAGTAGGTCACGAACCACAGCACCGTGAGTCCCCAGAACACCGGGTTGAGCAGGGCGAGCAGCGGAGTGCCGCCGACGAACAGGTTGAAGTTCACGAAGCCGGACCAGCCCAGCTCCCGTCGCAACCGACGGGGCTCCCGGGTGTGGACGAGCCAGGTCTGCAGGTAACCCTTCTGCCAGCGTGACCTCTGGCGAGCCCAGTTCACGAAGTCGCTCGTCGCCTCTTCGAGGGTGACCGAGTCCAGCACCGCGCAGCGGTAACCCATCCGGTGCAGCCGGATCCCGAGGTCCGCGTCCTCCGTGACGTTGTACGGGTCCCAGCCACCGGCGAGCTCGAGGGCCTCCCGCCGGATGTGGTTGCTCGTGCCCCCGAGGGGGATCGGTGCCTCTCGGGCCGCCAGGCCCGGCAGGAAGAAGGCGAACCACGAGGTGTACTCGCCCTCGAACCAGCGCGTGATGATGTTCTGGTCGGCGTTGAAGTACGCCAGTGCGGCCTGCAGGCACACGACGCGAGGTTCGACGCGGGTGAAGGCGACCGCGGCCCTCCGCAGCTGCAACGGTTCGGGCCGGTCCTCGGCGTCGTAGATCGTCACGATGTCGCCGGTCGCGAGGCAGAGCCCGACGTTGACCGCCTTGGGCTTGGTGCGGGGTTCTGAGGCGGGGATGAGCAGGACGCTGATGTGCTCGGGCGGCAGGCACGCGTGGACCGCGTCCAGCGTCTCGGGATCGTCTTCCTCGATGAGGAGCTTCACGTCCAGCTTCGCCGGCGGGTACTCCAGCGCCGTCAGCGCCGCGATCAGCCCGGCCATCACCTCGGGCTCCCGGTACGCCGGGACGAGCAGGGTGAACACCGGAAGGTCGGCCTCCGGGACGGCCCTCGCCTCCTCGTCGGTGACCACGAGCACCACGTCGCTGGCCAGGGAACGGCGGAAGAGCAGGACCCGGTAGACGACGACCCCGAGGTACAGGTAGGTCACGAAGCAGATGAGGGTGAGCAGCACCGGCCTGGTGAACAACAGGAGGCCGAGCGCCGTCACGAGCAGGCTGAGTCGGAGCACCCGTCGTTGGCGCTGTGTGAGCGTCACCTGGGCGGAGAAGAGCGGCTGCTCCTGGCTCAGGGCGTCGATGCTGCGGTGCAGCACCCGCTCCCGGGCGCTGGGGTCGAGCTCCACCACGCGCACGCCCGGTGGGCTCGGCGGCCGGGGGGCGCGTGGGGGCTTCGTGGCCCGTCGGAGCAGCCGGACGTAGACCGCACGCAGGAGCGGGTTCACGTCAGGCGGTGGTGCGTGCGGCGTCCGGCGTGCGGGTCGTCACCAGCGTCTTGGCGAAGTCGAGCAAGGAACGACGGGCATCATCGAGGGCGATCTGAGCGACATCAGCGGTGGCCTTGGGGCGGTAGGTGCCACCGAGGCCTCGCACCGGATCGGTACGGGGCTGCGTGTCGGCGAGGATCGGGTTGTTGCGCTGGCTCGGGACGAGAAGCGCCACCCGCTCGTAACGGGTCCCGGCATCGCTCTTCACCGGCCAGATCCAGTAGACGACGCTCCAGCGCAGGCCCTGGGAACCGTTCGTGTAGGTCAGCAGGTTGCCGGTGACCCCGGGCCCGAGCGGGACGGTGGAGCGGCCGGTGACGTCGTACCCGTGGAAGCGGTAGCAGGCCTCGATCCCGTAGTCGCTGAAGCGGCTCAGGGCAGTCGTGGAGACGACGTCGGCGGTGATGACGCGTGCACCGCCAGGGGCGACGTAGGAGTAGCGGTTCCAGCTGGAGTCACTGCCGAAGAAGCGACGGGACCAGGGGTAGCTGGCCACCTGGTTGCTGCCGTAGCCGGGGACGACCGCGGGGGACGTGGTGAAGCTGACCAGGCGGGCGCTGCCGAGGTCGCCGGCGACCAGCTGGTAGCTGCGCATGCCGGCGTTGGCGACGCCCATCAGCAGGGTCAGGCTGAGCAGGATGGCTCCGGCGGCACCGACGCGGGGCACAGCGACGCGGTGGAGCGGCACCGCGGGCCGGACGGGAGTCGGCGGGGCCAGCGGCACGGACAGGCCCAGCGGACGCATCATCGCCACCATGGCGGCGATGCCCCCGGTGAACAGCAGGATGCCGATGACCGGGTGCAGGCCGTCGATCGCGACCTTCTCGCCCCAGGTCCCTCCCGCCCAGAAGATGAGCAGCAGCCGGGCGACGTTCAGCCCCCAGATGACAAGCGCGCCTGCGAGCAGCCACGCCACCTTGACCGAGCGGCGGCCGTCGACCAGCAGGCTGAACGCCGTCCCGACGAGCAGGAACCCGACGACGCCGTTCACTCCCGAGCAGGACGAGGCGACCGACACCACGAAAGGATGCCCGTCGTGCGTGATGGAGAACAGGGATCCGTCGGAGCCCGGCGAGGCGCGCGCCGCGGGCACCAGGCCCAGGAAGGCCTTTAGGACCCGGATGGTCAGGTCGGTGAACCCGTCGAGCCAGCGGGAGAGGAAAGCCGTGTACGGCAGCGGCCAGGCGAGCAGCAGGAAGGCGATCGCCACCCGCAGGCGCCAGAGGCATCGCACCCCGAACAGCAGGGTCACGACCCCGGCGACGAAGAACGGCAAGCTCAGCAGGTCGACGCGCCACACCCAGAAGACCGTGTTGAGCCGCTCCGGGAGAACGGTCAGGATGAGGACGGCGACGCAGAGCAGGGGGAGGCCGACGATGTAGTCGATCTCACGGTCGTGGATCGCCGGCTCGCTCACGGCTGGCCGGGCGCGCAGCAGGGCAAGTCCCAGGGCGATCGCCGGCACCAGCCCCAGGTAGGCCAGCGGGGTGTCCAGCTGGAGAGCACGCAACAGCGTGAGTAGCGAGTAGTGGTAGGCCGTCCCGATCGCCACGAGGGCAGCCGTCAGCCGAAGGCGGAAGGAGTACCGGGTCAAGAGGGCTGTGACGCGGTCCGGCAGGAGGCCGTCGGGCAGCCGACGACGCCGCACCGGCAGGCTGGCGGACGTCACGCGGTCTCCGGGGGTGGCTGGGCAGGCTCGTATCGCTCGCGACTCCTTTCGCCGCGCGAGGTCGACCTCCTGCACCGGGCGGCGACTAGCCTTGCCGCATGTCGCGCCCCGCCATCACCGAGATGCTCGCCGCCGGTGGGCGCACGTTCTCCTTCGAGTTCTTCCCGGCCAAGACCCCCGACGGCGAGCGGCAGCTCTGGCAGGCGATCCGCGAGCTCGAGTCGCTCAAGCCGGACTTCGTGTCGGTGACCTACGGCGCCGGCGGCTCCACGCGGGCCACCACGGTGGCGATGACCGAGCGCATCGCCACCGAGACCACGCTGACCCCGCTGGGGCACCTCACCGCCGTGAACCACTCGGTCAGCGAGCTGCGCCACATCGTGGGGCAGTACGCCGCCGCGGGCGTGCGCAACGTCCTCGCCCTGCGCGGGGACCCGCCCGGCGATCCCCAGGCGGACTGGCAGCCCCACCCCGAGGGGTTCGCGTACGCCGGGGAGCTGGTCGAGCTGGTGAAGGCCAGCGGCGACTTCTCGGTGGGGGTCGCGGCCTTCCCCGACAAGCACCCTCGCTCGGCCTGACCTGGACGCGGACGTCGAGTTCTTCGTCCGCAAGTGCCGGGCCGGCGCGGACTTCGCCATCACGCAGTTCTTCTTCGGCGCGGACGACTACCTGCGGCTGCGTGACCGCGTCGTGGCGTCGGGCTGCGACGTCCCGATCATCCCGGGGATCATGCCGGTGACCAACGTCGCGAGCATCGAGCGGATGGCGCAGCTGTCCGGGGCGGCGCTCCCGACCTGGCTCACCGACCGGCTGCACGCCGTCGCCGACGACCCGCTGGCCGTCCGCGAGGTCGGGGTCGAGGTCGCGACCGAGCTGTCCCAGCGGCTGCTCGACGAGGGCGCACCGGGGTTGCACTTCATCACGCTGAACCGGTCGACCGCGACGCGCGAGATCTGGCAGCGGCTCGGCCTGCACGCCAGTTCCTGACCGCACGCCGTACCGTGCGGGGATGAGGCTCACGCACCGCGTCCGGACGTCGGCCTCGCCGGCGCAGGTCTGGGCGCTGCTGGGCACGCCGGCGCGCTGGCCCGAGTTCGACGTGTTCCTCAGCAAGGTCAAGGGCTCGTCGTCGTCGGCGGAGGCCGGCCAGCGCCTGGTCGGGATCTCGCGGTGGACGGCCCTGGGCATCCCCCTCGACGTCCTCGAGGTCGATCCGGAGCGTCGGCTGGTGATGCGGGTCCGGACCGCGCCGGCGGTCACGGAGGAGCTCACGTTCCTGCTCACCCCGACGACGCGGGGCGGCACCGTCATCACGGTGGCCCTCGTGGTGGACGGGCTGCTGGCCCGTCCGGCGGTGCCGCTGCTGTGGATCGCCAACGGGCTCAACGCGCGGGTCCTGGCGGCCCGCACGCACCAGCTCGCGCGGGCCGCCCGGCGTCCGGCTGCGTGAGCCCCCTCGGCGGCGCCGAGCACTGCGCGCGGTGGGAGAAGCTGCACGGCGTCGAGGCCTCGCCGCTCGTCCGTCGTTGGCTGGCCCTGCTGCACGTCGTCGCCGTGCGGCTCCCGGTGCCCCCGACGGCGCTCACGACGGCCGCGGTGCTGGCCGCGACTGCTGCCCTCGTCGCGCCGCTCCCGGTGGCGGCGGGTCTGGTGCTGCTGAGCGCGGTGCTCGACGGGCTCGACGGCGCGGTCGCGGTGGTCCACGACCGGGTGACCAGGTCGGGGGCTGTCCTGGACGCGCTGGGTGACCGGGTCTGCGACGGGCTGTTCCTGGTGCTGCTCGTCCAGGCGGGCGCGCCGGTGTGGCTCGGGGTGGTGACCGCGGGGGGCGTGCTGGCGCTGGAGCTCACCCGGGTCGTGGTCGGTCGGCCGGTGACCGTGACGGTCGGCGAGCGACCTTCCCGGGTGCTCACGACGATCGCCGGAGTGCTGACGCTCGCCACCGCCGGCCTGGCCCTGCTCGCGGCCCTGACCGGGGCGGCGCTGGTCCAGCTCGGCCGTGCGCTCAGGCAGGCCCGACGAGGTCGCTGACGATCTGGGCGGACAGCAGCACCAGCGGCAGCCCACCCCCCGGATGCGCCGACCCGCCGACGAGGAACAGCCCGGGTACGGGCGACCGGTTCGCGGGGCGCAGGAACGCCGCCCGCGCGCCGTTGCTCGACGAGCCGTAGATCGCGCCGCCGGGCGAGCCGGAGCGGTCCTCGAGGTCAGCGGGGGTCAGCACCTCGTGCCAACGGACCGAGGGGGTCAGCCCCCTTTCCTCCAGGCGCTCCAGGACGAGATCGGTGTACCTCGCTGCTCGTGCGGGGTCCCGCCAGTCGGTCGGACCCTGGAGCGGGGCGTTGACCAGCACCGTCCACGAACCCGGTGCGTCCGACGGGGCGGTGACGTAGAGGGTCGGGTCGGCGATCGGTTGGCCGGCGCGCAGGGCGTCGTGCTCGGCGAGGTCATCCGCGCTGAACAGCACCGTGTGGTGGGCGACCGGCGGTGGGTCGTCGACCGCCAGGAGCAGGAGGAGCCCCGAGAACGACCGCGGGGCCGCCCGTCGTCGGTGGGGGAGCAGGTCGTCGTAGAGGTGTCCCGCGTCGACGTCCGAGACCACGAGGTCGGCAGGCACGACCTCCCCGTCGGCGAGCTGCACCCCGTCGACCGGGTCGTGCACCCGGACGACCCGCGCGTCGGTCCTGACCGCCACCCCGAGAGCAAGGCACCGGGTCAGCAGGGCCTCGGCGATCCGGCGCAGGCCGCCCGCGACGTACCAGCCGCCGAAGGCCAGCTCGGCGTGCGGGACGGCGGCCAGCGCGGCCGGCGCGCGACGGGGGTCGGACCCGCTGTAGGTCGCGTAGCGGTGCACGAGCATCCGCAGCCGCGGGTCGTCCAGGTGCTGCGCCGCGAGGGACTGCAGCGACCGCCCCGGCGCCAGCGTGCGCAGGTCCGCCGGATGCCGCAGGGCCAGTCCGGCGAGGGTGCCGACGCCGCGCAGCGGACGGCGGAGGAACGTCGCGTGAGAGGCGTCCCAGCTCCGCTCGGCTCGCTCGGCGAACGCCCGCCACTGCGCGCCGTTCCCGCGACGCAGGTCTTCGGCGCGGGCGCACATCACGTCGCGGTCGTCGGTCGTGTCCAGGGCGCTGCCGTCGGAGAAGACCAGCCGGGCGATCGGGTCGAGGCGGTTCAGGACGAGATCGTCCGGCCAACCACCGGTCTGCTCGAGCAGGTCGCGGAGCACCTGCGGCAGGGTCAGCAGGGACGGCCCGGTGTCGAAGCGGAAGCCGTCGCGGCGCCGCTCGGAGAGGTGGCCGCCGACGTGCCCGGAGGCCTCGAGCAGCGTCACCCGGTGGCCCCGGTGCGCCAGGCGGATCGCCGAGGCCAGCCCTCCGACGCCGCCGCCGACGACGACGACCCGGCTCACACCGGTCGTCCCTTCCAGGTCAGCGCCCCGCGTCGGGCCAGCAAGCGGGATCGCACGTCGAGACCGACGTACGCCGCCACCGACACCGGGTGGGCGAGCGACGCGAGCACCGGCCCACCGGTCCGGCGGGCCGCGAGCACCCGGCCGGCGACCCCGAGCAGGTAGGCCTCCCGCCGGTGCCGACCGAGCAGCGGCAGGAGGTACAGGCCGGCAAGCAGCACCGGCACCGCCGGGGGAGTGGTGTGCAGCGACTTCGCGTAGCCGCCTGCGAGGTCCGACCACCCGGCGTACATCCGGGTGGTCGCGAGCGCCGTGCCGTCCGCGACCCCGCCGCGCCCGCCGGTGCGCTTCACGGCGCGCAGCAGCGCGAGGTCCTCGACCACCTGGTCGCGGACAGCCGCGTGCCCGCCGGCCCGGTCGTAGGCGTCCCGCCGGACGGCGAGCAGCTGGCCGTTCGCGGCGGTCAGCGCGGGATGTCGTGGCGACTCGGCCAGCCGCAGCGGCAGGAAGGTCAGGAAGGACCACTGCAGCAGCGGCTGGACCAACCAGGTGAGGCCGGGGCTGACCTGCCTCGGGTAGGGGCTCACCAGGTCGAGCTCGTCGAGCAGCGACACGACGGAGGCGAGGGCGCCGGTGGCGAGAACGGTGTCCGCGTCGACGAACACCAGGACCTCTCCGGTGGCGTGCGCGGCGAGCTGGTGGCAGGCGTGCGGCTTGCCCAGCCAGCCCGGCGGCAGCGGTGCACCGGTGAGGAGCCGGACCCCGGGGACGGCGCGCACCAGGTCGGCGGTGCCGTCGGTCGATCCGTCGTCCAGGACCAGCACCTCGTGGGCGCCCTGGTCGACGAGCGCGGCGAGGCAGGCGGTGATCTGGCGGGCCTCGTCGCGCACCGGGACCAGCACGCTGACGCGCGGGAGGGTCGCCAGGGGACGGGGCTGTCGCAGCAGGCGGCCGTTCACCCAGGTGTGCAGGGCCAGCAGCGCGAGCACGACCCTCATGCGGTGCGCACCGACCACAGCAGGGGGAGGGCGACGGCGCCGAGGGCCAGGCCCCCGACCAGGGCGAGCAGCGGCCGGCCGAAGAAGACCAGGTTGGCCAGGACGGACGACGCCCAGGTCCACGCGAGCAGCGCCAGGGGGACGCGGTCGTCGGCATCGGTCCGGGAGTGAGGGAGACGGCTGAGCAGGGCCATGAGGACCAGGGAGACGAGCGCCCAGCCGGCCACGTTGGACAGCGGCACCAGGCCCTGCGCCCCGGGGACCGCGTGCTGCACGTCGAGCCAGCGCCAGTGCCCCGCCTCGACCATCTGCGGGTCGAGGAAGACGTCCCAGGCGGTCAGCCCGGCCGCGCCGACGAGCACCGGGTGGCCCAGACGCCGACCGGCCAGCAGGCAGGGGTAGGCGAACATCGCCCAAGCGAGCGGGACCAGCAGCGGGACCTGCAGCACGCGCGGTCCGAGGCTGTCGGCGTAGGCGTAGTCGCCGAACGGCAGGCCCGTCGCCACACCGACCGCCTCGACGGCGAAGGCGAGCCCGGCGGTGAGGAGCAGGTACGACGACGCCCACGCCGGCCCGCGGGTGGCGGTGGCGTGGGCGAGGGTCGTGGCAAGGAAGGCCAGCACGGTCGCGACCGTGAGCAGGTCGCGCGGGCGACCGTCGAGCAGGGGGTAGCCGATCTGCAGGGTGACCGTGAGGCCGGCGAGCAGGCGGGTCAGCACAGCGCCGACCCTAGGGGCTGTCAGACGTGGCGCCGCGCAGCGAGCAGGTCGGTGGCCTCGGACGTGCCCATCGCGCGCAGCGCCCGCTCGAACGCACGACCCTCACGACGGATGCCGAGGTCGCTGCGGACCCGGGCCCACATCCCCGGGCGGAGCGGACCGGCGGGGGGCAGGTCGCTGGCGAGGACCGGCCCGAGGAGGGCCAGGGCTTCGCCGGCCGCGGCGGCGGTCCGGGGGCGGGGCAGGCGCAGGGTGCTGGTGCTCATGGGATCTCCCGAGGGTGACTGGGTGTGCACCTCTACTTTCGGCACTCGGTGCCATGAACATGCACTCCGGGCGACGTGATCTTCGCCATACCGGGTCGCCCGGAGCGTGCGTCAGACCGGTCTGAGCGACCCGCGCAGCCGCGCCACGGCCTTGCTCAGCGCCGTGCGCGCAACGGCGCCGTGCACGGTGAACCAGTCGTCTCGTTCCTCGACGAGATCGTCGTAGGCCTCACCCAGCTCCTCGCCCTCCAGGGCCCGTCCCGCCACGGGGTCGTCGTAGAGCAGGTGCCAGAGCTCGCTGACCTCGGCCAGGTCCGGCGCGGGAGCGCCTGTCGTCAGCCACCCGCCGAGGTCCAGGTCCACCTCGTCCGGCAGGTCGTCCTGCAGGTCGAAGCCGTGCTCCTGGGCGTGGTGCTCCAGGGCGGCGTGACTGCGGAAGGCCAGCACCTTGCGGTCCGGACCCGTCAGCAGCAGATCGGTCTCGGTCTCGTCGTCGACGATCCAGCCGGCGTGCCAGGTCGTGGCGCCGTCGACGAGCAGGACCTCGTAGAGCTCAGGCACGGGATCTCCTCCAGGGGGCCGTGATCCGTCGGGGAACACGGTCTGACAGGACCGTACGCGCCGCCGACCGACCACTGGCGCCGAAGACGCCACCACCAGGGTGCGTCGAGGCACCGCAGAGGTACAACCCCTCCGTGCCGGGGACGCGGTAGCGGGACAGCCCGGGAGAGGGGCGCCAGCTGAACATCTGGTCCAGGCCCATCTCCAGGTGCATCACCTGGCCCTGCCGCAGGCCGAGCTCGCGCTCGAGGTCCTCGGGATCCTGCACGTGGACGTGCTCCACGGTCGCCGCGAAACCGGGGGCAACCCGCTCCACCGCCGCGACGAGCTTCTCGGCCTCGCGCTCGCGGATGCCCGGCCATGTCTCGCCGTTGGCCAGGGCGTACGGGTGCCACTGGCCCCAGACCGTCACGGTGTGCCGACCCGCCGGTGCCAAGGTGTCGTCGAAGGCGCTGTGGGTCATGACGAGCGCCGCGGGCTCGGTCGGCGGCAGGCCGGCGTTCCACTCCCCGTGCGCCCTGCGCAGGGCCTGCCGCGACGGCGCGAGCAGCTGCATGGCCCGGTAGGTCTCGTCGGTCGCGCCGGGGTAGACCGGCAGGCCGGTCGTGGCCAGTCGCACGACCATGCCGATCCCGTTGCCGACTCGCGTCGTGCGGCGTACGTGCTCGAGGTGCTCGGACGACGCGAGCTCGAGGGTGGTCAGCACGTGGCACGCCCCCACGACCACCTCGGCCGGCAGGTGGTCGCCGGAGTCGGTACGCACGCCGGTGACCCGCGCGCCGGTGGTGGTGATCTCCGCCGCACCGTCGCCCAGTCGGACCCTTCCGCCGTACGACGAGAGCCGGGCCGCGAGGGCCTCCGACAGCCGGCCCGAGCCGCCGACCGGATGGCCCGGGGCGCGCTGGTGCATGACGGCGTTCCAGCCCACGAGGTCGGCGGTGGCGGGCTCGTGGGTCGGCGGTCCGGACTGCGACCCCATCCAGGCCAGCGCGGTCTTGAGCCGTTCGTCGTCGAACAGGCTGTCCAGCAAGGAGTCCGCGCTGGTGAGGAACTGCCGGGACAGCTCGAGCCCGTCCAGGCCGGTGCCCCGCCCCGCCCCCCAGATCGCCCGTCCTAGCCGCGCCGGGGTCGGCGGCCCCTGGAAGGCCTCGAAGACCCGCGTGTTGCGCTGACCCCAGTCGAGGGCGAAGGCCCGGTAGGCCGCGGCGTCCTTGCTGCCGCACAGCGCCTCGATGGACGCGCAGGTCCGGTCGAGGTCGACGTGGAAGGTGAGGTTCCCGTCAGGGAACGGCGCGAAGCCCCAGGGGTCGAGGTCCTGATAGGTCACGTCCAGGGCGAGGTCCTCGATGATCCCGGTGTGCCGCACCATCACGTGGGCGCTCGACCCGCGGTCGACGCGGTAGCCGGGCCAACGCTCGACGGTGCTCACCGCGCCGCCGAGCACGGTGTCGCGCTCCACGACCTCGACGTCCCAGCCGGCCCGGGCCAGGTAGCAGGCAGCGACCAGCCCGTTGTGCCCGGCGCCGACGACGACGGCGCGGTTCACCAGCGCAGGCCGAGGACGGCGAACACGCGCGGGTCGCCGGGGAAGCGCAGGCCGCGGACCAGGTCGACCCAGCCCCCCGCGCGGTAGAAGGCGCGGGCCCGTGTCTCGAGGTCCGGTGTGGTGAGCACGGCCGTCTTCGCGGTGGTCGCCGCGAGCAGGTCGGTCAGCAGACGCCGGCCGACGCCGGTCCCGTGCAGCTCGGGCCGGACGTGCAGCTCGCAGACCTCGAACGCCCCGTCCAGCCAGGTCTGCGCGGTGGGGGCGTCCATGGCCGCGCGCACCTGGTCGTTCCACCACTGGCCGGGCTCACCGAGGTAGCCGTAGGCAATGCCGACGAGGCGGTCATTGTCCATCGCTGCTCGGGCGAGCAGTCCCTCGCGCGCCAGGTGGGAGGCGAGGACGGAGCGCCGGCCGCGGGCCGTCGCCAGGGACACGTCCATCGCCTCGGCGTAGACCTCGAGCACGTCGTCACCGCGCGCTCCGAGCTGACGGGGGTCCCACGCCACGACCTCGACCGTCACGGCAGGGACCGGCCGTCAAGGGTGCCCTCGAGGGTGCCCTCGACGTCCTCGACGGCGAACCGGGCGAACAGCTCCTCGGCGTACCACCCGCGCTCGCGGGTCCGCCGCACCACGGCCGCGTGCGCCGGGTCGTCGTACGCGAACGAGGTCAGGGCTGCGGCGGACTCCCACACGCTGACCGTGCCCTGCCACCCGACGGGGGCCTCGCCGACGGCGAGCGACCAGCGCAGCCCCGGCGTCCCGTGCAGCGCGGCCTCGACGGGGGGCGCCGACCGCCAGAACTCCCGTGCGCGCGCCGGGACCAGACGGGCGCGGGTGAGCACCGCCACGGGGCCGTCGTACGTCGGGTCGGCCGGGGCGCCGAAGGGCTGGCGCCGGCTCCACGTCCCGGTGCTCCTCAGCGGGCGGAGGGACACGCGACAGCGCTCCACGGACAGGGCGTCCCAGGAGCGGGCGACGGGGTCCGGGCCGGGTGCGGCCCAGCAGGTGAGCTTGGCCCAGCGCGTGAGGTCGGCCTGGGTGACACCGAAGCCGCTGCCGGTCCCCAGGAGCTTGGCGAACCGGACCCCGGGCGTGCGTCGTGCACGGGCGCGGTCGACGCTCAGCCGCGCGAGCGCGCGAGGCACGGTTCGGGGGGCGATCCGCCAGACGTCGAGCGTCACGAGGGCGGGGACGGCTTCCACCCGCCTAGCCTGTCACGACCCAGAGTTCCCGATCGGGAAGGTAGGAGAGGCTGCGGTGGTTGCAGGACTCGTGGACTGGAACCTGCGCGCCCCCGAGGTCGCGCGTCAGCTCGAGACGGCATCGGCGCAGGACGTCCTGCGCTGGGCGGGCACGACGTTCGGTGACCGCTTCGTGCTGTCCTCGTCCATGGGCGACGGTGTGATGCCCTCGCTCGCTGCGTCGGTCCTGCCCGGCATCGACGTGCTGTTCCTCGACACCGGGTACCACTTCCCCGAGACCATCGGCACCCGGGATGCCGTCGACTTCGTGTACGACGTGCGGGTCCGCACGGTGCTGCCGCTGCTCACCGTCGCCGAGCAGGACGCCGCCGAGGGGCCGGAGCTCTGGCGGACCAACCCCGATCGCTGCTGCGCGCTGCGCAAGGTGGAGCCGCTGCACCGAGCGCTCGAGGGCTACGAGGCCTACGCCTCCGGGGTACGCCGGGACGAGTCACCGGCGCGTGCGCACACTCCCGTCGTCCAGTGGGACACCACGCGGCAGATGGTCAAGGTCAACCCGATCGCCCGCTGGACCCAGGCCGATGTGGACGCCTACATCGAGGCCAACGACATCCTCGTCAACCCGCTCGCCGACGACGGCTACCCCTCGATCGGCTGCCGGCCCTGCACCCACCGCGTCGCGCCAGGGGAGGACCCGCGCTCAGGTCGCTGGCGCGGCTCCCAGAAGTCCGAGTGCGGCCTGCACGTCTGACCCCCTTCTACCCCCCTTGCGTCATCACGCGCGAGCGCAGGCGTGGGGCCAGCGGTGATGACGTCGCGACGTCAGGGGGAGCGGTACAGGTAGTGCGGGCGCAGGGGGTGGCCGACGGGAACGCGCGGGTGCTCGAACTCCAGCTCCCGGCGCATCCCCAGCCGCTCCATGACCCGCCAGGACCGGCCGTTGGTCACCGCCGTCCAGCTGGCGACCTCGGCCTGCACCTCCAGCCCGACCTCGAGCGCGGCCCGCGCCGCCTCCGTCGCGTAGCCGTGGCCCCACGCCCAGTGGGCCAATCGCCAGGCGACCTCGAGCTCAGGCCGGTCGAGCAGCTCGGACCAGCGCAGCCCGGTGAAGCCGGCGAACCGCCCGTCGATCTCGACCGCCCACAGGCCGTACCCGTGCTCGGCGAAGTGCGCGTCGACCGCATCGGCCCAGGCGTCCGCCTCCTCGCGCGTGAGGACAGTCGGGAAGTGCTCCATGACCACCGGGTCGGCGCACAGCTCCGCGAACGGCGCGCGGTCCTCGGCGCGCCAGGTGCGCAGGAGCAGCCGCGACGTGCGGATCTCGTCGTAGGGCCCCATGGGCTCCTCCTGCCCTCAGCTGCGGCCGGTGATGCCCTTGAACCGCACCTCGAACACGCGCAGGCAGTCCTCGCAACGCCACTGGGCGTGCTGCTCGAGCTCCCCCCACGGGCGCAGGGACGTCTCCCCGCAGTAGGGGCAGTACGCCGGTGCGGCCCGCTCGCTCACGTGAGCTGGCTCTCCTGCGCGCGCCGGGCCCACGTGGCGAACCGCTCGCCCTCGGCGCGGTCGGCCAGGTAGGTCCGCAGCAGCCTCTCGACGTAGTCCGCCGCGCCGTCGGCGGTGACCTTCAGCCCGCGCTCCTTGCGCCCGAAGCCGGCGTCCTCGCCCAGCCGCCCGCCGAGGTGGATCTGGAAGCCCTCCTCGCCCGCGACGATCGAGCCCTTCAGCCCGATGTCGGCGGTCTGGAAGCGCGCGCACGAGTTGGGGCAGCCGTTGACGTTGATGGTCAACGGCTCGTCGAAGTCCGGCAGCCGACGCTCGAGCTCGGTGTAGAGGTCGACGCCACGCGCCTTGGTCTCGACGATGGCGAGCTTGCAGAACTCCAGGCCGGTGCACGCCATCAGGCCGCGGCGGAACGGCGTCGGCCGCACCCGCAGGTCCTCGGCGTCCAGGGCGGCGACGACCTCGTCGACCGACTCGGGGGTGATCCCCAGGAGCACCAGGCCCTGCTGGGAGGTCGTGGAGACCAGCCCTGCGCCGTACCTCTCGGAGAGGTCGGCGACCCGGGTCAGCTGGCTGCCGGACGTCCGCCCGGCGCGCGCGACCGTGCCGACGTAGAAGCGCCCGTCCTTCTGGGGATGGACCCCGACGTGGTCGCGGTCGGGGTGCGGCGGGGCGACCGGCGGTGGACCGTCGGGCAGGGGAGCGGTGAGGTACTCCTTCTCGAGGACCTCCCGGAAGCGCTCGGTGCCCCAGTCCGCGAGCAGGAACTTCAGGCGGGCGTGGGTGCGTGAGCGGCGGTAGCCGTAGTCGCGAAAGACGCTGATGACGCCCTCCCACACCTCCGCGACCCGGGATGGCTCGACGAACGCACCGAGGCGCAGGCCCAGCTTGGGGTTGGTCGACAGCCCGCCGCCGACCCACAGGTCGTAGCCGGCGCCGAGATCAGGGTGGACCACGCCGACCAGGGCGATGTCGTTGATCTCGTGGTTGGTGCAGTGGGTCGCGCAGCCGCTGATCGAGCTCTTGAACTTGCGCGGCAGGTTCGCGAACTCCGGGTCGCCGAGGTAGGTCTGGACGACCTCGCGGATGTGACCGGTGGCGTCGAGGACCTCGTCGGCGGCGACCCCCGCGAGCGGGCAGCCGAGGATGACGCGCGGGCTGTCGCCGCAGGCCTCGGTGGTGGACAGGCCGACGGCCTCGAGGCGCTCCCAGATGACGGGCACGTCCTCGATCCGGATCCAGTGGAGCTGGACGTTCTGCCGGTCGGTGATGTCCGCGACGTCGCGGCCGAACTCCGTCGCGAGCTGCCCGATGACCCGCAGCTGCGCGGCGGTCAGCTGGCCGCCGTCGATGCGCACCCGCAGCATGAAGTACGGCGCCTCGAGCTCCTCCGGGTGCAGGATCGCGGTCTTCCCGCCGGGAATCCCCTCCGCCCGCTGGGTGTAGAGGCCGTACCACCGCAGCCGGCTGCGCAGGTCCGCGCCGTCGATGCTGGCGAACCCGTCCTTGCTGTAGATGTCGAGGACCCGCTGCTTCACCGACAGCGGCGCGGCGTCCTTCTTGACCTGCTCGTTCGGGTTGAGCGGCTCGCGGTACCCGAGGGCCCACTGCCCCTGTCCGCGCTTGGCGGGCATGTCTGTCTCCTGGGGGTCGTACGACGGATGGGGGTCGGTTCAGGAAGGGCGACAGGCCGCGCTGGTGACGCGCAGCAGGTCGATGTGCCGACGCGACACCAGGAGGGGGCTCACCCCTCCAGCGTGGCACAGCCGCGCGGCGTCTCATGCGTGATCCGTGGTGTGTGACCTGCGTCTCCTAGTGGTTCACTAGGAAAGAGGGGCTCGGCTGTGCCATGCTCCTCACGTGTTCACCCCCGCCCTCGTCGCCCGCCTGCATGTCGATCTGCAGCGCGTGACGAGCGCGGCCTGTCCGGCCTGAGAGACCCGTCCCCGGCGCGACCGCTGCCGGATCGACTCCCCCCGGAAGGCACCACCCGTGAACGTCCCGCTCGTGCCGCGCCTGCGTGCGGCGCTCGTCGCCCTCGGCCTGCTGCTGGCCGCCACCGCCTGCGGCGCTGCTCAGGCCCAGCCCCTGGCCGGCCAGCCGGAGCAAGCCCAGCGCCTCCGCCTGGGCTACCTCGCCACCCTGACCCAGGCCACCGCCGTGTACGGCGTCGCGACCGGCGGCTTTCAGCGGGCGCTCGGACCGACCGAGCTGTCGACGTCGGTCTTCCGCGCCGGCCCGGCGGTCGTCGAGGCGATGCGCGGGGGCTCGCTCGACGCGGCCTTCGTCGGCCCGAACCCGGCGATCAACGGCTACGTCCAGACGGGTGGCCGACTGCTCAGGGTGGTCGCCGGGACCATGAGCGGGGGCGCGGCCCTTGTCGTGCAGCCCTCGATCCGCACCCCGCGGGACCTCGTCGGCGTGCGCCTCGCGACCCCGCAGCTCGGGAACACCCAGGACGTCGCGGCGAAGTCCTGGCTGCGCGACCAAGATCTCCAGGCCGACGTCGTCAACCAGCCCAACAGCCAGACGCTCGACCTGTTCAAGGCCGGTCGGATCGCCGCGGCCTGGGTCCCCGAGCCGTGGGTGTCGCGCCTGGTCCTCGAGGGCGGTGGCCACGTCCTGCTCGACGAGGCGTCGCTCTGGCCCGGCGGGCGGTTCGTCACCACCCAGCTCGTCGTCCGGCAGGAGTTCCTCGCGGCGTACCCCGAGACGGTGACGCGTCTGCTGCGGGGCCTCATCGCCGCCGACGCAGCGGTGGCGACCACGTCCGCTCAGGTGCAGCGGACCGTCGATGACGCGCTCGCGGTGCAGACCGGCAAGCACCTGAAGCCCAAGGTGCTGGCGGCAGCCTTCGCTCGCCTCACGCCGACGCTCGACCCCCTGCCGGCGACCCTGCGTCGCAGCGCTCGGCAGGCCGTTGACCTCGGGTTGCTGCCTTCTGACGACCTCACCGGCCTCTACGACCTCTCCCTCCTTGCCGCTCTCCTCCCGACGCCGCTCGGCTCGTCAACCTCACCCTCCGGAGCCCGTCCATGACCGTCCTCGACAGCCTCCTGCGCCGTCCCGCCGCCCAGGACGTCCTGGACGCCACGATCTCCCTGCAGGGGGTCACCAAGCGCTTCGGCCGCGGACCGGTCGTGCTCGACGACGTCTCGCTCGAGGTCGCTCCTGGCGAGTTCGTCTGCCTGCTCGGCGCCAGCGGGTGCGGCAAGTCGACCCTGCTGAACCTGGTGGCTGGGCTCGACCAGCCGACAGCGGGCACCGTTGCTGTTCCTGGGCACCGGCCGTCGCTGATGTTCCAGGAGCCGGCGCTGCTTCCCTGGCTCACCGCCGCGGAGAACGTCGAGCTCGCCCTGCGGCTGCGGGGCGTCCGCAAGGCCGAGCGCCGCGAGCAGGCGCAGCGCCTGTTGGCTCTGGTGCGCCTCGAAGGCGCTGGCGCCAAGCGCCCGCACGAGCTGTCGGGCGGCATGCGCCAGCGCGTCGCGATGGCCCGGGCCCTCGCCCAGGACTCCAAGGTGCTCCTGATGGACGAGCCGTTCGCTGCGCTCGACGCCATCACGCGAGACGTCCTGCACGACGAGCTGACCCGCATCCAGCACGAGGTCGGCGCCACCGTGCTGTTCGTGACCCACAACGTGCGCGAGGCCGTGCGGCTC
This sequence comes from uncultured Actinomycetota bacterium, assembly GCA_963760125.1. Classification (GTDB taxonomy): domain Bacteria; phylum Actinomycetota; class Actinomycetes; order Mycobacteriales; family SCTD01; genus RYN-111. Next base: position 199,116 of record CAVXBV010000014.1, on the reverse strand, counting down.
GGGGACCGGGTGGTCCTCCTGTCGTCCCGACCGGGTCGCGTCGTGCAGGAGTTCGCCGTGGACATCGCGCAGCCGCGCCGCATCGAGTCGCCTGAGGTCGCGGCCCTGTCGGTCGAGATCACCGAGCACCTCCGCACCGAGATCCGCCGGCACGCGACGGCTGCCGCATGACCGCTCCGGCTGTCGACCGCGCTGCCGAGCTCGGCTCCGGCCTCGACGCGCTGGAGATCGGACCGGTCGAGCCGCGCGTCTCCTGGTGGCGTCGGATGCTCTCGGCCGCCGTCCCGCCGCTGCTCGCGCTGATCTCGGTGTTCGCGGTCTGGCAGGCGGTGCACGTCTGGCGCGACCCCCAGAACCTCCCCGGTCCGGCGGCTGTCTGGTCCTCGGTGGCCGAGCAGTGGGGCAGTGGGCGGCTGCCCGAGGCGATCGGCACCAGCATGGAGCGAGGTGTCGTCGGCTTCCTCGTCTCGGTCGTGGTCGCCACCCCGATCGGCCTCGTGCTGGCCCGCATTTCCCTGCTGCGCAGGGCCTTCCGGCCGCTGATCACCGGGCTGCAGTCCCTGCCGTCCGTTGCCTGGGTCCCCGCCGCGGTGCTGTGGTTCGGTCTCGACCAGAGCGCGCTCTACTTCGTCATCCTCATGGGTGCGATCCCCTCGATCGTGAACGGGACCATCAGCGGGTTGGACCAGGTCCCTCCGCTGTTCGCCCGCGTCGGTCACGTCCTCGGTGCCCGCGGCCTCACCCTCGCCCGGCACGTGCTGCTCCCGGCGGCCCTGCCCGGCTACCTCGGCGGCCTCAAGCAGGGCTGGGCATTCTCCTGGCGGTCGCTGATGGCCGCCGAGCTCATCGTGAGCTCGGGCGAGCTGGGACTGGGACTGGGCCAGGTGCTCGACCAGTCGCGCACTCTCGGAGACCTGCCGGGAGTCCTCGCGGGGATCCTCGCGATCTTGTTCGTCGGGATCGCCGTGGACCTGCTGTTCTTCAGCCCGGTCGAGCGGCGCGTGCTGCGTCGTCGCGGCCTGCAGCCCGCCGCCTGAGAGGGTGTCGGGCGTGAGCAGCGCGCCGTACCCCCTCCACCTCGACCTGCGTGGCCGGCGGGTCCTCGTCGTCGGCGCCGGCCCGGTCGGGGTGCGCCGCGCTCGCGCCCTCGCGGAAGCGGGCGGGGTCGTCACCGTCGTGGCGCTCGACGCACCCGGCGACCTCGAGCTCCCGGTGGAGCTGCGGGCCTTCGAGGTCGCCGACGTCGAGGGGCAGTGGCTGGTGCACGCGTGCACCGGGACAGTGGACGACCTGGTCGCGGAGTCCTGCGAGGCGCGGGGGATCTGGTGCGTCCGGGCGGACGACGCGCCGCTCTCCCGGGCCTGGGTCCCTGCCGTGGCCAGGTTCGACGACGTGGTGGTCTCGGTGACGGCCGGACGCGACCCTCGACGGGGGATCGCGCTGCGCGAGGCGATCTCGCTGTCGCTCACGACCGGAGCGCTGCCGCTCCGACGGTCCCGTGCGCACGCCGGCTCGGTGGCGCTGGTCGGGGGCGGACCCGGTGACCCAGGTCTGCTGACCGTCCGCGGCGCCCAGCTGCTCGCGCAGGCAGACGTCGTGGTCCGGGACCGCCTCGCCGTCGACGTCCCTCTGCCGGACGGTGTCGAGGTGCTCGAGACCGGCAAGGACCCGCGTGGGGTGTCGTGGAGCCAGGAGGACATCTGCGGTCTGCTCGTCGCTCGAGCGCAGGCCGGGCAGCGCGTGGTGCGGCTCAAGGGCGGCGACGTGCACCTGTTCGCCCGAGGCATCGACGAGGTCACTGCGTGCGTCGAGTCCGGCGTCCCTGTCGAAGTGGTGCCGGGGGTGTCGAGTGCCTTTGCCGCGCCGGCGTGGGCAGGGATCCCTGTCACCGCAAGGGGTCTGACCCAGTCGGTGTCCGTCGTGAGCGCGCACCTGGCCCCTGGGTCGGAGGGCTCGACCGTGGACTGGGAGGCTCTCGCGCGCCTCGGTGGAACGATCGTCCTGCTCATGGCCGTGGAGCGGCTCGCCGCCTGCGCTGTAGCCCTCGTGGCGGGTGGGCTCGACCCGTCGACGCCGGTCGCCGTGGTCCGCAACGGGACCCTGCCGACGCAGGAGGTCGTCGTGTCGACCCTCGCCGCGGTGGCGGTCGACGCGGCAGGACTGCGGTCGCCGGCCGTCATCGTCATCGGGGACGTCGTCGCGACGAGGGTGACGTCGTGAGCGTCCTTCTGGGGGTGGCCCACGGGTCCCGGGACGAGGGCGCGCAGCAGGTGGTGCGCGACCTGCTCGTGCAGGCTGCCGCGCTGCGCCCCGGCCTGCGGGCCGAGGCGGCGTACGTCGACAACGCCTCGCCCTCGATCCGGCACGCCCTCGCCCGACTCGCCGACGAGGGGGAGCACGACGTCACCGTGGTCCCCCTGCTGCTGGGTGCGGCGTCGCACTCCAAGACCGACGTGGCCGCCTCCGTGCAGGCCGGCCGGTTCGCCCACCCCACGATGACGCTGCGCTACGGCCGCCCGCTCGGCCCCCACCCGGTGATCGTCGACGTGCTGGCCCGCCGCCTCGCCGAGGCCGGCGCAGCGGGACTCCCGGTGCTGCTGGTCGCCGGTGGCTCGCTGGACCCCGACGCCAACGCCGGGGTGGCCTCCACCGCCCGGCTGCTGTGGGAGGGCCGCGCGTTCCCGAGCGTCGACTACGCCTTCGTGTCGGCGACCGGTCCGACCGTCGGCGAGGCGCTGGCTCGCCTGTCCGCCCAGGGGATCGGCCGGGTCGCTCTGGCGCGGCACTTCCTCGGTCCGGGCTTCCTGCCCGACCGTGCCCTGGCGCTGGCGGAGGCGTCCGGGCTCGAGATCGTCGCCACCGACGTCCTGGGAGCCGGCCCGGGACTGGCCGGTCTGGTGCTCGGCCGGTACGACGAGGCGCGCACCGGTGATCTCCGGATGAACTGCGACGCCTGCCTCTACCGCGTCCCCTACGCCGGTCGCGAGACCTCGCTCGGCCTGCCGCAGGTGCCGCACACCCACCCCGACGACACCTGACGGCCCCCGGGCGGGTGGTCACAGGGGCGGGTCGTCCCAGGAGCTGAGGTCGTCGGGGACGTCGACGGCGTGCTCGAGCAGCGCCTCGATCGGGACGACGTCCAGCGCCCGGGCGTGGGTGGACGCCAGCACGACCGGCGAGGCCATGCCGTCGTCGTACGCCTGCTTCCATCGCACGGCGACGACGCACCAGCGGTCCCCAGGCACCAGCCCCGGGAACTGGTAGGCCGGGAGGGGGGTGCTCAGGTCGTTGCCGACCGACTGCTGGTGGGTGAGGAACGGCGCGGTCATGACCGCGCAGACCGTGTGCGATCCGAGGTCGTCCGGGCCGGTCGTGCAGCACCCGTCCCGGGAGAAGCCGGTCAGCGGGTCCGTGCCGCACTCCTCCAGCGGCCCGCCGAGCACGTTGAGATCCATGGGCCCAGCGTCCCAGACGACCCCGGGAACGCCGAAGGCCCCCGTCTCGCGACGGGGGCCAACGGGTTGTGCAAGCTCAGGGGGACCCTGGGCTAAGCACCACTACAGGGGACGGACGTTCTCCGCCTGCGGGCCCTTCTGGCCCTGGGTGATGTCGAACTGGACGCGCTGGTTCTCGTCCAGGGACTTGTAGCCCTCAGTCGCAATCGCGCTGAAGTGGCAGAACACGTCGGCACCGCCGCCGTCCTGGGCGATGAACCCGAAGCCCTTCTCCGCGTTGAACCACTTCACTGTGCCTTCGGCCATGATGTTTTTCCTTAACTGATGTTCGCGGGATGCTTATGCGTTCCTGCGGGTTGCCGCAGCACGTGCCTCGAACGGACCCAGAAATGCGAGAACGTCTGCTGCACTGTCCGAAGACAGGACCGCAGACGTTCGAGAACGAGCGAGCAAGGCAACGACAACCACTGACCAGACTAGGGGGTCTGGGGCGGTTGTGGGGGATTCCGGCCCCATGAGTTCTGCCAGGCACGCTCCGCGGCCCCCACGATCAGCTCGCCTGGCTGACGCTGCTCATGTTGAAGTCCGGGATGCGCAGCGCCGGAGCCGTGGCCCAGCTGAAGTAGTCGCTCCACTCGCGCGGCAGGGTCGGCACCGCCCGCCCGGACTCGATGATCCGGCCCAGCAGGCCGATCGGTGACTCGTTCCAGCGGAAGTTCGTCACCGCACCCACGACCTCACCTCCCTCGACGAGGTAGACCCCGTCGCGGGTCAGGCCGGTGAGCAGCAGGGTCTGCGGGTCGACGACGCGGATGTACCAGAGGCAGGTCAGCAGCAGGCCGCGCTGGGTGGAGGCCACCATCTGTTCCGTGGTCTTGGTGCCGCCGCCGTCGACGATCAGGTTGTCCACGTACGGCGTGAGGGCACTCCCGGTCGCTGCGGCGTTGCTCCGCGTCTGCGTGAGCGCCTCGAGCCGGCCGTCGCGGACCCACTCGGTGCGTCCGAGGTCGAGGCCGTTGTCAAAGACGCTGACCATGTCCGAGGAGCCACCGGCTGCCACGAACGGCTCGATGCCCATGCCCGGGGCGTGGGGGTCGCTGGAGATCGAGAACCCTGGCGGCGCCAGCACCTCCCCGACTCGGGTCTGACCGCCGGGCTTGCTGAAGACGGTTCGGCCCTCGGCCGCGCTGCGCCCCGAGGACGTCCAGTGCGCGTAGACCAGCAGGTCCGCGACAGCGCTGGGCGGCAGGACGGTCTCGTACCGGCCGGCAGGGACGTCGACCTGGCGCGCGGTCCACGTCAGGCGGCGCCGGAGCTCGGCGTCGTGGGTCGCGATGGACACGTCCGACCAGTCACGGGTGTGTTGCCCGACCCACGAGGACCCACCCGGCTGGTCGTTCTTGGCCGTGAGCTCGACGTAGCCGCGGGGCTGGACGTGGCGCTTGCGCAGCCCGGTCGACGAGCCGAGCCAGGTGGTGGTGAGGCGGTGGCTGGCGTAGCCGAAGTGCCGCAGCCCGTCGGCCTGCCCGGAGCGGAACGACTCCCCGAGGTCGTCGGCCACGGAGCTGAACACCGCGGTGGTCGTGGTCTCCGCCGGGTCGCTCCAGGACGCGTCCTGCCCGCCGGTGACGAGCGGGGCGTAGTCCTCGGCGGGAGCGGCCTCGCGGGCGGCAGCCTCGCTGGCGCGGACCAGCGCCTCCAGGTCGTCCAGCACCGAGGCGCTCCGGACACCGACGGACTCGCCGTACACGCTGATGACGGTGAGGGACCGCTCGAGGTGCGAGCCGTTGGTGGTCAGGGTGTTGGTGGCCCAGCGCAGGTCGACGCTGCTCGACTCGGACACGATCACCACGCAGCCGTCCGCCTTGGACAGGGCCAGCACCTGCTCGACCAGCGCGCTCATGCCCCTGCCTCCCGGACGGTGTTGAGGATGGTGACGCCGCGGAACAGCGCGCTCGGGCAGCCGTGGCTCACGGCGGCGGTCTGCGAGGGCTGGGCCTTCCCGCAGTTGAACGCGCCTCCCAGGACGTAGGTCTGCGGGCCGCCGACGGCCTCCATCGACCCCCAGAACTCCGTGGTCGTCGCCTGGTAGGCCACGTCCCGGAGCTGCCCGGTGATCCGGCCCGAGCGGATCTCGTAGAACCGCTGCCCGGTGAACTGGAAGTTGTAGCGCTGCATGTCGATCGACCAGGACTTGTCGCCCACGACGTAGATGCCGCGCTCGACCCCCGCGATCAGCTCCTCGGTGGACGGGCCGTTCGCGGCGGGTTGCAGGGACACGTTGGGCATCCGCTGCACCGGCACGCGGTGCGGGCCGTCGGCGAACGAGCAGCCGTTGGACCTGCTCACGCCGAGGGCCGCCGCGTTCTGCTTCGCCATCCGCCGGTCGAGCTGGTAGCCGACCAGGGTGCCGTCCTTGATGAGGTCCCACTCCTGCGCGGCGACGCCCTCGTCGTCCCAACCGACCGTGCTCAGCCCGTGGGGGGTGTGACGGTCGCCGGTCACGTGCATCAGGTCGGTGCCGTAGCGCAGCGACCCGAGCTGGTCCAGGGTCGCGAACGACGTCCCGGCGTACGCCGCTTCGTAGCCCAGGGCCCGATCGAGCTCGGTGGCGTGGCCGATGGACTCGTGGATGGTGAGCCACAGGTTGCTCGGGTCGATGACGAGGTCGTAGCGGCCGGGCTCGACGCTGCTCGCCTTCGCCTTCTGGGCGAGCAGGTCGGGCAGCTCGGACAGCTCGGCGTCCCAGTCGTAGCGGCCGTTGGTGAGGTACTCCCACCCGCGTCCCACCGGCGGGGCGACCGTCCGCATGGTCTCGAAGCCGCCGCCGGGATCGACGCGGGTGCCCGTGATCTGGGGGAGCAACCGCACCCGCTGCTGCGTGGTCGTCGTCCCAGCCGTGTCGGCGTAGAACTTGCCCTCGAGGGCCTGCTGCAGCGACACGTCGACGTGATCGACGTCGTCGTGGCCCAGCAGCCCGCGGCTCCACTGCTCGAACAGCGCCACCTTGTCAGCCGTCGGGACGTCGAAGGGGTTGACGTCGTACGCCGAGACCCACGTCCCCTCATACGTCGGTTCGTCGGCCAGCTCGATCGGCTGGCTGTTCAGCGGACGGGCCACCCTGGCGACCGCGACGGCCTCCCGTGCCAGTCGCGCGGCCTCGGCGGGGGTGACGTCGATGCCCGAGGCGAAGCCCCATGTCCCGTCGTGGATGACGCGGACCGCGAGGCCGATGCTCACGTCGTCGCTCAGGCTCTGCAGCCGGCCGTCGCGCATCGACAGGTTCTGACCCCGGAGTCGCTCGACCCGCAGGTCAGCATGGCTGGCTCCGGCGTCCAGGGCCGCCTGCAGGGCCGCGTCGGCAGCCTCCTGGAGCGGCAGGGACAGGAAGGCGGCATCGATCTCTTGGGTCACGCGCTGCACCCTAGAGGCCGCCCACCCGCTCGCCGTCGGGACCCACGTCCCGTACCGGCGTCCGATCGGGTGGTCCACCTCTGACCTTTCTGGATGGTTCTCCTGGTTGATCATGAATGTGGCGGTTCGCCTGCCGATGGACAGGCATGACCCCGTCCGGTGAGCTGGCCTGTGACCTGCCCGGGGTGTCCTCTTCTGTCGTCCCGACGCGCGGGGCAACCCTCGACCTCCCCGCGACGCTCCAGCGGGTCGCCGACGCGATCGTGCACTCCCTGGGCTTCGAGGTCGCTGTCCTGAACTTGCTGGAGGCCCCCGACGACGCGGTGATGAAGGTCATCGCCGTGTCGGGTCCCGCCGAGGTCCGGGACCTCCTGCTCGGCTCGGCACAGTCCCGCGCCGGCTGGGAGCAGCTCCTCCGGGACAGCACCCCCTGGGGCCGCCTGCGTTTCCTGGACCACCGCCTTGCGACCCCCGACCCGGTGGGTGTGGTGTCCTGGGTCCCGGACATCGAGGTGTCGGACCATCCCGACGCGTGGCACCCCGAGGACGGCCTGTTCGCGCCGCTCCTCACCACCTCGGGGCAGCCACTCGGGATGCTCTCGGTCGATCTGCCTCGGGACGGACGGCGGCCGGGCGTCGCGACCCGCAGCGCACTGGAGGCCTTCGCGCTCACGGCTTCGCTGGCGATCGAGCACGCGCACCTGGCCGAACAGAGCCGGCGCAACGAACGCCGCTTCGAGGCCGTGTTCGCGCGAAGCCCCATCCCGATCGGCTTGCTCGGCCCCGAGCGGACCTTCGAGAACGTCAACGACGCCTTCTGCCGCTTCCTCGACCGACCTCGTTCGGTGCTCCTCGGTACCAGCCCCTTGGAGTGGACCCACCCGGACGACGTGGTGCTGAGCCGGTCGGCGTCGGCGTCCCTCCGCTCCGCCATCCCCGTCCCGCGCGGCAGGCAGCCGGAGCCGGTGGAGAAGCGGTACGTCCACCCGGACGGCTCGCTCGTGTGGGGGCGCCTCCACCTGACGGCGTTGGACCGCGAGGGCAGTCCTGGCGTCCTCCTCGCCCAGATCGAGGACATCACGGCACGCAAGCGCGCAGAGCAGCGCCTGGTGCACCAAGCGCACTTCGACGAGCTCACGCGGCTGCCCAACCGGCCCCACATCCTCGAACAGCTCGCCCAAGCGATCGACCGGGACCGCGCGGCGGGCACCCTCACGGTCGTCTTCTTCTGCGACCTCGACGGCCTCAAGCTGGTCAACGACGGCCACGGCCACGCTGTGGGGGACGCCTACCTGTCCGCGATCGCTGACCGGTTGGCGGACAGCGTCCGGACGCAGGACGTCGTGGGCCGGCTCGGTGGCGACGAGTTCGTCGTGCTCCTCACGGGCGTGCACACCCCGACCGAGGCGATCGGCCTCGCGGGGCGCGTGCTCGAGGGCGTCCAGCAGCCTCTGAAGCTCGGTGCGGTCTGCTTCGCGCCCACCCTGTCGATCGGCATCTCCTACGGTTGCGGCCCGTCCGTGGACGCCGACCGGCTGCTGGCCGAGGCCGACACGGCGATGTACGGCGCCAAGAGCGAAGGCCGCGGCGGCTGGCACGTCTTCGACCCGACGATGGGCGGCTCGCCGGCCAGCCAGCTCCAGCTGCGCCACGACGTGGGTTCGGCCCTGCTGCGGGACGAGTTCGTCGTGCACTACCAGCCGATCGTCGAGCTGCCCGAAGGCACCGTCCGCGGGTACGAGACGCTGCTGCGCTGGCAGCACCCGCAGCTCGGGCTCCTCCAGCCGGGTCAGTTCCTCGACGTGGTGCTGGGCAGCGAGCACGAGTCAGCAGTCACGGACTGGGTCATCTCCCAGGCCTGTCACGACACCGTCCGCCGACCCGGACCCCGGCGCCTGGTGACCGTGAACGTCAGCTCCCAGCAGATCTGCCGCGACGACCTGCAGGCGGTGGTGCTCAAGGCCCTGGCGGACAGCGGCCTCGACCCGTGCGACCTGGTCCTGGAGCTGACCGAGGACCGGCTGCTGGCGCGGGGCGACGGGCCCGAGCGCATCGCGGCCCTACGGGCCCTCGGCATCTCGATCGCCCTGGACGACTTCGGCTCGGGGTATGCCGGCTTGGGCTACCTGCAGCGCTTCCCGACGATGGACGTCGTCAAGCTCGACCAGACCTTCGTCGCAGGTCTCGGCAAGGACGGGGTCAGCGAGCACCTGATCCGGGCCATGAAGCAGTTCACCGACGCGTGCGGCCTGCGGCTGGTCGCCGAGGGAGTCGAGACGGTCGAGCAGGCCGACCTGCTGCGGGACCTCGGGATCGTCTACCTGCAGGGCTACTACTTCGGCCGCCCCGAACCGCTGGCCTAGAACCAGGTGGGTTGCATGTCGAGGGTGGTGCGGTCCAGGGAGGCGACGAGGTCGAGCATCGGGCCGGTCTTGGGCAGCTCCCAGGCGAAGAAGTACTGCGCCGCGGACCGCTTCCCGTCGTAGAAGTCACCCTCCTTGCCCTCGGCGGCAAGGACCTGCTCCAGCCAGATCCACGCGAGAACCGTGTGGCCGACGGCCTCGAGGTACGGGGTGGCGTTGGCGAGAGACAGCGCGACATCGCCGGCGCCCCAGACCTTCTGCGTCACCTCGACGATGCGACTCATCGTCTCGCGTAGGGGAGTGGCGTACGCCTCGGGGGCTCTGGCGCAGGTCGCCTCGACGGTCTCGGCGAGCAGCGCAAGACCGGCGCCGCCCTGCATGACGACCTTGCGGCCGAGCAGGTCCAGCGCCTGGATGCCGTGGGTGCCCTCGTGGATCGGGTTGAGCCGGTTGTCGCGGTAGAGCTGCTCCACCGGGTACTCCCGGGTGTAGCCGTAGCCGCCGAGAACCTGGATCGCGAGGCTGTTGGCCTCCAGGCACCACTGCGACGGCCACGACTTGGCGATCGGGGTGAGCATCTCGAGCAGCAGGTGCGCGCGCTCGGGGTCGTCGCCGGTCTTCTCCTCGTCGACCAGGAGACCGCAGTAGAGGTTCAGCGCCAGAGCGCCCTCCACGTAGGACTTCTGCGCGAGCAGCATCCGGCGTACGTCGGCGTGCTCGATGATCGGGACCATCGGTGACGTCGGGTCCTTCGCGACCCGTCCCTGCGGTCGGGTGCGGGCGTACTCCAAGGAGTGCAGGTAGCCGGTGTAGCCCAGGCAGGTGGCGCCGAGCCCGACGCCGATGCGGGCCTCGTTCATCATGTGGAACATGTACGGCAGACCGCGGTTCTCCTCGCCGAGCAGGTACCCGACGGCGCCGCCCCCCTCCCCGAAGTTGAGCAGCGTGTTCACGGTCCCGCGGTAGCCCATCTTGTGGTTCAGGCCGGCAAGGGTCACGTCGTTGCGACTGCCGTCCGGGAGGAGCTTCGGCACCACGAACAGCGAGATCCCCTTGCTGCCAGCGGGAGAGCCCGTGACCTTGGCCAGCACCAGGTGGACGATGTTCTCGCTCAGGTCGTGGTCCCCGGCGCTGATCCACATCTTGTTGCCGGTGATCCGGTAGGTCCCGTCGGGCTGCGGCTCGGCGCGGGTCGTGATGTCGGCCAGGCTGCTGCCGGCCTGCGGCTCGGACAGGCACATCGTGCCGTAGTAACGCCCTTCGACCATCGGCTTCACCCAGGTCTCGACCATCTCCGGGGAGCCGTGAGCGAGCAGCAGGTTGGCGTTGGCGATCGTGAGGAACGGGTAGCTCGCGGTGCCGACGTTCGCGGCCTGGAACCAACCGAGCAGCACCTGGGTGAGGACGGCCGGCAACTGCATCCCGCCAACCTCGGCGTCCATGCCTGCGCCGATCAGGCCGGAGTCGGCGTACTTCTTCAGGGCCGGGGCGACCTCGTCGTGGAGGACGACGCGACCGTTCTCGAAGCGGGGCTCCTCGTTGTCGTTGCGGCGGTTGTGGGGCGCGAAGTCGCGGGTGGCGATCTGCTCGGCGAGGTCCATCACGGCGTCGAAGGTCTCGCGGCTGTGCTCGGCGAACCGGGGACGCTGCGTGAGCCGCTCGGCGTCGAGCCACTCGTACAGCAGGAAGTCGAGGTCGCGTCGGGACAGCAGCAGGGAAGCCATGGGGCTCAGGTTAGAGCGGTCCCGCGCCCGGGGCCCGTCAGCGGGCGACGTACACGCTGTTGCGGGACGTTCCCCCGGTCAACGGGTTGGGGAACGGGACGAGATGGCCTGTCGCCTCGGTGAAGACGGTCCGGAGCAGGGCCAGGAACCGCTCGTCCGGTGGGTCGTCGGACCAGAGGGCGAACACGCCACCCGGGTTCAGCAGGCCGTGGAGTCGGGTCAGCCCCTCGGCGGTGTAGAGGTCGGCGTGGGAGGGGCTCAGCAGGTGGTACGGCGAGTGGTCCACGTCGAGCAGGATGGCGTCGGAGCGCCGGAGGGCGCCGGTGCGGACGAGGTCGAAGAAGTCGCCTGGCAGGAAGGAGCAGCGGCCGTCGTCGGCGAGCGGGGGGCTGAGGGGCAGCAGCCGGCGCTGGTGCCAGTCGATGACCGGGGGGAGGTACTCCACGACCTGCACCGACTGGACGCGTGGGTCGTCGAGAGCAGCTCCTGCGGTGTAGCCCAGGCCGAGACCACCGACGACCACGTCAAGAGCGCTGGCCTCGTGCGGGGCGAGCCCGAGGGTCGCGAGGGCGATCTCCGCGACGGTGAACAGGCTCGACATGAGGAACTCCTCGCCGAGCTTCACCTCGTACACGTCCACCTGCAGCAACGGGTCGAGCCGTCGGCGCAGCGAGATGTCGCCGATGGGGGAGGGCTGGAAGTCCAGCTCCTCGAGCCGCCGACTCAGAACAGCACCGCGCCGATGGTCTTGGCCTCGAGGTCGAGCAGCCAGCGCTTGGCGTGCACGCCCCCGGCGTAGCCGACGAGGCTGCCGTCGGCGCCGATGACCCGGTGGCAGGGGGTGACGATGGCGTTGGGGTTCGCGCCGTTCGCGAGACCCACCGCCCGCGAGGCGACCGCGGGGTCCGCGCCGATGCGGGCGGCGAGGTCGCCGTAGGAGCAGGTGGTGCCGTAGGGGATCGTCCGGAGGGCCGCCCAGACCCGCAGCTGGAAGGCGCTGCCGCGCTCGTCGAGCGGGAGGTCGAACTCCTGCAGGTCGCCGGCGACGTACGCGTGCAGCTGGGCCCGCGCCTCGGGCAGGCAGTGCGCTGCCGGGTCGTGCGGGGCCTCGGTGGTCGCCGGGACGCCCTTGCTGGTGGGGAGGAAGACCTCGACCAGACCGCGGGCGGACGCCAGCAGGAGCAGCTCGCCCAGCGGGCTGGGGACGGTCGCGCTGCGCAGATCGGCGCTGTCCACAGCCACCTCCCCGGGCGCTTGACGACCTGTCGGTGACGAGGTCTACTGTCTACATCGGTCGAACAGAAGTTCGATCTGTGTCGACGGGACCTCGCGGACCCGTCGACGGACGGTACCTCTGCCCGGCGACACCTGTCCTCGACCCACAGGTGGCGCCGGGCGGAGCCACCGGTCCGGCGGGAGCGTGGGGAAGCGCTGCCGTCGGACCGGTGACCCGTCCGTGCCGGCCTTCCCCTCGGCGTCCACCCGTCGCTCGCCGAGGAGCCCCATGACCCGCCGTCACCACGACCCCGTCGAGGTCCACACCCGCACCTCGCTCGACGGGCCGGTGCCCGACCAGTTCCTGTGGCGCGGACGGCTGTACTGCGTCCGGGAGGTGCTGGCCCGCTGGACCGAGTCCGGTTCCTGGTGGCGGGGTCCGGCGGGCCGCGCCCTGTCCGGGGGGTCGGTGTCACCGGACCCGCTGCCCGGAGCAGGTGGGCGGGCGGTGCTCGACGACCGGGAACGGCAGTGGTGGCGGGTGGAAGCCGACTCCGGCCGGCTCGCCGCCCTGACCGCCGGGCCGGGGGTCTACGACCTGTGCTTCGAGGAGCGGACTGCGGCCTGGTCGCTCACCCGGGTGATGGACTGATGGCGGCGCAGACCGGGTCGGCGCCGACCCCGACCCGCTCGGCGCCGGCGCTGCTCGATCTTGCGCACCACGGGCTGGTCCGGTCCGCGCGGGCGACGTCTCCGGGGGAGCGGTACGCCTTGGCGCACCTCGCCGCCCTGCGCTCGGCGGCGGCGGTGCTGTCCTGTCGGGCGCAGGCGGTGACCGGCGGACGGGGTCGGCCGCGGAGCGCGTGGGTGCTGCTGGGCGACGTCGCTCCCGAGCTCACCGAGTGGGCGCAGTTCTTCGCCCTCGGGGCGCGCAAGCGGGCCGCGGCCGAGGCCGGGCTGTCCGGGGTGGTCACCCCCCGCGAGGCCGACGACCTGCTGCGCGACGCCCAAGCGTTCCTGTCGGTCGTCGAGACGACCCTGATGACCAGCCTGTCGGGCTCGTCGTCACGGCGGGTGGGATAAGCGGTGCCTGATCCGTTCGTCCACCTGCACGTCGCCAGTGGCTACTCCCTGCAGCACGGCGCCTCCCACCCGCGCGTGCTCGTCGCGCGGGCCGTCGAGCACGGCATGGAGGCGCTCGCGCTCACCGACCGCGACGGGGCGTACGGCGCGGTGAAGTTCGCCCAGGCCTGCCAGGTCGCCGGGATCCGGTCGATCCTCGGCGTCGACCTCGCCGTCCACCCCCTCTCGTTTCCCCAGGACCCGGGTGCTGGGGAGACGAGAAAGCCGGCGACCAGGCGGGGGCCGGCGCGGGGCGGGGCGTTCGACCCGCGCGACGCGCTGCCCCGCATCACCCTGCTGGCCCGCGACGGCCGCGGCTGGGCCGCGCTGTGCCGGCTGATCAGCGCCACCCACCTGGCCGGGGAGCGCGGCCGACCGGTCACCAGCCTCGACCTCGTCGCCCAGTACGCCGGGGGAGCCGCGCAGGCCGGCGCGGTCGCGGTCCTGCTCGGCCCCGGCTCTGCCCTCGGACGGGCCCTCGAGCAGCGCCGCCCCGACCTGGCCAGTCACCACCTGGACCAGTGGCGCGACGTGCTCGGCGCCGACAGCGTCGTCGTCGAGGTGGTGCACCACCGCGGGCAGGGCGACGCCGGCCGGGCCGGCCGGCTGCTGCGGTTCGCCCACGACACCGGCGCACGGTCGGTCCTCACCAACGTGGTGCGCTACGCCGACCGCAGCGACGCCCCGACCGCCGACATCCTGGACGCCAGCCGGCGCCTGGTCGCCCTCGACGCCCGTCACGTCGACCGGGTCAACGCCGAGGCCGCCCTGTTGTCCGGCAAGGAGATGGCCGACGTCGCGCAGGAGGTGGCCCGCGCCGCCGGGCTGACCGACGGGGGACGGGGCCTGCTGGCCCGCACCCGCCACGAGGCCGACCGGTGCGTCGTCGACCCGCGAGCCGACCTGGGGCTCGGGGAGGTGCACTTCCCGGAGCTCGAGGTGTCCGGGGACGCAGACGCCGTGCTGCGGGACCGGGTCGAGGCCGGCTTCGGTCGCCGACAGCTGGCCCGCGACCCGAAGACCCTGGCGCGGCTCGAGGACGAGCTCGCGGTGATCCGCGGGCTGGGCTACCCGTCGTACTTCCTGACGGTCGCGGACGTCGTCGACCTCATCAAGGGCATGGGGGTCCGCGCCGCGGCCCGGGGTTCCGGCGCGGGGAGCCTGGTGACCTACCTGCTGGGGATCAGCGACGTCGACCCGATCCGCTACGGCCTGCTCATGGAACGCTTCCTGTCGCCCCTGCGGGCGCAGCTGCCCGACATCGACGTCGACGTGGAGTCTGCGCGGCGCACCGAGATCTACGAGCGGATCCTCGCGAGGTACGGCGGGGAGCGCTGCACCTGCGTGTCGATGATGGACACCTACCGGGCGCGGCACGGCATCCGCGACGTCGGCGCGGCTCTCGGCCTGCCGCCCGGGGAGGTCGACGCGCTGGCCAAGTCCTTCCCGCACATCCGGGCCAGCCAGGTGCGGCAGGCGATGCAGGACCTGCCGGAGCTGCGCGCCAGCAGCGTCAACCAGGGCAGCAATGCAGGGCGCGTCGATCTCGTGCTGCAGCTCGTCGAGCGGCTCGACGGCCTGCCGCGGCACATCGCGCTGCACCCGTGCGGGGTGCTGCTGAGCGACCGGACCCTGCTCGACCGCACGCCGGTCGAGTCGAGCTGGCTGGGCTTCCCGATGAGCCAGTTCGACAAGGACGACGTCGAGGCCCTCGGGCTGCTCAAGCTCGACGTCCTGGGCATCCGGATGCAGTCCGCGATGGCGTACGCCGTGCAGCAGGTCGAGCAGGTCGACGGGGTGACCGTGGACATCGATGCCGCTCCGCGCGACGACCCGCAGACCTTCGAGCTCATCCAGTCGACCAAGACCCTCGGGGTGTTCCAGATCGAGTCGCCCGGCCAGCGCGAGCTGATCGGCAAGTTCGCGCCGGAGACCTTCGAGGACCTCATCACCGACATCAGCCTGTTCCGCCCCGGGCCGGTGAAGAGCGACATGGTCCGCCCGTTCCTGCTGGCCCGGCAGGGCTGGAACGACCCGGTCTACCTCCACGACGACCTCAAGCCCGCGCTCGCGCAGACGTACGGCGTCGTGGTGTTCCACGAGCAGGTGTTGATGATCGTGGCGACGATGACCGGCTGCACCCTCGCCGAGGCCGACGAGGCGCGCCGCCGTCTGGGCACCCCCGACGGGCAGGAGGACGTCCGGGTCTGGTTCCACCCGGCGGCCCTCGGCAGGGGCTACGCCCTCGGCGTCGTGGAGCAGGTGTGGGAGGTGCTCAAGGCCTTCGCCTCCTTCGGGTTCTGCAAGGCCCACGCCGCGGCGTTCGCGCTGCCGACCTACCAGTCGGCCTGGCTCAAGGCCCACCACCCGGCGGCCTTCCTCGCGGGCGTGCTGACCCACGACCCGGGGATGTACCCGAAGCGGCTGATCCTCGACGACGCGCGGCAGTTCGGCATCGCGATCCTGAGCCTGGACGTCAACGCCAGCAGGCCGGAGTACGCCGTGGAGAAGGTGGGGTTCCTCGACGAGCCGCCGCCGGCGATCCTCGGCGCACCCCCACGCTCGCGGGCGGCCGACCTCCGGCTGCCCGACGGCCGGGGGTACGGCATCCGGATCGGCCTGGCCGACGTCCGGGGCATGAGCGAGGCCGAGATCGCCCGCGTCGTGGCGGGCCGGCCGTACGCCACCCTGTCCGACTTCTGGCACCGGGCGCGGGTCTCCCGGCCGGTCGCCGAGCGGCTCGTGGTGGCGGGCGCCTTCGACTCCCTCTACGGCCTGGGCTCCACCGTCCCCGGGCGACGGCGCGGTCAGGTGACCCGGCGTGACCTGCTGCTGCAGGTGGCCGAGCTCGACCGCTGGTCCCGGTCGGTCACCCGGTCAGCAGGGAAGGGCCGCTCGAAGCCCGCGACACCCCTTCAGGTCAAGGCGTTCGACCTCGACGACGTCGCCGGGCGGCAGGCGCAGCAGTCGCAGAAGGGAGCGGCGGTCGAGCCGGTCGACACCCAGCTGGCGCTCGATCTCGGCGACGCCCCCGAGCAGACCGTGAGCAGCGGCCTGCCGGAGATGACGCAGGCCGAGCGGACGCGCGCCGAGCTCGACGTGCTCGGGCTCGACGTGAGCAGCCACGTGCTCGAGGCCTACGCGCCGTTCCTCGCCGAGCTCGGCACCACCCGGGCCGCCGACCTGCTCGGCTGCCGCAGCAAGCAGGGGGTGCTGGTCGCCGGGGTGAAGGTCGCGACCCAGACCCCCCCGATCCGCTCCGGGCGGCGGGTGGTGTTCGTGACCCTCGACGACAGCAGCGGTCCGCTCGATGCGACGTTCTTCGAGGACGCGCAGGTCGGCTATGCCAGCACGCTGTTCCACTCCTGGCTGCTGGTGCTGCGGGGCGAGGTGCGGCGCACCGGCCCGCGCGGGATCTCCCTGCTGGCCCTGGGTGCATGGGAGCTCACCGAGCTGCACACCGCCTGGCAGCACGGTGGTCTGGAGGCGGTGTGGCAGGTGATGGACGGTCCGGCGATCCTGTCGGACCGGGCGGTCGAGGGGGCGGCGGCCAGCCGGTCCAGCCGGCCGGTGCTCGCCGGCGTCCCCGGTGGGTCCACGGAGGTCGGGGGAGCGGCAGAGGTCTACAGCAGCGGCTTCCGGCTCAGCCCGTACGCCGACATCAAGCCGGCCGGGAACCTCGGCGCGCCCCGCAAGCTCTGGCACGCCAGCCCGGGGAGCTCCGGCCGGTGAACCGGCGGACGGCGCGGTGGCGACACCGGCTCCCTGGTCGGTGCGCGCCGTTAGGCTCGCCGACATGGACTCCCGCGGACGGCCCGGACCGGCCGGCAACGTGCGCACCGCCGTCGTGTGGGAGGTGCTGTCCGCCGCTCTTGCCGAGGCGGAGGCCGCCGGTGACGCTCCGCTGGTCGTGGTCGATGCCGGCGGCGGGACCGGCGGGTTCGCCGTCCCCCTGGCCGAGGCCGGCCACCGCGTCACCGTCGTCGATCCCAGCCCGGACTCCCTGGCTGCCCTGCAGCGCCGCGCAGCCGAGCGCTCCCTGGACGTCGCCGCGGTCCAGGGCGACCTCGCCGACCTCGCCGACCTGGTCGCCCCGGCCAGTGCCGACCTCGTCCTGTGCCACAGCGTGCTGGAGGTCGTCGACGACCCTGCCGCCGCGCTCGCGTCCGTCGCCGCGGTGCTGCGTCCCGGTGGCCGGTTGTCGCTGCTGGTCGCCAACCGCGACGCCGCCGTCCTCGCCCGGGCGCTCGCCGGTCGGCCCGAGGAGGCCGCCCATGCCCTCACCGACCCGGCGGGGCGCTGGGGTGCCGCCGACGGGACCGCCCGCCGCTGGACCCCGGAGGCGATCCAGGCTGCCGTCACCGCCGCCGGTCTGCAGGTCGAGCAGGTGCACGGCGTCCGCACCGTCTCCGACCTCGTGCCCAGTGCGCTGCTCGACAGCGAGCCCGGCGCTGCCGCGGCGCTGCTCGCGCTCGAGCGCACCCTGTCCGACCGGTCGCCGTTCCGCGACCTCGCGACCCAGCTGCACGTCCTCGCCCGCCGGATCTAGTCCCATGAGCGCGCCGTGAGCAGGGGTCGCGTCACCCCGGCGGGCCCGCCGACCGGCCCGGCCGGCGACGACACCGGGTGTCACGTCCTGCACGTCGACATGGACGCCTTCTACGCCAGTGTCGAGCTGCGCGAGCGCCCCGAGCTGCGCGGGAAGCCGGTCATCGTCGGCGGCGGCGGCAACCGCGGCGTGGTCCTGTCGGCGACGTACGAAGCCCGGGCGTACGGCGTCGCGAGCGCCATGCCGATGTCCCGCGCCCGTCGGCTCTGCCCCCAGGCCGTGATCATCACCCCCGAGCACGGGCGCTACAGCGAGGCCAGCGCCGGGGTGATGGAGGTGTTCCGCTCCGTCACGCCGCTGGTCGAGCCGCTGTCGCTGGACGAGGCGTTCCTCGACGTCCGCGGGGCGCTGCGCCGGTTCAGCAGTCCTCGGGCCGTCGGGGAGTGGATCCGGGCCACGGTCCAGGACGAGCAGCAGATCACCTGCTCGGTGGGCGTCGCGTCCACCAAGTTCGTCGCCAAGCTCGCCAGCGCCCACTGCAAGCCCGATGGCCTGCTGGTCGTCCCCGCCGACGACGTCGTGTCCTTCCTGCACCCCCTGCCGGTCGCCGCGCTGTGGGGCGTGGGGGAGAAGACCGAGGAGGTCCTGGCCAAGCTGGGCCTGCGGACCGTCGGGGACCTCGCGAGCACCCCGGTGGCCACGCTGCAGCGCGCGCTCGGCCCGGCGGTCGGTGGCCACCTGTCCGCACTGGCCTGGGGCCGGGACCAACGGGTCGTGACCCCGGCCGAGCCGGAGAAGTCCGTCGGGGCCGAGGAGACCTTCCCCGTCGACGTCGACGACCCGGCGGTGGTGCGCCGCGAGCTGCTCCGGCTCTCCGAGCGCACCGCGGCCCGGCTGCGCGCCGCCGGCCAGGTCGGCCGGACCGTCAGCGTGAAGGTCCGGTTCGCCGACTTCACGACGATCACCCGGTCCAAGACGCTCAAGGAGCACACGGACGTCGGACGGGTCGTCTACGAGACCGCCTCCGGCCTGTACGACGCCCTCGGCCTCGAACGCGCGCGCCTGCGGCTGATCGGGGTGCGGGTGGAGCAGATCACCGACGCCGACCGACAGCCGGTCCAGCTGCTGCTGGGGGAGCCTGAGCGGGGGTGGCGGGAGGCCGAGCAGGCCGTCGACGAGGCCGCGAGGAGGTTTGGGGTCGGGGCCGTTCGACCGGCAGCTCTGGTCGACCCCGACGCTCGGCGAGGGTGAATCTGCCCCTCTCGTCCACCGACTTGGGCTCTCCCCATGACGGAAACCGCGTTGGCTCGTACTCTGGAGGGGTACAGGACCTACACACTCTCTGGGAGGGAGCGCCGGTGCCACTGTCCGAGCACGAGCAGCGCCTGCTCGACCAGATCGAGCGTGCGCTCTACGCCGAGGACCCGAAGTTCGCCACGACCGTGCGGTCGAGTGATCTGCGGACCCACATGCGCCGCCGCCTCTGGCGCGCCGGCACCCTGATGACCATCGGTTTCTTCATGCTTCTGGTGGGGGTCACCGAGCCGGTCGTCGGCATCATCGGCTTCGTCGTCATGCTCCTGGCGCTGGTCCTCGCCCTGTCCGCGTGGAAGCGCCTCAACGGCCGCGCCGCCAGCACGCTGCGCTCGGTCGACGGCGCCACGGAGCGCAGCACCAAGCGCGGCAGGAAGGCCAGTTCCGGCGGTTCGCCCAAGGACAAGCTCGAGGAGCGCTGGAAGAAGCGCTGGGACGAGCGCGGCGGACCCGAGTAGGTCCCGGCACGGTCAGCGAGGGATCAGCGGCTGGTGGCGGTGCGCCGCCGCAGCGGCCCGGTGAGGGTCGCGATCGTGTCGTCGAACCGGTTCAGCGCCGTCGCTGAGGCGTCCGCGACGGCCGTTCCCGCCCAGCGGAGGGTGGACGGCGGGGCGTACCGCACGCGCAGGCGGGTGCGGAGCGGAGCGGTGTCCTGCAGGCCGGCGCGGACCGCCGCCACCTCAGGGCGCAGGTCACGGGCCCGACGTCGGTCCGCCGGGGCGTACCGGTGCTGCTCAGCGGCCAGCGCCAGGACGTCCAGGGCCTTCTGGGCCGGGGCGGACAGCGGCCGCGCCGTGACCAGATGATGGGCCGCAGCGCGGGGGGAGTCGGCCTCCTGCCACCGCACGCCCACGTCGACCGCGTCGTCGCGCACCTGCGCCCAGGCCGCCACGGGGCCAGGGCTGTGCCAGCGGCGACGGCGCCGGAAGAAGGTGAGCAGCGGCGGCACGACCGCGAGCACGGCCAGGGCGACCGGGACGAGCACCCAGGGCTGGACGCCGGTCGAGGCAGCGGTCGTCCCGGTCGCCTCGGTCCCGTTGGCCCCCGGTCCGCGCAGCTCCGGGTCGCGTACGCGGTCCAGGTTGTTGTTCGGCGCAGCGGTCGGCTCGGTGACCGTCGGCTCGGTCGGGGTGGGCACGTCTGGCGTCGCGTTCGGCGCGAACGTGTAGGACGGAGCGATCGATCCG
Source organism: uncultured Actinomycetota bacterium (assembly GCA_963760125.1). Classification (GTDB taxonomy): domain Bacteria; phylum Actinomycetota; class Actinomycetes; order Mycobacteriales; family SCTD01; genus RYN-111. The sequence goes on along the minus strand of CAVXBV010000014.1, from coordinate 178,773 downwards.
CTGGCCGACGGCGTCGGCTCGAACCGCACCCACCCGGTCCCGGCGAACCACGCCTCCGGCCAGGCGTGGGCGTCGCTCGTCGTGACGCTGTAGGCGGCCGGGGCCTTCGGGTTCTTCGCGTCCTGGGGGAGCAGCTCGCCGCGGGTGAACCCGACAGCCACCCGGGACGGGATCCCGGCGACGCGCAGCATCGCGGCCATGGCCGTGGCGTACTGCTCGCAGTAGCCGTGCTTGCCGAGCAGGAAGGCCTCGAGCGGGTCCTGCCCCTGCCGTGGCTGCGACGGAGTCAGGTCGTAGACGAAGCTGTTGCGGAAGCTGGTGAAGTACCCCTGCAGCGCCACGGCCTTGTCGTACTCCGTGGTCGCGCCCGCGATGACCTGGCTGGTCAGCGTGCGGACGTACGGCGCGACGCGGATGTCGGTCCCGTAGGTCTGGGCGACCTGCGCCGGGACACCGTCTGACTGGGCCAGCGCCAGGGCCGCACGATCGGGCAGCGCCCGGCTGGCCTGGACGTCGTACGCCGGGAGGCCAGCGGTCGAGCGCTGAGCCGAGAAGACGGTCTGGCTGTCCGGCTCCCAGAGCCACAGGCCCTGCACGTCGACCTTGCGCGGACCGAACGGCATGGGCAGCCAGCGGACGTCCAGGCCGCCGGACGCGCTGACCTTGATCCGCATGGTCACGTCGCGGTGCTCGCCGCCGTCGCCGACCGGCGCGTCGATGCCGTCCTGGACGCGGTCGTCCTTCTGCGACGCGGTGAGCTCGGAGGCCTGCCAGCCGGCGCCGTTCCAGGTGTCGAGCGTCGTCATGCGCAGGTAGTCCGGCTCAGGGTCGTCGGTGCTGTACTGCAGCAGCTCGCGCGGCTCGGGCAGGGTGAGCTGCTCCTGGAGCGTGGTGATCGGGTTGTAGGTCTTGGCCGAGTTGGACCCCGCACCTGTCCCCGAGCCCGACCCGGAGCCGTTGCCGCCCAACAGGCGCCCGTCGAGGCCGGGGACGAGCAGCGGCACGATGACCGCAGCGCTGACCGCGGTCACGCCGATGCGTCGACCGACCCGGCCCAGGCTGCTCTCGTCGGTGGTGGTCCGCCCGCCCATCGGGGCGCCCCAGCGGCTGACGCGCTCGCCGCCTTCGACCAGCAGCAGCCCCATCCAGCCGATCGCCCCGAGCACGAACGGCAGACCGCCCAGTCCACCGGGGAGGACGGCGGACGGTACGGCGAACAGCACCAGCAGCGGGAGGCCGGCGACCGCGGCGCGGCGGAGGAGGACCGCGATGAGGTCCACGACGATCGCCACCGCCGCGACGCCGAGCGTGGTGAGCAGCACCAGGCCGTCGCTGGTCGGGATCGGCGGACCGTACTCCTGGATGTCCTCGCGCCCGGCGGTGACGAGGCCGCGCAGCACCTCGACCGTCCGGTCCGTCGGGACCAGGCCGTGCTCCAGGGTGCTCCCGGCGTGCACCAGCACGACGTACGCCCCGACCCCCAGCACCGACAGCAAGGGCTGCACCAGCCCGGGGACCCCGATGCGGCGGGCCGCCAAGCCGACACCGAGGACGACGAGCACGCTGCCGAGGACGGGTGACAGCCAGCCGGTGTCGGCGAACAACGGCCACAGGGCCCCGGTGGACAGGACGACCGCGAGGGACGCCGCCAGGGTCATCTGGGTCTTGATGCTCATCGGTGGGCCTCGGCTCGGGCGGCGTAGGCCGACGCTTCGGGCCACACGGACGCCAGCGTGGTCCCGTGGCTCACGCGCAGCACCCGCCAGCCGAACTGCGTCAGCAGGGAGGCCGACGCGTCGTAGGCGCTGGTGTCGGCGCGCGCGTGGGAGATCCAGCTGTCGACGTCGAGGAGCACCGCCACGCACGAGCCGGCACCGTGCCGCAGGCGCGCAAGGCTCTCCGCGTCCGCGGGGCTGACGGCCCCGAGGACCGCGACGAGCACGCCGTCGACCCCTTCACGTCGCAGCCTGGCGGTCGCTCCGGCCAGCGGGTCGTTGCGGGAGGCCTGGACCCCCGAGAGGGCATCGAGCAGCGCGCCCTCGGTCGCCGGCAGGCCAGGGGAGACCAGCTGGCCGCCGTGGTCGTCGAGCAGGCGGACGGAGAAACCGGCACGCGACAGCGCCACGCCCACGCTGGCCACGGCGTTCACCGCCCACTCGAGGGACGAGGCCGGTCCGTCCCCGCGGTGCGCCGCGCCGCGAGCGTCCAGCAGCAGGGTCGCGCGGCTCTGGTGCGGCCGCTCCTCGCGCCGCACCATGAGCTCGCCCACGCGTGCGGTGGAGCGCCAGTGCACCTTGCGGAGGTCGTCGCCGTAGCGGTACTCCCTGGTCGCGGCGTCGTCGCTGCCGCTGACGGCCACCGTCCGGGACGTCGCGTCCCCACCGCCGGCCCACTCGCCCCCGAGGCGTACGGCGGGGAGCATCGACACCACCGGCGTCACGACGAGGTCCTCGGTGCTGGAGAACGACCGGGACAGCTCGCACAGCCCGAACGGATCGGTCAGGCGGACCGAGAGCGGACCGACCTCGTAGCGCCCGCGGACCTCGGCCCGGATCGGGTAGCTCACCTCTCGGATCCCCTGCGGCTCCACCCGGTCCAGCACGAAGCGCGGCCGCCCACCGAGCGTGTAGGGCAGCGCGTCCTCCATGAGCAGCACCCCGCTCGGCAGGCGGGAGACGTTGTCCAGCCGCAGCCGCACCGTGGACGTCACGCCCGCCTCGACCCGCGGCGGGTCCAGGCTGCGGGTGCAGGCCAGTCGGTACCGCGTCCGTGCCACCGAGGCGACGGCGGCCAGCGGCAGGGCGAGCAGGAACACCGCGGCACGCAGCAGGTCGCGCTGGCCGAGGAACAGCGCGCACAGCGCCAGCGCTCCGCCGGCCGCGAGCAGGCAGCGACCGCGGGTCGTCAGGCCACCGAGCGCGTCACGCACCGGTCAGCGCTTCGCGGGGACGAGCGGGAGCCGGGACACCAGGTCGTCGACCACGACCTCGGGCAGCCGGCGGGCCACTTGCGCCTCGGCGGTCGGGAGCAGCCGATGGGCGAGGACGGAGCGGGCCAGCCCCTGTACGTCGTCGGGCACGACGTAGTCGCGGCCCTCGAGGGCCGCGGCAGCGCGGGAGGCCCGCAGGAGCTGGAGCGACGCGCGCGGTGACGCGCCCAGGCGCAGCTCCGGGGCGTTGCGGGTCGCCGTGGCCAGCGCCACGACGTACTGCTTGACCTCGTCGCTCACGTAGACGCTGCGGACGACGTCGATGAGCTTGCGGACTCCAGCGGCGTCGGCGACCGGTTCGAGCTCGTCGAGCGCCGCCGGACCGCCGTGCGTGTCGAGCATGTCGAACTCCGCCTCCGCGCTCGGGTATCCCATGGAGACGCGGGCCGTGAACCGATCGCGCTGGGCCTCGGGCAGCGGGTAGGTGCCCTCCATCTCGATCGGGTTCTGCGTGGCGATGACCATGAACGGCGCCTCGAGCTCGTACGTCGTCCCGTCGACGGTGACCTGCCGCTCCTCCATGGCCTCCAGGAGGGCGGACTGCGTCTTGGGCGAGGCGCGGTTGATCTCGTCGCCGACGACCAGGTTGGCGAACACGGCCCCGGGCTTGAACTCGAAGTCGCGGGCCTGCATGTCGTAGATCGAGACCCCGGTGACGTCGCTCGGCAGCAGGTCAGGGGTGAACTGGATGCGGCGGACCGAGCAGTCGATCGAGCGCGCCAGAGCCTTGGCCAACATGGTCTTGCCGACACCGGGGACGTCCTCGATGAGCAGGTGGCCCTCGGCGAGCAGAACGACCAGGGCCAGGCGCACCACCTCCGGCTTGCCCTCGATGACCTGCTCGACGTTGGCCCGGATGCGGCCGGCGGCGACGAGCAGCTCGTCCAGATCGGCGGGGCTCTCGACGGCACGGGTGCGGCGGACGGCCACCGGGGGTCCTCCAGGGGTCAGGTCAGGCGCGCGGGCGCCGAGATGGGGATCAGGCTCCTGACGAGCATGACATCGGATCGCGCTGGCGTCGCCCCCGTCGCTGTTCGCCCCAGGTCACACCTCGGTCACGCCGCCCGCACGAGCGGGCCGCCGAGGGCCCTCCACTTCCCTCCACGCTCACGACCCCTCCGGACCGCCGGCGGCGCGCCACGCGCCCATTTCGGACCCGGCGCCGGGGTGCCTGGACGAGACGCCTCTGGGGCGGAGCGTGCAGGCCGCGAAGCTGCGGCATCTTGCCCCACTCCGCTCCACCGCCTCTGACCTGCGACTTCACCACCGCTGGCTGGATTTTTGGGCCGGCAGGTCATTGACAGTGGATGATGGTGGAGTAACGTGGGGAATCAGGGAGCCAGGTGGGCGCCCAAGGGGGTGAGCGAGCCGTGTTCCTCGGCACCCACACCCCCAAGCTCGACGACAAGGGGCGGCTCTTCCTGCCCGCGAAGTTCCGGGACGAGCTCGCCGAGGGGGTGGTGATCACGAAGGGCCAGGAGAACTGCCTCTACGTGTTCACCCACGCCGCCTTCGTCGCCCAGGCCGAGCGGCTGCAGGGCGCTCCGGTGACCACCAAGGCGTTCCGTGACTACAGCCGGGTCTTCTTCGCCAGCGCCTCGGACGACGTCCCGGACAAGCAGGGGCGCATCACGGTCCCGCTCAGCCTCCGGGGCTACGCGGGCCTGTCGAAGGACTGCGTGGTCATCGGCGCCAATACCCGCCTGGAGATCTGGGACGCCCAGGCCTGGGCCACCTACGAGGCCGCGCAGGACGTCGACTTCGCCGGTCAGGCCGAGGAGGTGCTGCCCGGCCTCCTCTAGACGGACCACCCGCTCGTGGCGCGCGGCCTCCGACCGCTCCCTCTCCTGGCACACCTTCCCCGGTGCCAGGCGGGGGAGCGGACGGGGACCGGACCTCACGAGCAGCCACGACCAGCACCGACCACGACGCCCGGGGCCGCGACCCCGGGCCGGACCACAGCACGAGCGCCACCAGAGCCACCACAGAGAGCCACCACAGAGAGCAGGGTCGAGATGTCGGAGCCGACGGGAGCGGGCAGCGCCGCCCACGTCCCGGTGCTGCTCGACCGCTGCGTCGGCCTGCTCGCACCCTCCCTCACCGGCCCAGAGGCGGTCGTCGTCGACTGCACCCTCGGCATGGGCGGCCACGCCGAGGCCCTGCTGGCGCAGACCCCGGCTCGGCTGATCGGGCTGGACCGCGACCCCGAGGCGCTGCGGAGGTCCGAGGCCCGCCTCGCGCCGTACGGCGACCGCGTCACGCTCGTGCACGCGGTGTACGACGCCCTGCCGACCGTCCTGGCCGGCCTCGGCCTGACCAGCGTCCAGGGCATCCTGTTCGACCTCGGTGTCAGTTCGCTGCAGCTCGACGAGGCGGCCCGCGGGTTCGCCTACGCCCAGGACGCCCCGCTCGACATGCGGATGGACCCGACCGGCGGGCAGACCGCCGCGGACATCGTCAACGGCTACCCGGGCAAGGACCTCGCGCGCGTCCTGCGGGAGTACGGCGACGAGCGGTTCGCCTCCCGGATCGCCGACGCCATCGTGCGCGAGCGGGCCAAGGCACCCCTGACCTCCACCTCCCGGCTGGCCGAGCTGGTGCGCGAGGCCATCCCGGCCGCCACCCGCCGCACCGGTGGCCACCCCGCCAAGCGAACCTTCCAGGCCCTCCGCATCGAGGTCAACGACGAGCTCGGTGTGCTGCGCCGAGCCATCCCTGCTGCGCTCGACGCGCTGGCCGTCGGAGGACGCATCGTGGTCATGAGCTACCAGTCGCTCGAGGACAAGATCGTCAAGGCCGCTCTGGTCGCGCGGTCCACCTCCGACGTGCCGGTGGACCTGCCGTTCGTTCCCGAGGGGGCGCAGCCCGAGCTCGAGCTTCTCGTCCGCGGCTCGCAGCAGGCCGCCGCCGACGAGATCGCCGCGAACCCGCGGGCCCAGTCCGTGCGGCTGCGCGCCGCGACGCGCCGGAGGGCCGCATGAGCGCCCAGCGCGCCACTTTCGCCGTACCGCTGCGCAGCGCCTCGACCGGCTCCTCGCGTGCGGCCCGAGCCACCTCGACCGGCGACCCCTCGCCGCTCACCTCGGGAGCGAACGCCCTCCGGGCGGCGCTGCCGACGCTTCCCCTCGGCGCTGGACGTCGGCCCGCAGCCCTCGGGCCCGCGGCCCTTCGGCTGGTCCCCTCGCAGCGCAGCAGCGCCGCCCGCGCTCCGTTCGTCCTGCTGGTCGTCACCCTGCTCGTCGGGGGCCTGCTCGGGCTGCTGCTCCTGAACACCCTCGTCGCGCAGGGCAGCTTCGCCGTCCACGACCTCGCGACGTCCAACGCGGCCCTGGTCCAGCGCGAGCAGGAGCTGGCCAAGCAGGTCGAGGCCCGTCAGGCCCCCGCGGCGCTCGCGGTCGAGGCCGCCCGCCTCGGCATGGTCGAGAGCGGCCCGCCGGCCTTCCTCCGGCTGCCCTCCGGTGCCGTCGTCGGGGCGCCGCAAGCGGGCCTGGCGCCCCCGGCACCCGCGCGTCCCGTCGTCGCGCCGTCGACCGCGGCGAAGCCCACGACGACGAAGCCCACGACGACGAAGCCCACGACGACGAAGCCTGCAGCCGCCCAGGGAGCGCACCGGTGACCCCACCGCCCGAACGACCCTCGGCCACCCGTCGCCCGGCCAGCACGCCGCGACCCACGTCCGGCCGCCAGACGAGCGGCCGCCCGCAGCCCCGGCCCGCAGCCGGCCGCGCCACCACCGCCGGACCCACCGCACGACCCACCGCCCGAAACACTGCCCGACCCACCGCCCGACCCACCGCCCGACCCACCGCCCGACCCACCGCCCGACCGGCACGCCCGAGCGCTCGACGCCCCGCGCCACCGCGCCCGCCGATCCGCCGTACCCGCCCCCTCGGCAGTCCTGGGCACCGCCTGCGCTGGGGCCTCATCGTCATCGGCTTGGTCGTGCTGATGCTCGGCGCGCGGCTCGTGCAGCTGCAGGGCATCGCTCCCGTGGCCCTGGCTGACCGCACCGGTGTCCTGAACGCCCGCACGGTGTCCCTGCCGGCCGAACGGGGTCGGGTGCTGGACCGCAACGGCAACGAGCTCGCCCTGTCGGTCCAGGCGACGAACGTCACCGCCAACCCGCGGGCGCTGGCCAAGGCCGTCTGCCAGGAGGGCGCGACCGACCCGTGCGACGCCGCCTCGGTCGCCCGTGCCGCCGCGCCGCTGCTCGGGCTGCCCGTCGCGGACGTGGAGGCCAAGCTGCGCCTCGACAAGGCCTTCGTCTACCTCAAGCGGGGGATGGATCCCGCTGCGGCCGCCAAGGTGCTGGCGCTCGACCTGCCGGGGCTGAGCTCGGAGCGGGCCACCCGACGCCTGCACCCCTCGGGCGACCTCGCCGCCGGTGTCCTCGGCTTCACCGACTTCGACGGCGACGGCGCTGCCGGGATCGAGCGGGCGATGCAGTCCGTGCTCGCCGGCAAGGACGGTGAGACCGTCGCCCGCTTCGACGCGCTCGGGCGGGTCATCCCGACAGGGGCGGACAGCCACGTCGAACCCGTCGCCGGCAAGGACGTCGCGCTCACCCTGGACCGCGACGTGCAGTGGTACGCCCAGAAGCTGCTGGCCGACCAGGTGCGCGCCACCGGCGCCAAGAACGGCAGCGTGGTGGTGCTGGACGTCAAGACCGGTCAGGTGCTCGCGCTCGCGACCGCCCCCACCTTCGACCCGGACAACCGGACGGCCGGCGCGCTGATGGGCAACCCCGCCCTCAGCGACGTGTACGAGCCCGGCTCGGTCTTCAAGGTCGTGACCGCCGCCGCAGCGCTCACCGACGGGATCGTCACGCCGGACACGGTGATCGAGGTGCCCCCGACGTACAAGGTGGCCGACAAGGTGCTGCACGACGCCGAGGCGCACGGCCTCGAGCACCTCACCTTCGCCGGTGTCCTCGCCAAGTCGAGCAACATCGGCACCGTGAAGGTGGCTCAGCAACTCGGTGCGCAGCGGCTGTACGACGAGATGAAGCTGTTCGGCTTCGGCAGCCGCACCAACCTGGGCCTGCCGGGGGAGAGCCGCGGCCTGATCCCCTCTCCGGCGGACTGGTCGGGCACGTCGATCGGGAACATCCCCATCGGGCAGGGCGTCTCGGTGACCGTCATGCAGATCGCCTCGCTGTACGCGACGCTCGCCAACGACGGCATCAAGGTCGACCCGACCCTGATCCGCAGCATCCGGGACAACGCCGGGCACCTGACCGTCCAGCCCGCAGGCAAGCGCGTCCGGGTCGTGACCCCCCAGGTCGCCGCGACGATCCGGCTCATCCTCGAGCAGGCAGCCAGCGAACAGGGGACGGCACCGAAGGCCCAGATCCCCGGCTACCGCGTGGCCGGCAAGACGGGGACGGCCCAGCGCGTCGCGGTCGAAGGGCCCCGCAAGGGCCGGTACGACGGCACGTACACGTCTTCCTTCGTCGGGATGGCCCCCGCCGACGCGCCGCGGTTCGTCACGGCCGTCGTGCTCCAGGGAACCGGCGCCAAGGGGTACTTCGGCGGTCAGGTCGCCGCGCCCCTGTTCAGCAAGATCACCGGCTTCGCGCTTCGTGCCTACGGCGTGCCCCCGACCGGCGCGGCCCGGCCGGTCCTGCGCCTGTCCGCCGACGCGCCTCGCTAGCCTCACCTCGTGCCCGCGGACCACGGACCGAGCGGCGGCGTCTGGGCGCTGCGGCCCGCTGACCCGACCCCGCGTCCCCTGCGCGACCTGGCGGCCGAGGTCGCGGGGCTGACGGTCCCCGAAGACCTCGCAGGGGTGCTCTGCACCGGGTGCACGCACGACTCCCGTGCGGTTCGCTCGGGCGATCTCTACGCGGCGCTGCCCGGTGCCCATGCCCACGGAGCCGACTTCGCCGACCAGGCAAGGGCTGCCGGCGCCGTGGCCGTGCTCACCGATCCCGCTGGCGCAGCCCGGATCGACGCCTCGTCGGCCCTGCGTGGCCTCCCGGTCCTCGTCGCCGACGACCCGCGTTCGGTCCTGGGCGAGGTCGCGTCCTGGGTCCACGGCCACCCGTCGCGCGACCTGACCGTCGTGGGGATCACCGGGACCAACGGCAAGACCACCACGGCGTTCCTGCTCGAGGCCGGGCTGCGGGCCAGTGGGCGCCGTACGGCGCTGCTCGGCACGGTCCTCACCCGGATCGGTGAGGACGAGGTCGACAGCGTGCGCACGACGCCGGAGGCCACGGACCTGCACGCGATGTTCGCGGTCATGCGCGAGCGGGGTGTCGACGCCGTGGCCATGGAGGTCAGCAGCCACGCCCTCGCCCTGGGCCGGGTGGGTGGCGTGCGCTTCGCGACCTCGGTCTTCACGAACCTGTCCCAGGACCACCTGGACTTCCACCCCACGATGGAGGACTACTTCGCCGCCAAGGCCTCCCTGTTCGCTCCCGGGGTGAGCGCGCGGGGGATCGTGGACGTCGACGACGCGGCGGGACGCCGGCTGGTGGCCATGGGGCAGATCCCCCTTCAGACCTGTGGCGCCGAGGGCGACTGGCGTGCTGTCGAGGCGGACCTGCGCGCTGACGGAAGCAGCTTCCGGCTCCTCGGTCCCGACGTGGACGTGCCGGCGAGCGTCGCCCTGCCCGGGGCGTTCAACGTGAGCAACGCGGTCGCGGCCCTCGCCGTGCTGATCTCCTCGGGCGTGACAGCTGACGACGCCGTCCGCGGGATCGCCTCGCTGGCAGGCGTTCCCGGGCGCATGGAGCGCGTCGACGTCGGTCAGCCGTTCACCGCGATCGTGGACTACGCCCACACGCCGGAGGCCGTGGTGACGCTGCTGTCCGCCGTCCGCGAGGTGACGGCCGGCCGGGTCGTCGTGGTGCTGGGCTGCGGTGGGGACCGCGACCGCGGCAAGCGGCCCCTCATGGGGCGGGCGGCCGTCGACGGGGCGGATCTCGCGGTGCTCACCAGCGACAACCCCCGCAGCGAAGACCCGAGCGTCATCCTCGCCGAGATGGCGCAGCCCGGAGCCCACATCGAGCCCGACCGGCGCGCGGCCATCGCCTACGCCGTCGCCCAGGCCGGCCCGGGTGACACCGTGGTGATCGCCGGCAAGGGCCACGAGCGGGGCCAGGAGATCGCGGGCGAGGTGCTCCCGTTCGACGACCGCGCGGTCCTGCGCGCCGCGCTGCAGGCGGTGCCCCGATGACGCGGCTGCTCACGGCGCCCGCGGACGTCGCGGCGCTGCGTGAGGCCCTTCGCGACCTGGCGGTGGCGAGCGAGGGCAAGTCCCGCCGGACCTTCGCCGTCCTCGGTCCGGTGCCCGGTGCGGCTCGCGAGGACCTCATGGACCTCGGCAGGTTCTTGGTGCGCCTCGACATCACGTCCCTGCTGGTCGTCGGGGAGGCGGGGGCGGTGCACGCCGGCGCTGTGCTCGAGGGCTCCTGGGGCGAGGAGTCGCGTCACGTCGACGACCCGTCCGCGGCGCTGGCTGTCCTGACCGCCGAACTCACGTCCGAGGACGTCGTCCTCGTCGCCGGCCTTCCCGAGGTCCTGAACGCTCTCGGAGGAGCCGCATGATCTCCGTCCTCATCGCCGCCATGACCGCGCTGATCCTCAGCCTGCTCGGTACCCCTGTCATCGTGCGGTTCTTCCGGCGGCAGGGCTACGGCCAGGAGATCCGCGAGGACGGCCCGGCGAGCCACGCCACCAAGCGGGGAACGCCGACCATGGGTGGTTCGGTCATCATCCTCGCCACGGTCATCGGGTACGTCGTCGCGCACCTGGTCGCCCTCCGTCACCCCGGCCGTGGGCCGACGGCCAGTGGCCTGCTCGTCCTCGGGCTGATGATCTCGCTCGGACTGGTGGGGTTCCTCGACGACTTCATCAAGATCCGCAAGCAGCGCTCGCTCGGACTCACGGCGCTGGCGAAGTTCGGTGGCCAGCTGATCACGGGTGTCGGCTTCGCCGTCCTCGCCCTGCAGTTCGCGGATCGTGAGGGCCTCACACCTGCCTCGACGCACCTGTCGTTCGTGCGGGACTACGCCGGGATCGGGCTCGGGACGGCCGGTTTCGTGCTGTTCGCCTACCTCGTCATCACGGCCACGTCGAACGCGGTGAACCTCACCGACGGGCTCGACGGGTTGGCCACCGGCACGTCGGTGATGGTGCTGGCGTCCTACGTCATCATCGCGTTCTGGCAGTTCGGCAACTCGTGCGTCCTGGCGCCCGTGGGGGGCTGTTACGAGACCCGCGACCCGCTCGACCTCGCCATCGTGGCCGCAGCAGCCATGGGTGCCTGCTTCGGGTTCCTGTGGTGGAACGCCTCGCCCGCCAAGATCTTCATGGGCGACACGGGGTCGCTCGCCCTCGGCGGCCTGTTCGCCGGGCTGGCCATCGCCACCCGCACCGAGCTGCTGCTCGTGGTCATCGGCGGGCTGTTCGTCATGGAGACGCTCTCGGTGATCATTCAGATCGGCTTCTTCAAGGTGACGCGCAAGCGGGTCTTCCGGATGGCTCCGATCCACCACCACTTCGAGCTGGCCGGCTGGGCAGAGAACACCGTCATCGTCCGCTTCTGGATCATCGCCGGTCTGGGCGTGGCGTTCGGGCTGGGGCTGTTCTACGCCGAGTTCCTGTCGAACGGCTCCCTCGGCTGATGCCCGACTGGGCAGGCAGGCCGGTCGTCGTCGCCGGCGCCGGGATCTCCGGAACGGCGGCCGCCCGTGCGCTGCGCCGCCTCGGGGCCGACGTCACCGTGGTCGATGACAAGGTCGACGTGCTGGACGGCGTCGTCGTCCAGCGCACGCTGCCCGACGAGGTGGCGCTCGTCGTCACGTCCCCGGGCTTCCGGCCGACGACCCCGGTGCTGCTCCAGGCGGCCGCTCGCGGCGTCGAGGTCATCGGCGAGGTTGAGCTGGCCTGGCGGCTGCGCGGCCCGGGGGCAGCGCCGTGGCTGGCCGTGACCGGCACCAACGGCAAGACCACCACCGTGACGATGCTGGAGTCGATCCTGCGCGCGGCCGGTCACCGGGCTGTCGCGGCGGGCAACGTGGGGCTCCCCTTGCTCGACGCCGTGCTCGCTGACGACCCGTACGACGTCCTCGCCGTCGAGCTGTCCAGCTTCCAGCTGCACTGGTCCTCGACCCTCCGTCCTCGAGCCGGTGCCCTGCTCAACCTGGCGGACGACCACGTCGACTGGCACGGTTCCTTCCCGGCCTACACCGCAGCGAAGGCACGGGTTCTCGAGGCCGAGGTGGCCATCGGCAACGCCGACGACGAGCGGGTCCGTCGCGTGCTGGACGAGGCAGGGACCCGGCAGGTCTCCTTCACCCTGCGCAGCCCCCGCGCGGACCAGGTCGGTGTGGTCGAGGACCTGGTCGTGGACCGCGCCTTCGCCGATGTCGCGGGCGAGGCGACCGAGCTCGCGACCCTGGCCGACATCGCCCTGCCCGGCGACCACAACGTCGCGAACGCGCTCGCGGCTGCCACCTTGGCCCGCGCACACGGGGTGTCCGCGGACGCCGTCCGCGACGGCCTGCGGGGCTACCTGCCGCAGGCGCACCGCAACGCGCTCGTCGCGGAGATCGACGGCGTCCGGTGGGTCGACGACAGCAAGGCGACCAACCCGCACGCCGCGGCCGCGTCCCTGGCGTCGTACGCCCCCGTCGTGTGGATCGCCGGGGGACTCCTCAAGGGCGCGGACGTGGAGGAGCTGGTCCAGCAGGCTGCTCCTCGCCTGCGCGCGGTGGTGCTGCTGGGGACCGATCGCGCCCCGATCGCCGCGGCGCTCGCGCGACACGCACCCGATGTCCCCGTCGTTCAGGTCAGCCGCCTCGACACTGGGGCCATGGACGAGGTGGTTCAGGCAGCCCGAGCCCTGTCGCAGCCGGGGGACACCGTCCTGCTCGCTCCGGCGGCTGCCTCGATGGACTGCTTCCGCGACTACGCCGAACGGGGCGACCTGTTCGCCGCGGCCGTGCGGGCCAGGGCGTGAGCGCCCCCCGGCCGGTGTTGCAGCGGCCCCTGGCGTCGTACTACCTCGTCGCGGTGTGCACCGGGCTCCTGCTCGCCATCGGCTTCGTCATGGTGCTCTCGGCCTCCAGCGTCCGGTCCTACTCGACGTACAACAACGCGTACGCGATCGCCCTGAAGCAGGGGTTCTTCATGGTCCTGGGGCTGCCGGGGCTGTGGGTCGCGTCGCGGATCCCCGCCCGGGTCTGGCGCCACCTCGGCACGCCCCTGCTCCTCGGGACGATCGGCCTGCTGGTCCTCGTCCTGGTGCCGGGGATCGGGCGAGGGGTCGACGGGGCGACGCGCTGGATCCCGTTGCCCGGTGGCCTCAACCTCCAGCCCAGCGAGCTCGCCAAGCTGGGGATCATCCTGTGGGGCTCGGACCTGCTGGTCCGCAAGCGCAAGCTCCTCGGCGAGTGGAAGCACCTGCTCGTGCCGCTCGTGCCAGTGGTGGGGGTCGTGGCTGTCCTGGTCATGCTCGAGCCGGACATGGGCACCACGATCGTCGTCACCTCCATCACGATGGCCCTGCTCTGGGTGGTCGGCGCCCCGGGGAGGGTGTTCGCGGCGCTCGGCGGCACGGCCCTCGTCCTGGGTGGGATCCTCGCCGTCACCGAGCCGTACCGCCTCGAGCGGCTGATGCACTTCCTGAACCCCTGTGCGCCCCACCAGCGCCTCGAGGGCGGCTACCAGGCCTGCCAGGGGCTCCAGGCGCTCGGAGCCGGCGGGTGGTTCGGCGTGGGCCTGGGCGCGTCGCGCGAGAAGTGGTCCGGGGGCCTGCCCAACCCCTACACCGACTACGTCTACGCCATCATCGGGGAGGAGCTCGGGCTGCTCGGCACCCTGACGGTGCTGCTGCTGTTCGCCACGTTGACCTACGCCGGTCTGCGGATCGCCAAGCGCACGACCGATCCCTTCTCGCGGTTGGCCGCCAGCGGGATCACCGTCTGGATCGCCGTGCAGGCCCTGGTGAACATGGGGACCGTCGTCGGCCTGGTGCCCATCACCGGCATCCCGCTGCCGTTCATCTCCTTCGGCGGCTCGGCGCTGCTGCCGATGCTCGTCGCCATCGGCATCCTGCTGTCGTTCGCTCGCGACGAGCCCGGGGCCCGCGCTGCCCTGGACGCCCGTCAGGGGACCCTGAAGGGTCGGTTCGCCCGTTTCTTCCGCTCCGCCGCCCCCCCGGTGCCCGCGGCCGTACGTCGCCCGACCCCGGTTCCGCCGCAGCGGCGTCCCCGGCCGGTCGGCGCCCCGGCTCGCAGATCGGTGGCTCGGCGGCCGTGACCGTCCACGTCGTCCTGGCGGGCGGTGGCTCGGCCGGCCACGTCGAGCCGATGCTGAACACCGCCGACGCCCTGCGCCGCCTCGACCCGACCGTGGGCGTCTCCGCCTTCGGCACGGCGGAGGGACTCGAGGCGAGGCTCGTGCCCCTGCGCGGCTATGAGCTCGTCGTCGTCCCGAAGGTGCCGCTGCCGCGCCGCCCGACCCTCGACCTGCTCCGCGTGCCGAGCCGCTTGCTCACCGCGATCCGCACGGCTCGGGCGCACCTCGACGCGGTCGACGCGGACGTCGTCGTCGGCTTCGGCGGTTACGTCTCCGTCCCGGCCTACATCGCCGCCTGGCGTCGCGGTACACCGATCGTCGTCCACGAGGCCAACGCTCGCGCCGGTCTGGCCAACCGCCTCGGGGCCCGCTGGGCCAGGACGGTCGCGGCCGCCGTACCCGGGGCGCTCACCGACGCTCACCTGGTGGGAATCCCGCTGCGGCAGGCGATCTCCGGTCTCGACCGGACGGCTGAGCGGCCCGGCGCCCGCGCCGCGCTCGGGCTGGGACCCGGTCCCGTGCTGCTCGTCACCGGTGGCTCGCAGGGCGCGCAGCGGATCAACGACGCGGTCGTCGGTGCCGCCCTCCGCCTGGCGGAGGCCGGCGTCCAGGTCCTGCACATCACGGGACCGAAGCTGGCGGGGTCCGTGCGGGAGGCGCTCGGACCGGACGCCCCCTCCACCCATCACGTCCTCGACTACGTCGACGGGATGGCCCAGGTCTACGCCGCCGCGGACCTGGTCCTGTGCCGCTCCGGCGCCATGACCTGCGCGGAGCTCGCGGCGGTCGGCCTGCCGGCCGTCTACGTGCCCCTGCCGATCGGCAATGGCGAGCAGGTCCTCAACGCCGAGCCCACGATCGCGGCCGGGGGAGGGGTGCTCGTCGAGGACGCAGCCCTGGACGCGGACCTGCTGCTGAGCACCGTGCTCCCCCTGCTGGCCGATCCCGAGCGGCTCGCCACCATGTCGGGGGCCGCCTCAGGGCACGGGCGACGGGACGCCGACGACGCCCTCGCGGGCCTGGTGCTGGGGGCGATCACGTGACCCGCGTCCACCTGGTGGGGATCGGTGGTGCCGGCATGAGCGGCATCGCCCGGGTGCTGCTCGCCCGCGGCACCTCCGTGTCCGGCAGCGACGCCAAGGACTCGACGGCAGTCGCCGCCCTGCGCGCGCTCGGGGCCGACGTGTACGTCGGCCATGACGCGGAGCACGTCACCGGGGCCACCACCGTCGTGGTCTCCACCGCCATCCGCGAGAGCAACCCCGAGCTCGCTGCCGCGCGTGCGCAGGGCATCGAGGTGCTGCGACGGGCCGAGGCCCTCGCCCTGCTCCTCGTGGGGTACCGCGCCGTGGCGGTGGCCGGGACCCACGGCAAGACCTCCACGACGTCGATGCTCACGGTCGCGGCGCAGCACTGCGGGGTCGATCCGTCCTTCGCCATCGGCGGAGACCTCAACGAGGCCGGGAGCAACGCCCACCACGGCTCCGGCGCGCTGTTCGTCATCGAGGCCGACGAGAGCGACGGATCGTTCCTGGCCTACCGCCCCGACGGCGCGATCGTCACGAACGTCGAGCCGGACCACCTCGACCACCACGGCACGGCGCAGGCGTACGTCGCGGCCTTTACCGACTTCGTCGACACCGTGACCGGCTTCCTCGTCCTGTGCGCGGACGACGAGGGGGCTGCGGCGCTGGCCGGCCCGGCGCGCGCGCGTGGTCTGCGCGTCCGCACCTACGGCACGGCCGACGGCGCCGACCTCCGCCTGCAGGACCTGGCCTCGGGCGCCGGCGGTTCGTCGTACACCGCCGTGCTGGACGGCCGCGACCTGGGGCGCGTCGCCCTGTCGGTGGCGGGGGTCCACCAGGCCCGCAACAGCGCTGCCGCGCTGCTCGCGGGGCTGGAGGCGGGACTGCAGGCGGAGGCGCTGATCGAGGGCCTGGCCGGCTTCAGCGGCGTGCGCCGCCGGATGGAGCTGAAGGGGACGGCAGGAGGCGTCCGCGTCTACGACGACTACGCCCACCACCCCACGGAGGTCCGCGCCCAGCTGCTCGCCGCGCGCGACGTCGCCGGTCAGGGCCGACTGGTGGTGGTTTTCCAGCCGCACATGTACTCGCGGACCGCGACCTTCGCCGCCGAGTTCGGAGACGCCCTCGCCCTCGCCGACGACGTCATCGTCATGGACGTGTACGGCGCCCGCGAGGACCCGATCCCGGGGGTCACCGGGGCCCTGGTCGCCGAAGCCGTGCTCTTGGCGCCGAACCACGTCCTGTTCGAGCCGTCGTGGAGCGCCGTGCCGCAGGAGGCGGCGCATCGGCTCTCCCCGGGCGATCTCCTGGTCACGCTCGGGGCAGGCGACGTCACGCAGATCGGCCCGGAAGTCCTCCGGTTGCTCAACGAGGAGCGCCCGTGAGCCGCACGCCGCTCGTCGAGGCAGGCCCTCGGCTGCGGGCCAGGGCCGAGGCGGAGCGGTCCGTCCGGCGCCACGCGCGCCTGCGGCGGGCGGGCCTGGGACTGGCCGTGGCGGTGCCCCTGGCCCTGCTCGGGTGGCTGCTGCTGTCCTCCTCGGTCCTCGCCGTGCGCACCGTGGCGGTCACGGGTGAGTCCCGGCTGCCGGCAGCCCAGGTGGTGGCGGCGGCACAGGTCTCGCCCGGCACGCCCCTGGCGCGGGTCGACATAGCCGCGGTCGTCCGGCGGGTCGAGCGGCTCGCCCCGGTGGCCCGCGCCGAGGTCACCCGGTCCTGGCCGCACACGCTGCGCATCACGGTCATCGAGCGCGTCCCGGTGGTGGCGCTCGAGGGCGGCGGGGGCTTCGGTCTGCTCGACGCCGACGGCGTCGAGGTGGCCCGCTCGGCGACACCCCCGCGCGGGTTGTTCCGGCTACGGAGCGGTTCTCACGAGGCCACCGCCTCGGCTCTCGCCGTCCTTCGCGACCTGCCCGCGGACATCACGGGCCGGCTCGGCGTCTTGCGGGCGCCCACCTCGGAGCAGGTCACGCTGGTGCTCCGGGACAACCGGACGATCCTCTGGGGCGGGCCTACCGACGCTGCCACCAAGGCCTCGGCCGTGCTGGCGCTGCTGCGCCTGCCCGGCACGGTGTACGACGTCAGCGCGCCGGGCGTGGTCAGCCGGCGCTGAGCGCGTTCGCGCGTCGGCCTGCCTCCCGTGATGTGATCTTGCTCGGACGTTAGACCGCGCTGTCTGTCGGGAAGGCCGATCGCATGACCTTTGCTCTCCACCGCCCTGCTCCCCGCGAAGGCTCTGAGGTGAGCACCCAGGACGTCCCGCTCGGGGTACTCCTCTCCCGCCTCACCGAGCAGACCAGTCAGCTCGTCCGTGACGAGATCAAGCTCGCCCAGGTCGAGATGGCCCAGAAGGGCAAGCGGGCCGGGATCGGTGTCGGCCTGTTCGGGGGCGCCGGCGTCGTGGCGCTCTACGCCGTCGGGTGCCTGGTCGCCGCCGCCGTGCTGGCTCTCGACCTCGTGCTACCTGCCTGGGCTGCCGCCCTGGTCGTCGCCGGCAGCCTGCTGCTGCTCGCCGCGGTCGCCGGACTGCTCGGCAAGAAGCAGGTGACGAAGGCGATCCCCCCTGTGCCGCAGGAGGCCCTGGCGAGCGTCAAGCTCGACGTCGCGGCGGTGAAGCGATGAGCGAGCAGAGCGCCGACGTGTTGCGCGCCCAGATCACCACGCACCGGGCCGAGCTGGCGCAGACCGTAGAGCTGCTCGCCGCGAAGCTCGACGTGAAGTCGCGGGCGTCAGCCAAGGCGCAGGAGCTCAGGCCGTTGCTGCTCAAGGTCGGCGCGGGGGCCGCCGGCCTCGCGCTGATCGTCGTGAGCGTGCGCAGGTTCCGCCGATGACGCTGCTCTACAAGCCGTTCGGCCTGGTGTTCAGCGTCCTCGGCGGTGTGCTCGCGGGCAAGGTGTTCCTGCTCGTGTGGCAGAAAGCGGCCGGGCAGACCGACACACCCAGTCCCAAGGACCAGCAGCGAAGCTGGGCCGAGGTCCTCACCGCAGCCGCCCTCCACGGCGCCGTCTACGGGACGGTGAAGGCCTTGGTCGACCGGGCCGGCGCCACCGGCTACGCCCGCGCCACCGGCACCTGGCCGGGCAACACCGACCCCATCGAGCGCTGATCAGGCCGAGCCGGTCAGGTCGGCGACGAGCAGGACGAGGGTCTGAGTCGCCGTCACCAGCTCGCTGATCGCCACGTGCTCATCAGGGGCGTGCGCCACCCGGATGTCGCCCGGCCCGTAGTGCAACGTGGGGATCCCCGCGGCCGTGTACAACCGCAGGTCCGAGCCGTACGGCGCTCCGTGCACCGGCGCGGCGCTGCCGGCCACCGCCGTGTGGGCCGCCTGGGCCCGGTCCAGCAGGGGATCACCGTCGGCAAGGGCGCCGGGAGCGAACTGGCCGCCGTACCAGGTGAGCCGGACCGGGTTGTCGACGAGCCACGGGTCTGACGCGCTCACGTCAGCCAGCCGCTGCTCGAGGACCGAGCGCGCCTGCACGACGTCCTCGCCGAGGGCGACGCCGTACCTGCCCTCGGCGACGAGCAGGTCCGGGACGCTGCTCGCCCAGTCACCGGCGCGCACCGTGCCGACCGACAGGGGGTAGGGAAGGGGAGAGTGCCGCATCAGTGGGTGGGGGTCCTGGTTGCGCTCCGCCTCCAGAGCGCGCAGGGCCCGGTGCACGAGCAGGTACTTCTCGACCGCGTCCACGCCATCGGTGCGCATGCTGCCGTGCGTCGAGCGACCGGGCACCTCCAGGCGGAAGGTCAGCGCCCCGGCGGCGGCCGGCACGAGGGCCAGTGAGGTGGGCTCACTGATGAGCGCGGCGGTGCCGTGATGACCGCGGTCCAGCGTGGCGAAGGTCCCCAGCCCCCCGTCCTCCTCGCCGACGACGCAGTGCAGCGCGACGCTGCCGCGCAGGGCGACGCCGGCAGTCCGCAGCACCTCGAGCGCGACGAGCTGGCAGGCGAGTCCGGCCTTCATGTCGCAGGCTCCGCGACCCCACACGCGGCCGTCCTGCACTGCGCCCCCCCACGGGTCGGTGGTCCAGGCCTGCTCGTCCCCGAGCGGGACGACGTCGACGTGGCTGTTGAGGATGACGCTGGGCGCGGCCGGGTCCAGCCCGTGCCAGGTGCCCACGACGCCGTAGGCCTCCTCGCGAGGCGCCTCCCACCCTGGGCACCCGCCAACCCTCGAGATCAGGTCGAGGTCGATGGACCAGTGATCGGTGTCAAGGCCCATCCCGTCCAGCCGTTGCGCGAGGCCGGCCTGCAGCTCGCTCTCCGCGGCCGACCCGGTCAGGGAGGGTACGGCGACGAGAGCCTGCAGGACCTCGACGACCCGTTCCGGACGCACGAGATCGAGGGCAGCGCGCACCGCACCGTTGGGCGTGGGGGACATCGGGGAGGGAGACATCACCTCACGGAGTGTGTCCGATCCGTGTCGCCAGGGCGAGAGAGGGCAGGGGAGAGGCATGCAGCTCCCGAACCCGAGGACGTCCGGGCCCGAGCTGAGCCTCGACCGGGCTCAGCGGGCCCGGCGCACGATCGAGGTGCTCTCGGCCGGCCCCGACGTCTTCGAGACCTTCTTCGAGCAGGCCAGGGTGGGTCTCGCGCTCGCCGACCTGTCCGGCCGCTTCGTGCGGGTGAACCGTGCCTACGCCGACCTGCTGGGCCGGGCTCCCGAGGACCTCATCGGCCAGCGCGTCGCCGAGGTGCTGCACCCCGAGGACCAGGCCGCCGCTCATGACCGGCTCGACGTCGTCGTGCAGGGCCGGCACCCCGCGGTGCAGGTCGAGGAGCGCACCTTGACGCCGTACGGCGAGGCGTTGTGGGTGCTGCACGGCGTCACCGCCGTCCCGGGCAGCGACGGTCGCCCGGCGTGGCTGGCCCTGAGCGCGCAGGACATCACCGAACGTCGGCAGATCGAGAACGACCTGCGAGCCCTCACCGCGTCCCTCACCGAGGCCGCGGTCCGGGACCCGTTGACCGGACTGGCGAACCGGACCCTGCTGGAGGAGCGGCTGCGCGCCGTGTTGGCCAAGGACGTCCGCACCGGGAACAGCACCGCCGTGCTGTTCCTGGACCTCGACGGCTTCAAGCACGTCAACGACGAGCACGGTCACGCGACGGGGGACCAGGTGCTGCGCGCGGTCGCCCGCCGCATCGCCGGTGCGGTGCGTCCGAGCGACACGGTGGCCCGCTTGGGCGGGGACGAGTTCGTGGTGCTGGTGGAGGGCGCGGACCAGGCCACGGTGGACCTGCTGGTGGAGCGCCTCCACGACGTGGTGGGACGCCCGATCGGCACCCTCGGACTCCAGGTCGGGGTCAGCATCGGCGTGGCCTTCTCCAACCGGGGGGAGCAGCCGCTGACCCGGTTGCTGGGCGAGGCCGACCAGGCGATGTACGTCGACAAGCGCCAGCACCGGGGTGAGCGCCGACGACCGCGGCGGGGCCCCGGGACGGATGCGGGTGGCGCAGGACACGACGCGGAAAGTTGACCATCACGGGGGAGCAGCCCTAACCTCTGGCCGCACCACAGGTTGACATAACGTTAACGGTCTACCTGAGGCTGAGAGTTGGCTCACGTGCGCGCCGCCTTCCCCGCGGCACGAACAGATCCCGCGCCCGCTCCGACCCAGCCGCACGACCTCCTGCACGCGACTTCCCGCACGCACTCCGGCACGACTTCCGCATCGAAGGGCTCCGAACAACGTGGCTGCACCTCAGAACTACCTCGCCGTCATCAAGGTGGTCGGCATCGGCGGTGGCGGCGTCAACGCCGTCAACCGGATGATCGAGGTGGGCCTCAAGGGCGTCGAGTTCATCGCCATCAACACCGACGCGCAGGCGCTCCTCATGAGCGACGCGGACGTCAAGCTCGACATCGGCCGCGAGCTCACCCGCGGGCTGGGCGCCGGCGCGGCCCCCGACGTCGGCCGCCAGGCCGCCGAGGACCACCGCGACGAGATCGAGGAGGTCCTCAAGGGGGCCGACATGGTCTTCGTCACCGCGGGCGAGGGTGGCGGCACGGGCACCGGCGGTGCCCCGGTCGTCGCCGCCGTCGCGCGCTCACTGGGTGCCCTGACGATCGGTGTGGTCACCCGGCCCTTCTCCTTCGAAGGTCGGCGTCGTGCCGGCCAGGCGGAAGAGGGCATCGAAGCCCTCCGCGCCGACGTCGACACCCTCATCGTCATCCCCAACGACCGCCTGCTGTCGATCAGCGACAAGCAGGTCAGCGTCATGGATGCGTTCAAGAGCGCCGACCAGGTGCTGCTCTCGGGCGTGCAGGGCATCACCGACCTCATCACCACCCCCGGCCTCATCAACCTCGACTTCGCGGACGTGAAGTCGGTGATGAGCGGCGCCGGCTCGGCCCTGATGGGGATCGGCTCGGCGCGTGGCGAGGACCGCTCGGTCGTCGCAGCAGAGATGGCGATCGCCAGCCCGCTGCTCGAGGCCAGCATGGACGGCGCCCACGGCGTCCTGCTGTCCATCTCCGGCGGCAGTGACCTCGGCCTGTTCGAGATCAACGAGGCCGCGCAACTCGTGGCGGACGCCGCCCACCCCGACGCCAACATCATCTTCGGCGCCGTCATCGACGACGCCCTGGGTGACGAGGTGCGCGTGACGGTGATCGCCGCCGGCTTCGACGGCGGCGCGCCCGCGTACCGCAAGGTCGAGCCGCGACGCGAGCCGGCGCCGATCGCCGCGCCGGCCGCGCCTGCCGCTGAGCCGGAGCAGGCCTACCAGCCGCCCGCCCGACAGGCGGAGCCGACGTACACCCCGACAACGCCTCGGGTCCCCACCCGGACGCGCCAGCCCGTGGTGTTCGAGGACCTCGACGTCCCCGACTTTCTCAAGTAGACCGTGCTCGACCTGCTCGACGCGGGTCTGCCCGCTCCCGCCCACGGCGTCTTCACCACGCGCACGGGCGGCGGCAGCCTGCCGCCCTGGGACAGCCTCAACCTCGCGGTGCACGTCGATGACGCCTTCTCCCGCGTGCAGGCCAACCGCACCCGGCTGTCCGAGGCCCTGGGTGTGGACGGGCTGGCGTTCGGCAAGCAGGTCCACGGCAAGGGCGTTCGGTACGTCGCGGGGTTGAGCAGCAAGACCACCCGCGGGCTGGACGACACCGACGGACTGGTCACCACGATCCCGGGCATCGGCTTGGTCATGATGGGCGCTGACTGCCTGCCCGTGCTGCTCGCCGCGGACGGTGTGGTCGGTGCGGCGCACGTCGGCCGGTCGGGACTGGCGGCGGGCGTGCTCGAGGCCGTCGTCGGACTGATGCGCGAGCACGGCGCGGAGGGCATCGTCGCGGTGCTCGGACCTGGCATCTGCGGCCGTTGCTACGAGGTCCCGGCGTCCCTCGCGGGAGAGGTTGAGAAGGCCGCACCCGGCAGCAGGTGCACAACGCGTCAGGGCACCACGGGGGTCGATCTGGCCGCCGGCGCGCTCGGCCAGCTCGCCCGGCTGGGCGTCAAGGCCACCAGCGTCGGCCGGTGCACGGTCGAGCAGCCGGACCGCTTCTTCTCCTACCGGCGCGACGGCCGCACGGGCCGGCACGGGGGCGTCGTGTGGTTGTGACGGCCTCTCCCGCTCCGTCGCGACGGGACGAGCTGGAGCGAGCCCTGGCGCAGGTGCGCACGCGCATCGCTCTGGCCTGCGCCGCGGTGAGCCGAGACGCCGGGGAGGTCGTCCTCGTCGCCGTCACCAAGACCTTCCCTGTCGCCGACGCCGCCCTGCTGCGGGACCTCGGCGTCCACGACCTCGCCGAGAACCGCGACCAGGAGGCGAAGCAGAAGGCGGCGACGATCACCGGGGTGACCTGGCACTTCGTCGGGGCCCTCCAGACGAACAAGGCACGGAGCGTCGCGTCGTACGCCGACGTCGTGCACTCGGTCGACCGCCCAGCCCTGGTCGATGCCCTGGCCGCAGCGGCCCGTCGGGCCGAGCGCGTCGTCGAGGCGCTGGTACAGGTGAGTCTCGACGGGGACCCGACGCGCGGCGGCGCGCGACCGGCCGACGTCGACGCCCTCGCCGAGGGCATCGAGCGGGCTGAGGGGCTGCGGTTGGGCGGCGTCATGGCGGTAGCTCCTCGCGAGGCGGACCCTGCCGCGGCCTTCGCCCTCCTGGCTCGGGTGGCTGCCCAGGTCAGGGAGGCGTACCCGCAGGCGACGGCGATCAGCGCCGGGATGAGCGGGGACCTCGAGCAGGCCGTTGCGGCCGGTGCGACGCACGTGCGTGTCGGCTCGGCGTTGCTGGGCCGTCGACCGGTTCCGCTCCGGTAGGCTCCTGCGCGTACGTCTTCTTCCTTCCCCGACCGACGAGTGGAGCTCCGCATGCCGGGTGTGATGCGCAAGATGGGCCTCTACCTCGGCCTGGTCGAGGACGACGAGCGCGACCACTACGACGCGTACGACGACCACGAGCAGGACGAGGCGTACGACGAGCCGACCGTGCGTCGCTACCAGCCGGCGGCAGCAGCGCCCACGGCAGCCCTGCGGCGCTCCTTCGAGGCGCCGGCGCGCGGTGCCGTC
This sequence comes from uncultured Actinomycetota bacterium, assembly GCA_963760125.1. GTDB lineage: Bacteria > Actinomycetota > Actinomycetes > Mycobacteriales > SCTD01 > RYN-111. The sequence goes on along the minus strand of CAVXBV010000014.1, from coordinate 154,931 downwards.
GCCGTCGACACCCCCCCTCGGCCGCAGGCTGTCCCCGCGCACGACGACGCCTACCGCATCACCACGCTGCACCCGCAGAGCTACAACGACGCCCGGGCGATCGGCGAGCACTTCCGCGACGGCACCCCGGTCATCATGAACCTCACGGAGATGGACGATGCCGACGCCAAGCGCCTCGTCGACTTCGCCGCCGGTCTGATCTTCGGCCTCCACGGACGCATCGAACGCGTCACGAACAAGGTCTTCCTGCTGTCTCCCGAGCACGTCGAGGTGACCGCGGAGGACAAGGCCCGCATCGCCGAGGGCGGCTTCTTCAACCAGTCGTGATGCTGCCTGCCTGCCCTGGAGCCCGCGCGTGACCCCTGTCGGTAGCACCCTGTCCCTGATCCTGCTGGTGTTCCTGCTGCTGCTGATCTTCCGGCTGGTCATGGAGTACGTCTTCATGTTCGCCCGCAGCTACCGACCCGCGGGCCCGGTCGCGATCGCCCTGGAGCTCTGCTACACCGTCACCGACCCCCCGCTCAAGGCGCTGCGTCGGGTCCTACCGCCGTTGCGCATCGGCAGCGTCAGCTTGGACCTCGGCTTCTTCGTGCTGTTTACCGTGGTGCTCATCCTTCGCAACGTGGCCAGTCAGCTGTGAGCTGCTCCCCGCCGCGCGTCCCGACGGCGTTGCCCTCGACTGTTCACGCAGATCTCCTCCTCGACCCGGAAGTGACCCCGTGCCCCTGACTCCTGCGGATGTCGCCAACAAGCAGTTCGGCAAGGCGCTGCGCGGCTACGACGTCGAAGAGGTCGACACCTTCCTCGACGAGGTCGAGGCCGAACTGGCCAGCCTCCTGACCGACCGGGCGCGGCTCACGGCCGCCGCCGGCGCGACGCCAGCGGCCCCCACGCCCCCGCCGCCCGCCGCGACGCCGCCTGCCCCCGTCGCGCAGGAGAGCCAGGAGGCGGCGCTGCGCACGCTGCTCATGGCCCAGCGGACCGCCGACCAGGCGATCGCCGAGGCCCGTGCCGAGGCTGACACGCTGCTCCAGAACGCCCGCGAGCGGGCGGTGCAGGTCGATCGCGAGGTCGACGCCAGGACGGCCAACGCCCTCAGCGAGCTCGACGCCACGCGGACCGAGCTCGAGGCCCGCATCGAGGACCTGCGCGCGTTTGAGCGGGAGTACCGGCTGCGCCTGAAGGCGTACCTCGAGGGGCAGCTCAAGGACCTCGACAGCCGTTCCGGTGGTGGCGAGGACGCCGGTCGTGGGGTGCCCGCCGCGGCGCGCACTGCTGCCGTCGGCCACGTCGCGGGATCGCCCCCGGCCACGGACGCGTCCCCGTCCCCGGCTCCCTCTGCTCCTGCTCAGGCGCCGGACAGGCCGCAGGGGGCCGCGTCATCGTCCAGTGCGGCCGACCAGCCGTCGCCGTACGCCCGCCCCACGCTGGCCAAGGCCGCTCCCGGGGCCGACAGCGAGCAGGTGACCCCCACCCCTCCGGTGGCTGCGCCGCCCCCCGCACCGCCCGCCCTCGCGCCGGCGCAGGCCCCCCCAGGGCAGAGCGACCCCAGCCAGGTCTCACCCGCCCCCGCGGTGGCCCCGGCCCCTGCTCCCGCGCCAGCACCGGCCGAGCCGGCTCCGCCCCGCGAGGCCGGAGCGCCGCCACCCGCACCCGCTCTGCGCGCCGTTCCTCCCCTCGGAGCGGCACCCGAACCCATCGGCCCGTTCACGGTCGTCCCACCGCCGGTTCAGGTGGAACAGGTCGACGATGGACCTGAACCCCCTGCCGAGCGCTGACCCGCCCATCGCCCGTGTCGGACGTGCCCGGACCTGGCGTGGCTAGGATGCCCAGGCTGTCTCGCGTACCCCTTGTCGGAGGAACCTCCCTGTGATCGTCATCAGCGCGGCGCTCGTCGCCGTCGCCCTCGTCCTGCTCGTCATCGGCCTCGTCGGCGGCAGCTTGGGCTTCGTCTACGCGTCCATCGCCGTGAGCCTCGCGTCGTTCGGCTTCCTCATCAAGGGGATCTTGGAGAAGCGGGGCGAGGACCTCCCCGTCGCGCCTGCCGAGGAGGAGTCTGAGGGGGTCATCCTGCGCAAGGGCACCTCGTCCTCGTCCTCGTCCTCGTCGACGCAGACCGCCACCGTGGCGGACTCGAGCGATCCCGCCGCCACCGAGCCTGACGTGGCCGGTGAGGTGCTGGTGGTCGAGGGTCGTCCGCGCTACCACGTTGCTGGGTGCCGTTATCTGGCCGGCAAGGACGCCTCAGGTGTCGACGTGAGCAAGGCGCGCGCCGAGGGCTTCACCGCCTGCGGTGTCTGCCGCCCCGACGAGGCGCTTGCCGAGGCCCCCGCTCCCGCCGCGGAGCCGGCCGCCGAGACCGCTGCCCAGACGACGCGCCCCGCCGCCGTGACCTCGCGCACCGCGAGCGCCCCAGCAGCGAAGGCTGCCCCTGCGGCGAAGGCTCCTGCGAAGGCCGCCACGGCGGCGAAGGCTGCTCCCGCCAAGGCTGCTCCCGCGGCCAAGGCTCCGGCGAAGGCTGCTCCCGCGGCCAAGGCTCCTGCCAAGGCGGCGAAGGTGGCTCCCGCGGCGAAGGCTCCTGCCAAGGCGGCAAAGGCTGCGCCCGCGGCGAAGGCTCCTGCCAAGGCGGCAAAGGCTGCGCCCGCGGCGAAGGCTCCTGCCAAGGTGGCAAAGGCTGCGCCCGCGGCGAAGGCTCCTGTCAAGCCAGCGAAGGCCGCTGCCACGGCGACGTCCAAGCCGTCGGTCATCGTCATCCCGGACCGCGACAAGTACCACACAGCGGACTGCCGCTACGTCCGCGGCGCCGAGGACTCCCTCGAGCTCACCAAGGCCGCCGCGGCGCGCCAGGGCTACCAGGCCTGCGGCGTCTGCAACCCCTAACGCCCTGCGTGGGGTGTTCCCGGTGGCGCCCGGCCTGCGGGGTGCGCCCGGCGCTGAGGGCCCTCTCGTAGCGCTGCTGCGCCCAGGACCCCCAGCATCCTCGGTCCTGCCCCGGAAAGGCGGGGCAAGCCCCGGAAGGCCGGGGCAGACTCAAGGCAACAGGGTGCCCTGGACGAGCACGAGGCCGTCGCCCCGCCACCGAAACGCGCACGGGTGCGGAGGTCGGTGCGGGCGTGGGCGCGAGCCTCAGTCGCGCTCGCGCAGGGCGCTGCTGCGGAACGGGTCGCGCGGCGGAGGGACGGGGAGCGCCAGGATCGACCCCTCAGCGTTGAGCCCCGCAAGCCCGAGGACGCGCTCGAGCAGGCTCTGGCTTGTCTCTCCGGATCGCACGCCCTCCACGGTGACCAGCACCCGGTAGACGGTGATGTAGTGGCGTACGGGGGTGTCGTAGCTCCAGTCGATCGAGCCCAGGTGCTCGGCGTCTCCGCGGCTGCCGCCAAGGCCCTCCCACGGACCGCTCCAGACCTGGATCCCGGCCGGGCCGGCGGAGTAGCAGCCGCCCCGCGAGACGTCCTCCCGCTGGGCGGCGTGGAGCAGCGCACGACCCTCGCGCTCCTGCAGGACCAGCGCCGGGCGTACCTGGCTCTCCACCGAGACGTTGAGTCCGGGGCGAGTCAAGCGGAAGGACCGGTGCAGTGGACGCGCCTGCTCGAGCTCGACGGAGTAGACGGTCACGGTGGGCCTCCCGGTGGACGCGGCGCTGCTCCGGTTGCAGCAGAGCGGGGTGTCACCAGGACTATCGGCGCGGCGTACGGCTGGTCTGTTGAGGCCATTCGGGTGATTCAGCCAGGTGTGCCCCCCGTCAGGGCCGACGTCAGCGGCCCGCGAGACGGAGCCAGAAGCGCAGACCCAGCTCCGGGTCGTCGTGGTGGCTGAGGTCGGCGGTCGGGCGCCCCTGGACCACGCTGACGGCCAGGACCTCTTCGGCCAGGCGCAGCGACCCTTCCTGCAGCGCCTCGGCCAGCTCGGCCCGGTCGGACGTGACCGCCCACCACAGCTCGATGCGGTCACTGACATCGAGCCCGCTGGTCTTGCGGGTCTCCTGGACGAGCCGGATGACGTCGCGCACCAGCCCTGCCCGGCGCAGCTCTGGCGTGATCTGCAGGTCGAGTGCCACCGTCTCGCCCCCTCCGGACGCCACCGCCCAGCCCTCTCGCGGGGTCTCGGTGACGATGACCTCGTCCGGGGACAGGGCGACGTCGGTGCCGTCGACGACGACCGTCGCCGTGCCGTCCCGCAGTCCCTCGGCCAGCGTCGCCGCGTCAGCGGCCGCCACGGCCTGGGCGACGGCCTGCACGCCCTTGCCGAACCGGGCGCCCAGGGCGCGGAAGTTGGCCTTCGCGGTCACGTCGACCAAGTCACCGGCCAGTGACTCGAGCTCCAGCACGTTGAGCTCGGCCGAGACCAGGTCGCGCAGCTCGCCCGGAAGGGAGGACCAGCCCTGCGCGGAGACTAGGGCGCGACCCAGCGGCTGGCGGGTCTTGGTCTTGGACTCCGCTCTCGCCGTACGACCCAGGTCCACCAGCCGTCGGGTCAACGCCACCTGAGCGGCGAGCTCCGGGGACTCGAGCGAGGCCTCCACCACCGGCCACGGGCGCAGGTGCACCGAGTCGGTGTCCGGGACGAGGGCGTCGTGCAGCGCTTCGGCGAGGAAGGGCGTGAACGGCGCCATGAGTCGCGTGAGGACCTCGAGCACCTCGTGCAGCGTGCTGAGGGCTGCCGGGTCGCCGTCCCAGAACCGTCGACGGTTCGTGCGGACGTACCAGTTCGACAGGTCGTCGATGAGCGTCGCGAGGCGGCGACCGGCGCGCAGTGAGTCGAAGCCTTCCAGCGCCTCGGTGACCTCGCGCACCGTGGCGTGCAGCTCCGACAGCGCCCAGCGGTCCATCAGGGGCCGGTCCGCGGGCGCCGGGACGTCGGCCGCCCCCGGCTGCCAGGCGTTGGCGTCGGCGTACAGCGTGAGGAACGAGGCGGTGTTCCACCAGGTCAACAGGACCTTGCGGGTGACGTCCTCGAGCTGGGCGTCGCCGATCCGACGGGCAGCCCACGGGTTGCCGCCGCAGAGCATGTACCAGCGCAGGGGGTCGGCCCCGTGCTTGTCCATGAGCGCGATGGGGTCGAGGACGTTGCCCAGGTGCTTGCTCATCTTGCGGCCCTCGGCGTCGAGGATGTGCCCGAGGCAGAGCACCGTCTCGTAGGAGCTCTTGTCGAACACCAGCGTCCCGATGGCCATCAAGGTGTAGAACCAGCCGCGCGTCTGGTCGATCGCCTCGGCGATGAACTGCGCGGGGTAGGCCGGCTCGACACCGCTGTGCGGGTAGCCGACCTGCGCGAACGGCATCGATCCCGCGTCGTACCAGCAGTCGATGACCTCGGGAACCCGGGTCGCGGTCTGGCGGCACTCGGGGCAGGGGAGGGTCACGTCGTCCACGTACGGCCGGTGCGGGTCGAGGGTCGAGACGTCCTGGCCCGCAAGGGATCCCAGTTCGGCCAGCGAACCGACGACCGTGAGGTGATCGTCGGCACAGCGCCAGATCGGCAGTGGAGTGCCCCAGTACCGGTTGCGGGAGAGCGCCCAGTCGATGTTGTTCTCGAGCCAGTCGCCGTACCGACCGTTCTTGATGGTCTCGGGGTGCCAGTCGGTCTTCGCGTTCTCCGCGAGGAGGCGTTCCTTCACGGCCGTCGTGCGGATGTACCAGGACGGCAGGGCGTAGTAGAGCAGGGCGGTGTCGCAGCGCCAGCAGTGCGGGTAGGGGTGCTCGTAGGGCTTCTCGAGGAACAGCAGGCCGCGGGCCCTGAGGTCCTGCACCAGCGCCGGGTCGGCCTGCTTGAAGAAGACCCCACCGACCAGCGGGACGTGCTCCTCGAAGGTCCCGTCGGGTCGCACGGGGTTCACGACCGGCAGGCCGTACTTCTTCGCGACCAGCAGGTCCTCCGCACCGAACGCGGGGGACTGGTGGACCAGCCCCGTCCCGGACTCGGTGGTGACGTACTCCGCCGTCCCGACGTAGTGGGCGTCCGGGATGTCGATCCAGTCGAAGGGCCGGCGGTACGTCGTGTGCTCGAGCGCCGAGCCGGGGAACCGCTCGAGGACCTCGACGTCCTCGCCCAGGACGGACAGCAGCGCCTCGGCCACGACCAGGACCTCGGTCGGTGTCTTCGCCACGACATAGGTCACGGTCGGGTGCACGGCGACCGCCGTGTTGGAGACCAGGGTCCAGGGCGTGGTCGTCCACACGAGCAGCGCGGCGCCGAGCGCCTGCAGCGGGCCGCTGGTGACCGGGAAGCGGACGTAGACGCTCGGATCGACGACTGTTTGGTAGCCCTGCGCGACCTCGTGGTCCGACAGCCCGGTGCCGCAGCGCGGGCAGTACGGCGCCACCCGGTGGTCCTGGACGAGCAGCCCCTTGTCGAAGATCTGCTTGAGCGACCACCAGACGGACTCGATGTAGCTCGGGTCCATCGTCCGGTAGGCGTCCTCGGTGTCCACCCAGTAGCCCATCCGCCGGGTGAGCGTCTCGAACTCCCCGACGTGGCGCAGCACGGACTCGCGGCACCGCGCGTTGAACTCCGCGACGCCGTACGCCTCGATGTCGGGCTTGCCGGAGAAGCCGAGCTCCTTCTCGACGGCCAGCTCGACCGGCAGGCCGTGGCAGTCCCATCCGCCCTTGCGGGGGACGTGCCGGCCCTGCATGGTCTTGAACCGCGGGAACAGGTCCTTGAAGACGCGCGCCTCGACGTGGTGGGTGCCCGGTTTGCCGTTGGCGGTCGGTGGGCCCTCGTAGAAGACCCACGGCTCGCCGCCTTCGGTCTGGGCGAGCGAGCGCGCGAACACGTCGTCGCGCGCCCAGCGGGCCAGCACGTCGTGCTCGAGCGCAGGCAGGTCCACCTGGGGCGGCAGCTTCTTCATGAGACTCCTCCGTCATCGACGGAGGGACGAGGCCTGCGCCCCGCGGTACCACCCTCCTTGGGACGGACGTCCCCGCTCTGGCCGTGCAGTGCCGCTCAGGGGTGATCTTCACCCCGGCCAGGCCCCCGGGCTCACACCGTCCCCAGGTCGCTCGTGGCTGCGTCCGGACCTACTCGTCCCCGTCACCGCGACGTCGTGCAGGACGAGCGTAGACGTCGACGGCGCTGCTGGCCACGCGCTGGGCTCGAGCGCGACGGAACAGCCGTTGGCCGCGGTGCGGCGTGGCACTTTGTGCACAGGTACGTCGGGCCCGTATTCTCCCGCCCGGTCTGATCAGGTGCACGCCAACGCGATGAGGGAGCGGTCCATGGCCTCCGAGGGCAAGCGCGGTCTGCGCAAGCTGCTGGGCCGCAAGGAGAAGGCGGGCGCGGCAACCGCCGCTCCCACGAGCGGCCAGGGCAACGTCCGGCCGACCCCGGCTCCGGCGAAAGCGGCACCAGCCAAGACGGTTGCCGACAAGGCTGCACCGGGGGGCTCGGCGTCGCCGAAGGCTCCGGCGAAGCGCGCTGCGGCCCCGGTGCCCCGCAAGGTCCCCACCGCTGCGGCCAAGGTCGTGGCGCGACCGTCGACGCCGCCGGTCGCCCCCAAGGTCAAGGGCGCTGCGGCGAAGGCGGCACCGGCGAAGAAGGCTGCGCCCGCGAAGGCGGCTCCGGCGAAGGCGGCGCCCGCGAAGGCGGCTCCGGCGAAGAAGGCTGCGCCCGCGAAGGCGGCTCCGGCGAAGAAGGCGGCTCCGGCGAAGGCGGCACCGGCGAAGAAGGCTGCGCCCGCGAAGGCGGCTCCGGCGAAGAAGGCTGCGCCCGCGAAGGCGGCACCGGCGAAGAAGGCTGCGCCCGCGAAGGCGGCACCGGCGAAGAAGGCTGCGCCCGCGAAGGCGGCACCGGCGAAGAAGGCCGCGCCGGCGAAGGCGGCTCCGGCGAAGAAGGCTGCGCCCGCGAAGGCGGCACCGGTCAAGGCACCGGCGAAGGCACCGGCGAAGGCACCGGTCAAGGCCACGCCGAAGCCGGAGATCCCGTCTGGGCCGCTCACCGGCGCAGACGCGTGGACGAAGAAGGAGCTCAACGACCTCCGCAAGGAGCTCCAGGTGGAGGCCAAGGAGCTGCGCGGCGAGATCGACGAGGCGGAGGAGCAGAACGCCGCCCTCAAGCGGGACGCCGGTTCCGAGGGCTCGGGTGACGAGGCCGATGCTGGCAGCAAGACGTTCGAGCGCGAGCACGAGATGTCGATCGCGAACAACAGCCGCGACCTGCTCCAGCAGGTCGAGAGGGCGCTCGCTCGCCTGGACGCGGGGACGTACGGGCGCTGCGAGACCTGCGGCAACCCCATCCCGAAGCCGCGACTGCAGGCCTTCCCCCGGGCCACCCTGTGCGTGACGTGCAAGACGCGCGAGGAACGGCGCTGACGCGACCCAAGTCCCTGCTCGTCGTCGTCGCCCTGCTCACGCTCGCGCTGGACCTGGGCACCAAGCTCCTGGTCGTGGCTCAGCTCGAGGGCAAGGACGGCATTGAGCTGCTCAACGGCGCGGTCACGCTCGTCGTGTCGCGCAACAGCGGTGCTGCCTTCTCCTTCGCCGAGGGGGGCACGGTCGTGTTCACGCTCATCGCCGTGGCCGTCGCGGTGATCATCGTGCGCAGCATGCGCCGGCTGACCAGCACCGGTTGGGCGGTCTCGCTCGGGCTGCTGCTCGGTGGCGCGCTCGGCAACCTGGTCGACCGGCTGACCCGCATGCCCGGGTTCGGTCGGGGCGCCGTCGTCGACTTCATCTCGGTCCCGCACTTCGCGTCGTTCAACGTGGCGGACAGCGGCATCACGGTCGGGGCGGCCCTCGCCCTGCTGCTCTCGTTGAGGGGGATCGAGCTCGACGGGGCCCGCCGAGGCGACGACACGGCAGAATGAGGGAGTGACCGAGCCCGCTCCCGCTTCTGATCGGCCGACCGACAGGCGCAGCCTGCCTGTCCCCGAGGGACTGGACGGCCTGCGGCTGGACGCGGCGCTGTCCCGGCTGTTCGGTCTGAGCCGCACCGCGGCGGTCACGATCATCGAGGCCGGCGGGGCGAGCGTCGACGGTCGCGTCCGTGGGAAATCCGACCGGGTCGTGGCCGGAGCGATGCTCGAGGTCGACCTGCCGAGCTCCGAGCGCGTGCCGAGCAAGCCGCCTGAGGTCGTCGCCGGGCTGCGCGTCGTCCACGAGGACGACGACATCATCGTGGTGGACAAGCCCGTCGGCGTTGCCGCGCACCCGTCCGGCAGCTGGGAGGGCCCCACGGTGATCGGCGGCCTGGTCGCGGCGGGTCATCGGGTGTCCACCAGCGGTGCGGAGGAGCGGCAGGGGGTCGTGCACCGCCTCGACGTCGGCACCAGCGGCCTCATGGTCGTCGCGAAGAGCGAGCACGCCTACACCGTCCTGAAGGACGCGTTCCGCGAGCGGACGGTCGACAAGCGCTACCACACGCTGGTGCACGGCCACCCCGATCCGATGACCGGGACCGTCGACGCGCCGATCGACCGCCACCCCTCCTCGCAGTACAAGTTCGCTGTCGTCGCGGGCGGGCGCGACAGCGTCACGCACTACGAGACGCTCGAGGCCTTCCGGCACGCGACGCTGCTCGAGATCCACCTCGAGACCGGCCGAACCCACCAGATCCGCGTGCACATGGCCGCCATGAAGCACCCCTGCGCGGGCGACCTGACGTACGGCGCTGATCCCACCCTGAGCAAGAAGCTCGGTCTCGAGCGGCAGTGGCTGCACGCCGTCCGCTTGTCGTTCGCCCACCCGGCTGACGGCCGCTGGGTGGAGTTCGAGAGCCCCTACGCCTCCGACCTGCAGGGAGCGCTCGACCGGATCCGGGACCTGTCGTGAAGCCCGGCGACCTCGATCGCGACCTGCTGCCGCGCGCCGCGGAGCGCGTGGGTCGCTGGCGCCGGTCCCTGCTCGGTCGCCGTGATCAGTGGCGCTCCTCGCTGCAGGGCGTGGACGGCCGATCGCTGGCCGACCTCGATGCGCGGCTGACCCGCAGCGGCCCACTGGCCCTGGTGCGCGACGTCCCGCAGGTCGGGTTCGTCGTCATCGCGGCGGTCTTCCTCGCCGGCGCGGGTACCGCGGTGTCGCAGGAGGCCGATCGCAACCGGGTCGCGCGGCAGGCCTCTGCTGAGCAGCAGCAGGTCCTCAACACCGACGGCGAGCAGCTCATCGGGCGCTCGACCCTCGGTCCGGAGGTGGGGGACGACACGACGACGTACGCCGCGGACGCGGCGTCGAGCCTGGCGGCGGCGGTCAGGGCCGACAAGGGCTCGCGCGTGGCGCTGGTGAGCCTCGCCGGCTACCGCACACCCGGTCAGCTCGCCGCGCTGACCAGGGGCGTCCAGGTCCAGCGGGTCTACCTGCGTGCCAAGGCTGCCGGCCCCGAGGCGGCGCAGCTGCCGGTGGACATCAAGGGAGACCTGCTGGGAGATCTCGGCCGGGCGTACGCCACGGCTGTCACCGGCCGGCTCGCCGCCCAGAAGGCCTACCAGGGGTACGTCGACACACTGGAGGTGACGACCGCAGACGAGCAGCGGTTCAAGGACCTCTACGTCACCTTCGCGCGGGCGACCGGGATCGAGGCGGCGCAGTACAAGGCGATCTGCGCCTGCGTGTTCGCGGCGATCGTGAAGGGGACCGCTGCGCAGCTCGCGGCGCTGACCGCACGCGCGGGCGTGCGGGCCGTGGAGGTCGCCGGTGAAGGGCAGGCCATCGAGGACCTGCTCGTCCAGCCCCTGCTGCCGGAGATCAAGGGCGTCGTCCCCACGCGGCAGGCGAGCGCGGACGAGCTCGGGTGACCGCGCTCGAGGCGCGGCTGGCCGAGCCGCACGAGCTGCCCGCGCTGCTGGCGCTGCGCCACGAGGTGTTCGTCGTCGGGCAGGGCGTCCCGGCGGACCTGGAGCACGACGCCAGCGACCCGACGTACGACCATGCGGTGGCGCGGCGGGAGGGGCGGGTCGTCGGTACCGGCCGACTGCTGCCCGACGGCACGGTGGGTCGCATGGCGGTGGCGGAGGACGTCCGCGGGCAGGGCGTCGGCGCGGCGGTGCTGGCCGTGCTGGAGCGCCGGGCGGCGGAGCGGGGGCTGCCCAGGATCGAGCTGCACGCGCAGGTCCACGCGGTCGGTTTCTACGAGCGTGCAGGCTACGTTCCGTTCACCGGCGTCTACCTCGAGGCCGGCATCGAGCACGTCTCGATGCGCAAGCCGCTGATCTCTGGAGCCCCCGTGACCGACAACCTCGCCGTCGTCAACGCCTTCCTCGCGGTCGCCGCGAAGCGCGACTGGGACGCCGCCTTCGCCCTCGTGACCGACGACGTCGAGTACCAGAACATGATGCTGCCGGCGGTGACCGGCAAGCAGGCGATGAAGGAGACCGGCGAGGGGCTGCTCGCCCTGTGCGAGGACTCGGAGTGGCTGGTCCTCCACGAGGTCGCGAGCGGTGACCTGGTGATGAACGAGCGCACCGACCGGTTCTTGATGAACGGCGTGTGGACCGACCTGCCGGTCGCGGGCGTCTTCCGCCTGCGCGAGGGGCTGATCAGCTCGTGGCACGACTACTTCGACCTGCAGACCGTCATGGCGGCGATGTTCCCGGACCCGCCGGCCTGACGGTTCACCCGCCCGTCAGCGCAGCCTGCTCCTGCTCGGGGCTGAATCCCACGGAGAGCGGACCTCGTCCCTCGTCCCACTCCCTGGTGTCCCGCGCGGTCTGGGCCAGGGGCGTCGTGGGCATCCCGACGGCGAGGGCCGCGGCGGCGCTGCGCCGGAACATCACGTCCCACGTCGGGTCGGGCAGCACGAGCGGGAAGCCGGTGATGGCGTCGAGCTCCACGAGGTCGACGTCGGCGCCGGCGGCGCAGGTCGTGATGAGCTCGGCCAGCGTGACGTCCGGCTGCGGTCCGACGGCGTTGTACGTCCCCGGCCGGTCCTGCTCGAGCAGCAGCGTCACCAGCCGGGCGAGGTCGCGGGCGTCGACGACCTGCACCGCCTGGTCCAGCCGTCCGGGGACGGCGATCGTGCCGCCCTGCGGGGCCCGCCGGGCCCAGTAGGTGAAGCGATCGGTCGGGTCGTACGGGCCGGCGACGATGCCGGGGCGCACGATCGTCGCGCGCTCCCCCCAGCGGGACAGCACGTCGTCCTCGCACGCGACCTTGAGCTGGCCGTAGGTGTCGCCGTCGACGGTCTCCGATGCGCGGTGCGGCGCCAGGCGCGGGGAGTCCTCGGTGATGCCGTCACCGGCCGCGGTGCGGTCGTAGACCGACCCGGTGCTGATGAACAGGTAGCGCCCGACGCTGCCCAGGGCGTCCGCCGCCTGCGCCACGTGTCGCGGGACGTACGCCGAGACGTCGATCACCGCGTCGTGGTCCAGCAGTGCGCCGTACTCGCCGCTCGCGCGATCCCCGGTCAGCCGCGGGACGTCCGGGAACAGGTCCGGCGCGGTGATCCCGCGGGTGAACAGGGTCGGCGCGTGTCCGCGCGCGAGAAGGTCGCTGACGATCCAGCGACCGACGAAGGAGGTTCCACCGAGCACCAGGACGTCCATGAGGCCAACCTAGGCTGTCGGACATGCCGACCCTGATCCTGGTCCGTCACGCGAAGGCCGAGCCCCAGCACGCGGACGACCACGCGCGGACCCTGACCGAGCGCGGTCGAGCCGACGCCGCCGCGGTCCGGGACTGGCTCACCGACCAGGGGTTCGTCGTCGACCGGGCCGTGGTGTCGACGGCGCGTCGCACGCGGGAGACCTGGGACCTGGCCGGGACGTGGCCGGCGGTGTACGACGACCGGGTCTACGAGGCGTCGACCGCGGACCTGCGGGAGGTGATCGCCGAGACCGGCGCCGACGTCGGCGTGCTCGTCGTCGTGGGCCACAACCCCGGGATCGAGCGGTTGGCATGGGAGCTCGACGCCGGCGCACGGGCCCGGGCGCAGACCGACCGGGGTCTGCCCACCAGCTCTGTCGTGGTCTTCGACGTGCCGGACTGGGAGCTCGAGGGCGCCCGCCTCAGGGCGCTGGCGGTTCCTCGCGGATGAGCAGGGCCAGCACCTCGGGCTGGTTGAAGAACCGCGCGGTCTCCACCGCGTTCGGGTCACCGGCGTAGGGATCGGCGCCCGCGCCGAGCAGCGCCGCGAGGCTGGTGAGGTCGGCGCGGAAGGCAGCGGCCGCCAGCGCCGTTTGTCCGCGCTCGTTCGCCCGGTCGAGGGTCGCGCCGGCCTTCACCAGGGCGGTCACCGTGTGCGGGTGGGCGTAGTACGCGGCGAGCAGGAGCAGGGTGTTGCCCTTGCCGTCGGTGAGATCGACCGACGTCCCGTTCTCGAGGTTGGCCAGCAGCTCACCGGTCAGCCCCTCGCGGGCCAGGTCGAAGATCCGACCGTCGTCCGGGTCGTTCACGGCGGGCCCTCCTCCGGGTCGTCGAACCAGGGGGCGATCCACGCGCCCGGGTCATCGGTCAGGCTGGTGATGGTCAGCGGCAACGCGCCCGTGGCCAGGTCCGCGAGGGACACGCTGCCCAGGACGTCGCGCAGCGTGGCACGTACGGCGACCCAGACGTGCAGCAGGGGCTCGGCCGAGCCGTGGTACTCCACCTGCTCCGGTCGTACTCCTCGGACCAGGGCCATGGGCCCGTCGATGGCCCGCATGACGTCCGCGACGCTGATCTCAGCCGCCGGGCGGGACAGCCAGTATCCGCCGTGGGTGCCGCGGCGGCTGCGCACCAGGCCCTCCCGGCGCAGCTCGGACAGGATCGCCTCGAGGAACTTGCCGGGGATCTGCTGGGCCTGCGCGATCGACTCGCTCGTGACGGGGAACTCCGAGCTCGAGGCCAGCTGCACGGCGGCACGCACGGCGTAGTCGGCCTTCGCGGAGATGTGCACTCCCGCATCCAACCCGATCGGCGTGGGGGGCGACACGCCCCCCGGACTGACCGCGTTCGGTCGGGCCGTCGTGCGAGACTGGACGGGTACCGCAGAGCACGGCCCGCCTTCCCCTCGGACCGCCCCACTGCACCACCCCTCGGCGTCCCTGGAGTGACTGAGCGTGAGCGCGTCCGACTCGTTCGTGCACCTGCACGTGCACACCGAGTACTCCATGCTCGACGGGGCGGCGCGGCTCGACGACCTGTTCCAGCGCACGGCCGAGATGGGCATGCCCGCGATCGCGATGACCGACCACGGCAACGTGTTCGGGGCGTACGACTTCTGGAAGAAGTCCCAGAACTACGGCGTCAAGCCGATCATCGGCACCGAGGCCTACCTGGCTCCGGGCAGCCGCTTCGACAAGACGCGGCACCGCTGGGCCTCCGGTGGCGACGACGACATCTCCGGCGGTGGCGCGTACACCCACATGACGCTGCTCTCGACGAGCACCGCCGGCATGCAGGCGCTCTTCCGGATGTCGTCCCTGGCCAGCCTGGAGGGCTTCTACCGCAAGCCCCGCATGGACAAGGAGCTCCTGGCGGACAACATCCGCCCCCAGGACGGAGCCATCATCGGCACGACCGGCTGCCCGGGTGGGGAGATCCAGACCTGGCTCCGCATCGGGAACTTCGAGAAGGCCAAGCAGTCGGCGGGGGAGTTCCGCGACATCTTCGGCGCCGAGAACTTCTACTGCGAGCTGATGGACCACGGCCTGCCGGTCGAGCAACGGGTGCAGAAGGACCTGCTGCGCCTGGCCAAGGAGATGAACCTCCCGCTCCTGGCCACCAACGACCTGCACTACGTCGACCAGGCCGACGCGAAGGCGCACGAGGTGCTCTTGTGCGTGCAGTCCGGCAAGACGATGGCCGACCCCAACCGGTTCAAGTTCGACGCGCACGACTTCTACGTGAAGTCCCCGGCCGAGATGCGCCGCACCTGGAGCGAGCTGCCGGAGGCGTGCGACAACACGCTGCTCATCGCCGAGCGGTGCGACATCACCTTCAACGAGGGCGCCGACCTGATGCCGCGGGTGGACGTGCCCGACGGCTGGACCGAGCAGACCTGGCTGCGGCACCTCGTGCACGAGGGGCTGCGGGAGCGGTTCGCGGCGCGTGCCCAGCCGGTGCCGGAGGGCCACACGGTGCAGGCCGACTACGAGGTCGACGTCATCTGCAACATGGGCTTCCCCGGGTACTTCCTGGTGACCGCCGACCTGTGCCGCTACGCCAAGGAGGCCGGCATCCGCGTCGGGCCGGGCCGCGGCTCGGCCGCGGGCTCGCTGGTGGCGTACGCCATGAAGATCACCGACCTCGACCCGGTCGAGCACAAGCTGCTGTTCGAGCGGTTCCTCAACCCCGAGCGCATCTCCATGCCCGACATCGACCTCGACTTCGACGAGCGCCGCCGCGGCGACATGATCCGCTACGCCACGGAGAAGTACGGCGAGGAGCGGGTCTCGCAGATCATCACCTACGGCACCATCAAGGCCAAGGCAGCGGTCAAGGACGCCGCCCGGGTCCTGGGCTACCCCTACGCCGTCGGGGACAAGATCACCAAGGCGATGCCCGCCGCCGTGATGGGCAAGGACATCCCGCTCGCCGGGATCTTCGACCCGACCCACAAGAGGTACGGCGAGGCCGGCGAGTTCCGGGCGCTCTACGACTCCGACCCCGACGCCAAGGCCGTGGTCGACACCGCGCGCGGGCTCGAGGGCCTGAAGCGGCAGTGGGGCGTGCACGCCGCCGGGGTCATCCTGTGCCGCGAACCCCTGCTGGACGTCATCCCGATCCACCGTCGCGACTCCGACGGCGCGATCATCACCCAGTTCGACATGGGGGCCTGCGAGACCCTCGGCCTGCTGAAGATGGACTTCCTGGGGCTGCGCAACCTCACGGTCCTCGACGACTGCCTCAAGCACATCACCGCCAACCGCGGCGAGACGCTCGTCCTCGAGGACCTCGATGTGATGGTGCCGGACGGGCCCACCTACGCCCTGCTGTCCCGCGGCGACACCCTCGGGGTGTTCCAGCTCGACGGCGGCCCGATGCGTGCCCTGCTGCGTTCGATGCAGCCGGACTCCTTCGAGACCATCTCGGCGGTGCTTGCGCTGTACCGGCCCGGCCCGATGGGCGCCAACGCGCACAACGACTACGCGGACCGCAAGACCGGGCGCAAGCCGGTGGTGGCGATCCACCCCGAGCTGGCGGAGCCGCTCGAGGAGATCCTGGGCGACACCTACGGGCTGATCGTGTACCAGGAGCAGGTCATGGCGATCGCGCAGAAGCTCGCCGGCTACACCCTCGGCGCCGCCGACCTGCTGCGTCGCGCGATGGGCAAGAAGAAGAAGGAGATCCTCGACAAGGAGTACGTCCCGTTCTCGGACGGGATGAAGGCGAACGGCTACTCCGACAAGGCGATCAAGACGCTCTGGGACATCCTCGTCCCGTTCTCCGACTACGCCTTCAACCGGGCCCACACCGCCGGGTACGGCCTGGTCAGCTTCTGGACGGCGTACCTCAAGGCGAACTTCCCGGCGGAGTACATGGCCGCGCTGCTCACCTCGGTCAAGGACGACAAGGACAAGAGCGCGCTGTACCTCGCGGAGTGCCGGCGGATGGGCATCAAGGTGCTGCCGCCCGACGTCAACGACTCCGACAGCGACTTCACCCCGCGGGGCACCGACATCCGCTTCGGTCTGTCCGCGATCCGCAACGTCGGCACCAACGTCGTCGCCTCGATCGTCGCGACCCGCACGGACAAGGGCCGGTTCGTCGACTTCCCCGACTACCTGCGCAAGGTCGAGGCGGTCGCGGTCAACAAGAAGACGGTCGAGTCGCTCATCAAGGCCGGCGCCTTTGACTCGCTCGGCCACGCGCGCAAGGGGCTCCACCTGGTGCACGTCGAGGCGATCGACGCCTGCGTCGACACCAAGCGGGCCGAGGCGATCGGTCAGTTCGACCTGTTCGGGGGCATGGGCGACGAGGGCGCCGACGCCGGCGGTGGGGTCTTCGACGTGAAGGTGCCGATGGGGGAGTGGGACAAGGCGGTCCTGCTGGCCTACGAGCGGGAGATGCTCGGGCTGTACGTCTCCGACCACCCGCTGTTCGGCGTGGAGCACGTCATCGCGGCCCACGTCGACTGCCCGGTGTCGGCGCTCGCCGAGAAGGAGGACGGCGCGAACGTCGTCGTCGGCGGCCTGCTGTCCGCGGTCGTCCGGCGCGTCACCAAGCAGGGCAACGCCATGGCGACGGTGACGCTCGAGGACCTCGAGGGCGCGGTCGAGGTCATGTTCTTCCCCGCGACCTACCAGCTGGCGGCGGTGCACCTGGTCGAGGACGCCGTCGTGCTCATCCGCGGTCGGGTCGACCGGCGCGACGACACCCCCAAGCTCATCGCCTCCGAGGTCACCGTGCCCGACCTGTCGACGGGGCCGCGCGGCCCGGTGGTGGTGTCGCTGCCCACCCCGCGCTGCACCCCGCCGGTGGTCGAGCGCCTCAAGGAGGTGCTGGCCGCCCACCCCGGGACGACCGAGGTGCACCTGCAGCTCACCCAGGGGGCGAAGGCCACCGTCGTCAAGCTCGACGACCGGTTGCGCGTCACGGCGACGGCCTCCCTGTTCGCCGACCTCAAGGCGCTGCTCGGCCCGGGCTGCCTCCCCGTCGCCGGCTGACCTGCCCGTGAGGCGCGGGCGAACGGGCCGGCGATTAGCGTGGACCCCGTGGACGTCATCAAGCTCTGTGCCGGGACCCTCGAGGTCGAGCACCCCGACGAGGTGCTGCTCGACTACCTCGACCTTCGCAACGGCTACTCCTACCCGGCGTACGACCGGCTGATCACCAACGGCGAGCCGACGCTCGTCGACGGGGACCTGCTCGCACCGATGCTCATGGGCGTGCACATCGACGCCGGCCGGTTCGCCCTCCTGCGCGAGATGCTGCCCGCCCTCGAGGCCGTCGCCGAGCTCCCCGAGGTCAGCCTCGAGGACGCCGACGACGACCACGTCATGTGCGTCGCCGGGCTGTTCGGGATCCTGGACGAGCCGAGGTACGCCGGTCGTGGGATCCGCGGGACCATCGTGAGCAAGGTGCTGCACCGCAAGCGGCCCGATCTCGTGCCGATCTACGACAGCCGCATCTTCGAGGCCTACACCGCTCCCGGGGTGCTCCCGCGCGCCATCGACCGCAGCTGGCAGGAGTTCATGCGCCTGCTCTGCACGCAGATGCGGGCGGACCTGCAGGACCAGCACGACGCGTTCACCGCGCTGCAGCTGGCCGCCGAGGAGGCGGGTACGCCGGTGACCAAGCTGCGCATCCTCGACATCCTCGTCTGGCGCGCCGCCGACTCCTGGCAGTAGTCAGGCGGACGTGCGGGCCAGCAGCCTCGTGGACAGGTCGATGGCGATCTGCGGGTCGGCCGTCGGTACGGCGGAGTAGGACAGCAGCCAGGTGTGCACGCCGCGCCGGAACCGGACCAGCACCAGCTGACTGGCGCCCTCGCCTGGCGTCTCCCGCACGATCACCTGCGACTGCTCGCCGATCGTCGGCGTGGCGACGACCTTCCCGCCGTACGCACCGAGGTCGCCCACGAGGTCGGCGGTCGCCCCGGCCGCGTCCGAGAACTCCGAGACGAGCACGGTGACGGACTGGGCCGTCGCCTCGTTGGCGTACTGCGCGATGTAGGCCCGGAGGAAGCCGTGGCTGGTCAGGGTCGCCGCTGCCTGGGTCGCGGCCGCACCGGTCCCGCTGTAGCCGGCGACCACGTCCAGCGTGCGGGGGCCCGATCCGGCGAGCAGCGGCACCATGCCGGCGGGCACCTCGTCCGGCTGCGGCACGAGCACGGCGAGCGGATCCGCCGGCAGCGTCACTCCGGGCAGCGGCGCGGAGGCCGCGGCGTCGGGAGTGCAGCCCCGGCGTGGCGGAGGATCCGGAGCAGCCCACGAGGGGCAGGAGCAGCAGCGCAGCCACGGCGCGGCGCCGCGCGGGGCCGCCGGTCGGGAGGGCAGGCATGCGCGCAGACTAGGGCAGCAGCACCCGGGCGCGGCGCGTAGCGTGGAGCGTGCGGCCACCGGGGCGGCGGGAAGCGCGGTGAGGGTGAGCCAGGCGACGAGGACGGCCGAGAGCGTCTGGGCCGCGCCCACCGGGCCGGTCGACGTGATGCCGGACCGCCCGACCTGGCGCGCCCGCCTGCGCGAGGACGCCCTCGCCTTCGGGAGCATCGTGGCCCTGACGGTGCTGCTCGGTGCCCCCGCCGGCCTGCTGTGGTCCGCGATCGCGCCCCGCTACACCGTGGTGCGCAAGGACGGCGAGCTGACGCTGCCCAACATCGAGAGCACCAAGGCGTTCATCGGCGCCGACGGGACCTACGTCGTGATCGTGGTCGTCCTCGGGGTCCTGTGCGGGGTGCTCGGTTGGCGGTTCGCCCGACGGCACGGCCCCGCCACCGTCCTCGGGCTCACGATCGGCGGGCTCCTTGCGGCCCTCGTCGCCGCGGCGGTCGGTCTGCGACCCGGCGCGAGCGAGGCGGTGCAGGCGCTGCGCGACACGACCAAGGGCAGCGGCACGTTCGACCTGTTCCTGGGCGCCCGCGACCAGACGACCGGTGAGTTCTCGCTGCGCGCCGCGTGGGCGCCCGTGCTGTGGCCGGTGGCGTCCCTGATCGCCTTCCTCACCCCGGCCTGGCGGTCCGGCGACGAGCTCGACTAGTTCGCGCTCCAGGGCGTTCGAGCCAGGTCCGGCGCGGGGGCTGCGTGCAGGACGCGGAGGAAGGCCTCCTCCCGGCGCAGCACGGACAGCTCGCGGCGGAGGCGGGCCACGCCGGTCGGCTGCTCGAGCAGGTCCTGCTGATCGGCCAGGTCCAGCCGGGTGCTCGCGGCCACCAGGTGGCTGAGCACGAGCGGGTCGTCGGGCAGGGCGAGCTCCGACGCGGTCCCGCCGGAGGCCTCGGCCAGCGCCGCGACGTACGCCAGGAACGCGGTCCGGACCGAGCGGTCCAGCACCTGGGCCTCGGCGGGGTCGCCGAGCTCGTCCGGGAGCCAGGTGACGTCGCCGGTGAGGTAGGGCCGGTCGTGCCCGAGGCTGTCGAGGCGGAACAGCCGGGCACCGACCGTGACGATCTCCCAGCGGCCGTCCTCGAGCTCCTCGGCGCTCTGCAGGAGCGCGGCGCACCCCACGTCGAACAGGGCCGCCGCGCCGCCGTCACCGATCTCCTGGCCCTCGCGGATCGCGATGATCCCCAGCTGCCGCTCGGGCTCGGGACGCGCGAGCAGGTCGCGGACCAGCACCCGGTAGCGCTCCTCGAAGACGTGCAGCGGCAGCACCTGGCCGGGGACCAGGACGGTGCCGAGGGGGAAGAGGGGGAGCACCCGTCCACCGTACGGAACGGCGAGGCCTACCCCTGCGGCCGGCGGACGGCCGATACTGCTTCCGTGGCCGCGCCGGGGACAGATCGTTGGGCGGCGCGGCCGGTCCTCGCTGCGGGGATCCGGACGCTGGTCGTCGTCGTGCCGCTGCTCGTGTCGCTCGCCGCCAGCCTCGTGCTCATCGCGGTCCTCCCGCAGCCGGGGACGCTGAGCGAGCAGGTCGGCTGGTGGGTCGCCGTGCTGGGCTGCTCCCTCGGGGCCGCTCTGGGAACCGATCGGCTCGCGCGGCGACTGCTGCCGCTGTCGGTCCTGCTGGAGCTCGCGCTCGTCTTCCCCGACCGTGCTCCGTCCCGACTTCGCGCCGTACGCGGGATCTCGGCGAAGGAGATGGAACGCCGGTTGCTGGTGCTGCGCGACGAGGGACACACGGGCTCGGCCATGGAGGCCGCGGAGACGCTCGTCGTGCTGCTGGGCATCCTCGGTCTGCACGACAAGAAGACGCGCGGTCATTCCGAGCGGGTCCGAGCCTACGTCGACCTGCTGTCGGAGGAGCTCGGCCTCCCCGAGACGGACCGGATGCGGCTGCGCTGGGCGGCCCTGCTGCACGACTTGGGCAAGCTCACGGTGCCCGCCGCGCTGCTCAACGGGACAGCGGCGCTCGACGAGGCCGACTGGGCCCTCCTGCACCGGCATCCGGAGGAGGGCGATCGTCTTGCGCGAGGGCTCTTGCCGTGGCTGGCCCCGTGGGGCGACGCGGTCAAGCAACACCACGAGCGCTGGGACGGGACCGGCTACCCGTCGGGGATCGCGGGCGAGCAGATCAGCCTCGGAGCGCGCATCGTGGCTGTCGCCGACGCGTACGAGGTGATGACGTCCCACCGCAGCTACAGCCGGGCCCGCTCGTCGGACCTCGCGCGCGCGGAACTGGCCAACTGCGCCGGCACACAGTTCGACCCCGTTGTCGTGCGGGCCTTCCTCGCCATCAGCCTGGTCCGGTTGCGGTGGGTGCTGGGGCCGCTGAGTTGGCTGTCGGTCCTGCCGTTCGCTGCGACCGCCGACCGAGCAGGACAGGCGGTGAAAGCCGGGACCGCAGCCGCGGCCGTGGCGGGGCTGGTTGTCGGGGGCGTCGTGGCAGGCTCGCCGCAGGTGACGCGGTCCGCAGGGTCCGAGCCCGACCGTGGCCCGCTAGCGAGTGTCCCGTCGGCGTCGGTCCCGCCGGTCGGCCCGACGAGCACGTCCCCCCCTGCGGCCGGGGCCGCTGGTACGTCGCCGGTCACCGTCGTCCGGGCACCTGCTTCCGCCCCGACGGCCGAGCCAGCTCCTGCTCCTGCTCCTGCTGTGGCTCCCACCTCCCGTCCTGCTCCGCCGCCGGTTGCCACGTCGACTCCGGCTGCCGACCCCGACCCCGGCTCCGACCCCGGCTCCGACCCCGACCCCGACTCCGACTCCGACTCCGACTCCGACTCCGACTCCGACTCCGACTCCGACCCCGACGGCCGGGCCGGTGATCCCGAGCACGGCGACGTACTACCTGCGCGACGGAGCGCTCAGCGCGACCCCCGCGGTGACCCCCACCGGCAGCGCGGCCACGCTGCCGGCCGGAGGGACCTCCCTCAGTTTCGACCTGCCCGTGGGCACACCGACCGTGCTGTCCGGCACCCCGAGCGCCGTCCTCTACCTCGAGGTCCTGAAGGCGAAGGGCGCCGGTGGAGGGCAGGGGCGGATCACGGTGACCCTGGAGGACTGCGTCGTCGCCGCCGGGCCGTGCACCGTCCTGAGCGCGGGCTCCCAGTCGGTCGGTGGCCACGGAGCGGGGACGCAGCCGGAGACGGTGACGCTCGACGCGACAACAGCGGTCGTCCCACCGGGACACGTGCTTCGTCTCGGCATTGCGCTCGCCACACAAGGCAACGCGGAGCAGGCCGTCCTGTCGTACGGCGGAACCAGCGTTCCCAGCCGGGTCGACCTCACGGCGGCGCCACCGCCCTGACGTGGACGTCTTCACCAGGAAACCTGGAGACCGGATCAGTAGGCTCATCCGCATGCTGCGCCGCCTGGACCTGCGAGGTCGTCGCGACCTTCCACCTACCGAACTTGCCGACCTGCTGCCCCGCGCCGAGGTCGACGTGGCCGTGGCCGTCGAGCAGATCCGGCCGGTCGTGGAGGACGTGCGGGTCCGCGGGGCGGCGGCGGTGCGCGAGGCGACCGAACGGTTCGACGGCGTGACGCTCACCGACCTGCGCGTGCCGGCGGAGGCGCTCCAGCAGGCCCTGGCCGATCTCGACCCTGCGGTGCGTGCCGCGCTCGACGAGGCGATCGTCCGCAACCGCCGCGTGTCCACGGCTCAGCTGCGCGACGACGAGGTCGTGCGGGTGGTGGACGGCGCGACCGTCACCGAGCGCTGGGTGCCGGTCGGTCGCGTCGGGCTCTACGTCCCCGGCGGCCGGGTCGCCTATCCGTCATCGGTGGTCATGAACGCCGTCCCCGCGCTGGTCGCGGGAGTCGGTTCCCTGGCCGTCGCCAGCCCGCCGAAGGCGGAGTTCGGCAACCTGCCCAACCCGTTCATCCTGGCCGCCTGCGCGCTGCTCGGGGTCGAGGAGGTGTACGCCGTCGGCGGCGCCCAGGCCGTCGCGATGTTCGCCTATGGCGTGGAGGGCGTCGCGCCGGTGGACGTCATCACCGGCCCGGGCAACGTCTACGTCGCGGCCGCCAAGCGCCTGGTCCAGGGTCGGTGCGGCATCGACTCCGAGGCCGGCCCGACCGAGATCGCCATCCTCGCCGACCACACGGCCGTGCCCGCCTCGGTGGCCGCAGACCTCGTCGCGCAGGCCGAGCACGACCCGCTGGCGGCGTGCCTGCTGGTCACCGACTCGGTCGAGTTGCTTGACGCCGTCGATGTCGAGCTCGGCAAGCAGGTCCCCGCCACCAAGCACCGCGACCGCGTCGAGACCGCGCTGGCCGGGCAGAGCGCGCACGTGCTCGTCGACGACCTCGACCACGGCCTCGTCGTCGTGGACACCTGGGCCGCCGAGCACCTCGAGGTCATCACTGCCGACGCCCGCGAGCGAGCCCTTCGGGTCCGCAACGCCGGCGCCGTGTTCGTCGGCCCCTTCACCCCGGTGTCCCTGGGCGACTACCTGGCCGGGTCCAACCACGTGCTGCCCACCGGTGGGACGGCCCGGTTCTCGGCCGGGCTGTCGGCGCAGAGCTTCCTCAAGCGGCTGTCGGTCGTGGAGTACACCGAAGCAGCGCTCGCCGAGGTCGCGCCGCACGTCGCCGCGCTCGGCGGGGCGGAGGACCTGGTGGCGCACGTGGAGGCCGTGCAGGTCCGGGTCCGCAGGTGACGCTGCCGGTCCGCGACGACCTGGTCGGCAAGAAGCCGTACGGCGCCCCGCAGTTGCCGGACGCCGTTCAGCTCAACGTCAACGAGAACCCCTTCCCGCCGTCGGCCTCCCTGGTGGCGGACATCGCCGCGGCTGTCGGTCGCGCCGCCGCCTCGCTCAACCGCTACCCGGACCGGGAGGCGCTCGGGCTACGGGACGACCTCGCCGCCTACCTCTCGCGCGTCACGGGGGTCGCGCTCGCGGTCGAGCAGGTGTGGGCGGCCAACGGGTCCAACGAGGTGCTGCAGCAGGTGTGCCAGGCGTTCGGGGGACCGGGCCGCGTCGCGCTGGGGTTCGAGCCGTCGTACTCCATGCACCCGCTGCTGGCGGCCGGCACCAACACCGGATGGGTGGCCGAGCGCCGCGACGAGGCCTTCACCATCGGGCTGGACGCGGCCGTCGCCGCCGTCCGTGAGCACCAGCCGGCCATCACCTTCCTCACCACGCCCAACAACCCGACCGGCACCGTCACCGGCCTCGATGTCGTCGCCGCGGTCTGCGAGGCGTCCGCAGGGATGGTCGTCGTCGACGAGGCGTACGCGGAGTTCGGCGGGACGGTGTCGGCGGTGACCCTGCTGGCCGATCACCCGCGCCTGCTGGTGTCGCGCACGATGAGCAAGGCGTTCTCCGGCGCGGGCCTGCGGCTGGGCTACGTCGCGGCGTCAGCCGAGGTCGTGGACGCGCTGCAGCTGGTGCGCCTGCCCTACCACCTGTCGGCGATCACGCAGGCCGCGGCGCGGGCGGCGCTGGCCCACACCGACGAGCTGCTCGGCACCGTCGAGGCGGTGAAGGCGCAGCGTGACCGGATGGTCGACGGGATCGCAGGCAGCTCGGGCTCACGGTCGTCCCGACCGAGGCGAACTTCCTGCTCTTCGGGCCGTTCCCCGACCCGCCCGCGACGTGGCAGGCGCTGCTTGATCACGGCGTGCTGGTGCGCGACCTGTCCACGACCCCCGGGCTGTCCGGGTGGCTGCGGGTCAACGCCGGGACCCCCGAGGAGACGACCGCCTTCCTCGACGCGCTGAAGGCCGTGACCTGACCGGCACCGGCACCCAGGGCGACGACAGCGTGCTGCGCGCCCACAAGCGGCCCTAGCGCACCAGCTGGGTGTGCAGGCGTTCGAGGTCGGCAACGGCATCGGTGGTCTTGCCGGTGTGGATCGGACCGGTCCGCACGATGGTGCTACGCGGCGCGGTGACCCAGCCGAACCGCACACCCAGGGCCGTCTGCCCCGCCGGGCCCTCGCCGCGGACCGCCCGGCAGACCGCGTCGAGGGAGGCGGCGACCGCATCGAGGTCGACCTGCGGGTCCAGGCAGCGCAGCCGGTCGTGGTCGACGTGGCTGCGGGCGTCAAGGAAGCCGAGCTCCTGGCTGTAGAGCACCACACCCACGTTGACGCACTCCCCGCGCTCGGCCCGCGGCACCGCCTGCAGCAGGGCGTACTGGTACAGCGCGCTCACGGCTGCCACACCTCCCGCGCGTCGAGCCGGGCGCTGAGCTGGTCGACGTACGCCGCGCGCAGCTGCGCGGGATCGTCAAAGCCCGGCTCGTCGGTGAGCCACGCGTCGGGGACGTCAGCGACCGCGGCCTCCAGGGCGTCGGGGCTCAGGGTCAGCGCGGCCGTCGACGTCGCCTGCTCGTGCAGGACGTGGTGGCGCCGGTCGTAGGGCTTGGCCGCCCAGCCGGTGTCCCGGCCCCAGGAGTGGTGGAACAGCAGCGTGGCGCCGTGGTCGATGAGCCACAGGTCGCGGTGCCACATCAGCAGGTTGGGGTTGCGCCAGGACCGGTCGACGTTGCCGACGTACGCGTCGAACCACAGGACGGTCGCGGCCTCGGCAGCGGTGTGGGCGAGCGGGTCGAAGCCGAGAGCGCCGGGCAGGAAGTCCATGCCCAGGTTGAGGCCGCCGCTGGCCTTGAGCAGGTCCTGGACCTCCTCGTCCGGCTCGCTCAGCCCCAGAGCCGGGTCGACGTCGACCAGCACGAGTTCCGGGACGCGCATGCCGAGGGCGCGCGCCAGCCCGGCGCAGATGATCTCGGCGATCAGCGTCTTGCGGCCCTGACCGGCCCCGACGTACTTCACGACGTACGTCCCGAGGTCGTCGGCCTCCATCAGGCCGGGGAGCGAACCGCCCTCGCGCAGGGGCGTGACGTAGCGGGTCGCGGTCACGGTCCGGAGCACCCGTGGAGCGTACGGCGGACGGGGGCTGACGAGGGCCCGCGGCCTTGCTAGGTTCGCGCCCATGGCCGCCCTCGACGTCCCGACCGGGGTCGTGCACGAGATCCCGGAGGACCTGCGGACCGCTCTCCTCGGCAACGACACCGCGCTCGCGGCGTGGCGGGACATCACGCCGCTCGCCCGCAACGAGTTCATCTGCTGGGTCGAGGACGCCAAGCAGGCGAAGACCCGCGAGCGGCGCATCCGGCGCACGCAGGAGGAGCTCGAGGAGGGCAAGCGCCGGCCGTGCTGCTGGCCGGGGTGCGCCCACCGCGAGCGGACCGGCAAGCCGTGAGACGGGCGCCGCAGCGCTGAGCCAGCGCGCCGCCGGATAGCCTGATGAGCATGGGACGCACGGCTCTGGTGGAGCGCACGACCAAGGAGAGCGACGTGCGCGTCGAGCTCGACCTCGACGGCACGGGTCAGGGGTCGTCCGACACCGGCGTGCCGTTCTTCGACCACATGGTCAGCCAGCTCGGGCGGCACGGCGGGTTCGACCTCACCGTCGTCACCAAGGGCGACCTGCACATCGACGCCCACCACACCGTCGAGGACACCAGCCTCGCGATCGGCACCGCCCTCAAGCAGGCGCTCGGCGACAAGGCCGGCGTACGCCGGTTCGGTGACGCCACGGTCCCGCTGGACGAGTGCCTGGTGCAGGCGGCGGTCGACCTGTCCGGCCGGCCGTACCTCGTGCACGAGGAGCCCGACATGGTCGAGCTGATCGGCACCTACGACACCACGCTCACCAAGCACATCTGGGAGAGCTTCGTCGCGACCTCGGGCATCGCCCTGCACGTGCGCGTGCTGTCCGGCCGCAACGCCCACCACATCGTCGAGACGCAGTTCAAGGCCGTCGCGCGCGCGCTGCGGGCGGCCTGCGAGCTCGACCCACGTGTGACGGGAGTCCCGTCCACCAAGGGAGTCCTGTGAAGGTGGTGGTCCTCGACCACGGCTCGGGCAACCTGCGCTCCGCCGAGCGCGCGCTTGTCCGGGCCGGCGCCGAGGTCACCGTCACCGCGGACCAGGACGCGGCCCTCGAGGCCGACGGGCTGGTCGTCCCGGGGGTCGGGGCCTTCGCCCACTGCATGGCCGGCATCAACGCCGTCCGCGGCGGAACCGTCATCTGGAACCGCCTGCGCCACCAGCGTCCGGTGCTCGGCATCTGCGTGGGCATGCAGGTGCTGTTCGAGCGCGGCGTCGAGCACGGCATCGAGAGCACCGGCCTGGGCGTCCTGCCGGGGGACGTGACCCGGTTGAACGCGCCCGTCGTCCCGCACATGGGCTGGAACACCGTCGACGTCCCCGCCGGATCGCGGCTGTTCGCGGGCGTCGAGGCCGAGCGGTTCTACTTCGTCCACTCCTACGCCGCCCGCGCCGTTCCCGACGTGCTGGTCACCACCGCCACCCACGGGGAGGTGTTCGCCGCCGCCGTCGAGCACGGCGTGCTCAGCGCCACGCAGTTCCACCCGGAGAAGAGCGGCGACGCGGGCGCGCACCTGCTGGAGAACTGGGTCCGCTCGCTGTGAGCACGGAGCGCCGACGTGCCCGTGAGGCCCGGCAGCGGGCGCGCGCGGCGGAGGTCGCCGCTGCGGCGCACAAGCGCGACCGCGCCGCCCGTCGGGCTGACGTCCGGGACCGGCTGGTACCCACCCCGCCTCGCCGGCGCAGGAGGTACGGCGCGCTCTCCCGGACGGCGCGCTACCGCCTCGTCGTCGTCTTCGTCGGCGTCCAGGCCGTGGCCTGGCTGCTGCTCGACCGCGTCGGCCCGCGCCTGGCCGTCGCCGTGCTCACCCTCGCCGCCCTGACGGTGGTCACGGTCACCCGCCCGCCCGTCGCCCGCTGATCCCCCCGCTGTGAAGGAGCCCCACCCGATGACGCTTGAACTCCTGCCCGCCGTCGACGTCCGTGCCGGCCAGGCGGTCCGCCTGGTGCAGGGCGAGTCGGGGTCCGAGACGTCGTACGGCGACCCGCTGGACGCGGCGCTCCAGTGGCAGACCGACGGTGCCGAGTGGGTGCACCTGGTGGACCTCGACGCGGCCTTCGGCACCGGCACCAACCGCGATCTGCTCGCCGAGGTCGTGGGACGCCTGGACGTCAAGGTCGAGATGAGCGGCGGCATCCGCGACGACGCCTCGCTCGAGGCCGCGCTGGCGACCGGCTGCGCGCGCGTCAACCTCGGTACCGCGGCCCTCGAGTCCCCGGACTGGGTGCGGTCGGCGATCGCCCGCTTCGGTGACCGGATCGCCGTCGGCCTCGACGTCCGCGGCACGACCCTCAGCGCGCGCGGCTGGACGCAGGACGGCGGCGAGCTGTTCGAGGTCCTCGCCCGGCTGGACGCGGACGGCTGCGCCCGGTACGTCGTCACGGACGTCCACCGCGACGGCACCCTCACGGGGCCCAACCTGCAGCTGCTCGCCGACGTCTGCGCCGCCACGAGCAAGCCGGTCGTCGCGAGCGGAGGCGTCAGCAGCCTGGCGGACCTCGTCGCCATCGCGGGGGTCGCGGGCGTCGAGGGCGCGATCGTCGGCAAGGCTCTGTACGCCGGGGCGTTCACCCTGCCGGAGGCGCTGGCTGCCGTCCGTGCCTGACGACCCCGATGTCCCCGAGGAGGTGCGGGGTGAGGACTGGGGCGGCCGGACGCTGACCGGCGAGCGGTTCGAGAACGTGCTGTTCAGCGAGGTCGACCTCAGCGAGGTCGTCAACGAGGGCTCGGTCTTCGACGGCTGCAGCTTCCGGGGCGTGCGCTTCAACGTGAGCACGCACGACCGGGCGGCGTTCACCAACTGCACCTTCCGCCGGTGCACCTTCTTCGACGCGACCTTCACCGGGTGCAAGCTGACCGGCAGCACGTTCGCCGACTGCGCGTTCGACCTGCTGAAGGTCGATGGCGGCGAGTGGTCGTTCGTCAACCTTCGAGGGGCGGACCTGACGAGCGCGACCTTCACCGACGTCCGGATGCGTGAGGCCGACCTGGCCGGCGTCCGGGCGAGCAAGGTGGTGCTGCGCGACGTCGACCTGTCGGGGGCGACCTGGACCAAGGCTGACCTGCGGCTGGCGGACCTGCGCGGCACGGACCTGACCTCGCTCGACCCGGGCAGCGCCCAGCTGCGCGGCGCCGTGATCACCTTCGAGCAGGCGGTGCTCGTCGCCTCGGCGCTCGGTCTGGACGTCCGCGGCTCCTGAGAAGTGGCGCGCACCGGGGCAGGCTCGGCGGGAGAGGGCCCGGTGGCGGCCTGGTGTCACGGACACGCGCATGTCACGACACCAACTGGCCATCCGCACGCGACGGAGAGGCGCGGATCCCGGCCACCAGCGCCCGGGGCTGGGACTAGTCCTTGACGGCGATCTCGACGGTCAGCGGGCCGACCCGCAGCGCCTTGCCGGTACCGCCCTTGGCGAGACCGACGTGCGGGCGCGCCCAGCGCAGCGGCGTCCACTGCAGGGAGACCGCGGGGGTCAGGTCGGCCAGTGCGCGTGGTGCTGCCACCGGCTCGGTCACGGGCGTGGCGGGCGTGGTCACCGGCTCGGCGGTGAGGTCGGCCAGCAGGTCGGCGGACAGGTCGTGCTTCGGCATGGCGGAGGTCCTTCAGCGACGGGTCTGTCAGGAGTGGGCGGCGTACGCGGCGAGGACGTCTTGCGCGAGGGACTGGTAGGCCTTCGCGACGGAGGACGAGGGCGCGGAGAGCACGACCGGCCGCTTGGCGAGGGTGGCCGACGGGACCCGCCGCGACATCGGGATGCGGGTCGGCAGCAGGGGGAGGTCGGTGCCCTCCAGCGCGCCGACGACCTCGCGGGCCGCCTTGCCGTCCTTGTCCCACAGGGAGCAGGCGACGCCGATGAGCTGGGCGGACGTGTTCTCGAACCTGCGGTGCTGCTCCAGGAAGGCGGTGACGCGGGCGGCGCCGAGGGCCGAGCCGGGGTCGCTGGTGAACACTGTGAGCACCGCGTCCGCGGCGCACACCGCGGACAGCGTGAGGTTGCCGAGGTCGCCGTGCGTGTCGATGACGACGTGGTCGTACTCCGCCAGCAGCGGCCGCAGGACGCGCCGGATGCCGGTGACGATGCCGCCCTGGGTGGCCAGGGTGATCCCGACCTGCTCGAGCGACGGGTGCGCGGGCAGCAGGTCCAGTCCGGGGGCCACCTCGCGCCGCACGACCGCGGACGGGTCGGCGTCGGGGCTCTCCAGCAGACCCGCGAGGGAGTCCTCGCGGCTCTTGGCCACGACGCCGAAGGCGCGCCCGAGCGAGTCCTGCGGATCGGCATCGACGGCCAGCACCCGTCCGGTCTGGGCGAGCGCGGCGGCAAGGTTGGCAGCGGTCGAGGTCTTGCCGACCCCGCCCTTGGAGGAGCAGACGGCGAGCCTCATGCGGCCTTCCGCCCGGCGGCGACCTTGGGCTCGCGCCGCAGGGCGATCACGACGACCACGGCAGCGAGCAGCTGGAGCAGCAGCCGGCCGAACCCGCCGGTGTCGAGCACCCGGGCCACGACAGCACCGATCATCGCCCCGGCGACGCCGGCCACGGTGGTGAACAGCAGACCCAGTCGCCCGCGGCCGGGGGCGACGGCCCGGGCCACCAGGCCGAGCAGGAAGCCCAGCACCAGCGCCCACAGGACGTTGAGCGCGGCGCCGATCAGCGGGAGCACGACGAACAGCGCCACGCAGATCAGCAGGAGGGCGAGGAGCATCCCCTCAGGGTAGGGCCGCTCCCCGCCGTCGCCTATCGCCTGCGCTATGCCGTGTCCCACGTCGGCTGTCCCCACTAGCGTGGCGACGTGCCCCTCGCCGTACGCGTCATCCCCTGCCTCGACGTCGACAACGGTCGCGTGGTCAAGGGCGTCAACTTCACCGACCTCGTCGACGCGGGCGACCCCGTCGAGATGGCCCGGGTGTACGACGCCGAGGGCGCCGATGAGCTCGTCTTCCTCGACATCACCGCCAGCAGCGGGTCCCGGGAGACGACCTACGACGTGGTGCGTCGTACCGCCGAGCAGGTGTTCATCCCGCTCACCGTCGGAGGCGGCGTGCGCAGCCCCGAGGACGTCGACCGGCTGCTGCGCGCCGGTGCCGACAAGGTGGGGGTGAACACCGCCGGGATCGCGCGGCCGGAGCTGCTCAGCGACATCGCTCAGCGGTTCGGGTCCCAGGTGCTGGTCCTGAGCGTCGACGCCCGCCGCGCGCCCGGCATGCCGAGCGGGTTCGAGGTCACGACCCACGGGGGCCGGCAGGGAGCGGGGATCGACGCCGTCGCGTGGGCCCGGCGGGGGGAGGAGCTCGGTGTCGGTGAGGTCCTGCTGAACTCGATGGACGCCGACGGAACGCGGGCCGGCTACGACCTCGAGCTGATCAGCGCCGTACGCGCCGTCGTGAGCGTCCCGGTGATCGCCAGCGGGGGGGCGGGGGTGGTCGCCGACTTCGCGCCCGCCGTGGAGGCCGGGGCCGACGCGGTCCTCGCCGCCAGTGTCTTCCACTTCGGTCAGCTGCGGATCGGCGAGGTCAAGGCTGCCCTCCGCACGAGCGGCCACGCCATCCGGTGGTGAGGTTGCAGGACAACCAGCGCAACCGTCGTGAACCGGCGTGCTGTCGCCGCCGCGGCGACATACCGTGGCCGACGAGCTGACCCCTGACCTGATCGGACCGCCGCTGTGACCACCCCGCCCCCGGTACCCGTCGGGGTCATCCGACGCGGTCTGCGGATCCTGTGGATCGCCGTGACGGAGGAGCCGCGGATCTTCGCGCTCGCCGCGACCGGCAGCGCGCTGTTCGGCGCGATGACGATCGCCCAGGCCTACGCCTTCGGGTGGATCACCAGCGACGTCATCACCCCGGCGATCCAGACCGGCGACGTCCGCGCGGGGGCCCTGGGCGGGGCCGTCCTGCTCGTCCTGGCGATCGCGACGCTGAAGATCATCGGCATCCTGGGCCGCCGGCTGGCCGCCGGGATCATGCAGTACCGCCTGCAGGCGACCTACCGGCGCCGGGTCACGCGCCGCTACCTTGAGCTGCCGCTGTCCTGGCACCAGCAGCACCCCACCGGTGAGCTGCTGTCGAACGCCAACAGCGACGTCGAGGCGGCGTGGTATCCGATCGCGCCGTTCCCGTTCGCCGTCGGCGTCGTCCTGACCCTGGTCGGGACGCTGGCCGTGCTGTTCACCACCGACCCGGTGCTGGCCATCGTCGGCTCGGTCGTCTTCCCGACGATCGCCGGCCTGACGGTGGTCTACAGCCGCCGGATGTCCCCGCTGATGACTCGGGCGCAGCAACTGCGCGGCGAGGTGAGCGGCGTCGCCCACGAGTCCTTCGACGGCGCCCTGGTCGTCAAGACGCTCGGTCGCGAGGGCGACGAGGCGCAGCGGTTCGCGGCGATCAGCGGGGAGTTGCGCGACACCCTGGTGCAGGTCGGTCGGGTGCGCGGCCTGTTCGACCCGGTCCTGGAGGCGCTGCCGGTGATCGGCGTGTTGCTGGTCCTCGTCGTCGGCACCTCGCGGGTCGGCTCCGGTGACCTCGACGCGGGGACGCTCGTGCGCGTCGCCTACCTGTTCACCCTGCTGGCCTTCCCGGTCCGGGCGATCGGCTGGGTGCTCAACGAGCTGCCCCGCAGCGTCGTCGGCTACGACCGCGTGCAGCGCGTCCTCACCGCCGAGGGGCAGCAGGCGTACGGCGAGCAGGACCTGCCCGAGGGGGGTGGCTTGGCCCTCGGTGCCGAGGGCGTGGCCTTCGCGTACGGCGACGACACCGTGCTGCAAGGCGTGACCTTCGACGTGGTGCCCGGCCGCACCGTCGCGGTCGTCGGTCCCACCGGCTCGGGGAAGTCGACCCTCGCGTCCCTGCTGGTGCGCCTGGTGGACCCGGCGTCCGGCACGGTCCTCGTCGACGGCCGCGACGCGCGGACGTACGCGGCGGGGGCCCTCACCGGTGCCGTCGCGCTCGCGCCCCAGACGGCGTTCCTGTTCGACGACACGGTGCGCGGCAACGTCACCCTCGGCGCCGACCTGGCCGACGAGCAGGTCTGGGCCGCCCTGCGGGTGGCGCAGGCCGACGGCTTCGTCGCGGCGCTGTCCGACGGCCTCGGCACGATCGTCGGCGAGCGCGGCACGACGCTGTCGGGGGGGCAGCGGCAGCGGCTCTCCCTGGCCCGGGCCGTCGCGCGCGAGCCCCGGCTGCTGGTCATGGACGACGCGACGAGCGCCGTCGACCCCAGCGTCGAGCAGCGGATCCTGGCCGGGCTGCGCGCGACGTCCGCCGACAGCACCGTGGTCGTCGTCGCCTACCGCCGGGCGACCATCGCGCTGGCCGACGAGGTGGTGTTCGTCGAGGACGGCCGGGTGACCGACCGCGGCAGCCACGCGGACCTGCTGGGCCGGTCGACGGGCTACCGCGACCTGGTGACGGCGTACGAGCGCGCCGAGGCCGAGCGCACCGCCGAGCAGGACGAGGTGTCGGCATGACCGCCGCGACACAGGCCGGGGTTCAGGCCGGGGTGCAGACCGGTGCGGAGCGAGGTTCCCTCGCGACGCTGCTGCACGGGCTGCGGCTGGCGCCGGAGTTCCGCGTCGGGCTCCCGGTCACGCTCCTGCTGGCGCTGATCAGCACCGCCGGCCGGATCGTCGTCCCCCTCGCGGTCCAGCAGACGATCGACCACGGCCTCTCCGGACCGGACCCGGACATCGGGCTGGTGCGGACCGCCTGCGCACTGGCCGGGCTCGCGGTCCTGGTCACCGCCCTGGCCAACTACCGGATGAACGTCCGCCTCTACCGCACCACCGAGAACGGCCTGTTCGCCCTGCGCACCAGCGCCTTCCGCCGGGTGCACGACCTGTCGGTCCTGCACCAGGCGTCCGAGCGCCGCGGGTCGCTCGTCTCGCGCGTCACCGGTGACGTCGACACGATCAGCACCTTCATGCAGTTCGGCGGCATCCTCATCCTGGTCAGTGCGGCGCAGGTGGTGCTGACGACAGCGCTGATGCTGTGGTGGTCCTGGCAGCTCACGCTCGTCGTCTACGCGTGCCTGATCCCGCTGCTCCTGTCGCTGCGGGTCTTCCAGCGCCGGCTGCAAGCGGCGTACAGCCTGGTCCGCACCCGCATCGGCGAGCTGCTCGGCGCCGTGTCGGAGGCCGTCGTCGGTGCCTCGGTCATCCGGGCGTACGGCGCCCAGGAGCGCACGGCGGAGCGGATCGACGCGGCCGTCGCCAGCACGACGAAGGCCCAGACGAAGGCGCAGACGATCGCCGCCACCACCTTCTGCTCGGGCGAGCTCGTCACCGCGCTGGCCAACAGCGCGGTGGTCGTGCTCGGCGTCGTGCTGGCCACGCACGACGTGCTGACCCTGGGACGGCTCGTCGGCTTCCTGTTCCTCGTCACGATCTTCGTGCAGCCGGTGCAGGTGGCCACGGAGGTGCTCAACGAGGCGCAGAACGCCGTCGCCGGCATGCGACGCGTGCTCGGAGTGCTCGACACCCCGACCGACATCGCCGACCCGTCGCCCGGGAGGGACCTGCCCGCCGGGCCGCTGGATGTGACGTTCGAGCACGTGCGCTTCGCCTACCCCGGTGGACCGGACGTCCTGCACGACGTGGACCTGACCCTGGCGGCCCAGTCGCGGGTGGCCGTCGTCGGTGAGACCGGCTCGGGCAAGACCACCTTCGCCAAGCTGCTGACCCGCCTCATGGACCCGACCGGCGGCCGCGTGCTGCTGTCCGGGGTCCCGCTCGACGAGGTCGCGTTCGCCTCCCTGCGCAGCAGGGTCGTGATGGTGCCCCAGGACGGGTTCCTGTTCGACACCACCGTCGCGGCCAACATCCGCTACGGCCGACCCGATGCCACGGACGCCGAGCTCGACCGGGCCGTGCTCGACCTCGGCCTGCGTGAGTGGGTCGACGGCCTGCCGGACGGCCTGCAGACCCGGGTGGGGGAGCGCGGGGAGTCCCTGTCCGTGGGCGAGCGGCAGCTCGTCGCCATCGCCAGGGCCTACCTCGCCGACCCGGACCTGCTGGTGCTCGACGAGGCCACCAGCGCGGTCGACCCCGCGACCGAGGTCCGGCTCGGCCGGGCCCTGGACTCGCTCACCCGCGGCCGCACCACCCTGACCATCGCGCACCGGCTGTCGACGGCTGAGGCCGCGGACGAGGTCCTCGTCGTCGACAAGGGGGTCGTGGTGCAGCGCGGGTCGCACGCGGCGCTTGTCGCCGTGCCCGGGGTCTACGCCGACCTGCACGCGAGCTGGATCACCCAGTCGCGTTGAGCAGCCGTCGGGGTCTGGGAGACTGAGGACATGACCGCCGTGCGCCCTACCGAGCTCGACCCCGCCATCGCCGACCGTCTCAAGCGGGACACCGACGGGCTGGTCGTGGCCGTGTGCCAGCAGCACGACACCGGCGAGGTGCTGATGGTGGGGTGGATGGACGACCAGGCCCTGCACCTGACCCTCACGACGGGCCGCTGCACCTACTGGTCGCGGTCCCGCCAGGAGTACTGGGTCAAGGGCGAGACCTCCGGCTCCCAGCAGTGGGTGAAGTCCGTCGCCCTCGACTGCGACGGGGACACCCTGCTGGTGAAAGTCGACCAGGTCGGCGGCGCCTGCCACACCGGGGACCGCACCTGCTTCGACGCGGTGGTCCTACCGGCCGTGGTGGGCGAGAAGCCATGACGCTCGGGCAGACGAGTCCGTCCGCCCAGGAGTTCGCCGCCCTCGACCAGCCGCTCGTGCCTGTCACGCGCCGGCTGCTCGTCGACGGCGAGACCGCGGTCGGGATCTACCGCAAGCTCGCCGGCAACCGCGCCGGCACGTTCCTGCTCGAGTCCGCGGAGCAGGGCAAGCAGTGGTCCCGCTGGTCGTTCGTCGGCGTGCGCTGCGCGTCCGTGCTCACCGAGCGGGAGGGGCAGGCGCTCTGGCTTGGCGAGGGGCTACCGACGCTCTCGACGGACCCGCTCGAGGCCCTGCGGGAGGCCGACGCCCTGCTGCGGTCTCCCGCGACTCCGGGTCTGCCGCCGTTCACCGGGGGTCTGGTGGGCTACCTGTCGTACGACGTGGTCCGCCGCCTGGAACGGCTTCCCACGACCAACCCGGACGAGCTCGGCATGCCCGAGCTCACGATGATGCTGGCCACCGACCTCGCCGTGCTCGACCACTCCGACGGCTCGGTCTGGCTGATCGCCAACGTCGTGCGGGGCGGGTCCTACGACGACGCGGTGGCGCGCCTCGACGCCATGGCCGCCGACCTCGCGACGCCGAGCGAGCCGTCGGTCGCGGTCTTCGACGCGGTTGCCCCCGAGGTGGTCTCCCGTACCGACCGGACGGACTACCTCGCGGGCGTCGAGTCCGTGCGCGAGCACATCCGCGCCGGCGACGCGTTCCAGGTGGTGCTGTCCCAGCGGTTCTCCGTCGACACGACGGCCGATGCGCTGGACGTCTACCGCGTGCTCCGCGCGACCAACCCCTCGCCGTACATGTACCTGCTCCGGTTCGCCGGCCGCGAGTCGCCGTACGACGTCGTGGGCTCCTCGCCCGAAGCCCTGGTGACGGTGACCGGTGACGAGGCCGTGCTGCACCCGATCGCGGGGACGCGCCCTCGCGGCGCGACACCCGAGGAGGACGTCGCCCTCGCCGCCGAGCTGATGGCCGATCCCAAGGAGCGCTCGGAGCACGTGATGCTCGTCGACCTCGGGCGCAACGACCTCGGGCGCGTGTGCACGCCGGGAACGGTCGAGGTCGTCGACTTCATGAGCGTCGAGCGGTACTCCCACGTGATGCACATCGTCTCGACCGTCATCGGTCGGCTCGCCCCGGGCCGCACCGGCTTCGACGCCGTCACCGCCACCTTCCCGGCCGGCACGCTGTCCGGTGCTCCGAAGCCGCGGGCGATGGAGATCATCGAGGACCTCGAGCCGGTGCGTCGCAACCTCTACGGCGGGTGCGTCGGCTACTTCGGGGCGTCCGGTGACGTCGACATGGCCATCGCCATCCGCACCGCCGTGCTGCACCAGGGGCGGGCCGTGGTCCAGGCCGGTGCCGGTCTGGTGGCCGACTCCCACGCCGAGACCGAGCACGCCGAGTGCGAGAGCAAGGCCGCGGCGGTGCTCCGGGCCGTGGCCGCCGCCGCGACCCTGCGCCGCGCGTGAGGTCGCGTCGCGAGCTGCGCCTCGCCGTCCTGCTCTGCCTGCTCGGTGCGGCGCTGGTGCTGTTCGCCGTGGCGCGGACGTGGGTGACCTTCGTCGACCCCGGGGCACTGACCATCTCGGCCCTCCGGCGTGACGTCGCTGGTTCGGCCCTCGTCCCGGGAGCCCGCGCTCTCGGGTACGTCGGACTGGCCGGTGTCCTCGCGCTCGCCGCCACCAAGCGGTGGGGCCGCGTCGTCGTGGGGGTGCTGGTGCTCGGGGCCGGCGTCGGTGTCGTGCTGACGGTGGCCGCTGCGCTGACCGACGGCCTGGTCGAGCCCGGTCAGGAGCGGGCTTCGGTGCAGCACACCTGGCCGGTGCTGGCGCTGCTCGGTGGGATGCTGCTCACCGCGTCCGGTGCGCTCGTGGCCGTCCGCGGCCGCCGGTGGGCAGCGCTCTCGGCGTCCTACGAGCAGCCCGCGGCGCCGAAGCCGGTCGAGGGGGACAAGGGCGTCTGGGACGCCCTCGACCGCGGCGACGACCCCACCGCCTGAGCCGTCAGGGAAGGATGACGTGACTCGGGAGGGGCTCGTGGCCGAGGGCGGTTCGCGTGAACGACCCCGTTCCGTGGGTGACGGCGCGCAGGTGGGTGCTGTAGTCGATCAGCGCGAGGTCCGGCACCTCGGCAGACACGACCGCCACGTCGGGGTCCTCGTCGTCGACCTCGTTGCCGGTGACGCGCGCCCGTCGGCTCGACAGGTCGCTCATGACGGTCCCGACGTACGACGCGGGAACCGTGATGGACACCGCGGACACCGGCTCGAGGACCTGCACGCCGGCGGTCGCGCAGGCCTCGCGCAGGGCCAGCGCCCCGGCGCTCTGGAACGCCGCGTCGGACGAGTCGACCGCGTGCGCCTTGCCGTCGGTGAGCACCACGCGCAGGTCCACGAGGGGACGGCCCGAGACGCCGCGCTCCATCTGGGTGCGCAGCCCCTTCTCGACCGACGGGATCCACTGCGTCGGCACCGACCCGCCGACGACGGCGGACTCGAAGACCAGCCCTGACCCGGCGGGCAGCGGCTCGATCGTGAGGTGCACGACGGCGTACTGCCCGTGGCCGCCGGACTGCTTGACGTGCCGGCCCACCACCTCGGCGCGGCCGGCCAGGGTCTCCCGCAGCGGCCACCTGCACCGGCGGGAGCGGTGACCGCGACGCCGTGCCGCGTGGCGAGGCGGTCGACCAGGACCTCGGCGTGCGCGGGTCCCACGGTCCAGAGCAGGACCTGGCCGGTCTCGGCGCGCTCCAGCCGCAGGGTGAGGTCCTCCGCCACCAGACGCTGCAGCGCCGTACCCAGCTTGTCCTCGTCGGCGCGCGAGGCGGCCTCGACGGCGATGGCGTGCTGGGGCTCGGGCAGCTCCCACGGGTGGACGAGCAGCGGGTCGTCCTTGTCGGACACGGTGTCGCCGGTCTCGGCGCTGACGAGCTTGGCGATCGCGACGACGTCCCCGGCGCGGGCCTCGGTGACGGGCCGCAGCGTCGCACCGAGCGGGCTGGACAGCGGCCCGACCCGCTCGTCGGCGTCGTGGTCGGCATGGCCGCGCTGGACGAGACCGTGGCCGCTCACGTGCACCGCGGTGTCGGGGCGCAGCGTGCCGGAGAAGACGCGGACGAGGGAGACCCGACCGACGTAGGGGTCGCTGGTGGTGCGGACGACCTCGGCCACCAGGGGGCCGTCGGGGTCGCAGGTGAGGGGGGCGGCGGGGGAGCCGTCAGGGCGGGTGACGACCGGGCACGGGTGCTCGAGCGGCGTCGGCAGGGCCTGGGTGAGGAGCTCGAGCAGCTCGTCGGTCCCGAGCAGGCTCAGCGGCGCGGCCGGCAGCACGGGGTAGAAGTGTCCGCGCGCGACCGCGAGCTCCAGGTCGGTGGCGATGACCTTCGGGTCGATCTCCTCACCGGCGAGGTAGCGGTCGAGCAGCGTCTCGTCCTCGCTCTCGGCGATGATCGCCTCGAGCAGGTCGCCGCGCAGGTTCTCGATGAGCGGCAGGTGCTGCGGATCGGGATCGCGCTCCACGCGGTCCCCTGAGGACCAGTCGTAGATCCGCTGGCTGAGCAGGCCGATGACCCCGGCGACCTCGTCGTGCTCCCCGTGCATCGGCAGGTAGAGCGGGTGCACGCCGTCGCCGAGCAGCCGCTGGCACAGCGCCACCATGTCGTCGAAGTCGGCCCGCGGCTTGTCGAGCTGGGTGATGACGACCGCGCGGGGCAGTCCGACCGCAGCGCACTCGTGCCAGAGCTGCGTGGTGACGGCGTCGATGCCGTCGACCGCCGAGACGACGAACAGCGCCGAGTCGGCAGCGCGCAACCCCGCCCGCAGCTCGCCGACGAGGTCGGGCGAGCCGGGGGTGTCGAGCAGGTTCACCTTCACCCCGGCGTGCTCGACGGACGCGACCGCCAGCCCGACGGAGTGCTGCAGTCGCTGCTCGAGCTCCTCGTGGTCGGTGACGGTGGTCCCCTCGGTGACGGTCCCCGCCCGGGGGATCGTGCCCGTCCTGACCAGGAGCGCCTCGACCAGGGTCGTCTTGCCCGCCCCGGCGTGCCCGACCAGGGCGACGTTGCGGAGGCGGTCGGCCTCTCTCGGGGCCGGAGCCGGCCCGGTCTTGCTGCCCGACTTCGACATGCGCGTCTCCAGCGTTCGGTGGGTGTGGGCAGCCTCTCGCCGGTGGATCCCCGGGACAAGCGCTGTTCGGGGCTACCGTAGGCGGCGTGATCGGCTCCCAGCTCAGACCCGTCGTCGGGCGCCTTTTCGACCCGGTGGTCAACGCGCTGCACCGCGCCGGTGTCTCCCCGGACGCCGTGACCCTCACGGGCACCCTCGGGGTCGTGTTCGGTGCCTTGTTCTTCTACCCGCGCGGCGAGTTCCTGCTCGGCTCGCTGGTCATCACGCTGTTCGTCCTCACCGACACGATCGACGGGGCCCTCGCGCGCAAGCGCGGCATCACGAGCCCGTTCGGCGGGTGGCTCGACTCGACGTGCGACCGCGTCGCAGACGGCGCGATCTTCAGCGGTCTGGCTCTGTACTACGCCAACCAGGACGACGACCTGATGCTCGGCGTCACGCTGTTCGTGCTCGTCGCGAGCCTCGTCGTGTCGTATGAGAAGGCGCGGGCCGAGGGGCTCGGGCTCACCTGCGACGTCGGCATCGCCGAGCGACCCGAGCGGCTCATCGTCGTCCTCGTGGCCGCGGGCCTGACGGGCTTTGGCGTCCCCGACGGACTGCTCGTCGGCGGCCTGTTCCTGCTCGCGGTGCTGTCGGCGGTGACCGTCGTGCAGCGCCTGCTCGAGGTGCGCCGCCAAGCCACCGCGTGACCCCACTGGCCGGTGCCCTGCAGTCCGGGGCGTACGCCGCGGCCTGGCGCCTGGTCCGGGCGCTTCCCGAACCGATCGCCCAACGGGCGTTCCAGCAGGCGGCAGACCTCGCCGTGCGCCGAGGGGGCAAGGGCATCGACCGGCTCGTCGCCAACCTGGCCCGCGTCGCTCCGGGGCAGGACCTGACCCGCGACGCCGTCCGGTCCTACGCCCGCTACTGGTGCGAGGCGTTCCGCCTGCCGAGCATCTCCACCGAGCACCTCATCGCGCACACGACGACCGACCACGAAGACCTGCTGCGGGACGCGGTAGCCGCCGGGACCGGCACGATCCTCGTCCTGTCGCACAGCGGCAACTGGGACGCCGCGGGTGCGTGGCTGGGGGTCACCGGCGTGCCGTTCACGACCGTCGCCGAGCGGCTGAAGCCGGAGTCGCTGTTCACGCGGTTCGTGGAGTTCCGGCAGTCGCTCGGGATGGAGGTGCTGCCCCTGACGGGGGGTGCACGACCGCCGTACGACGTGCTGCGCGAGCGCCTGTCGGGCGGCGGGACCGTGTGCCTGCTGGCGGACCGGGACCTCACGCCTCGCGGGGTCGACGTCGAGTTCTTCCGCGCCACCGCTCGCATGCCCGCCGGTCCCGCGCGGCTGGCGCTGGACACCGGGGCCCGGCTGCTCCCGACCACGCTGTCGTTCACCCCTGGCGGGTGGCGCATCACCTTCCACCCGTACGTCGAGCACAGCGACCTCGTGACGATGACCCAGCAGGTGGCGCGCGCCTTCGAGACCGCGATCACTGCCCACCCGGTCGACTGGCACATGCTGCAGAAGCTCTGGGTGGACGACCTGTGAGGATCGGCCTGGTCTGCCCCTACGCCTGGGACGTCCCGGGCGGGGTCATGGCGCACGTCCGCGACCTGGCCGAGAGCCTGCTCGCGCTGGGCCACGAGGTGTCGGTCCTGACACCGGTCGACGACCCGGACACCGCCGACCTCCCGCCGTACGTCGTGCCGGCAGGGCGCACCGTGGCCGTGCCCTACAACGGATCGGTCGCGCGGCTGGCCTTCGGGCCCCTGACCCTGGCGCGCACGCGACGCTGGCTGCGTCGCGGGGGCTTCGACGTGCTGCACCTGCACGAGCCGACCGTCCCCTCGACGTCGATGCTGGCGCTGTTCGCTGCGAAGGGGCCGATCGTCGCCACCTTCCACACCGCGACCTCGCGGTCTCGTGCCCTGCACGTGGTCGGGACGGCGCTCCAACCGGGGCTCGAGAAGCTGACCGGACGCATCGCCGTCTCCGCCGCGGCACGCCGGGTCGTCGTCGAGCACCTCGGGCACGACGCCGTGCTCATCCCCAACGGCGTACGGGTCAGCGCCTTCGCCGACGCGACGCCGCTCGCCGGCCTGCCGGACGGCCCGCGGGTGCTGTTCCTGGGTCGCGTGGACGAGCCGCGCAAGGGCCTGTCGGTCCTGCTGGCGGCGGTCCCCGCGCTGGCCGAGCGGGTCCCGGACGTGCGGGTGCTGGTGGCCGGCCCCGGCGAAGCCCTGGAGCCTCTGCCGCCGCAGGTCACCGTGGTGGGGTGCGTGCCGGAGCAGGACAAGGCGGGCCTGTACGCCGCCGCCGACGTCTACTGCGCCCCGAACACCCACGGCGAGAGCTTCGGGATCGTGCTCATCGAGGCGATGGCCGCCGGGACGCCGGTCGTCGCTGCCGACCTCGAGGCGTTCCGGCGCGTCCTCGACGACGGCGACGCGGGGGTCCTCGTCCCCGTGGGCGACGCTGCGGCCCTCGCCGACGCCCTGGCTGACCTGCTGCTCGACGCCGACCACCGGCGCGGCCTCGCCGCCGCGGGCTCGCGCGTCGTCCAGGCGTACGACTGGGCGCACGTCACCCGTCAGGTGCTCGCGGTCTACGAGACGGTCGAGGCGGCGGCGCCGGTGCTGCTCGACGACACCGACGAGCCGGATACCGACGACGGGGACGACGACGGGGACGACGACCCGAACCGCGTGTCGGAGACGCTGCGGCGCTGGCTGGCCGTCGTCCGGGAGCGGGTCGCGCCGTGACCTGGCTGCTCATCGTCGGGTTCCTGCTGGTCGGGGCGTACGTCGTCTGGACCGCCGGCCGCCTCGACCGGATGCACGCCCGCGTCGATGCGGCCTGGGCTGCTCTGGACGCCCAGCTGGTCCGGCGGGCGTTCGCCGCGCAGACCGTGGCCGACCACCTGCCCGAGGGTCCTGAGCGCGCGGCGCTGGCCCAGGCCGTCGCTCGCGCCGTCGAAGCGGGCGAGCCAGGGCGCGACCGCGTCGAGAACGACCTCACCCGAGCCCTGCGCGTCGGGCTGGCTGCCGCGCCCGCACCCCTGGACACCTCCGAGCTCGCGGCAGCCGGAGAGCGGGTGGGCCTCGCGCGCTCGTTCCACAACAGCGCGGTGCGTGACACCCGTGCCCTGCGTCGCCGCAAGGTGCCCCGCCTGCTGCGGCTCGCCGGCCACCGAGCCCTGCCGGAGTTCTTCGACGTCGACGACGCGGTCCTGCGCTGACCCGCGCGGCACCCGTTGCGGGACGGCCGCCGCGCCTACGCTTGACGCGCATGAGGTCCCCCCGTTCCACCGGCCCGTTGGCTGTGCTCCTGTCGGCCGCTCTGCTCACCGCCTGTGGGGGAGGAGGGCCCGCCGCCGCGCCCAGCCCGACACCGACCCCCACCGTCAGCCCGACCGCCTCGCCGGCTCCCCGCCCCGTGGCGCTCGACCTGCTGACCGGTACCGCGCCGAGGCGCACCGCGCCCGTCGTCGCGGTCAAGGTGGACAACTCGGTCCTGGCCCGGCCCTACCAGCGGGGGCTCAAGGAGTCGGCGGTGGTCTACCAGGAGCTCGTCGAGGGTGGCTCCACCCGGCTGCTCGCGGTGCTGCAGAGCGACGCGGCGCCCGACGTCGAGATCGGACCGATCCGCAGCGTGCGCGAGAGCGACATCGACCTGCTGCGCCAGTACGGCGGCATCGCGGTCGCCTTCTCCGGTGGCAACACCGGCGTGAAGTCCACCTTCGCCAAGGCGGCCCGCGCCGGGCAGGTCATCGACGCGTCGTACGACGCGATCCCCGGGGCGTACCGCCTGGCCGAGCGGCGCAAGGATGCGCGCAACTTCTTCACCACGCCCGCCAAGCTGGTGTCGCGCAAGCCGGGCAAGGGCCCGGTGAGCATCGGCCTGACCTTCGGCCCGCTGCCCGCCGGCGCCGTCCCGATGACGGCAGCGAGTGCGGCCTTCTCGACGACGTCGTCGCTGCGGATCCGGCCGGAGGCGGGGACGTTCGTCCTCAGCCAGGGCAGTTCGGTCCTCCCGGTCCACCCGGCCAACGTCATCGTGCAGTACGTCAAGACCCCGCCGAGCAAGTACAAGGACGTCGTGGGCAACCGGACGCCGTACACCGTCACCACCGGCGCCGGGAAGGCCGTCGTGCTGCGCGACGGCAGGTCCATCACCGGCACCTGGAAGCGGGTCGGGTACGGCGCGACGCGCTTCCTCGACGCCGCGGGTCGT
Organism: uncultured Actinomycetota bacterium; assembly: GCA_963760125.1. Classification (GTDB taxonomy): domain Bacteria; phylum Actinomycetota; class Actinomycetes; order Mycobacteriales; family SCTD01; genus RYN-111. The sequence continues at coordinate 111,135 of CAVXBV010000014.1, read as the reverse complement.
GACGTTGCTCTCAAGCCCGGTCCCACCTGGGTCGTGCTGCTGCCGTCGGCGGGCTCACTGACCCTGTCCTGACCTAGACTCGATGCCATGAACCAGACCGGTACCGACGTCGTCAAGCGGGGCATGGCCGAGCAGCTCAAGGGCGGCGTCATCATGGACGTCGTCAACGCCGAGCAGGCTCGCGTCGCCGAGGACGCCGGCGCGGTCGCGGTCATGGCGCTCGAGCGCGTGCCCGCCGACATCCGTCGCGACGGCGGCGTCTCGCGCATGAGCGACCCGGACATGATCGACGGCATCAAGGCCGAGGTCACGATCCCGGTGATGGCCAAGGCGCGCATCGGCCACTTCGTCGAGGCCCAGGTGCTGCAGGCGATCGGCGTCGACTACATCGACGAGTCCGAGGTCCTGACGCCGGCCGACTACGCCCACCACATCGACAAGGCGTCGTTCACCGTGCCGTTCGTGTGCGGCGCGACCAACCTCGGCGAGGCGCTGCGCCGGATCTCCGAGGGCGCGGCGATGATCCGCTCCAAGGGCGAGGCCGGCACCGGCGACGTGTCGCAGGCCACCACGCACATCCGCACCATCCTCGGCCAGATCAAGCGCCTGACGACCCTGGACTGCAGCGAGCTGTTCGAGGCCGCCAAGGAGCTGCGCGCCCCGATCGACCTCGTGAAGCAGACCGCCGAGCTCGGTCGGCTGCCCGTCGTCCTGTTCGTCGCCGGTGGCGTCGCCACCCCGGCCGACGCGGCGATGATGATGCAGCTCGGCGCGGACGGCGTCTTCATCGGCTCCGGCATCTTCAAGAGCGGCGACCCGGCCGCTCGGGCCCGCGCCTGCGTCGAGGCGACGGCCTACTACGAGGACGCCGAGCGGATCGCCAAGGTCAGCCGCGGTCTCGGCGAGGCCATGGTCGGCATCGCCGTCGACAGCCTCGGCGCGGGCGACCTGCTGGCCACGCGAGGCTGGTGACCCCCCGCGTCGGCGTCCTCGCCCTCCAGGGGGACGTCCGCGAGCACCTCTCCTCGCTGCGCATCGCGGGCGGCGCAGGGCGTGCCGGTCAAGCGACCGGCTGACCTCGAGGGGCTCGACGGGATCGTGCTGCCCGGTGGTGAGTCCACGACGATGGGCAAGCTGCTGGTGCTGTTCGACCTGCTCGAGCCGCTCCGCGCCCGCCTCGCGGGCGGACTCCCGGCGTACGGCACCTGCGCGGGCATGATCCTGCTCGCGGCCGAGGTCGTCGACGGGCGGCACGACCAGCGGCTGCTCGGCGGTCTCGACATCACGGTGCGCCGCAACGCCTTCGGCTCGCAGGTCCACTCCTTCGAGGGTGACGTCGAGGTGACCGACGTGGGGACGGTGCACGGCGTCTTCATCCGGGCGCCGTGGGTCGAGCGCGCCGGACCCGAGGTCGAGGTGCTGGCGTCGGTGGGGGAGCACCCGGTGGCCGTCCGGCAGGGGCACCTGCTCGCGACGTCGTTCCACCCCGAGCTGACCGGGGACGCCCGGATGCACGAGTTCTTCGTCACTAGACTCGTCGGCAGACCGGCAGTGCGCGGGCCAGAGGGAGGACAGCCATGAGCGGGCATTCCAAGTGGGCGACGACCAAGCACAAGAAGGCGATCGTCGACGCCAAGCGCAGCAAGCTGTTCGCCAAGCTCATCAAGACCATCGAGGTCGCGGCCCGTACCGGTGGCGGTGACCCGGCCGGCAACCCGACGCTCGCGGACGCCATCTCCGGCGCCAAGCGCCTGTCCGTCCCCGCCGACAACATCGAGCGCGCCGTCAAGCGCGGCTCCGGCGAGATGGGCGACGCCAACGCCTACGAGGAGATCATGTACGAGGCCTACGGGCCCGGCGGCGTCGCGTTCCTCATCGAGTGCCTGACCGACAACCGCAACCGCGCGAACGCCGAGGTCCGCACCGCGATCACCCGCAACGGCGGCAACCCGGCCGACCCCGGGTCGGTGGCCTACCTGTTCACCCGCAAGTCGATCGTGACCCTGCCCAAGGCCGAGGGCGTGACCGAGGACGACGTGCTGCTCGCGGTCCTCGAGGCCGGTGCCGAAGAGGTCAACGAGAACGACGAGTCGTTCGAGGTCATCTGCGACGTCAGCGACGCCCGCGCGGTGCGCGACGCGTGCGCCGAGGCCGGCCTCGAGGTCGACGGCGCGGAGATCGCCTGGATCCCGGGGACGTCCATCGAGCTCGAGGACGAGGCGGCGCGCAAGGTGTTGCGGCTCGTCGACGCGCTCGAGGACCTCGACGACGTGCAGAACGTCTACGCCAACTTCGACGTCTCCGACGAGGTGCTCGCGTCCGTCTGACGGGTCGCTCGCAGGGCACTCGCCCCTCCACTCGCCCCACCACTCGCCCCACCACCTGCTCCACCACCCGCCCCTCCATGATCAACGGAATCGGCGAGCACACATGGGGGCGTGAATCTGTGGTCGGCGACTCCGTTGATCAAGGTGGGCGGGATCAAGGTGGGCGGGGTCAGGTGAGCGCCAGGACCTCCGCGAGCCGCTGACGCGGGAGCGCGTGCGCGGCCGCGACCACGGGCGGAGCGAACGCGGTCCCGCTGTGCTGCGCCACCTCGGCGAGGGCGTTGGCCAGGGACCGGCCGTACCCGGCGGGCAGGGGCGCCGTGAGCTCGCGCAGCGCCGTGGCGACGGCCTGCACGTCCTGCGGGTCGATGTCGTCGCTGACGCGTACGGCGAGCAGGTCCTCGAGCGACGGCGCCCGCCCGACCATCGGCGCGTGCACGGCACCGTCGGTCACGTCCACCACGCTCGTGCGCTCGGCCGGAGGCATGGTCGCCAGCGGGCGCTCGACGTCCGCCTCGTCCTCGAGCACGCTGTCCTCGTGCGAAGCGTCCTCGTGCGAAGCGCTCGTCGTCGTGCGCCTCGTCCTCGAGCACCTCATCCTCGTCCGCCGGAGCAGCGTCCGCCGGAACAGCGTCCGCCGGAACAGCGTCCGCTGGAGCAGTGTCCGTCCAGACGGCGCCCGGCGGCGCCCCGACCACCTCGACCAGCTCGACCTCTCCGGCCGCCGCGACCGGCGACCCGTCGGCCGCCGGTGACGCGACCTGCGCCCGGTGCAGCAGGGCGGCCGGGGCGACCAGTGCGACCAGACCCCACAGCGGAGCCTGCGACCACAGCACGCCCACCAGAGCGCCCAGGACGCCGTACGTCACGAAGACGGGCAGGCGGAACGCGAGGTCCTCGCGCAGCACCTCACGGGCGGGCCGCTCCTGGTCCAGCGCGATGGCCAGCGCGACGAGGGCGTTGTCGGCGGCGAAGTAGCAGGTGCCGGCCACGGCCCCCGCCAGGAGCAGCACCGCCGGGCCGGCGTCGACGAAGGGATGCACCAGCAGGGAGGCGACGACGGCGCAGGTCACGGCGGCTGCCGGGTTGAAGGCGTGCTGCTCGAGCCGACGGCTGCCGGCGCGGACGGTGGTGGCGACCGCAGCGACCAGCGCCGCGAGCAGCGCGGCGCGTGGGGCACCCGCGCAGGCGGCGCCGAGCACGGGAACCGCGGACAGGCTCACCGGCAGCGCGCCGTACAGCCGCGTTCCGACCAGCTCGGCCGCGAGGGCCAGGGCCGGGAAGACCAGCAGGGCGCGGGTTCCGCCGGAGGGCAGCAGGGTCGTGACGAGGACGGTGGCGAGGACGGCGGCGAGCACGACGCCGACGACCAGGCCCTGGAGCGGGCGACGCAGAGACGAGGTACTCACGCGAGCGACGGTGGCACAGCGCGGACCCCGCACGTCGGCGACACTCCGACCGCCACCTCCCCATCCCGGCCGGCGGCGGGCCCTACTGTGACCGAACAGGTGTTCAGGAGGAGGTAGACGTGCGGGTGCTCGGCGTGGACCCCGGCCTGACCCGGTGCGGGCTCGGTGTCGTCGACGGCCGCCCCGGACGGGCGTCGTTGGTCGCGGTGGGGGTCGTCGGCTCGCCGGCGACCGGCGACCTGGGGGCACGCCTGGTGCACCTGGAGCGCCACGTCGAGGCGTGGCTGGACCTGCACGAGCCGGACGCGGTCGCGGTCGAGCGGGTCTTCGCCCAGCACAACGTCCGCACGGTGATGGGCACGGCGCAGGCCGGTGCCGTCGCGATCCTGGCGGCGTCCCGTCGCGGGATCCCCGTCACGCTGCACACCCCGAGCGAGGTGAAGGCGGCCGTGACCGGTTCCGGACGGGCCGACAAGGCGCAGGTCGGCGCCATGGTGACGCGCATCCTGCGCCTGACCGAGCTGCCCCGGCCCGCGGACGCTGCCGACGCCCTGGCCCTCGCGATCTGCCACGCCTGGCGCGCCCCTGCCCTGGCCAGGCTCGCGTGATCGCCAGTGTCACCGGCGTGGTCGCCGGGCTCAGTGGCTCCGGCGTCGTCGTCCTCGTCGGGGGAGTGGGCCTCGCGGTCCAGACCACGCCGGGCACCCGGGCCCGGCTGCGCACCGGCGACACCGTCACGCTCGCCACGTCGCTCGTGGTCCGCGAGGACTCGCTCACGCTGTTCGGCTTCGAGACGGCGGACGAGCAGGAGATGTTCGACCTGCTGCAGACGGCGTCCGGCGTCGGTCCGAAGGTCGCCCAGGCGGTCCTGACCGTGCACACCCCTGACGCCGTACGCCGGGCGCTCGCCACCGAGGACCTCACGGCCCTGTGCCTGGTCCCGGGCATCGGTCGCAAGGGGGCGCAGCGGATGGTGCTCGAGCTGCGCGACAAGATCGGCGCGATCGCGGGCAGCCTCGACCCCGGCCGCCTCCGTGGCCTGGCGCGACACCCTGGCCGACGCCCTCACCGGCTTGGGCTGGTCGCAGCCGCAGGCCGACGAGGTGGTCGTGCGGTTGTCGGCCGAGCAGCCGGAGGCCACCGCGGCCGACGTCCCGGCGCTGCTGAAGCGGGCGTTGGCGATGATGGCCCGATGAGCGACAGCCTGCAGGCGCGCGAGGCGGCCGAGCTCGCGCTGCGCTCCGCCGAGCTGGCCCGCGTGGCCGAGGGGCTGGTCCAGGCCAAGGCGCAGCCCGGGGAGGACCGCGTCGACGCGGCCCTGCGCCCCAAGCGGCTGGCGGAGTTCGTCGGCCAGGAGCGGGTGCGCGAGCAGCTGTCGCTGGTGCTGGAGAGCGCCCAGCGCCGCGGGCGGCCGCCGGACCACGTGCTGCTGTCCGGCGCCCCCGGCCTCGGCAAGACCAGCCTGGCGATGATCATCGCGGCCGAGCTCGGCACCGGGATCCGCATCACCAGCGGCCCGGCCCTCGAGCGGGCCGGTGACCTCGCGGCCCTCGTCAGCAGCCTGAGCGCGGGCGAGGTGCTGTTCATCGACGAGATCCACCGCATCGCGCGACCGGCTGAAGAGCTGCTCTACGTCGCCATGGAGGACTTCCGCGTCGACGTCATCGTCGGCAAGGGCCCGGGCGCCACCGCCATCCCGCTCGAGGTCGAGCCGTTCACCCTCGTCGGCGCCACCACGCGCTCCGGGCTGCTCACCGGCCCGCTGCGCGACCGCTTCGGGTTCACCGCCCACATGGAGCCGTACTCCCCGGCCGAGCTCGAGCGGGTCCTCGCCCGCTCCGCCGGGCTGCTCGACGTCCCGATCGACGCCGCCGGCGCGGCGGAGATCGCCGGCCGGTCGCGCGGGACGCCCCGCATCGCCAACCGGCTGCTGCGCCGCGTCCGTGACTTCGCCGAGGTCCGCGCCGACGGTGCCGTCACCCGCGACGTCGCGCGCGCCGCCCTCGCCGTGTACGACGTGGACGAGCTGGGTCTCGACCGGCTGGACCGGGCGGTGCTGGAGGCGCTCGTGCACCGGTTCGGCGGGGGACCGGTCGGCCTGTCCACGCTCGCGGTCGCGGTCAGCGAAGAGGCGGAGACCGTGGAGGAGGTCTGCGAGCCCTTCCTCGTCCGCTCCGGCCTGATCGCCCGCACGCCGCGCGGCCGCGTGGCGACCCCTTCAGCCTGGCGACACCTCGGCCTGCGGCCACCCGGACCGGTGGACGTGCTGCCGCTCGACCTCGGTGACGCCGGCTGAGCCCGGTCCGCTCAGCGTGGGAGGCGCTCACCGAGGTGCGCGCTGCGTAGACTCGCGCCTCGGCACGCACCCGCGGCCCCACCGGGGCCGCACGAGACAGGAGATCGCTCCTCGTGGCACGTCCCGGCCAGACCTCCCGAGGCCAGCTGCACGTCGGCAGGTACTTCGCCGCGCTGCTCATGATCTTCGCGATCCTCTACGCGACGGTGGCCTTCGCCGGCGCCGACGGCTGGCTCAAGCCCAAGCTGGGCCTGGACCTGCAAGGTGGTGCGCAGGTGATCCTGACCCCCAAGAGCGCCGACGGGAAGAAGCCGAACGCCGAGCAGCTCTCGGCTGCTGTCGAGATCCTCCGCCAGCGGGTCAACGGCGCCGGCGTCTCCGAGGCCGAGGTCGTCATCGAGGGCAGCCAGATCGTCGTGCAGGTCCCCGGGGGGAACCGGGAGAGCATCGCGACCGTCACGAAGGCAGCCCAGCTGCAGTTCCGCCGGGTCGTCGAGACCGCGCCCGTGCTGCAGCCGGTGGCCCCCACCCCCACCAGCACCGAGTCGGCGACCCCGACGCCCGCCACCGCCTCACCCGGCGCCAGCCCAGCGCCCACGGCCACCGCGAACAAGCGGCCCCTGGCCGGTGCCCTGCTGGCCGCGCCGTCACCCTCACCGACGCCCAGCGCCACCCCCAGCGCGACCCCCAGCGCGACCCCGAGCGCCGCCCCCGCGGCCGCCGACCGGGGCACGGTCGACTGCGCCACGCAGGTCGTGAGCGGGTGCGCCTACACCGCTGCCGCCTTCGCCGCGCTCGACTGCGCCGATCCTGCCGTCCGCGCCGGTGGTGCGCCTGACCTGCCGGACGTCGAGATCGTCACCTGTGACCGCAACGGGCTCGAGAAGTTCCACCTCGCGGTCGCCAAGGTCGCGGGCAAGGACGTCAAGGGCGCCAGCGTCGGGACCGACCAGAACGGCGTCGGCATCCAGGTCAACCTGCAGTTCAAGGGCAGTGGTCAGGACCGGTGGACCAAGCTGACCGAGGAGGCGTTCAACCAGACGCCCCCGACCAACCGCGTCGCCATCGTCCTCGACGGCGTGGTCATCAGCTCACCGACCATCCAGGGCGTCATCAACGGCGACGCGCAGATCACCGGCGGCTTCACCCGCAAGGAGGGCCAGGAGCTCGCCAACAACCTCAAGTTCGGGGCGCTCCCGCTGTCCTTCGAGGCCGGGGACGCGGAGGTCGTGAGCGCCAGTCTCGGCGACGACCAGCTCCGCTCCGGCCTGCTCGCCGGTGGCCTCGGGCTCATCGCGGTCGTCCTGTACTCCCTGCTGTACTACCGCGCGCTGGGCTTCGTCACGATCGCCTCGCTGCTGGTGTCGGCCGGCCTGGTCTACGGCTCCATCTGCGTGCTCGGGCAGCAGCTCGGCTTCGCGGTGAGCCTCGCCGGCATCGCCGGCTTCATCGTGGCCGTCGGCATCACCGCCGACTCCTTCGTCGTCTACTTCGAGCGCCTCAAGGACGAGATCAAGGAGGGTCGCACCCCTCGGTCCGCCGTTGACCGCGCCTGGGTCCGAGCCCGGCGCACCATCTTGTCGGCCGACACGGTCTCGTTCCTCGCCGCCGTCATCCTGTACGTCGTGAGCGTCGGTGGCGTCCGCGGGTTCGCCTTCACCCTCGGCCTGTCCACGCTGCTCGACGTCGCCGTCGTGTTCCTGTTCACCCGACCGCTGATCTCTTTCCTCTCGCGGTACCGCTGGTTCTCCCAGAGCCGCTGGACCGGCTTCTTCGGCCCGGACGGCGGCGAGCCGTCCTCAGGCGGCACCCGTCGAGCCCTGGCCAAGAGCGCTCCCACCACTGGCGCAGTGTCGCCGCAGGAGGCCTGACATGACGACGACCGCGGACCACACCCCCGATGCTCCGGACGTGCCCGTGAAGCGCCACGGGCTCGTCCATCGGCTCTACCACGGTGAGACGACGTTCCCGCTCATCCAGGCCCGCAAGAAGTTCTACGTGGCCTCCGTGGTGCTGGTGATGATCGCCCTGAGCAGCATGATCTTCCGCGGCTTCAACCTGGGCGTGGAGTTCAAGGGCGGCAACATCTTCACCGTCACCCCGCCGGCGAGCACGCAGGTCGACGTCGCCGGGGCCCGCGCGTTCGTGGAGGGGCTCGGCGTCGGGGAGCCGATCGTGCAGACCCTCAAGACCTCGACCGGGGAGACGCGCCTTCGGCTGGAGACCGCGCCGCTGACGTTGGACGAGAGCCGCCGCGTGGGCGACGCGCTGGCCAAGCAGTACGGCGTCGACGTGGAGTCGATCGACACCAAGTCGGTCGGCGCCTCGTGGGGCAAGCAGGTCACCAAGAAGGCCCTTCAGGGGCTCGTGGTGTTCCTCATCGCCGTCATCATCTACATCTCGATCAGGTTCGAGCCCAAGATGGCCGTGGCCGCGATCATCGCCCTGATCCACGACCTGATCCTGGCGGCGGGCATCTACTCCCTGACCTATTTCGTCGTGACGCCGTCCACCGTCATCGCGCTGCTGACGGTCCTCGGGTACTCCCTCTACGACACCATCGTGGTGTTCGACAAGGTCGAGGAGAACACCCGCGGCCTGGAGAAGCAGAGCAGCCAGACCTACTCCGAGGCTGCCGAGCTCGCTGTGAACCAGACCTTCATGCGCTCGATCAACACCTCGATGATCGCGCTGCTGCCGGTCTCGGGGCTGCTGTTCGTCGGCGCGCTGCTGCTCGGCGCCGGCACCCTCAAGGACCTGTCGCTGGCCCTGTTCGTCGGTCTGGCCTCGGGGGCCTACTCCAGCCTGTTCCTCGCGACGCCCCTGCTGGCTGACCTCAAGGAGCGCGAGCCGCGCTTCCAGAAGCTGCATCAGCGCGTCATCGACCGGCGGGAGAAGGGCGACAGCGCTCCTGTCCGGCTGAGCCAGCGCTCGACCTACTCCGCCCCTGCGCCTGCTGGCCGCGGCCCAGGTCGGGGGCACCTCCGCTGCTGCCCCGACGGCGACGCCGACCGCGACCCGCAGCCCGGGGGGCCAGCCGGGACGCAAGAAGCCCAAGGGAAGCCGCCCCGCCGGCAAGTCCGGCAAGCGCAAGCGCCGCTGACCCGCGTGCTCGACCGGACCGCTCTGGCGGCGCTGATCCAGGACGTCCCCGACTACCCGAAGCCTGGGGTCGTCTTCAAGGACATCACGCCGCTGCTGGCCGACCCCGACGCCCTCCGGTCGGTCATCGCCCTGCTGGCCGAGCCGTGGCACGACCAGGGCGTCACCAAGGTGATCGGCATGGAGGCTCGTGGCTTCCTGCTCGCCACGCCCGTCGCGCTCGCGCTCGGCGCGGGGGTCGTCCCCGTCCGCAAGCCCGGCAAGCTGCCGCGTGAGGTGCACGAGCGCTCCTACGACCTCGAGTACGGCTCCGCGACTCTCGAGCTGCACCGCGACGGCCTGCACGAAGGCGATCGGGTGCTGCTCATCGACGACGTGCTCGCCACCGGGGGCACGGCCGCCGCGACCGCCCACCTCGCCGAGCTGTGCGGCGCCACGGTGCTGGGCCTCGGCGTGCTGTTCGAGCTGACCTTCCTGTCGGGTCGGGAGCCTCTCGGGGGCCTCGCTGTCGAGGCCGTGCTCGCCGTCTGACCGGGGACGGCCCGCCGCGTCCGAGGGCGTTCCCTAGACTCAGGGACTTGGACCCAGAACAAGGAGACCCCTTGGCGCCGGACGCACCCGTGCCGCCTGCTCTCGCCGAGCAGGCCGCTGGGACGCCCACGCCCGATGCGCTGCCTGCGCCGAACCCGGAGGCCATCACCACCGGTCCCGCGCCGGAACCCGAGCCGGCACTGCGTGGCACCCGCGACCTCGACGACCACGACCGGGTCGCGACCGACGTCGGGACCACCAGTGGTACCGGCCCGCCGTCCGGACGTCGGGTCCGTGCGCGCCTGGCCAGGCTGACCTCACCGACGAAACCGGGCAGCACCCCGCCGGTGCTCGAGCCGCTGCTGCGGACCGTGCGCACCAGCCACCCCAAGGCCGACACCCGGTTGATCGTCCGGGCGTACGAGATCGCCGAGACGATGCACGGCGAGCAGACACGCCGCTCCGGGGACCTCTACATCACCCACCCGCTCGCGGTGACCACCATCTTGGCCGAGCTGGGCATGGACACGACCACCCTGGTGGCGGCCCTGCTGCACGACACGGTCGAAGACACGCCGTACACCCTGGACGACGTCCGGGCGGAGTTCGGCGAGGACGTGGCCCAGCTCGTCGACGGCGTGACCAAGCTCGACAAGATCACCTACGGCGAGCACGCCGAGGCCGAGACGATCCGCAAGATGGTCGTCGCCATGGCCCGCGACCCGCGGGTGCTGGTCATCAAGCTCGCCGACCGGCTGCACAACATGCGGACCCTGCGGTACCTCCGCCAGGAGAAGCAGGAGCGCATCGCCAACACGACGCTGGAGATCTTCGCGCCGCTGGCCCACCGGCTCGGCATGAACACCATCAAGTGGGAGCTCGAGGACCTCGCCTTCGCGACCCTCTACCCGAAGAGGTACGACGAGATCGTCCGGCTGGTCGCCGAACGCGCGCCGTCCAGGGACACCCAGCTCGCGCAGATCGTCCAGAAGGTCACCGCCGACCTGAAGGCCGCGAAGATCCAGGCGACGGTCACCGGGCGGCCCAAGCACTACTACTCGATCTACCAGAAGATGATCGTGCGGGGTCGTGACTTCACCGACATCTACGACCTGGTCGGCATCCGGGTGCTCGTCGAGGACCTGCGCGACTGCTACGCCGCGCTCGGCACCATCCACGCGATCTGGTCTCCCGTCCCCGGGCGGTTCAAGGACTACATCGCGATGCCCAAGTTCAACATGTACCAGTCGCTGCACACCTCGGTGATCGGGCCCGAGGGCAAGCCCGTCGAGCTGCAGATCCGCACCGTCGACATGCACAAGCGCGCGGAGTACGGCATCGCCGCCCACTGGAAGTACAAGGAGGGCGCCGCGCCAGGAACGGCCGCCCCCGTCAAGGGCGACGACATGGCGTGGCTGCGCCAGCTGCTCGACTGGCAGAAGGAGGCCGCCGACCCCGGCGACTTCCTGGACTCGCTGCGCTTCGACCTGCACAGCGCCGAGGTCTTCGTGTTCACGCCCAAGGGCGACGTCATGGCCCTGCCCGCGAGCTCCACGCCGGTGGACTTCGCCTACTCCGTCCACACCGAGGTCGGCCACCGCTGCATCGGCGCGCGGGTCAACGGCCGGCTGGTCCCGCTGGAGTCGACCCTCGACAACGGGGACGTCGTCGAGGTGTTCACCTCCAAGGCCGAGTCGGCGCACCCGTCGCAGGACTGGCTTCAGTTCGTCAAGAGCCCGCGGGCCCGCAACAAGATCAAGCAGTGGTTCGCCAAGGAGCGCCGCGAGGACGCCGTCGAGAGCGGCAAGGACCTCATCAGCCGGGCCATGCGCAAGAGCGGCCTGCCGCTGCAGCGGATCCTCGGCGGGGAGGCGCTGCCCAACCTGGCCAAGGAGCTCCACCTGGCCGACGTCACCGCGCTGTACGTCGAGGTCGGCGAGGGCCGCGTCTCGGCCCAGCACGTCGTCCAGCGGGTCATGGCCGCCCTGGGCGGCGCCGAGGGCGCGGTCGAGGACCTCGCCGAGACCGCCGCCCCCACCCGCGCGCCGCGGGCCCGGACGCAGGGCGACCCCGGGGTCGTGGTCCGCGACGTCGACGACATCTGGGTCAAGCTGGCGCGCTGCTGCACCCCCGTCCCCGGTGACGACATCGTCGGCTTCGTGACCCGCGGTCGGGGCGTGTCGGTGCACCGGCGCGACTGCACCAACGCCGGGCAGATCCTGTCTGAGCCGGAGCGACTGGTCGAGGTCGAGTGGGCGCCCACCCAGGGATCGATGTTCCTCGTCAACATCCAGGTGGAGGCGCTCGACCGCACCCGCCTGCTCTCCGACGTGACCCGGGTGCTGTCGGACGCGCACGTGAGCATCCTGTCCGCGTCGGTCACGACGACCCGGGACCGGGTCGCGGTGTCGCGCTTCTCCTTCGAGATGGGCGATCCCAAGCACCTGGGTCACCTGCTCGCCCAGGTCCGGTCCGTCGAGGGCGTGTACGACGCCTACCGCGTCACCGCCTGACCGCTCGCCGGGCCCGGATGCGCCATGCTGTCGGCACGGTCACCGCGGGTGGCCGACGACCCTGGGGGTAGGCGTGGACTTCGCCACATCGATCAAGACCGTCCTGAACAAGTACGCCGACTTCACCGGACGGGCCCGCCGCTCAGAGTTCTGGTGGTGGGTGCTCGCCGTCGAGGTCATCGGGATCACGCTCAACATCGCGCAGTCCAACATCGGCCTGCTGTTCAGCCTCGCGGTGATCGTCCCCAACCTCGCGGTCGGCGCCCGGCGGCTGCACGACACCGGCCGGTCCGGCTGGTGGCAGCTGATCGTCCTCACCATCATCGGCATCGTGGTGCTCCTGTTCTGGTACGCCCAGGACAGCAAGCCCGGCGCCAACAGCCACGGCCCGAACCCGAAGGAGGAGGGCGGCTTCGGCGACGCCATGGGCGGGGTCCCCGGCTACGGTCCGCCCCCCACGACCTGACCTGACCGACGCGAGAGGCCGGTGCCCCGAAGGGGACACCGGCCTCTCGTCGCGCCAGGGTCAGCCGGCGAGGGTGACCGTCTTGAACGTGACGGGGGACTTCGGCTTGCCGTCGCCGGTCGGGCTGTCGACACCGGCCGCGGCGACCTTGTCGAGCAGCTCGAGGCCCTTGGTGATGGTGCCGAAGGGCGTGTAGCTCGGGGGCAGCTGGGTGTCCTTGTAGACGAGGAAGAACTGGCTGCCGTTGGTCCCTGCGCCGGCGTTGGCCATCGCGACCGTGCCGCGGGGGTACGTCGCGCCGGTGAGGTTCTCGTCGGGGAAGCGGTAGCCCGGGCCGCCGCTGCCGCTGCCGGTCGGGTCGCCGCACTGGAGCACGAAGATGCCCGAGGTGGTCAGTCGGTGGCAGGTGATGCCGTCGAAGTACTTCTGCCCGGTGAGGTAGGTGAAGCTGTTCACCGTGCAGGGCGCCTTGGCGCTGTTGAGGGTGAGCTCGATCGGGCCCTGGTTGGTCGCGATCGCGGCGACGACCGTGCCGGTGTCGACGACGCCGGTCGTCGGCGGCTTGCCGGCGATCTTCTTGGAGGAGTCGCCCGCGTCGTCGTACGTGCAGGTGGCCCCACCTGCAGGGGCGGTGGACGCGCTGGGCGCGGCAGCGACCGTGCTCTTGTCGTCGTCGCCGTTGGAGACGAGCACGACGGCGCCGACGATCGCCAGCACGGCGAGCACCGCACCGGCCATGGCCAGGGTGCGCTGGCGCGCCTTGCGACGCGCCGCGGCCTCAGCCCTGCGGGCTGCCTGCCGCTCAGCGCGCATCCGGGCGAGCTCACGCTCGCGCTTGCTGCTGGCCACGCGGGTCCTCCAAAGATCGACACGGTGCTTCAGGTGAACGGGGATCAGGGCAAGTCTAGGGAATCGCGGTCGTGGCGGGTGGGAGCCCGCCGGTAGGGTCGAGCACCAGCCTGTCCCGAGCCACCTGCCCTGAGGAGTACCCCGACCGTGTTCGTCCGCGGGTTCCCAGCTGCTGCCTTCGACACCAACTGCTGGGTCGTCGCGCCCGCGGAGGGCGAGCAGTGCATCGTCATCGACCCCGGCATCGGGGTGGAGGACCAGCTCGATGAGGTGCTGCGCCAGCACAAGCTGCAGCCGGTCGCCGTGCTGCTCACCCACGGGCACCTGGACCACACCTTCTCGGTCACGCCGGTCTGCGGGGCACGAGGCATTCCGGCATGGATCCACCCGGCGGACCGCGAGCTGCTCGCGGACCCCATGAAGGGCCTGTCGCCGGAGTCGCGCACGCTGTTCGGCGGGCGCCTGGAGTGGACCGAGCCGTCGGACGTCGCGCTGCTCGACCCCAGCGCCCCGCTGGAGCTGGCCGGGATGACGTTCACCGTCGACTTCGCGCCGGGTCACACGCCCGGGTCGGTCGTCTTCGAGTCCGAGCAGACCCTGTTCAGCGGAGACGTGCTGTTCGCCGGGTCGATCGGTCGCACCGACCTGCCTGGTGGCTCGTGGGAGCAGATGCAGGACTCGCTCGCGCGCGTCGTGCTGCCGCGCGGCGACGACATCGTCGTGCACACCGGGCACGGCCCGTCGACCACGATCGGCCGCGAGCGTCGTACCAACCCGTTCCTGCAGGACCTCGCGCCTCCGCCGCCCTCGCGGGGGCTGTAGGTGTTCCAGTCCCCGAAGGGCACCTACGACGTCCTTCCCGGCTCCGGTTTCCTCGCCGCCCGCGACGGTCTGCTCGCGCCCGCCTCCAAGGCGGGTTACGCGTACGTCGAGGCGCCGGTCTTCGAGGACACCGACCTGTTCGCGCGCGGCGTGGGGGCGTCGACCGACGTGGTCAGCAAGGAGATGTTCACCTTCACCGACCGCGGCAACCGGTCGCTGACGCTGCGCCCCGAGGGGACGGCCGGCGTCGTCCGTGCCGCCGTCCAGCACGGCCTGCAGCACGGGCAGCTGCCCGTGAAGCTGCGCTACGCCGGGCCGATGTTCCGTGCCGAGCGCCCGCAGGCCGGGCGGTTCCGCCAGTTCCAGCAGGTCGGCATCGAGGCGCTCGGCCTCACCGACCCGGACCTGGACGTCGAGGTCGTGGCGCTGGCGGCGCAGGCCTTCACCGGCCTGGGGCTGACCGGCGTGCGGCTGCTCCTCACCTCGCTCGGTGACCCGGCCTGCCGCCCGGCGTACCGCACGCTGCTGTTGGAGTTCCTCGCCGGACTCGACCTGGACGAGGCGACCCGCGCGCGCGCCGAGATCAACCCGTTACGGGTGCTGGACGACAAGCGGCCCGAGGTCCAGGCGCAGCTCGAGGGCGCTCCCCTCATCTCCGACCACCTGTGCGTCGACTGCGAGGCGCACCACGCGTCCGTGGTCGAGGGGCTGCACGCCCTCGGGGTGTCGTTCGAGCCGGCGCCCCGCCTGGTGCGGGGACTCGACTACTACATGCGGACCACCTTCGAGTTCGTCCACGACGGGCTCGGCGCGCAGTCCGCCGTCGGCGGGGGCGGCCGCTACGACGGGCTCTCGGAGGAGATCGGCGGCCCACCGCTGCCCGGGATCGGGTGGGCGCTCGGCATCGAGCGGACCCTGCTCGCGCTCGCGGCCGAGGGCATCGCCCTGGCGGACGACGCCCTGTCGGTGTTCGTCGTCCCCCTCGGCACGACGGCCAAGGCGTGGGCGCTCACCACCGTCAACGAGCTGCGCGCAGCCGGCGTCGCCACGGACATGGTGTTCGGCGAACGCGGGCTCAAGGGCGCGATGAAGGCCGCGGACCGCTCCGGCGCGCGCTGGGCCGTCGTCGTCGGCGACCGAGATCTCGAGGCCGGTGTGGCGCAAGTCAAGGACCTCAGCGACGGCTCGCAAGAGGCCGTTCCCCTTTCTGAACTTCTGGAGAAGCTCGCATGATGCGCACCCATGAGGCCGGCACGCTCCGCGCGGACCAGGCCGGTCAGACCGTCACGCTGACCGGCTGGGTGGCCCGTCGCCGCGACCACGGCGGGGTCGCGTTCGTCGACCTGCGCGACCGCTCCGGCATCGTCCAGATCGTCCTGCATGACGAGGTCGCCCACGACCTGCGCGCGGAGTACTGCGTCCAGGTCACCGGAACCGTGCAGGCCCGGCCCGAGGGCAACGCCAACGCGGCCGTGCCGACCGGCGACATCGAGGTGGCCGTCACCGACCTCGTCGTGCTCAACGCCGCCGCCCCGCTGCCGTTCCAGCTCGACGACGCGGTGGGGGAGGAGGCGCGGCTGAAGTACCGCTACCTCGACCTGCGCCGCACCGGGCCCGCGGCAGCGCTCAAGCTGCGGTCGGACGTGAACCACGCCGCGCGCGAGGTCCTGCACGACCAGGGGTTCCTCGAGATCGAGACCCCGACCCTGACCCGGTCGACGCCTGAGGGCGCGCGGGACTTCCTGGTGCCCGCGCGGCTGCGTCCCGGCTCCTGGTACGCCCTGCCCCAGTCGCCCCAGCTGTTCAAGCAGCTGCTCATGGTCGCCGGGACCGAGAAGTACTTCCAGATCGCTCGTTGCTACCGCGACGAGGACTTCCGCGCCGACCGTCAGCCGGAGTTCACCCAGCTCGACATCGAGATGAGCTTCGTCGACCAGGACGACGTCATCGGTCTCGCCGAGCAGGTGCTGCGGTCGCTCTGGGCCCTCATCGGCCACGCGATCGGCGACATCCCGCGCATGACCTACGCCGACGCGATGCAGACCTACGGCTCCGACAAGCCCGACCTGCGCTTCGACCTCCCACTGGTCGAGTGCACCGACTACTTCGCCGACACGCCCTTCCGGGTCTTCCAGGCGCCGTACGTCGGAGCGGTGCTCATGCCGGGCGGGGCGTCCCAGCCGCGCAAGCAGCTCGACGCGTGGCAGGAGTGGGCCAAGCAGCGAGGCGCGCGCGGTCTGGCGTACGTCCTGTTCCAGGAGGACGGCACGATCACCGGGCCGGTCGCCAAGAACCTGTCCGACACCGAGCTCGCCGGACTCGCCGCGCACGTCGGTGCGTCCCCCGGCGACTGCGTCTTCTTCGCCGCCGGTGAGGTCCGGGAGTCGCGCGCGCTGCTCGGTGCGGCGCGCGTGGAGGTCGGCCGTCGGCTCGGCCTCATCGACGAGTCGGCCTGGTCGTTCGTGTGGGTGGTCGACGCCCCGATGTTCGAGCCCGCGTCGGTGGCCGTGGCCGGTGGCGACGTGGCCGTCGGGGGCGGCGCATGGACCGCCGTGCACCACGCGTTCACCTCCCCGAAGCCGGAGTTCCTGGACACCTTCGACACGGAGCCCGGCGACGCGCTGGCCTACGCCTACGACATCGTCTGCAACGGCAACGAGATCGGCGGCGGGTCGATCCGGATCCACCGTCGCGACGTCCAGGAGCGGGTCTTCGCCGTCATGGGCGTGACGGAGCAGGACGCGCAGGAGAAGTTCGGCTTCCTGCTCGAGGCGTTCTCCTTCGGCGCCCCGCCGCACGGCGGGATCGCGTTCGGCTGGGACCGCATCTGCGCGCTGCTGTCCGGTGCGCCGTCGATCCGCGACGTCATCGCGTTCCCCAAGAGCGGCGGCGGCTACGACCCGCTGACGGCCGCACCGGCGCCGATCACCGCCCAGCAGCGCGCCGAGGCCGGCGTCGACGCCGAGCCCGACGAGGACCCCACCCCCTGACCCCTGCGTCATCACAGCCGAGCGCAGCGCACCTGCACTTCTGAGGACGTACGGCCCTCCCTGACGCTTACGTCATCACAGCTGAGCGCAGCGCACCTGCACTTCTGAGGACGCAAGGGGGCTACCAGCGGCTCCTGACCTGGAGGGGGCCGCTGGTCCAGCGGTGCTCGTCCTTCATGCCCAGGTGGTCGTACAGCGCCCGCCCGGGGCTGTTGTCGGCGTACATCCCGAGGGTGACCAGGTCGCAGCCCTCGCTGAACATCCGCCGCATCAGCCCGGCCGTCACGGCGGACCCGAGACCGCGGCCGCGCACCGACGGGTGGACGGCGATCGAGGACAGGTGCCCCACGCCGGTGGCGGCGGAGGTGTCGGCGGCGCAGGCGACCGCGACCCCGCCGTCCAGCACGGCGACCCAGCGACGCACGCCCGGGTCTCCCGGCTGGGCGCTCGCGGTCGGCGACGCCACCGCCAGCAGGTCCGCCACGACGGCCCCGTCGACCTCGACGACCTCGTGCTCACCGGACTGCGCCGGAGGAGGGGCGTCGAGCCAGCGGAAGTCCCAGTGGGTGCCGTCGAGCGCCACCCACGCCGGCAGCAGCGGGGCCGTCCCGCGGGGGAGCGTGACCCGGGTGCCGTCGCGCAGCTCAGGCAGCAGCGCCTCCACCAGCAGCGCCACGGCGTGCGGGGACCCGAGGGTCATCAGGTAGGGCACCCGCTCCTCGACGTCGGTCGCGCGCCAGGCCACCGCGCCGTGCCCGGCCCAGCCGCTGACGTTCGGGTGGCGCAGGCGGCCGCGGGCGTACGGGTCGTGGCTCGGTGGCGAGCAGGACCTCCGCCGCCGACGTCAGGACGGTCAGGCTCACCCGAGGTGGGACCGCTTGCGCCGTACGGCGAGACCGGCCAGCAGGAGCACGACGGCCGCGATCGGGACCCCCGTGGTGAGCCCGGTCGCGGCCAGCCCGCCGCCGCCCGTGGTCGGCGTGGTCGGCGTCGTCGGCGGGACGGCCGGCGTCTCGGGCTTGAGCGGGGCAGCCGGACCGGACGCCGCGGCCGCGCCGAAGCGGGCGTTGAACGTCTTGGTCCCCTCGAGCTGCAACGGCGCGATGTCGAGGAAGTCGGTGCCGTTGTTCTGCGGCACGGCCCCCGGTCCCGGGCTCGCGACGACGAAGCCCATGACGGACTCGAGCAGGCTCTTGTCGGTCGGGCTGCCGACGGCGCTGAGCGGCACGTTGATGACGTAGGTCCCGCCGTCCGAGGAGCCGGTGCCGCTCACGACGCCCTTGTTCGGGGCCGCGTTGTAGGTCAGGTAGTTGGGCTTGCAGCCCGACACCGAGCAGAGGTCGACGGCGTCGGTCTTGCCGCCGTAGAAGCTCTCGACACCGAGCGGGTTCGACTCGGCGGCCGCGAAGTAGAGCACGTCGCCCATCTGCCAGCGCACGACCAGCTGAGCGGCAGCCGTCCCCGCTGCGACCGCCGCGCCGGACAGCGGGGCGGCCAGCTTCACCTTGAAGCGGATGTCGGCGCCGGCCTTCTCGACCGAGACCGACAAGATGTCGGCGCCGGGGACCTTCGTGCCGCCGAGCGGCTTGAACAGCGCGTCGCCGGCCGGATCGGTGATGCCGCTGATCGGCGCGGTCGACTCGTACGGCGTCAGCGGCTTGCCCGTCAAGGCGCTCACGCCGGTGTTCTGGGTGACGATCGTGTCGAGGGCAGCGCCCTGGTGGTCGGCCGCGGTGTCGGTGCCGTTGGCCTGCGAGAGGCGGTTGCTGGAGTCGGTGTAGATGATGCGCGCCCGGCCGTTGCGCGGGTCGATGACCATCTTGAAGAAGTCGGCCTGGTTGCGGTTGCCGGCGCCGCTGATGCACAGCGGTGCCGAGCAGGCAGATGTCGTTGTAGTGCATGGGGTGCGGTGCCGCGATGACCTGGTTGACGACCGGCTTGGTCGAGGCGGCGTTGGTCACCTGGGAGAAGAACAGCTGCCAGGTCTGGTCCTTCTTGGCGCTCGGGCCGGTGCTGCCGAGCTCCTTCAGGGTGCTCTTGGTGCCGTACCACGCGACGTCCATCACGCCGGGGGCCTTGCCGGCGGCGACCCACGGGAAGACGTTCACGTTGGCCGGCGGCTTGCTGATCTGACGTGGGGCCGACCAGGTCTTCCACTCGTTGTCGGCGCCCGGGGCGGCCCAGCTGTAGAAGACGTTGTAGGTCTTGTCCTCGACCCAGACGGCGTACAGGTTGCGCGCGCCGTCCTGCGCGAGGACGGGGAACAGTGTCTGCGGGTCGCCGATCAGGCCGGAGACCATGTCGTTGTAGTGGTAGGTCAAGGTGCCGTCCGCGGCGGGCACGCCGACGACCAGGGCGAGGCTGTTGTTGCCCTTGCCGGTCGTCATGCCGAGGAACTTCCCGGTGTGCTGGTCGACCAGCGGGACGCCGTGGTTGGGGTTGTGCACGCCGTCGTCGCCGTAGACCCCGGCGCTCTTGCTGTAGTCGACGCCGTCGGTGCTCATCGCGACGTCGTCGCCGTTGAGCTGGTCGGCGTACTCCATGTAGTTCAGCGGCACCTTGCCCGTGTAGGGGCTGATCGTCTTGTCGCTCGGCTGCGGGTCGAACAACGCCATCCACTGCCGGTCACCGACCGGCTTCGGGATGGCGAGCGGGTTCGCGATGCTCGTGGTCGCGCCGTCATCGGTGGTGGTGACGCTGGTGAACGTGGCGAGCGCGGCGAGGTCGTTGAACCACGCCCGACCGTCCTGGCTGATCTTGATCTCGGTGTCGCCGCCGCCCGGGCCGAGGGCGCTCTTGGTCGGCAGGAAGCCGGTCGCCGCGGCCTTGTCGGAGTTCTCGGGGAGGTTCTGCACGATGCGGTAGCTGTCGCCGCCGTCGACGCTGACGTTCCAGATGCTGCGCTGCGTGCCGGTGCCCTGCGGACCCGTCGCGTGGATCGCGCCGGTCTTCGGGTTCACCTCGAGGTTCGGTTCGCCGTACACGTGGATCGGGTCGACGATGCGCGGCACCCCGAACGACGGCCCGGTGGCGGTCGCCGCGTGCGTCGGGGCGGTGAGGGCGGCGCCGGCGGCGAGTGCGAGCGGCAGGAGCAAGGCGGTACGGCGCATGCGGGTGACTCCGGTGAGAGCGGGCGCGCCGAACGCGCGTCGCCCTAGATGGTGCACCACCGCGGCCCGGCCGGACACCCGGTGGTGCCTGTCAGGCCCCCCGCCGTGGGTCGCGCGCCGTAGGGTCGAGGGGGTGAGCGAGAGCCTGTTCGACGCGCTGGAGGCGGACGCCGCCGCGCGCGTGGCCCCGCTCGCTGTACGGATGCGCCCGCAGACGCTGGACGACGTCGTGGGCCAGCAGCACCTGCTCGGACCCGGTGCCCCGCTGCGCCGGCTGGTCGAGGGCGACGCCCCGCTCAGCGTGATCCTCTGGGGGCCACCCGGCACCGGCAAGACGACCCTCGCGATGACGATCGCCCGCAGCACCCAGCGCCGCTTCCGCGAGCTGAGCGCCGTCACCGCCGGGGTGAAGGACGTCCGGCAGGTCGTCGAGGACGCCAAGCGCGCGCTGGGGGAGTCCGGCACCCAGACGGTGCTGTTCGTCGACGAGGTGCACCGCTTCTCCAAGACCCAGCAGGACGCGCTGCTGCCGAGCGTGGAGAACCGCTGGGTGACGCTGGTCGCCGCGACGACGGAGAACCCGTTCTTCTCCGTCATCAGCCCGCTGCTGTCCCGCTCGCCTGCTGCTCACGCTGCAGCCGCTCACCGACGACGACATCCGCACCGTCGTCCACCGGGCCCTGAGCACTCGACCTGCACCTGGAGATCGACGACGACGCCCTCGACTTCCTGGTCCGCCTCGCGGGAGGCGACGCGCGCAAGGCCCTCACCGCGCTGGAGGCCGCTGCCCACGGGGACCGGGTGACGCTCGAGCACCTCGAGCAGGCCGTCGACCGGGTCGCCGTGCGGTACGACCGGGACGGTGACCAGCACTACGACGTCATCAGCGGCTTCATCAAGAGCATCCGAGGCTCCGACGTCGACGCCTCCCTGCACTACCTGGCCCGCATGATCGAGGCGGGGGAGGACCCCCGCTTCATCGCCCGGCGGCTCGTCGTCCACGCCAGCGAGGACGTCGGGATGGCCGACCCGAGCGCGCTGCAGGTGGCGGTCGCCGCCGCGAGCGCGCTGGAGCTCATCGGGATGCCCGAGGCGCGCATCAACCTGGCGCAGGCCACCATCCACCTCGCGCTCGCGCCCAAGTCGAACGCCGTGATCGCCGCGATCGACTCGGCGCTCGCCGACGTGCGCCGTGGGCTCACCGGAACCGTCCCGCCGCACCTGCGCGACGCGCACTACGCGGGAAGTCAGCAGATCGGTCACACCGGTTACCGCTACCCTCACGACGTTCCTGGGCGGGTCGTCGCACAGCAGTACGCGCCGGACCCGGTCGTCGGACGGGAGTACTACTCGCCCGGCAGCCTGGGGGTCGAGCGCGTCGTCAAGGAGCGGCTCGCGGGACTGCGCGAGGTGCTGCGCGGGGACCGCGAGGTCGTCGCCGAGGACGTCGCGAGCGGCTTCCGCCCCCGGTGCACGCCCAGCAGCACCCCCCACAACGAACTGGAGAGCTAAGTGGTCGACGTCGGTGACGTGGTCGGGCTGATCTTCGCCATCGCCTTCGCCCTGCTCGTGCTGGGGCTGGTCTACCTCGTGCTGCGCCTGACGCGCACGGTGGACGAGCTGACCCGGCTGGTCGAGGGCATCACGGACAAGACCGTCCCGCTCCTGGGCGAGGTGACCACCAGCGTCACGCACGTCAACGAAGAGCTCGTCCGGGTGGACAGCATCACCGCGAACGTCCAGTCGATCACCAGCAACGTCAGCGCGCTGACCAGCCTGTTCGCCGCGACGCTCGGCAGCCCGGTCGTCAAGGTCGCGGCCTTCTCCTACGGCGTGCGCAACGCCGCGAGCAAGCGAGCCAGCAAGGACATCCAGAAGCGCGTCAAGTCCGAGATCAGGGCGGAGAAGAAGAAGCGATGACCCGCCGCCTGTTCTACGTCGCCCTCGGCGCGACCGCGGGGGTGCTGATCGTCCGCAAGCTCACCTCGACGGCCAACAAGCTCACCCCCGCCGGGATGCAGTCCGGGATCAGCGGTGGCCTGGGCAACCTGGCCGACGCGATCCGCGACTTCGGCGCGAACGTCCGCGAGGGCATGGCCGAGCGCGAGGACGAGCTGCGCACCGGCCTCGGCCTGGACGGTTCAGCGGACGTCATCGACCAGCGGTCATGAGGTCCGACGAGATCCGGTCGCGCTTCCTGGGTCACTTCGAGCGCCACGGCCACACGATCGTCCCCAGCGCGTCGCTGATCGCCGACGACCCCACGCTGCTGCTGGTCAACGCCGGCATGGTGCCGTTCAAGCCGTACTTCCTGGGCGAGCAGCCGGCCCCCTGGACCCGCGCGACGAGCGTGCAGAAGTGCGTCCGTACCCTCGACATCGACGAGGTCGGCAAGACCACCCGGCACGGCTCGTTCTTCCAGATGGCCGGCAACTTCAGCTTCGGGGACTACTTCAAGCAGGGCGCGATCGAGTTCGCGTACGACCTGGTGACGCGCCCCGTCGCGGACGGCGGCTACGGGCTCGAGGAGTCCAAGATCTGGCCGACCGTCTACCTCGACGACGACGAGGCCTACCAGCTGTGGCGCAACGTCGGCGTCCCCGAGGAGCGGATCCAGCGCCTCGGGCTGGAGGAGAACTACTGGCACATGGGCGTCCCCGGACCCGGCGGCCCGTGCAGCGAGATCAACTACGACCGCGGTGAGGCGTACGGCGCTCCCGGCGGCCCCGCGGTCAACGGCGAGCGGTACCTGGAGATCTGGAACCTCGTCTTCATGCAGTACCAGCTGTCCGCGCTGCGCAGCAAGGTCGACTTCGACATCAGCGGCCCGCTCCCGAAGCAGAACATCGACACCGGGATGGGCCTCGAGCGCGTCGCAGCACTCCTGCAGGGCGTCGACAACCTGTACGAGATCGACACCTCGCGGATGATCCTGGACCGCGCCTGCGACCTCACCGGAGCGGTCTACGGCCGGGACCACGCCGCCGACGTCCGCCTGCGCGTCGTGGCCGACCACGTCCGCACCGCCGTGATGATGATCGGCGACGGCATCACCCCGGGCAACGAGGGGCGCGGGTACGTCCTGCGCCGCATCGTGCGCCGCGCCGTCCGGGCGATGCGACTGCTCGGCGCCTCCGACCCGGTGATGAAGGAGCTCGTCGACGCGACCATCGCCGCGATGGGCCCGCAGTACGCCGAGCTCGTCACCGACGCCGGTCGCATCCACTCCGTCGCGCAGAACGAGGAGGGCTCCTTCCTCGAGACGATCAGCCGCGGCGAGTCCCTGTTCGCGAGCGCGGTGCCGGGCGCGAAGGCCGCCGGCGGCGTGCTCAGCGGCGGCCAGGCGTTCGCGCTGCACGACACCCACGGCTTCCCGATCGACCTCACCCTCGAGATGGCGGCCGAGGCCGGCCTGTCGGTCGACGAGCAGGGCTTCCGGTCGCTCATGGACGAGCAGCGGCAGCGGGCGAAGGCCGACAGCAAGGCCAAGAAGACCGGCCACGTCGACGTCAGCGCCTACCGCGGGCTGCTCGACGAGGCCGGGGCGACGGCGTTCACCGGCTACGCCGAGGTCGTCTCGGAGACCGTGGTCCGTGGGCTGCTCGTCGACGGCATCAGCGCGGGCGCGGCCGGCGAGGGCTCCACGGTCGAGCTCGTCCTGGACCGCACGCCGTTCTACGCCGAGGGCGGCGGCCAGCTGGCCGACCAGGGCCGGATCGTGCTGGCCAACGGTGCGGTCGTCGAGGTCACGGACGTCCAGCGCTCGCTGCCGGAGCTCGTCGTGCACAAGGCGCGGGTCGTGTCCGGCGAGGTCACCGTCGGTTCCACCGCGCAGGCGCAGGTCGACATCGCCCGGCGCCGCGCGATCAGCCGCGCCCACACCGCCACCCACCTGGTGCACCAGGCGCTGCGCAACGCCCTCGGTGAGCAGGCCACCCAGGCGGGGTCGGAGAACCGCCCGGGGCACTTCCGCTTCGACTTCAGCAACCCCGGCGCGGTGCCGGTCAGCGCCCTGCGCGACGTCGAGCAGCAGATCAACGAGATCGCGCTCGCCGACCTCGAGGTCCGGGCGTTCGTCACGACGCAGGACGAGGCCCGCCGGATGGGCGCGATGGCCCTGTTCGGGGAGAAGTACGGCGAGAGCGTGCGCGTCGTCGAGGTCGGCGACTACGCCCGCGAGCTGTGCGGCGGCACCCACGCGGCGCGCTCGGGCCAGCTGGGCATGATCACGCTGCTGTCGGAGAGCTCGATCGGTTCCGGCGTACGCCGGGTCGAGGGCCTGGTCGGGATGGACGCCTACTCCTTCCTGGCCAAGGAGCACGTGCTGCTGGCCGGGCTGGCGAGCACCTTCAAGGTGCCCACCGAGGAGGTCCCGGAGCGGGTGCAGGCGATTGTCGACAAGCTCCGCGACACCGAGAAGGAGCTCGCCGCGCTGCGCGCGGGTGCGGTCCTGCAGCAGGCGGGCGAGTTCGCGGGCGCGGCTCAGGACGTCTTCGGGCTGCAGTTCGTGGGCGTCGAGGCGCCCGCGGGGACCCCCGGTGACCTGGTCCGTGGGCTCGCGCTCGACATCCGCGGCCGGCTGTCCGGTCCCGGCGCGGTCGTCGTGGCCGCCGGGGGAGACCGCGTCACGCTCGTCGCTGCCGTGAACGACGCCGGCCGGGCGCGCGGGCTGTCCGCGAACGACCTGCTGCGCGCCGCGGCCCCCGCCATCGACGGCAAGGGCGGCGGCAAGGACGACGTCGCGCAGGGCGGCGGCACCAACCCCGCCGGCATCAGCGCCGCGCTGCAGGCCGCCGAGCACCTCGTCGGCCGGGTCGCCACCGCGACATGAGCCTGCCCGGCGTCGTGCTGGCGGTCGACGTGGGGACCGTCCGGGTCGGCGTCGCGGCCAGCGACCCGCACCGGATCCTCGCCAGCCCCGTCGAGACCGTCCCCGCGCCGGGGCACGACCGCGTCGTGGCGCTGATCGCCGAGCGCGAGGCCGTGCTCGTCGTGGTCGGCCTGCCCACCAGCCTGAGCGGGCGCAGCGACAGCGCGAGCGCCGACATGGCCCGGTCGTGGGCGGCCGAGCTCGAGACCCGGATCGACGTCCCCGTGGAGCTCGTCGACGAGCGGCTCACCACGATCACGGCGACGGCAGCGCTCCGTGCGTCAGGGCGCAACGCCAAGCAGTCGCGCAGCGTCGTGGACCAGGCCGCCGCGGTCGCGCTGCTCCAGTCGGTGCTCGACCGCTCGTCCTGACGGACGAAGATCAGGAGTGCTCGTAGGATCGTCAGGATGACCACCACCGCTCCGGCCCCGCGGCCCACCCCCAAGCGCCTGCCCAAGCCCGTCGGGATCCTCGTGGTCCTCGGGGTGGTCTTCGCGCTCATCGGCGTCCTCGTCCTCGGCGGCCGCGCGGTGGTGAACAGTGTGTTCGGCGCGGCGGACTACGCCGGGGCCGGCACGGGATCGGTCGTCGTGCAGGTCCGGCCCGGGGAGAGCGCCACCTCGATCGGGAGCACGCTCGTGGACAAGGGCGTGGTCAAGAGCACCAAGGCCTTCGTCAACGCGGCCAAGGACGAGCCGCGCTCCACGTCGGTCCAGCCCGGCTTCTACTCCCTGCGCCTGCAGATGGCCGCCGCGCAGGCGCTCGACGCTGCTGCTCGACCCGAAGGCGCGCGTGCGCGGCCGGGTGACGCTGCCTGAGGGGATCCCGCTGTCGACGGTCGTCGACCGGCTGGAGAAGAACACCGAGCTCAAGCGGGCGGACGTGCTCGCCGCGATCGCCAACCCGTCGGTGCTCGGGCTCCCGTCGTACGCCGAGAACCGGCCCGAGGGGTTCCTGTTCCCCGCGACCTACGACGTCGAGCCGGGCACCGCGGCCGTCGACGCGCTCCAGCTGATGACCGCGAAGTTCGACGAGGTGGCGGCCGCGATCGACCTCGAGGGGCGGGCCAAGGAGCTGAACCTCACGGCGTACGACGTCGTGACCATCGCGAGCCTGGTCGAGGCGGAGACGCCGCTGGACGAGGACCGGCCCAAGGTGGCCCGCGTGGTCCTGAACCGGCTGGAGCGCGGGATGCCGCTGCAGTTCGACAGCACGATCAACTACGCGCGCGAGGAGAAGAAGGCCCGGCTCTCGCTCAAGGACATCGCGGTCGAGTCGCCGTACAACAGCTACCAGAACAAGGGGCTGCCGCCGACGCCGATCAACTCGCCGGGGGAGAAGGCGCTCGAGGCCGCGCTCACGCCGGCGGAGGGCAACTGGGTCTACTTCATCACGATCGACAAGCAGGGCCACTCGCTGTTCACGAACTCCTACGACGAGTTCCTCGCGGCCAAGCGCAAGGCCCAGCGCGAGGGCGTCTACTAGGTGACGGGCCGCGGTCCTCGGGTCGCCGATCGCCCACTCGCTCTCCCCGGCGCTGCACCGTGCCGCCTACGCCGCGCTCGGTCTCGACTGGACGTACGACGCGCTCGAGGTCCCCGCGGGAGGGCTCGCGTCCTTCCTGGCCGGCCTCGAGGGCGACTGGGCGGGGCTGTCGCTGACGATGCCGCTCAAGCAGGAGGTCCTGCCGCTGCTCACCTCGTGCTCCCGGCTGGTGTCCGTCACCGGGGCGGCGAACACCGTCGTCCTGCGCGACGGCGAGCGGGTGGGGCACAACACCGACGTCGCGGGCATCGTCGCGGCGCTGCGCGAGGCCGGGGTAGACCAGATCGCCCGCGCCGCCGTCATCGGCGCCGGGGCGACGGCGGCCTCGGCGCTGGCCGCGCTGCACGACCTCGGCGCCCACCACGTGCGGGTGCTCGCCCGGTCTGCGGAGCGTGCGTTGGCGCTGCAGCCGGTGGCCGACGCGCTCGGGATCGAGCTCCGGGTGGGGACGTTCGACCCGCTGGAGCTGGAGGACCGCTGGCCTGAGGTGGTCGTGAGCACCACCCCGGCCGGGGCGCTGGACGCGTTCGCCGCCCAGGCGGACCCGTCGGGGGAGGTGCCGGTGCTGCTGGACGTCGTCTACGCGCCCTGGCCGACCCCGCTCGCGGTCCGGTATGCCGCCGCCGGTGCGGTGGTGGTCGGGGGAGCGCAGATGCTGCTGCACCAGGCGGCGGAGCAGGTGCGCCTCATGACCGGCCAGGAACCACCGCTGGCCGCCATGCGCGCCGCCCTCCCCGCCTGATCCACAGCCCGCGGCACCTTCCACAGATCGTCGGCGGGCCGGTCGTGGGTGACGTGCCGGCGGCACGGTGGCAGCATGAGCAGGGAGGAGGCCCGATGTCTGTCACCGTGGATCTGCGTCGCACCTGGAAGGTCGACGAGCTCGACCAGCTGCCGGAGGACGCGTTCCGGTACGAGCTGGTCGACGGGCACCTGGTCGTGACCCCGCCCGCTGAGCAGGACCACCAATGGCTGTCCAACGCTCTGCGCGATCTTCTGCAGGCCTCAGCCCCTGACGGGTGGCGGGTGATCGTCGAGTTCCCGATCGCGTTCTCGCGCGACACCCAACGGCAGCCGGACGTCGCGGCCTTCCGGTGGCCCCCGACCGTCGAGACCGGGCGCCGGCGCAGCCCGATCGGGCCTGCCGACGTGGGCTTGCTCGTCGAGGTGGTCAGCCCGAGCAGCCGTCGCACGGACCGGTTCGCGAAGCCCGGCGAGTACGCCGACGCCGGGATCGAGGTGTTCTGGCGCCTCGAGACCGACCCCGAGCTCGTTCTGCTCCCCTTCGTCCTGCGGGACGGCACCTACGTCGCCACCGAGCCCATCACGGGCGTCGGTGAGGCGCCGACCCCGTGGGGGCCGGTGACCGTCGACGTGTCGACTCTCGGCTTCTGAGGGCCGCGCTCAAGGGATCGCCTCCGCCCGCCGAAGGTCAAGGGAGCGCGTGGCCACGCGCGGGGCGTCGGAGAGGGCGATCACCATGTCGGAGCTGCACGAGGGAAGCCGGTCGGACCGTCTGGATCGGGCCATCCACAGCCTGCTCGCCCAGACCCCCGAGATCGAGGCGGCCGCGGTCGTGTCGTTCGACGGCCTGCCGATGGCGTCCGCCCTCCCGCCCTCCATGGACGAGGACCGCGTGGCCGCCATGAGCGCCGCGCTGCTGTCGCTCGGTGAGCGTGCCGCCCAGGGCCTCGGCCGGGGTGAGCTGTCCCAGGTCTACATCGAGGGCGACGCCGGCACCGTGTTCCTGGTCTCCGCCGACGACGAGGCCGTTCTCGTCGCCGTGGCCGCCAAGGGCGCCAAGGTCGGGATGATGCTGTACGAGGTCCGCCGCGCCGCCGCCACCGTGGCCGACGTGCTGCGCGCCGAGACCCCCGTCGAGGAGCCCGCGCCCGTCGCGGCGCCCGTCGCCGAGGTCGCGCCCGCGCCCGTCGCGTCGGTCGAGAGCTACCTGTCCGCCGTACCTGCCCTGCCGCACGAGGCCGCGCCGCCTGCGGAGTACGCCCCAGCCGCGGAGGCGCCCGCGTGGTCGTCGTACGCCCCCGCGAGCTCTGCCCTGCCGGGCGATCCGCCGAACTGGTCCTGACGACTCCCGTCTCCGCAGCCCCTGCCGCCCCCCTGACCTGACGGGATCATCGTGAAACTCGAGGGAACGCTCGACGCGTTCAGCCTCCCGGACATCTTCCAGCTCCTCAGCTTCACGAAGAAGACCGGGACGCTGCACCTGCGCCGCGAGGCCGACAGTGCTGAGCAGCACGGTCTGGTGCACCTGCGCGAGGGCTCGGTCACCGGTGGACGCAGCGACGCTGCCTGCCAGGCGCTCGGTCGGCGACTGGTGGGGGCCGGTCTGGTCGACGACGAGGTGCTCGCGGACGCGGCGGAGATGGTCCTGGGCGAGCCCGGGTCCGGGCTGGGCAAGGCGCTCGTCGCCAGCGGCAAGGTCGACGAGGCGCGCGCCCGCGAGGTCGCCGCCGAGCAGGTCACCGACGCGGTCTTCGAGCTGCTGCGCTGGGAGAACGGCGCGTTCGCGTTCGTCATGGACGAGGCCGACCCCGACGACCTGGGCGTGTCGCTGACCGTCGAGGAGATCGTTGCCGAAGGGCGCCGCCGGATCGAGCTCTGGAGCGAGCTGCAGGTCCCGAGCAGCAGCGCCGTGGTCACCCTGGCCGCTGCCCCCGAGGGGAACCTGGTCCTGAGCCGCGAGGAGTGGGCGCTGCTGTCGCTCGTCGACGGCGCCCGCACGGTCGGGGACCTCGTGTCGTTGTCGGGCACCGGGGAGTACGCCGTCGGGTCCGTCCTCGCCGGCCTGGTCCAGCGCGGCCTCGCGGCCGTGGGGACCGACCCCGCAGGGGGTGTCCTCGCCCGTCGCCAGCAGCTGCTCGCCGCCCTCGAGGGGCGCCCGGTCGCGGCCCGCCACGCTGAGCCGGCCGCACCACCCGCACCCAAGGCAGAGCCCGTCGTCGAGACCGTCGCGGACCCGGTCGCTGAACCGGTCGTCGAGGCGCCGGCGCTGCCGGTGCAGGAGCAGCGTCCCGCGGTCATCCCCGAGCGTCCCGAGCCCTTCACCCCGGAGCGCCGGCCGGAGTACGCCGAGGAGCCGATGACCGCGCTGTCCCGGCTGGCGTCCGCGACGCAGGCCGCGGCGGCGCCGGTCGCCCAGCCCGCCGCCGTGTCCTCCCACACGCCGTCCGCGCCTGCTGCCAGTGTGGGCGCTGTGCACGGAGCCCACGCCCTTCAGCCAGATTCGGCACCTGCCCCGTCGCCGGCCATCGACCGTGACCCATCCGTGAACAAGAGCCTGCTGCTGCGGCTCATCGCCGGTGTGAGGGGCCTGTAATGACCACGCGAACCACAGGACGGCGCAAGCACGGAGGTACGGCGGTCAAGATCGTCGTGACCGGGCCGTTCTCGGCCGGCAAGACCACGCTGATCCGCACGATCAGCGAGATCACGGTCCTGTCCACCGAGAAGGACATCACCGACCACACCAAGGCCCGCAAGGCCGAGACGACGGTCGCCATGGACTTCGGGCGCATCACCATCGACCGCGACCTGGTGCTCTACCTGTTCGGCACGCCCGGGCAGGACCGCTTCGACTTCATGTGGGAGATCCTGGGGGAGGGGATGCTCGGGTACATCCTGCTCGTCGACTCCTCCCGCCAGGACAGCCTCGACGAGGCCGTCGGCATCCTCGAGGCGTTCCGCAAGATGGCCCGCGTCCCGTTCGTCGTGGCGCTGAACCGCGCCGCCGGCGTCTCGCCCGACGAGGAGGAGCAGATCCGCACGGTCCTCGGCCTGGACGACGACACCGCCGTCGTGCCGTGCGACGCCACCGACCGCGAGTCGGTCAAGTCGGTGCTGCTGGCGCTGCTGTACTCCGTGGTCGACTCCCTCGACGAGGCTCCGGCCGCCGTCACGGTCTGATGCGCTTCTGGCCGTTCCGGCGGCAGGGCACCGCAGGACCTCGGCGCAGCGGTCACCTCGATCCCCAGCCTGGTCCGCACCGTTCCCGCGCCGGCGGGTCCGCCACCTGCTGCGCCTGACGCGCCGGCGCTTGAGGCACCGGCGCCCGTCCGCCCTGAGCCTGAGTCGGGCATTCGGGTTGAGCTTGGCTTCCGTGACGGCTCGACGGCTGCCCTCGCCCCCGGCTCCGCCCAAGCCAAGGCACTGACCGAGATCGCCGACGTGCTCACCCGCCGCGATTGACCGTGTGCTACGGCAGTGGCACACTCGTAGCATGACGTCGGTCGGCACGCGTGAGCTCCGCAACGGCACCGCAGACCTGCTCCGGCGCGTCCAGGCCGGCGAGCAGATCACCATCACCGTCAACGGCGAGCCCGTTGCCGAGCTCGTCCCTGTGCGTCCCTCGAGGCGACGCCCCCTCACCTACGACGAACTGCTGGCAAGCATTCCACCGCGCGGGACAGATCCCACGCTCGCCGCGGACCTGGCGTGGATCAGTGAGGGCGAACTCGAGCCGATCACGTGACCGATGCCCGAAGCCTGGTCGACACCTCGGTCTGGCTCTCGCTCGAGCAGCAGCGTCCCCTTGATGCCCAGGTCGTCGGGTCGCTGCAGCCCTACGCCGTCTCGGTCGTGACCTACGCGGAGCTGCACGCGGGTGTCCTCGCAGCCGTGGACAACGACACCCGGTCGCAGCGCCTGGCGACGATGCAGGCGGTCGAGGTCGCGGAGGTCGTCCCGATCGATGACGTCGTTGCGCGCGAGTGGTCGCGGCTCCGGGTTTTCCTCGCGCAACAGCACCGGCGCCTGGGTGTCAACGACCTGTGGATCGCCGCGACGGCCTCCGCCCGGGGACTGCCCTTGATCACCCAGGACCATGGCTTCCAGGCGTTGGAAGGTGCCCGCGGTGTGGAGATCGTGCTGGTCTGACAGGTCAAGCATCGCGCGGAAGTGGCCGAAGGGATGAGGGACGAACTGACCACTGGGAGCCCACGCGTGAAGCAGCTCGGCGACATCCTGCTCGAGGGCGGGCTGGTCAACCACGAGCAGCTGTCGGGCGCTGTCGTCGAGCAGCAGCGACTGGGTCGCTCGCTCGGTCGCGTGCTCGTCGACCTCGGGATCCTCACCGAGGCCCAGCTGGTCGCCGCCCTCGCCACCCAGATCGGCATGCAGTTCGTCGACCTCGTCGGACTTCCCCGTCGACGGCTCCGCTGTCTCTCGCGTCTCCGACCTCGTCTGCCGGCGCCACACCGCCCTCCCGATCGGGTACGACGAGGGCAAGCTCGTGGTCGCCATGGCCGACCCGGCCAACGTCTTCGCGCTCGACGACATCCGCTCGCTGACCGGGCTCGAGGTCAAGCCGGTCGTCGCCACCAAGCCCGACGTCCTCGCCGCCATCAACAAGTACCACCGCGGCGACGCCGAGATGGACGACCTCACGATGGCGCTCGACGCCGACACCGAGGCCGAGGACGACCTCGGCAACGTCAAGGAGATCGTCGAAGACGCGCCGATCGTCAAGTTCGTCAACCTGCTCATCACCCAGGCGATCCAGGACCGCGCCTCGGACATCCACATCGAGCCCACCGAGCGCGACCTGCGCGTCCGGTTCCGCATCGACGGCGTGCTGCACGAGGTCATGCGCTCGCCGAAGACCATCACCGCAGGTGTCACCTCGCGGCTGAAGATCATGGCGGACATCAACATCGCCGAGCGCCGCATCCCGCAGGACGGCCGGCTCTCGGTCAACGCCAGCGGCAAGAAGATCGACCTCCGCGTCGCCACCCTCCCCACCGTGTGGGGCGAGAAGATCGTCATGCGTGTGCTCGACAACAGCACCGCGATGCTCAAGCTCTCCGACCTGGGCTTCTCCGACCCCAACTACGAGGTCTTCAGCAAGAGCTTCATCAAGCCGTACGGGATGATCCTCGTGACCGGTCCGACCGGTTCCGGCAAGTCGACGACGCTCTACGCGACGCTCAACATCGTCAGCAAGCCCGAGGTCAACGTCATCACGGTCGAGGACCCGGTGGAGTACCGCCTGCCCGGCATCAACCAGGTGCAGACCAACGTCAAGGCGGGCCTGACCTTCTCCGCAGCCCTGCGCTCCATCCTCCGCTCGGACCCCGACATCGTGCTCCTCGGTGAGATCCGCGACGGCGAGACCGCGCACATCGCCGTCGAGGCCGCCCTGACCGGGCACCTCGTGCTCTCCACCCTGCACACCAACGACGCACCGTCGGCCATCGTCCGCCTCACCGAGATGGGGATCGAGCCGTTCCTCGTCGGCTCGGCCGTCGAGGCCGTGCTGGCCCAGCGCTTGGCACGCAAGCTGTGCCCGAAGTGCAAGGAGGCCTACCAGCCGACGCCCGAGGTCCTGATCAAGAACCACTTCCCCTGGCAGGACGGGATGGACATCCCGACGCATCTTCCGCCCCGCGGGCTGCTCCGCGTGCTCCAAGACCGGCTACAAGGGACGGCTCGCCCTGCACGAGGTGATGGCGATGTCGGAGGAGATCGAGCGTCTCACCGTCGAGCACGCCTCGTCGATGACGATCCGCAAGGTCGCCATCGAGCAGGGGATGATCACGCTGCGCCACGACGGCCTGCTCAAGGTCATGTCGGGCATCACCTCGATCGAGGAGATCTTCCGCGTCGTCGCCTGACGCGGCTCGCCCGTTCGGCTCAAGCGAGTGCCCCGAGTGGTCGAAGCCCTCAGGGACTCGTACTCACTCGTACGTCGAGTCCTCAGGAGGAGTGCAGGTGGACGACTACTACGGCGCCGCAGGGAGCCAGCAGGGCGGCACGACGGAATCGTCGCCGCTCGACGCTGCGTGGAAGCCTGCCCCTCAGCTCGCGTCGACCGACGCGCTGGACATGGCCCAGCCGTCCTTCGCCTTCGCCGCTGCCCCGCCGGCGCCTGCCGCCCCGGTTGCGGCGGTGGCAGCGCCCCGGCGCCGGTGATGAGCCCGCCTGCCCCGACGCCCGATCTACGAGCCGGTCGCCGTTGCTCCTGCCGCGGCACCCGTGAGCGCGCCGCCGCTGCCGCTTCTGACCGCCCGCGGCTGCGCCCTCCGTCGCTGTGCCACAGCGGTGCGCCGAGACACCGACGGCGCCGGCTCTGCCGGCGCAGGAGGACAAGGGCTCGGTGCGCATCGGCGCCGAGGACACCTCCGACGACTCGAGCTTCCTCTCCGACCTGCTGATCGAGACCTTGGACCGTGGCTGCTCCGACCTGCACCTCACCGCCGGCGCCCGGCCCACGGTGCGCCAGAACGGCGCGCTGACGCCGATGGAAGACCGACCGGTCCTGACGCCGGTCGCGCTGACCGAAGCTCATCTACGCCATCCTGAGCCAGAAGCAGCGGGAGAAGTTCGAGGAGGAGTGGGAGCTCGACTTCGCCTACAGCGTCCCGGGCGGGCCCGCTTCCGGGTCAACGTCTACAAGCAGAAGGACGCGATCGGCGCGGCCTTCCGCCTCATCCCCTACGAGATCAAGCCGCTCGAGGACCTGGGCGTCCCGCCCACCGTGTCGCAACTTCGCCATGCTCCCGCGTGGCTTCGTCCTCGTCACGGGCCCCACCGGCTCCGGCAAGTCCACGACCCTGGCCGCGGTCGTCGACCTGGCGAACCGCAACCGCCGCGACCACATCATGACCGTCGAGGACCCGATCGAGTTCCTCCACGAGCACAAGGCCTGCCTGGTCAACCAGCGCGAGGTGGGGGAGGACACCCACTCCTTCAAGAACGCGCTCAAGCACGTGCTGCGGCAGGACCCCGACATCATCCTGGTCGGTGAGATGCGCGACCTCGAGACGATCGAGATCGCCCTCACCGCCGCCGAGACCGGCCACCTCGTCATGGCGACCCTGCACACCCAGGACGCCGCGCAGACGATCGACCGCGTCATCGACGTCTTCCCGCCGCACCAGCAGCAGCAGGTCCGCGTCCAGCTCGCCGGCGCGCTCCAGGGCGTGGTCTGCCAGCAGCTGCGTCAAGACCGCGGACGGCAAGGGTCGGGTCGTGGCCACGGAGGTCCTGGTCGCCACGCCGGCCATCCGCAACCTGATCCGCGAGGGCAAGACCCACCAGATCTACTCGGCGATGCAGGCCGGGGCGAAGCACGGCATGGCCACGATGGACCAGCACCTCGCCGAGCTGGTGAAGAAGGGCAAGATCACCTACGACGCGGCGCTCGAGAAGTGCCACCACGTCGAGGACTTCAACCGCCTCTGCGGCCGGGCTGAGAGGGATGCACTGATGGCAACCGCGACGTACGAGTACAAGGTCCGCGACCAGCGCCGGCGCCATGAAGACCGGCACGCTCGACGCCGAGTCGCCCAGCCAGGTCGCGACCAAGCTGAAGCAGATGGGCTACGCGCCCGTCAGCATCACGCAGGCGAACGCCGGGATGAACAAGGAGATCAAGATCCCGGGCTTCAGGGCAAGAAGAAGGTCAAGCTCAAGGACCTGGCGGTCTTCGCCCGCCAGTTCGCCACCATGGTCAACAGCGGGCTCTCGCTGCTGCGGGCCCTGAACATCCTGACCGAGCAGACGGAGAACAAGGAGCTCGCCCGCGTCCTGGGCGAGGTGCGCAACGACATCGAGACCGGCAACTCGCTGTCCAGCGCGATGGCCAAGCACCCCGACGCCTTCCCGCCGCTCATGGTCAACATGTGCCGGGCCGGCGAGGTCGGCGGCTTCCTGGACACGGTGCATGCTGCAGATCGCCGGCAACTACGAGGCCGAGGTCAAGCTCCGCGGCAAGGTCAAGGCGGCGATGACCTACCCGGTCGTCGTGCTGTGCATCGCCCTCGTGGCCGTCGATCGGCATGCTGCTGTTCATCGTGCCGACCTTCGCGAGCCTGTTCGACACCCTGGGCGGCACGCTGCCCGCTGCCGACGCGGATCCTGGTCATCCTGTCCTCAGGCGCTGAAGGTCATGATCATCCCGGTGATCCTCCTGCGTCATCGGCGGGCTCCAGGTCTGGAAGCGGATCAAGCGGCACGACCGGGTCCGCAACATCGTCGACCCGCTGAAGCTGAAGCTGCCGGTCTTCGGCGACCTGTTCCAGAAGATCGCGCTGACCCGGTTCGCCCGCAACCTCGGCACCATGATGAGCTCCGGCGTGCCGATCCTGCAGAGCCTCGACATCGTCGCGGAGACCACCGGCAACGTCGTGCTCGAGCGGGCCACCCGGGCCGTGCAGGAGAGCGTGCGCACTGGTGAGTCGCTGTCCAAGCCGCTCGACCGAGCACCCGGTCTTCCCCCCGATGGTGGTGCAGATGATGGCCGTCGGTGAGGACACCGGCGCGCTCGACACGATGCTGCACAAGATCGCGGAGTTCTACGACCAGGAGGTCGAGGCGACGACGGAGTCGCTCACCGCCCTGATCGAGCCGCTCATGATCGCCTTCCTCGGCGGCATCGTCGGCTCGATGATCGTGGCGCTCTACATGCCCATCTTCAAGATCTTCGACCTCATCAACTGAGCGCTCGTCGGTCTCAGCGGCCCGACGCCACCGCGGGCCGGGCGCCTGTCGGCGTGTCCGGTGCTCGTCGAAATATCCTGGCAGATGGCTCTCAAGCCGTCGCTCGACCGGTCCGATGGAGTAGGTGTCATCAGAGCCGCAAGGCCCAGCACAAGGCACACCCGCCGCGAGGCGGGGTCGCAAAGCCAGGGGACCCGGGAACCAGGTCAGCCCAGCCGCCTCGGCCGGCACCTCCTCGGAGGAGCCGCGTGGGGGACGACCATTCGCACTACTACCGCGCGGCTCGCGCCCATCTTGTCCTAGGAGGACACCGCAATGCTCGCTCGCATCCGCAAGGCCCAGGAGAACGACGAGGGCTTCACCCTCATCGAGCTCCTCGTCGTCATCATCATCATCGGCATCCTCGCCGCGATCGCCATCCCGGTCTTCCTGAACCAGCGCCAGAAGGGCTTCGACGCGGCCATCAAGAGCGACTCTCGCAACGTCGCCAACGAGATGGAGTCCTCCTTCACCGACAACACCGCTGTCCCGAGCTACGCTGGCCGTTCGCCGTTAAGGCGACCGCACGAGAACCAGCTGCCGGACTGCGCCTGCGAACGTCAACGTCTGCCGCTACCGCCTACTGCGTCGTCGACTACCTCGCCACGGGCTCCGCTACTAACGCCACCGGCAAGAGTACTACTACTACTCCGCACCAGGGCGGCCTGTCCACAGGTGCCTGCAGCGCTGCGGACGTCAGCTGACCCGCATGATCGAACAGATGACAGCAGGGGCGGGCCCGCCGGGTCCGCCCCCTGCTGCGTCCGGCGAAGGTTCCCCTGATCGCGCTCTAAGCGGCTGGTGCGGTGACAGGCAGCCCACGATCTCTGACGTCATCGAGCCGCTCGACCAAACACGGCACACCCGTCGCGAGACGGGGTCGCAAAGCCAGGGAGACTCCATCGCGCGTCCGCCCAGCTACCTCGGCTGGCACTCTCCTGGGCGCGTGAGGGACCGGCACTCCGCGCAGCTCACCGATCTCCTAAAGACACTCCAGATGCTTGCTCGTCATCCGTAAGGCCCAGGAGAGCGTGAGGGCGGCTTCACCCTCATCGAGCTCCTCGTCGTCATCATCATCATCGGCATCCTCGCCGCGATCGCCATCCCGGTCTTCCTCAACCAGCGCAAGAAGGGCGTCGACGCCGGCGTCAAGTGCGACCTGAAGCAACGCCGCCACGCAGATGGAGACGGCGTTCACCGACACCCAGCAGTACCCGCAAGGCGGTGGCCCCCAGCCTGACCGACCCGGCCGGGTGTACTGCCACCGGAAACGTGAAGAGTGTCGGCACCTGGACAACCATCCTCGGCTCGGCCACGTAGTACGGGAACGCACCAAGGGCCCCGGCGGGGCCCTTGGTGCGTTCCGATCTGCGTGACCTTCGGGGAGTCGCCCCGGCTGAGGAAGGGACCTGACAGAGGTTCCGATCCGGGGGTCATCCACACGAAGACATCGCCAATCAAGGCACACCCGCCGTGAGGTGGGGTCGCAAAGCCAGGGGACCTGACGCCAGGTCAGCCCAGCTGCCTCGGCCTGCACTTCCTCGGAGGGTCGCGCCAGGACGCTTCTCTCTATCACCGCGCGGCTCACTCAACTTGTCCCAGGAGGACATCGCTATGCTCGCTCGGATCCGCAAGGCCCAGGAGAACGAGGGCGGCTTCACGCTCATCGAGCTCCTCGTCGTCATCATCATCATCGGCATCCTCGCCGCGATCGCCATCCCGGTGTTCCTCAACCAGCGCCAGAAGGGTGTCGACGCCGGCATCAAGAGCGACATCAAGCAGGTCGCCAACGAGATGGAGTCCGACTTCACCGACTCCCAGGTCGTACGGCCGATGGCTCCGCCCCCATCAAGATCCAGGCCACCGGCGAGAACGTCCTTGAGGCGGGCGTGCTTCTCCGTGTCCCCTACGCGCTACGCCTACTGCGTGCGTGGCTCGCCAGAAGGGCTCCGCCAACGGCCACCGGCGACGCCAAGGGCTACTACCGGTACGTGAGAACAAGGGTGGCCTCAAGGCCGTCGCGCCGAGCAACCAACGCCGACTCGGTGCTCCGGCTCACCGCCTGGACCGTCATCGCCGGTACCCCGATAGTCATCACTGATCCGGCGTCAGTCCGGAGACGGACCGTAGCGTAGGGGCGGTGCCTGTCGGCACCGCCCCATGCTGCGTGTCGGCACGTGGCCGCTGTGCCCGTTCATGCGCTCAAGGCGAGCTGAGCGTGTTGCCGAAGGAGGACGTACTGCGTGCCCTACTGAAGCGACGACGTGCCGTGGGAGAGACGACGGCTTCAGCCTGCTGGAGGTGGTCATCGCGCTGACCATCGCGGCCATGGCCTTCAGCGCGCTGTCCATGGCCCTGATCAGTGGCGTGCACACGTCCCTCTTCTCCCAGCAGAACCAGCAGGCCGGCGACCTGCTCAGCCAGACTGTGGAGAAGTCTCGCGCCCTCGGCTACGACTCGCTGTCGATGCGCTTCACCGACCTCAACACCGGGGAAGCCACGCGTACTCCCGCCGTGGCGACATGCCTGTGCTTCAACCCCAAGACCGACCAGACATCGGGCACCGGCGTCGAGCCGCTTGCCCCCACCGACCCGGCCGGCGGCATCTTCCCGCACGTCACCAGCTACGCGCAGAACGGCCTGACCTACAAGGTGCGCCAGTACGTCACGCAGCCCACCGACGCCTTCGGAGCCACCTACAAGCGGCTCACCGTGCTCGTGACCTGGACCTCGCTGGGCAAGCCCCACTCGCGCAGCTACTCCACCGTCGTGACCGCCACCAAGCGCGGACTGCCGCTGCCTGACTACAAGTTCACCCCGACGGGTGGTGGGCTGACCCAGTGCCGCTACCCGGACAGCCAGGCGGTGTACTAGTTCACCCTGAAGAACAACGGGGCTCGGGACCGCTGGACGCTGGCTGCCACAGGGGGCGGCGCCGGCCTCTGGAAGTTCTACGACGACACGAACGGCGACAGCGTCTTCAACGCCAATGCTCTGGAGACCGCGCCGGCACCGCCGGACACCTTGTGGAACCCTGCTCAGACCTCCCTGATCGAGCCGCTCGAGCAGGACAACTTCTTCGCAGTAGCGGACATCCCGGCCTCGCCGAACTCGGCCTACACGTGGACCACCACCTTCCGGGCAACCTCGGTCGCCCAACCTGGCTACTTCTCCGACCTGGTGGCGACCACGGCCATCAAGGTCAGCGCCATGTGGAGGGGTGGTGACGCCGAGCCCGACTGCGACGGCCACGGCGACGGCCAGTCCCACCGCCACGCCGACCGAGACCGCGGCGCCGCTGCCCACTCCCGTCCCGCCCCCGCCCTCCTGTGCGTCTTTGACCGGCGCGGTGAGCACCAGCGCGCCGGGTGGGACGTTGGTCGGTTACAACTTCAACAACGCCGTGACGCCGGGCAGCACGAACGCGCTGTCCGACATGCCGGTCTCGCGCAGCGGGGGCACGGCTCCTCCCAGCGGGCCGCTGTACGCCTACTCCCAGGACTTCACCGCCGCCGCGGGCCGTTACCTGGCCCCAGCAGCGACTCCCTCGACGACGGCCAGCTCGCGAGCTGGAGATACCGGATGCCCGCTGCCTCCACGCTCAAAGGAACCGGGTCGCTGACGTTCTGGGCGGCCACCAACAGCGGTAACACCACGGACCGCCCCACCTTCACCGCGAGCCTGGAGCTGCTGAGGAGCGACGGCACGGTGAAGTCCGTCCTGATCCCCATCACGTCCACCACCACCTATCAAGCACCAGCGGCGGGATGGGGTTGCACGGGCTTCCGGCCGTTCACGGTGCAGCTCCCGATCTCGGGGCAACCCGTCGTAGCGCTGAACGAGCAGCTCCGCGTGAACCTGAAGGTGAGCGGGGCCACCATGAGAGTCGGCTACGGCACCGCCGACTACCCGAGCGGCATGCAGCTGCCGTACAAGAACGGTAACGGCTGATGTTCCTCGTCAAGGGAGTCCGGGGCCGGCTTGTCGCGTCCGGGCGACGAAGGGGTGACGCTCGTGGAGTCCCTCGTGACGATGGTCTTGCTGGCCGTCGTGGGGACCATCGTGCTGCAGGCAGTCCTCGACAGCCACAAGCTCGTCCGGGTCACCAACGACCAGACGGAGGGGCTGGCCGACGTGCGGGTCGCGACCGAGCGCCTGACCAGGGATGTGCGCGGCTCCCGATCGGTGCTGTGCAACCCCCCGGGCACCCCCGCAGCGCTGCTGTCGGACACCACCTGCGCCTACCACCTCCAGCTCTGGATCGACTACAACTCGGACTACAAACAGCAGACCGACGAGACCATCACGTGGAACCTGCGCACTGCTGGGGCTGGGAAGTACGACCTGGTCCGGACGGCGGGCGCCGGTGTCGCGGCCGTCCAGGCTCGCACGATCGTGCAGAACGTCGCGTTCACCTACGACAAGCTGCCCGGCGCCGTACAGGCGGCACCTGGGGCACCCCAGACCACCACTGTCAACGTCAACATGTTCTACGACGCCCAGCTCGGCTCGGGCACCTCCACCAAGACCGTCTCCGTGACCGCCCGACTCAGGAACGTGAGCTAGATGATCCTTGCCTTCAGGCGCAGGCTGACCGGTGGTGACGACGGCGTGGCCATGGTTCTCGTCCTCGGAATCGTCGGCATCGTCACGTCGCTCATGGTGGTCGCGACCGTGACCAGCGTCCGGAGCCTCACCTCCAGTCGCAAGCACGTGTCGTTCGAGGCTGCGCTCGCCACGGCAGAGAGCGCCATCGACACCGCACTGTCCCGGACTCAGCAGGCCTACGACTCGACGGGCTCGGACTCCTACGCCAGCCCCAGTTCTACCGACCCCACCTGCGCTCAGACCAGCACCACCTGGCCGTTCACGACGACCCCGACCGCAGACCAGGAACGGGACTGGGCCAAGTCGAAGATGCTGGCGATCGCGACGACCGCCAGCTGCCGGACCAGCACCCGGAGCGGAGACTTCGTGTTCTTCAAGCCCCGAGACCACCAGGTCGTCTACGGGATGTCCTGGTCGCCGTCCGTATGGGGCCGCCGAGGTGAAGCGGCGGCTCTTGAAGGCGGAGTACCTGTTCACGCCGTACAGCCCGAAGAACGCCATCCTCACCGGCGGCAACCTGGAGATCGGTTCCAGCACGACGGTCACCAGCGCCCCGCCGTCGAGTCCTTCGGTGGCCGCAGTGCACACCAACGGCAACCTCACGGTCACCACCGGAAACCCGACGGTGTACGGGCCGGTGAGCCAGGCCGGGACGGGCGCGCTGGCCTCGAGCAACAAGTTCTACGCCAACCCCTCGGGCGCCGTGTCGACCATGGTCAAGCAACCGCTGCCGAAGATCTCGGCACTCGCTGTGTGGGGCCTGAACCACGCGAAGCCGGTGCCGGGTGGCTGGTATGACCTCTGCCTGGACGGGACCGCGCGCGTTCCCGACGGGGCGGCGCCCTGTGCCGGCAGCGTCCTGTCGACGAACTCCTTCCGGGGCTGGACGTTCAACGGCGCGCCTGCGGTCAAGCAGTGGCTCGCCACCTCGGCGATCAAGCAGAACGGCTACTCCGGCACCTACTACGTCCACGGGGCGGATGCCATCGCCAGCGCGAGCAACGCCGGCAGTGCGGTCCCCAACATGACGGTCATCGCCTCCACGCAGAGCGTGGGATGCAACAAGGTCGGCGGCAACATCGACTGGGACCACATCGACTTCTCCGCACCGTCGGTCGCCAACGTGTTCCTGTTTGCCGACCAGGACCTGCGGACCAGCTCCAACTTCAGCGCGGGCAGCGCCTCGGGCGGGGCTGTCACCAGCGGCTTCTTCATCGCGGGCGATCAGATCGACATGAGCACCAGCAGCAACGGCGCGTACGGGGCCGTCGTCGCGGGCGACATGTGCCAGCCGACGACGTCGCTGGTCAACGCCAACGTCGTGAAGAACCCCTCGATCTACTTCGACCCCAACGGGCACGCGCCGTTCGTGGACATCGTCAACACGACCCTCTGGCTCGAGTACCCGGCGGGCTGACCGCGCGCCGCCGCCGACGCCGCTGCAGGACTGACTAGGGTACGCGGGTGCTGACCGA
The DNA here is from genome assembly GCA_963760125.1 of uncultured Actinomycetota bacterium. Taxonomy (GTDB): domain Bacteria; phylum Actinomycetota; class Actinomycetes; order Mycobacteriales; family SCTD01; genus RYN-111. The sequence continues at coordinate 68,727 of CAVXBV010000014.1, read as the reverse complement.
CCTGATGATCGCTCGCGCTCGTGTGCCCTGCTCGGGCTGGCCATCGGCTCCTTCCTCAACGTCGTCATCTGGCGCGTGCCGCGGGGCGAGTCGGTCGTCAGCGCCGCCCAGCGCCTGCCCGCGCTGCGGCAACGCAGATCCGCAACCGCGACAACGTCCCGGTGCTCGGGTGGCTGCTGCTCAAGGGGAAGTGCCGCGACTGCAGCGAGCCCATCAGCGCCCGCTACCCGCTGGTCGAGGCAGGGACGGCGGCGCTGTTCGCCGTCATGGCGCTGCGGTTCGGGTTCGACGCCGTGCTGCCGGCCTACCTCTACCTGGTGGCGGTCGGCGTCGCGCTCGCGCTCATCGACCTCGACACCATGCGCCTGCCGGACGCGCTCACCCTCCCGTCGTACGCCGTGGCGGCGGTGCTGCTGGGGGTCGCGGCGGTCGCGAACGACGACGGTCACGCGCTGCTCCGGGCCGGGATCGGGGCCCTGGTCCTCGGCGGGCTTCTACTTCGTGGTGTGGTTCGCCTACCCGGCCGGCATGGGGTTCGGCGACGTGAAGCTCGCGCCGACGCTCGGCGCCTACCTCGGCTGGCTCGGGTACGGCGTGCTGGCCGTCGGGGCCTTCCTCGGCTTCTTCCTCGGGGCGGTGGTGGGGGTGGGCGTGATCGCCTTCACCGAGGGCGGACGCAAGACCAAGATCCCCTTCGGTCCGTTCATGATCGTCGGGACGGTGTTGGCCGTCCTGGTGGGCCAGGACCTGGCAGACGCGTACACCCGGCTCACGCTCGGGTGAGCCGGGCTGCGCCGTCTGGCGCAGCCGGTTCACCCTGATGACTCAAGCCGCGCGCCCTGTCGTCCGAAGCCTGTGTGACACCGGATCAGATCCGGAACCTCGCGGCCGACGGCCGCTCATCGAGGGGACAGGCAGTGGCAGGCAGAGTCGTGGGTCTCGACATCGGGACATCCGGCGTGCGCGCTGCCGAGCTGACGCTCGGCAAGGGCGGCGCAACGCTCGAGCGGTTCGGTCAGGTGGCGCTGCCGCCCGGCGCGGTGCGGGACGGCGAGGTCATCGACCCCGACGCTGTCGCCGAGGCCATCAAGCAGCTCTGGGCGCAGGCGAAGTTCACCACCAAGAAGGTCGTCGTCGGCGTCGCGAACCAGAAGGTCGTCGTCCGCCAGGTCGACCTGCCGTGGCTGCCGACGGGCGAGCTGAAGAAGGCCCTGGCCTTCCAGGTGCAGGACTACATCCCGATGCCGGTGGAGCAGGCCATCCTGGACTTCCACCCGCTCGAGGAGTTCACCAACGAGTCCGGCGGCCGCATGCTGCGCGTCCTGCTCGTCGCCGCCGCGCGCGACATGATCGACAGCGCGCTCCTCGCCGTTCAGAAGGCCGGCCTCTCCCCGGAGATGGTCGACCTCACCTCCTTCGCCGTCCTGCGCTCGCTGGTGTCGATGGACACGACCGGGCTGCAGTCGGCCCAGGCCGAGGCCCTCGTCGACGTCGGCGCCAACATCACCAACATCGTGGTCCACCAGGGCGGGGTCCCGCGCTTCGTGCGCATCCTGCTGATGGGCGGCTCCGACATCACCGACGCCGTCGCGGAGCGCCTCGGCGTCCCGCACGAGCAGGCCGAGGGCATCAAGCAGGAGACCGGGCTGGCCCTCGAGCCGGGCGCCGCTGCGGGCACTCCCGCCGGCGCGCGCCATCGAGGCCACCGGCAGCGCCTTCGTCGAGGAGGTCCGCGGCTCGCTCGACTACTTCATGGCCCAGCCCGGTGCCGTCCGCATCGGCCGGGTCGTCCTGTCCGGCGGCGGCTCCCGCCTCGCCGGTCTCGAGCAGCGGCTCGCCGCCGCGACCCGCCTGCCCGTCGAGGCTGCTCGTCCCATGTCCCTGCTCAAGCTCGGCAAGACCGGCCTCACCGCCGACCAGCTCGCGTACGTCGAGCCCATGGTCACCGTGCCGGTGGGTCTCGCCATGGGGGTGTCCGCATGACCGTCCTGTCCTCGGAGACCCGGCTGGTCGGGACGGGCGTCGCCCTCCTGCCCCGGGTCAACCTCCTCCCGCCGGAGATCGCCGAGCGGCGGGTCGTCCGGCGCGTGCAGGTCGGGCTGGGCGGCGCGGTCCTCGCGTCGTTCGGCGTGGTCGCTCTGCTGTTCGTCAGCGCCTCGCACGGCGTCACCTCCGCCCAGGAGGACCTCGACACGGCGACCACGCAGAAGACCTCGCTGCAGCGCAGAAGCGGCGAAGTTCCGCAACGTCACGGCGCTGTACGCCGCTGCCGACGCCGCCCAGGCGCAGCTCACCACCGCCATGGGCGACGAGGTCCGCTTCTCGCAGCTGCTCAACGACCTGAGCCTGACGGTCCCGAGCAACGTGTGGATCCAGAACCTGAGCTTCACCCAGGCTCCGCCCCCGGCTGCCGCACCCGGCGCCGTGGCCGCGAGCCGACCGTCGGGACCTTCACGGTGACCGGCACCGGCTTCTCCCACGACGACGTGGCGGTGTGGCTCGAGTCCATCGCCGGGCTCAAGACCTACGTCGTCGCCGTACTTCTCCAGCTCGACCGAGAGCCTGCTCGGCACCAAGCCGATCGTGACCTTCACCTCGACGGCCGACCTCACGGCCAAGGCCCTGTCCGGTCGCTACACCAAGCCGGCCGGGGGCTGACATGGACAAGCTCAAGCAGTGGGTCGCCCTCACCGTCGTGGGAGTGCTCGCCATCGTCGCCGCGGGGTGGTTCCTGCTCGTCGCGCCCAAGCACAGCGAGGCCGACGACCTCGGCCCTGCAGGCCGAGCAGGAGCGCAGCGCCTCCGCGCTGCCTCGTGACCCAGATCGCGATGCTCAAGGCCCAGGCCAAGGACCTGCCCAAGCAGCAGGCGCGGCTCGCGGCCGTGGCCGCCAAGATCCCGGACAACCCGGCGCTGCCCGCCCTGATCCGGGCGCTGACCAAGGCCGCGGACGAGGCGAACGTCGAGCTGGTCTCCCTCGCCCCGGCGCCGCCCCGTCGCGGTGGCCCTGCCGTGCCGCCGCGGTGCCCGTCGCGGCGGCGCCGGCCGCGGACGGCAGCACGCCGGTCGCGGCGGCCCCGGCTGCGGCTCCGGCCGCCGTCGGAACGCTCAACGCGATCGCCCTCAGCATCAACGTCGTGGGCGGCTACTTCCAGGTCGAGCAGTTCCTCGACCGGCGTCGAGAACCTCAGCCGCGCCACCAAGGTCACGACCTTCACCCTCGCCCCCGGGACGAACCCGGTGAAGACCTCGACCGCCGCCCCGACCGACCCGGGCGCGCTCCTGCAAGCCACCATCAGCGGCACCGTCTACCTGGCCACCGGCCGGCCGGTCCTCACCGCAGCGGGGAAGTGACCCATGACCACTAGTTCTCCTGAGCTCCAGGCACCCGAGGCAGACCTCGAGGGCTCGGACAAGAAGAAGCTCGTCGTCGCCGGTGGCGTCGTCGCGGCCCTGCTCCTGGGCTTCGGGGGCTACACCCTGCTCGCCGGCGGCGACGACAGCGCCGACGAGGCGTTCGTCGTCCGCAAGGGCACCGCGAAGGTCGCTCCGGCCAAGACGGCGGCCAAGCCAGCGGCGAAGCCCGCCGCCAAGCCGGTCGTGCCGGCTGCGACGGCGGTCAAGCTCGGCCGTGATCCGTTCCTCGCGCGCTACACCGTCCCGCCGCCCGCCGCCCCCCGCGCCGCCCGCTCCGGTGGACCCCGGTCGCGCCGGCCGAGGGGAGCAGCGGTGGTGGCACCGGCACCTCTCCCGAGGCACCGGCCACCGCGCCGTACGCGCTGACGCTGAAGACGATCGGCACGAGTGGTGAGGCCAAGACCTACACGTTCAGCGTCGACGGTGCCCCGAAGACCGTCCTCGCGGCCGCAGCGGTTCGGCAAGTACGGCGAGCTGATCGTGCTGGCCTACGTGAAGAACTCGCAAGGGCGACGCGATCGGCGCGCTGATCCAGGTCGGCGACGACGACCCGGTCGGCATCAAGGTCGGCGAGAAGCTCACCGTTCTCTAGGTCTGACAGACTGGATCCATGCTTCGTTGGATCACCGCTGGGGAGTCCCACGGCCCCGCCCTCGTGGCGGTGCTCGAGGGGCTCCCCGCGGGCGTTCGCGTCACCACGTCCGATCTCGCGGGGGACCTCGCGCGGCGCCGGCTCGGCCACGGTCGCGGTGCCCGGATGGCCTTCGAGCAGGACGAGGTCAGCTTCCTCGGCGGCGTGCGCCACGGCATCACCCAGGGCGGGCCCGTCGCCGTGACGATCGGCAACACCGAGTGGCCCAAGTGGGAGACCGTCATGGCTCCCGACCCGGTCGATCCGGCGCTGCTCAAGGACACCGGCCGCAACGCGCCGCTGACCCGCCCGCGGCCGGGGCACGCCGACCTGGTGGGCATGCAGAAGTACGGCTTCGACGACGCCCGCCCGGTCCTCGAGCGCGCCAGCGCCCGCGAGACCGCCGCGCGCGTGGCCCTCGGCACGGTCGCCAAGCACTTCCTCCTGCAGGCGTACGGCGTGCAGGTGCTCAGCCACGTCGTGCGCATCGGTGGCGCGACGACGGGGGACGCCGCGCTCCCGACGTACGACGACCTGGCCACGATCGACGCGAGCCCGGTGCGGGTGTTCGACAAGGACGCCGAGGCGCGGCTGATCGCCGAGGTCGACGACGCGCACAAGGAGGGCGACACCCTCGGGGGAGTGGTCGAGGTCCTCGTCTACGGCCTGCCACCCGGGCTCGGCAGCCACGTGCACTGGGACCGGCGGATCGACGCCAAGCTGGCCGCTGCGCTCATGGGGATCCAGGCCATCAAGGGCGTCGAGGTCGGCGACGGCTTCGAGGTCGCGTCGCTGCGCGGCAGCCAGGTGATGGACGAGATCGTGCGCGGCGACGACGGGCTGACCCGCAGCAGCGGGCACCTCGGCGGCACCGAGGGCGGCATGACGAGTGGCGAGGTGCTGCGCGTCCGGGCTGCGATGAAGCCGATCAGCACCATTCCCCGCGCGCTGCGGACGATCGACACGGCCACCGGCGAGGAGACCGTCGCGCACCACCAGCGCAGCGACGTGTGCGCCGTACCCGCGGCTGGGGTCGTCGCGGAGGCGATGGTGGCGCTCGTGCTGGCGGATGCGTCGCTGGAGAAGTTCGGCGGCGACTCGGTCGAGGAGACGCGGCGCAACTGCGAGAGCTACCTCTCGAGCCGCACCATCCGATGAGCGCTGGTGCTCGTCGGGCCGCCCGGCGCCGGGAAGTCCACCGTGGGGCGGATCGTCGCGGCGCGCGAGGGCCTGCCCTTCCGGGACACCGACGCCGACATCGAGGCGAGCGCCGGCAAGACGATCAGCGAGATCTTCTTCGACGAGGGCGAGGAGCACTTCCGGGCGCTCGAGCGGGCCGCCGTGGCGTCGGCCCTGGCCGAGCACGAGGGGGTCCTGAGCCTCGGTGGGGGAGCGGTGCTGGCTGCCGAGACGCGCGCGCTGCTCGCCGGGCACCGGGTGGTCTTCCTGAACGTGGGCCTGGCCGATGGCGCTCGCCGCGTCGGGCTCAGCCGGGACCGGCCGGTGCTCGCGCTCAACCCGCGGGCGTCGCTGCACCGGCTGCTGGAGGAGCGACTGCCGCTCTACCGCGAGGTCGCCACCGTCGAGATCTCCACCGACGGCAAGACGCCCGATGAGGTCGCTGCCGAGGTTCGCTGAGCGGCGCGAGTCTCTCGCGGTCGCGCCTTGCGCTGACGGCGCGTCCCCTGCTGGGCCAGCCACAGCCTCTCCGGGGGGAGTGTTATGGCGAGACCGCCTGTGGTTCCTGGATTTCTTGTGCACAGATCTCGTGTCGGCTCTTGCTCTCCGGGCATCGAACTGAGATACTGATAAGGACTTCAGGGAGGTGCTGGATGGACGTGTACGACGCTCTGCTGGCCCCTCCGCCGGACCTGCCCCCGGAGCCGGGACTCCCGGACGTCATCCCGGAGTGGGTGGTGTCGGAGGCGTTCCTGCTGCGGGAGCCGTCGTGTGGCTGCTGCGGTGGCGCGCACGTGGTGGACCCGGGGGAGCCGGCCTGGCTGACCGAGCTGCTCGGTCCGGTCGTGGACGGTCCTTCAAAGGGCGCTTCACGCGCTGCTGCGGAGGGCGTGTCGGGGGAGGAGCCGGGGTGGGCGATCCCGGGGGTGACGGGCCTGGACCGTCCCGCGCCGTCGGCTCTGCCGGCGCCGAGTCCGGTGGTGCAGGCGTTGGTGGACGCGGTGGCGCGGGTCGAGGCGCTGGACCCGACCGGGTTGCCGGGGGCGCAGGCGCTGGTCGATGCGCAGGCGCTGCTGGGGGTGGAGCAGCGGCTGCGGGTGCTGGACCTGCGCCGGATCGGGGACGTGAAGGCCCGCGGCCTCGCGGAGCTGGCCGGGTTCACCGGCGCGAACGCGTGGCTGCGGCAGCACCGCCCTGACGGGGACGCCGGGGACGCCTCGCTCGCAGCGAAGCTCCGGGACTACCCGGCCCTGTCCGCGGCGGTGACCGGCGGCGGGTGTTCGCTGCGCGGCGCGCGGCAGGTCGTGACGGCGTTGCGGCAGTGCGGCCCGCACCTGGACCAGCCCGACACTCTGATCGACGGTCAGCCCGGCGAGGCGGTCCTGAGCGCGGTGATCGCGCACGTCGCGACGGTGCTGTGCCGGGAGGTCGGGGGTCTGCCCGATGACAGCCCGCGGCTGGCCCAGATCGTCGCCCGCGCGCAGGACCTCGCCGCGCTCGTCGGGACGGGCGTGTCGCAGCTCGCAGTCCTGGAGCAGGCGTTCACGTGGCTCGCGCAGGACACCGGCCCTCGGGTCCTCGCCGTCGCTGCTTGATGAGCTGGTGATGTGTGTGCTCCCCAGTGAGCTGGAGGAGCGCGACCAGCGGGGCCGGGCCAAGCGCAGCCTGTCGTTGGAGCTGCTCCCGGACGGCGACGGGTGGGACCTGCAGGGCCGCCTGACCCTGGAGGCCGGGGAGCGGTTGTGGGTCGCGCTGCGGGCCATGGCGACCGGCGACCCGACCAACCCCGAGGACACGCGGGCGTGGGAACAAGCCCGGGCCGCCGGGATGGTCGACGCCGATGAGGTCTTCGGGCCCCTCGGTCTGGCCCTGGCCGCCCGGGGAGAGCTGCTCCCGCGGGGGAAGCGGGCCCGGCTGCACGACGCGTTCAGCCTGCTGCTGGAGAAGTTCCTCACCACCGGCCAGGGCGGGACGGTCGGGAAGGCCCCGGTGCAGATCCACGTCACCCTCACCGACCGCACCCTCACCGACCACACCACCGACCACACCACCGACCACTCACCGACCACGACCGACTCCCTCACAGGCCAGACCGGGGGCTCCGGCCGGTGCGGTCGGGGGCCAGCTGGCCCGGGACGGTCGGGGGCCAGCCCCGGTGCGCCACCGCCGCGGGCGGACAGCGGAGCGCTGATCCCGCGCGGGATGGTCCGCAGGTGGTGGACCGACGCGAGCGTGAGCGCGTTCGTCCTGAGCCTCGGGCGGCAAAGCCCTGCGGGTGGTCCACGGGCAGCGGACCCTGACCGGCGACGAACGCCGAGCCCTCACCCTCGAAGGCGGTGGCCGGTGCATCGGGGACGGGTGCTGCCCCACCCACCCCGACCCGCTCGTGCCGCTGCGGCCCCACCACGTCCTGGGCTACGCCGAGAACCAGGTCACCAGCATCGAGGACACCGTCCCGGTCTGCGACCGCCTCCACCACGACCTGCACCTCGGGAAACGGACCCTCCGGACCCGCGACGGCCGCTGGCTCAACGAGAACGGCTACACCACCCAACCCGACCTCACCGACCACCCACCCTTCTGATGGCGGGGTCAGGCGGCACGCGCGGATACCTTGTCGGACATGACTGAGGTGCCCGCATGAGCTCTCGCATCACGGTCGCGACGGCGCGGCCGTACGACGTGGTCGTCGGCGACGGGCTGCTCGGGGAGCTCCCCGGGCTGCTGCCCCGCGCGCACCGGGTGGCGGTCGTGCACCCGGCTGCCCTCCGGATCACCGGCGAGACGATCGCCGAGGACCTGCGCGACAAGGGCTACCAGGCGCACAGCGTCGAGGTGCCCGACGGCGAGCAGAGCAAGGACCTGAAGGTCGCGGCGTACCTCTGGGACGTCCTCGGCCAGGCCGGCTTCACCCGCACGGACGCGCTCGTCGCGGTCGGTGGGGGAGCGACGACCGACCTCACCGGCTTCGTCGCCGCGACCTGGCTGCGGGGCGTCGACGTCGTGCACGTCCCCACGACGTTGCTCGGCATGGTGGATGCGGCCGTCGGCGGCAAGACGGGCATCAACACCACCGCCGGCAAGAACCTCGTCGGCGCGTTCCACGAACCGGCCGGGGTGCTGTGCGACCTCACGGCGCTCGAGACGCTGCCGCGGCACGACTACGTCAGCGGGCTCGCCGAGATCATCAAGGTCGGCTTCACCCACGACCCGGTGATCCTGGACCTCATCGAGGGCGACCCCCACGGCGCGACCACGCCGCAGGGGCCGCACACCCGCGAGCTCATCGAGCGGGCCATCGCCGTCAAGGCCGGTGTCGTCGGCGACGACCTCACCGAGCAGGGCGGCCGGGAGTTCCTCAACTACGGCCACACCCTGGGCCACGCGATCGAGAAGGTCGAGGACTACCGCTGGCGCCACGGCGCGGCCGTCAGCGTCGGCCTGGTCTTCGTCGCCGAGCTCGCCCGGCTCGCCGGTCGGCTCGACGACGCGACCGCGACCCGCCACCGGAGCCTGCTCGAGTCCGTCGGCCTGCCCACGTCGTACGACGGGGACTGGACCCGCCTGCACGCCGCCATGAAGGTCGACAAGAAGTCCCGCGCCGACCGGCTGCGGTTCGTGGTCCTCGACGCGCTCGCGAAGCCGCGGATCCTTGACGACCCCGATCCGACGCACCTCGTCGCGGCGTGGGAAGAGGTACGGCGCGAGCGTTCTGGGACCATCGACCTGTGAAGATCCTCGTGCTCAACGGACCCAACCTCGGTCGGCTCGGCACCCGTCAGCCCGAGATCTACGGCAGCACGACCTACGCCGAGCTCGTCGCGCTGTGCCAGGAGGTCGAGCCGGAGGCAGATGTCCGGCAGACCGACGACGAGGCCACGATGATCGGCTGGCTGCACGAGGCCGCGGACGCGGGCACGCCCGTCGTGCTCAACGCCGGCGCGTGGACGCACTACTCCTACGCGCTCCGCGACGCCGCGGCACTGCCGCCCGTCGTCATCGAGGTGCACCTGAGCCAGGTGGCCGCCCGCGAGGAGTTCCGGCACGAGAGCGTCCTGTCCGCCGTGTGCCGCGGGACGATCACCGGCCTCGGCGTCGAGGGCTACCGCGCGGCGATCCGCGCCCTGCAAGGCACCTGACCGGGCGGTATCACGGCGGTATCATCGGCTCATGGCGATGACACTGCGGCTGACCGAGGCGGAGCAGGAGATGCTCCGCGTGATGGCGGAGCGCGAGGGCACCAGCATGCAGGAGGTCGCCCGCAAGGCCATCCGGGAGTACCACGCGCGGTGGGCGCGCACCCGCGACGCCTACATGGCCGATTGGGCGGAGAGGAACGCCTCCCTGCTGCAGCGGCTGGGCGAGTGACGGCCGCGCCGACGCGGTACCTCGACCTCGACGACATTGTCGCGCTTGGCCCGATCCTGTTCGGCGGTTCGCTCGAGGTGCGTGACTGGGGCCTCGTGGAAAGCGCCCTCGCGCGCCCGGCAGCCAGCGTGTTCGGCGAGGACGCGTACCCCAGCGTCTTCCACAAGGCCGCGGCGCTCATGCTGTCCCTCGTCACCACCCACCCGCTGGTCGATGGCAACAAGCGCTTGGGCCTCGCCGGAACGGTCCTGCTCCTGCTCAAGAACGGCTGGGAGCTCAGTTACGGCGAGGACGAGGCCTACGACGTCGTGATCTCGGTCGCGGACGGCACGCGGCGCGAGGTCGCCGACGTCGCCGCGGTCCTGCAGGGGTGGGCCAGCCGCCTGCACTGAGCCATCTCGCCGTACGCCTCTCCGGTAGCCTCTCGCCCCATGGCCTCCACGAACGACCTCAAGAACGGCATGGTGCTCCAGCTCGACAACGGGCTGTGGGCGGTCAACGAGTTCCAGCACGTCAAGCCCGGCAAGGGCGGGGCGTTCGTGCGGACGACGCTGAAGAACGTCGTGACCGGGAAGGTCGTCGACAAGACGTTCAACGCAGGCACCAAGGTCGAGGTCGCGACGGTCGACAAGCGCGACATGACGTTCCTGTACAAGGACGGCACCGACTTCGTGTTCATGGACAAGGACACCTTCGACCAGATGTACGTCCCGGAGACCACGGTCGCCGGCAACGCCGACTACATGCTCGAGAACACCGACGCGATCGTCGCCGTCCACGAGGGCTCGGCGCTGTACGTCGAGCTGCCCGCCTCCGTGGAGTTGCTCGTGCAGCACACCGACCCGGGCCTGCAGGGCGACCGCTCCACCGGCGGCACCAAGCCGGCGATCCTGGAGACCGGCGCCGAGATCCAGGTCCCGCTGTTCCTCACCACCGGCGAGAAGATCAAGGTGGACACCCGCGACGGTCGCTACCTCGGTCGTATCAACGACAAGAGCTGATGGGCGCGAGGAGCAAGGCCCGCAAGCGGGCGCTCGACGTCCTGTACGAGGCCGACCAGCGCGGGGTCGACCCGATCGAGACGCTCCGCGTGCGGCTCGCGCAGTCCGACCCGCCCGTGCCGGAGTACGCCGTGACGCTCGTGGAGGGTGTCGTCGCCCACCGGGTGCGGATCGATGAGCTGCTCGAGACCTACGCCCAGGAGTGGACGCTCGACCGGTTCCCCGCCGTCGACCTCGCGGTCCTGCGGATCGGCGCGTTCGAGCTCCTCTGGTGCGACGACGTCCCGGACGGCGTCGCGGTGAGCGAAGCCGTCGAGCTGGCGGCGTCGCTGTCGACCGACGAGAGCCCCGGCTTCGTCAACGGCCTGCTCGGCCGGCTGCTCCAGCTCAAGCCCGTCCTCGGCGCGTAGCGCTCCCCGCCCCACCGGTCCCGTACCTCAGGCGGGACGACTGACGTACGCCAATTGCAGGTTGTCGGCAGCGGTGCACGGCGCGATCTTTCAGCGAGTGCGGGGTCGCGCCGCGCCGCCTACACCCTTGGCCCAAGCGGACAGCGACGCCACCGCATCGCGATGACCGTCAACGGCCAGGGGGGCTGTGCCATGAGTTCTGTCTTCCACCAGGGTAAGCACGCGCGGCGGGAACCGCACCGTGTCATGGCTCTGCTCGGGGCCGCGGCCCTGATGGCAGGTGTGGTCACGATCCCTCTCGCCGCTGCTGCACCTGCGGCCGCTGCACCCCCGCCGTCCGCCGTCACCGATGTGAACCCGAACGCGACCCCGTCGCCGCTCTGGGGTGGCCGTGTGGAGAAGCTGGCCCTCCATCCGGTGGATGCGCAACGGATGCTGGCCGGGACCGAGCTAGGTGGCCTCTGGCGCACCACGGACGGCGGCGCCAACTGGTCCCACGTCGACGGGCTACCTCTGCTCACGGTGCAGGACGTGCAGTACGCCGCGTCTGACCCCAACCTGGTCATCGCGGTGGGCAACTACGAAGGCAGCACCGTCAGCAGGGGCGGCATCTACCGCAGCACCGATGGCGGGTTGACCTGGGCCAAGCCAGTGGGATCCGACCCGCCAGCCTCCTGCACCACGGAGTCCAACGCCCGGGCCGTCGAGATCGCCCCCGGCAGCCCGGGAAGCCTGCAGGTCTTCGTCGGCGACGACTGCGGCCTGACACGGAGCAACAGCAGCGGCGCGGACAGCACCTGGACGCGCATCGACCCCAACGGCTCGTTCAACAACGGCATCACCTCGAGCCAAAGCCTCGAGGACGTCGAGGTGCGTCCGGCAGGGGCGGGACTGTTCCAGGTCGATGTCTGCGGGCCGCAGGGCTTCTTCCGCTCCAACGACAGCGGCGGCACCTGGTCGGCGGCTGACCCGAATTCGCCGTTGTTCCGCCCGGCTACCTCCTCGGGCGTCCAGGGCGGGGCCTTCGGCAGCTGCAACATCGACGTCGCCCCCAACAACGCCAACATCGTCTACCTGTCGAACTTCGAGGGCGGTACGGCGAGTGGGTTCTGCGCCGGCCAGCTGCTGGAGAACCGCAGTGCGGGAGCCGCCGGCTCCTGGACGCAGATGGGGTCCGATGTCACGGACTCGAACTGTCGGGAGCCCTTCACCCAGGTCCGCGACAACCCTGACGGCGACCCGACGACCTACGACGTGTACTTCGGCACCTCGGTGCGGACCCTTCGGCAGACCTGCGACAGCGACAACAGCCCGAGCTGCGCCACCGGCGCGGGCAACTGGCCGCGCTGGGACATGAACACGCCGCACACCGACCCCACGAGCATCGCGTTCGACCCAGCCCTACCGAACGGCTGTCCGCTGTTCCTCTCCGGCGACGGCGGCGTGTTCCGCATGACCAGCAGTGGCTGTGGTGCGACGCCCACGATCGTGTCCGCGAACAAGGGGCTGCACGCGTACGACGCGAGCCAGACCACGGGGACGGTGTGGCCCACGCACACCGACCTGTACTTCGGGCTGCAGGACAACGGCACCTTCTACACCGGGGACGGGGGGGCGACGTACATCAACAACGGCCCGGACACCTACAACCTGATCGCGGACCGTGTCGGGAACCCCGCTGCGTCGCTGCTGCGTCGGGACTGCTTCGGCTGCTCCGTACGTCGCCAGGCTCCCGGAGCGGCGGTCAACGTGGCGTTCACCGCGCCGCCGGCCCCCTGGAACTCCGACTTCGGCAACACGTTCGCCGGTACCCAGTTCGGCCCGGCCAGCTACGCCCTGATCCTGCGCGATGCACCACCGGACGACGGGATTCCGCCGGCTGAGCCCACACCGAACTGGGCGGTGTTCTACACCACCAACGCCGGCGCCAACTGGACCCAACTGGGTGCTGTCCTACCGGCTGCACCCTCCGGTGCGGGGCCGGGCCCCGGCTCGCACGGCCAGATCCAGGCCTCCGGGACCGCGGCCAGCCCCGTGTTCTACCTGAACCTCGGCGGCACCCTTTACCGGCTGGCAGGCGGGACCTTGGACAACTCGCTCGCCACCAATCCGGGCACCCTGACGGCGCTGAACGCCGGAGCCGGGTTCGTCGACGCGTGGGCGGTCGACCCCGTCGACCCGACGCTGCTGTACGCGGTGTCCCGCAACAACCAGGCGCTGTTCCGCTCGACGAGCGGCGGTGCCAGCTGGCAGCCGGACGCCACGGTCACCTCGCTCGTGACCTCCGGTGGCTACAAATGGCGCTCGTCCGCGGGCAACCAGGCGACCTCGGTGGCGTTCGACGGCTTCAGCGACCAGGTCATGGTCGGCACGCTGTCCAACGGCATCTTCGCCTCCGTGGACAACGGCAACAACTGGCTGACGGTGCGCGGGTCGAAGCAGATCCACCGCGCCCTCGACTTCGTCTTCGACAACGTGCGGGACACCGCCTACGTCGGCTCACGAGGCCGTGGCCTGTGGCGGATCGACCTCCCGAAGGCGAACCTGGCGATCACCAAGAGCGACAGCCCCGACCCGGTGATCGCTGGCGAGCAGCTGCGCTACACGATCACCGTCCGCAATGACGGTCCCGATGACGCCAGCGACGTCGTCGTGGTCGATGACCTCCCGGACCAGGTCGAGTTCGTCACGAGCAGCCTGCCGTGCGACGAGCAGTCCGTCGGCGCGCACGACCGCGTGACCTGTTCCCTGGGCAACCTCGCCAACGGGGCGGCCACGACGTTCACCCTGACCGTCCAGGTGCACGCCAACGCCGTGTCGCAGAACGGTGAACCGCTGACCATCACGAACACCGCAAAGGTGAGCGACGGCAAGACCGCCGACGTGGACACGAGCAACAACACGGCAACGGCCACGACGGTCGTGAACGACTCGGCCGACCTCCAGGTCGTCAAGATCTGCGACCCGGCTGAGCTGCGTGCCGGGCAGACCGCGAACTGCACGGTGTTCGTGGACAACCACGGGCCCTCCGATGCGCGTGGTGTCGTTCTGAGTGACCAACTGCTGTCGGACGGGACCTTCACCGTCTCGTCGATCCAGGCTCCCAACGGCGGCACCTGCCCTGCCAGCACCTCGCCGGTGCCCGGTGGGCAGCGCTTCGAGTGCCAGCTCGGCACGATCGACGCCGCGTCGACGGCGAACCCGGGGCGCAAGACGGTCACCTACCGGGTCACGGCCAACGACTCCCAGGAGATCGACAACAAGGCGAGGGCACGCAGCGACACCCCCGACCCGAACGACACCAACAACGTCGTCGACACCACGATCACGGTCACGGCCGTCGCTGACCTCGCCCTGACCAAGACGGCTCCCGCGAGCGCGACGGCGGGCACCGAGTTCGACTACCAGCTGTCGGTCACGAACAACGGGCCGTCCGCGGCCGAGGGCGTCACCCTCACCGACACCCTCCCGTCCGGCGTGACGATCCTGACCGTCACGGGGACGTCCGGCACCTGCACGGCAGGAGTCCCAGGGGACTCGATGCAGCCCACGACCTGTGCGTTTGGCACGGTTCCCTCCGGGGCCACGCGCCAGATGACGATCCGCGTCCGGGTCGACCCAGGTGCCGTTGGAGGGCTGCACAACGACGCCCGCGCCGGCAGTCAGACGTTCGACAGCAACGCGTCGAACAACCTGGCGCACACCGACACGCAGGTCACGACCTCTGCGGACCTGAGCGTCACGAAGACCGCCTCGCCCGACCCCGTCACGGCGGGGACGCCCGTCGCGTACTCGGTGCGGGTGAGCAACAGCGGCCCCTCCACCGCCCGCAACGCGAGCTTGGTCGACCGGCTGCCGGGATTCGTCACGTTCACCAGCGCGGACGTCCAGCACGGGCCGGGTAGCTGCGTCCTCGTGGTGGGGGTGCCCGACGAGGTGCGCTGCGAACTGGGCGACCTGCCTCCCGGGGACTACCGGATCGTCACCATCAGCGGGGTGGTGAAGAGCGCCGCCCCGAGCGGTCAGGTCCTGAGCAACAGCGTCTCGGTGACGTCGACCACGGCCGACCCCACCCCGAACAACAACACTGCGACGGCGACAGCGACCGTGCGGACCTCCGCTGATCTGGTTCTCGGGCACACGAGTGACGTCGCCAGCTACAAGCCGTCCAGCGTCATCCACTTCACCATCGCGGTCACCAACAACGGCCCCTCCGACGCGGTGAACGTGGTGATCAAGGATGCGCTGCCGCCGGCGAAGTACGGCAGTTACGTGAGCAACGACGGCGGGTGCACCGTCTCCGGGCAGACCATGACGTGCCCGGGGGTCACGATCCCGGTCGGTGCCACGCGCACCGTCTTGGTCGACTGGTCCGTGCAAGGGTCGAAGGGCGATGTGCAGGCGACGGCCTCCGTCACCAGTGCGACGCCCGATCCGAACACCGCGAACAACAGCCAGACGAGGACGGTCACGCGCAAGTGACATCCTGGAGCACGACGGTAGGCGTTGCCGCCCGGCCGCGCACCGCCGTCGTGCTCCTGTCCCTCCCACTGTTCCTGCCCTTGATCCTGCCACTGGCCCTGGTGGTCGGGACTGCCTCGGCGGCGACGAGCGGCTCGACGCTACGGCTGTCCCCGACCAGTGGCGGCCCCGGCACCCAGGTCGAGGTCCGTGGGGTCGGGTTCTGCGCCCGCGCTGCCTGTCAGCCGGCGACCGTCCGCGTCGACGGGGGCCAGGTGCGCGACGGTCTCCGTCCCGGAGCCGACGGCTCCTTCCGCACCTCCGTCACGATGCCGGGAGGGCTGATCGCCGGCGACGTGATCGTGTCGGCCCGCCAGGTGCTGGACGACGGGAACGAGCTTGTCGCGGAGTCGACGTTCACCTACGCGCCGAGCAAGGGCGAGGCTTCGGAGCAGGACGCGGAGACACGCGACCTGCTCACCACGTTGGTGAACCCGACCGCACCGCGACCCTCCCCCCGCGGTCAGCCGCTGGCCAGCGTGCCCTCCTCCGCCACGCCCACGCGCCAGCCCGCACCGGTCCCGGCCCCGAGTTCGACGCCGGAACCCTCCGACGCGGTCGCCGGCGGCAGTAAGTCCGCCTCGAACCCGTCCGTCCGCTGGTGGTGGATCGGCGCTCTGGTCGGCCTGGCTGGGCTCGCCCCAGCCTGGGTCGTCCGGGCCGCCTGGCGCCGCAAGCATTCCCTGCCGCCCCATTGAACGAGGAGCTGTCATGATCGGTATGCGTACGCGGGCTGTCCTGGTGAGCGCCACCGCCGCCGTGGCTACGACTGTTGCCCTGGTCCCACCGGCGTCCGCCGGACCGGCCGGCCTTGTCCTCGAGACGAGTGATGCCACGATCTACGAGGGACAGTCCGGGACGAACACGGCCGTGTTCGAGGTACGTCGGATCGGCGCCTTCACGGGTAAGGCGCAGACGGTGACCTGGTCGACAGCTGACGGCACCGCCTCGGCGGGGGAGGACTACGCGGCAGCAGCCGGCAGCCTCACCTTCGACAAGAAGAACGAGGTCCAGTACGTCCGGATCAGTGTGGTCGGCGACGTCGTGCAGGAACCCGACGAGCACTTCTTCGTCCGCGTGGCCGACTCAGGCGGCGGAGATGGTGAGGGCCGCGGCACAATCCTCAACGATGACGGCTGGCCCGTCGACGGGGCCTGACCGGCCCGTAAGGGCGCAGCGCGGCTAGACCTCGAGCGCCTTGCGGGCCTCGGCGTTCAGGACGCCCCAGCCGATGAGCTGCTCGGTGAGCGCCGTGGGGGACGCGTCGTAGATGACGGCCAGGGACCGGAGGTCCTCCTGGCGGATCGACAGGACGCGACCGTTGTAGTCGCCGCGCTGGCTCTGGATGGTGGCGGCGTAGCGGGCGAGCGGCGCGGACTGCTGCGCCGGGACCGTCGAGAGCTGCTCGAGGTCGATGATCAGGCGCGGCGCCGGCTCGTTGGCCGGAGCGGCCGCGGAGGTGCCCTCGGGCAGCAGCTCGGCGACCGGGACGCCGTAGAAGTCGGCGAGCTCGGACAGGCGCTGCACGGTCACGGCACGGTCGCCGCGCTCGTAGGAGCCGACGACGACGGCCTTCCAGCGGCCGTGGCTCTTCTCCTCGACGCCGTGCAGGGACAGCCCCTGCTGGGTCCTGATGGCACGCAGACGAGCCCCCAGGGCCTTCGCGTAGTCACTCATGCTGGGCGATCCTTTCGTCGTACATCTGCGAGGGGTGTCCTCGACTGATGCGCGGCGTCGGTCTCACCACTGGCTCGACCGGGGGACGCTCCCTGGCGGGAGCGGGGTGACCGTGCACCCCCCGGCGTCAAAGCCTCGCCGTTCGATTACGCACCGTGACGATAACGCGCTGTAGCCATCCGGGTCAAGCATGGTGACACCGCGTGCCCCTGCTACCGTCGGAGCATCTCCAGCCAAGCCCGTCCCGTGAGGCGGGGTCAGCCCGTCCCGTGAGGCGGGGGAAGGAGGCCAGCCGGTGACGGCTGCCCCGAACAGCCCCGAACCGCAGCGCCCGGTCTCCGGGGATCCTGCCGCTGCCCGCTCCGTGCTCGACGCGCCCGGCTTGGCCCGCGTGATCGACCGGATGGCCCACGAGCTGCTCGAGAAGACCGGTGGGGGCTCGGAGGTCGTCCTGCTGGGCATCCCCACCCGAGGGACGACGATCGCGCGGCGCCTGGCCGCCCGGATCCGCGCCTTCGAGGGCGTCGAGGTCCCCACCGGGAGCCTCGACATCACGCTGTACCGCGACGACCTGCGGCTCAAGAGCCCGCGGGCGCTCGAGGCCACCGAGCTCCCTGCCGACGGGATCGACGGCCGGCTGGTGGTCCTGGTCGACGACGTGCTGTTCAGCGGGCGCAGCGTCCGGGCCGCGCTCGACGCGCTCGCCGACCTCGGCCGCCCCCGCGCCGTGCAGCTCGCCGTCCTCGTCGATCGCGGCCATCGCGAGCTGCCGATCCGCGCCGACTACGTCGGCAAGAACATCCCCACGACGCTCCGGGAGACCGTCCACGTGCAGCTCACCGAGCACGACGACGTGGACGCGGTCCTGCTCGGCCCGGCCGAAGGAGCCGGGGCGTGAAGCGCCACCTGCTCTCGGCCGCCGACCTCGACCTCGACGACGCCACCCTCATCCTCGACACGGCCCTGGAGATGGCGGCGGTCAGCGACCGGACCGTCAAGAAGCTGCCGACGCTGCGCGGCCGCACGGTCGTCAACCTGTTCTTCGAGGACAGCACGCGCACCAAGACCTCGTTCGAGCTCGCCGCCAAGCGGCTGTCCGCCGACGTCATCAACTTCGCGGCCAAGGGCTCCAGCGTCTCCAAGGGCGAGACGCTCAAGGACACGGCGCTCACCCTCGAGGCGATGGGCGCCGACGCCGTCGTCATCCGGCACTCCTGGTCCGGCGCCCCCGTCAACCTCGCCCGCATCGTGCAGGGCTCGGTCGTCAACGCCGGCGACGGGACGCACGAGCACCCCACGCAGGCCCTGCTCGACGCCTACACGATGCGCCAGCGCCTCGGCCGCATCGAGGGCCTGAAGGTCACGATCGTCGGCGACATCCTGCACAGCCGGGTCGCGCGCTCCAACGTGCTGCTGCTCAAGACCCTCGGCGCAGAGGTCACCCTCGTCGCGCCCCCGACGCTGCTCCCGACGGGCGTCGACGCGTGGCCGGCCGAGATCTCCTACGACCTCGACGCCCAGCTGCCCACGAGCGACGTCGTGATGATGCTGCGCGTCCAGCGGGAGCGGATGGGGGCGGCGTACTTCCCGACCGTCCGCGAGTACGCCCGCCGCTACGGCCTGGACCGCGACCGCGCGGCCCAGCTGCAGGACCACGCGATCGTCATGCACCCCGGCCCGATGGTCCGTGGCATGGAGATCGCCAGCGAGGTCGCCGACGGCCCGCGCAGCACGATCGTCGACCAGGTCACCAACGGCGTCAGCGTCCGGATGGCCGTCCTCTACCTCCTCCTCGGCGGCGCCGAGCCCGCGATCGGAGCAAACCAGTGAGCTGGGTTCTCAAGGACGTCCTCCTGTACGGCGAGGGCGAGCCCGTCGACGTGCTGCTGCGCGACGGCGTGATCGCCGAGATCGGCACCGGGCTCAGCGCCGACGAGAGCGTGGACGGCGCGGGCTGCGTCCTGCTCCCCGGTCTGGTCGACCTGCACACCCACCTGCGCGAGCCGGGCCGGGAGGACGCGGAGACCGTCGACACCGGCACCCGCGCCGCCGCCGTCGGAGGCTTCACCGCCGTCCACGCGATGGCCAACACGACGCCCGTCGCCGACACCGCCGGCGTCGTGGAGCAGGTGTGGCGCCTCGGTCAGGCGGCCGGCCACTGCGACGTCTTCCCGGTCGGCGCCGTGACGGTCGGCCTCGAGGGCGAGCGGATGGCTGAGCTCGGCGCGATGGCGGACAGCGCCGCGCGCGTCCGCGTGTTCAGCGACGACGGCAAGTGCGTCAGCGACGCCTCCCTCATGCGCCGCGCGCTGGAGTACGTCAAGGCGTTCGACGGCGTCATCGCCCAACACGCCCAGGAGCCGCGGCTCACCGACGGTGCCCAGATGAACGAGGGCGTCAACAGCAGCCTGCTCGGCCTCGCCGGCTGGCCCGCGGTCGCCGAGGAGGCGATCATCGCCCGTGACTGCCTGCTCACCGCGCACGTCGGGGGGCGCCTGCACGTCTGCCACGTCAGCACCGCCGGCAGCGTCGAGCTCATCCGCTGGGCCAAGAGCAAGGGCTGGGACGTCACCGCCGAGGTCACGCCGCACCACCTGCTGCTGACCGACGACTGCGCGCACACCTACGACCCGACCTTCAAGGTCAACCCGCCGCTGCGTACCCAGGCCGACATCGACGCCCTGCGGGAGGCGCTCGCCGACGGCACGATCGACTGCGTCGCGACCGACCACGCCCCCCACGCCTTGGAGGACAAGGAGACCGAGTGGGGTGCCGCGGCCATGGGGATGACCGGGCCTCGAGACCGCGCTGTCGGTCGTCGCGCAGACGATGGTCGAGCCGGGCCGCCTGACGTGGCGCCAGGTCGCCGTACGGATGAGCGAGGCGCCCGCCCGCATCGGACGACTCGACGGTCACGGCCGGCCCCTCGCCGTCGGTGAGCCGGCCAACGTCGTTCTCATCGACCCCGGCGCCCGCTGGACGGTCGACGCGAGCGCGATGACCTCCCGCAGCCGCAACACCCCCTTCGCCGGGCACGACCTGCCGGCTCGCGTGCGGGCCACGTTCCTGCGGGGCACGCCCACGTCCCTGGGGGGCCAGGCGGTGTGATGGACCGGGTCCTGCTCACGCTCGGCACGCTCGCCTTCGCGGGGGTCGTGTACGCCCTGATGCTCAAGGGCTGGCGCTCGCGTCAGCGTCGGCAGGACGACGTTCCGGCTCCGCCGGTCGCCACCCCCGGTGCCGCGGTCCTCGCCGGCCCCTTCAAGGGCCTGTACGTCGGGACCACCGGCGCGGAGCACTGGATGGACCGCATCGCCGTGCACCGTCTGTCGGACCGCGCCACCGGCACCGCGACCGTCGCCGCGGACGGGCTGCACCTCGTGCGCCACGACCTGCCCGAGGTGTTCGTGCCCGTCTCGCTGGCGACCACGGTGACGATCGAGCAGGCGCTGGCCGGCAAGGTCGTCAGCACCGGCATGCTGACCGTCACCTGGCACCTCGGCGACCGCCTGGTCACGACCGCCTTCCGCGCCGACGACCCCGACCACCACGCGCTGCTGCTCGACGCCCTGACCGCCCTGCTCCCGGTGGAGACCACCTGATGACACCCGCCCTGCTGGTCCTCGAGGACGGCCGCACCTTCTCCGGTGAGGCGTACGGCGCCGTCGGTGAGACGTTCGGCGAAGCGGTCTTCAGCACCGGGATGACCGGCTACCAGGAGACGCTCACCGACCCGTCCTACCACCGGCAGGTCGTCGTGATGACGGCCCCGCAGATCGGCAACACCGGGGTCAACCTCGAGGACCCGGAGAGCAGCCGGATCTGGGTCAGCGGCTACGTGGTGCGCGAGCCCTCCCGCGTCCACTCCAACTGGCGGGCGACCGGCAGCCTCGGCGACGCCCTCGCCGAGCAGGGCGTCGTCGGCATCAGCGGCATCGACACCCGTGCGCTCACCCGCCACCTGCGCGAGCGGGGCGCGATGCGCGTCGGCATCTTCAGCGGCGAGGTCCCCGCTGACGCGCTGGACCGGGTGCTCGCCAGCCCGCAGATGGTCGGCGCAGACCTGTGCGGTGAGGTCTCGACCGACCGCGCCTACGTCGTGGAGGCGGTCGGACCCAAGCGCTTCACCGTGGCGGCGGTCGACCTGGGGATCAAGGCCAACACCCCGCGGATGATGGCCGAGCGCGGCATCGAGGTCCATGTCCTTCCGGCCAGCGCCACGGCCGACGACCTCCGCGCCGTCGGCGCCGACGGGCTGTTCTTCAGCAACGGCCCGGGCGACCCTGCGACGTACGACGTCACGGTCCTGCAGGAGCTGCTGGCCGACGGGATGCCGTACTTCGGGATCTGCTTCGGCAACCAGCTGTTCGGCCGGGCGCTCGGGTTCGGCACCTACAAGCTGCGCTACGGCCACCGCGGCATCAACCAGCCGGTCATGGACCGCACGACCGGCAAGGTCGAGGTCACCGCGCACAACCACGGCTTCGCGGTCGACGCCCCACGCGACGGGTCGACCGAGACGCCGTACGGCACCGCGACGGTGAGCCACGTGTGCCTGAACGACGACGTCGTCGAGGGGCTCGAGCTGCGCCGGGACGGGCGGCTGACCGCCTTCTCCGTGCAGTACCACCCGGAGGCGGCCGCCGGTCCGCACGACGCGGCCTACCTGTTCGACCGGTTCTGCGACCTGATGGAGTCTGCTCGTGCCTAGAAGAGAAGATCTCCAGCACGTCCTGGTCATCGGGTCCGGACCGATCCTCATCGGGCAGGCCGCGGAGTTCGACTACTCCGGCACCCAGGCCTGCCGGGTGCTGCGCGCCGAGGGCCTGCGCGTCACGCTGATCAACTCCAACCCGGCGACGATCATGACGGACCCCGAGTTCGCCGACGCGACCTACATCGAGCCGATCACGCCGGAGTTCGTCACGAAGGTCCTCGCCCGCGAGGCCAGCCTGGGTCACCCCATCGACGCCCTCCTGCCGACGCTCGGCGGCCAGACCGCCCTGAACGCCGCGATGGCGCTGCACCACTCCGGGGTGCTCGCGCAGTACGACGTCGAGCTCATCGGCGCGGACGTCGAGGCGATCCGCAAGGGGGAGGACCGGCAGGCCTTCAAGGAGGTGGTGGAGTCCATCGGCGCCGAGTCGGCGCGGTCGGCGGTCTGCCACACGCAGGAGGAGCTGTTCGCCGCCGTCCAGGACCTCGGCTACCCGGTCGTCGTGCGCCCCAGCTTCACGATGGGCGGCGCCGGCGGCGGGATCGCGTTCAACGACGAGGACCTCACGCGCATCGGCGGCGGCGGGCTCCACGCGAGCACCACCACCGAGGTGCTGCTCGAGGAGTCGATCCTGGGCTGGAAGGAGTACGAGCTGGAGATGATGCGCGACAAGAACGACAACGTCGTCGTCATCTGCACCATCGAGAACCTCGACCCGCTCGGCGTCCACACCGGCGACTCGATCACCGTCGCGCCGTCGATGACGCTGACCGACCGCGAGTACCAGAAGCTGCGCGACATCAGCATCGACGTCATCCGCGCGGTCGGCGTCGACACCGGCGGCTGCAACATCCAGTTCGCGGTGAACCCGGACGACGGCCGGATCATCGTCATCGAGATGAACCCGCGCGTCTCGCGGTCCTCGGCGCTGGCGTCCAAGGCGACCGGGTTCCCGATCGCCAAGATCGCCGCCAAGCTCGCCATCGGCTACACCCTGGACGAGATCCCCAACGACATCACCCGCGAGACGCCCGCGTCGTTCGAGCCGAGCCTCGACTACGTCGTGGTGAAGATCCCGCGGTTCGCGTTCGAGAAGTTCCCCGGCGCCGACGCGGAGCTCACCACGACGATGAAGAGCGTCGGCGAGGCCATGAGCATCGGCCGGTCGTTCGTCGAGGCGCTGCAGAAGGCCATGCGCTCGCTGGAGCAGACCCCGGGCGGCTTCTGGACCGAGCCGGACCCCGAGGGCTCGGCGCAGGACGCCCTGGACCTCGCGCGGGTCCCGCACGACGGCCGCCTGCACACCGTCGAGCGCGCCCTGCGCCTGGGCGCGACGCCCGCGCAGGTGTTCGAGGCCACCAAGATCGATCCCTGGTACCTCGACCAGCTGCTGCAGCTCGTCGAGCTGCGCGCCGAGCTCGAGGCCTCCGACCTCGACGAGCCGATGCTGCGCAAGGCCAAGCGGATGGGCTGCAGCGACGCGCAGATCGCCGCGGTGAAGGGGATGACCGAGCGCGAGGTCAGGCAGCGGCGGCACGACCTCGGCGTCCGGCCGGTCTACAAGACGGTCGACACGTGCGCCGCCGAGTTCGACGCGCAGACGCCCTACCACTACTCCTCCTACGACGAGGAGACCGAGGTCCAGCCCTCGGCCAAGCGCAAGGTGCTCATCCTCGGCAGCGGGCCCAACCGGATCGGGCAGGGCATCGAGTTCGACTACGCCTGCGTCCACGCCTCCTTCGCGCTGCGCGACGCGGGCTTCGAGACCGTGATGATCAACTGCAACCCCGAGACGGTCTCCACCGACTACGACACGAGCGACCGGCTCTACTTCGAGCCGCTCACCGTCGAGGACGTCCTCGAGGTCGTCGAGGCGGAGCGTGAGAGCGCCCGTGCCGGCGGGGGAGAGCTCGTCGGGGTCATCGTGCAGCTCGGCGGCCAGACCCCGCTGCGGTTGGCCCAGGAGCTCAAGGACTGCGGCGTCCCGATCGTCGGCACCAGTCCCGAGGCGATCCACCTCGCGGAGGACCGTGACGCCTTCGGCACGGTCATGTCCGACGGCGGCCTGCCCAGCCCGAAGAGCGGCATGGCGACGTCCTACGACGAGGCCGCGCAGATCGCCACCGACGTCGGCTACCCCGTGCTGGTGCGGCCGTCCTACGTCCTCGGCGGGCGCGGCATGGAGATCGTCTACAGCGACGAGATGCTGCGCGACTACACCGACCGCAGCACCATCATCGGCCCCGACACCCCGGTCCTGGTCGACCGGTTCCTCGAGGACGCGATCGAGATCGACGTCGACGCGATCTACGACGGCACCGAGCTGTTCCTCGGCGGCGTCATGGAGCACATCGAGGAGGCCGGCATCCACTCCGGCGACTCCGCGTGCGCGCTGCCACCGATCACCCTCGGGCGCACCGAGATCGACCGGATCCGCACGAGCACCGAGATCATCGCCCGCGGGGTCGGGGTGCGCGGCCTGCTCAACGTGCAGTACGCCCTCAAGGACGACGTGCTCTACGTCCTGGAGGCCAACCCGCGGGCCTCCCGCACGGTGCCCTTCACGAGCAAGGCGACGGCCGTACCCCTGGCCAAGGCCTGCGCCCGGGTCATGCTCGGCGCGACGATCGCCGACCTGCGCGCCGAGGGGATGCTGCCCGCCACCGGCGACGGCGGGAACCTGCCGCTCGAGGCGCCGATCTCGGTCAAGGAGGCGGTCCTGCCCTTCGGCCGGTTCCGCGGCCAGGACACCATCCTCGGTCCCGAGATGAAGTCGACCGGTGAGGTCATGGGCATCGATGCGGTGTTCGGCACCGCCTTCGCGAAGTCGCAGTCCGCGGCGTACGGCGACCTGCCCACCAAGGGCCGGGTGTTCGTCTCGGTGGCCAACCGCGACAAGCGGAGCATGATCTTCCCGGTGAAGCGGCTGAGCGACCTGGGCTTCGAGATCCTCGCGACCGAGGGGACGGCGCAGGTGCTGCGCCGCAACGGCGTCATGGCCCGCGTCGTCGGCAAGCACTCGCACGGCCTCGGCGACGACGTCGTGCCGATGGTGCTGGCCGGCGAGATCGACCTCATCTTCAACACGCCCTTCGGGATCGGGGCGCGCCGGGACGGCTACGAGATCCGCACCGCAGCCGTCACGCGCGGGGTCCCGTGCATCACCACGATCCAGGGCGCGGCCGCGGCCGTGCAGGGGATCGAGGCGCTCGCCCGCGGCGACATCGGCGTCACGTCGCTGCAGGAGCACCACACCGTCATCCGCAACGCGCGGCTCGACCAGGAAAGGGGAGCCTGATGCCCGTCCAGGTGCAGGGCGAGGTCCTGTCCATCCGCAAGGTCGGCGCCTACCACGCCATGACCGTCGTGGCGCCCGGCATGGCCGAGCTGACCCGCCCCGGGCACTTCGTCGCGGTCCAGGTCGGCGGCGCGGAGTCCAGCATGCTGCTGCGACGCGCGTTCGCCATCTACGACGTCAAGGAGCGGGGCGTGTACGGCGGGACGGTGGAGTTCATCTTCGCCGTCCACGGCAAGGGCACGGCCTGGTTGGCCGCCCGCCGGCCGCAGGACAAGCTCGACCTGGTCGGCCCGCTCGGCAAGCCGTTCCGCCTGCCGGCCAGCGCGGTGACGGCGACGCTGGTCGGTGGTGGCTACGGCAGCGCGCCGCTGCTCCCGCTCGCCACCCAGCTGCGCGAGCGAGGGTGTCGCGTGGACTTCGTGCTGGGCGCCGGGAGCGCCGACCGGCTGTTCGGCCAGCTCGACGCGAAGCGCGTCGGGAGCAGCATCGAGATCACCACGGACGACGGGTCCTGGGGCACCAAGGGCCGCGTCAGCGACGTGCTCCCGCAGATGCTCGACCGCACGCACTCCGACGTCGTCTACGCCTGCGGGCCGATGGCGATGCTGCGCGCCGTCAGCGACCTGTGCGCCGAGCGCGAGATCCCCTGCCAGGTGGCGGTGGAGGAGGCGATGGCCTGCGGTGTCGGGGTCTGCATGACCTGCGTCCTGCCGGTGATCGGCGACGACGGTCAGACCCGCATGGTCCGCTCCTGCGTCGAGGGACCGGTGTTCCTCGGCGACCGGGTCCGCTGGGACGACGTGGGCACCGTGCCCCCGGACGTCGTGGGCTCGATCAACGCCGGGACCGGAGGCCACTGATGAGCGAGATGTCCCTGCGTCAGGCCGCGGCTCCCGTGGCGGGCCCCGTCATCGACATGAGCACCCGGCTCGGGTCGGTCACCTTCCCCAACCCGGTCTTCACGGCCAGCGGCTGCGCCGGTGCCGGTCAGGAGCTCGACCAGTTCTTCGACGTCTCCGAGCTCGGCGGTGTCGTCACCAAGTCGATCATGCTGGCCGCCCGGTCCGGTCGCGCGACCCCGCGCATGGCCGAGACGCCCAGCGGGATGCTCAACAGCATCGGCCTGCAGGGTCCCGGCATCGACGCGTTCCTCGACAAGGACCTGTCCTGGCTCGCCGACCGCGGCGCCCGGGCGGTCGTGTCGATCGCCGGCGGCAGCGTCGACGAGTACGCCAAGCTCACCGCGAAGCTCCGGGGTCGTCCCGGGCTGGCGATGATCGAGGTGAACATCTCCTGCCCGAACGTCGAGGACCGCGGCCAGGTCTTCGCGTGCGACCCGATGGCGGCCGCCAGCGTCGTGCAGGCGGTGCGCCGAGCGGCGGCGCCCGGTGTCCCGGTCTTCGCCAAGCTCAGCCCTGACGTCACCGACATCACCGAGATCGCCCGCGCGTGCGTCAACGCCGGCGCCGACGGGCTGTCGGTCATCAACACGTTGCTCGGGATGGTCATCGACACCGACACGATGCGCCCGGCCCTCGGGGGGATCACCGGAGGGCTGTCCGGCCCGGCGATCCGCCCGGTCGCGGTGCGCTGCGTCTGGCAGATCCGGCAGGCTCTTCCCGACGTACCGATCCTGGGCATGGGGGGCATCCGCACCGGACTGGACGCGCTCGAGTTCGTCCTCGCGGGGGCGAACGCCGTCAGTGTCGGGACGACGGTCTTCGGCGATCCCAGCGCGCCGATCCGGGTGCTCGACGAGCTCGCCCGGGCGCTCGCCGAGCGCGGCTTCGAGCGCTTCACCGACGCGATCGGCCTGGCGCACCGCCCGCCGCCGGAGCCCGAACCGGAGCCCCTGGGCGAGCCGTTCGACGAGCCCGTGCCGCACACCCCTGTCGCCTTCGAGCCTGAGGACTAACCCGTGCCCACCCGCGCCCCCATCGCTGTCGCCCTCGATGCTCCCGACGTGGAGACGGCGGCCCGCTGGGCCCGGGCCGTCTCGCCGCACGTGTCGGTCGTGAAAGTGGGACTGGAGCTGTTCTGCCGCAGCGGGCCCTCGGTGGTGGAGGCGGTGCGCGGGGGGACCGGGGTCGACCTGTTTCTCGACCTCAAGCTGCACGACATCCCGAACACGGTGGCCGGTGCCGCGCGCGGGGTGGCGACGCTCCGTCCCCGCTACCTCACGGTGCACGCGTCCGGCGGCGCCGACATGGTGCGCGCCGCCGTCGAGGCCGCCCCCGACGTCACCATCGCGGCGGTCACCGTGCTCACGAGCCTCTCCGCCGAGGTGCTGGACGCCGTGGGGCTCTCCGGGCCGCCGCTCGACGCCGTACGCCGCCTGGCTGCTCTCGCCGTCGGTGCGGGCGCCGGGGCGATCGTCTGCTCCCCGCACGAGGTCGCGGCGGTCCGTGCCGAGGTCGGCGCCGGCATCGTGCTCATCACGCCGGGCGTCCGGCCGGTCGGTGCCGACGCGCAGGACCAGGCGCGGGTGGCGACGCCGCAGCAGGCCCTCGCCGACGGGGCGGACCTGCTGGTCATCGGCCGGCCGATCACCGGCGCGCCGGACGTCGGCGCGGCTGCCGCCGCGATCGCGGCGTCCCTCGCCCGCTGACCCGCCCCTCTGACCCGCCCGCTGACCCGCCCGCTGACCCGCCCGCTGACCCGCCCCTCATGATCAACGGAGTCGGCGTACACAGTTCTGGGTGCTGATCTGTGTACGCCCACTCCGATGATCACGGGTGGGGATCACGGGTGGGGGATCACGGGTGGGAGATCACGGGTGGGGGTCAGCGGGTGGATGGGGGCGGGCGCTTTGCCCTGCACATGATCGACTCGCTAGGTTGCGGCGCACGTCCTTCAGCGATCCGCCCCCACCGACACCCGAGGTGAGCACCGCGTGGCCCTGCCACCCCTGACGCCCGAGCAGCGCGCCGCCGCCCTGGAGAAGGCCGCCGCGGCGCGCCGGGCCCGCGCCGCGCTCAAGGTGCGCCTGAAGTCCTCCGGCACCAGCCTGGCCGACGTCCTGGCCACCGGTGAGACGGACGAGGTCATCGGCAAGATGAAGGTGCTCGCGGTCCTCGAGGCCATGCCCGGAGTCGGCAAGGTGCGCGCCGGCAAGCTCATGGAGGTGCTCGAGATCTCCCCGTCCCGCCGGGTGCGCGGTCTGGGGGCCAAGCAGCGCGAGGCCCTGCTGAAGGAGTTCAGCCCCTCGTGACAGGACGGCTCACCGTGCTGTCCGGTCCGTCCGGGGTGGGCAAGGGCAGCGTCATCGCGGCCGTCCGCCGGCGCCACCCCGAGGTGTGGCTCAGCGTCAGCGTCACGACGCGTCCGCCGCGCCCGGGGGAGACCGAGGGGGTGGAGTACCACTTCGTCGACGCCGCGGAGTACGACCGGATGGTGGCGGTAGGTGAGCTGCTCGAGCACGCGACGTACGCCGGGAACGCCTACGGCACGCCGCGCCAGCCGGTGCTCGACCGGCTGGCCGACGGCGTCCCCGCCCTGCTCGAGATCGAGCTGCAGGGCGCCCGCCAGGTCAAGGCTGCGATGCCGGAGGCGCACCTGGTCTTCCTGGCCCCGCCCAGCTTCGAGGAGCTCGCTCGCCGGCTCACCGGTCGCGGCACCGAGGACGAGGAGCGGGTACGCCGCCGCCTGGACCTGGCGCGCGTCGAGATGGCCGCCGAGGGGGAGTTCGAGGCCGTCATCGTCAACGAGGACATCGAGCGTGCGGCGGATGCGCTGGTAGCGTTGATGTCAACCCCTGACACCCTGGAGCAACCATGAGCGGCACCGTCGCGAACCCGATCGGCATCACCAACCCCCCGATCGACGAGCTGCTCGACGCCACGGACTCCAAGTACAGCCTGGTCATCTACGCCGCCAAGCGCGCGCGCCAGATCAACGCGTACTACTCCCAGCTCGGTGAGGGCCTGCTCGAGTACGTCGGACCGCTGGTCGAGACCGGTGTGCAGGAGAAGCCGCTGTCGATCGCGCTGCGCGAGATCAACGGTGGCCTGCTGCACCACGAGCACGTCATCGACCCCAACGACACCAGCGCCTAAGCACCGCAAGCACGCGCCGTGCACAGGGTCGTCCTCGGGGTCACCGGGGGCATTGCGGCGTACAAGGCGGTCGAGCTGCTCCGTCAGCTGACCGAGACCGGCCACGACGTCACCGTCGTGCCCACCGAGAGCGCGCTCGCGTTCGTCGGCGCAGCCACCTGGTCGGCGCTGTCCGGCAAGCCCGTGACCGCGAGTGCCTGGGACGACGTCCACCAGGTGCCGCACGTGCGGCTGGGCCAGCAGGCCGACCTCGTCGTCGTCGCGCCCTGTACGGCGAACACCCTCGCCCGCGTGGCGCACGGCCTCGCGGACGACCTGCTCACCAACACCTTGCTCACCGCGCGCTGCCCGGTGGTGCTCGCCCCGGCCATGCACACCGAGATGTGGGAGCACCCGGCGACGCAGGCCAACGTCGCGACCCTGCGGTCGCGCGGCGTGCTCGTCGTCGAGCCGGCGATCGGCCGCCTCACCGGGGCCGACAGCGGCAAGGGTCGGCTGCCGGACCCCGAGGAGCTCGCCGTGCTGTGCCGGCGGGTGCTGGCCCGCGGCGGCCTCGCCCTCGACCTGACCGGACGTCGTGTCGTGGTCAGCGCCGGCGGCACCCGCGAGCACCTCGATCCCGTGCGCTTCCTCGGTAACCGGTCCAGCGGTCGTCAGGGCCATGCCCTCGCGCGCGCCGCGATGGCCCGAGGCGCGGAGGTCGTCCTCGTCACCAGCAGCGCGCTGCCCGACCCGGCCGGCGTCAAGACCGTGCGGGTGACGAGCGCCCAGGACCTGCACGACGCCGTGCTCGCCGAGTCCGTCGGTGCCGACGCGATCGTGATGGCGGCGGCGGTCGCGGACTACCGGCCCGCCGAGCGGCTGGCCACCAAGCGCAAGAAGACCGACACCCTGACGGTCGAGCTCGTGCAGAACCCCGACGTGCTGCGCGCCCTCGTCGACGCCCGGTCGCCGGGGCAGGTGGTGGTCGGCTTCGCCGCCGAGACCGGCGACGACCACGCCTCGGTGCTCGAGCACGCCCACGCCAAGCTCGCTCGCAAGGGCTGCGACCTGCTGGTGGTGAACGAGGTGGGGGAGACCGGACACCCCACCGGCTTCGAGGGCGCCGACAACGCCGCGACCGTGCTCGGCCGCGACGGGTCGGTGACCGAGGTGCCGCTCGTCAGCAAGGACGCGCTCGCCGACGTGCTCTGGGACCTCGTGGTCGCGCGTCTCGACGCGACGCCCGGCCCGGGTGTCGCTACGCCCTAGTGTCGCTGGGCTCTGACAGGGTGGCGCGCATGGCCGCCCCTTCGCGCACCCTCGTCGCCGTGCTCCTGCTCGCTGCCGCGGGGTGCTCCGGCGGCTCGTCCGACACCGGCGCCCTCCCGACGACGAGCCCCACTGCTACCGCCGGCGTCACGGTGACGCCGCTGCCGCCCGACGAGCAGCCCAGTGAGCTGCCCACGGCGGTGCCGACCACGCCGGTGCCGTCGATCCCGGCCACCCGCGCGGCGATCGACGGGGACGTCGACGGCGACGGCGAGCCCGACGCCGTCCGTGCCACGACCGACCTGCTGACCGTCACGCTGTCCTCGACCGGCCGAAAGGTCAGCGCCCCTGTGCACGCCGACTCGCCGGCTGCGCCGAAGATCATGGGCAGCACGGACGTGGACCGCGACGGCTACGCCGAGGTGTTCGTCCAGACGGTGCAGGGCGCCTCCACGACGTTCCTCACGCCGTACCGCTTCGACGGGAAGGTGCTGCACGAGCTGCAGCTCGACGGCTCCCCGGCGCTGCTCGGGATCGGGGGGAGCACGGAGCACGGTGACGGCTTCCGCTGCACGCCCGAGGGTCGGCTCGAGCTGCGGTCTGCCACCGCGAACCAGGGCGGCGGGCAGTACGCCGTCAAGGTCACGAGCTACCGGCTGAGCAGCACCGAGCTGGTCCAGCTGAGCACCTCGACCGTGCAGGCGCCGCAGGGGGACAAGCAGGTGACCCAGTCGTACGTCGTGGACTGCGGCAGCGTCGGTGAGGGCGGGTAGCCTCTAGCGCGAGTTGCCACCGATCCTCCTGGAGCCAGCGTGTCGCGTCGCCTGTTCACTTCCGAGTCCGTCACCGAGGGCCACCCGGACAAGATCGCGGACGCGATCTCGGACGCCATCCTCGACGCGCTGCTCACCCAGGACCCCAAGAGCCGCGTGGCCGTCGAGACGATGATCACGACCGGCCAGGTGCACATCGCCGGCGAGGTCACGACGCAGGGCTACGCCAACATCGCCGACATCGTGCGCGAGACGATCCTCGAGATCGGCTACGACTCCTCCAAGAAGGGGTTCGACGGCGCCTCGTGCGGCGTCAGCGTCTCCATCGGCGCGCAGAGCCCCGACATCGCGCAGGGCGTCGACGAGGCCTACGAGCACCGCGTCGAGGGCGACCAGGACGCGCTGGACCTGCAGGGCGCCGGCGACCAGGGCCTGATGTTCGGCTTCGCCTGCGACGAGACCCCGGAGCTCATGCCGCTGCCGATCGCGCTCGCGCACCGCCTCGCCAAGCGCCTCACCGCCGTGCGCAAGGACGGGACCGTTCCCTACCTGCGCCCGGACGGCAAGACGCAGGTCACCATCGAGTACGTCGACGGCCGGCCCGCCCGGCTCGACACGGTGGTGGTCTCCAGCCAGCACGCCGAGGACATCGACATCACCTCGCTGCTCACCCCGGACATCAAGGAGCACGTGGTCGACCCCGAGCTCGCCGACCTGGGCATCGAGACCGAGGGCTACCGCCTGCTGGTCAACCCGACCGGCAAGTTCGTCATCGGTGGGCCGATGGGCGACGCCGGGCTGACCGGCCGCAAGATCATCGTCGACACCTACGGCGGCTACGCCCGCCACGGTGGTGGCGCGTTCTCCGGCAAGGACCCGTCCAAGGTCGACCGCAGCGCCGCCTACGCGATGCGCTGGGTGGCCAAGAACGTCGTGGCCGCGGGGCTCGCCACCCGGTGCGAGGTCCAGGTCGCGTACGCCATCGGCAAGGCCGAGCCCGTGGGTCTGTTCGTCGACACCTTCGGCACCGGCGTCGTGGAGGACAGCGTCCTGCAGGCCGCGATCACCGAGGTGTTCGACCTGCGCCCGGCCGCGATCATCCGCGACCTCGATCTCCTGCGCCCGATCTACGGCAAGACCTCCGCCTACGGCCACTTCGGCCGCGAGGACCAGGACTTCACCTGGGAGTCGACCGACCGCGCCGAGCTGCTCAAGAAGGCGGCCGGCCAGTAGGTCCCGCTGCCCTCACGGCCCCGCCCCCTCCGGGAGGCGGGGCCGTCGCGCGTCCCGGGGCGCCCTTGCGTCATCCCGCGCGAGCGCGGGGTCGTCGGGGGTGTCGCCTAGCCTCGCGCCGTGGCGGAGCAGCTGGACCTCGGGGTGACGCCGAAGCCCCGCGTCCGCAAGACCCTGCCGCTCGCGGAGGACCGGCCGGTCGCGCGGGTCGCCGTCGACACGGGCGTGGCGCACCTGGACCGGCCGTTCGACTACGCCGTCCCCGCGGCGATGGCGGCTGCGGAGGCCGGCTGCCGGGTACGGGTGCGCTTCTCCGGCCGGCTGGTCGACGGGATCGTGCTCGCGCGGCTCGAGCAGACCGAGCACCACGGGGTGCTGCAGCCGCTGCAGGCGCTCGTGAGCCCCGAGCAGGTCCTGTCGCCGGAGATCGCCACCCTCGCCCGCGCGGTCGCCGACCGGTCGGCCGGCAGCCTGTACGACGTCCTGCGCCTCGCGATCCCACCACGCCACGCCCGCGTCGAGGCCGAGGGCCCCGCCGGGGAGCCAGGCACACCGGAGCCGGGCACCCCGACGCTGGACATTCCGGAGCCGGGGCTGTGGAGCCGCTACCCCGAGGGACCAGGGTTCCTGGCCGCCCTCGCGACCGGCGGGCCGCGGGCCGTCTGGTCCGCCCTCCCGGGGCCCACCTGGCCGGAGGAGATCGCCCTCGCCGTCCAGGCGGTCCTCGCCGGCGGCAGGGGAGCGGTCGTGGTCGTCCCCGACGCGCGGGACGTCGACCGGGTCAGCGCGGCCCTCGCCGCGAGCCCGCACGACCTCCCGCACGTCGCCCTGCGCGCGGACCTCGGCCCGGCCGAGCGCTACCGCCGCTGGCTGCGGGCCCGACGCGGGGACGTCCAGGTCGTCGTCGGCACCCGCGCGGCCGCCTTCGCTCCGGTGCGCGACCTGGGCCTCGTGGTGCTCTGGGACGACGGGGACGACCTGCACGCCGAGCCGCGCTCGCCGTACGTCCACACGCGCGACGTCCTGGTCCAGCGGGCGCACCTGAGCGGTGCGGCGCTGCTGATCGGCGGCTTCGCTCGGACCTGCGAGGCGCAGCTGCTCGTCGACACGGCGTGGGCGCGCAGCATCGTGCCCGACCGGGCAGTGCTCCGGGAGCTCGGCCCTCGGGTGCAGGGCACCTCGGAGGACGACCTGGCGCGCGACCCCGCGGCGCAGGCGGCGCGTCTCCCGGGCCTCGCGTTCCAGGCTGCCCGCTCGGCCCTGGACGCGGGCGCCCCCGTCCTGGTGCAGGTCCCTCGCCGCGGCTACGTCCCCAGCCTGGCCTGCCGCCAGGACCGCACGCCGGCGCGGTGCCCTGCCTGCGCCGGCCCGCTGCAGGTGACCAGCGGGCACGCGATCGCGACCTGCCGCTGGTGCGGCCGGCTGGCCGGGGACTGGCGTTGCCCCCGCTGCGAGGGCCGCGAGCTGCGCGCGTCGGTGACCGGTGCGCGCCGTACCGCCGAGGAGCTCGGCCGGGCCTTCCCCGGAGCGACCGTGCGGACCAGCGGGCGGGACGAGGTGCTCGCGCAGGTCCCGAGCGGGCCGCAGCTCGTCGTCTGCACCCCGGGCGCCGAGCCGGTCGCCGACGGCGGGTACGGCGCGGTGCTGCTGCTCGATGCGTGGTCGCTGCTCACGCGCGCCGACCTGCGGGCGGGGGAGGAGGCGCTGCGCCGCTGGATGGCGGCGGCGGCCCTGGCGCGACCGCAGGCTCCCGTCGTCGTCGTGGCGGACCGGGGGCTGGTGCCCGTGCAGGCGCTGCTGCGCTGGGACGCGGCGGGGTTCGCCGCCCGCGAGCTCGCCGAGCGCACCGAGCTGGCGTTCCCCCCGGCGACGCGCGTGGCCAGCGTCTCCGGGCCGAGCAGTGCCGTCGCGGAGCTGCTGGCCGACCTCACGGTCGGGGACGTCCTCGGGCCGGTGCCCGACGGCACGGGCGAGCGCGCGTTCGTCCGCGTGCCCCGGGCGGAGGGCGCGGCCCTGGCCGCGGCGCTGCGGGCCGCGATGGGCACGAGGAGCGCCCGCAAGGCGGAGCCGCTGCGCGTCGAGCTCGACCCGCTGTCGCTCACCTGAGCCCTTCGGTCGTCTCGCCTAGCATGGGAGGCATGGCGTTGCGACCGATCCGGCTCATGGGCGACCCCGTGCTGCGCACGCCCGCCGAGGTCGTCACGACGTTCGACAAGGAGCTGCGCGTCCTCGTCAAGGACCTCGTCGAGACCATGCAGGAGGCTCCCGGGGTCGGCCTGGCCGCCCCCCAGATCGGCGTGAGCCTCCGGGTGTTCACCTACGACGTGGACGACGTCGTCGGCCACCTGATCAACCCGGTGCTGCACTTCCCCCACGACGAGGAGGAGGAGGGCCCGGAGGGCTGCCTGTCGCTGCCCGGCCTCACCTTCGACTGCGTCCGCAAGCTGCACGTCGTGGCGCACGGCCAGAACGAGTACGGCGACCCGATCACCGTGGAGGGCTCGGACCTGCTCGCCCGCTGCGTGCAGCACGAGTCCGACCACCTGGACGGTGTGCTGTTCGTCGACCGCCTCGACCCCGAGACCAAGCGCGCGGCGCTCGAGGCGGTCCGGCTCGCGGAGTGGTCCCAGCAGCCGGTCCCGGTCGTCAAGGCCAGCCCGCACCCGCTGTTCGGACGGGCGACCTGAGGCTCGCCTTCGCCGGCACCCCCGAGGTGGCTCTTCCGAGCCTCGAGGCCCTGCTTGCGTCCCGCCACGAGGTCGTCGCGGTCGTCACGCGCCCCGACGCCCCGGCCGGCCGTGGACGCACCCTTCGCCCCAGTCCGGTCAAGGAGCTCGCCCTCGAGCACGGGCTGACCGTCCTCGCTCCGGACCACCCGCGCGACCCCGACTTCCAGGCCGCGCTGCAGGCGCTCGAGGTCGATGCGTGCCCGACCGTGGCGTACGGCGCGCTGCTGCCCGAGTCGGCGCTCGCCCTGCCCCGGATCGGCTGGATCAACCTGCACTTCTCGCTGCTGCCGGCGTGGCGCGGGGCGGCGCCCGTGCAGCACGCCCTCCTCGCCGGCGACGACGTCACCGGGGCGACGACCTTCCTCATCGAGCGGGGCATGGACACCGGCCCGGTGTTCGGCACCCTCACCGAGCAGGTACGCCCGGCGGACACCAGCGGCGACCTGCTCACCCGGCTCGCGCACGCGGGTGCGGGGCTGCTGGTCGCCACCCTCGACGCTCTCGACGAGGGCACCGTGCACGCCGTGCCCCAACCCGCCGAGGGGGTGTCGCACGCGCCGAAGATCGGGGTCGACGACGCGCGCGTCGACTGGACCACGCCGGCCCTGCGCGTCGACCGGCTGGTGCGGGCGTGCACTCCCGCGCCCGGCGCGTGGACGACGTTCCGCGACAAGCGCGTCAAGCTCGGTCCCGTCACCCGGGCCGGTGCGCTGCTCGAGCCCGGAGTGCTCGACGGGGACCTCGTCGGCACGGCGACCGAGGCCGTGCGCCTGGGCTGGGTGCGCCCCGAGGGCAAGGGCCAGATGGCCGCCGCCGACTGGCTGCGCGGCCTGCGCGTCGAGCCCGGAGAGGCCTTCACATGACCGACGACCCCGCCAAGCGCGTACGCCGCAACGGGCCGCCCCGGCCCAGCCGACCCCAGCTGCACAAGCCGACGCGCGACCCGGTCCGGCTCACCGCGTTTGACGTGCTCAAGGCGGTCCGGGAGCAGGACGCCTACGCCAACCTGGTGCTGCCCGGGCTGCTGAAGGAACGCGGGCTGTCCGGACGCGACGCGGCGCTCGCGACCGAGCTGGCCTACGGCA
This sequence comes from uncultured Actinomycetota bacterium, assembly GCA_963760125.1. Lineage (GTDB taxonomy): Bacteria > Actinomycetota > Actinomycetes > Mycobacteriales > SCTD01 > RYN-111. The sequence goes on along the minus strand of CAVXBV010000014.1, from coordinate 32,382 downwards.
CGCTGCGCGCACAGGGGCAGCTCGACGTGGTCCTGCAGGCCTGCGTGGACCGGCCGCTGTCCCAGGTCGACGGCCCGGTGCTCGACGTGCTGCGCCTCGGGGCCTACCAGCTGCTCCGGACCCGGATCCCCAGCCACGCCGCCGTCAGCGCGACGGTCGACGTCGCCCGCACCCGCATCAGCGCGGGCCCTGGCGCGTTCTGCAACGCCGTGCTGCGCAAGGTCGCGGCCCAGGACCTCGACGCGTGGCTGGCCCAGCTGCGACCGGCGGACGAGGTCGACGCCGTCGCCCTGGACACCGCCCACCCGCGCTGGATCACCCAGGCGTTCCGGGACGCGCTGCGCGGAGACCTGGCCGAGGCGCGGCTGGCCCTGCTCGCCGACGACGCGCGCCCCGAGGTCCACCTGGTCGCGCGCACTATGGACCGCGACGTCCTGGCCGCCGAGTCCGGTGGGGTCCCCGGGCCGTGGTCCGCGCGCGCCGTCCGGCTGGAGGAGGGTGGCGCCCCCGGTGAGCTCAAGGCGGTACGCAGCGGTCGGGCCGGCGTCCAGGACGAGGGCAGCCAGCTCGTCGCCCTCGCCCTCGCCGCTGCTGAGCTCGACGGTCCTGACGGGCTCTGGGTCGACCTGTGCGCCGGCCCCGGGGGCAAGGCGGCCCTGCTCGAGGCCCTGGCGATCGACCGCGGGGCACGGCTGGTGGCCGTCGAGGTACAGGAGCACCGCGCGGCGCTCGTGCGCAAGGCGGGCGTCCGCGAGGTCGTGACCGCGGACGGACGGCGCCCCCCGCTCGCGGACGGCACGGTCGACCGGGTGCTCGTCGACGCGCCGTGCTCCGGCCTGGGCGCGCTGCGCCGACGCCCGGAGGCGCGCTGGCGGCGTCAGCCGAGCGACCTGCCCGGTCTCACCGCGCTGCAAGGTGAGCTGCTCGACGCTGCCGTGCGGCTGCTGCGGCCGGGCGGCCTGCTGGCGTACGTCACCTGCTCCCCGCACCTGGCCGAGACCGCGGTGCCCGTGCTCGACCTGCTGCGCCGCCACCCCGGACTGACCCAGGTCGACGCCCGGCCCCTGCTGCCCGGCGTTCCCGACCTCGGGGCCGGCCCCACGGTGCAGCTGTGGCCGCACCGGCACGGGACCGACGCGATGTTCCTCGCGGTGCTCAAGAAGGCCTGAGGGAGGGATTAGGCTGCGCCGCATGGCCGGCCCGATGATCTTTCCCAGCATGCTCTCGGCCGACTTCGCGCGCCTGGCGGACGAGGCCGCGCGCGTCGAGGGGCACGCCGACTGGCTGCACCTCGACGTCATGGACTACCGGTTCGTCCCCAACCTCACGCTCGGGCTGCCGGTCATCGAGGCGCTGATGAAGGCGACGCAGATCCCCGTCGACTGCCACCTCATGATCGACGACCCGGACCGGTGGGCGCCGTCGTACGCCGAGGCCGGCGCGGGAAGCGTGACCTTCCACGCCGAGGCCTCGCAGTCGCCGCTGCGCACAGCCCGCACGATCCGCGCCGCCGGCGCACGCGCGGGACTCGCGCTCAACCCGTCGACCGCCATCGAGCCGTACCTCGACCTGCTCGGGTCCTTCGACATGCTGCTGGTGATGACCATCGAGCCGGGGTTCGGCGGTCAGGCGTTCATGGACGACACGCTGCCCAAGATCCGGCGCTGCCGGGACGCGATCGGCGACCGCGACATCTGGCTGCAGGTGGACGGCGGCGTGAGCGACGAGACCATCGAGCGCGCGGCCGAGGCGGGCGCGAACGTCTTCGTCGCGGGGAGCGCGGTCTACGGCGATCCCGACCCTGCCGCGGCCATCGACCGGCTCCGGGCGCTGGCGGCGTCGTGAGCGGCCGGATCCTCGTCGTCGACGACGACGCCGACCTGACGAGGTTCCTCGCCGCCGACCTGCAGCTCGAGGGGTACGCCGTCGACGTGCTCGCCGATGCTGCCCGCACCGTCGACCGGGCCGTCGCCACCCGACCCGACCTGCTGCTGCTCGCGTCCGGACCGGTCGGCATGGAGACGCTGCTGAAGTTGCGGGCCCACCCGCCGACCTCCTCGCTGCCCGTCATCCTGCTCAGCGACGACCCGGAGGGCTCCGACCGGGACCACGGCCTGGCGGCGGGCGCCGACGACGTGATCAGCAAGCCGTTCGACACCCTCGACCTGGTGGCCCGCGTCGGTGGCACCTTGCGCCGTACGGCCGACATCCGCGCCCTGTCGCCGTTGACCGGGCTGCCGGGCAACCACCGGATCGACGTCGAGATCGCCAGTCGTGCCGGTGCGGGTGAGGACTACGCCGTCTGCCACGTGGACCTCGACGAGTTCAAGGGCTTCAACGACGCCTACGGCTTCGGCCGGGGCGACGACCTGCTCCAGCTGCTCGCCGCCTGCCTGCAGCGGGCCGTGCTGCGTGCGGGCGAACCGGCGGCCTTCCTCGGCCACGTCGGCGGGGACGACTTCGTGCTGGTGTGCACCTCGGAGCAGGCCGAGCCGCTGTGCCTGGACGCCGCCGCCGAGTTCGACGCGCTGTCGCCGGGGCACCACGACACGGCCGATGCGCGGCGGGGTTACCTCGAGGTGGTGGACCGGCGCGGTGAGGCGCGGCAGCAGGCCCTGGTGACCGTCAGCATCGGGGTGGCGTACCGCCGCGCGGCGGAGCGCGACTTCCGCGAGGTCATCGCGGCCGCCAGCGAGATGAAGACCGTCGCCAAGGGCACGCCCGGCTCGTTCGTGGCGATCGACCGGCGGCGCTGAGCACGCGCGTGGACCCGGTCCTGATCGGCGCCATGCGTCGCGCCGTCGCGGTGTCGTCCCAGGTCGTCGGGACCACCAGCCCCAACCCGCCGGTCGGTGCCGTGGCGCTGGGCGCGGACGACGCGGTGATCAGCGTGGGGGCGACCGAGCCCCCCGGTGGGCGGCACGCCGAGGTGGTCGCCCTGGAGGCAGCCCCGGGTCCCGTCCACACGGTGGTCGTGACCCTCGAGCCGTGTGACCACACCGGCCGCACCGGACCGTGCACCAGCGCGCTGCTCGCTGCGGGTGTGCAGCGCGTCGTCGTGGCCTGCGCCGAGCCGACGGCCCTGGCGGGCGGCGGGGTGGCGCGCTTGCGGGCTGCGGGCGTCGAGGTCGTCACCGGAGTCCTCGAGGACGAGGTGGCCTCCGGTCCGCTTGCTCCGTGGCTGCACCGCCAGCGGACCGGCCGCCCCTTCGTCACGTGGAAGACGGCGACCACCCTCGACGGACGGGTCGCCGCCTCCGACGGGACCTCCCGCTGGATCACCGGCGAGGCCGCCCGCGCCGACGTGCACGCGTTCCGCAGCCAGGTCGACGCTGTCCTCGTCGGCAGCGGCACCGTCCTCGCCGACGATCCGCAGCTCACGGTCCGCCCCGACCCGGGACGCCAGCCCCTCCGGGTGGTGCTGGACCGCGCGGGTCGGGTCCCCGCCGGGGCGCGCGTGCTCGACGGCAGCGCCGCCACCCTGCACCTCACCGACGTTCCGTCCCTCGAGCAGGTGCTGGCCGACCTCGCGGCACGGGGGGTCGTCCATCTGCTCCTCGAGGGCGGCCCGACCCTGACCGCGGCGTTCGTCACCGCGGGACTGGTGGACGAGATCCGCGCCTACGTCGCGCCGGCCCTGCTCGGCGCAGGACCGGGCGCGGTCGGGGACCTGGGGATCACCTCCGTCGACGACGCCCTCCGGTGGCTCCTGCACGACGTCACACGGTTCGGTGAGGACGTGCGGCTGGTGCTGCGGCCCCGCCAGGCGTGACGAGGACCTCCCTGGCGCGTCCCGCTCAGCGGGACCTCAGGGTCGGCTGTCGGGGTCCGGTGTCCCTAGACTCGCAGCAACAGTCGCGCGCTCCGTCCGTCCCGGAGCCACCGAGCACGGGAGACGGACATGTTCACGGGGATCGTCGAGGAGCTCGGTGAGGTCACCGGGTGGCAGGACCTGCCCGACGCCGCCCGACTGACCGTGCGCGGCCCCCTGGTCACCAGTGATGCCAAGCACGGCGACTCGATCATGGTGAACGGCGTCTGCCTCACCGTGGTGACCCACGAGGCCGGTGCCTTCACCGTCGACGTGATGCAGGAGAGCCTGGACCGCTCGGCGCTCGGCGCCCTGCGGGTCGGCAGCCCCGTCAACCTCGAGCGCGCCGTGCGCCTGCAGGACCGCCTCGGTGGTCACCTGGTCCAGGGCCACGTCGACGGCACCGCGCAGATCCTGCACACCACACCGTCGGAGAGCTGGACCGTCGTCCGGCTGTCCCTGCCCGCCGACCTCGACCGGTACGTCGTCCAGAAGGGCTCGATCACCGTCGACGGCGTCTCACTCACCGTCAGCGCCCTCGCGCCCGGCTGGTTCGAGGTCAGCCTCATCCCCACCACGCTCGCGCTCACCACCCTCGGCCGCAAGGGCCCCGGCGACCCGGTCAACCTGGAGGTCGACATCACTGCCAAGTACGTCGAGAAGCTGCTCGGAGCGCGCGCATGAGCGACACCGGCCTGGACAGCATCGAGCGGGCCATCGCCGACATCGCGGCCGGCAAGGCGATCGTCGTCGTCGACGACGAGGACCGCGAGAACGAGGGTGACCTCGTCTTCGCTGCCGAGCTCGCCACCCCGGCGCTGGTGGCCTTCACGATGACCGCCTGCCGCGGGCTGTTGTGCGTCCCCATGGAGGAGGACGCCCTCGAGCGCCTGCAGCTCGCGCAGATGGCGCCCCACAACACCGAGCGCATGCAGACGGCGTTCACCGTCAGCGTCGATGCGCGTGAGGGCGTGACCACCGGGATCAGCGCCGCCGACCGGGCGCGCACGATCATGCTGCTCTCCGACCCGCAGACCTCGGCGTACGACCTCGTCCGGCCCGGCCACGTGTTCCCGCTGCAGGCCAAGCCCGGTGGCGTCCTGCGCCGCCCGGGCCACACCGAAGCCGCGGTCGACCTGGCGCGGCTGGCCGGCCTCCGCCCAGCCGGGGTCATCTGCGAGATCGTCAACGACGACGGCACGATGTCGCGGCTGCCGCAGCTGCGGGAGTTTGCCCGCGAGCACGACCTGGCGCTCATCTCGATCGCGGACCTCATCGCCTTCCGACGACGCACCGAGAAGCAGGTGGTGCGGGTCGCCGAGGCCAAGATCCCCACGGCCCACGGGGAGTTCCTCGCCGTCGGCTACGAGTCCACGTTCGACGGCGTGGACCACGTCGCGCTCGTGAAGGGCGACCTGGGGGACGGCCACGACGTGCTGGTGCGCGTCCACTCCGAGTGCCTCACCGGTGACGTCTTCGGCTCCCGCCGCTGCGACTGCGGACCCCAGCTCGATGCGGCACTGCGGGTCGTCGCCGAGGCAGGGAGCGGCGTCGTGCTCTACGTGCGCGGCCACGAGGGCCGGGGCATCGGGCTGATGCACAAGCTGCAGGCCTACCAGCTGCAGGACGGCGGGTCGGACACCGTCGACGCCAACCTCGAGCTCGGCCTGCCGGCCGACGCCCGTGACTACGGCACCGGCGCGCAGATCCTGGTCGACCTCGGGATCAAGACCATGACGCTGCTGTCCAACAACCCGGCCAAGCGCGCCGGCCTGGAGGGCTACGGCCTCGAGATCGTCGGCCGACAGCCGCTCGCCGTGCACGCCACGCCGGAGAACCTGCGCTACCTGCGCACCAAGCGCGACCGGATGGGCCACGACCTGCCTGGCCTCGCCGCGTTCGAGGACGAGGACACCGAGGGCAGCGCCGACGACGTGCTGCTGGCGCCATGAGCGGTCTGGGCGCCCCGGGCGCGGAGACCTTCTGCGCCAAGGGGCTCACGCTGGCGGTCGTCGCGACCCGCTGGCACACGGAGATCACCGACGCGCTGCTCGCCAGCGCGCTGCGCACGGCCGAGGCCTGCGAGGTCGACGAGCCCACCGTCCTCCGCGTCGCCGGTGCCGTCGAGCTCCCGGTCGTCGTCCAGGCGCTCGCCGCGACCCATGACGCGGTCGTGGCCCTCGGCGTCGTCGTGCGCGGTGGCACGCCACACTTCACCTACGTCTGCGACGCCGTGACCTACGGGCTCACCCGCATCTCGCTCGACAGCCACACCCCCGTCGGCAACGGGGTCCTGACCACCGACACCGTCGAGCAGGCGCTCGACCGCGCCGGCCTGCCCGACTCCCACGAGGACAAGGGCCGCGAGGCCACCCTGGCCGCCCTGGACACCGCTCACCTGCTCCGGTCGCTGCGCACCGGTCGCTGATCACCCTCCCTGAAGAGAGATCCCTCATGCTCGCCGTCGTCCTGCCCAAGGGCAGTCTCGAGAAGCAGGTCCTCGACCTGTTCAGCTCCGCCGACCTCGCTGTCATCCGGGGCGGAGACCGCGACTACCACGCCAAGGTCGACGACCCGCGGATCGACAAGGTCCGCTTCCTGCGGCCGCAGGAGATCCCGACGTACGTCGAGCAGGGGATCTTCGACCTCGGCATCAGCGGGCGCGACTGGATCACCGAGACGAACGCCGACGTGGTGAGCCTCGGGGAGATCGGGGGCGGCCGGGCCGGCGAGGCAGTGGTGTCGGTCGTGCTGGCCGTCCCGAAGGAGTCGCCCTGGGAGTCGGCCGCCGACCTGCCGGACGGCATCCGCATCTCCACCGAGATGCCCGAGACGACCCGCCGGTTCCTCGAGGAGCACGGCGTCAAGGCGAAGGTCTTCACCAGCCACGGCGCCACCGAGGCGAAGATCCCGGACATCGTCGATGCGATCGTCGACCTCACCGAGACCGGTTCGTCACTGCGCAAGGCCGGCCTGAAGGTCATCGCCACGCTGCTGACCAGCCGCACCGAGCTCATCGCGAACCGCGCGGCCTACGAGGACCCGACGAAGCGCGCGGCCATGGAGGACCTGCTCGTCCTCATCCAGGGGGCGCTGCGGGCGCGTGGTCACGTGCTGCTCAAGCTGAACGTCCCGGCCGACCGGCTCGAGGCCGTCATCGCCGAGCTGCCCGCGATGACCTCGCCGACGGTCATGTCCCTCGCGCACAGCGACATGCAGGCGCTCGAGACCGTTGTCCCGAAGAAGGGTGTCAACACGCTCATCCCGGCGCTCAAGGCAGCCGGCGCCCGCGACATCCTCGAGTTGCCCATCTCCAAGATCGTCGAGTGACCGAGCGCCACAGCCTGGCGCTCCCGATCGCCGCTGCCGTGGTGTCCGGCGGGCTGGTCGCGGTGCAGCAACGGATCAACGGCGACCTCGGCCGCGCGTTGGACGACCCGCTGCTGGCGGCGGTCGTCTCGTTCGGGACCGGCCTGGTGCTCATGACCGCTCTCGTCGTACGGCGGGGAGTGCGCGCCCGCTGGGGGGACCTGCGCGCCGTCCCCTGGTGGACCCGGGTCGGCGGGATCGGGGGAGCGACGCTGGTCGCGGTGGGCGCCACGGCGGCCCCGGAGATCGGCGTGGCGCTGCTCACCGTGGGGCTGGTGGCCGGCTCGACCGTCGGTGGGCTGGCGGTCGACAAGGCCGGCCTCGCACCGGGCGGCCACCGCCCGCTGAGCCCGCCCCGCATCACCGGTGCGCTGCTGTGCCTGGTGGCCATCGCGCTGAGCGCGCACGCCGGTCTCCAGCTGGCCAGCCCGCTGCTGCTGCTGCTCGTCGTCCTGGCGGGCGCCCTGATCTCGGTGCAGCAGGCCCTCAACGGCAGGGTCCGGCAGGCCACCGGCGCGACCATCGCGACGTTCGTGAACTTCGTCGTCGGCACCACCGCGCTGCTGCTCGCGCTGCTGGTCAAGCAGCTCGTCGTCGGGGTCGACGTCCTGGACTGGCCGGGACAGTGGTGGCTCTACCTCGGCGGGCCGATCGGGGCGTCGTTCGTGGCGATGGCGTCCATCGTCGTGCGCCAGCTCGGCGTGCTGCGGCTGGGGCTGGCCGTGACGGCCGGTCAGCTGCTCGGTGGCGTCCTGCTGGACCTCGGCCGAGGGGTCGCGACCACGACCTTGCTGGCCGCCGCCCTCACGATGGTCGCGGTCGGGATCAGTGGTGCGGGTCGCCGTACGCCCGCGACGCCGGTGCCGGCATGACCGTCGACGTCACGCCCCGCCGGCTGACGGTGGTCTGCCGGGGCGTCGCGGCGCTCGTCGTGGTCGTGTTCGGGGTCTTGGCCCTGCTGCTGCCGCGGGGGGCCACCGACGGCCAGGCGTTCGGCATCGGCGACCAGCTGGCCTTCTTCGGTTTCGGCCTGCTCATGGCGACCGGGGTCCTGCTGATGACGCGCTTCCGCGTCAGAGCGGACGTGACCGGCATCTGGGTCCGCAACGTGCTGGGGGAGCGGTACTTCCCCTGGGGCCTCGTCGTCTCCGTCGATCTGCCGGAGGGAGCGTCGTGGGCGCAGCTCGAGCTGCACGACGACGAGACCGTGGCGCTGCTGGGGCTACAGAGCAATGACGGCGACGCCACCGTCGAGGGAGTCCTCGCTCTCAGGAAGCTGTTGCACACTGCTCGGGACGGCCTCTCCTAGAGCGTGACCGGTGACGTGGCCGCCCGTTGCCGGCTCGGGGGTTCCTGTGCGTCGCGCGCCGCTGCTCGTCCTGCTGCCGCTGCTGGTCGGGCTCGTCGCGCCCACCACTCCGGCAGCAGCCTCGCCGACGTCGGTCGCCGCGGACCTGCGTACCCGGCTCCACGCGGCGATCGCCCGGAGCGGGGCCTCGGTCGTGTCGGCCGGCGTGGACGTCGACGGCCTGGGTGCGGTCTACCGGCAGGCCGCCGACCGGACCGTGCTCCCCGCGTCGACCGAGAAGCTGTACACGGGCCTCGCGGCGCTGACAGCCCTCGGCGCCGGAGGGCGGCTGCGCACCGAGCTCCGGTCGGTGGCCGTGCAGCGCGGGCCGTACGTCGAGGGCGACGTCTACCTGGTGGCCGCCGGTGATCCCTACCTGTCCAGCGGGCAGCTCGACACCTTGGCCGCGCAGCTGCGGGCCAAGGGCGTCCGGCGGATCACCGGACGGCTGGTGCTCGACGACCTGCGGTACGACGCCGCCCGCCGTGCGCCGGGGTGGAAGTCGTCGTTCGTCCCGGAGGACAGCGGCCCGCTGTCCGCGATGGCGCTCGACGGCAACGGGTGGCGACGCGATGCGGCCTACCTGCGTGACCCCGGGCTCCCGGCGCTCGAGCGCCTGCGCCGGATGCTGCTCGACCACGGCATCTCCGTGGGGACGTCGCTGAGCCGGAGCCGGGTTCCTGCCGCCGCCGCGACCTACTCCTCGCACGTGTCCGCCTCCGTCACCGACCTCGTGCGGCGGACGTTGAAGGACTCGGACAACTTCGCCGCCGAGCTGCTGCTCAAGGAGCTCGGCGTCGTCGTCCGGGGGACGGGGACGTCGGCGCACGGCGTCGAGGCGGTCACGGTCGTGCTGCGCCAACTGGGCATTCGGGTGGGGACGATGGCGGACGGCTCAGGGCTGAGCAGCCGCAACCGGCAGAGCGCCTCCGGTGAGCTGGCGCTGCTCGCCGCGGCGGAGGGCAGCGACGTCCACGCGGCGCTGCGCCGAGCCCTGCCCCTCGCCTGCGTCGACGGCACCCTGAAGAAGCGCCTGTGCGGTACGGCGGCCGCGCGCGTCGCGATCGCCAAGACCGGGACGCTGCCGGGGACGCACGCCCTCACCGGCTGGACCACGACCGCGGACGGTCACGCCGTGCGGTTCGCGTTCCTGCTGTCCGGCGTGTCGAGCAGTGCACGGGCCCGCGCGGCGCTCGACGAGTGCGTCGTCCTGCTCAGCGCCGCCCGTACCGACGGCTGATCCGGCCTGCCGCGCCGGCCTCCGAGCCCGCACTCGTCGACGGGGCGACCGCCTCGCTAGCGTGGCCGCGTGACGGGCGACGAGGACACCGGCCTGGCGGGGCCGGCCCCCGAGGACCTCGGCGAGGCGGACCCGCGGCTCGCCGCGGCGCTCGCGACCGGGGTCGCGAGCGAGGTGCTGGCGGCGTTCGTCGACGCCCGGGTGTTCGCCGCGATCACGGCGACCGCGACCGGGGTCGAGACCGGAGCCCACGGGTTGCGGCAGGAGTCGAGCGCGCAGATGGCCGTCGTCCTGCTGGCGGCCGAGGACGGCTCCCGCGCCCTGCCGGTCTTCACCGACCTCGCGTCCCTGAAGCGCTGGCGGCTCGAGGCCCGCCCGGTCCGCCTCACCGGACCGCAGGCCTGCGCCGCCGCGCAGGACGAGCGGGCGGCTGCGGTCGTCCTGGACCCGGGTGGCGCCGCTTTCGTGGTCACCGACCTCGCGGCCGTCGCTGCCGGCTTCGTCCCCGTGGTCGGCAGCAACCTCGCGGCAAAGAGGGGAACCGCCGCTCTTACCGCCCCGGTCCAGGAGCCCGCCCCCGGGCTGGTGACCGCCCTGCACCGGGCGCTGGCGGGCGAGGGGCTGCTGTCGGCCAGGCTGCTGGACGGCCCGGAGGGACCGGTCCTCGGGGTGTGTGCCGCCTCGCCGCTCGGACCGGCTGCGCTCGCCGCCCTCGCCCACCGACTGGTGACCAGGCTGGGATCAGCGCTGCCCGCTGACGGTCTCGACCTGGCGGAGGTCGCGCCGCAGGGTCCGGGACACGAGGTCCTGCCCCTCGGCGAGTCGCGGCCTCCCCGCCGTACCCGCCGCTGGTGGCGCGCCTGAGGCGACCGACGGGGACGAGGGCGGGAGGTCAGACGGGGCCGGTGAGCTTCTCGCCGGGGCCCTCACCCCGCTCGTCGGGGATCGGGGAGGCCTCACGAAACGCCTTCTGCAGCGCCTGCAGCCCGTCGCGCAGCGGAGCCGCATGGACGCCCAGGTCCGGACGCGCCGCGGTGACCAGCCCGGCCAGGGCCGTGATGAGCTTGCGCGCCTCGTCCAGGTCCAGCGTGGCCGGGCCGAGGTCGGTCAGGCCGCACTTCACGGCCGACGCGCTCATGAGGTGGACAGCGACGGAGGAGATGACCTCCGCGGCGGGGACATCGGCGAGGTCGCGCAGCTCAGAGCTCATCCTGCTAGTCTTCCAGGTGCGACCCGGCTCCCCCTTGGGGGAGTCGAGCAAGCGGAGGCCCCACCTCCCACCTGCACGGCCTCGCGGCTGTCAGGTCCGGTCGACCTGACGGGCTCCGTGCTCGTCGGTGTCGTGGCTGCCCCCGTGCAGTCGGAGTGGGCCCTGCGCAGCGCGCGGGGCCCTTCGTCATGACAGGGCCGGTGCGTCGCGACACCCCACCACGACCCCTGGAGACAGCATCAGCGCTGAACCCCGCATCAACGACCGGATCCGCGTCCCCGAGGTGCGTCTGGTCGGCCCGAACGGTGAGCAGGTCGGCATCGTCAAGATCGACGTGGCCCTGCAGATGGCCCAGGAGAACGATCTCGACCTGGTCGAGGTCGCTCCGATGGCGCGTCCGCCCGTGGCCAAGCTCATGGACTACGGCAAGTTCAAGTACGAGGCGGCCCAGAAGGCCCGTGAGAGCCGCAAGAACCAGGTGCTCACGGTCATCAAGGAGATGAAGCTCCGCCCGAAGATCGACCCGCACGACTACGAGACCAAGAAGGGCCACGTCGTCCGCTTCCTCAAGCAGGGCGACAAGGTCAAGATCACGATCATGTTCCGCGGTCGTGAGCAGAGCCGGCCCGAGCTCGGCTTCCGGCTGCTGCAGCGGCTGGGGGAGGACGTCCAGGACCTCGGCTTCGTCGAGTCCAGCCCGAAGCAGGACGGCCGCAACATGATCATGGTGCTCGCGCCGCACAAGAACGCGGCGGACCTGAAGAAGGCCGCTGCGGACGCGCGCAACGCCGACGCCAGCAAGGGCCCGGCCGCCAGCCAGGACGACCCCGACGTCGACACCGTGATCGACACCGTGATCGACGCGGACCTCGACAGCACCACCAACACCGACACCGACACCAACACCACGAGCGACAGCGGCGACACCACCCCGACCGCCGCCGACGCCACGTAACCCCGAACGCACCACCAGAGCTCCCCGAGAAGACAGGACGACGTCGACATGCCCAAGCAGAAGACGCACAGCGGCGCGAAGAAGCGCTTCAAGGTGACCGGCAGCGGCAAGATCATGCGCGAGAAGGCCGGCAAGCGCCACCTGCTCGAGCGCAAGTCGAGCAAGCTCACCCGACGCCTGTCCGGCACGACCGAGGTCGCACCGGCCGACGTCAGCCGGGCCAAGAAGCTCCTCGGCCTCTAGGCCACCCCTTCACCCCACCTTTCCCCGAGGCGTCCGCGCCCGGGGCTGACAGACAGGATTTCCCGTGGCACGCGTGAAGAGGGCGGTCAACGCCCAGAAGAAGCGCCGTGAGGTGCTCGAGAAGGCCAGTGGTTACCGCGGCCAGCGCAGCAGGCTCTACCGCAAGGCCAAGGAGCAGCTGCTCCACAGCTCGACCTACGAGTACCGGGACCGCAAGAAGCGCAAGGGCGACTTCCGCCAGCTGTGGATCACCCGCATCAACGCGGCGGCCCGGCTGAACGGCATGACCTACAACCGCCTCATCCAGGGCCTCAAGGCCGCGGGTGTCGAGGTCGACCGCAAGAACCTGGCCGAGCTGGCCGTCAACGACGCCCCCGCCTTCGCGGCGCTCGTCGAGATCGCCAAGGCGGCTCTCCCGGCGGACGTCAACCAGCCCGCTTGATCACCTCGACCCGCAACGAGCGGGTCCAGGCAGCACGACGCCTGCACCGCCGCTCGGCCCGCGTGGCCGAGCGGCGGTTCGTCGTGGAGGGTCCCCAGGCCGTCCGCGAAGCCCTCGACACGCTGCTCGAGCTGTGGACCACCGACCCCGCCTGCGACCTCGCCCGCGCCGCCGCCGACCGGGGGGTCGAGATCGTCGAGGTCGACGACAAGGTGCTCGCCGCGGTCGCGGAGACCGTGACGCCGCAGGGGCTGGTGGGGATCGCGCCGCTCCTCGACGTCCCCCTTGCGCAGGCCCTGACCTCCCCTCGTCTGGTCACCGTGCTGCACGAGGTCAACGACCCGGGCAACGCCGGCACGGTCATCCGTGCCTCCGACGCGGCCGGCGCCGATGCCGTCGTCCTGACCGGCGACAGCGTCGATCCGCACAACGGCAAGTGCGTCCGCGCTACCGCGGGCAGCCTGTGGCACCTGCCCGTCGTCGCCGGTGCGTCCCTCGAGGACGCGCTGACGTCCCTCAAGGCCCGCGGCGTGCAGGTCCTCGCGACCACGGGCGCCGGTGAGCACGACCTCGACGACCTGTCGGACAGCGGGGCGCTGGCCCGGCCCACGGCCTGGCTGCTCGGCACCGAGGCCCACGGCCTGCCCGAGGACGCGCTCGCGGCAGCGGACCTCCGGGTGCGGATCCCTATCCGCGGCCGGGCCGAGTCGCTCAACCTCGCCACGGCCGCCGCGGTGTGCCTGTTCGCCTCCGCACGCGCCCTCCGTGCCTAGAGTCGAGCCCTAGAGTCACGACCGAAGGAGGGGCGATGGACACCAGCGCGTACGACGAGCTGCCCGACGCCGTCCTCGTCGTGGATCCAGCCGGCACCGTGACGGTCGCCAACACGGCGGCCGAGCGCATCCTGTCCACCACCCGCGACGCCCTCGTCGGCCGCGAGCTGCGCGACCTGCTGCCGCTCGTCGACGAGCAGCAGCGCGACTGGTGGGAGTGCACCGCTCCGTTCGCCGGCCTGGCCTCGCGGCAGCGCCAGCCCGAGCGACGCCTGACCGTGAGCAAGGGCCCGCTGTCGGGCCGGGAGCTGCTCGTCACGGCCTCGTTCGTCCGCGACGACCAGCGGGCGTTGCAGCGGCTCGTCCTGGTGCTCCGCGACAACCGGGCCCGCGAGCGGGTGGACCGGAGCCGCGCCGACCTCGTCAGCACCGTGGCCCACGAGCTGCGCAGCCCGCTCACCAGCGTCAAGGGCTTCACCGCCACGCTGCTGGCCAAGTGGGACCGGTTCAACGACGAGCAGAAGAAGCTCATGCTCCAGACGGTGAACGCGGACGCCGACCGCGTCACCCGGCTGCTGACCGAGCTGCTTGACGTGAGCCGCATCGACTCGGGCCGCCTCGAGATCCGCAAGCAGGTCGTCGACCTCCCGAAGGCGGTGGCCAAGGCCGTGGCCGGCCGGGTCGCCGACGGCGAGGCCGAGAGCCGCTTCGTCACGCACGTGCACGACGGGCTGCCTGAGCTGTGGGCCGACCCCGACAAGATCGACCAGATCGTCGGCAACCTCGTCGAGAACGCCCTGCGGCACGGCGCGGGCACCGTCACGACCACCGTGGCGCCGTTCGGCGGCGGCCTCGAGGTCGTCGTCGAGGACGAGGGCGAGGGCATCCCGCCCGAGACGGCTGCGCGCGTGTTCACCCGCTTCTGGCGGGGCAACCGCGGGCGCGGCACCGGCCTGGGCCTCTACATCGTCAAGGGCCTGGTCGAGGCCCACGGCGGGAGCGTCGAGGTCGGTCGCGCCGACAGCGGGGGAGCGCGGTTCCGCTTCGTCCTGCCCGCCGGCACGCCTCCCTACGAACAGTAGGGATGCTCCGGCGGGCGCCCTGGCAGACTCACCCGCCGTACCCCTCGAACTGGAGCACCCACGTTGTCCGCGCCTGACTACGACCCGAAGCAGGTCAGCCTGCTGTCCCCGGAGGCCCTCGCGGCCGCGCAGGCCAGCGGCCTGAGCGCGTTCGCAAACGCCGCCTCCCTGGACGAGCTGGCCGCCGCCAAGACCGCCCACCTGGGTGGTTCCGCGCACGTCAACCTGGCGAACCGCGAGATCGGCCCGCTGCCGCCGGCCGCCAAGGGCGAGGCCGGCAAGCGCGTCAACGCCGTGCGTACGGCGCTCACCGAGGCCCTCGAGGCCCGGCAGGGCCGTGCTGGAGGACGAGCGCGACGCACGGGTGCTGGTGGACGAGCGCGTCGACGTCTCCCTGGTTCCCGGGGTCGTCCCGGTCGGCGCGCGGCACCCGCTGACCACCGTCCAGGAGCGCATCGCCGACGTCTTCGTGGCCATGGGCTGGGAGGTCGCCGAGGGTCCCGAGGTCGAGCACGAGTGGTTCAACTTCGACGCCCTGAACATGCCCGCCGACCACCCGGCGCGCGAGATGCAGGACACCCTGTGGCTCGCGCCCGAGGGCAGCGGGGTCGTGCTGCGCACGCAGACCAGCCCGGTGCAGATCCGCTCGCTGCTGGCGCGCGGTCTTCCCTGCTACGTCGTCGCCCCGGGGCGGGTGTTCCGCAACGACGCCCTCGACGCCACGCACTCCCCGGTCTTCGGCCAGGTCGAGGGGCTGTGCGTCGACGAGGGCATCACGATGGCGCACCTGCGCGGCACCCTCGAGGCGTACGCCGCGGCGATGTTCGGCAGCGCCCTGGCGAGCCGGCTGCGGCCGTCGTACTTCCCGTTCACCGAGCCGAGCGCCGAGCTCGACATCCAGTGCTTCGCCTGCCTCGGCTCGGGGGAGCCGTGCCGGGTCTGCTCGTCCGAGGGCTGGATCGAGATCGGTGGCTGCGGCATGGTCAACCCCGCGGTGCTCGTCGCGTGCGGTGTCGACCCCGAGCGCTACTCCGGCTTCGCCTTCGGCATGGGCCTGGACCGCACCCTGATGTTCCGGCACGGCATCACCGACATCCGCGACCTCTACGAGGGCGACCAGCGGTTCACCCTCGCGTTCGGCACGGAGGCCTGAGATGCGCGTCCCGATGTCCTGGCTGCAGGACTGGGTCCCCGACCTCACCGCCGGGCCGGACGAGGTGGCCACCGCGCTGATCCGTGCCGGCCTCGAGGTCGAGCAGGTCCACCGGTACGGCGACGACGTCACGGGCGTCGTCGTCGGGCGGGTCCTCGACATCGAGGAGCTCACCGAGTTCCTGCCGAAGAAGACGATCCGCCACTGCCACGTCGACGTCGGCACCGCGGTGCACGAGGTCGTCTGCGGCGCCCAGAACTTCGCCGCCGGTGACCTGGTGCCGTTCGCGCTGCCCGGGGCCTCGCTGCCCGGCGGCTTCGAGATCGCCACGCGGCAGACGTACGGCCGGACCTCCGACGGGATGATCTGCAGCGAGGCCGAGCTCGGCCTGGCGGACAGCAGCGACGGCATCCTCGTGCTGGCCGACGGAGACCTCGGCGTCGACGTGGTCGAGCACCTGCGGCTGAAGGATGCCGTGCTCGACATCGCCATCACCCCGGACCGCGGCTACACCCTGTCGATCCGCGGCGTCGCGCGCGAGGTCGCCACCGCCTTCGGCCTGGCGCTGCAGGACAAGGGCCTGGCGGCGAGCCCCGCGGCGACCGACGGCGGCTACGAGGTGCGCCTCGACGACGCCGGCTGCGACCGGTTCGTCGCGCGCGTGCTCACCGGGTTCGACCCCGCGGCGGCGTCGCCGGCGTGGCTGCAGCGCCGGCTGGTGCTCGCCGGCATGCGGCCGATCTCCCTGGCCGTCGACGTCACCAACCACGTGATGCTGGACCTCGGCCAGCCGACGCACGCCTACGACCTCGACACCCTCACGGGTCCGGTCGTCGTCCGTCGCGCCCGCGCCGGCGAGCGGCTCACCACCCTCGACGGCCAGGACCGGGCGCTGCACCCCGGCGACCTGCTCATCACCGACGACTCCGGACCCATCGGCCTGGCCGGCGTGATGGGTGGTGCCGCGACGGAGATCTCCGCGACCACGACGTCGATCCTCGTGGAGGCGGCGCACTTCGACCCCACCTCGGTCACCCGCACCGCCCGCCGGCACCGCCTGCCGAGCGAGGCGAGCAAGCGCTTCGAGCGGGGCGTCGACACCGACCTCGCGCCCGCCGCGGCGGACGCGATCGTCACCCTGCTGTGCGCGCTCGGCGGAGCGACCCCCGGTCCTGTCACCGACACCGACGCGCGCGCCCGCCGGCCGGTGCTGCGGCTCCCCGTCGGCAAGCCGGGCCAGGTCGCCGGCCGCCCCTACGACCCTGAGGTCGTCGTCGGTCGGCTCGTCGACGTCGGCTGCGAGGTCGAGGTCGCCGGTGACCTGCTGCTCGTCAGCCCGCCCCCGTGGCGACCGGACCTGACCGGAGCTGCTGAGCTGGTCGAGGAGGTCGTCCGCCTCGAGGGCTACGACACCGTGCCCGTGCTGCTCCCGACCGCACCGGCCGGTCGAGGGCTGACCGAGGGCCAGCGGGTGCGCCGCACCGCGAGCCGTGCCCTCGCCGCCGCCGGGCTGGTCGAGGTGGTCACCCCGCCGTTCGTCGCCGCGGCGACGGTCGACGCCCTCGGCCTGACCGGCCACGCGCCGCCCGCGCTGCTCAACCCGCTGTCGGAGCAGGAGGGCCTGCTGCGCCCCAGCCTGCTGCCCGGCCTGCTCGCGGCGCTCCAGCGCAACGTGGGCCGCGGCCTGCTCGACGTCGCCGTCTTCGAGACCGGCTCGGTGTTCCGCGGCACCGGCACCCCCGTGCCCGAGGTCCCCAAGGTCAGCCAGCGACCCACCGACGAGCAGCTCGCGGCCCTGGACGCGGCGCTGCCCGCGCAGCCCCGGCACGCCGCCCTCGCCCTCGCCGGGCGTCGGCTCGGTGCGCCGGTCGAGGTCGGGCACGCCGTCGAGGTGCTCCTCGCCCTGGGTCGTGCGCTGGGCGTGACGTTGACCGTCGCCCGCGGCCAGGTCGCGCCGTACCACCCGGGCCGCTGCGCCCGCGTGCTCCTGGACGGCCGCGAGGTCGGTACGGCGGGGGAGCTGCACCCGCGGGTCCTCGGCGCCCTCGGCCTGCCCGCCGCACGGTGGTCGCGGAGATCGACCTCGATGCGCTGGTCGCTGCCGCGGTCGCGCACGGACCGGTCGTCGGCACCGACGCTGTCGCCGTACCCGCCCAGCTCGGTGGACGTGGCGCTCGTCATCAACGACACCGTCCTCGCCGGCGACGTCGAGGCGACGCTGCGCGAGCACGCCGGGCCGCTGCTCGAGCAGGTCGCGCTGTTCGACGTCTTCACCGGACCGCAGGTGGGGGAGGGACGCCGCTCGCTGGCCTACTCGCTGCGCTTCCGCGCCCCGGACCGGACGCTGGTCGACGACGAGGTGCTCGCTGCCCGGGACGCTGCCGTCGCTGCTGCCGCCGAGGCCCACGGAGCCGTGCTGAGGGGCGCATGAGAGCGCTGATCACCGGTGGCAGCCGTGGCATCGGCCGTGCCGTGGCCGAGGCCCTGATCGCTGACGGCTGGCAGGTCGGCATCACCGGCCGTGACGAGGCGGCGCTCGCGGACGTCCAGGGAGCGATCGCCATCCCGGGCGACACGACCGATCCGGCGGCCGTCGCGCGGGCCGTCGCGGACCTGCCCGACCTCGCGGTGCTCAACGCAGGCGCCTTCTCCACCGGCGGCCGGTTCTGGGAGACCGACCCGGCGGCCGTGGTGGCGCGATGTCGAGGTCAACCTGCGCGGCGTGGCGCTGTTCCTGCACGCACTGCTCCCGCGCATGGTCGCGCGCGGGAGTGGCCGGTTGGTCGTGGTCGGAAGTGGCTTCGGTCAGGAGCCGGTGGACGGCGCGAGCGCCTACAGCGTCAGCAAGACCGCGGTCGAGCGCCTGGCCGAGGGCGTCGCCCTCGAGCTCGAGGGCACTGGCGTCACGCTGCTCACCGCCAGCCCCGGGCTGGTGCGGACCGACATGACCGACGCCTTCCCGGAGGGGTTCCTCCGGGCGCACCCCGAGTTCCGCGACGCACCGCGGCGGGACGTCGCGCCGTTCGTGGACCTGGTGCGGCGTGTCGGCACGGGTGAGCTCGACGCCTTCCACGGTCGGTTCGTGCACGTCACGACGACGGCGACGACCGCCGACGGCGACCAGGGCACGCTGCGTCTGGTGCCTTACCGCGACTGACGGACAGGACTACCCGGACGGACCCGGACATCCTCCGGTCACGCAGGGTCAATGGCCCGAACGGGCCATGGTCGTCCCGGATGGTGGCCGGGAGGGTGGGCAGCATGCTCACGCTGCGTCGCACCTTCGTCACCCTGATGGCCTTCCTGCTCGCGGGCACCCTCGCGCTACCGGCTCAGGCCGCGGCCCCCGCGCTCACGAGCTGGATCGTCACCTACGGCGCCCCGCCGTCGACGCATCAGGTCGACGTCCTGCGCGGGGTGTCGGACGCCGTGCACGGGTTCACCGAGGTGCCGGCGGCGGTGGTGGTCGCGCCGGTGAGTGCCGCCGCGCTGCTGCGGGCGCTGCCCGGCGTGCGGGGGGTCTACCCCAACACCCGCTACCGCTTCCTGTCCGACACCGCGACCCGGGCGACCGGCGCGGCGCGCGTCTGGAGCGACCTCGGTGCCAACGGCGCCGGCGTGGGCATCGCGGTGATCGACGCCGGTGTCGACGGCAGCCACCCCGACCTGTGCGCCGCGGCCGCGTTCTGCAACGGCACCCCCGTCAAGCTGGTCCAGAACGTCAAGGTGCTGGGACGGCAGGACGTCGTCGCCGACCCCGTCGTCTACCTCGAGGACCAGATCAGCACCGACTCCACGTCCGGGCACGGCTCGCACGTCGCGGGCATCGCCGCCGGCTGGGGTACGGCGGGCGTCGACCCGGAGAAGTACCGCGGCGTCGCCTGGGGAGCCCACCTCGTCGGGTACGGCACCGGCGAGGTCGTCGAGGCGGTCAACGTCCTCGGCGCCTTCGACCACGCGCTCGCCCACCGGGTCCAGTACAACCTGAAGGTCATCAACAACAGCTGGGGACCCGGCGCGTTCACGCCGTACGACCCGGGCGACCCGGTCAACCTGGCCATCGACGCCGCCTGGAACGCCGGAGTCTCGGTGACCTTCGGCGCCGGCAACGACGGCACCCGCACCGACAGCCTCAACATGTTCAGCGCCAACCCGCACGCGATCTCGGTCGGTGGGGGCCTGAAGAACGGCCAGCAGGCGTTCTTCTCCAGCAAAGGCGTCCCCGGCCACCCGCAGCTGCACCCGACCGTCACCGCCCCCGGTGACGTCATCACGTCCGTGCGCGCGCGCACCGGCTTCACGATGGTCGCCGCCGGCGCCGGCGACCCGCAGGGCACCGACCCCGATGCGGCGCAGGGCGACGACGCCACGTCCTACGTCGCCTCCTCCGGCACCTCGATGGCGTCCCCGCACGTGGCCGGCGTCGTGGCGCTGATGCAGCAGGCGGCCCAGACCTCCCGGGGCCGGTGGTTGACCCCCCTCGAGGTGCGCAACGTCCTGCAGAACACCGCGACCCCGATGGTCGGCTACCAGCAGTACTCCGTCGGCGCCGGCTACGCGAACGCCTTCGCCGCGGTGCAGGCAGCGGCTGCGGGAACCCAGACGCAGACCTACGACAGCGGGGTCGCCACCGACGTCGTGACCTTCGCCGGCACGGTCGGTGCCGGCGCGTTCCTCTCCACCGGCACGGTGACCACGACGTACGACGTGCTCCCCGGCGCCCAGGGCCTGGACGTGATGATCGACTGGGGTCCGGAGAAGGTGGTCGCCACCAACACCGACGTGGACCTGGACCTGTTCCGGCCGGATGGCAGCCTGTTCAAGAGCACGTTCCTGTCCTGCGACCCCACCACCCAGCCCAACGGCTACAGCTCCTTCTGCACCTCGGCTCCCAACGAGCGGTTGTCGGTGGTGAACCCGGTCGTCGGTCGCTGGACGGCGGTCGCCAAGGCGGGCCTGGCGACCACCGCTGAGGCGGTGCGTGGGCTGTGGTCCGTGACCTACCCGCCCGGCACCGTCCTCCCGGTGCGCCCGGGACCGTCCCAGGTGGCACTGACCGCGTCCGCGCCGGCGTCCCTCACCGGCCAGCCCGTGACCCTGACGGCGACCGTCACCAGCGCTGCCGGCATCCCCGTCCCGAACGCCGTCGTGAGCTGGACCAGCGTCGGCGTCGGGACGGTCGACCGCGCCACCACGGTCACCGACACCTACGGCCGGGTGCGCGCCACCGCCCTGTCGGGCGCGCCCGGGACCCAGACAGCCACGGCGACGAGCGCCGGTGTCAGCGGGTCGACGACCGTGACCTGGCTCGGTGTGGTCCTGCCGGTCCTGCCGTGCCTCATCGGGTGCACGGCGGCGCCCCCGGACTCCAACGGCAAGGTGAGCGGCGGCGGCTTCTGGAACGTGGGCGGCGCCAAGCACCACCTCGCGGCGAGCGCCGAGAAGGCCGCCGGCTCGTCCGCGATCAGCGGCGACCTGACCTACGACGACAAGCTCGGTACCAAGGTGACGGGGGACGGGGTCCGCCACCTGGTCCTCGACGGGGCGAAGGCCACGGTCACGGGCGCCGCGTCCGTCAACGGCACCGCCGGGTACCGCTACACCCTGACGATCGTGGACAACGGCGAGCCGGGTTCGTCCGACACCGTGCGCCTCGTGGTCACCAAGGACGGGTCGTCGTGGCGGCTCGACGACGGCGGGACCCTGGCCGGCGGCAACTACCAGGTGAAGCCGGCCTGACCCCCCGTCTGCATAGCCATGCAGAGTCCTGTATGGTCTGTGCATGGGACTGACCGCCGCTGTCGCTGGGGCGAGCGGGTACGCCGGAGGTGAGCTGCTCCGGCTGCTGCTCGCGCACCCGGAGCTCGAGCTGGGCGCACTGTGCGCCGGAACGAGTGCCGGGCAGCCCGTCACCGACACGCACCCCCACCTGCCACAGCTGCGCGACCGGGTCTTCGAGGCGACGACGGCGCAGGCGCTGACCGGCGCCGACGTCGTGTTCCTGGCCCTGCCGCACGGGCAGTCGGCCGCCCTCGCGGTCGAGCTCCCGACCGACACCCGCGTCGTCGACCTCGGCGCCGACCACCGGCTGCAGGACCCGCTCGCCTGGGAGCGGTGGTACGGCGGAGAGCACGCCGGCACCTGGACGTACGGCCTGCCCGAGCTCCCCGGGGCCCGCGACCTCATCGCCGCCTCGACCCGCGTCGCCAGCACCGGGTGCTACGCGGCGGCGATGATTCTCGCGCTGGCTCCGCTGCTCGCCGCCGGCCTCGCCGACCCGGCCGACGTCGTGGTCGTCGCCGCGTCCGGTGCCAGCGGCGCCGGGCGGGCGGCGAAGCCTCACCTGCTCGGCACGGAGATCATGGGAGACCTGTCGCCGTACAAGGTGGGGGCGCACCAGCACGTGCCCGAGGTGAAGCAGGCGACGGGCGCGACGAGCCTGTCCTTCACCCCGGTCCTCGCGCCGATGCCGCGGGGGATCCTCGCGACGGTGACGGCGAGGCCGCTCGACGGTCGCGACCCCCGCGACCTCCTCAACGCCGCCTACGACCAGGAGCCCTTCGTGCACGTCCTTCCTGCGGGCCGGTGGCCGCACACGGCGGCGACGCTGGGCTCCAACGCCTGCCAGCTGCAGGCCACCGTCGACACCGACTCCGGCCGGATCCTCGTCGTGAGCGCCCTCGACAACCTCGGCAAGGGCGCCGCGGGTCAAGCGCTCCAGAACGCCAACCTCATGCTCGGGTTGTCCGAGACCGCCGGCCTGTCGGCGAGCGGGGTCGCGCCGTGAGCGTCACCGAGCCGCAGGGCTTCCGCGCGGCCGGGGTGACCGCCGGGCTCAAGAGCGGCGGTGCGCGCGACGTCGCCCTCGTCGTCAACGACGGACCGGCCCGGGCCGCCGCTGCCGTGTTCACCTCCAACCGCTTCAAGGCCAACCCGGTGCTGTGGAGCGAACAGGTCGTCAAGGACGGCGCGGTCCGCGCGGTGGTGCTGAACTCCGGCGGTGCCAACTGCGGCACCGGCCCTGCCGGCTTCCAGGTCACGCATGCCACCGCCGAGCTGGTCGGTGAGCTGCTCGACGACGCCGCAGGGGATGTCGTCGTCTGCTCGACCGGTCTGATCGGCCCGCTCTTCAGCGGCGAGCGGCTGCTGGCCGGGGTGCGCGAGGCCCACGCGGCGCTCGACCACCGAGGCGGGGCCGACGCCGCCACGGCCATCATGACCACCGACAGCGTCAGCAAGCAGGCGCTGGTGCGCCGCGACGGCTGGGCGGCGGGCGGCATGGCCAAGGGCGCAGGGATGCTCGCACCCGCGCTGGCCACCATGCTCGTCGTGCTGACCACGGATGCGGCGGTCACGGCGCAGGACTGCGACCGAGCCCTACGGGCCGCGACCCGCACGACCTTCGACCGCCTCGACTCCGACGGCTGTCAGTCCACCAACGACACGGTCCTGCTGATGGCGTCCGGGGCGTCCGGGATCACGCCGGCTGACGACGACTTCGACGAGGCCGTTCGGCAGCTGTGCGCGGACCTCGCTGACCAGCTGCTGCGCGACGCCGAGGGATCGGCCCACGACATCAGCCTCGAGGTCGTCAACGCCCTGACCGAGGACGACGCCGTCGAGGTCGCCCGGTCGATCGCCCGGTCCAACCTGTTCAAGTGCGCCGTCTTCGGCGAGGATCCCAACTGGGGAAGGGTTCTGGCGTCGATCGGCACGACCACCGCCACGTTCGACGTCTTCGCGGTCGACGTGACGTTCAACGGCGTGCAAGTGTGCCAGGCCGGGGCGGCCCACGAGGACCCGGCGCTGGTGCGGTTCGACGGCCGGGAGGTGCACGTGCTCCTCGACCTGCACGCCGGCGACGCGACGGCCACGGTGCGCACCAACGACCTCACGACGGCGTACGTCCACGAGAACTCGGCGTACAGCACATGACCGGTCGGGCGACAGGGACGGCGCGGCGCGAGGCCATGCTCACGAAGGCGGCCACCCTGGTCGAGGCCCTGCCCTGGCTGAAGTCGTTCAGCGGCAAGACCGTCGTCGTGAAGTACGGCGGGAACGCCATGACCCGCCCGGACCTGCAGGCCGCCTTCGCCGAGGACGTCGTCTTCCTGCGGTACTGCGGCGTGAGGGTCGTCGTCGTCCACGGCGGTGGCCCGCAGATCACCGCCCACCTGGACCGGCTCGGCGTGACCAGCGAGTTCCGTGGCGGCTTCCGGGTCACGACGCCCGAGACGATGCAGGTCGTGCGCATGGTCCTGGTCGGCCAGGTGAACTCCGACGTGGTGAGCCTGGTCAACCAGCACGGACCCTTCGCGGTGGGCCTATCCGGCGAGGACGCCTCCCTGTTCACCGCCGAGCGCCGCGACGTCGTGGTCGACGGTGAGCCGGTCGACATCGGCTACGTCGGTGACGTCATCGACGTGCAGCCGGCGATCGTCCGTGCCCTCCTTGACGAGGGCAAGGTGCCCGTCGTCGCGACCGTCGCACGGGGCCTCGACGGCGAGCTCTACAACGTCAACGCCGACACCGCCGCCTCGGCGCTCGCCGTCGCGGTCGGTGCGGAGAAGCTCATCGTGCTCACCGACGTCGAGGGCCTCTACGCGGACTGGCCCAACAGCGACGACGTCGTCACCGAGATCACGGCCGACGAGCTCGAGGCGCTGCTGCCCGACCTTGCCAGCGGCATGATCCCGAAGATGGAGGCCTGTCTGCGGGCGGTGCAGGGCGGGGTCCCGCGCGCCCACGTCCTCGACGGCCGCGTGGCCCACACGATCCTGCTCGAGCTGTTCACCGACGAAGGAGTCGGCACCATGGTGCTCCCCTCATGACCACCGTCGGCACGGCGACGCAGGCCTGGCAGGAGCGCTGGGAGCGCTCGCTGATGGGCAACTACGGCACCCCGCCCGTCGTCCTCGCGCGTGGCGACGGGGCGCGGGTCTGGGACGTCGACGGCAAGGAGTACGTCGACCTGCTCGCCGGCCTCGCCGTCAACGTCCTCGGTCACGCCCACCCCGCCGTGCAGGAGGCCGTCGCCCGTCAGCTCGGCACCCTCGGGCACACCAGCAACCTGGCGATCACCGAGCCCGCCGTCCTGCTCGCGGAGCGGCTGACGGACCTCACCGGGTTCGACCGGGTGCTGTTCACCAACAGCGGCGCGGAGGCCAACGAGGCCGCCCTCAAGCTCGCCCGGCGACACCGCCCCGGTGGGGGCTGGGTGGCCTGCGACGGCGCCTTCCACGGCCGGACGATGGGTGCCCTCGCCGTCACCGGCCAGCCCGCGAAGCAGGCCCCCTTTGCGCCGCTCCCCGGACCGGTCACCTTCGTGCCGTACGGCGACGTCCAGGCTCTGGCCGCCGCGGTGGACGGCACGACGGCGAGCATCGTCCTCGAACCCGTCCTCGGCGAGGCGGGCGTCGTCGTGCCACCGCCGGGCTTCCTCGCTGCGGCGCGTGACATCGCCGATCGTCACGGCGCACTGCTGCACCTCGACGAGGTCCAGGGGGGCATCGGGCGCGCCGGCGGCTGGCTCGCCCACCAGGTCCTCGAGCCCGGGGTGCAGGCCGACGTCATCACCCTCGCCAAGGGGCTCGGCGGTGGCCTGCCCATCGGCGCCGTCCTGGCGCGAGGCGCCGCCGCGACCGCCCTGCAGAAGGGCGATCACGGCACGACCTTCGGCGGCAACCCGGTCGTGTGCGCTGCGGCGCTCGCCGTCCTCGAGGTGCTCCAGAGCCAGGACCTGCTGGCCCGCGCCACGGTCCTCGGCGACCGGCTGAGGACCGGGATCCAGGCTCTCGAGCATCCCCTCGTGTCGCACGTCCGGGGCGTCGGGGCGTGGCTCGGCGTGGTGCTGACCGAACCCGTGGCCGCGGCCGTCGAGGCGGCCGCGAGGAACGCCGGCTTCCTGGTCAACGCACCGGCTCCCGACGTCGTCCGGCTCGCCCCGCCCCTCGTGCTCACCGACGCGCAGGTCGACACGTTCCTCGCGGCACTCCCTGCTGTCCTCGACTCCTCTAGGGTCGCCCCATGACTCTCGCCCTCACCCCGTGCCTCGGAGCCTTCCGGTGACCGCCACCCGCGTCCTCGTGGTCGAGGACGACCCCAGCGTCCGGGGGTTGTTGCACACGCTGCTCACGGCCGAGGGGTATGACGTTGCCACCGCCTCGGACGGACTGGCCGGACTGGTGAAGGCCGCGACATCCCGGCCTGCGCTCATCCTGCTCGACCTGATGATGCCGGACCTCGGCGGCGTCCGCGTCCTCGAGGAGCTCGCCGACGACCCCGAGCTCACCGGTACGCCCGTCATCGTCGTCACGGGAAAGATCGATGCCGTCCCCGCGATGCGCGACCTGCTGGGCGAGGAGCGCGTGTTCCTCAAGCCGTTCGCCGTCGCCGAGCTGCTCACCCGCGTCGCCGACATCACCGGTGGACCTGAGGCGGGGGAGGACTGATGCGCCACTTCCTCACCGACGACGCGCTGACCCCGGCGGAGCAGGCCCAGGTGCTGGACCTCGCCGCCGTCCTCAAGCAGCAGCGGTACGACGGGCCGAAGCCCTTCGCCGGGCGGGCGGTCGCGGTCGTCTTCGAGAAGCCGTCGACCCGGACGAGGCTGTCCTTCGAGATCGGGATCGCCGAGCTCGGCGGTCACCCCGTGATCCTCGACGCGCAGTCGACCCAGCTCGGTCGCGGCGAGACGATCGAGGACACCGCTCGTGTCCTGTCCCGCTTCGTCAGCGCCATCGTCATCCGCACGTTCGGCGACGACCGGATCGAGGCCCTCGCGGAGGCGAGCAGCGTGCCCGTCGTCAACGCGCTCACCGACGGCTGGCACCCCTGCCAGATCCTTGCGGACCTGCAGACCATCCGGGAGCGCAAGGGCAGCACCGAAGGCCTCGTCCTGACCTACCTCGGGGACGGCGCGAACAACATGGCGAACTCCTACCTGGTGGGCGGGGCGATGGCCGGCATGGAGGTGCGCATCGGCGCGCCCTCCGGCTACCAGCCCGACCCGGCCGTCGTCGAGCGGGCGCGCGGATTTGGCACGACGATCGTGGTGACCGACGACGCGAAGGCCGCCGCCGAGGGCGCCGACGTGCTGTGCACCGACGTCTGGGTCTCCATGGGCATGTCGGGCGCCGAGAAGCGGCTCGCCGACCTCGCGCCGTACTCCCTGGACGAAGGGGCGCTGGCGCTGGCCGCGCCGGACGCGCTGGTCCTGCACTGCCTGCCCGCCCACCGCGGCGAGGAGATCGCTGCGGCCGTCATCGACGGTCCGCAGTCGGCCGTGTGGGACGAGGCCGAGAACCGCCTGCACGCGCAGAAGGCGCTGCTGACCTGGCTCGCGGAGCGCGCCGGATGACCGCGCGGCGGCTGACGGCCGTCCCGCAGGTCCCGCTGACCAAGCCCGCCCGGCAGGCCAAGATCGTCGAGCTGCTCTCCTCGCAGGACGTCGCCAGCCAGACCGAGCTCGGCCGGTTGCTCGCCGCCCAGGGGGTCCAGGTCACGCAAGCCACCGTCAGCCGCGACCTCGAGGAGCTCGGCGCCGTCAAGGTGCGGGCGACCCACGGTGTCGCCTACGCCGTCCCGCCCGAGGGTCAGCCGCGCGCCGGCAGCCCCGAGGCCGTGGACGCGCGGCTGGGCCGCCTGCTCGAGGAGCTGTGCATCAGCGCCGAGGCGACCGGTCCGCTCGTGGTGCTGCGGACGCCTCCGGGCGGCGCCCACCTGCTCGGTGCGGCCCTCGACCGGGCGGGGCTGCCCGAGGTCGCCGGCACGGTGGCCGGCGACGACACGGTTTTGCTCATCACCCGCACCCCGGCCACGCCAGGCGCCGGCTCGCTCGCCACGCGCCTGCTGCGCCTGGCGGAGGGCCGCACCCTCTAGCCCCCCTGCACCCCCCAGCACGACCCAACCGAGCACGACCCCACAGAACACAGGAGAAGCACGTGTCCGACCGCGTCGTCCTCGCTTACAGCGGAGGGCTCGACACGTCCGTCGCCATCGGCTGGATCGCCAACGAGACGGGCAAGGAGGTCGTCGCCGTGGCCGCCGACGTCGGCCAGGGCGGCGAGGACCTCGAGGTCATCCGACAGCGCGCGCTGGACTGCGGCGCGGTCGAGGCGGTCGTCGCCGACTGCCGCGACGAGTACGCCGACGAGTACTGCCTGCCTGCCCTGCAGGCGAACGCGCTCTACCAGGGGCGCTACCCGCTGGTCTCCGCGCTGTCCCGCCCGCTGATCGTCAAGCACCTCGTGGCCGCAGCCCGCTACCACGGCGCCAGCACTGTGGCGCACGGCTGCACCGGCAAGGGCAACGACCAGGTCCGGTTCGAGGTCGGCATCGGTGCGCTCGCACCGGAGCTGCGCTGCATCGCTCCGGTACGCGACAGCGGCATGACCCGCGACAAGGCCATCGCCTTCGCGGCGGAGCGGGGCCTTCCGATCGACGTGACCAAGAAGTCGCCGTACTCCGTCGACCAGAACGTCTGGGGACGCGCCGTCGAGACCGGGTTCCTCGAGGACCCGTGGAACGGCCCGATCGAGGACGTCTACAGCTACACCCAGGCGCCCGGCACGAGCAGTGGGCCCGACGAGCTGGTGATCGCCTTCACCGACGGCGTCCCGACCGCGATCGACGGCCGTCCCGTGACGGTGCTGCAGGCCATCGAGGAGCTGAACCGGCGCGCCGGTGCGCAGGGCGTCGGCCGCCTCGACATGGTCGAGGACCGGTTGGTCGGCATCAAGAGCCGCGAGGTCTACGAGGTGCCCGGCGCGCAGGTGCTCATCACCGCCCACCAGGAGCTCGAGAACCTCACGATGGAGCGCGACCTGGCACGCTTCAAGCGCGGCGTCGAGCAGCGCTGGACCGAGCTGGTCTACGACGGGCTGTGGTTCTCCCCGCTCAAGCGCGCGCTTGACGACTTCGTCCGGGCGAGCCAGGAGCACGTCACGGGGGAGGTGCGGCTCACCCTTTACACGGGCACGTGCACGGTCAGCGGTCGCCGCAGCGACGCCTCGCTCTACGACTTCGACCTCGCGACGTACGACGAGGGCGACACCTTCGACCAGTCGCTGGCCAAGGGCTTCGTCGAGCTGTGGGGCCTGCCCAGCAAGATCGCCGCCCGTCGCGACCAGCGGCTCGCCCGGTGAGCGGTCCCTCCTCCGAGGGCCGTACGTCGCTGTGGGGCGGCCGCTTCGAGGGCGGACCGTCCGACGCCCTCGCGCGCCTGTCGGTCAGCGTGCAGTTCGACTGGCGCCTCGCGCCGTACGACCTGCTCGCCTCCAAGGCGCACGCGCGGGTGCTTCACCGCGCGGGGCTGCTGAGCGATGACGAGCTCAGCCGGATGCTGGGGGCGCTCGAGGAGCTGCGCGAGGAGTCCGCGGCCGGCACCTTCACCGCCCGCGTGGAGGACGAGGACGTCCACACCGCCCTCGAACGCGGGCTCATCGAGAAGCTCGGCGACCTCGGCGGCAAGCTGCGCGCCGGTCGTTCGCGCAACGACCAGGTGGCGACCGACCTGCGGCTGTACCTGCGCGACCACGCCCGGCAGCTCGTCGAGCAGCTCGCCTCGCTCGAGCAGTCCCTGGTCGACCAGGCCGCCGACCACCTCGACACGCCGGCGCCGGGCATGACCCACCTGCAGCACGCGCAGCCCGTGCTGTTCGCCCACCAGCTGCTGGCGCACGTTCAGGCGTTCGCGCGTGACGTGCACCGGCTGCGCGACTGGGACCTCCGGGCCTCTGTCTCCCCCCTTGGCTCCGGGGCGCTGGCGGGCTCGTCGCTGCGGGTCGACCCGATCGCCACGGCCGAGGAGCTCGGCTTCGGGAGCGCGGCCCCCAACTCGATGGACGCGGTCTCGGACCGTGACTTCGTCGCGGAGTTCCTGTTCTGCACCGCGCTGCTCGGCGTCCACCTCTCGCGGCTGGGGGAGGAGGTCGTCCTCTGGAACACCACGGAGTTCGGCTGGGTCACCCTCGACGACGCGTTCTCGACCGGCAGCTCGATCATGCCGCAGAAGAAGAACCCCGACATCGCCGAGCTCGCCCGGGGTAAGGCGGGCCGCTTGATCGGCCACGTCACTGGTCAGCTCGCGATGCTCAAGGGCCTGCCATTGACCTACGACCGGGACATGCAGGAGAGCCAGGAGCCGTCCTTCGACGCCGTCGAGACGCTGCTGCTGGTGCTTCCGGCGATGGCGGGCATGATCGCCACGATGACGGTCCACCGCGAGGTCCTCGAGGCGTCGGCGCCGTTGGGCTTCGCCCTCGCCACCGATGTCGCGGAGCTGCTGGTCCGGAACGGGGTCCCGTTCCGCGCCGCGCACGAGGCGGTCGGGCAGCTGGTGTCCCACTGCACGGCCACGGGTCTGGACCTGCACGAGGTCGACGACGCGGGTCTCGCGGCGATCTCCCCGCACCTCACGCCCGAGATCCGCACGGTGCTCGACGTCCGTGGGGCCATCGCCAGCCGGACCGGCCACGGGGGTACGGCGCCCGAGCGCGTGGGGGAGCAGCTGGAGTCCCTGCAGCTCGAGGTCGACGCGCACCGCGGCTGGGCGCGCACCTCCCCTTCCTGAGCCGCTGAGCGTCCGCCCGGTGCTCCCGGACCTCAGCCGACCGGCCGAGCAGGTCGCCCCCGATCTGCTGGGCTGCCTGCTCGTGGCGGGCGGGGTCACGGTGCGGCTCACCGAGGTCGAGGCGTATTCCGGAGCGGGCGCGGACCCCGCCTCCCACGCCCATCGCGGGCCGACTCCCCGCAACGCGCAGATGTTCGGGCCCCCCGGCCGGTTGTACGTCTACTTCACCTACGGCATGCACTGGTGCGCCAACGTGGTCACCGGCGCGGCAGGAGCCGCCTCGGCGGTGCTGCTGCGCGCCGGCGAGGTCGTCGATGGCCTCGACACGGCGCGCGAGCGCCGACCCGGCGCGCGGGACCGCGACCTGTGCCGAGGGCCGGCCCGCCTGGCGCGGACGCTCGGGATCGATGCGGCGGCGTTGGGCACCGACCTGGTCGATCCGTCCGCCGCGGTGCGGCTCCTGCCTCGTGTGGACGTCCTGCACCGCGAGGTGCGGACCGGACCGCGCGTCGGTGTGCGGCTCGGCGCCGACACCCCGTGGCGGTTCTGGCTCGACGGGGAGGCCAGCGTCTCGCCGTACCGCCCCGCCGTCCGTAGGGTTCGCCCGTGAGCCTCACCGGACGCGTCGGCGTCGTCACCGGAGCGGGCCGCGGGCTGGGCCGTGAGCTCGCGACTGCGCTCGCCGCCGAAGGCATGTCCCTTGCCCTGCTGGCGCGCACCGGCGAGGAGGTGCGGGCGCTCGGGGCCGACCTCGCCGAGAGGTACGGCGCCACGGTCTTCCCGGCCGCGATCGACGTCGGTGACGCGGCTGCCGTGGCGCGCGTGGTCCTGCACGTCGAGCAGCAGCTCGGCACGGTGGACCTGCTGGTCAACAACGCCGCGCGCATCGAAGGGTCCGCGGTCCCGTTCTGGGAGGCCGACATGGACGAGGTCTGGCGGGTCGTGGAGTCCAACCTGCGCGGGCCGATGCTCCTGACTCGCGCACTCCTGCCACCGATGGTCGCGCGTGGCCACGGGCGGATCATCAACATCGCCAGCCGGGCGCGGGCGGCGACGCAGACCGGTCACTACACCGGGTACGCCGTCTCGAAGCGCGCCCTGTCGCTGCTCACCGAGTCCCTGGCGCCGCCGCTCGTGGGGACGGGTGTCACGGTCGTCGACGTGCTGCCGGGCCTGGTCCGGACCGGGCTCACGCTCTCGATGCCGGTGTGGGCCGACGTGACCGCCTGGGACGACAGCGCCTCCACCACCCGGGTCGTCATCGACATCGCCCGCGGCCGGTACGACGCTGCGCACGGGGCGGTGCTCGACGCGCCCGCGATCGACGCCGGGGACCGCGCGGAGCCCTGACCGGCCGCGGACCTCGTCCGGGACGGTGACCAACCCGGTTGCGCCGTACGGCACCATCGTCGGCGTGACCAGCACCGCACCGCTCCCGAACCCGACCCTCCCGACCGTCGCCCCTGTGCCTGATGTGCTCGCCGACCTCGAGTGGCGCGGCCTGCTCGCCCAGACCACCGACCGGGCGGCGCTCGCGCAGCACCTGGCGGCCGGGCGGGTCACCGTCTACTGCGGCTTCGACCCGACGGCGGACTCGCTACACCTCGGCAGCCTGGTGCCGCTGCTGACGCTGCGCCGCTTCCAGCTCGCCGGACACCGGCCGATCGCGCTGGCCGGCGGGGCGACAGGTCTGGTGGGCGACCCGACGGGCCGCACGACCGACCGCGTCCTGCTCACGCCTGAGGTCATCGCTGAGCGCATCGCCCTCATCGGAGCCCAGCTCGCGCGCGTCCTGGAGTTCGGGGACGGGCCTACCGACGCCATCCTCGTCAACAACCTCGACTGGACTGCCCCGATGACCGCTTTGGAGCTGCTGCGCGACGTCGGTCGTCACTTCCCCGTCAGCCAGATGCTGGCCCGGGAGTCGGTGAGCGCGCGCCTGGAGAGCGGGGGACTGTCCTTCACCGAGATGAGCTACCAGCTGCTCCAGTCGCTGGACTTCGTGGAGCTGTACCGGCGACACGGCTGCACGGCGCAGATCGGGGGCAACGACCAGTGGGGCAACATCACCGCGGGTCTGGACCTGCTCCGCCGCACGGAGCAGGCCGGGGGGTACGCGATGACGGTGCCGCTCATCACCGACTCCGCGGGCCAGAAGCTCGGCAAGAGCACCGGGGGCGGCAA
>CAVXBV010000013.1:0-52722 GCA_963760125.1 uncultured Actinomycetota bacterium | reverse complement strand
CACGTGGCACCAGTGGCACGCGGCATACCCGATGGACAGGAGCACGGGGACGTCGCGGCGCACGGCTTCTGCGAACGCGTCCGGCCCCCACTCCCACCAGTCGACGGGGTTGTCCTGGTGCTGCAGCAGGTAGGGGCTGGTGGACGAGGCGAGGCGGTTCGGCACCTCTCCGACGCTAGGCCACAGCGGCAGGCCAGCGCTGGACTGCTGACGCCGCGCCCACCATGAGCAAGGATGAGCGTTCGGTGCCAGGGGTCAACGATCAGACGGGGGGGCACGTGCGCGGCCAGCGAGACCTGACGACCTTCGACATCGCCGCGGCCGCGGGGCTGATCGCCGACGTTCGTGACCTCGCCGCTGCAGCCTCCTCCGTCGAGGGGTTCCTGCAGGCCCTCACCGCCCTGGTCCACCGCTGCTTCGTGGCGACAAGCGGCCTGCAGACCGCGCTGGTCCGCGCCTACGCCACCACGACCCTCGAGGCTCTCCCCGGCCCCGAGCGGGCCTACGTCCAGGCCCGCAGCCCGGGTGAGCTCACCGGCGACACGACCTGCTTGGCCCTGCTCGGGACGACCGGTGCCGTGGCCTCGTGGAACGACCGCCGACAGTCCGCGAACCATCTCGTCCTGCCCCTGGTGGACCACAGCCAGGTCGAGCAGATGCCGATGATCGCCGGCCTCCTGGCGCAGCTCGGCGTCGACGTCCACGCCCTCACCGCCGGGCACCCTGACGTGATGGTGGCGTCCGAGGACGGCAGCTGCCAGGTGTTCTACGTACGCGAGGCCTCGGCCAGCCCGCTCATCCCGGCGCAGGACTTCGTGCGGGATCACGGCATCGTGTCGGCGATCGGGTTCGGCGGCGGGCTGCCCACCGGCGAGGTGTTCGCCGTCGTCATGTTCTGCACCGTGGAGGTCCCGCAGGAAACTGCGGACCTGTTCGAGCTGGTCGCTCTGGCGGTGCGCCTGGCGAGGCTCGACATGCTGGCCCTGCCCCTGTTCACGGGCACCCCACGGTCCGCCCCGGCGCTGGACGACCTCACCGTGCTGCAGTCACGCGTCGCCTTCACCCAGGCCCTGCTCTCGACCTACGAGCAGATCGCGTCCACGCAGGTGGAGACCGTCCGGACCGCTCTGGCCCGTGCCCGGTACGACGCCGCCCGCGCCACCGCCATGGCGGCTGTGGCGCAAGGGCTCACGGACGTGCGTTCGCTTCAGGACGTGGCAGAGGTGCTGCTGCGAGAGGGCTCCCCCGCCGTCGGCGCTGACGCGCTGTCGATCGCGATCGTGAACGACGCCGGGACGGCGGTCGACATCACCATCTCCGGTGACGTGGCGTCGGACGTCGCGGCCACCTTCGCGCGGATCCCGCTCGACGACCGGCTGCCCACGACGTTCACGGCGCGGACCGGGCGCGTCGTGATCCTCCAGGACATCTCCCTGGTCGACCACGGCTACGCCGACCTCGACGCCGCCGCCTCGGCCACGCAGATGCAGAGCATGGTCTCCGTCCCGATGTGGAGCGGTGACCGGCTGATGGGGGCGCTGACCTGCGGGTGGCACAGCACCTACAGCTTCGACGACTCGGCGCTCGAGCTGATGGTGGCGCTGGCGGCGCAAACCGCGCAGGCACTGGAGCGGTCGCGGCTGCGTGAGAGGGAGCGCGCGCACAGCGAAGCGTTGCAGCGCAGCCTCCTGACGCGGACGCCGGAGCCCGATCACTGCGAGATCGTCGCCCGCTACGAGGCCGCCGAGCAGGTCGCCCAGGTCGGCGGCGACTGGTACGACTCGTTCCTCCAGCAGGACGGTGCGACCGTCCTCGTCATCGGCGACGTGATCGGGCACGACACCGCCGCGGCCGCCGCGATGGGGCAGTTGCGCGGTCTGCTGCGCGGCATCGGCTGGTACTCCGGCAGCGCTCCCGCAGACCTCCTGTGCTCGGTCGATGCCGCGATGGAGGGCCTGCTTGTGCAGACCACGGCCAGCTGCGTCGTCGCGCGCTTGGAGCAGACAGAGGACGAGCGCGAGCGCGGGATCACGCACCTGCGCTGGTCGAACGCCGGCCACCCGCCCCCGGTCGCCCTCAACCCCGACGGGAGCTCACTGGTCCTCTCGGGGGCGGCGCCGGACCTGCTGCTCGGCATCGACCGGGACACCCCACGGGTGGAGTCGGTGGTCACGCTGGATCGTGGGTCGACGGTGCTCCTCTACACCGACGGTCTGGTGGAGCGCCGCGGCGAGCACCTCGACGCCGGGCTCGAGCGGTTGCGGGCGCTGCTCGAGGAGCTCGCACACCTCTCGCTGGCCGAGCTGTGCGACAGCCTGCTGGAACGACTCCGCCCCGGGGCGGAGGACGACATCGCTCTGCTCGCCGTGCGCCTGCACCGGCAGGACCAGCCGCGGCCTCCTGAGGCCGGCCCGGAGCGGCTGCCGCAGTCCCTCAGCGACTGACCTGACCCGGGACATGCACCGGGGTCACCGCCGGGACCCAGCAGCGCACGGTCGTCCCCACACCTCCCGTGTCGAGGACGAGCCCCTCACTGAGCTTGCGGACGAGGAACAGCCCGCGGCTGCCCTCGGCGTCCTCCGGAGGCAAGGTGTCGTCGGGCAGCTCCGGCAGACCAGGTCCGTCGTCGGTCACGACGATCGCCAGCCGACCGGTCTCCACCCGCAGCTCCAGGACCACCACGCCCCGGGCGACGCGCACGGCATTGGCCAGCAACTCGGCGATGACGAGCGCCGCGTCCCCCACCTCGAGGCCCCGGTCGGCCATCCAGCGCACGGCCTCCCGACGGGCCTGCTGGGCGGCCAGCCGGTCCGGGCGGAGCTCCCAGCGGCCCGGGGGAGGCCCCGGCAGAGCGGGAAGGCCGCGGCGAACCACGAGCGCAAGGGTGTCGTCTCGCCGATCGGCACCGTCCAACGCCCGCGCGACGAGCTCGTCGGTCAGGTCGGCGGCCGGCAGGTGGGCGACAGCCGCCGCGGCGACGGCGAGCTCATCCAGGCCGGCCAGGATGTCCTTGCGCGCCTCCACCAGCCCGTCCGTGTAGAGCAGAAGGGCATCGCCGGGACCGAGCACGAGCTCTTCGACGCCGTGGCTCCCGGCGCCTGGCCAGCCGATCGCCCCGCCGGTCGCGGTGATCTGCCGCACGCGGCCTCCGGCGGACACGACCAGGGCGGGTGGGTGCCCGCCGCTCACGACGCGCAGCCGCCCCGTCGTCGGGTGCAGGCGCGCGAGGACGACCGTCGCGACGAGCTCGTCGTCCGAGCGCTCCAGCAGCATGGCCGCCCGGCTGACCATGTCCTCGAGCGCTGTGTCGTCCAGGGCGAGCGCGCGCAGGGTGTGGACCACCGACAGCGCGGACTTGGTCGCCGCGACACCGTGCCCCAGCACGTCGACGACCGCGACGTACAGCTCCCCGTCCGGCATGAGGTGCCAGTCGTACAGGTCACCGCCGGTCGGCTCCTGGGGGTCCGAGGCGACGTAGGTGACGGCCAGCTCCAGCCCCTCGACGTGCAGCGCATCGGGGACCACCGCGGCCTGCAGCTGCTCGACGACCAGCCGCCGCGCGGCCTCCTGGGCGACCAGGCGGCCGAACTCTGCCCGCAAGGCCTCGAACTCCTGCACGGGCGTCACGTCCCGGGCGACGACGACCAGGGTGCGACCGGTCTCGTCGTCGGCGAAGCCGTACGAGCAGGCCAGCCGACGGCGGCCACCATCCGCGCCCCGCACGGAGACCTCGTCGGGCAGCGCCGCACCACCCGCCCACTGCCCGAGATCGACGGGCGCTCCGTCCGTCGTCCGCACGTCGAGTCGGCTCAGCGCCTCAGGGCGACCGACGACGGTCTCCTCGGCGAGGCCGGTGATCGCGACCAGCGCGGGGTTCCAGGAGCGGACCACACCATCCTCCCCCAGGGCGACGATCCCGTCGGACGTCGCGCCGACAACGGTGGCCAGCTTGCGGCGCTCCTCGAGGACCGAGTCGAGCAGCCGTCCCTTGACGAGGGCTCCGGACGTCTCGCGCGCGAGCGCCTCCAGCACGGCCAGCTGGCCGTCCGGCTCCGCCTCCAACCCGACCTGGTCCAGCAGCAGCAGGGCTCCCAGCACCCGGTCACCATCGACCAGCGGTGCCGCGAGGCAGTCGCGGTGCCCGGCCCGCGCGAGCGCTCGGGACAGCGGCTCCGCGCCCGTGGCCTGCAGCCGCACGGCCCCGAGCTGGGCGCTGAGGGCTCCCCACAGGCTCACGACGTCCTGGGGCTCCTGCTCGACGGACACTGCGCCGTCCGCGACGACCACCCGGTGCACCTCGCGAGTGTCCTCGACGTTGAGCACCAGGGCCGCCTGCTCGGTCTCGAACACCTCGCCCACGGCGACGAGGAAGGAGGAGAAGGCCTTCCGCGGGTCCAGGGGCTCAGACAGCACCAGCGCCGCCCGATGCATCCCGTCCAGACGGGCCCGGTCGGCGCGCGCCGCGGCGTACCCGCGGTAGGCGAGGTGGAGCACGACGAGGGGAACGGGGACGAGAAGCAAGGCGTACGGCGTCGTCTGGTGCGCGACAGCGAACAGCAGGCCGAGCAGGGCGTTGACCCCAAGACCCAGGGCCCAGCCGGCCCCCACCATCGGGCGCAGGGCCCGCAGGTCGGCACCGTTCAGCAGCAGCACGGCGCTGAAGGCGGCGACGTTCACCAGGCCGACGGACAGCACGGCCGCGCCGAGGGCCAGCGCCCCTGACGGGCTCGCCGGGTCGTCTCCCGGGACGACGTTCCACACCGTCGCCCCGATCGCGGTAGCGAGGGACCACTGGGCCACGTTGAACGCGCTCTTCAGCAGCGTGTTGCGCCGGACGACCGCCGCGGCCAGCTGGCCCACGGCGACGGCCAGCACTCCCGACGCATCCGGCGCGATGACGAGCAACGGGACGAGGACCGCCTCGACGAGGTTGCTGCCGTCGACGTTGCGCCCGACGCGGAAGCGCACCTGGAGGAGCTCCGAGACCGCGACCAGCAGCGCGAGCAACGGCAGCAGAGCGACGGCCTCGTCCCGCCCGCGCGGAAGCGGCAACCCGGAGGCGACCGCCACCGCCCCGCCCGCGAGCAGCAGGACGAGCAACAGGACCTGACGCGTGGCTCGGACCCCCCCGGGTGGCATCTCCTACTTCCAGACGCCGTACCAGGCCGAGCCCGGCAGGACGACGCCGTACGGCGTCACGGTGCCCTCCACGGGGCCGCCGGCCGGCTGGGGGGAGCCCTCCTCGTACCAGCTCTGGCCGTACCAGGACTGGCCGTACCAGGACTGGCCGTACCAGGACTGGCCCTGCACCCACTGGCTGGAGTACCAGCTCTGACCCGTCCAGGGATCCGCGAGGTAGCCGGCGCCGTCGAACGGCAGCAGGTGCGGCTGGGCCAGGGGCCCCGTGAGCTTGCCGAGCGCTGTCAGCTGGCCGGACACGACCGTGCAGCCCTCGGCGTCGACCTGCTGCCGGACGCTGCCGCAGGCGAAGCTCGTCACCAGCGTGCGGGCCCGCGTGGCGTCCAGCGGGGTCATCGGGTCCTGCCGGGGGTCCTTCTGCCGGAAGCCGGTCACGCGGGCACCGAGGCTGTCCTTGACGTCGACGACGCCGGCTCCGACCGCGCTGAAGGGCTGCTGCAGGCGGTTCGCCCCGACGTACAGCGCGGCCTTCACCTCGTCGGGCGTCCAGGCGCGGCGCTCGAGCAGGAGGGCGGCCGCTCCGGAGACGAGCGCCGCAGCCTGCGAGGTGCCACTGCCCCGGCGGTAGCCAGCGACGGGGACCGTGCTCGGCGGGGCGGTCCGCTCGATGTGGCTGCCCGGTGCGGTCAGCGAGATGAGGCCGACCCCCGGCACGACCACGTCGGGCTTGTACACCGTGATCCGATCCCCCGCGGGCCCCTGGACCACCGGGCCGCGCCCCGAGAACGGCGGGACGGTGTCGTCGTCCTGCGTGACGGTGCCGTGGTCGTCGACCGCCCCGACCGTGACGACGAGCGGGTCGTCCGCCGGCTTGCTGATGGTCCCCTCCGCAGGACCGCGGTTGCTGGCCGAGACGACGACGACGATGCCGGCACGCCAGACCCGCTCGACAGCGCGGTTCAGCGGGTCGGAGCGCAGGTCGTTGTTGCTGTCGGTCCCGAGGGACAGGTTGAGGACCTTGATGCCCAGCGTGTCCTTGAACGAGACGACGTACTGCAAGGCCGCCAGCAGCGCGCTGGTGTCGGCTGAGCCGTCCCGG
Organism: uncultured Actinomycetota bacterium; assembly: GCA_963760125.1. Lineage (GTDB taxonomy): Bacteria > Actinomycetota > Actinomycetes > Mycobacteriales > SCTD01 > RYN-111. The sequence continues at coordinate 46,484 of CAVXBV010000013.1, read as the reverse complement.
CCGGCGATCTTGATGCTGACCAGTCGAGCGTCCGGGTCGACGCCCGGATAGGGCCCCTCGCCGGCGATGAGCCCGGCGAGGAACGTCCCGTGCCCGTAGTTGTCGTTGCAGTCGCCGCTCTCGGAGGAGAAGTTGGCGCACGCCGCGGTCTTGGACGGGTCCTTCGGGTCGGGCACCGCGAGCAGCTTGGCGCCCAGGCCGCCCACCGGGCTGATCCCGGTGTCGATGACGGCGACCGTCACGGCGCGCGTGGCCGGGCCGAGCTCGCTGCGGTCCGCGACGTCCAGCACCTGCCGGTAGACGTTGCGGGCACCGGTGGTGCCGTCGCCCGAAGAGCCCGCTTGCGCGGCAGGCGCGCCGAGCAGTCCGGCGACCACCCCGGTGGCCAGCAGCGCTCCCCACGCGCGTCGATGCGCCCTCATGCGTCCCCCTCGTGTGGCTCCCCACGGAACCGCTTCGCGGTGGGTTTCCCGCCGACAGATCCCCGTAAACGCACCGTGACCAGACGAAAGCACTGGGTGGTTATGTCGGCGCGCGGGGAGACTGCACCTATGACCGGTCCGCTGCAGGTGCTTCCCGGCCTCGTCGTGCCCTCGACTGAGCTCTCGTGGCGGTTCAGCCGGTCCTCCGGGCCGGGCGGGCAGTCCGTGAACACGACCGACAGCCGGGCCGAGCTGACGGTGGACCTGACGCAGGTGCTGCCCGAGCGGCTGCTCGAGCGGGCCCTCGCCCGGCTGGGCTCACCCGTGCTCACCACGCAGTCCAGCGAGCAGCGCAGCCAGCTGCAGAACCGCGCGGTCGCCGCCGAGCGCATGGTGGCGGCGATCCGCGAGGCCATCGCCCCACCGCCGGCCCCCCGTCGGGCCACCCGGCCGACGCGGGGGAGCAAGGAGCGTCGCCTGCAGACCAAGCGGCAGCGGTCCGACCTGAAGCGCCAGCGGCGCGACCGCGGCGACTAGCGGGGGGTCGGGTCCGCAGGGTTCGGGTCGTCGACCGCGTCCGGGCCTCGAGCGGGCGGTTCCTCGAAGGACGGAGGGAGGCGCTTGAGCCGGCTGTTCATGTTGCGGATGAGCAGCACGGTCGCGACGAACAGCAGCAGGACGATGAGGAGCCCGAGCGGACCGGCGGACGACCCCGCCCCGGCAGCGAGGATCACCGGATCCCCGCGAACAGGTCGGTCTCGGGCAGCGCGCTCTCCACGTGCGTCCGGGCCAGCTGGAAGTCCTCGGTCGGCCACGCCTGCTGCTGCAGCTCGATCGGGCAGGCGAACCAGCGGCCCGTCGGGTCGACTTGGGTGGCGTGCGCGATGAGGGCGGCGTCGCGGAGCGGGAAGTACTCCGCGCACTCCACCCGGGTGGTGAGGCGGTCGGCGTCCTCGGGCTTGTCGACCCAGTTCTCCAGCCACTCCGCGTACGGGCTCTCGATGCTGTGCTCGGTCATCATCGTGTGCAGCGCGACCAACCGGTCCTTGTGGAACGTGTGGTTGTAGTAGAGCTTCAGCGGCTGCCAGGGCTCACCGGCGTCGGGGAACCGGTCTGGGTCGCCCGCTGCCTCGAACGCTGCCATCGACACCTCGTGGCACCGGATGTGGTCCGGGTGCGGGTAGCCGCCCTTCTCGTCGTACGTCGTGATCACGTGCGGGCGCTCGGCGCGAACGAGCGCGACCAGGGCGCGGGTCTGCTCCTCCAGGTCGCCGGCGGCGAAGCAGTCCTCCGGGAGCGGGGGCAGCGGGTCGCCCTCGGGCAGGCCGCTGTCGATCCAGCCCATGAAGACCTGGCGCACCCCGAGGATCTCGCGCGCGCGGTCCATCTCGGCCGCGCGGACCTCGGTGATGCGGGCGATGACGTCCGGGTTGTCGAGGGCGGGGTTGAGCACGGACCCTCGTGACCCGTCGGTCAGCGTCACGACGAGGACGTCCACGCCCTCCTTGACGTAGCGCGCCATCGTGGCCGCGCCCTTGCTCGACTCGTCGTCCGGGTGCGCGTGCACGCACATCAGCCTCAGTTGCTCCGTCACGGCATCATTGTCACCGATGACCACCCCCGGCACCTCCGCAGACCTCCCCTTCCGCCGTCCCCCCGGCCGGTACGACGAGCGCTGGACCCTCCCGCGCCCGGTCCTGATCACCGGAGGGGCGCTGCTCGGGCTGCTGCTGGTGATCGGTTCCTACCTGGCCTATGACCGGTTCGCGGGCGAACGGGTGCGGTTCGGGACCATCGGGTACCAGGTGCTGGATGACACGGCGGTCGAGGTGCGGTTCGAGGTCCGCAAGGCGCTCACCGACACCGTCACCTGCGCCCTGCAGGCACGCGACCGGGACAACACGGTGGTGGGTCGCGAGACCGTCACCGTCGGGCCGTCAGATCGCGAGCAGGTGCTGATGGCCCGTCGCGTGGCCACGACCGGCCGCGCGGCGACCGGCGAGGTCGTGGGCTGCGCCCTCGCCCCCACGGGGGCTGGCAGCCCGTAGGCTCTCCCGACCCCTGCACCCGATCCCTGCACCCGACGCGAGCCCTGCGAGCGAGGAGACCTCCCGCTGTGACCGAGAACGGCATCACGACGACCTGGCTGACCGCCGAGGCCCACGTCCGGCTGCAGCAGTCCCTCGAGCAGATGACCGGACCGATCCGCGAGGACATCGTGCGCAAGATCGAGGCGGCCCGGGACGAGGGTGACCTCAAGGAGAACGGCGGCTACCACGCGGCCAAGGAGGAGCAGGGAAAGCTCGAGGCGCGCATCAAGCAGCTCACCGCGCTCCTGCGCGACGTGCGCGTCGACGAGAAGCCGGCCGGTGACCGCATCGAGGAGGGCTGCGTCGTGACCGTCGACTACGGCAAGGGCGACCTCGAGACGTTCCTCTATGCCAACCGCGAGAACGCCACCGACGACGGCGGCAAGATCGGCACGCTCGACGTCTACTCCCCCGAGTCACCGATCGGGCAGGCGCTGGCCGGCCACCAGGTCGGCGACGCGGTGACGTTCGGTCCGCGCGACATCACGGTCACCGTCACCGAGATCGCCCCCTACACCGCCTGACGGCGGCGGCGGGCGACGAGAGCGAGCAGGGCCAGCCCGAGGCCGAGCGCTGCCGTCCCCGAGCCCGCCCCGGTGGCGGCCAGCGGCGGACCCGCTCCGGCCGGCGGGGTGACGACCGGGTTGGTCGGCACCGTGCTCCCGACCGGCGCGGTGGCCCCGAGGCCCGCGGCGTCGTACCGCACGGCGTTCTCCATGACGTAGAGCCCGCTGTAGGTGAGCGCGAAGTCGCGCAGGCCGTAGCGGTGGTCGTTGTCCTCGGTCGGGGTCGGGAGCGCGCCACCGATGAGCTGCACCATCCCCTTGCCGACGACCAGCCGGCCGAGGGTCACCTGGTCGTTGGTCGTGCCCACGACCTTGCCCTTGGCTAGGGCGAAGGCATCGGGGTCGACGGCCGTCATCGGCGAGGCGGAGCCGCCGATCCCGTAGCCGAGCACGGCCGCCTCGACCAGCTGGCGGGCGTTGCGACGCAGCCCGCGGGCGAGCGGGTCGGAGAAGTCGGAGAAGTCGGTGTACGGCTGGTACACCTTGATGTCCTTGACCTTGTCGGCGTCGATGAGCTCGAGGGCAGCCAGGGCGTGCAGCGCCCGGTCGGTGAGCACCAGGTTGCCGCCGCGAGCGACCCACGCCTTGAGGTTGCGGTAGTACGCCGCAGCGTTGACCGACCTGCCCTTCGCGTCCTTGGGCAGCGGGTTGTCGGCGAGCACCAAGGTGTCGAGGACGTCCAGCGCCTTGGGGTTGCGGGCGATGTCCCCGGAGGCGATCCCCGTGAACGGCTTGGTCATCAACCGGCTGGTCTGGGTGAAGAAGCGGGTGCGGTCGGCGTCGTAGGGCTGCTGCACCACGGGCTTGCCGTCGCGCCCCACGCCGTCAGCCTTCGGCCCCGGGAGCGTCTCCACGCCGTCCTTGTCGGTGACGTGCACCGGGTCGAGCACCCAGCCGGCCTGGCCCCCGGTCTCCACCTTGACGTTGTGGTCGTTGAACTCCTCGTCCTGGTAGAGCGCATACGCCATGGCGGTCTTGATGATCGCCCGGCTGGCGTTGATGTGGTTCTCCTGCAGGTACACGTTCCACGCCTTGTCCGGCACGGTGTGGTTGAGGAAGATCTCGTAGTCCATGCCGGTGACCGCGACGTCGGCGGCGAGGTAGTCGCCGATGAAGCCGGTGTCGGTGTAGCCCAGGGTGTCCCACACGGTGGCCCAGTGGGCCGGCTTGGTCGGGATGGAGTTGTCCGCGGCACCGGTGATGGAGCACAGGTCAGGGCCGAAGTCGCAGGGGATCAGGTCCTCGACGCCCTCACCCTCGTCACCTCCGGTGCCGTTCTCGATCTGGTTCTGGATCCCGGCGTAGAGCGTCGCGTCGATGACCGACTTCGTGCGCTCGGCGATCGCGATCAGCTGACGGTGCTTGACGCTGTCGAACTGGCCGGCGGGATACATGATGTCGACGTACGCCCGACTGGTGAGCTCACCGTGGATGTCGGCGCCGTACGACATCAGCCCGCCGGGTGATCCCTTGGCGAGCTCGTTCATCAACCGCGTGCCGTACCGCATCTCGTTCTCCGCCAGCGGGTTGCGGCTGCTGTCGATGCGTCCGATGGTCGGCATCTGCCGGTTGAGGTCGGTGGGCACGCCGTTGGCGCGGGCGTAGGCGTTGGTCGCCCCGGGCGGGGTCGTGTCCCCGATCGTCCACCCGTCGATGTTGAAGTCGGTCAGGTAGACGTCCTCCTTGGCGAGCACGCTGCGCACCGACGGCGAGTGGAAGACCGGCTTCGTGCCCGTGTTGCTCGTGTAGCCCGGGACACCGTCGCTGATGACCTGGTCCGGGTCGCCGGCGGCGATCGCGAGGTCTTCGACGGCGCGCAGGCCGCCCTCGAGGCCGCCGCGCTCGTTGCCGTGGACCGACAGGCTGAAGAACAGGCGCTTCTTGTTGGCCGCGGGCGCTTGCTTGTCGGTCAGGCGGATGACGTAGATGTCCTTGCCGTCCCCGGTGTCTCCGGGTTCACCGGCCCGCTTGCCGTCCGGCCCTGCCGTCACGGCGTTCTTGTCCTTGAAGTGCTCGGCGAGGGTGAAGACATCGACCCACCGGGGGTACTTCTGCTCCAGGAACAGCAGCCCGTCGGCGTACTCCCGGAAGCCCACAGCGTTGGGGCGGTACTGCACGTAGGCCTGCGCGGCGGCGGCCTCCGGGAAGATGCGGTTGCCGCACTCGGCCAGTGGCGGGCCGCCGTGGAAGCCGTCCGTGCAGACGGGCGTGAGCGTCCTCGCCGAGGCGGGGACGGCGACGCCCAGCGCCGCCAGGACGAGCACCCCGACCGTGACCAACGCGCGAGTCCTGTGCAGCGACATGAGCCGTCCTCCCCCGAGTGGTGTGCGGGAGGGTTCGGCACGCAACGCGACTTTCCTCCCGGTTCGGCGGAACCTATCGCTCAGTACGACGTGACGGTGTACGACGCGTCCGCGAGCGCTGTGACCACCCGGTCGCTGTCCTCACCACCGCGGGTCTCGAGCTGGAGCTCGACCTCGACCTCGTCCAGGTGCAGCGTCCGACCCGTCCGCTGGTGCTCCACGTCGAGGACGTTCGCGCCCGCCGAGGCGAGAACCCCCAGCAGCCGCGCCAGCTCGCCGGGCCGGTCGGGGATGCGCACCTGCAGCGACAGGAACCGGCCGGCGGCGATGAGGCCGTGGCGCACGACCTTCGACAGGAGCAGCGGGTCGATGTTGCCGCCCGACAGGACCACGACGACCGGCGGGGTGAACGCCGTCGGGTCCTCCATCACCGCTGCGAGCGCAGCGGCGCCGGCCGGCTCGACGACCAGCTTGGCGCGCTCGAGGCTGAGCAGCAGCGCGCGGGACAGGGCGTCGTCATCGACGGTGACGACGCGGTCGACGAGATCGCGCACGTGGGCGAACGTCACCTCCCCGGGGCACCCGACGGCGATCCCGTCCGCCATCGTGGCCATGGACTCCAGCGGCGTGGGGCGGCCCGCCGCCAGCGACGCGGGGAACGCTGCCGCACCGCTGGCCTGCGCGCCGATCACCTCGACGTCGGGGCGCAGCTGCTTGACCACGGCCGCGATGCCGCTCACGAGACCGCCGCCGCCGGTGCACACCACGATGGTCTGGACGTCCGGGCACTGCTCGAGGATCTCCAGGCCCACGGTGCCCTGGCCCGCGATCACGTCCGCGTGGTCGAAGGGGTGGATCAGCACGGCGCCGGTGCGCTGGGACTCGGCGCCCGCGGCCCGCAGCGCCTCGTCGACGGTCGCGCCTTCGAGGCGGACGGTGGCGCCGTACGCCCGGGTGGCAGCGACCTTGGGGAGCGGCGCCGCGGTCGGCATGAACACGGTGGCCTGCGTCCCGAGCAGGGAGGCGGCCAGTGCGACGCCCTGGGCGTGGTTGCCGGCGCTGGCGGCCACCACCCCGCGCGAGCGCTCCTCGTCCGTGAGGCGGGCGATCCGCACGTAGGCACCGCGGATCTTGAACGAGCCGGTGCGCTGGAGGTTCTCGCACTTGAGCCAGACCGGGCCCCCGACCCGCTCGGACAGCGCGCGGCTGCCCTCCATCGGGGTCGTCCGGGCCACCCCGTCGAGCAGCACGCGGGCCGCCTGCACGTCGGCGAGCGTCACGAGTTCCACGCCCGGCAGTGTGCCAGTCACGGAAGGACCAGGACGGAGGCGGTGAACCCGTGCAGGTAGGACCGTCCCGCCACCGGCCCGATCTCCCCGCTGGTGTAGCAGCCGACGACCGCGTCTGCGGCCAGCGCGCTGTGGACCACGAGGGCGTCGTGATCGGCGCCGCCGTACGACGGGCCGAACAGTCCGCTGCCCCGACCGCGACCGGAGAAGACCAGCGCGCCGCAGCCGGGCGGGCCGGCGTACTGCGCCATCACCTCCTGGAGGTCGGCATCTGCGGCGTCGGCATCGCGCACCTGCAGCTTCAGGGTCTGCCCCGTCGTGACCCGCTCACCGATCACCAGCGCTTTGCCGTCGGTGCCGAGCATCGACCGCACGAGGTAGTCGTGGTCCTCGGCGTACTCGTCCGCAGCCAGCCCCACCAGCAGGCCCTGCGAGGCCAGCGCCTGGTCCTCGGGAGTGAGGTCGGCGAGGACGTCCGCCAGCTTCTCGACGCCGGCCATGCCGGCCAGCCCGACCACGTGGGTGCCGGCGGCCGCCGTGATGGTCATCGCCGGGCCGACGGGGCGGCACCCGGAGGCGAGCAGCGCCCGCGCCCCGGTGTTGCCCAGCACCACACCGACGGCTCCGCGGTCGACCTCACGCCCGTCCACCCAGAGCCGGGTCGCGCCCGGCGCGGGTCCCTCCGCCATGCCGCCGACGAAGGGAAGCCCCGGCAGGCTGGCCGCCGCCTGGACGACGAACCCGTCGATCGGGAAGCTCCACACGTCGGCGAACAGCAGGGCGACCTCGTCGTCGTACCCGGTCCGCTCGGGGAAGCCGACGATCGCAGCCCCGAGCCCGGCCGGCAGCACCTCGAGGTGGAACGGACGCAGGTCGGCCCCGGGCAGGATGGCGACGAAGACGCTCACGCCGGCGTCCTCGACGCCTCGACCCGCGCCCATGGCCCCGGCGAAGGTCCCGCCGATCGCCACGCGGGCACCCGTGAGCTCCACCGCGCGCGCCCCCGCGTCGATCGCGTCCCGGCCCCCGGTGGCGAAGACCACCGCCAGATCCGGCGGACGTCCACCCAGCGGGGCGAGGGCACGCGCCACGGCAGCCTCGGTCGCGGACATCAGGTCCGGTCCCGTGGCGATGCCCTCCCCGAAGCGCCCCATGCCGCGACAGTCTGCCCTGCCCCCTGACGGGTGCGGGATCGCCGGGCCGGACGTAGCGTGACCGAGTGACTCCTGACACCACCACACTCGGCGCCCTGAGGGATTCCGGCCACGAGCGCCGCTCGGTCAAGGCCGAGGTCCGCGACAACCTGCTGGCCCGCCTCGCCTCCGGCGAACCCACCTTCCCCGGCATCCTGGGGTACGACGAGACCGTCCTGCCCGAGGTCGAGCGCGCGCTGATCGCCGGCCACGACCTCGTCCTGCTCGGCGAGCGGGGCCAGGGCAAGACCCGGCTGATCCGGACCCTGATCGGCCTGCTCGACGAGTGGACGCCGTACGTCGCCGGCTGCGAGATCAACGACCACCCGTACGCCCCCTCGTGCACCCGCTGCCAGCGGCTCGTCGCGGCCGAAGGGGACGCCACCCCGATCGCCTGGAAGCACCGCTCCGACAGGTACGGCGAGAAGCTGGCCACGCCGGACACCTCGGTCGGCGACCTCATCGGCGACGTCGACCCCATCAAGGTCGCGGAGGGGCGGACGCTCGGCGACCCGGAGACGGTGCACTACGGCCTGGTGCCACGCACCAACCGCGGGATCTTCAGCATCAACGAGCTGCCCGACCTCGCCGAGCGGATCCAGGTCGCGCTGCTCAACGTCCTGGAGGAGCGCGACATCCAGGTCCGCGGCTACACCCTGCGGCTCCCCTTGGACCTGCTGCTCGTCGCGTCGGCCAACCCCGAGGACTACACCAACCGCGGCCGGATCATCACACCCCTGAAGGACCGCTTCGGCGCCGAGGTCCGGACCCACTACCCGATCGACCTCGTCCACGAGCTCGACCTCATCCGCCAGGAGGCCTTGCTGCAGTGGCCCGGGACTCCGGTCGTCGTCCCCGACCACCTGCTGGAGATCGTCGCCCGGTGGACCCGGCTAGTCCGCGAGTCGCCGCAGGTGGACCAGCGCTCCGGCGTCTCCGCCCGCTTCGCCGTCGCGGCCACCGAGACCGTCGCCGCGTCGGCGGTCCGGCGCGCGGCCGTCACGGGCGAGTCCGCCGTGGCGCGGGTCTGCGACCTGCCGGCGACCGTGCCGGCGTCGCGCGGCAAGGTGGAGTTCGAGGCCGCGGAGGAAGGTCGCGAGCTCGAGGTGCTGCACCACCTGCTGCGCAAGGCGACCGCCGACACGTTCCGCGCCGTGCTGGCCGGTCTCGACCTGTCCGGCCTCCAGGCGCGCTTCGACGAGGGCGGCACGCTCGAGACGGGGGACCTCGTCCCGGCCGACCAGGTACTGGCGGACCTCGGCACCGTTCCCGGACTGGCCCAGCTGCTCGGTCGCCTCGGTGTGGAGGAGGAGTCGCCCGGCCTCGCGGCGGCCTCGCTGGAGTTCGCCCTGGAGGGCCTCCACCTCAACCGGCGGCTGGCCAAGGAGTCCGTCGGTCACCGAACGGTCTACGGCGCATGAGCGCGCCTGACGAGCTCCCGCTCGGCGCACCGGACACCTACGCCCTGCGGCGGCGCGTGCTGGCTGCCGGGGTCGTGTCCCTCGTGCTGTTCCTCACCACGGCCTACGTCATCACCTGGCTCGACGTCTCCGACGCCTGGCTGCTCGTCGCGATGATCATCGAGTACCTCCTCATCATTCGGCCGCTGATGCGTCCGGTCCGGGACGCCGTGAAGCTGCGCCGACGGCTGGCCTACGCGTCCTGGCTGGAGGAGAAGAACGCCCGTGAGCAGTAGCGCGTTCCGGTACGGCGCCTGGGCCGGCGGCCGTGACCCGCTCGAGGCGCCGTACGACATCGCGTCCGCGGTGGACGAGATCGGCGAGCGGGTGCTCAACGGGCAGTCGCCGCGCCAGGCGCTGCGCGACCTGATGCGGCGCGGCACCGACGGGCTGCGAGGGCTGGACGACCTGCGGCGCAAGGTGGCCAAGCAGCAGCGGGAGGCGCGCAAGAAGGGCCGGCTCGACGGGACCCTCGAGCAGGTCAAGGCCCTCCTGGACGAGGCCGTCGAGCTGGAGAAGCAGGCACTGTTCCCCGACCCCTCAGACGCGGCACGGCTCGCCGAGATGGAGCTCGAGAACCTGCCGGCGGACACGGCACGGGCGGTGCAGCAGCTCAAGGACCGCCAGTGGCGCAGCCCGGAGGCGAAGGCGACGTACGACCAGATCGACGACCTGCTGCGGCGCGAGGTGCTCGACAGCCAGTTCGCCGGGATGAAGCAGGCACTGGAGTCCGCGAGCCCGGAGGACCTGCAGCGGGTCAAGGACATGCTCGCCGACCTGAACGCGATGCTCGAGGCCGATGCCCGCGGCGAGCACACCCAGGAGCAGTTCGACCAGTTCATGGAGCAGCACGGGGAGCACTTCCCGTCGAAGCCGGAGTCGCTCGACGAGCTCGTGGACGAGCTGGCCCGTCGTGCCGCTGCCGCCCAGCGGCTGATGGACTCCCTGACTCCCCAGCAGCGCCAGGAGCTCGGCGAGCTGATGGACGGCGCGATGGACATGGACCTGCAGTCGCAGATGTCGCAGCTCGGTGACGCGCTCCGCAACGCGCGCCCGGACCTGCCCTGGGGCGGCCGCGAGCGGATGGACGGTGAGCGAGGACTGGGGATGGGCGACGCGACAACGGCCCTGCAGGAGCTGGCCGACCTCGACGACCTCGAGGCCGCCCTCGGGCAGGACTACCCCGGGGCCTCGCTCGACGACATCGACGAGGACGCCGTCCAACGAGCCTTGGGTCGAGGTGCCCTCGACGACGTCCGCTCGCTGCGACGCATCGAGAAGGAGCTGCAGACCCAGGGCTACCTCGTCCGCGACGTCCGCGGCCGGCTGGAGCTGTCCCCGCGCGCCGTCCGTCGGCTCGGCGCGACGGCACTGCGCAAGGTGTTCGCGCAGCTCGATGCCAAGGGCCGTGGCGGCCACGACGTCCACGACGCCGGCGCGGCCGGTGAGACGACCGGCGCGAGTCGGGCGTGGCAGTTCGGTGACGAGCAACCCCTGGACGTCGTACGGACCGTGCGCAACGCGGTGATCCGGAGCGGTAGCGGGCCCGTACGACTGCACGTCGACGACTTCGAGGTCGTGGAGACCGAACGGCGCACGACGGCGGCGGTGGCGCTGCTGGTCGACCTGAGCTTCTCCATGGAGCTGCGCGGCACCTGGCCGGCCGCCAAGCAGACGACCCTCGCGCTCCACTCCCTGGTGAGCACGCAGTTCCCGCAGGACGCCATCGAGATCATCGGCTTCAGCGACTACGCCCAGGTGCTGCAGGTCGAACAGCTCGCCGGGCTCGATCCCCAACGAGTGCAGGGGACGAACCTGCAGCACGCGCTGATGCTGGCCGGTCGCTTCCTCGGCAAGCACCCGCAGGCCGAGCCGGTCGTCCTCGTCGTCACCGACGGCGAGCCCACCGCCCACCTCACCCGCGACGGGTACGCCGACTTCTGCTGGCCCCCGCAGCCCGAGACCCTCGAGCTCACGATGGCCGAAGTCGAGCGCATCACCCGGCGCGGCGCGACCATCAACGTCTTCATGCTCGACGACGAGCCTCGCCTGCTGTCGTTCGTCGAACGGATCGCCGAGCGCAACGGCGGCCGCGTCTTCTCCTCCGACCCCGACAACCTCGGGGAGTACGTCGTGAGCGACTACCTGCGCGCCCGGCGCGGCCGGTCCGGTGGTGGCCGTCGGGCCTCCTGACCGGGAGACTGAGCAGGCCACCACCGGCAGGACATCGCCGGTGGATGTCGAAACAGACCGCAACACCCCTCCCAGCCCCGCTCGGCACCTTGAGGAAGGCACTCCGATGAACCCCCAGCTCGGTCGTTTCGGCGGCAAGGTCGGCATCGCCCTGGTGGGCCTCGGCCTGCTCGTCATCGGCATCGCGTACAACGCGGTCGCCTCCCAGACGTCCCTGCTCGCGCAGGTTCCCTACCTGGTGTCCGGCGGGCTGATCGGCGTCTCGCTCGTCATCGTCGGCGCCGCGTTCCTCGTCGTCCAGGGTGCCCGCGAGGACCGCGCGCTGCTCGAGGCCAAGCTCGATGTGCTCACCGAGGCCCTGCTCGGCGGGGGCGGCTCGCCCCTGAGCACCTCACGCACCCCGCTGCCCGCTGACGCCTCCGGGCTCGTCGTCGCCGGCACCGCCAGCTTCCACACGCCCGGCTGCCGACTGGTCGACGGTCGCGAGGAGACCTCGCTGCTCACCCCCGAGGAGGCCACGTCGGCCGGCCTCAAGGCGTGCCGCGTCTGCCAGCCCCAGACGGCCGGCAACGTCACGGTCCGCTAGGAGGCTTCGCCGAGGTAGGTCTTGCGGAGCTCGCCGGACTTCTCGAGCTCGGTGCCGGTGCCGTCGTAGGTCAGCGTGCCCTTCTCCATGATGAGCGCCTGGTCGGCGTACGGCAGCACGCCGACGTTCTGCTCGACGATGATGACCGTCGTGCCGTCGCGGTTGATCTGCGCGACGACCTCGAACACCGTCTGTGCGAGCTTCGGCGACAGACCGAGCGAGGCCTCGTCGATCATCAGCAGGCGCGGTCGGCTCATGATGGCGCGGCCGATCGCGAGCATCTGCTGCTCACCACCGGACAGCGTCCCGGCGAGCTGGTCCTTGCGCTCCTCGAGCCGGGGGAAGTAGCCGAAGACCTTCTCCATCGTGGCGATCTCGGCCTTCTTGTCCTTGCGACTCCAGGCCCCGAGCTCCAGGTTGCGCTGGACCGAGAGTCCGGCCCACACCCGCCGACCCTCGGGGGACAGCGACAAGCCTGCCTCCACGATGGCCTTGGCGCTCTTGCCGGACAGGACCTGACCGTCGAAGCGGATCTCCCCGCCCCACACCGGCAGCAGCCCAGCCAGGCAGTTGACCGTCGTCGTCTTGCCGGCGCCGTTCAACCCGAAGATGACAGCGGTGGTCCCCTCCTCGACGGAGAACGAGATGCCTTGCAGGACCGGCAAGGAGCCATACCCGGTGCGCAGCTCGGAGATCTCCAGCAGGCTCATGCCGACTCCTCGCGCTTCTGGGCCGCGGTCTTGCCGCGGGCCCGCTTGACCGGTGTCTTGCTCGCCGCGCTCGGAGCCTGCTGCTCCAGCACCTCGGTCACGGGCTCCGGCTCGGCCGCCAGGTCCTGCTCGGGCTCGACGGAAGCCTCGAGCGCCTCAGGGGCCTCGCCACCGAGGTAGGCAGCGACGACCTCCGGGTGCCGTTGCACCTCCGACGGCGTGCCCGCCGCCAGCAGCCGTCCGAAGTTCAGGACGTAGACGTGGTCGCAGACGCGCAGCACCAGCGGGACGTGGTGCTCGATGACCAGCATCGTCAGGCCGAACTCACGGCGCAGCACCAGCAGGCGCTCACCGAGTTCGTCGGACTCGTCCGGTCCCATCCCGGACGTCGGCTCGTCGAGCAGCAAGATGTCCGGGTCGGTCGCGAGGGCGCAACCGAGCTCGAGGAGCTTGAGCGTGCCGTAGGACTGACCTCCGACCCGCTTGTCGCGGATCGCCGCGAGCCCGAGCAGGTCGAGGATCGCCTCGGCCTTGGCCGTCATCTCCCGCTCGCCCCGCCAGGACGCGGGCCCCCCGACCAGACCGGTCACGACGTCGTACGACGCCTTCGCGTGCTGGGCGGTCTTGAGGTTGTCGAGCGCCGTGGCGCTCTTGACCATCCCGACGTTCTGGAACGTACGGCCGAAGCCCATGGCCGCCTTGACGTGCGGGGGCGACTTCGTGACGTCCTTGCCGCGGTAGAGCACCCGGCCGGTGTCGGGCTTGTAGAAGCCGGTGATGCAGTTGAACGCCGTGGTCTTGCCGGCGCCGTTCGGCCCGATCAGGCCGACGATCTCGAACTCGTTGATCTCCAAGGAGACCTCGGACAGGGCCTGAAGCCCCCCGAAGCGGATGGCCAGGTCCTGGACCTCAAGCACGGACACTGGAGCCCTCCACAGCTGCCGGGCCGGCGTCGGAGTCGTCATGGATGCTGAAGCGCTCGCCGCGCACCCAGCGCGAGATCGGGCGGATCTGCTGACCGATGCCGCCGGGGTACTGCACGATCGTGACCAGCAGGCCGACGGCACCGAGGAAGCCGACGATGAACTGCGGAGCGTTGTCGAAGCGGAAGACGAACTCGTTCACGCTGTGCACGAACGTGTCCTCCAGGATGTAGCCCAGGCTGGCGAACAGCGTGGCGCCGAGCACCACGCCGAGCCGTGATCCAAGACCACCGACGACCGTCATGAGCACGAAGGTCAGCGCCAGGTTGAAGCCGAAGCCTGAGCCGACGACCAGACCCACGCGGTAGGCGAACAGTGCTCCGGCGATGCCGCACATCGCACCGGAGAGCACGAACGCCAGCAGCTTGAACGCCGTGACGTTGATGCCGAAGGCTTCCGCGACCCGCTCGTTCTCCTTCAGCGCGAGCAGAGCCCGGCCGGTCTTGCTGCGCAGCAGCAGCCAGTCGAAGACCAGCGCCACCGCGAGGAAGGCGAAGCAGAAGTAGAAGTAGTTGGTCTCGTCGAACAGCCAGGAGGGCCGCTCGGCGGGCTGGCCGGCCCCGCCGTTGGTGAGGAAGCCGACCTGGAACAGCGAGTCCTCGAGCGTCAACCCGAAGACCAGGGTGATGAGGGCCAGGTACAGCCCCGTGATGCGCAGGGCGACCAGCCCCATCACCAGCGCGAAGGCCGCTCCGGCCAGCGCCGCGATGACGAACGTCACCGCGAACGGCACCCCCTTGATGGTCAGGGAGTACGCCGCGGCGAAGGCGCCGATGCCGTAGAAGCCGTTGTGCCCCAGGGAGAGCTGACCGGTGTAGCCGAGCAGGATGTTCAGGCTCAGGCCGACGACGCCGTAGATGGCCGCGTCCTGCGCGATCGGCGCGAAGCCCTGGTCGTTGGGCATGCGGACCAGAGCGATGTAGGCCAGGGCCAGCACGACGGCGATCCTCGGCACCCACTTGAGGGCGAACGCGGCCGGCGTGAGCTCAGAGACCCGGGTGCCGGCGTCGACGGCGGTCATCAGGTCTCCTTCCCGAGCAAGCCGCTGGGCTTGATCAGCAGCACGAACAGGAGGGCGAGGAACAGCGCGACCTTGCCCGCACCGGGGAGGTTCTCCCGGGGGATGTTGGTCTGCGCCTCGGCCTCGATCACGCCGATGACCAGACCTCCGACGAGCGCCCCGGGCAGGCTGGTGATGCCGCCGAAGACTGCAGCGGTGAACGCCGGAACCAACGCGAGGCCGGTGAGACTGCCGGGAGCAGCCAAGCCGATCGTGCCGGCCAGCAGGATGCCGGCCACGCCGGCCAGGAAGCCAGCCAGCGCCCAGGTGAGCGACGAGATGCGCTCCACGCTGATGCCGACCAGGCGGGTCGCGGTCGGCTCCTGGGAGACGGCGATGATCGCCGTACCGATGCGGGTCTTGGAGAAGAACAGCGCCGCAGCGGCAGACAGGATCGCCAGGGTCACCATGATGGCGACGCCCTGGTTGGTGATGCGGATGCCCTGACCGCCGGTGTAGGCGTCACCCTCGAAGACCACGGGGAACGTTCCGGCGGTCGCGCCGTAGCTGAACCCCTCCAGCGCGATGAGCAGGAGCAGCACGCCGGCCGTGGCCACCACGACGGTGATCTTCGGCGCGTTGAACAAGGGCCTGACCACCAGGCGCTCGGTGAGCATCGCGACACCGATGCCGGCGAGCACCCCGAGGATGACGGCGACGGGCGTCGGCAGGTCCGGCAGGAAGCCCTTGCCGGTGTCCAAGAAGATCCAGGTGAAGGCCGCGACCCCACCGAACTCCGCTTGGGCGAAGTTGAAGATCCGGCTGCTCTTGTAGAGCAGCACGATGCCGAGCGCGAGCAGCCCGTAGACCGAGCCTTGGATCAGTCCCGAGATGGCGGGTGCGACGACGTTGAGGGCGACGACGTCGGCGGTCACCGCCGGAAGACCCCGGTCGTCTTGGACTTCCGCGTACCGCAGTCAGCGGCGTTCGCGAACGCGCCGGTCCCGCCGAAGCGGCTCTTGGTGTAGTCCGCGGGGAACAGCACGCCCTTCGGGTAGCCGCCGAACGTTCGCCCGTCCATGGCCGCGTTGAACGACTCGCGCGACAGCGGGCCCTGCACGCTGTCGAAGACCGCCTTGAGCTGCTGCATGGCGCCCCAGATGCCGAGCTCGATGTCGTCCACGAACGACTCGCCCTCGGTCTGGCTGGTGTCGAAGCCGACGCTCGGGGTCGGGTGCAGGTAGACCCCCTTGTACTGGTTCGCCGTCCCCGCGCAGGCCAGACCGATCACGCTGCTGATGCCGAAGGCCGGGCCTGGACCCGTGTAGTAGGGGTTGATCGGTGTGGTGCCCACGTTCTGCACGCACTGGGCGAAGAAGGAGGGCTGCCCGAGGAAGTAGATCGACTGGTAGCCGCCCGCACGGAGCTGCGGCGCCAGCGAGGAGCAGTTGCTCGGTGCCTTGTCGGTGAGGAACACGTCCTTGTCAGCGTTGAAGGCGCCCGACGCGCCCTGGGCGCCGTTCTTCTGCAGCTCGCTGACGAACGCCTCGCGCGCGTCCTTGAAGTTCGGCGTACCGGTGATCACCACGGCCCACTTCTTGCCGGTGAACTCGTCCGCAGAGCTGCCGTTGGCCTGCGTCGCCTTCTTGGCGAGCTGGATGAGCAGCGGCGCCTGCTGGCGGTAGGTCAGTGAGGTGGCGTGGTAGGTCGAGATGTTCGCCAGGCCCGCCTCGGTCACGCCGCTGGACAGGTACGGGACCTTGAGACGGCGCAGCTTCGGGCTCTGCGCGCACGCGCTGATCTGGTCGGTCCCCGCACCACCCACGATGAGGAAGTCGGTGTCCGCCGCAGCGTTGCAGGCGCGCGAGGCATCGGCCGCGTTGTACTTGTCGTCGATCGCCCGGGCGATCACCGTGAAGCCGTTGGCCAGCTTGTGATTCGCCCAGTACTTCGGCGTCCCGGTCTTGAAGCTGTCCTGAGGCACGCCGGCACCCGTGAGGGGACCGTGGAGGGCGATGCGGATCGTCTTCTTGTCGAAGTCGATGCCCGTCGTCGTGCCCTTGCCCTGCACGGGCGCGCTGCCACTGGAGCCCGACGTTCCTGAGCTGCCGCTCGTCCCGCTGCTTCCAGAGGTCCCGCTGCCGGACGTCCCGGAGGTCCCCGATGTCCCGGACGACCCGCTGCCAGACGTGCCGGAGGTCCCAGACGTCCCGCCGGAGCCGGAGGTGCCCGAACCGGAGCTTCCGCTCGAGCCGCTCGAGCCGCTGGAGCCAGTGGCGCCGTCACCGGTCGTCCCGCCGGTGCCCGAGTCGATGGAGCCGGTACTGCCGTCGCCGATGCCGCCGGTCGTGCTGCTGCCGTTACCGGAGCCCTGAGCGCTGTTGAGCTGGTCCTTCACCTCCGGCTTGAGACCGCAGGCGGCGAGGGAGGTGCTGGCGATGAGGGTCAGAGCGAGGGCGCGTGCAGCGCGATTCATCGTGGGGCTCCTGTGCGGGTGGGGGGGCTGGGACACGCACGTGCTCTCGGGTCTGGGAGACCCGAGCGGGTGGGGCAGGTGGGCCGCCCCGTTCGATCAGACGGGACGGGCCCGGAAGCCCGCCGACATCGCGGAGGTCGTCTGCCGGGAGGACAGCGCCTTCGTCAGGCGGCTGCGGGAGGCCGTGGCCGACGGGACGGCCGGGTCACCCATGATCAGGCTGAGCAGAGCCAGGGCACCGGCGCCCAGCAGCCCGACCAACCAGAAGCTGGTGCCGGGGCGCATCGAGGCATCCTGGATGGACACCGGGGTGAAGGCCGGCGCAGCCTGCGGTTGCTCGACGCTCGGCGCCTGCTGCGGCGCCGGGTTCGGGGCGGCGGGCACGAAGGGCTCCGTCACGCTGGGGGCGCCGAAGTCCGTGGTCGGCGCCGGTGCGAAGCCACCCTGCGACGGCTGGAAGGTGTCGGTCGGCGGGGCCGGAGCGACCACCGGGGTGCTGCCCTGGTCCACGGGAACCTCCGGCGCCACCACACCGGGCACGGCGTAGGTCAGGCTCAGCGTCGCGGTCGGAGCCTTGTCGAAGACGACCTGGAAGTTGCTGGCCTTGGCAGACACCGACGTGGTCAGGGCAACGCCCTCGTTGGCCTCGGTGAGCCAGGTGTTCGCCAGCGCGGTGATGTCGAACTGGTAGGCCTTGCCGTCCGCTGACGCCTTGGCCGGCGCGGAGAACGCGTCGCACAGCCGGTCTGGGGCGTTCTTCGCGAGCCCGGCGCCGTCGTCAGCGTTGAACCCCTGGTCACCGGCCTTGCAGGCCACGACCTTGTCCGCAGAGGCCTGGAAGGAGATGTCGTTCGGCGGGCTGTTGACGGTGGTGAGCGTCAGGAGCGCGCTGCTCACGACGGCGGTGGGGTCGATGTCGAAGACGTCGAAGTACAGGAAGCTGACCTTGTCCTCGGAGCCGCCCTTGGACGCGACCGCGAGGTTGCCGGGCGACACGCCGTCTGCCATCGCACCGACGTTCGGCGGCGGCTGCGGGGACTCGTCGGGCTTGTCGACGCCCTGCGCGTAGAAGTAGGCGGAGTTGGTGGGGATGAGCACGACCGAGTCGGCCTGGGCTGCGCCGACGCCCAGCAGCGGCACGCTGGCGCAGGCGAGAACCGACGCACCCAGCAGCCGTCCCACGCGATAGATCCCTCGGGACATCTCCCACACCTCCGTCGTCGTCGTGACCCGCGTCACGCCGTTCCTGCCTGTTTCGCCATCGGCCCGATGTTTCCTGCCGGTAACCCTTCACGGTCTGTCACGTTTGCGCAACGCCTTGCGCCATGACACGGATCAGGCTGGTGGGTTGGCCAGCGTCCAACCCAGGACGTTGTCGCCCTCGACCTGCGGTGTCTGCCGGCCGTACGGCCTCTGGTGCAGCGTGATCGCCTGGGCGTAGTACCTGCCGTAGCGGAGCGCCTCGCCCACGGTGGTGACGCCGTTGCGGTTGGCGTCCGCCTGCCCTTGGGAGAGCCCGAGGTCGAAGACCAACCCCGACCACACGGACTGGCCCCACGGCGGGTACTCGTAGGACTTCTGCGTGCGCAGCGACGACGCCGTGACCAACCGGTGCGCCGTCGGGAGGGTCTCGATGAACCCGCC
Organism: uncultured Actinomycetota bacterium; assembly: GCA_963760125.1. GTDB lineage: Bacteria > Actinomycetota > Actinomycetes > Mycobacteriales > SCTD01 > RYN-111. The sequence goes on along the minus strand of CAVXBV010000013.1, from coordinate 27,569 downwards.
GGCCTCGCACCCCGCGATGTCGACCCACATCCGGCCACGACCAGTGCCGAGGATCGCGGCGACCTCGGTGTCGTTCACGAAGTCGCGGTCCGCCGGCCAGAGCTTCTCGCGACCACCGGCCTGCTTCACGTGACCGGAGTAGTGGAAGAACGTGAACGACCCGGGCGTGTTGCTCTTGTTCGCCAGCCAGCGCAGCCCTTCGCGGGTCACCGCGCCCGTCACCTGCCGGTTGGTGTAGATCCGGATGTTCTGCGACTGCCAGCCCGACGCGAGCAGCAGCTGGCGGATGAACAGCACGTCGTTGGCCGACCCGATGGTGTCCTTGGTCGGGCTCGGGTAGTCCGTGATGCCCAGGAGGAGGGCGTACCGGTCCTCGGGGGCGGCAAAGGCGGTCGGGACGCGGTCCTCCTGCGGCCCGGGCGGCGGGCCCAGGGAGTTCTCGACGGGTACGCCGGTGCGGGCACGCGGCGGCGCGGGAGCCTGCTGCACCTGCACAGGGGCCTTGGTGGCCAGCGCGGCCGGGCTGGGGGTGATGACGGGGGCCGCCTGGACCTGCACCACTGGCGTGTCATCGACCGGCAGCGCCTCGGCGACGGCGGGCACGGTGGTGTCGATGACCCCGCCCGCGACGACAGCGACGCCCGCCACGAGGACGGCAGCAGCCACCCAGGCAACAGCCTCGTGGGCCCAGCGGGGGGTCTTCACCTGTTGAGGTTCGGCTGGTTCGTCCCAGAAATCAAGCGGAGTCGAGCGCGCGCGCCAGATCTGTCAACAGATCGTCACCGCTCTCGATGCCGACGGACAGCCGCACCAGGTCGTTCGGGACCTCGAGCTGGGATCCCGCCACGCTGGCGTGCGTCATCCGGCCGGGGTGCTCGATGAGCGACTCCACGCCGCCGAGGGACTCACCCAGGGTGAACACCTTCGTCCGTCGGCACACCTCGAGGGCTGCGGCTTCGCCACCCGCCCCGAGGTCCTTGAGCCGGAAGCTGATCATGCCGCCGTAGGCCTTCATCTGCTTCGTGGCGATGTCGTGACCCGGGTGCTCCGGCAAACCGGGGTAGAGCACCTGCTCCACCGCAGCGTGGCTGTCAGCAGGTCGACGATGCGGCCGGCGTTCTCGCAGTGCCGGTCCATCCGCACGCCCAGCGTCTTGATCCCGCGCAGGACCAGCCAGGAGTCAAAGGCGCCGGGGACGCTGCCCATCGCGTTCTGGTGGTACGCGAGCTCTTCCCCGAGGCCGGCATCGGCCGCGACCAGCGCGCCTCCGACGACGTCGCTGTGGCCGCCCAGGTACTTCGTGGTGCTGTGCACCACCACGTCCGCCCCCAGCGCCAGCGGCTGCTGCAGGTACGGGCTGGCGAACGTGTTGTCCACGACCAGGCGCGCCCCGGCGTCGTGGGCGATCTGCGCGAGGCCCGCGATGTCGGCGATCCCGAGCAGCGGGTTCGTCGGCGTCTCGCACCAGATCAGCGCCGTCTCCGGACGCACGGCAGCGCGAACGGCGTCCAGGTCACCGAGCGGCACCGGCGTGTGCTCGACCCCCCATCGCGCGGCGACCTTGGCGAAGAGCCGGTAGGTTCCGCCGTAGGCGTCGTTGGGGACGATCACGTGCGATCCCGGCTCGAGAACGGTGCGCAGGAGGGTGTCCTCGGCGGCGAGCCCGCTGGCGAAGGCCAGGCCGGTGGCGCCGCCTTCGAGCGCGGCCAAGCAGGTCTCGAGCGCGGTGCGGGTGGGGTTGCCGCTGCGGCTGTACTCGTAGCCCTTGTGGACCCCTACCTCCTGCTGCACGTACGTCGAGGTCTGGTAGATCGGCACGACGACCGCGCCCGTCGTCGGGTCCGGGTCCTGACCGGCGTGGATCGCCAGTGTCTCGAAGCCGTGCTCAGCCGGGGTCCAGTCGTGTCCGCTCATCCCTCGAGGCTACGACTCCCCCGGTGCGTCCTGGGCAGCCTGGACGCCCGTCTCCTCCTCGCGCAGGCGGCCCAGGACGGCCGCGTGGTGCGGGTGGGCCCGCTCCACCTCGTCCAGCCTGAGGGCAGGAACCTCGACGCCGAGCTCCAGGAGGGTGATCCGCGTCGTCGCCGGCAGGCGCTCGACCAGCCGGATCATCGCGAACCCCGGCAGGACGTGCGTCACCCGCCCGCGCAGGGATTGCGCGGCCTCCTCCAGCTCGCCGCCGAGCCAGTCGGCGAACGGCATCTCGCGGGGACCGACGCCGTGCGCCTGCACCGCGCGCAGCCAGAACCGGCTTGCCTCGTTCCACTCCACGACCAGGCAGGCGGACGCGCAGCTCGGGAGCGGGGCTCCGAAGCCCTGCAAGCGCAGCGCTGAGGCTCCGTCGAACGCCCACGTCACAGGTCCCCGCCGCGCCATGCGCCAGATCCCGGGTTCGTCCCGGTCGTCCAGGCTCGAGGCCCACCTCGCTATCACGTCCTGCTCGATCTCCGGCTGCTCTCGATACGCAGCCACGAGGAGGGCCAGCGGATCCCGCAACGGCTCGAGCGTCCCGGACAGCTCGAGGTCGCACGCCGCCAGCAGCCGCTCCAGCATGCGGAGGGTCGGGCTCACGCGTCCCGCCTCGATGTCCGCGATCGAGGTGTCGCTGGACCCACACCGCTGCGCGAGCTTTCGCTGGGACAGGCCGGCTCGCGCCCGCGCCTGCTTGAGCAGCGCCCCCACGTCCATGCGCCTCCTCCCCCAAACGCACCGGACCCACCCGCCCCCTGACGCACTCCCACGACCCGCGGTCCAGGTGAGGGGCGAACTGGCTCGAACGGAAGCATGGCGCCCCAGCCAAGGGTGGACTCGTCAGGCAAGCGAGCCTGGGGAGAACGCCCTCCGGCGGCGCCGACCTGTGGACAACCTGGCCGAACGCACACAGTCCACCTGAGCCCGCCCCGGGAAACCGGGGCTTGCCCCGGAAGACCGGGGCAGGTCCAGATGGGCAGGGTGCCCCGATCCGAGGCCATCAGTGCGCAGGCCCTGCGGTCCCTCGAGCGGCGCGACGGAGGGGACTCAGTCCGAAGACACCGCGAGGTCACCGGGTCACGCGAGGTCACGGGATCGGGCGGGGAGTTGTGACGGGGCCCGGGTTCCCGGGGTCGAGGTCAGGGGTCCCGGGGCGGGGGCGGGGCTCCGGGGGTAGGTGCCCGCGTCAGATGTGGGCGAGGAAGGCGAGCACGTCCTGTCGGGTGATGACCCCGGTGGGTCGACCGTCGTGGACGACCACAGCGGCGTCGGCCTTCTCCAAGGCCACCATCGCCTCGTGGACCGGCTCGCCGGCACCGACCATGGGGAGCGCGGGCCCCATGTGCTGGGAGAGCGGGTCAGCGAGCTGGGCCCGCCCGTTGAACAGGGCGTCGAGCAGGTCGCGCTCGTGGACGGCGCCGACGATCTCGGCCGTCATCACGGGCGGCTCGGCGCGGACCACGGGCATCTGCGAGACGCCGTACTCCCGCAGGATGTCGATGGCCTCCCGGATGGTCTCGGTGGGGTGCGTGTGGACGAACTCCGGTACCGAACCGGTCTTGCGCACCATCACGTCAGCGACGGTCTTCTGGCCGTCGTCGGCCGACAGGAAGCCGTAGTCGGCCATCCAGTCGTCGTTGAAGATCTTCGACAGGTAGCCCTTGCCGGAGTCCGGCAGGAGCACCACCACGATGTCGTCCGGGCCGGCTTCGCGAGCGACCTCGAGCGCGGCAACGACGGCCATGCCGCAGGAACCGCCGACGAGCAGGCCCTCCTCGCGGGCCAGCCGACGGGTCATGGCGAAGGAGTCGCGGTCGGAGACGGCCCGGACCTCGTCCGGGACCGCAGGGTCGTACGTGCCGGGCCAGAAGTCTTCGCCGACGCCCTCGACGAGGTACGGGCGGCCGGACCCCCCGGAGTACACCGAGCCGACCGGGTCGGCGCCGATGATGCGGACCTTGCCGGAGGCGCGGTCCGCGCTGATCTCCTTGAGGTAGCGCCCGGTGCCGCCGATCGTGCCGCCCGTGCCCATGCCGGCGACGAAGTGCGTGATGCGCCCGTCGGTCTGGGTCCACAGCTCGGGGCCGGTCGTCTCGTAGTGGGAGCGCGGGTTGGCCGGGTTGGAGTACTGGTCGGGCTTCCACGCGCCGGGCAGCTCCTTGGCCAGTCGGTCGCTGACCGAGTAGTAGGACCGCGGGTCCTCGGGGTCGACTGCGGTGGGGCAGACCTCCACGCGGGCGCCGTACGCCCGAAGAACGTCGATCTTGTCGCGCGCCACCTTGTCGGGGCACACGAAGACGCACTGGTAGCCGCGCGTCTGGGCGACGATCGCCAGGCCCACGCCGGTGTTGCCGCTGGTCGGCTCGACGATGGTGCCGCCGGGCTTGAGGGCGCCGGACTTCTCGGCGTCCTCGATCATCCGCAGCGCGATCCGGTCTTTCACCGAGCCGCCGGGGTTGAAGTACTCGACCTTGGCCAGGACCGTGGCAGCAATGCCCTCGGTGACGCGGTTGAGGCGGACCAGGGGGGTGTTGCCCACCAGGTCGATCAGCGAGTTGGCGACCTGCACCGGGTGCTCCTTGGTTCGAGAGTGCCTCGACTGCTGCTCTGGGGGTGGCCCGGGCAGCGGGACCGTCCCACCTTAGGCGGGGCTATCGTCGCTACCGAGCAGTAGCACTGCCGTCGACAGGACGTCGATGGTGCCTTGGACGGGGATCGTGACAGCAGCAGGGGGTGGTGACGTGCGGGTGCAGAAGCCGGGGCGGCGCGCATCCTGGGTAGCTGTCCGTGGCGCCTACGGCAGCGGGGCGCTCGGTGCGCTCGGTGCACTCGGCTGGGGAGTCCTCCGGACCGAGGCGCACCTGGCCCGCCGCACGATCGGCATCCCGACCGAGACGCCGCCCGACCCCACAGGCTCGTACGGCCGCTACCTCGGGGCGTCCCTGCGCGTGGTGATGCTCGGCGACTCGAGCGCCACCGGGCTCGGCTGTGACACTCCCGCCCAGACCCCCGGTGCGCTGTTGGCCGGAGGGGTCGCGCGCGATCTGGGCCGCCGCGTGCACCTGGACGTGTACGCCGTCGTCGGGGGAAGGTCCGCGGACCTCGACAGCCAGGTGGTGCGCGCCCTGACCGGGGGTCCGATCGACGGCGCCGTGATCATGGTCGGCGCCAACGACGTGACGCACCGCGTGCAGCCCGGCGACGCCGCGCGCGACCTCGGTCGGGCGGTCGAGACGTTGCGCGAGGCCGGAGCGGTCGTCGTCGTGGGCACCTGCCCTGACCTCGGGACCGTCAAGCCGCTGATGCAGCCGCTGCGCACGCTGGCGGCCTACCGGTCGCGCCAGGTGGCTGCGGCGCAGGCGGTGGCCGTCGCGGAGAACGACGGCGTCGCGGTGACCCTTGGGACGCTGCTGGCCGAAGAGTTCATGGAGCACGCGCACCTGTGGAGCGCGGACCGCTTCCACCCTTCGCCCGAGGGCTACCGGCGAGTCGCCGACGTGCTGCTCCCGAGCCTGCTCGAGCAACTCGGGGTCGAGGACCCGGTGAGCGTCCCCGTGAGCAGCAGCGTCCAGGACGTCAACGTCGCGGCGTACCTGGCCTCTCGCGAACCGGGCCTCGTCGTCGAGACGCTGGAGGGCGACGAGGGCGTCGCCGCTGTCGGACCCGGCCGCCTCGTACGCCTGGTGCGCCGGCTGCCACTGGTCGGTCGCGGGGCCCCCGACAGCCGCAACGACGAGCCCCGTGCCGAAGCCAGTGCCGAGGCCGCCGCCGAGGAAGAGACCATCAACAGCTAGCGTTGGACCGAATCCGATTCTGTTTCTGAGGAGCCGCTATGACCGAGGCCGTGATCGTCTCGACCGCACGTACCCCCATCGGCCGTGCCTTCAAGGGCTCGCTCATCAGCGCCCGACCGGACGACCTCGCCGCGTTCGCGGTGACCGAGGCGCTGAAGAAGGTGCCCGGCCTGGACCCGCACGACATCGACGACCTGATGATGGGCTGCGGGCAGCCGGCCGGTGAGGCCGGCTTCAACATCGGGCGCGCCGTCGCCGTGCAGCTCGGCATGGACCACCTGCCCGGGACGACGGTCAACCGCTACTGCTCCTCCTCGCTGCAGACGACCCGCATGGCGTTCCACGCCATCAAGGCCGGCGAGGGCGAGGCCTTCATCTCGGCCGGCGTCGAGGCGGTCTCCCGCTTCGCCCACGGCATGGCCGACTCGGCGTCCGCGGCGAACCCGGTGTTCGCCGAGGCCGGCGCCCGTACGGCGGCGACGATCGAGTCCGGCGCCAGCGACTGGACCGACCCGCGGGTCGCCGGTCTGCTGCCCGACGTCTACATCGCGATGCTGCAGACCGCCGAGAACGTCGCGGTCTGGAAGAACGTCTCCCGCGCGGACATGGACGAGTTCGCCGCCCGGTCGCAGAACCTCGCGGAGAAGGCGATCGCGAACGGCTTCTGGGAGCGCGAGATCTCGCCGTACACACTGGAGGACGGCACCGTCGTCTCCGCCGACGACTGCCCGCGCGCGGGGGTCACGGTCGAGGGCATGTCCGGCCTCAAGACGGTCTCGGGCCGTCCGGACGGCCGCGTCACCGCCGGCAACGCCTGCCCCCTGAACGACGGCGCCGCCGCGGTCGTCATCATGAGCGACGCGAAGGCCAAGGCCCTCGGGCTCACGCCCCTCGCCCGCATCGTGTCCACGTCGGTCACGGGCCTGTCGCCGGAGGTCATGGGCCACGGCCCGGCCGAGGCGATCAAGCTCGCCCTGAAGCGGGCCGGCAAGACGGTGGACGACATCGACCTGTACGAGATCAACGAGGCGTTCGCCGCGCAGGTCCTGTCGTCGCAGCGCGAGGTCGGCATCGACCTCGAGAAGCTCAACGTGTCCGGTGGCGCGATCGCTGTCGGGCACCCGTTCGGCATGACCGGCGCGCGCATCACCGGCACGCTCATCAACAACCTGCAGACGTACGACAAGACGTTCGGTGTCGAGTCGATGTGCGTGGGTGGCGGCATGGGCATGGCCATGGTCATCGAGCGGCTGAGCTAGGGGTCGCAGAGCTCGCGACCGCGCACGAGAGCCGCCGCGCCTCCCAGGGAGGCCGGCGGCTCTTCGCTGAGCAGGTCATAGCGGTGCAGCAGCACGTGGGCGACGACGTCCGCGCAGAGGTCGTCCGGCGGTGAGCAGCGCGCGAGGTCGTCGCCGGCGATCGCGAGCTGATCCACGACGAGCAGGTCCGCGCCCAGCACGGGCAGGGTGCGGCGGGGCGCGTCCTCCAGTCCGGCGGTCTGGTCGGCCAGGTACTGGGCCACGTGCCGGGCGAGGTCGACGCGCGTCCCCCACGGCTCGACCGCGGCGGCCCAGCGCATCGGGGTCCACGTCCGCAGCCGCTGCACGAGCGACCCGATCTCCTTGGCCAGCAGATCTTGGGGGGCCAAGGCACTCCCGTCAGTCACCGACGCAGGTTAGCGTCGACGCGTGCGCTCCTCTGCCGTCGTCCTGCTCCTCGCCGCGGCGTGCTCGAGCGCTACCACCACGGTGGCGGCCCCACAGCCGCCGGCGTCGGCGCCCGCCGACTGCCGAAGCTACGCCGCGGCCGACCCGCACCGGCCCGTCCTGAGCATCGATGTCACCGTCGACCGGCGGACCGTCGTCGGGACGCAGCGCGTGGTGTTCACGCCGGATCGCACGCTGTCCGAGATCGTCTTCCGGCTCTGGGCCTCCGCGCCGCGGCCGACGGCGAGCGGCGGCCGCACGACCATCTCGAGCGCGCACGTGAACGGCGTGCGGGTGCGCCCGACGCGGAGCAGCGACACCGTCCTGCGGCTGCCCTACCGGGGACCGGCCGGTCGTGCGGTGACCCTCGACCTCGGCTTCCGGCTCACCCTCCCGGTCGGCGCCAACGACCGGTTCGGCAGCCGTGGCAGCACGACCTGGTTCGGCAGCGGAACGCCGCTGCTGGCCTGGGAACGCGGCCGCGGATGGGCGACGGAACCACCGACGAGCGGGTTCGCGGAGGCCAGTACCAGCGAGACCATGCGCCTGGCCCGACTGACCGTTCGGCACGCCGCCGGGTTGAGCGTCGTCGCCACCGGTGCCGTCGTGCAGGAGAGCAGCACGGTGACCGTGACGGCCGCTCCCGGCGTCCGCGACGTCGCTGTGGCCGTCGGAAGGTTCCGCACCACCAGGCTCGCCGGCCCGGTGCCCGTCGTCGTCGCGAGCGCGCCCGAGGTCACCGACGACCCCGCGGTCGTCGGCCGCGAGGTGGTCCGCGCGATGCGGGCGCATACCGCGCGCTTCGGACCGTTCCCGTTCGCGCGGTTGTCCGTCGCGGTGCTGCCCGACATCAAGGGCGGCATCGAGTACCCCGGGGCGATCCTGCTCGGTAGCAAGCAGGACCGCGACGCGACGACCAGCCACGAGGTCGCGCACCAGTGGTTCTACGGCCTGGTCGGCGACGACCAAGGGCGGGACCCCTGGCTCGACGAGGCCCTCGCGACGTACGCCGAGGCGCTGGACCGCGGGTCCGCCCAGAAGTACCTCAGCACCGAGATCCCGGCCGACGGAAAGGGGCGCGCGGGCGAGCCGATGACCTACTGGGAGGGCCGGAGCAGCTACTACCGCTCGGTGTACGTACAGGGGGCGGCGGCGCTGCTGCGGGCGCGCGCGCAAGACCCGGTGGCGTTCGACCAGCAGGTGCGCTGCTACGTCGCTCGCCACGCCTGGGGTGTCGCCGTGCCGAGCGACATCCGCACCTCCGTCCCGCTTGCCGTCCGCGAGCTCACCCGGGCCGGCGCGCTCTAAGCGGGGGCGAGCCGGTAGAGCTTCTCGGCCGACATGACCAGGAGCTCGCCGGTGAGGTCCCGCCCGAAGGCCTGCAGGCCGTCGACCTTCAGACCGAGCTCCCGCAGGGGCGTGACCCCCCGGGCGGTCCGGTCGACGCCCCACAGCCGCCCGGCGCAGTAGTCGCCGAAGACGTACGTCCCTACGAGAGACGGGATCGCCGGTCCGCGGTAGACCTCCCCGCCCGTGATCGAGCAGCCGCCGTCGCTGTGCAGGTACATCAGCGCTGGCACGATCAGCGGTCCCTTGACGGGCGACAGCTGCTTGTCGGCCTTGAAGCGGTTGTTGCCCTCGAAGACCGACCAGCCGTAGTTGGCACCTCGCTGGTCCGCCGGCGGGACGACGTCGAGCTCCTCGAGCTTGTTCTGACCCACGTCCCCGAGGTACAGGTCGCCGTTGGTGTCGAAGGAGAACCGCCAGGGGTTGCGCAGGCCGAGCGCCCAGACCCGCGGGTTCTGCGGGAACGGGTTGCCCGCGGCGCCCTGGCCGGTCTTCGGGTCGAGCCGCAGGATCTTGCCCAGGTCGCTGCTCAGGTCTTGCGCGCGTCCCTCCGGGTCCCCCGCGGACCCGCCGTCACCCAGGCCGACGAGCAGCATGCCGTCCCGGTCGAACAGCAGGAGCCCGCCGTTGTGGTTGGAGTACGGCTGCGCGACCGTGTAGAGCAGCTCCGGGCGGGTGGCCACACCCCCGGCCACGGTGTAGGCCACGACGCGGGTTGCGCCCTCCTTGTCGACGTAGTCGACGTACAGGCGCTGGTTGGTGGCGTACGCCGGGTCAAAGGCGATCGACAGCAGCCCCTGCTCGTTGCCCTTGCTGACCTCGCCGGTCAGGTCGAGGACGACGGCCTGCTGCTGCCCCTCGGCGTCGAGGCGCAGCAACCGACCGGTCTTCTCCACGAGGTACAGGCTCGTGTCGTCCCCGGGGGCCGGTCCGACCCACACCGGGCTGGAGAACGTCGCCAGTTCCTGCAGGGCGAGCGCTGGCCCTCCGGTGGGCACGGCCGACGGCGTCGGACTCGCGGTGGGGGTCGCGCGCGTCGACGGCTCAGGAGCGGGGGCGCTGCCCCCGCTGCACCCCGCGAGCAGCGCGGCGGCCGCCAACGGAGCCGCCAGGACGCGACTCCGGAGCATGGCCACCGCGGCGCTGCTAGTCGCGGAAGTAGCTGAGCAGCCGCAGGATCTCGAGGTAGAGCCACACGAGACCCACGACCAGCCCGAAGCCCACGCGCCACGCCTCCTTCTCCGGCGCGCCCGACGCGACGAGGCGCTCGGCGTTGTCGAAGTCCAGGACGAAGGTGAGCGAACCCATGACGATGAACGCCAGGCTGAACAGGATCGCGAGGGGGCTGCCGTCTCGCAGGCCCAGACCGCTGCCACCGCCGTCGAAGGCGTTGATGAGCAGGTTCAGGATGAGGAGCGCGAACAGACCGATGAAGGACAGGGTGACGATCTTGGTGAACTTGGGCGTCGCCCGCAGCACCTTGCTCTTGTAGAGGAACAGCACCGCACCGAAGATGGTCGCGGTGGCCACGCCGGCCTGCAACGGCAGTCCGGCGTACTGCGGGCTGTTCTGGAAGAAGGCGCTGATCCCGCCGAGGAAGTAGCCCTCGAGCGCGGCGTAGGCCACCACCAGACCCGGGACGACCTCGCGCTTGAAGATGTTGACCATCGCGAGGCCGAAGCCGACGAGACCGGCGAGCATGACCGGGCCCTGGCCCGCGTCCGTGATCCAGGCGAAGGCGCCCGTCACCAGGATGATCCCGAGGAGCATCGCGGTCTTCATGACCACGTCGTCCAGCGTCAGGCGCTGCGGCGTGCGGTAGATGTCCTCGACCTCGGCCGAGGAGGGGAAGCCCGGCGCGCCGAAGGACTTCGGCTGCAGGCTGGGTGCCCGTCCGAAGACGGGGTTGCTGGACTGTGGGGCGGCCATGGGGCTCCTTCGGGGATCGTGCGGTGATGCGTGCTGTCGGTCAAACGATCTGCGGTGCGGCTTCGTGCCCCCGGTGGGGGTCGAACCCACACTGACGAGGTTTTTAAGACCTCGGTCTCTGCCAGTTGGACTACAGGGGCGCGCGTGTCTGCCTGACAGCACCCTACGGCGTACCGCCGGGCTCGTCGCTGCGCCATGCGCCACAGCGGGGAGCGCAGGTTCCTGCGCGAACGGAGGATCTTCGCCAGAATGCCCGCGTGACCACCGCCGCGCCTGCGAGCTATCGCACGGTGCTCCGCAACCGCGAGTACGTCGCGGTGCTCAGCTCACAGGCGCTGTCGGTGTTCGGGGACCAGCTGGCCCGCATCGCGGTCGCCGTCCTGGTGTTCGAGCGCACCAGGTCGCCGCTGCTCGCGTCCGCGACGTACGCCCTCTCCTACCTGACCTACCTGCTCGGTGGCCCGTTCCTGGCGAGCATCGCCGACCGGCGGCCCCGACTGGCCGTGATGGTGACCTGCGACCTGCTGCGCGCACCGCTCATCTTGCTCTTGTGCGTGCGTGGCGTGCCGCTGTGGCTCGTCTTCCTCGTCCTCACCGGCGTGGGCCTGCTGTCGCCGCCCTTCGACAGCGCCCGCAGCGCCATGCAGCCCGACATCCTGTTCGGGGACGACTACGTCCTGGGGAACGCGCTCATGCAGATCGTGGTCCAGGCCGCCCAGGTCGTCGGCTTCGGCGCCGGCGGGGCGCTGGTGGCGGCGACGTCCGCGCGGGCCAGCCTGGCCGTGGACGCGGCGACGTTCGTGGTGTCCGCGGCCCTGCTGGTCGCCTTCGTGCGCCACCGGCCCGCCGAACGTGATCCTGCCGCACGCTCGTCGGTCCTGACCGACACCCGCGAGGGGCTCCGCATGGTGCTGCAGCACCGCACCTTGCGACGCCTGCTCGCCTACGCCCTGCTCGGCTCCGCCGCGGTCATCGGACCGGAGGGCCTCGCCGTCCCCGTGGCCAACGACCTCGGCCGGGGCGCCCTCACCGCTGGACTGCTGACCGCCAGCATCCCGCTCGGGTTCCTGGCCGGCAGCCTGGCCGTCCTCCGGGTGCCGGTCGAACGTCGCCAGGCGCTGATGCCCCGGCTGGCCCTGCTCGGCTGCGCGCCGCTCCTGCTCAGCTCTGTCGTGACGTCCCCGGTGGCGCTCGGGCTTCTGTGGCTGGTCGCCGGGGCTGGGGGGAGCGTGAACCTCATCGCCAGCTCGGCCTACATGCAGACCTGTCCCCGGGAGTTCCGGGCCAGGGCGTACGGCGTGGCGACAACCGCCCTGTGTGCGGTCCAGGGCGGCGCGCTCCTGCTGGTGGGTGCCCTCGCTGGGCCGTTCGGTCCACGAGGCGCCGTCGCCGCCCTGGGAGCCCTCACCCTGGGCGCACTCGGTCTGACCGTCGGCAGCCGGGTGGTTCACCCTCAAGCATTTGCCGAAACGGGCCGATGAGGCCGTGATGTCCGGTTCCGGAAGTCTCTCGGTGTGGCGCCGCCTCGGCGTGCTGCTGCTGGCTGCTGCCCTTCTCGCGGCCAGTCTGAGTGCCACCGGGTGGGCGGACCTGCGATGGGACGGCTCGGCGCTCCCGTTCACCGTCCCGTGGTGGGCACTGGCACCCGTCGTACTTCGCGGCCTACCGATTGCCCCTGCGCTACCAGTCGCAGCGGGAGTCCCGAGACTTCTTCATCAGCCACGTCCCCCTCGTCATCGGGCTCGTTTTCGTCGCCCCCTGGTGGCACCTGCTGGCGCGCGTGCCTGGCTGGCGGCACGAGCACGCCCTCGCCCGGAACACGCCGTCGAAGTGGGCCTTCAACACCGCCCTCGGCTGCTGGGAGACCGCTGCGGCGATTCTCGTCCTGCAGATGCTCGTTCCCCAGCCACAGCCGAACGCCCTGCTGTGGAGCGCGATCCTCGCGGCCGTCTTGGTCTCCGAGGTCACCAGTGTCCTGGTACTCCAAGTCCTGCTCTCGCCTCGTGGGCGCGCGGTCCACGTTGCGGGTGACCGCTCCGGGCCGCGCTCTCAAGCATGACCACGGCAGTTCTCTTCGGCGTCCTGACCGTCGTCTTCATTGCCGCCGCCTGGACGGACCCGTGGACGCTCGTCGCGATCGCGACGGTGGCGATCTGCGCCTCGTGCTCGGTTACCACCGGCACCAGTCCCTGAACGCGCGGGCGCAGCAGGCTGCGGCGCTCCAGCAGTTCGTGCAGACGCTCGGTCCCCTCGACCTCGCGGAGTCCGGCAGCACTGCAGTCCTGGACAGCGTGCGGCAGCTTGCTGTTCGCCTCTCGGCTCGAGTTGGACGTCCAGACCGCGGCCGGCTGGCAGCGCGTCGTCGTGCTCGACGACACGGCACATGCCTACGACGACCAGCACGGCGAGAGCAGCTTCTCGGTTCGGCCGCCGACCAGCGCCGCCCTGGAGAGCGGGGATCTCATGCGCACGCCGCTGGTGGGCAGCAGGGGCCTGCTGGGCGTGCTCAGCGTCCACGAGCGCTTCGGCAGCTCTCAGTTCAGCCTGCACGACCTGCGCCAGCTCGAGTCCCTCGGCGCCGAGCTCGCGTCCGCCCTCGAACGCGGTCGGCTTGCAGCACGAGCTCGCGCTCGCCGCGACCACCGACCCGCTGACGGGACTCCCCAACCTCATCGACGTCCAGACGCGGCTCGAGGCCTTGCTGCGAGACACCACCTGAGCGGTGTCATCGTGGCGACCGTGGCGGTCGAGTCCTTCCGCGAGGTGAACGACACGCTGGGCCACCAGGTCGGCGATGAGCTGCTCGTCGAGGTGACCCGACGGCTTCGCGTGAGCTTCCCCCGCGCCTTGCTCGGTCGCATCGGCGGCGGCCGGTTCGCGATCTGCATGCCGCGCGGCGAGTTCTCCGGCGACGCCGCGCTGTTCGGCCTTGGCGTTCGCGCGCAGGTCGAGGGCGGCGCCCAGCTCGGACCGGTCGGAACGCACATCCGCCTCGCCGTCGGCTGCGTCGAGGCCCCCGAGCACGGCGACGACGCCGCCACCCTGATCCGCCGGGCCGAGACGGCCATGTACGGCGCTCGCCACTCCGGTGGTGGGCCAGTCGTCTGGGAGCCCGTCTACGAGGTCGAGGGCCAGCGGCGGCTCGCCGTGGTCATGGCTCTGCGCGAGGCCGTCGCCGTCGGCGCCATCGGCGTGGCCTACCAGCCCAAGGTTCACGTCCGCAGCGACGCAGGTCGTCGGGGTCGAAGCGCTGGCCCGCTGGACCCACCCGGCCCTCGGCGCCATCTCCCCGGCCGAGTTCGTCCCGCTGGCCGAGGCGGCCGGCCTGATGGGCCCGCTCACCAGCCTGGTCCTGCGGCAGGCCCTCACCACCTGCAAGGGCTGGCAGCGTCGCGGCGGTCGCGTCGGCGTCTGCCGTCAACGTCAGCGCCGGCACCCTGCTCGATGCCGCCTTCGCCCACGACGTCGCCGCCCTGCTCGTCGCGACCGACGTATCGCCCGACCTGCTGACCCTCGAGCTCACCGAGGGCGTCGTCGTCGGCGACCCCGAGCTCGCGGCCACTCGCATGAACGAGCTGCGCACGGCTGGGGGTGAAGCTCTCGGTGGACGACTTCGGCACCGGGTACTCCTCCCTGACCTACCTCAAGGGCCTGCCGGTCGACGAGGTGAAGATCGACAAGGGCTTCGTGGACCACGTCACCACCGACGCCGGCGACCGAGCCGTCGTGCGGGCCGTCGTGGACATTGCCCACACGCTCGGCCTGAGCGTCGTGGCCGAGGGCGTCGAGCGCGAGGACCAGCTCCGCGCGCTGCGCGAGCTCGGCGTTGACGAGGCGCAGGGCTACTTCCTCGCGCGCCCGATGCCGTCCCTCGAGATCGGGCAGTGGCTGCGCCGCCGCGAGATCTCTCCCCTGCCGGACCTGCCGAGCCAGTTCGACCGCTCAGTCCTGAGCGGCCGTCGCCTCAGGGCCCAGAAGCAGTCCAGGGGCTGGGACCGGGTGCAGCACCACCCAGTCCCAGCCCCTGGTGGACTGGGCTGCGAACCACGGTCCGCCGATTCGACTAGCCCCACATCGTTGCCGCGCATGTCACTCTCCCCCACTGCCATTGCTCCCCATTCGGAGCAGTCACGTTGAGCCATCCGGCGTATCTGCGCGTGACTGTATGGCCCATTGTGATCAGGGCGCCAGCAGCAAATTCGGACACTGGGGACGAACGGGTGTCAATGTCCTGGCATTCACCCGTTTGGCCCTCAAGGTGTGTGCATGTTCTGCCGAAGGCCGGGCAGGTCAGCGCCTCGATCAGGTCGCGGAGAGCTCCACCGCACGAGCGAAGACGGCGTCCAGCATCGGCTCCGTGAGCCGCCCGGTGAACGTGTTCTGCTGCGACACGTGGAAGCACCCGAGCACGGTGAGCCCCGAGTCCAGGGTGACCTCGGCCCCGTGCGCGAAGGCAGGCGTCCGCTTCGGCACCGGCTGGCCGACGGCGGCGAGCACGCGGAAGGTCGACTGCCAGCCGAACGACCCCAGGGTCACGATCACCCGCACCGTCGGGAGCACCCAGCCAAGCTCACGCTCGAGCCAGGGGGCGCACGCGTCCCGCTCCTCGGTGGTCGGCTTGTTGGCCGGCGGCGCGCAGCGCACGGGCAGCGTGACCCGGGTGTCGAGGAGCTCCTGTCCGTCGTACGCATCGACGGAGGTGGCGAGGCGGGCGAGGCCGGCACGGTGGAGGGCAGCGAACAGCCAGTCCCCGCTGCGGTCGCCGGTGAAGATCCGGCCGGTCCGGTTGCCGCCGTGGGCCGCCGGCGCGAGGCCCATGATCAGCACCTTGGGCCGCGGTGAGCCCCACCCGGTGATCGGCCGGCCCCAGTAGGTCTGCTCGGCGTACGACGCGCGCTTCTCGACCGCCACCTGCTCACGCCACTCCACCAGCCGGGGGCAGGCACGGCAGACCGACGACCTGCCGTCCAGGTGCTCGAGCGACGGCGCCGAACCAGCCAACCGCACCACGTCCGCCGCGTCGTGGGCGACCGGGGTCTGCGGGCTCGCGTGGTCGGTGGGGAAACCGGTACCGGGGCGGATCACGGGCTTACGGGGCGTTCGTGCCCTGGCGGCCGTACCTGTCCTCGAGCCGCACCACGTCCATGAGCTGGGTGGTGGAGGCCTCGAGCATGACGGTGTCACCGATCGCGGTGACGCGGTGTCGGGTGAGGGGCTTGAGGTGGATCGACTCGCCCGCCTCGAGCTCGAACTGCTCCATGTCGTCCTCGTGCAGCCCGATGTCCACGAGGAGCTTGCCGGACTGGACCGAGATGGTCTCCTCCTTCTCCTCGTGGTACTGCAGCGACAGCGAGTGGCCGTCGCTCACGTGGATGGCCTTGCCGCAGAACTTGCCGTCGACGAGGGCGAAGATCTCCTCGTGACCCCAGGGCTTGTCGACGCGCTTCACCGAGCTCACCCAGTCGCTCTTGGCCATGTCAGCTGTTCTCCTTCGTGATGGACAGGGCGATCCCGTCCAGGATGTCGGACTCGCTCACGAGCACCTCAAGCAGGTCCAGTCGGCGCACGATCTGTTGCAGCACCAAGGCTCCCCCGCCGATGACGTCGACACGACCGGGGTGCATGACCGGGAGCAGGGCGCGCTCCTGTCGGGTCATCGACAGCAGCCGCTCGGTGAGCTCGTCGATCTGCTCGGCGGACAGTCGCGACAGATGGATGGCGCGGGCGTCGTACGTCCTGAGGCCGAGTGCGAGAGCCGCCAACGTGGTCACGGAACCGGCCAGTCCGACCGCGGTGCGGGCCTGCGCGACGGGGACGTCGACGAGGGCCTTGTCCAAAGCGGCGTCGATGTCGCGGCGCGCGGCGTCGATCTGCGGGGGCATGGGGGGATCGTCGACCAGGTGCCGCTCGGTGAGCCGGACGCAGCCGATGTCCATCGAGTGCGACGCGCCGACCCGATCGCTGCCCAGCACCAGCTCGGTCGAGCCGCCGCCGATGTCCATCACGAGGAACGGCGCCCCGTCGGTCAGGTCGTCCGTGGCACCGGCGAAGGACAGTGCGGCCTCCTCCTGACCGCTGATGACCTCGGGCTCGACGCCGAGCGTCGCGTGCACCAGATCGACAAAAGCACTGCGGTTGCGGGCATCCCGGGTTGCGGATGTCGCGACCATCCGCGTCTGCTCCACCCCCAGGTCGCGGCACGTCGTGGCGTAGTCCGCCAGCGCGACCCGCGTGCGCTCGAGCGCGTCAGGGTGCAGCTCCCCGGTGGCGTCGACGCCTTGGCCGAGGCGCACCACCCGCATCTCCCGGTGCAGCGCGGCACCGGGCAGGTCGCGGACGAGCAGGCGGACGCTGTTGGTCCCGCAGTCGATCGCCGCGACCCGCATCAGGTCTCGGTGTCCTTGGGCGGTGTGCGGTACGACCTCTTGTGGGGCAGCGCGTCCGGGTCGTCCGGGTCGACGCAGGGACCCTTGAGCGACCAGTCCTCCAGCAGCGCGAGGGCTTCGTCGCCGAACGGGTTGATGCCCGGCCCTACCGCGAGGGAGTGCGCGATGAGCACGTGCAGGCACTTCACCCGCGTCGGCATGCCGCCCTGGGCGGGAACGTTCTCCAGCACTCCCAGGGCATCTCGGCGTCCGATGTAGTCCTCGGAGGCCGCGGTGTAGGCCGCCTGGAGCTCGGGGTCAGTCGCGAGCCGGTCGGTCATGTCCTTCATCAGGCCACTGGACTCCAGCGTGCCGATCAGCGACGCCAGCCGCGGGCAGGTCAGGTAGTACAGCGTCGGGAACGGCGTCCCGTCCTCGAGCCTCGGAGCCGTCTCCACGACGTCGGGCAGGTCGCACCCGCAGCGGTGAGCGACGTCGCGCATCGCCCTCGGCTCGCGCGAGAGCTGGAGCGCGACCGCTCGGCGGTCGCGTGGGTCCAGCGTCACGGGGCCGGCGTGGGCTTCGGCGCGACCCGGTCTGCGGCCTGCACGCTGCCCCACACCTGGGAGTACCAGGGCGCCTCGGGTCCTGTGGCGCGCACGCCGGCCCGGCTCTGGTCCGCCGGGACCGGCGCTGCGGACGGAGCGAGCAGGACGTAGGCCGTCTCCCCGGGAAGCACGAAGTGCAGCCGGCTGCGGGCCTGCGCGGCGACGTACGCCGGGTCCTGCCACTGCCGCAGCTGGGTCTCCAGGGCCTTCACCCGCGCCTCGTGCAGCGCGCGCTTCTGCTCGAGCTGGGCGATCTGGCCGCGCTGAGCGAAGAACTCGCGCAGCGGCAGCGCCGCGCTCACGACGAGCGCGCACAGCACCAGGCCCAGGATCGCCGCCCGGGTGGTCAGCCCGCCCGCGCGTCGGGGCTGCTCAGGGGCAGGCGTCCGACGCACGGCGTTGACGGTCCGCCGACGACCCGAACCGGGACCGGTGGCAGGACGGCGTACGGAAGGCACTCCCGAACGCTAGCCGTTGGAGGCGGCGAAGCGCGGGAAGGCAGCCCGGCCGGCGTAGCGTGCCGC
The DNA here is from genome assembly GCA_963760125.1 of uncultured Actinomycetota bacterium. Taxonomy (GTDB): domain Bacteria; phylum Actinomycetota; class Actinomycetes; order Mycobacteriales; family SCTD01; genus RYN-111. Next base: position 9,325 of record CAVXBV010000013.1, on the reverse strand, counting down.
GTCGTCGAGCTCCTCCTCGATGCGCAGCAGCTGGTTGTACTTCGCCACCCGCTCGGACCGCGCCGGAGCGCCGGTCTTGATCTGACCGCAGTCGGTCGCGACGGCCAGGTCGGCGATCGTGGTGTCCTCGGTCTCGCCGGAGCGGTGGCTCATCATGCAGCGGTAGCCGCTGCGGTGGGCCATGGAGACCGCGTCGAGCGTCTCGGTCAGGGTGCCGATCTGGTTGACCTTCACCAGCAGCGCGTTGGCGGTACCGCTGGCGATGCCCTGGGCCAGGCGGGCGGGGTTGGTGACGAACAGGTCGTCCCCGACGAGCTGAACCTTGGCCCCGATCTGGTCGGTCAGGTGCTTCCACCCGTCCCAGTCGCTCTCGTCGAGCGGATCCTCGATGGACACGATGGGGTACGACGCGACGAGATCGGCGTAGTAGGCGCTCATCTCGGCAGCCGTCTTCGTGGCGCCCTCGAAGGTGTACAGACCGTCGCTGTGGAACTCGGTCGCGGCAACGTCGAGCGCGAGGGCGATGTCGGTGCCGACCTGCAGACCCGTCGTGCCGATGGCCTCGACGATGAGGTCGAGGGCGGCGCGGTTGCTGTCGAGGTTGGGGGCGAAGCCGCCCTCGTCCCCGATGCTCGTGGCGAGCCCGCGCTTCTTCAGAACGGCCTTGAGCGCGTGGTAGACCTCGACGCCCTGACGCAGCGCCTCGGAGAAGGTCGCCGCCCCGATGGGAGCGATCATGAACTCCTGGACGTCGACGTTGGTGTCGGCGTGCGCGCCGCCGTTGAGGATGTTCATCATCGGGACGGGCAGGACGTGGGCGTTCGGGCCGCCGACGTACCGGAACAGCGGCAGCCCGTGCGACTCCGCTGCTGCGCGCGCGACAGCGAGGCTGACGCCGAGGATCGCGTTGGCGCCGAAGCGGCTCTTGTCGGGGGTGCCGTCGAGGTCGATGAGCGCCTGGTCGATGAGGCGCTGCTCGCTGGCCTCCATGCCGAGCAGCTCGTGGCCGATGTCATCGAGCACGGCGTCGACCGCCTTGCTCACGCCCTTGCCGCCGTACCTGTCCCCGCCGTCGCGGAGCTCGACCGCCTCGTACGCGCCGGTGCTCGCGCCGCTCGGGACGGCCGCGCGGGCGATCGTGCCGTCGTCGAGGGCGACCTCGACCTCGATGGTGGGGTTACCGCGCGAGTCAAGGATCTCGCGGGCGCCGACGGCCTCGATGGTGGGCACGGGGTGGGTTCTCCTTGCGTTGGGGACGCGGGCGAGCCTACCGACGACGGACGGCCGGGGCTCAGCGGGCGAAGCAGGTCTCGCCGGCGTAGAGGCTGGTGACGGTGTCGGTGTCCCTCGACCCGGACAAGAAGCCGTTGATCGCGGTGTCGGACTCGTAGAACTCGTCGCCCAGGGACTCCTCGCTGCGCATCGCCTTCGGGCGGATCTTCTTCAGCGCCGTCCAGGTCAGTCCTCGGCGCACGCCGTCCGCGGACGAGAGGGCGGGCACCCCCGCCTGCAGGCTCCAACCGGTCCACGTCTCCCCGTCGAACAGCAGCGTCAGCCCATGGGTGGTGTACGCCGAGCGCGGACCCTGGCCGCAGTCCGGCAGCGCGTCGACGTCGCCGAGGCCACGCACTCGCTCCACCGTCGCCGAGATGTCACCAGCCTTCGTCGTCGCGAACGCGAAGTGCCGGACCGACGACGACCCGACCTGGACACCGAGGCCGTCGGGCTCCAGGACCAGGACCGGCGTAGCCGCGGTCGGCGCGGGGCTCGGCGAGAGGACCGTGGCCGGCACCGCCGATGGGCTCGGTGCGGCGCTGGGCATCGGGCTCGCACTCGCACTCGCACTCGCGCTGACGGTCGGGCTCGCGGTCGGGCTGACTGTGGGCAGCCCGCTCGTCCCGACGGAACCACCGCACCCGGCGAGCAGCAGGGGAAGGGCCAGGAGCAAGGAGGTTCGGCGCACGCCGGCAGTCAACCAGCCGACGAGGACCCCCGTCGCGCGCATCAGCAATCAGGGCCGGCGAGGGCAACGCTCCACTCCTCGGGCGTGGTCGGCGGACCCCCGGGCCGGCGCTCGAGGTCGGCCAGCCGGTCCCGGTAGGCCCGGGCCACGGTCCGCAGCGCCACCTCCGGGTCGTCGCCGGCGCGTCGCGCCTCGGTGACCAGCGCCCACAGGCGCCCCCCGAGACCGGCGTACTCCCCGGGCGGGGCATCGAGCCGCTCGGCGCGGCGCTGGAGCTTGGCGGCGAGCGACAGCGCGGGCTGCCCCAACGGGACGCCCTCGGTCACGGAGGAGCGGCCCTTCTCGGCCTGCTTCAGTGCCTCCCACGAGCCCTCGAGGTCGTCCGTGGAACCGCCGGCGAACACGTGCGGGTGGCGCCGGACGAGCTTGTCGACGAGGTCGAGCGACACGTCGTCGAGGTCGAAGTCCTCCGCGATGCGGGCATGGAAGACAACCTGGAGCAGCAGGTCACCGAGCTCTTCCCGGAGCGCCACCGGGTCCCCGTCCTCGAGAGCCTCGTAGGTCTCGTAGGCCTCCTCGAGCAGATAGGGCATGAGGCTCTGGTGGGTCTGCTTCGCGTCCCACGGGCACCCGCCCGGGGAGCGCAACCGGTCCATCACGGCCACCACGTCGAGCAGCGCGGCGCCGGGCTGATCGGGGGCGGCCGGGACCACCTCACACCTCAGGTGGCTGACGTCCTCGCCGGCCCCGAGCCACACCACGTCCTGGTCCGGCAAGGCGTCGAGATCGCCGACCGTCCAGGCGATGCCCGCCTCGTCCAAGGCAGGCAGGAGCGGATGGTCCGCTGCTCCGACGAGAACCGGTGCGGAGCGCAGGGCCTGCCAGGCCGCCCAGGACAGTGCCCCCCGCGGCGTACGACGCGAGCAGGCGACCACCGTCAGACGGGGCCGCACCGGCGTCAGGGGCAGACGGGCGTCGCCGCGGGCTCCGCGGACGGGTCGGCGGCAGCGTCACCCGGACGCGGGCTCGGGCTGGTCACCCCACCCGGGCAGATCGGACTGGCGATCACCTGCTGGGTGCTGACGTCCCACGTACCGAACCGCGGGTTGACCTCGACGCCGAGCTCCTTGGAGACCTTGAGGATCAGGGAGTCCACCGCGGTCTGCCGCTGCTGTGAGAGCAGGTTGCGACGCAGGTCGGTCTGGGCCTGCTCGAAGGTGGTCGTCCGACGATCGATCACCTGGATGACGTGGAAGCCGAACTGCGTCTTCGCGATGACGAAGCTGCCCGGCGCGTTGGTGAAGATGGCATCCTCGAAAGCCTTCTCCAGCGACCCGCGGCCCTGGTAGCCGAGGTCGCCGCCCTTGTCCTTGCTGCCCGTGTCGGTCGAGAACTGCTTGGCCAGGTCGGGGAAGCGCGACGGGGTGGCCTTGACCGCGCTCAGCAGCTGCTTGGCCTTCGCCTCGGTCGGCACGAGGATGTGGGCCGAGCGGACCTGGTCGTACTGCCCGATGTTGGCGTCGTACGCCTGCCGCAGCTGCTCCGTCGGGACGGTGATGGACGCCGTGAGCTTGTCGCCGAGGGCGTCGCGCAGGGTCACGTCGGTCAGCGCTTCGCGCAGGTCCGGCGCGGCCACGCCCTGCTTGGTCGCGGCTGCCTCCAGGGCCTCGAGCCCGCCGGTCTGCTGGGCGAACCGGTCGAACGTCGCGTCGACGGCCGCCCCGTCGACGGAGACGTTCTCGCGCTCGGCCGCGGCCGTGATGATCAGGTGGCTGATGATGCGGCGAAGCGCGCCGCGCTCGAAGGCGACGGGGTCGGCACCCACGGTCTGCTTCGCCTCGGGGTCGGCGAGGCTGCGGGTCACCAGATCCGCCAGCTGGGAGGTCGTCACGCGCGTGTCGCCGACCGTGGCCGCGGCGCCCCGCTGACCGACGCCGTCGCCGCAACCGGTGAGAGCGAGCGCGGCCGTGAGACCGAGGGCAGCCAGGTGCAGCCGGGGCGAGGTGCGGATCACGAGCGTGGTTCTCCTACCGAAAGGTGGCGTTCTTGCCTCTAGCGTGCCAGATCAGGCGGGGACGGGCGCTCCCAGGACCTCGTCGAGCAGGTCCGTGGCCCAGGTGAGCAGGTCGAGGTCGCGCAGCGGCTGCCCGCCGAAGGTCTTCGTCATCGGCATCGGGACGAGCACGGTGTCCAGCGTCGGCTTGTGCACCGACCCCTTGTACAGGCGTGACAGCCGCAGGACCTGCGACTCCCGGAGCCGCATCGGCAGGAAGCGGATCATCTTCCCCTGCACGCCGACCTCGGTGAGGCCGTGCGCGCGAGCGAGGTTGCGGAACCGCGCGACCGCGAGCAGGTTCTCGACCGGGGTCGGAAGCGCGCCGTACCTGTCCTTGAGCTCGTCCCGCACCGCCCCGAGGGCGACGTCGTCGAGGGCCCCGGCGATCTGGCGGTACGCCGTGAGCCTCAGCCGCTCCCCCGGGACGTAGTCGTGCGGCAGGTGGGCGTCGATCGGCAGGTCGACCTTCGTGTCGAACGCCTCCGGGGTGTCGTCGTCCAGCTCACCCGGCAGACCACCGCCTCGCTTGTAGTCGGACACGGCCTCGCCGACCAGGCGCATGTACAGGTCGAAGCCCACGCTCGCGATGTGGCCGCTCTGCTCCCCGCCGAGCAGGTTTCCGGCGCCGCGGATCTCGAGGTCCTTCATCGCGACGGCCATGCCGGCACCGATGTCGGTGTTCTGCGCGATCGTCGCGAGGCGGTCGTACGCCGTCTCCGTGAGCGGCTTCTCCGGCGGATAGGTGAAGTAGGCGTAGGCCCTTTCGCGTCCGCGACCGACGCGGCCCCGGATCTGGTGCAGCTGGGACAGGCCGAAGGCATCGGCCCGCTCGACGATGAGCGTGTTGGCGTTCGGGATGTCCAGGCCGCTCTCCACGATGGTCGTGCACACCAGGACGTCGAAGCTCTTGTCCCAGAAGCCGAGCATCACCTGCTCGAGGGCGTCCTCGGTCATCTGCCCGTGGCCGACGGCGACGCGCGCCTCCGGGACGAGCTCGCGCAGCCGCTTGGCCGCACGGTCGATGGACTCCACGCGGTTGTGCAGGAAGAACACCTGGCCCTCGCGCATGAGCTCGCGCCGGATGGCCGCGGAGATCTGCTTCTCCTCGTACGGCCCGACGAAGGTCAAGACGGGGTGCCGCTCCTCCGGAGGGGTGAGGATCGTGGACATCTCACGGATCCCGGTCAAGGACATCTCGAGCGTCCGGGGGATCGGCGTCGCGGACATCGTCAGCACGTCGACCGCCGTGCGCATCGACTTCAGGTGCTCCTTGTGCTCCACCCCGAAGCGCTGCTCCTCGTCGACCACGACCAGACCGAGGTCCTTGAACTGGACGGCCTTGCTCAGCAACCGGTGGGTGCCGATGACGACGTCGACGGACCCGTCGGTGAGGCCGGCCATGACCTCCTTCTGCTCCTTCTCGGAGTTGAAGCGGCTGGTCGCCTTCACCGTCACGGGGAACTGCGCGAACCGGTCGCGGAAGGTGTTGTGGTGCTGCTGCACGAGCAGCGTCGTGGGCACGAGGATCGCGACCTGCTTGCCGTCCTGCACCGCCTTGAACGCCGCGCGCACGGCGATCTCGGTCTTGCCGTAGCCGACGTCGCCGCAGATGACGCGGTCCATCGGGATCGGCTTCTCCATGTCGGCCTTGACCTCGTCGATCGCCTCGAGCTGGTCGGGCGTCTCGACGTACGGGAAGGCGTCCTCGAGTTCCCGCTGCCACGGGGTGTCCGGCCCGAACGCATGACCCGGAGCCGACGTGCGCGCTGCGTAGAGCTGGATGAGCCCGGCCGCGATCTCCTTGACGGCCTTCTTCGCGCGTCCCTTGCGCTTGGCCCAGTCGCCACCGCCGAGCCGGTCCAGGGACGGGGCCTCGCCCCCGACGTACCGCGTGACCTGCTCGAGCTGATCGGTCGGGACGAAGAGCTTGTCGCCCTTGGCGTACTCCAGGATGAGGTACTCGCGGGTGGCACCGGCGACGGTGCGCTGGACCATCTCGACGTAACGGCCCACGCCGTGCTGCTCGTGCACCACCGGGTCGCCGGCGCGGAGCTGCAGGGGGTCAACGGCGTTCTTGCGACGCGACGGCATCCGCTTCGAGATGTCCTTGGTGCCAGGGCCTCTGGTTCCGGTGAGGTCTCCCTCGGTGAGCACCGCGGTCTTGAGCAGCTCACTGACGAAGCCGGTGTCGAGGCAGCTGGTCGCGATCGTCACGACGCCGGCCTCAGGGGCCTGATCGGTCAGCCGGACGGGGATCTCCTCGCCCTTCAGGATCTCCACGAGCCGTTCCGCCGGGCCATGGCCCTCGGTCGTCAGCAGGACGGAGTAGCCGTCCCTGACCCACTGCCGGATGTCCTCGAGAGCACGGTCGGTCTCCCCGCGGTAGGCCTGTGGTGCGCGGGCGGCCAGCACGACGCTGTCGTCCTCGAGCTCCTCGTCGGAGGTGAACGGCGTGAGGCCCCACCAGGGGTGCCCGTGAGCGAGCGCGTGGTCGCGGACCTCGAGCAGGGTGCGGTACGCCGCTGCTCCGAGGTCGACCGGCGCCTGCCCGCCCGTGGCGGCGGTCGCCCAGGACGCTTCGAGGAACTCCTGGCTGGTGCGGACCAGGTCGTGGGCGCGAGTGCGGATGCGCTCGGGGTCGCAGACGACCACGACGGTGTCCCGCGGCAGCTCGTCGACGAGCAGCTGGAGGTCCTCCACCAGGACGGGCGCCAGCGCTTCCATCCCCTCGACCGGGTGGCCGTCGGCGATGCGGGTGCAGATGTCGGCGAGCTCGGGGTACTGCTCGGCGAGCACGCGGGCCTTCTCCCTCACCCCCGGCGTCAGCAGCATCTCGCGGCACGGCGGCGCCCAGAGCCCGTGCTCGACCGGATGGAGCGAGCGCTGGTCGGCGACCTTGAAGGAGCGGACCTCCTCCACCTCGTCGCCCCAGAACTCCACCCGGATCGGGTGCTCCTCGGTCGGCGGGAAGACGTCCAGGATGCCACCGCGCACGGCGAACTCCCCGCGCTTCTCGACCAGCTCGACGCGGGCGTAGGCGAGATCGACGAGGCGGCGGACCACGTCGTCCAGGGGAGCCTCGTCCTTGAGCCGCAGCTGGACCGGCTCGAGGTCACCCAGACCCTTCACCTGCGGTTGCAGCAGCGAGCGGACCGGCGCGACGACGACCTGGAGAGGGCCGGTGGCCGGGTCGTCGCTCGAGGGGTGCGCCAGGCGTCGCAGGACAGCGAGCCGACGACCGACGGTGTCGGCGCGGGGGCTCAACCGCTCGTGCGGGAGCGTCTCCCAGCTCGGGTAGAGCGCCACCCGATGAGGGTCGAGCAGGCTCCCGAGGGCCGCCTCGAGCTCCTCGGCCTCCCGGCCCGTCGCCGTCACGGCCAGGACCGTGCGCCCGCGCTCCGCGAGGCCCGCGACGACCAGCGGCCGCAAGCCGGGAGGGGCCGTGAGGTCCAGCCGGCTCGGCACGCCGTCCAGGACCTGCCGAAGCGACGGGTCGGTCCCGACGGTGGCGAGCAGGGCAGCGAGGGTGGTCACGCGGAGGGCTCCAGGGGCACGCAGGCAGGCCCCGACGGCAGGTTCACCGGGGGGTCAGGGGCTCGCGCCCCACGGGGCCAGCCTACGTCCGTGGGCGCTTCCCGCCGTACGGCGTCAGGGGTCGCCGTACGGCCCTCAGAGGGAGCCGAGGGGTGCGGGCGGCGGCGGGGTGAGGGGGGCGACGCGCATCGCGGTGCCGTACGCGCAGATCTCGGTCCATCCGTTGCCGATCTCGCTGGTGTCGAAGCGCATGCCGACGATGGCATTGCCACCCCGAAGCTCAGCCTCCTGCACCAGGCGGGCCATGACCTGAGCGCGGGAGTCGTAGAGCGCCTTGGTCTGACCCTTCAGCTCGCCGCCGAAGATCGAGCGGAAGCCGGAGCCGAAGACCGAGAAGACGTTGCGGGAACGAACGGTGAGGCCCATGACCTCGCCGAGGCAGGCGTCGATGCGGTGACCCGGGAGGTCGAAGGTGGTCGTGATCAGCTGCGGAGGGATCATGAGGGCACGGTAGGGCCCTACGCTCACGGGGTGCCCACCACGACGGCTCTGGAGCAGCAGCTCACGGTCCTCTCGCGGCGGCTGGCAAAGCCGGTCCGGCTGCACGGGCCGTCCGGCTGGACGCTCATGGACCGGCGGGCCTTCGGAGTGCTGTGGCGCATCGCCGAGGAGGGGCCGCTGCGCGTGACAGCGCTGGCCGGCCTTCTCGAGGTCGACCTGTCGGTGGCGAGCCGCCAGGTGCGCGCGCTGGTCGAGGCCGGGTACGTCAGACGCGAGCCGGACCCGGATGACGCGCGCGCCGCTCTCGTGTCCGTGACCACGACCGGCCGAGAGGCGTACGAGAGCACCGCTGCTCGACGCAGCGACGTGCTGCGGGAGGTGCTGGCCGGCTGGCCCGCGGAGGACCGGTCGCGGTTCGTGGACCTGTTGACCCGCTTCAACAGCGATCTCGAGTACTCGATCACTCAGCGTCAGGCCGTCGCGGAGGACGCAGAGCCTTCCTGAGGAACGCAGCGCTGGGACCGTTACCAGCCGCGGAGCAGGGGTCTGGGGTGTCGCAGGTGGGTGCGGCCGAGGGGGGTGTTCCACTGCAGGGTGCCGTTGGGGTGCTGGGTGAGGGTGAAGTAGTGGTGTTTGGCTTGGTGGTGGTGGGTGCATTCGCTGCTGCCGTTGCGGGCTGCGGTGGGTCCTTGGGGCCAGGGGATGATGTGGTCGCTTTGGCAGTCGCGGGCCAGGCGGGGGCAGGCGGGGAAGGTGCAGGTGAGGTCGCGGATCTTCAGGAACCTCGCGATGCGGGGGCTGAAGGGGTAGCTGCTGGTTTCCAGGGGCCGGGTGTCGATCTTGTCGGTACGCAGGCGGCGGTGGGCGCGCGCGAGTGCGTGCAGGGTCCAGCCGCCCTGTCTGCTGCTGGGGGTGCGGGGTGGGCAGCCCAGGGGGCAGTGCGGGCTCTCCCGCTCATACCGGCTGGCGGGGGTGGTGAGGCCGTCGTGGTGGTCCCACGCCGCGCGGTCCAGGGTCTGGTCGTTCCAGAGCCGATCGCTGTCACTCGGCGGCTGGGGCTCGGGCTCGGGGTCGGGATCGGGCTTGGGTGGGTCCGGGGGTCCTGACCCACCGCCGCCGGGGTCGTCGGGCTCATCCGGGGGCTGGTGCCGGAGGTCGATCAGGATCGGCCGGTGCGGACGGAACTCCTCCACCCCGCCGGCTCCGGCTCGGGCTCCCGGCACCGGCTCCGGTTCCGGTTCCAGTTCCGGCTCCGGCTCCGGCGAGGGCCT
>CAVXBV010000012.1:0-308368 GCA_963760125.1 uncultured Actinomycetota bacterium | reverse complement strand
GATACCCGTCCGGCAGACGGTAGGGCCGGTTACCCGTCCGGCAGACGGTAGGGCCGGTTACCCGTCCGGCAGACGGTAGGGCCGGTTACCCGTCCGGCAGACGGTAGGGCCGGTTACCCGTCCGGCAGACGGTAGGGCCGGTTACCCGTCCGGCAGACGGTAGGGCCGGTTACCCGTCCGGCAGACGGTAGGGCCGGTTACCCGTCCGGCAGACGGTAGGGCCGGCTCGTCACCACGGCCCGCGGCGCATGGGACAGCGATAGTGCGCGGCTACTCACCTGGACCCACGAGCTCGGCCAGCGGCACCTACCCTTGGTGCGGGACTAGCGGTTGCGTCCGCTTACCGTCAGCACCGACGCATAGAACGAGGCAGGCTGGGCCGTGCCTCGGTAATCAACCGAGTTGATCAAGTCGCTCCGGCCAGAGCCGATCCCGTCGTAGCCGTCGTAGAAGCCCACCTCGGTTGTCTGTCCGCCGCCGCTCGTCGTTTGCTGGGCTGTACCGAACGCCGCCGACGACGCCTGAGGACACAGACCCGGCCCCCGTCGGACGCAGGTCGCCTCATCGTTCGTCTGCGGTCGTGCAGCGTCCACTTCTACGAACTTGGTCATCACGATTGGATCCGTGACCTGGGGCAAGGGCAGCCCGAGGTGCCCCGCGTACATGCCCCCGGACCACGTCGTCCGGAGCGTGCCCTCACGAAATGCAATGGAGCGGCTCGTGGTCTGAGTGGGTTGGGACACAGAGCCGCCGCTGAGGGGAAGCGTCACCTGCACATCACCATCGCCCACGAGGACTAGCAGGTAGCTGCCCTTGGGAAGGCTGGAGTCGGTCGCGCCCAGGGCCTTCATCTCAGCGGGAGGGCCACCGAGACGGGTGGGCATCTTCGCCACCAGGGTCGTGAGCCCATCGTTGGCGGGCCGCCCGAGAAGTTCTAGAGCCACACCCGCGTAGTGGGTGCCGCCTCTCACGCTTGCCGACGCGAAGTTGATCCTCCAGCCCGACGAGGCGGTCACGACGAACGCCGACCCACCCCTGCCGACGAGATTGAGATGCCGTCCGTCTGCAGCGCTTGCTTGCCCCGCGCAAGCGATTAGGAGGCCCAAACCCAGTAGGGCTGACAGTGCACTACGGCTTCGCATGCTCAGATGTTCGACGCGCTTGATCAAGTCCCTGCTAGATGACGGAGAGGGCCGGTCCCGGAAGGTGAAGAGGGCCGGGCACAGGGTTCAACAGACGAGCGGCACGCGTTCGCGCGTCCGGTATGGGTCGACCGAGGACCCGATCGTCTAGATCTCGGAGTCTCGCCGCCCATCCCACGAGATAACGGTAGGGCCGGCTCGTCATCAGCGTCCGGTCCACCTCGCACCGCGATAGCGCGGCCTTATCCACAGGTGCTGACGAGCTCGGGCAGCGGCACTTCTGCGGCCTGCCTAGCTGTTCACTAGCAAGCCCCTGCGCGCGCCTCTGACGCGCGGAGCAGAAGGTCGCCGTTGCCCACGCCGTTGACCACTACCAAGCACGATGTGGTTTCGGCCGAAGATAGGCGCACAGTGATCGTGTTCTCCTTCAGCTCGAAGGCATGGCGATCGCCAGGCTTCATCTCGACCCCTCCGTCGCAGCCCTGGCAACCCGACAGTGACACTGTGCTCTGCGTGTCGTTCAGCAGCACGAGGCCAGAGCCCGGGGATTGAGATGGCGACGGCTCTGAAGTCGCCGTTTGGCCGCCAGCGCATCCAGAGGCCATTAGTAGGGCTGCGATCAGGAGTGTCGGGTTCATGTGGGCTTCGACGGCCCGTATGTCCTTCAGGTTCCGTCAAGGCCGGCAAACGGTGGGGCTCCTGATCAATCGTGTGCGGCGGCCTAACCGACGTAGTCCGGCTCTACTCACCTGAGCCGTGATGGCCGACCCGTGGCACTTGTCCGCGACGAGTCTCATGTTGTCGGCAGTCGACGATCACGGTGGCCTGGAAGGGCTTGCCCTGCGCATCCTCAGCGGTCACCTTCACCGTGCCTCGCCGGACGAGAGTCAGGGCGTTGAGCGCGACGGAACTACCAACCATCGGCCCCTCTGGCGAGACCGCCGGGCTGAACAGGCTCTCGCCGTGGGTGCCCACCAGGATCACCGTGGACGACTGTCCCCCGAACAGAGTCTGCGTCGTCATCGCCGGTGCAGGGGCAAGGCGCACAGATAGGGACGGGCTCTCCCCGACCTCGCACTTACCGTTGTCGCTGCTGGCGCAGCCCGAGCCGCCTAAGACCGCGAGGGCAGCGGCCAAGCCTGCAAGGCGTCTCACCGAGCGCATAGCGTCAAGATAGGGCCAATCGCACCGCGAAGAAGGGCCGGCTCGTCATCACGGAATGCGTCGCATCGGACAGTGATAGTGCGTCGCTACTCAGCGACCGACAGCGACCTGGCCGACGGCACTTGCTCACCACGGATATGCCTGCCGGTGATCAGAGTCGCTGCACCGACGCGTTCTTCGATGTCGCGGACCTGGTCAAGCCCCTCGGGTGCGCCACCGTGAACGACCGACGGACAAGCCAAGACGATGTCGTGTCGTCACGACCTGTGCGGTGCACCCGATGCACCGAGAGTTCTCGATGTGGCATCGCCAGGATGAACTGCCTCGAGTCGGACTCAAAATAGTTTGATGACTGCTGGTGACCATTCTTTACCGTCACGAACCATCAATCACTGGCAATGCTCAATGGCGCGATCGATGTACGAAACTCACGTGCAGATTTGGCAGACATGTGCATTCGGGGAATGTACGGTTGCCAACGTTGGGATTTCGGCGTTGGGGCGTGATGTGGGTGCTGAGTTCGGGCAAGGTCAAGACGAGTTCGTGGCGGTACTACACGGACTCGGTCGCGTGCCGGGCTACGGACTACTACCTCGGGATCGGGGAGGCGCCGGGCCGCTGGACCGGGGCCGGGTTGCCGGCGCTGGGCTTGGAGCCCGGGTCGAGGGTGACCGAGCAGCAGCTTGAGGCCCTGTTCGGCCGGGCCCTGCACCCTGGGACGGGGGAGCGGCTCGGGAGGGCGTGGCGGACCGATGGCGTCACGGGGTTCGACCTCACGTTCAGCGCCCCCAAAAGCGTGAGTTCCCTCTGGGCGCTGGGGAACGACCAGGTCGCGGCCGCCGCGTTGGCGGCGCATCAGGAGGCCGTGACGGCCGGGCTGGCGTACTTGGAAGCGCATGCGAGCTTCTCCCGCCGCGGCACGGACGGGGTCGAGCAGATCGCTACGGCCGGCCTCACCGCCGCGTTGTTCGACCATCGGACCAGTCGAGAAGGTGACCCGCAGCTCCACACCCACGCCCTGGTCGTGAACAAGGCCCTGTGCACCGATGGGGTCTGGCGGTCCCTCGATGGTCGGGAAATGTTCGACCACAAAAAAGCAGCCGGGATGATTTACCAAACCGCCCTTCGAAATGAACTGCACGCTCGTCTCGGAGTCGAATTTGGGCCCGTCAGTATCGATGGTCAGGCTGAAATCGTCGGAGTCCCGCAAGAACTCCTGAAATTGTGGTCGAAAAGGGCCATTGCTATTGAGGCTGAGGCCGGCCCGAAAATCGTCGGGTACGAGAAACTCATGGGCCGGTCGTTGACAGCCGCCGAACGCGTAAGGGTCACCAAGACCGCTGTGCTCAAGACCCGACCGGGCAAGACCCACACCGAGCTGATGACCCTGCGGCAGTCCTGGACTGAAGAAGCCGCCACGATCGGCTGGACCCCACGGAAGCTCCTACACGCCGCCAAGGTCATCCTGACCAGCCGCCGCACCAGCGACCGCGGCACGGCTGGCACCCGCGTCCCAGCGCCCCGCGAGTCAGCGGACCGGGCTGAGAGTCTTGCCCAACTGCTCGAGACGGTCTTGCCCGAGCCGCGTGGGCAAGACCCCATCACCCCCAACCCCGTCAACCCACACCCGGTCAGCCGCGACGGAGCCGGTGATGACGAGGACATCGCCCGGGCGGCGCTGCTGGGGGCGGGCCGCCGAGCAGCGGTGTTCAGCCGGACCGACCTGGCCGGGCAGGTCGCCGCGCACCTCCCCACCCAGGGCCTGACCGCCTTGCAGGTTGTGGCGCGGGTCGAGCAGCTCACCGACGTGGCCCTCGCCTTGGTGGAGGCGATCCCGGTGGGTCAGCCGGCGCGGGACCTCACGCCTCGCGCGTCGGACGCCCGTTACGCCAGCTTGGAGGTCCTACAGGCTGAGAACCGGATCTTGAGCCTGGCCCGCCGCGGCAAAGGCCGCGGCTACGGCACCGTCGCCCCCCAGCACCTCGAAGCCGTTCTGCCGGCTGCTCGCGAGGACGCCAGCGCGAACATCCCTGCCCCTGGCGACATCTCCCAGGCTGCAGCCCCGGCGTCGCACGTCTCGGTTGCGGGGTTGGATGCGGGGCAGCAGCGGGCAGTCCAGCAGCTGACCGGTGGTGGGGACTTCCTGTCCGTGCTGACCGCGCCTGCGGGGGCGGGTAAGACCAGCACCCTGGGCGTCGCGTCCCGGGCTTGGCAGGGGGCCGGGTACCGGGTGGTCGGGCTCGCCCCGTCGGCCCGCGCCGCCGCTGAGCTCGCGGAGGCGACCGGCGAGCGTGCGGACACGCTCGCGAAATGGCTCCACAACCACCAGCACCCCGACCAGATCTCAGCGGCAGAGCGCACGTGGACGGGCCTGGATGACCGGACCGTCGTGATCGTCGACGAAGCCTCGATGGCCTCCACCTTGGACCTCGACCTGCTCACCGCCGCCGCAGGGAAGGCCGCGGCGAAAATCGTGCTGGTCGGGGACCCGAGCCAGATCGGCGTCATCAACGGACCAGGCGGGATGCTCGCCGCCCTCGCCCACGCCGGTCACGGGATCAGCCTGGAGCAGATCCACCGCTTCAGCGCACCGTGGGAGCGCGCTGCGAGCCTGCAACTGCGTCAGGGCGACGCCCTAGGCCTGGCCGAATACGAGCGACAGGAGCGGCTGCACCCGCGCGCGGACAGCGACACGGCCCTGGCCAGCGTCTTCGAGCACTGGAGCCAGGCCCGCGCCGACGGACAGGACGCGCTGATGCTCGCCCGGACCCGCCTGGACGTGGACGCCCTCAACCGGCTTGCCCGCACCGCAGCCCAGCACGCCGGGGAGATCACCGGCCCGGTCACCACGTCGGACGGGCGGTCGTGGCAGGCCGGGGACCTGCTGCGGACCCGCCGCAACGACCGCACCCTCCTCCTGAACAGCACGGTCTCCGAGGGGCACGTCCGCAACGGCGACCGGTTCCGCGTCCTAGGCCCCGGACCTGAGGACGGCCTCATCGTGGAGGACCTCACCGGGCGGGGCCGGGCCCTCCTACCCTCTGCGTATTTGGAGCAGCACTGCGAGTACGGCTGGGCCTCCACCATCGACAGCGCCCAAGGCGCAACGGCTGACCTCGGGATCGTGCTCGTCCGCCCCGGACTGGATCGGGAGCATCTGTACGTCGCGATGACCCGCGGCCGGCATGGCAACCACGCCTACATCACCACCGACCCGGCCTCCGATCCCGCGCACAACCATCGACACGGACACGGACACCGTGACGACTCGCAGCCGCGGACCACCCCGGAGACCACAGCGACGCCCCCGTCCGAGACACCAACGCCCGAAGTGCCCCGGCGGTCGGGGCGGCGCGGGCAACTCCCGGCGGGCTACCAGCAGGACCCGCTGCCGTTCGAGCCGCCCACAGCGGAGCCGAGTACTGCACCTACGAGGTCCCCGGTCACGGCTGAGGTCACCGCCGAGGTCACGGCCGAGGTGGCCGAGCAGGCCACCCAGGTGCTCTGGCAGGCCCTGCAGCACAGCGGCGCCCAGGACGCCGCCCACACCGCCCTCGACGCGGCGCGGCGCGCCGCCCGCGACCACAGCCAGACGCTCGACCGCCAGCAGAAAGAACAAGCCCGCAGGGACCGGGACACCCCCCTGCCCGTGCCACCCGAACACCAGCAGACCCTCGAACGTATCGAGCAGCTCCGCACCGAACAGCGGGCCCTCCGCGAGCGGCAGCAGCAACTGTGGGCCTCCACCCGGACCCTGGAGACCGACCTGCAGAGCAGCCCGCGTTGGATCCCCGGCCGGCGCCGGGATTTCAACCGCACGCTCGACACCCAACGCGAGGAGCTCAGCGAGCTGCAGACCCGCCTGCTGCACACCGAACGCGCCCTCGACGACGCGACGGTCCTCGCCGCACGGCAGGACCGCGCCCGCCGCGACGCCGAGGCCGCCCGGCAACGCCCCTCCCTGAGCGAGACCCTCGCCGCCCTGCGTCCGGTCGTCGACCTCGCCGACCCCCGACCCGCCCCCGGAACACACGCCGCCCAGGCTGCGGCGCGACAGGCACGCCAGGGACTGCTCGCATCTCGACCAGCACCCCACCGACCCAGCTGGCAACCGCCCTACGAGCCGCCCGGCCGCGACACCCCCGGCCTCAGCCGCTGACCACAACGGGCGCTGCAGCGGGCACCGCGTCGGGCGCCGAACGAGGGGGAGAGGACGCAGGTTGCCGCGCATCCGCGTGTTCGACCGTCCCGTGCCCACATCCCCTATAGGGACCGCAGAAAGCCCAGCCGGTCACGATCGGATAACACCTGCTCCACGGTCGCTGCGAACCAGACCGACTCAGAACGACCTGCACACCTCCGCGCACACCCAGACCGCCCCAGACACACCGAAACGCGCTCTCACGGTCACGGTCGGGGCGTTCGCGCACCTACCAGATACGTGAGATCAAGAACCCACCGACCGACAGGCCCGACCTGAGACTGCCGCGTTTGAAGGAGAACCCCATGTTGCTCACCGTCGAACAAGCCGCCGACCGGCTCGGCACCAGCGTCCGGTTCATCCGACGCCTACGCACCGAACGCAGGATCGCTGTCATCAAGCTCGGCAAGCACATCCGCATCGACAGCAATGACCTCGACGCGTTCGTCTCGGCCTGTCGGCATGAGGCAGACCCCTCCGTCTCGGTGCCTCGCGCATGAGCTCGCGCAGCGCGGACCCTCGCGGTGGTGGGCTCGGGCCTAGTAGCGGCTCGGCGGACGATGCCCCGTATCTTACGGTCCAGGAGGCTGCGGCGCGACTTCGCTGCAGCACCAAGACCGTTCGCCGGTACGTCGCGGCCGGCAAGCTCGTGGCCTATCGCGTGGGGCCGACGATGCTCAGGATCCGGGTCGTGGAGCTGGACGCCATGGTCGCGTCGGGAGCCGTGCCGAGCGCGAGAACTGCCTGACCTGCTCTCCACGACGAGCAGCACGGGAACCAGTGGAGCAAGGATCGGAGCGATGCGCGCGGGCCGGCAGCCGCTTCTTCGTCAGCGCTTGCGGCGAGAGGTCGGCGCCCATGGGTCGACGACGCGCGCTCCGAGGTCTTTGAAGTGGCGAACGTTGCGGGTAGCGAGTGTTGCCTTGCGTGCGAGGGCGATGCCGGCGATCTGGGAATCACGGAACTCGAGGGAACGACCCGCTCGTTGAGCTGCGGCAACCAGCACGCCGGCGGCGTCAGCGGCTGCGGTGTCGAACGCGAGCACGCGGTCGTCAAGGTCAACCACGAGGACCTGCTCGAATGCCGACTCAAGCCGCTCCCGGCGGCGAGAAGGGTCGAGCAGCTCCAAGCCGGTCCGGACCTCGAAGACGGTAATCGCGGTCGTCCAGATGGACTCAGGGGGCTGCGCATCGAGCCAGGTCACCACGGCCGCGTCGGGCTCGTCGCGCATCAGCGCCGAGAGCACGTTGGTGTCCAGGATGATCACAGATCGTCGAGGTCCGCAGCCCGGGCGGGGTGTCCTGTCAGCTCGGCGATCTCGTCGGCCAGGCCGGCACCGCGGAAGCGTTCGCTGATCCTGGTGCCCAGGTTGCGCTCCGCTTGGCCACCAGGACGGACGGCGTCTCGGAGGATCTCGCGTACCTCTGCCTCGGTCGACCGGCCATGGGCCCGCGCACGACGCTGAAGTGCGGCCTTCACGTCGTCATCGAGCTGCCGCACCAGAATCTGAGCCATGGCAAAAAGATAGCATGCTATCAGGGAAGCGGGATGACGTCGTTGGCCGGGGGGCGACCGGATACGTCCGTGCCTGCGTCAGCCGTGGGAGGAGACGCCGGCTGGACCAGGTCCGAAAGTCGCGCGGACAGCATCTTGTCGCGTTCCTCGGCTGCATGCTGGTAGATCATGGCCGCGCCGGGAGTGGTGTGGCCGAGGCGGCCCATCAGGTCGGCCAGGGTGGCCCCGGTGCCTGCGAACAGCGTTGCCCCGGTGTGGCGGAGATCGTGGAAGCGCAAGTCGGGTCGACCCGCTTTCGCGCGTGCCGGGTAGTAGACCTTGTACAAGGACCCGACGACCATGTGACCGCCCTGACGTGCGGGGAACAGCAGCGCCTCCATCTCCGGCCCCACATGCAGCTCGAGGTGTTCCAACACGGCAGGCAGGACGTGCGGCGGGATGTGGACCCGGCGGATGCCGGCTTCGGTCTTGGGGTCACCGACGATGGCCTTGCCGTCGACGTGGACCACGGCCCGTTGGATGAACACGACGCCCGCCTCGACGTCGATGTCCTTGCGGCGCAGTTCGGTCAGCTCGCCGAAGCGCATGGCGCCCCACCCCGCGAGCACGATCATGGCTCGGTATCTCGGCGGCACAGCCCCGACGATGACGTCTAGCTCCGCCAGCGAGGCGGGCTTGGTCCTGTGGACCTTCTTGGCGGCGCCGGCCCGTTCGATGCGGCATGGGTTGGCTGGGATCAGATCATCGCGGTAGGCGCTGTTCATGATCGCCCTCAGCAGCGAGTAGGCGTGGGCAACCCAGGTGTCTCCAGACCGGACTGGCTTGACCGGTGCTCCGGGTGTCGCCTTCTTGGCTGCCACCGCCTCGGCGGCAGCCTTCTTCGCCGCGGCGGTCGTTCTCATCGAGGTGTGCCAGTTGCGGACGGTCGCGACCGAGAGCTTGTCCACGGGAACGTCACCGAGGTCCGGCAAGATCATGTCGTCGAGTAAGCGCCGGTACTGCTGGACCGACTTGGGCTTGAGGTCGCGCCCCGCGAGCCACTCCTCCGCGAACGACCGGAGGTCTTTCGCCGCTGCCTTCTTGACCGGGGGCTGCCAGAGCCCACGGTCGAGGTCGCGGCCCTGTTCCTGGAGCCAGGCGGTCGCGTCCAGCTTGGTCTGGAACGTCTCGGGCGCGGGACGCAAGACGCCGTCGGGGCCGGGGAAGCGGGCGCGCCACCTGCCCGAGGGCAACTGGTTGACGCGGCCCGTCCCCTTGGTGCGACGCTTGGTCGGCTTCACGGGCACGACGTGCCCCTGAGGAGTGGTGAAATCTGAGGCGTCACTGGCTCTCCCGGTTTCGACGCCGTAGTCAAAATGGCGTCACGGTCGTGCCCCTATCTTAGGTATCCGTGCCCCTATGAGTCCATCGCTGTCCATCCGGAGAGCCGCATAACCGCAGGTCAGAGGCCTATTCGCGCAGATGAGAGGGTAGGCCGTCAGCTAATTCGAGTCCAGTATCGCCCACCAGCACGACGCCGGAGCCGAGCCGGCTGCCGCCCGCGGCTCTCAGCTTCCAGTGATGGCAGGCTGGGCGGATGCCCGGTACCGCGCGCGTCTGCCAGCTCTGCCAGGGGTCGCTGACCAGCGGCCGAGTGGTGACCCTTCCGAAGACCGGAGAGGGCGGGCGTCGCTACGCGCACCAGGCCTGCGTGGAACGGCGCGACGGCGTGCCGGGCCTACCCGGGGTGCCGCCGCAGCGCTGACGCTCAGGCGCGACGGCGCCGTACGGCGACAGCGGTCCCGAGCAGGAGCAGACCCAGCAGGCCAGCGAGCGGTGCGCCACCGGTGGCGGCCAGGCCACCGCCCGGGTTCGTCGTGGTGGGAGGCACGAGGACCGGCGGCATCGCGCTCAGAGGGCCGAGGACCTCGACGGCCTGGTGGAAGGTGCCGCGGTTCTCGAAGGGCTGGCCTGGGGTCTTGATGGCTCCGGCGGTGATCGGCGTGTTCTGGTCGCACGACGTCGGGGCGCTCGGGCAGACGGCCGGCTTCTTCCAGGTGCCGAGGTCGGGGCTGCCTTGCTGAGCGGCCACCTCGGCGACCGCCTTGGCGAGCGCACCCTGCAGGAGCGTGCGGCACGAGGCCGTGGTGCCGGCCCCGCAGGTGAGGGTCCGGAGGGCCGGTCCACGACCCAGGGCCGCGCGCACGACGTCGGAGACCTGGCCATACCAGCCGTCGTAGAAGCCGGTCGCGGTCGGGCGACCGTCGAGGACGAGGTCGATCGGCCCCTGCAGCAGGTCGACGACGTCCTTGCCGACCTGGGGGTCGAACAGGTCGTGGACCAGCAGCCGCCACCACGCGTCCATGACGAGCACGCCGGCGCTGTCCTCGTAGGTGTTGTCCCCGGTCGTGTCGCGGCGGTGGGCGCCCGCCGCCAACCAGGTCCGCAGGGCGGCAACAGCGGAGGCCTCGACGGTCGTTCCGACCGCGTCCAGCAGGTCGGGGAGCACCTCGACCCCCCGCAGGTCCTGCGTGGACGCGCTGCCGCTGATGCCCACGAGGTCAGCCAGGGTCAGCGTGGTCCCTGCCGTGATCGCGGCGGCGGTGGGGTCGCGCAGCAGCTCGTCGCGGTGGACCCGGCCGTAGGACCAGATGCCCGGGGCCGCGCGCCACGCGGGTGCACCCTTGTTGTTCCAGGACGACAGGTAGCCCTGAGCCGGGTCGATCGCTGTGGGGTTGAACGAGTCGGGGTGCCGGGTGAAGTCGGAGGTCTCGGGGTCGAAGCCCCTCCAGTCCCACGCACCGGTGCCCTTGATGGGGAGCTCGAGGTCGGTGCCCGGTGCGTGCTGCGGGAACCAGCCGCTCTGCAACCAGCCGATGTGCTTGCTGTCGACGTAGAACCAGTTCTCGTTGCCGGTGTAGCGGCGCATGACCGAGACGAAGTCCTCCGGGCTGTGCACGACGCCCTCCGCGAGGAGCACGAACGCCGTGAGCGAGCGGATGCCGTGGTGGTTGACGGCGGTCGACCGTACGAGGGCGTAGGGCACGCCACCGCTGGTCGCGAACGAGTGCACCGAGCCGTGCACCGATCGCATCGTCCGCAGCGTGGCCCGCTCGGGGACGCCCGGGTCGGTCGGGGAGATCGGGGTCTGCAGCTCCTGGTCGCGGTGGGTGAACGCGATGCACTCGCCGCGGTAGAGGTAGTGGTCGCTGTCCACGGTGGGCGCGCCACCGGCTGGGTCGCACAGCTGCTCGGCGAAGGTGTCCGCGTTGTCGCCGTTCGCCGTCGTCCCGCTCCACGCGAACTCACCGGTGTGACCGATGAGCGGGAACGGGGAAGCGCCCGGGAAGCTCATGCCGCTGGCGTGGATCCCGGGCGCGTGCACCTCGTACTCGACGAGGATCTCGGGTGAGTAGTAACCGACCTGTGGCCCCATCGCGGCGAGCGCGTGGCCGGACGCGCTGTTGCTCGCCGTCACCAGCAGGGCGTTCGACGCCTCGTGCTTGAGTTTCAGCCCGTTCACCGCGAGATCCTCGGCCCAGGCGGGGAACTGGCCGGGAACACCCACGCCCGGCCCTTGTGAGACAACGGCGTTGCGCGGCGTGATCGACTCCGCGTCGATCGGGACGGCGCCGGAGGGACCTGCCGCCGGGCGGTCGCTCGGGAAGGCCTTGTCCGCCGTCACGGGAGCCGAGGCGTTGTCGAGGTTGCGCAGGTCGTCGTACGCCTTCTTGCCCTGCGCCGCACCGAGGCGTTTCACGAGGCGCGACAGGACGTCGGACTGGTGGTGCTCGGCGTCACCGAACACCGTGAACTGCGCGATGAGCAGGTACCCCACGGCAGCGGTGTCGGCCAGCGTCCAGGCGCGGGGGAGGGCACCGAGGGCGGGGTACTCCGCCGGCAGGAGCCGTGGGTCGAGGAGGGCAGCGTCGATGTAGGCGTTGATGCCGGCAACGTACTGCTGGAGATCGGCCAGGCCACGAGCGCCGGCGGCACCCTCGTCCTCCGGGAGGCGCATCACCTCGGCGGTGAGCTCCTCCGGGGACAGGTCGAACTGGCCCAGGGCAGCGGCGTCGGCCGGGATCGCTGCCGGACCGAGCAGCTCGGCCGTCGAGCCGTTCGACGTGCGCCGCAGGACGTCCATGAAGAAGAGCCGGTCCTGGGCGGTCGCGTACCCGGTGGCGAACATCGCCCCCGCGCGGGTCTTGCCGTAGATGTGCGGCACCTGGAACTGCGCGTCCCGGACGATCGTGGCGTCGCCGATCACCTGGCTGGCGCCGGTGATCTGCGCGAAGCTCGAGTCCTTGTAGTAGGCCGACAGGTCGTCGCTGGTGGGCTGCTCGGTGATGACCTTGTTGTAGAGGTCGATCTGGCTGGTGAAGGACGGCGGGACGGTGCCGTCCGCGAGGTTGCGGGCGAGGTCGACGGCATTGGCCGTCTGGCCTGCGCCGTACGCCAGGACGGAGTGGAAGCCCTGGTAGCCCGCGGTGAACGCAGCAGGCTCCACCGTGGAGCCGGGCGAGGCAGCTGCCACCACGAGCGCGAGCGAGGCGAGCACGGCAGGGACAGCGCGTAGACGGGGGATCACGCGCTCATCCTGCTGCAACGCGCCGTTGCTCCTAGCGGCGGGGGAACAACGGCCCTCCCGCGCGTGTCGGACACAGGGACAGCACCATCCCCTGCACCCGGAGGTCCTCATGCCCACACGCACCGCTCGCACCGCCTGGAACGGCACCCTCAACGACGGCTCCGGCCAGGTTGAGCTCAGCAGCAGCAAGGTCGGTACGTACGACGTCAGCTTCCCGAAGCGGGCGGCGGACGAGGCCGGGGGCACGACCAGCCCCGAGGAGCTCATCGCCGCGGCGCACTCGTCCTGCTTCGCCATGCAGCTCTCCGCGCTCATCGCCGAGGCGGGCGGCACCCCTCAGTCCCTCGAGGTCACGGCCGACGTCTCCCTCGGCGCCGACCCGGCCGGCGGCTTCCGCCTCACCGGCATCACGCTCAAGGTCGTGGGCGAGGTCGAGGGCCTCGACGAGGCCGGCTTCGTCAAGGCCGCCGAGGACGCCAAGGCCACCTGCCCGGTGTCCAAGGCCCTCACCGGCGTCGAGATCACGCTGGACGCCTCGCTCGCGTAACGCGCTGGACCGTCCGCACTAGGCTCGCCCTGTGCCTGAGAACCCGCCTGTCCTGATCCGTGTCGACGCCTCGTCCGCGGGTCAGACGGCGGGTTCTCTGCTGTCCGCAGCCGGCGGCAAAGACTCGGCCGTCGCGCGGGTGAACGGCGAGCTGCGCGACCTGGCGCACGTCGTCGTGGACGGGGACGAGGTGGAGCAGGTCCCTTACGGCTCGGCCGACGGGCTGTTGGTGCTCCGGCACTCCGCGGCGCACGTGCTGGCGCAGGCCGTGCAACAGCTGTTCCCGGGAACCCTGCTCGGCATCGGGCCGCCCATCAAGGACGGCTTCTACTACGACTTCCTGCCCGAGCGCCCCTTCACCCCCGAGGACCTCGCGGTCATCGAGAAGAAGATGAGCGAGATCACGCGGCAGCGGCAGACCTTCCGCCGACGGGTGATCTCCGAGCAGGACGCGCTCGTCGAGCTCAAGGACGAGAAGTTCAAGGTCGAACTCATCGGGCTCAAGGGCGCCGGGGACAGCGGCGAGTCGGTCGAGGTCGGCGGTGCCGAGCTGACGATCTACGACAACCATGCCGGTGAGACCCTCACGTGGAAGGACCTGTGCCGCGGCCCCCACCTGCCCACGACCCGCGACATCCCCGCGTTCAAGATCATGCGGTCGGCCGCGGCGTACTGGCGCGGCGACCAGAAGAACGAGCAGCTGCAGCGGATCTACGGCACCGCCTGGGCGTCCAAGGACGACCTGAAGCACTACCTGCACGTGCTCGAGGAGGCCGAGAAGCGCGACCATCGGCGCCTGGGCACCGAGCTGGACCTGTTCTCCTTCCCCGACGAGATCGGCTCCGGGCTCGCGGTGTTCCACCCCAAGGGCGGGGTCATCAAGCGCGAGATGGAGGACTACGTCCGACTGCGTCACCTCGAAGAAGGCTTCGAGTACGTCGGGACGCCGCACATCAGCAAGGAGGGGCTCTTCCACACCTCCGGGCACCTGCCGTACTACGCCGACACCATGTTCCCGCCGATGGAGATGGAGGGCAGCGACTACTACCTCAAGGCCATGAACTGCCCGATGCACAACCTCATCTACCGCTCGCGCGGGCGGTCCTACCGCGAGCTCCCGCTGCGGTTGTTCGAGTTCGGCTCGGTGTACCGCTTCGAAAAGTCCGGCGTCATCCACGGCCTCACCCGGGTGCGCGGGTTGACCCAGGACGACTCGCACTCCTACTGCACCCAGGAGCAGGCCCCGGACGAGGTCAAGCACCTGCTGTCCTTCGTCCTCGGGCTGCTCAAGGACTTCGGGCTCGACGACTACTACCTCGAGCTGTCGACCCGCGACGACTCCAAGCCGGACAAGTTCGTCGGCACCGACGAGGAGTGGGCCAAGGCCACGGCCGTCCTGGAGCAGTGCGCCCGAGACACCGGCCTGGAGCTCGTGGCCGACCCGGGCGGTGCGGCGTTCTACGGCCCGAAGATCAGCGTGCAGGCCAGGGACGCGATCGGCCGGACCTGGCAGATGTCCACGATTCAGTACGACTTCAACCAGCCCAAGGGCTTCGGTCTGGAGTACCAGGGCGCGGACGGCGAGCGCCACCAGCCGGTGATGATCCACTCGGCGAAGTTCGGGTCGATCGAGCGCTTCATCGGGGTGCTCACCGAGCACTACGCTGGCGCCTTCCCGGCCTGGCTCGCACCCGTGCAGGTCACCTGCATCCCGGTCCACTCCGACTACGACGGCTACCTCTACGAGGTGGCCAAGAGGCTGAAGGCGGCGCGCATCCGCGTGGAGGTCGACGACTCGGACGACCGCATGCAGAAGAAGATCCGCAACGCCCAGAAGCAGAAGGTCCCTTTCATGCTCATCGCCGGCGGCGAGGACGTCGAGGCGGGGGCGGTGTCGTTCCGCTTCCGCGACGGCACCCAGGACAACGGCATCCCCGTGGAGGACGCTGTCGCCCGGATCGTGGAGGCGGTCCGCTCGCGTGTCTGAGCCGGAGCAGCAGCACGGGGCAGGTGTGCCGGACGCGTTCCAGCGGCTCTGGACCCCGCACCGGATGGCGTACATCGCCGGCGAGGGCAAGGGGCCGGACTGCCCTTTCTGCGACATCCCTGGCATGGCCGACAACGAGGGTCTGGTGGTGGCGCGCGGGGAGGCGTGCTTCGTCGTGCTCAACCTCTACCCGTACAACTCGGGGCACCTCATGGTCGTGCCGTACCGCCATGTCGCGGCGTACGACGAGCTGACCGATGAGGAGACGGTCGAGATGGCCGAGCTGACCCAGCACGCCATCCGCGCGATCCGCCACGCCAGCGGCGCCCACGGCTTCAACGTAGGGATGAACCTCGGCACCGTGGCCGGCGCCGGCATTGCGGCGCACCTTCACCAGCACGTCGTGCCGCGGTGGGGTGGGGACACCAACTTCATGCCCGTGGTCGGACACACCAAGGTGCTGCCCCAGCTGCTCGGCGACACCCGCGACCTGCTGGCGAGGGCCTGGTCCGAGGTCTGACCCGGGAGCGGCTCGCTGAGGGCCGCGGTCTACCGTGACGACAGGACAACCACGTCGAGCAGGCAGCAGGCGTGAGAGTGGGAGATGCATCGGTGAGCGTGCTCGACGACATCCTCGTCGGCGTCCGGGAGGACCTCGCTGCCCGTCAGGCGACCGTGCCCCTCGAGGTGCTCAAGGAGCGTGCGCTGGGTCGTCCGGCGGCGCGGGACGGACGGGCCGCGCTCAGCGGCCCGGGCGTGGCCGTCATCGCCGAGGTCAAGCGCAGCAGCCCGTCGAAGGGCGCCCTCGCGGCGATCGCCGATCCGGCGGCGCTCGCGGTGGACTACGAAGCCGGGGGCGCGAGCATCATCAGCGTGCTCACCGAGCGGCGGCGCTTCGGCGGGTCACTCGCGGACCTGGACGCGGTACGCCTCGCGGTCGAGGTCCCCCTGCTGCGCAAGGATTTCGTGGTCTCCAGCTACCAGCTGTGGGAGGCCCGAGCGCACGGCGCCGACGTCATCTTGCTGATCGTGGCCGCCCTCGAGCAGGAGGCGCTGGTCAGCCTGCTTGAGCGCACCCGCTCCCTGGGCATGACCCCGCTCATCGAGGTGCACGACGAGCCCGAGCTCGAGCGCGCCCTGGCGGCCGACGCCGACCTCATCGGGGTCAACGCTCGCAACCTCAAGACCCTCGAGGTGGACCGCGGGGTTTTCGGTCGCCTCAGCCCGCTCATCCCGGACGGCGTCCTGAAGGTGGCCGAGTCGGGCGTCCGTGGTCCGCACGACCTGCTGGCATACGCCGCTCACGGCGCCGACGCCGTGCTCGTGGGTGAGGGCGTTGTCGTGGGGGGCAACCCGCGGCAGGCCGTCGCCGACCTCGTCACCGCCGGTGCGCACCCCGCCGCCGGCCACCAGTAGAGAGCCCTGACCGCCGTGAGCACCCCCGACTCCATCGTGCCCGATGCCAGCGGCCACTTCGGCCCGTACGGCGGGCGCTTCGTCCCCGAGGCGCTCATCGCCGCGCTCGACCAGCTCACGCAGCAGCATGCCGAGAGCCAGCGGGACCCCGTGTTCCTGGCAGATCTCGACGACCTGCTCACCCACTACGCAGGTCGCCCGACGCCGCTCACCGAAGCGCGGCGGCTCGGCGAGCACGCCGGCGGGGCGCGGATCTTCCTCAAGCGCGAGGACCTCGCGCACACGGGCAGTCACAAGATCAACAACGTGCTGGGCCAGGCCCTGCTCACCAAGCGCATGGGCAAGACGCGGGTGATCGCCGAGACCGGCGCCGGGCAGCACGGGGTGGCCACGGCAACCGCGGCGGCCCTGTTCGGGTTCGAGTGCACGGTCTACATGGGCGAGGAGGACACCCGACGGCAAGCCCTCAACGTCGCCCGGATGCGCCTGCTCGGGGCCACGGTCGTCCCGGTCACCACGGGCACCCGCACCCTCAAGGACGCGACCAACGAGGCGTTCCGCGACTGGGTGGCCAACGTGGAGACCACGCACTACGCCATCGGTTCCGTGGTGGGACCGCACCCGTTCCCCATGCTGGTCCGGGACTTCCAGCGGATCATCGGCGTCGAGGCACGGGCCCAGGTGCTCGCGCGGGTAGGCCGGCTCCCCGACGCGGTCGTGGCCTGCGTCGGCGGCGGCAGCAACGCGATGGGGGCTTTCCACGCCTTCATCCCCGACGCCTCGGTGGCGCTGGTCGGCTGCGAGGCCGGCGGTGACGGCGTCGAGACCGGACGGCACGCGGCGCCCCTGACCGCGGGCTCGCCGGGTGTGCTGCACGGTGCCCGCTCCTACCTGATGCAGGACGACGACGGGCAGACGCTCGACACCACCAGCATCAGTGCCGGGCTCGACTACCCCGGCGTCGGCCCGGAGCACGCGTGGCTGCGCGACTCCGGCCGGGCGACCTACACCGGGGTGTCCGATGCCTGGGCCATGGCGGCGCTGGAGAAGCTGGCGAAGAGCGAGGGGATCCTCTGCGCCATCGAGACCGCTCACGCGTTCGCCGGTGCGTGCGACTGGGGGAGGGCCCAGGTCGCCGCGGGCCGGTCCGCCGAGGACCTCGTCATCGTCGTCAACACGAGCGGGCGCGGGGACAAGGACGTGGACACGTGCGCGCGGTTCTTCGGACTGGTCAGCAACGAGGACATCAAGGACGCCAACGACGAGCGGGCGGCCTCGGAGTGACCCGCATCGACGACCTCTTCGCCACCTGCCGCGCGGAGAACCGGGCGGCGCTGATCGGCTACCTTCCGGTGGGCTTCCCGTCGTACGACGAGAGCGTCGCCGCGATGCTGGCCATGGTCGACGGAGGGGTCGACCTGGTGGAGATCGGCGTCCCGTACACCGACCCGGGCATGGACGGGCCGGTCATCCAGGTGGCCGTCGATGCCGCCCTGCGCGCCGGTTCGCGAGTGGCGCACGTGTTCGACGCCGTCCGCAGCGTGAGCGAGCGCGTTCCCGTGGTGGTGATGGGCTACTGGAACCCCATCGAGAAGCTCACGCCCCAGGGCTTTGCCGCACGGCTCGTCGCGGCAGGGGGGAGTGGGGCGATCACCCCGGACCTGATCCCCGAGGAGGCCGGACCCTGGCTCGACGCAGCACGCACGCATGATCTCGACCCCGTCTTCCTCGTCGCCCCGTCCAGCACCGACGAGCGCATCGCCGTCGTCGGCCGGACCAACCGTGGCTTCGTGTACGCCGCCAGCACCATGGGCGTCACGGGTACCCGGGCGACCGTCGGCAACCGCGCCGAGGAGCTGGTGGCCCGCACGCGCGCGCAGACCGCCCTTCCGGTCTGCGTCGGTCTCGGCGTGAGCGACGGTGACCAGGCGGCGGAGGTCGCCGCGTACGCCGATGGCGTCATCGTCGGCACGGCGTTCGTCCAGGCCCTGCGTGACGGCGGTGCGTCGGCGGTGCGCGTGCTGGCACAGGATCTCGCCCGGGGAGTCCGGCAGCGCTCGTGAAGCTCGCGGCCGGCTCCCGGCGTCGCGCCTGGACCGTGGCGGGCGTCGGACCGACCTAGGCTGGGCTGGTGCCTCTTGCGTCGATCCCCAGCCCGTCGTCCGGCGTCGTGCACCTCGGGCCGATCCCGTTGCGCGCCTATGCCTTCTTCATCCTGCTGGGCGTCGTCGTGGCGGTGTGGCTGGGGGAGCGGCGATGGGTGGCCCGAGGCGGCACGCACGGCGTCATCGGGGACATGGCCGCCACGGCCGTGCCGGCTGGCTTGGTGGGCGCTCGGCTCTACCACGTGGTCACGAGCGGCTCGAAGTACCTCAACGACCCGCTGGAGGCGCTCTACATCTGGCACGGCGGTCTGGGCATCTGGGGCGGCATCTTCGGCGGCTGTCTCGGCGCCGCCTTCGTGCTGCGCCGGCGGGGCATCAGCTTCTTGGCGGTCGCGGACACCGTGGCGCCGTTCCTCGCCGTCGCGCAGGGGATCGGGCGCCTGGGTAACTACTTCAACCAGGAGCTCTACGGCCGGGCCACC
Organism: uncultured Actinomycetota bacterium; assembly: GCA_963760125.1. Taxonomy (GTDB): domain Bacteria; phylum Actinomycetota; class Actinomycetes; order Mycobacteriales; family SCTD01; genus RYN-111. The sequence goes on along the minus strand of CAVXBV010000012.1, from coordinate 289,242 downwards.
TCGCTGCCCTGGGGCCTGGAGATCGACGCCGACCACGCGCCGGACGGCATCGCCGGGACCTACCAGCCGACCTTCCTCTACGAGATGCTCTGGAACTTCGGCGTGGCCGGTCTGGTGCTGTGGGCCGACAACCGCTGGCAGCTCGGCAAGGGACGGGCGCTGGCGCTGTACGTCGCGGCGTACTGCGTCGGGCGCGGCTGGATCGAAGCCCTGCGCATCGACGACGCCCAGCACTACTTCGGGATCCGGCTGAACGACTACGTCAGCGCCGCGCTGTTCGTCGCTGCGGTCGCGTTCCTGGTGGCTCGGCGCGGGAGCGGCCCCGACGTGATCATGCGCGCGGACGCGCAGGACCGCCACCCGGCCCAGACGCCCGCTCCCGACGTACCCTCGACGTCATGACGACCGCGGAGCAGGTGCCGAGCCGGGAGAGCGGTGAGCACCACCACGACCACCGCGACGTCACCGGCGGCTGGTTGCGGCCGGCCGTGTTCGGGGTCACCGACGGCCTGGTGAGCAACACCGCCCTGATCATCGGGGTGGCGAGCGCCAACGTCAGCGCACGCACCGTCGTCCTGACCGGACTGGCAGGCCTCGCGGCCGGCGCGTTCTCCATGGCGACGGGCGAGTACGTCAGCGTCGCCTCGCAGACCGAGCTGACGCGTGCGGAGATCGAGATCGAGAAGGCCGAGATCGCGCGCGTGCCGGCCGCCGAGCAGGCCGAGCTGGCCGCGATCTACCGGTCCCGCGGCGTCGACGCCGAGCTGGCCGCCGAGGTCGCGCGGCAGCTCTCGCGCGACCCGGAGCAGGCCTGGCGGGTCCATGCCCGCGAGGAGCTGGGGGTCGACCCCGACGACCTGCCCAGCCCGTGGACCGCTGCCGGCTCGTCGTTCGTCGCGTTCGCGTTGGGCGCGGTCCTGCCGCTGCTGCCGTACCTGCTGGGCGCCACCACCTTGCTGCTGTCCTGCCTGCTCGGCGGCGCAGGGCTGTTCCTGGCCGGCGCTGCCGTCAGTCGCTTCACCACCCGTAACTGGGCGTACGCCGGCTCTCGGCAGCTCGCGTTGGGCGCTGCCGCTGCCCTCGTGACCTTCGCCATCGGGCGCGCAGTCGGCGCCTGAGCCAGGACCGGTGCTGTCCGGTCGTGTAACGTCGTTGTCATCTGCAGCAGGGCCAGTGACGTCCCGGGTGGCAGCACCGCATCACCAGTCGACCACCCCGACGGAGGCCCTCGCATGCTCCCCCTCACGACGCCCGCAGCCCAGGGGCTGTACGACCCGAGCTTCGAGCACGACGCCTGCGGTGTGGCCTTCGTCGTCGATGTCGCCGGACGGGCGACGCACGGCACCGTCGAGCAGGGCCTGACCGCGCTGCGCAACCTCGAGCACCGCGGTGCCTCAGGCAGCGAGCCGGAGACCGGTGACGGGGCAGGCATCCTGACGCAGGTGCCCGACGCGCTCTACCGCGCGGTCGCGTCGGTCCAGCTCCCGGAGATCTACGCGGTGGGCACGGCCTTCCTGCCGACCAACCCTCGCGCGGCCGTCGACGCCCAGCTCGCCATCGAGCGCATCGCTGCCGAGGAGGGCCTTCAGGTCCTCACCTGGCGCGACCTCCCGACCGACCCGCGTGGCGCCGGCATCGGCCGCACCGCGGCCAGTGTCATGCCGATCTTCCGGCAGCTGTTCCTCGGCGCGGCCGCGGAGCTGAGCGCCGAGGCGCTCGAGCGCCGGGCGTACGTCACGCGCAAGCGCGCTGAGCACGAGACCCAGACGTACTTCCCGTCCCTGTCGACGCGCACCATCGTCTACAAGGGGATGCTCACGACAGGCCAACTGCAGCCGTTCTTCCCGGACCTGTCGGACGAGCGCTACGTCAGTGCGCTGGCGCTCGTGCACTCGCGCTTCAGCACCAACACCTTCCCCAGCTGGCCGCTGGCCCACCCGTACCGCTTCATCGCCCACAACGGCGAGATCAACACGGTCAAGGGCAACCGGAACTGGATGCGGGCCCGCGAGGCCCTGCTGCGGGGCCCGGCGGACCTCCCGGACGACCTGTCGCGGCTGTTCCCCATCTGCACCCCGGGAGCGTCCGACTCGGCGTCGTTCGACGAGGTGCTCGAGCTGCTCCACCTGGCCGGTCGGTCGCTGCCGCACGCCGTCCTCATGATGGTTCCCGAGGCGTGGGAGAACGCCGTCGCCATGGACCCCGCGAAGAAGGCCTTCTACGCCTACCACTCCTCCTTGATGGAGCCATGGGACGGGCCGGCCTGCGTGACCTTCACCGACGGCACCGTGATCGGCGCCGTGCTCGACCGCAACGGTCTTCGCCCGGGTCGGTGGTGGGAGACCGTTGACGGCACCGTCGTGCTCGCCTCGGAGGTCGGGGTGCTCGACATCCCGTCCGACCAGGTGAAGCGCAAAGGCCGGCTGCAGCCGGGCAAGATGTTCCTCGTCGACACGGCCAAGGGTCGCATCGTCGAGGACGACGAGATCAAGGCCGAGCTCGCGGCCGAGCACCCCTACGCCGACTGGATGCACGCCGGCGCCCTCACCCTGGAGGAGCTTCCCGAGCGCGAGCACGTCATCTACACCTCGGAGTCGGTGCTCCGGCGACAGCAGACCTTCGGCTACACCGAGGAGGAGGTCCGGCTGCTGCTCACTCCGATGGCGAAGACGGCCGCCGAGCCGATCGGGTCGATGGGCACGGACACCCCCGTCGCGGTCCTGTCCCAGCGGCCACGGCTGCTGTTCGACTACTTCAGCCAGCTGTTCGCGCAGGTCACGAACCCGCCGCTGGACGCGATCCGCGAAGAGCTCGTCACCTCGCTGTCCGCCACCCTCGGCCCGGAGCAGAACCTGCTCGAGCCGACCGCGGCCGCCTGCCGTCAGGTGACCTTGCCGTTCCCGGTGATCGACAACGACGAGCTGTCCAAGATCGTCAACATCAACGTCGACGGCGACCAGCCGGGTCTGGCGGCGGTCACCATCTCGGGCCTCTACCCGGTGCACGGTGGCGGCGAGGCCATGCGGGACGCCCTCGACCGCATCCGCCGTGAGGTGTCGACGGCCATTGCCGGTGGCGCCCACCTCATCGTGCTGTCGGACCGCGAGTCGACCGAGTCGATGGCGCCCATCCCGTCGCTGCTGCTCACCAGCGCCGTGCACCACCACCTGATCCGCGAGAAGGCCAGGACCCGGGTGGGCCTGCTCGTCGAGGCCGGCGACGTCCGCGAGGTCCACCACGTGGCGCTGCTGATCGGCTACGGCGCGGCCGCCGTCAACCCCTACCTCGCCATGGAGACCGTCGAGGACCTGGTCCGCGGCGGCACCATCACCGGCATCACCTACAAGGACGCGCAGAAGGCGCTGATCAAGGCCCTCGGCAAGGGCGTCCTGAAGGTGATGTCCAAAATGGGCATCAGCACCATCGCGTCCTACACCGGAGCGCAGGTCTTCGAGGCGCTCGGCCTCTCTCACGACCTCATCGAGGAGTACTTCACGGGCACGACGTCCCGGCTCGGCGGCATCGGCCTGGACGTCATCGCCGAGGAGGTGGCTGCGCGCCACCGGACCGCCTACCCCGCGAATGCCAGCGAGCGGGCGCACCGCCGGCTCGAGGTCGGCGGGGAGTACCAGTGGCGGCGCGAGGGCGAGACCCACCTGTTCAACCCGGAGACGGTGTTCAAGCTCCAGCACTCGACCCGCACGCAGCAGTACGACGTGTTCCAGGAGTACACGGGCGCCGTCGACGCGATGTCGGCGAGCGCCGGCACCCTGCGCGGGCTGTTCGCCTTGCGTGAGGGGCTGCGCCCACCGGTGCCGCTCGATGAGGTCGAGTCGGTCGCCGACATCTGCACCCGCTTCAACACCGGCGCCATGTCCTTGGGCTCCATCTCGCCCGAGGCGCACGAGACGATGGCCGTCGCCATGAACCGGCTCGGTGCCCGGTCGAACACCGGCGAGGGCGGTGAAGACCCCGAGCGGCTCTACGACCCGCTGCGTCGCAGCGCCATCAAGCAGGTCGCTTCTGGGCGGTTCGGCGTCACGAGCGAGTACCTCGTCAACGCGAGCGACATCCAGATCAAGATGGCGCAGGGAGCCAAGCCCGGCGAGGGGGGTCAGCTGCCCGGCCCGAAGGTCGACCCGTACATCGCCAAGATGCGGCACTCGACCCCGGGGGTGGGCCTGATCTCCCCGCCGCCGCACCACGACATCTACTCGATCGAGGACCTGGCGCAGCTGATCCACGACCTGAAGAACGCCAACCACCAGGCACGCATTCACGTGAAGCTGGTGGCTGAGGTCGGCATCGGCACGGTGGCCGCAGGGGTGTCCAAGGCGCACGCGGACGTCGTCCTGGTCAGTGGGCACGACGGAGGAACCGGGGCGTCGCCGCTCACCTCGCTCAAGCACGCGGGCGCCCCGTGGGAGCTCGGCCTCGCCGAGACCCAGCAGACCCTGCTGCTCAACGGGTTGCGCGATCGGATCGTCGTCCAGGTCGACGGCCAGCTCAAGACTGGCCGTGACGTCGTCATCGCGGCGCTGCTCGGTGCCGAGGAGTTCGGCTTCGCGACGGCCCCCCTCGTGGTGAGCGGCTGCATCATGATGCGCGTCTGCCACCTCGACACCTGCCCGGTCGGCATTGCCACCCAGAACGCGGAGCTGCGCAAGAAGTTCAGTGGCTCACCCGAGTTCGTCGTGACCTTCTTCGAGTACATCGCCCAGGAGGTCCGCGAGCACCTGGCCCGCCTCGGCTTCCGCAGCATCGAAGAGGCCGTCGGTCACGCGGAGGTCCTGGACACCCGCCGTGCCATCGAGCACTGGAAGGCCGCCGGTCTCGACCTCGCGCCGGTCCTGCACGTCCCTGACCTGCCCGCGGGCAGCGCGCTCACCAAGCAGGTCGATCAGGACCACGGGCTGTCGCAGGCCCTCGACAACACCCTGCTGCAGCTGTGCGAGGGCGCCTTGGCTGACGGCACCAAGGTCGCGCTCGAGCTCCCGCTCCGCAACGTCAACCGGACGGTGGGGACCATGCTCGGAGCCGAGCTCACCCGCCGGTACGGCTCGGGCGGCCTGCCCGACGGGACGATCGACATCACCTTCACCGGTTCCGCCGGTCAGTCCCTCGGCGCGTTCCTGCCGCGGGGCATCACGCTGCGGCTGCTCGGGGATGCCAACGACTACGTCGGCAAGGGGCTGTCCGGCGGACGCATCATCGTGCGCCCTGCTCTCGACGCCACGTTCGTGGCCGAGGAGAGCGTCATCGCCGGCAACACCCTGCTGTACGGCGCGACCTCGGGGTCGCTGTTCGTCCGCGGCCGGGTGGGGGAGCGCTTCTGCGTCCGCAACTCCGGCGCCACCGCCGTGGTCGAGGGGGTGGGGGACCACGCCTGCGAGTACATGACGGGCGGCCGCGTGGCCATCATCGGACCCACGGGGCGCAACATCGCCGCAGGGATGAGCGGAGGGGTGGCCTACGTGCTGGACCTCCACGTCGTGGACGTCAACCCGGACATGGTCGACCTCGACCCGCTCGACGACGGCGATCGCGAGACCCTCCGGCAGATGCTCACCGAGCACGAGGAGACGACCGGCTCACCGGTCGCCGCCGGGCTGCTCGAGGGCGACCTGTCGCGCTTCACCAAGGTGATGCCGCGTGACTACAAGCGCGTGCTCGCGGAGCTCGCGGCGACCACGACCGACGACCTCGCGACCGCAGGGAAGGGCTGACATGGCTGATCCACAGGGCTTCCTGAACCACGCCCGGGCCCTTCCCGCCCGCCGCCCGGTCGACGTGCGCATCCGCGACTGGAAGGAGGTCTACGAGGACTTCGCACCGGAGGCCCTGCACGACCAGGCCGCGCGCTGCATGGACTGCGGCATCCCGTTCTGCCACAACGGCTGCCCGCTCGGGAACCTCATCCCGGAGTGGAACGACCTCGTCTGGAAGGACGACTGGCACGAGGCCATCGAGCGCCTGCACGCGACCAACAACTTCCCGGAGTTCACCGGTCGACTCTGTCCGGCACCCTGCGAGGCCGCGTGCGTGCTCGGCATCAACGATGACCCCGTGGCCATCAAGCAGGTCGAGGTGGAGATCATCGACCGCGCCTTCGAGGCAGGGTGGGTCGTCCCGCAGCCGGCCGTCGAGCAGAGTGGCCGCACGGTCGCCGTCGTCGGCTCCGGCCCTGCCGGACTGGCGGCGGCGCAGCAGCTCACCCGTGCCGGTCACGCGGTGACGGTCTACGAGCGCAACGACCGCCTGGGTGGTCTGCTCCGCTACGGCATCCCCGAGTTCAAGATGGAGAAGGCCGTGCTCGACCGGCGCCTCGACCAGATGCGCGAGGAGGGGACCACCTTCGTCACCGGAGTGGACGTCGGTGTCGACCTGACGGTCGACCAGCTGACCGGCGACCATGATGCTGTCCTGCTGGCAGGGGGCTCGACTCTCGGGCGGGATCTCCCGGTGCCCGGTCGGGAGCTCGACGGGATCCACCTCGCGATGGAGTACCTCGAGCCGGCGAACCGCGTGCAGGAGGGCGACCTGGCGACCTGGCCCATCACGGCCGAGGGCAAGCACGTCGTCATCATCGGGGGCGGCGACACCGGGGCCGACTGCCTCGGGACGGCGCACCGTCAGGGCGCGGCGTCGGTGATGCAGCTCGAGATCATGCCGGAGCCGCCGAAGAGCCGAGCGTCGTCGACGCCGTGGCCCACCTGGCCGCTGGTCTACCGGACCTCGAGCGCGCACGAGGAGGGCGGGCAGCGCGTCTTCAGCGTCAACACCGAGCGGTTCACCGGAGCGAACGGCAAGGTCGCCACCATCGAGCTGGTGGAGGTGGAGATGGTGGCCGGGAGGTTCGAGCCGGTCGCCGGGTCGCAGACGTCGCACCCGGCTGAGCTGGTCCTGCTGGCCATGGGCTTCACGGGTCCGCAGCAGACAGGGCTGCTCGCCGAGCTGGGTGTCGACCTGGACGCGCGCGGCAACGTCTCCCGTAACGCGTCGTGGGCGACCAGCGTCCCTGGGGTCTTCGTCGCCGGGGACATGGGACGGGGTCAGTCGCTGATCGTGTGGGCCATCGCCGAGGGTCGCAGCGCCGCCGCTGCGGTCGACGCGTTCCTCGTGGGCAGCACCACCCTGCCGGCGCCGGTCCTCACCACCAGCCGCTGACAGGTTCACCCGTACGCCGCGTGCGTGTGGGCGCTCGGGTGGGCACCCTGGAGGCATGTACTCCCTGGTCAGCGCCGGCGTGCTGGCTATCGACCTGGCCCGTCACCCGAGCGGGACGTCGGTGGCCGACGTCGTCGACCGCGTCCTGTCCCTGACGGCGGAGGACCTGGACGCCCTCTCCCTGAGCAGCCCGGCTCCGGGCGAGGTGCGCGACAGGGTCCTGGTCCACAGCGGGACGACGCCCATGACGACGGCGCTCCGTCAGGTGCGGCACGGCCTGGCGACGGGTCTGCCGGACGCGGTCCGTGGTGCGGCACTGCGCACGACGCTCACCGAGGCGCTGCTGGGCAGCCTGGCGGACCTGCACGAGATGCTGCGTCGAGAGCAACCGCTCGTGGACGCCCCGCCGACAGCGGTGCAGGTCTCGCTGGACGCCGTGACCACGGCATGGGCCGGTCGGCAGGCGGACCTCGCGGACCTGAGCCGGCTACGTGCCCCGTGGCGGGACGCCCTCGGCGCGGTGCCCGCGAGCCTGCCGCAGCGTCCCTGGAGCCCCGCGCTGGCCGCGGTCCTGGACGAGGTGCCGCGCCGGTCGCGGGCGGCCTGGGCGAGGTCGGTCACTGCCCACCGCGAGCAGCGTGCTGCGTCGCGCTGGAGCGAGCGCATGCACGACGCCTGCTGGGCGGTGCACCACGCGGACCGGGTGGTGGATGTGGCGCGCGCCCACCTCGCTGCCGCTCGCTCGTTGCGCCTGTGCGAGGCCAGTACCTCCCCTGAGGCGCACGCCCATGGCATGGTCCTGGCCGGCGCCGTGCAGGCCGTCAGCGCCGCCGACCTGCTGGACACCCGCGCGCTGCTCGAGCCCTGGGAGGCGGGGTCCTAGGCTCGACCCATGAAGCGGCGCGCCAAGATCGTTTGCACGATGGGCCCAGCGACTGCTTCGGCGGACCGCGTGCGGGCGCTGGTCTACGCCGGGATGGACGTGGCCAGGCTCAACTTCTCCCACGGCTCGTACGAGGACCACCAGCAGACCTACGACTGGGTCCGCGCCGCGAGTGACGAGTCCGGTCGGGGCGTCGGCATCCTCGTCGACCTGCAGGGGCCGAAGATCCGGCTCGGTCGCTTCGTCGGCGGGCCGGTCGTGTGGGCCACGGGCGAGCACGTGACCATCACCACCGAGGACGTGCCGGGGGACCACGACACGGTCTCGACGACGTACCCGGGCCTGGCGGACGACGTTGCCGAAGGCGATCGGCTGCTGGTGGACGACGGGAAGGTCGGCCTGCGGGTGCTCGGGGTCGAAGGGCCGCGGGTGCGCCTGGTCGTGACCGAGGGCGGACCCGTGTCCAACAACAAGGGCCTGTCCTTGCCGGGGGTGGGCGTCAGCGTTCCCGCCCTGTCGGAGAAGGACGAGACGGACCTGCGCTTCGCGATGGGGTTGCGAGCGGACATGGTCGCCCTGTCGTTCGTCCGCACCGCCGCCGACCTCGATCGCGTGCACGAGATCATGGACGAGTTCGGGGCACGGTTGCCGGTGCTCGCCAAGATCGAGAAGCCGCAGGCGGTGGACAACCTCGAGTCCATCGTGGACGCCTTCGACGGCCTGATGGTGGCGCGCGGGGACCTCGGTGTGGAGATGCCGCTGGAGCGGGTGCCGCTGGTGCAGAAGCGTGCCGTGGAGGCTGCCCGGGAGCGGTCCAAGCCGGTCATCGTCGCCACCCAGATGCTCGACTCGATGATCAGCAACAGCCGCCCGACCCGGGCCGAGGCCTCGGACGTGGCGAACGCCGTCCTCGACGGGGCCGACGCCGTGATGCTCTCCGGCGAGACGTCGATCGGCGCCTACCCGGTCGAGACCGTTGCGACGATGGCACGGATCGTGGTGGCCGCCGAGGAGCAGCTGTTCCGCGTCCCCACCGTCGATCGGCAGCCGAGCTCCATCGCCGGCGCCATCGCCAAGGCCGCGGCGACGGTCGGCGGTCAGGTGGGGGCGCGCGCCCTCGTGGCGTTCACCCAGAGCGGCGACACCGCTCGACGCCTCTCGGGTCACCGTTCGGCCATCCCCCTGCTCGCCTTCACGCCGATCCCCGCCGTACGCAGCCAGCTGTCGCTGGTCTGGGGCGTGGAGACGTTTCTCGTGCCGCCGGTCCAGCACACCGACGAGATGGTGCGCCAGGTCGACAGCGCGATGCTGGAGCTCGGACGCATGACGGTCGGCGAGCTCGTCACGATCGTGGCCGGCAGCCCGCCGGAGACGACGGGGTCCACGAACGCCCTGCGGGTGTGGCGGCTGGGCGACCCGCTTCCGACCCCGCCGGCCGGTGCCGCGCCTCCGATCGCGGACCCGACCGCGACCTAGATGGCCAAGCTCAGGAGGTAGAGCATCTCCTGGCGGCTGAGCAAGGTCGACGGAGCGGGGTCGAGCTGACCTCGCTGCACCGCCGCCGGCAGGGCGGGCAGGGGCTCCACCGGCAGGTGCAGGACCTTCACGACCTCGTCGGCTGCCGGTCCTGCCCTGGCGCTCACCGACTCCGGCGCTGCGTACGGCGCGTGGGGGGCCTGGCCCGTCGCTGACGACGAGGTGAGGGGTGTGAGCGCGTTCATGAGGCACCTCCTGCCTCCGCTGCGCGATCCGTCACGCAGGACGCGACCACGGCCGGCGCGTCCTCGTCAGGATCCCGTGCCGGCGCGACGGGCGTGAGTACCCGTTCGGGTACTCCTGCGGGCTGACCCGTGACCCGAGGCGGCCGGTGTCGTTGGCCGGGGCATGACGACAACCTGCACGGTGCTGCCCTCGGCCCGGCGTGAGCGACTGGCGCGGCTGCAGGTCCTGCAGGACCGGCGGACAGCCGAGCGGCGCACGCTCCTGCTGCCGGGCACGCGGGCTCGGCGGCCCACCAACGTGCCCCCGGTGGGATTCGAACCCACACTGTCGGTGGTTTGAGCACCGTGCGTCTGCCGGTTGCGCGACGGGGGCGAGCGTCCACAGCCTAGGGCCGCGCGCAGCGAGGTCGACGACATCGACGCTCGGTAGCCTCCCTGTCGTGTCTGACTCCTTCGCGCCTGCGCCGCGCCGCGTCCTGATCGCCGAGGACGAGGCCCTCATCCGCCTGGATCTCAAGGAGATGTTGGAGGAGGAGGGGTTCCAGGTGGTCGGCGAGGCCGGCGACGGCGAGACCGCGGTACGCCTGGCCACCGACCTGCGCCCCGACCTCGTCATCCTGGACGTGAAGATGCCGGTGCTGGACGGGATCTCGGCGGCCGAGCAGATCGTGCTGGCACGGATCGCCCCAGTCGTCATCCTCACCGCCTTCAGCCAGCGCGACCTCGTCGAGCGGGCTCGGGAGGCCGGCGCGATGGCGTACCTGGTGAAGCCGTTCCAGAGCAAGGACCTGCTGCCGACGATCGAGATGGCGCTGTCCCGGTTCCAGCAGATCGTCACGCTCGAGGAGGAGGTCTCCGACCTCACCGGACGCCTCGAGGCGCGCAAGGTGGTCGACCGGGCGAAGGGGTTGCTGCAGACCGAGCACGCGATGACCGAGCCCGAGGCCTTCCGCTGGATCCAACGCGCCTCGATGGACCAGCGCCGAACCATGCGCGCGGTCGCCCTGGACCTGGTGGACCGGGTCCTGACGCCGGCCACCGACTCGCCTTCGAACGCAGATCCCGCGGCGCCCTGAGGGAGGGTCCGGGCGCGGACGCCGACTCAGAGCACTGTCGTCAAGGTCACAGTCCGACAACGGCGTGGGCGACAGGACGCTGATCGTTGGCTCCGGAGCCGCGGTGTGAGTAGGTTCGCTGCGCTGACACGCTCGAGGCCCGGACACCCCGGGCCTCCTCTCAGGAGGTTGCTCGTGCACCCACCCCGCATCATTCGCCTCACCGCGCCCCTGCTCATCGGTGCCCTCGCGCTCTCCGCCTGCGGATCCGAGAAGACCACCGACGGCACCGGCAGTGGGTCGAAGACCCTGACGCTCGGTGTCATCGCGCCGCTCACCGGTGACCTCTCGGCGATCGGCCTCGGCATCAAGAACGGCGTGGACCTGGCCATCAAGCAGGCCAACGAGAAGAAGACCGTCGACGGCTACACGCTCGTGATGTCCGCCCAGGACGACACGGCGAAGGCCGACATCGGCGCGACCGTCGCCGCCAAGCTCGTCTCCGACAGCACCGTGTTCGGTGTCGTGGGCCCGCTGAACTCGAGCGTCGCCAAGTCCGTGGCGCCCGTGCTCTCGCAGGCCAACATGGCCGAGATCTCCCCGGCCAACAGCAACACCGACCTCACCGGTCGCGGTGCGCTGGCCACGGGTGGCACCCAGGAGCGTCCGTACAAGAGCTACTTCCGCGTCGTCGCCACCGACGACATCCAGGGGCCGTTCGCGGCGCAGTTCGCGACGAACACCCTCAAGGCCAAGACGATCGCGATCGTCCACGACAAGAAGGCCTACGGTCAGGGCCTCGCGGAGGCCTTCACCAAGGAGGCCACCAAGGGCGGCGCGAAGGTGCTGCCGACCGAGACGATCAACCCGGGTGACAAGGACTTCTCCGCGACCATCACCAAGCTCGCCGCGCAGAAGCCTGACTTCCTGTTCTACGGCGGGGAGTACCCCGAGGCCTCCCTGCTCACCAAGCAGATGAAGGCCAAGGGCCTCAACATCCCGCTCATGGGTGGCGACGGCGTCCAGTCCGACGAGTACCTCAAGATCGCCGGGGATGCGGCCAACGGCGACTACGCCACGGCCCTCGGCGCCCCGACCGACAGCCTCGACTCGGCCAAGACCTTCCTGAGCGACTACACCGCCCAGAGCTACGCCGAGCCGGTCGGTCCGTACGGCGCGTACGCCTACGACGCGGCGAACGCGCTCATCAACGCGCTCGCCAAGGCGGCCAAGGAGGGCAAGTCCGGCCAGGAGCTGCGTGACGAGGTGACCAAGGAGGTTGCGGACAGCGACTTCGACGGCGTCACCGGCAAGATCAGCTTCGACCAGTTCGGTGACACCAACGCCAAGGTGCTCACGGTGTACAAGGTGGAGGGCGGCAAGTACGTCGCCTCCAAGACCGACACCTTCAAGTAGTCGCGCTACGAAGGGGCGGTGACCGCAGGCCGCGGTTGCCGCCCCTTCGTCCTGCCCGGCGTGTCCTGATCCGGCAGGTCACCGGTTCCCCTCTTCAGCAACGACGGAGAATTCGTGGAGCTCTTCCTCCAGCAGCTGGTCAACGGCGTCGTGCTCGGTGCCACCTACGGACTGGTGGCACTCGGTTACACGATGGTCTACGGCATCGTGCAGCTCATCAACTTCGCGCACGGCGAGATCTTCATGCTCGGTGGCTTCGGTGCGCTGACCACCTTCCTGGCGCTGCCCGGGGGCACTCCGGCCGCGGTCGCGCTGCCGATCATGCTGCTCGGCGGCGTCGCCGTGAGCGTTCTCGCCGGCGTGACCATGGAACGGTTCGCCTACCGGCCGTTGCGCGGGGCCCCACGACTGGCACCCCTCATCACCGCCCTCGGCGTGTCGATCTTCCTCCAGGAGCTGGTGCGCAACTTCTACCCCGACGCCAAGTCGGCGCGGAACTTCCCGCAGCTGATCGACCCCGCCAACCGCGTGAGCATCGGCGGCGTCAACATCGGCGCCCCGGACCTGGCGACCGTCGTCGTCGCGATCGTCGGCATGGTCGCCCTCGCGACGTTCGTGAGGCGCAGCCGCACGGGCCGGGCCATGCAGGCGACCGCTCAGGACCCGGACACCGCGCGGCTCATGGGCGTCGACACCGACCGGATCATCGTGACCGCGTTCGTCCTCGGTGCCTCGCTCGCCGCGTTGGCCGGGATCATGCAGGGCCTGCGCTTCGGCCAGGTCGACTTCCGCATGGGCTTCCTCATCGGGATCAAGGCCTTCACCGCCGCCGTCCTCGGTGGCATCGGCAACATCAACGGGGCCGTCCTCGGCGGCTTCACCCTGGGCCTGGTCGAGGTCATGGCGACGCAGTACGCCCCCGACCCGTTCGGCGGCGGGGCTTGGAAGGACGCCTGGGCCTTCGTGGTCCTCATCATCGTGCTCGTGTTCCGGCCGACGGGTCTGCTGGGCGAGCGCGTGGCGGCCCGCGCGTGAACCCGGCCCGCCTCGCTGTCGCCCAAGCGGTCTCGCGTCTCGCTCCGATCGCCCGCCCCCTCGGGCTGATCAGCGGTCTGCTGCTGCTGGTCGGAGCCGTCCTGCCGTGGTCGACCTACAACGGCTTCCCCGGACAGCTCGCGGTCGCGGGCGTCGGTGGAGTACGTCTCTACCTGCTCGTCTTCGCTCTCGTGGCGGTCCTGTTCCAGATCGACCTCCCACGCCGCGACGCGGCGCTGCGCTCGGCGTCGTCGATGGGGCTCGCGATCGCGGTCCTGACGCTGCTGTTCGTGGCGTACGCCGGTGGGGGCCTGGTCAACGTCGGCATCGGCGCCTACCTCGGTGTCGTGGGCGCCGTGGGGTACGCCCTCGCCGCGTACGCCCTTCCACACGACCCGCGGTCGGCGCCGGTGCGCGAGTTCGCCGCGAGCCAGCGCAACGTCATGATCGAGACGGTCATCGTCGTGCTCACCGCGGTGGCCGGCCTCGTGGTGTTCGTCGTGGGCCTCGGGATCCCGACGGCGCGCGTCGCCAACGGCCCGGACCACCGCCTCCTGGGCGCCGTGAGTGTCAACGACCTCACCAACCAGAGCCAGTTCCTGTGCTTCCTGCTGTTCCTGGCCGGCGTGATGCTCGTGCTGTCGCGGCTCGGGCTGGTGGCCAGCGTCGGCGTGATGACCGCTCGGCACAGCAAGGTCCTCGTCGCCGCCTCGCTCATGGCCGCCGTCGTGTTCCCGTTCACGCAGGACGGCGACGGCTACGCCCTGCGCATCGCGGCCAGCATCGGGGTGTTCGCTGCCGCTGCCGTCGGGCTGAACATCGTCGTCGGCCTCGCCGGGCTGCTCGACCTCGGCTACATCGCCTTCTTCGGGGTCGGGGCCTACTTCGCCGCGCTCGTCAGCGGCAGCACGACCAGTGTCCTGGACGTCCACCTGCCGTTCGGCCTGACCATCCTGCTCGGCGCTGCCGTCGCTGGCGTGTTCGGCTTCCTGCTGGGGGCACCCACCCTGCGCCTGCGCGGGGACTACCTCGCGATCGTCACGCTGGGCTTCGGTGAGATCTTCCGCATCACGGTCAACAACCTCGACGGGTCTTCGGCCGGGCCGCGGGTCACCAACGGGCCCAACGGCATCAGCAACATCCCGGACCTCACGCTGCCGGGCGGGTTCAGCTTCGGCGACAACCACCTGCTGTTCGGGGTGAACCTGCCCTTCCAGGCCAACTACTACTGGCTCGAGATCATCCTCGTGGCGGTGGTCATGACGATGTTCCTCCGGCTTGCCGAGTCACGCATCGGACGCGCGTGGGTCGCGATCCGAGAGGACGAGCTCGCCGCGGCGGCCACGGGCATCAACACGACCCGGCTCAAGCTGCTCGCGTTCACCTTGGGCGCCATGCTGGCCGGAGCCGCGGGCACGGTGAACGCCCATGTCGTGAAGGTCGCGGCGCCTGACTCGTTCACCTTCTTGGAGTCCGCGCTGCTGCTGGCAGCCGTCATCCTGGGCGGTATGGGAACCGTGCCTGGAGCCCTGCTGGGCGCCACCGTTCTCTACCTGCTGCCGGAGAAGCTGCGCTTCCTGCAGGACCTGCGCCTGCTGGTGTTCGGCGTCGTGCTGGTCCTCATCATGCGCTTCCGTCCGGAGGGGCTGGTGCCCAGCAAGCGCCGGCAGCGGGAGCTGCACGACCCGGGAGGGCTCGACGCGCTCGATGCCCCTCCCGGTACGGCGGGGGTGCACGCATGACGCTGCTCCAGGCCTCGGCCATCACCAAGCGCTTCGGCGGGCTCACCGCCGTGAAGGACGTCGACCTCACCGTCGAGCCCGGCGAGGTCGTCGGGTTGATCGGACCCAACGGCGCCGGCAAGACGACGTTCTTCAACTGCCTCACCGGGATGGAGACCCCCACTGCCGGGGTCGTGACCTACAAGGGCAAGCGACTGCCGTCGCGCCCAGACCGCATCACCCACGTCGGGCTGGCGCGCACGTTCCAGAACATCCGCTTGTTCTCGAACATGACCGCCCTCGAGAACGTCATGGTGGGTCGGCACACGCGCACCAAGGCCGGCGTGCTCGCCGCCGTCGGGCGAGGTCCCCGCTACCACCGCGAGGAGCGCGAGAGCGAGGACAAGGCCCGTGAGCTGCTCGCCTTCGTCGGTCTGACGGGCGACGCCAACGCGCTGTCCAAGTCCCTGCCGTACGGCGATCAACGACGGCTGGAGATCGCCCGCGCCCTGGCCACCGAGCCGGGCGTCCTGCTGCTCGACGAGCCGACCGCAGGGATGAACCCCAACGAGACGGCGGCAGCCGTCGACCTGGTCAAGGCCATCCAGAAGACGGGGGTGTCGGTCGTCCTCATCGAGCACGACATGCGCTTCGTCTTCGGGCTCTGCGACCGGGTCGCTGTCCTCGTGCAGGGCGAGAAGCTTCTCGAAGGGACACCGGCGGAGGTGCAGTCCGACGAGCGCGTCATCGCGGCGTACCTCGGCAAGGCACCGGAAGACGTCGCTGAGCCGAAGAAGAACGCCCCCCGGCCCACCACTGCGAAGGACCCGAAGGCATGAGCATGCTCGAGGTGCGGGACCTCAGGGTCGCGTACGGCGCCATCGAAGCGATCAAGGGGATCAGCCTCACGGTCGATGAGGGCCAGGTCGTCACCCTCATCGGCACCAACGGTGCAGGGAAGACGACGACCCTGCGCACCTTGTCCGGGCTGCTCAAGCCCGTGTCAGGGGAGGTCTTGTTCGAGGGGCAGCGCATCGACTCCGTACCCGCGCACCAGATCGTCACCCGCGGCGTCGCCCACTCGCCGGAGGGGCGCCGCATCTTCCCGCTCATGACGGTCGAGGAGAACCTCGAGCTCGGTGCCTACAGCCGCAAGGGCCAGGCGATCGCGAAGGACATCACGGCGGTCTTCGACCGGTTCCCCCGGTTGCAGGAGCGCCGGACGCAGAAGGCCGGGACCCTGTCGGGTGGCGAGCAGCAGATGCTCGCGATCGGTCGGGCGCTGATGAGCCAGCCGCGGCTGCTCATGCTCGATGAGCCGTCGATGGGCCTGGCGCCCATCATGATCCAGCTCATCTTCGAGACCATCGCGGAACTCAAGGCGGCCGGGACGACGATCCTGCTGGTCGAGCAGAACGCCTCGGCGGCTCTTGCGCTGGCCGACTACGGATACGTCCTGGAGACCGGCAAGGTCGTCCTGGAGGGCCCCGGTGTCGACCTGCTCGACGACGAGAACGTCCGCAAGGCCTACCTCGGCGAGGACTGAGCTCCGCAGGGACCTGCCAGGGCCGCACGGCACAGAGCCCAGGAAGCCGTTGGCGCCATCCAGGTCTTCCCCGACCCTGGACGTTCTCTACTGAGCGTCCCGGGCCCTGGCCGCGGTCACGACCCTAGACGTCCGCTCTCCCGGGGGTCAACGGCGGTGTCACCCTTCGGTTCCCTGGTCGCAGGACAGCGCGCTGAGTAGGGTGACGCTCGGTCGTCCACCCAGCCGGCCACCTCCCTCCCAGCCTCGTCGGAGCCGCTGCATGCCCTGGAGCCCAGTTCGCGTGCGCCCGGCCACCCTCGCTGATCTCCCGGTGCTGCTCGAGCTGGGCAAGGAGCTGCGCGACCTGCTCCTTCCCGTCGAGGCGGCCAGCCGCACCCGCGGGACGGTGGCCTCCCAGGCCGCGTTGGCGCAGCGCTACGCCGAGGCGGTCGAGGACCCGGAGCGCCACCTCGTCCTCGCCATTGGTGGGCGTGAAGGCGCGGCCGAGGAGCCGCTGGGCATGGCGGTCTTCGTGCTGACCTCCGTCACGCCCCTGCTCGACACCCCGGCCGTGCACGTCAGTCACGCCGTCGTCGCGGACCGGCACCGCCGCCGCGGGGCCGGCAAGGCCCTTGTGGCGGCCGCAGCGGCCTACGCCGAGGAGCGGGGCATCGAGCAGCTCGTCGTCAGCGTGCATCCCGGCTCGCGCGAGGCTGCCCGCTTCTTCGCGCGCCTGGGCTTCGCGCCGACCGCGGTCCGTCGTACCGCGCCGGTCTCGGTCGTGCGGCGACGCCTGGCGGTCGACGTGCGCCTGCCTGAGCAGCTGATTCGGCGCCGGCCCCGCCGACCGGTGCGGGGAGCCGTCAAGGCCGGCGACGGAGTCGGCTCCTAGACTCGGCGGGTGGCTGCCTCCGAGACCCCCGAGCGCTCGCGCCTGCTGCTGCTGGACGGACACTCCCTGGCCTACCGGGCGTTCTTCGCCCTCCCCGTCGAGAACTTCTCCACGACCGACGGGCAGCCGACCAACGCCGTCTACGGCTTCACGGCGATGCTCATCAATGTGCTGAGGGACGAGGCACCGACCCACGTCGCGGTGACCTTCGACGTGTCGAAGCGCAACTTCCGCCACGAGGCGTACGCCGACTACAAGGCGACGCGGTCCGAGTCCCCGGCTGACTTCAAGGGGCAGGTGTCCCTCGTCCACGAGGTCCTGGACGCCCTGCGCATCCCTGTGGTGACCGCCGAGGGCTTCGAGGCCGATGACGTCATCGCGACGCTCGCCACGCAGGCCGCCGCCGACGGCATGGACGTGCTCATCGTGACCGGCGACCGCGACGCCTTCCAGCTCGTCGACGAGCGCATCACCGTGCTCTACAACTCGCGCGGGGTCAGCGACATGCGCCGGATGACCCCGGCTGCCGTCGAGGAGAAGTACGGCCTGTCCCCGCAGCAGTACCCCGAGTTCGCCGCCCTTCGCGGAGACCCGTCGGACAACCTCCCGGGCATCCCTGGCCTCGGGGAGAAGACCGCCACCAAGCTCATCCAGCAGTACGGCGACATCGGTGGCCTGGTGGACCACGTCGACGAGGTGAAGGGCAAGGTCGGCGACAACCTGCGCGCCGGCCTGTCCAACGTGATGCGCAACCGCCAGCTGACGGAACTCATCCGCGACGTACCCCTGAGCGCGGGACCGCACGACCTCGCCGTGCAGCAGTGGGACCGCGACGAGGTCCACAAGGTGTTCGACGCCCTGCAGTTCCGGGTGCTGCGCGAGCGGCTCTGGGAGACCCTGTCGTCGGCCGAGCCGGAGGCCGACCAGGCCTTCGAGGTGGCGCTCCGCGTCTTGGCTCCTGGTGACGTGGCGTCGTTCCTGTCGGGCCTGCCTGTCGGGGAGCGCGTGGGGCTGGACGTGCGTGGCCGCTGGGCCCGCGGACAAGGCGATGCCACGGGGCTCGCCTTCGCCCTGGCGACCTCCGACCCGGCTCGCGAGGGCGACGTGGCCTACGTCGACCTCACGGAGCTCACGCCTGAGGACGACGCCGCCCTGGCGACGTGGCTGGCCGACGCCGACGCCCCCAAGGCCCTGCACGACAGCAAGGTCCCGCTGCACGCGCTCGAGTCACGGGGCTGGCGGGTGGAGGGGATCACGTCCGACACCGCGCTGGCCGCCTACCTCGCCCTGCCAGGGCAGGGGGTCTTCGACCTGGCGGACCTGTCGCTGCGCTACCTGCGCACCGAGCTGCGTAAGGACAGCAGCGATCAGGGTCAGCTCAGCTTCGACGGCGCCGAGGACGACACGGCGGCCGAGGACGCTGCCTTGCGCGCGCGGGCCGTCGCGGACCTCGCGGTGGCCCTGGACGCCGACCTGGTGACCCGTGGCGGCACCGCGCTGCTGCGTGACCTCGAGCTGCCCCTGGTCCGTGTGCTCGCGGACTGCGAGACCGTCGGCATCGCCGCAGACGTGGAGCACCTGCAGTCGCTGGAGACGCGGATGCGGGAGCAGGTGCGCCTCGCAGCCGAGGAGGCCTACGCCACCGTCGGTCACGAGTTCCACCTCGGCAGCCCCAAGCAGCTGCAGGCTCTGCTGTTCGACGAGCTCGGCCTGCCGAAGACCAAGAAGATCAAGACCGGCTGGACGACGGATGCCGACGCGCTCCAGAACCTGATCGGGACCCACCCGGTCATTGAGGCCCTGCTGCAGCACCGCGAGGTCACGCGGCTGCTCATGGTCGTGGAGAAGCAGCTGCTGCCCACGGTCGCGGACGACGGACGCATCCACACGACGTTCAAGCAGATGGTCGCCGCGACCGGTCGGCTGTCCAGCGACAACCCCAACCTGCAGAACGTGCCGATCCGCACCCCGCAGGGCCGCGAGATCCGGCGGGGCTTCGTGGCGGGGGACGGGTTCGAGGCCCTGATGACGGCGGACTACAGCCAGATCGAGATGCGGATCATGGCGCACCTGTCGCAGGACGCGGGCCTGATCGAGGCGTTCACGACGGGGGAGGACCTGCACACGTTCGTGGCCTCGCGGGCGTTCGGCGTCCCGGTCGAGCAGGTCGATGCGGAGCTGCGACGTCGCGTCAAGGCCATGAGCTACGGCCTCGCGTACGGCCTGTCGGCGTTCGGACTGGCGGCTCAGCTGCGGATCACGCGCGACGAGGCGAAGGAGCAGATGGAGGCGTACTTCGAGCGCTTCGGTGGGGTCCGCGACTACCTGCGCGATGTCGTGGGCCAGGCCAGCAAGGACGGTTACACCTCCACGATCCTCGACCGCCGGCGCTACCTGCCGGATCTCACCTCCGACAACCGGCAGCGCCGCGAGATGGCCGAGCGGATGGCGCTCAACGCGCCCATCCAAGGCTCGGCTGCGGACATCATCAAGATCGCCATGCTGGGTGTGGCCCGGCGCCTGGCGGCCGGGGGAATGCGTTCGCGGCTGCTGCTGCAGGTCCACGACGAGCTCGTGCTCGAGGTGGCCACGGGCGAGCGCGAAGCGCTCGAGGCGCTGGTGCGCCAGGAGATGGGCCAGGCGTACGAGCTGTCCGTACCCCTGGACGTGAGCGTCGGCGTGGGTCGCACCTGGGACGACGCAGGGCACTGAGCGGTCCCGTCAGGCACCGGCTCGAGCGCCGCCCGCCCGTTGAGCCGCCGCGCGCAACAAGGTCAGCAGTCGCTCGAGAACCTGAGCCGACGCCACGAGCTCGTCGTCGTCGAGTTCGCGAAGGGCCCGCTGGAGGTGGTCGATCTCGGCGCGCTCGACGCGGGCAGCAACTCGCAGCCCCGCCGGTGTGGCGTGCACCACGGTCACCCGGCCGTCCGTCTCGCTGCGTGTCCTCCGCAGGAGACCGCCCTCCTCGAGGGAGGACACGAGGCGGGCCATCGCGCCGGGGTCCTGGTGCTCGGCGGCGGCGAGCGCCCCCATCGCGAGGGGACCGGCACGGCAGACCCGTCGCAGCGCGTCCGCTGACGGACGCGTGAGATCCAGCCCCGCCGCGGCCATCAGGTCAGCGAAGCCGCGGCGGGTCGAGGTGAGCCGGTGCAGGTCGGCCAGGGAGCGGTGGACCGTGCCGAGCTGCCCCTGCCGGTCCACCCCCCTCAGCTACCGGTGTACGGGACGAAGGTCGCGTCCTCGCAGCTGAAGCCCTTGTCGGGGGCCTCACGGACGTACTTGCCGCCCGCGATGCGGGCCACCAGCCAGCACGTGGCAGGCTTCTGGTCGCCGGGGTTGGCCTCGGCCAGCAGCCCGTCGGCGTCGAAGGACGTCGTCTTGATGAGCGCCTGCACCACGTCGGATGGCGTCGCCTTCGCACCGCCGGCGGCCGTGCGCGCCTGCGTGTACAGCATCCCGGCAGCCCAGGCGTTGGCACCGAACAGGTCGGGCTTGGCCCCTGGGTGGACCTTCTTCAGCCAGGTGAGGTACTCGTCCACGCCCGCGCTGTCGGCGCGGTCCTCGCCGAGGAACATCGCGGTCTGCAAGGGGAGGTAGACGCCCTCGGCGGCGGCCGGGTCGGCCACGGAGAAGAAGTTCCCGTCGTACGCCGGGGCTGACGTGATGACCTTGGGCTTCCAGTTCTGCTGCTTGGCGTCGTCCAGGATGCGGGCGATCGTCTCGATGTTGTAGCCGTCGAGGGACAGCCACTGCACCCCGGCCGACCGCATCTTGATGACGTCGGCCGTGTAGTCGGTCTGGACGTCGATCTGGACCTCGCGGGTGTAGACCACCTTGCCGCCCAGCGACTCGAGGCCGGCGCGCAGCTGCTTGGCGGAGAAGGCCGTGCGGGTGTTGACCAGCAGGCCGATCTTCTCGATGGCACCGGGGTTCTTGTCCGCGATGTACTTGTAGGCGCCGATGCTCTGGCCCGGCGGTCGCGGCGCGGGGGTCAGGACCGTCGCGATCTTCGCGAGGTCCGGGTTGAGCTGCTGGAAGACAGCGGGGAGCTTCGGGTACTTGGGAAGGACGTCAGCCGCGCACCCGTCGAGGGCGCTGATGTTGCCCACGAACGCCTCGACCTTGGGGGCGATCTGCTCATAGGCCGCCCGGGTGCCGTTGCAGTCGATCTTCGAGTCGGCGGTGACCAGCTGGAGCGGCCGACCGTCGAGGCCCCCTTCGGCGTTGACCTTCGCGACGTAGGCATCCATGGCCTCCCGCGCGCCCTTGAACAGGCCGGTGATCGGTCCTGTCAGGTCCACGATGTTCCCGATGAGGATCGGTTCACCGTTGGCGTTGGAGGTGATCGTCGGGTCGGGCGTGGCGTCGGAGGAGGCTTTCGTCCCCGATCCGCTGCAGCCGGTGAGAAGGAGGAGGCCCGCGACGAGCGCGGTTGCCGGTCGAGCGAGCGGGTGGACGTGCAGCACAGCGGGCTCCTAGCGAGATCGGGTCAGGACGAGGGGGACAGGTAGGCGTCGACGACGAGGTCACGGACCTCGTCGGGGGTGCCGGTGGCGCGAACGCGTCCACCGGCGAGCACGACCGCGGTGTCGGCGACCTCGAGCGCGGTACGGGCGAACTGCTCGACGAGGAGAACGGGAACGCCCTCCTCGGCGATGATGGCGACGAGGCCGAAGAGCTCCTCCACGATCACAGGCGCGAGCCCCATGGAGATCTCGTCGAGGAGCAGAACGTCCGGCGAGGTGGTGAGGGCGCGGCTCATGGCGAGCATCTGCTGCTCACCGCCGGACAGCGTGCCCGCGAGCTGGGAGCGTCGCTGCCCCAGCTTGGGGAACCGGGCGAAGGCCTGCTGCTCGACGTCCGAGCGGCGCACCCCGCGGTGCGTCCACATGCGGAGGTTGTCCGCCACCGTGAGGTTGGGGAAGACGCCCCTCCCCTCGGGGATGCTGCACAGGCCAGTGCGCGCGAGACGCTCGGCCGACCGGCCGGCCAGCGGTTCACCGCGCAGCAGCACCTGACCCGACGTGACCGGCGTGCGTCCCGAGACCACGCGAAGGAGCGTGGTCTTGCCCGCCCCATTGGGTCCGAGGAGAGCCACGATCCCGCGGGCGGGGACGACGAGGTCGACCCCGTGAAGGACCTCGACGCGGCCGTAGCCGGCGTGCACCCTGCGCATCTGGAGGGCCGGGGCCTGCTCGCCCGAGGGCCGGGGCGCGGGGAGCGGGGTCATGCCTCAACCTCCTGGTCGTGCGTCGCGCCGCGCGGCTCGGGCACGGCGCTCCCGAGGTAGGCCTGCTGCACCCGGGTGTCGGAACGCACCTGCTCGGGGGCGCCCTCGGAGAGCACCTGACCGAAGTCGAGGACCGTGACGCCGGTGCAGACCCGCATGACGAGATCGACGTCGTGCTCGACGAGCAGCACCGCTGTCCCTGAGGCGGCCACGTCCAGCAGCAGGTCTCCGAGCGCCCGGCTCTCAGCCTCGTCCAGCCCCGACCCCGGCTCGTCGAGCAGCAGGGTGGTGGGACGGGTCGCCAGGGCCCGCGCCACTTCGAGGACGCGAGCCGTACCGGTGGGAAGCTCGCTGGCCGGTCGATCGGCGACCGCTGCCAGCCCGGTGCGGTCCAAGAGATCTGCGGCGGTACGCCGGGCGCCGGACCCCCACCGCCGAAGTCCGCCCTCGACCTCGGCCGCGAGCAGGACGTTGTCGTGCACCGACAGCGAACCGAAGACCTCCAGCCGTTGGAACGTGCGGCCCAGACCCCGGCGTGCGCGCCGGCCGGGACCGAGCCGCGTCACGTCACGTCCGTCGAGCGACACCCGGCCTTGGCGCGGACGGCGCAAGCCGGTGACGACGTCGAACAGCGTGGTCTTCCCGGCGCCGTTCGGCCCGATGAGGCCTGTGACCTGTCCGTCGGGCGCCGTGAGGCATACGCCGTCCAGGGCCGTCACTCCGCCGAAGCGGACCGTCACCTCATCGACCTGCAGCACCGACGAGCACCTCCTCCTGGACGATCTCCGACGGGACGACCTCAGGCGCGCGGTGCCGCCGATCGCGCAGCGCGTCGGCCACACCGACGACGACGCCGTTCTGCTGACGACCCAGACCGACCGCACCGAGCCCGACCAGCAGGGGAAGGACGCCGTTCGCCCCGCCGAGCGCGTCCTGCAGGAGTGGGCCCGCTTGGAACAGGACTCCGGCGAGCAGCACCCCGCTCACGGTGCGGATGCCCCAGATCACGGCCATCAGCAACAGCGTCATGCTCAGCACCAGGCCGAAGTCGGTGCTCCCGATGGCGCCCTGCTGACCACCGAGGAGGGCTCCGCCGAGCCCAGCGATGCCGGCCGACAGGGTGAAGACGGCGAGCTTGGTCGTCGTCGTGCCGATGCCGATCGTCGCCGCACCGGTGGGGGAGTCGCCGAGCGCGACCAGTCGCCGCCCCAGGGAGGACCGACGCAGCGCCAGCACGGCGCAGCCGACGACGGCGAAGGCGACACAGACAGCGACGAGGTACAGCCGGTCGTTCGACAGGTCGATCCCGACGTCGGGGCGCGGGACCCGCAGCGACAGCGAGTCGGTCATCACCGACGCGTTGCTGAACACCGCCGTCTCCATGGCGAAGGCCAACGCGAGCGTCGCCAGCGCCAGGTAGAGCCCACGCAGCCGCAGAGCCGGCAGCGCGACGGCCGCACCGATCCCGGCGGGTACGGCGATGGCCAGCAGCAGGGCCCACACCGAACCGGACCCGCCGTCGGCGCGGGCCATCACGACCGCGCCCAGTCCGGCGAAGCTGAGCTGGCACAGCGACACCTGGCCGCTGTAGCCGGTCAGGGGGACCAGGCTCAGCAGGATCAGACTGATGGCGACGCCGTGCGTGACGACATCGACGTTGGCTCCCGGGAGCACGGTCGCGGCGAGGGCAGCCACCGCGACTAGGGCGAGCGCTCCGAGCAGGGACTGCCGGAGGCCCGCGACCCTCGGCGCCACGAGGGTCGTGGCCCGCGAGGCCCTGACGCGCCCCTGCGGGAGCACCAGCAGCGCGAGGAACAGGAACACCATCGGGATGACCGGCTGCAGCTGGCTGAGCCAGTCGAGGTTGAGGTAGCCGACGGCCATGGACTGCGTGAGGCCGAGCAGGAGCCCACCCGCGAAGACCAGCGGCAGGGAGGCGAGGCGTCCCACGACGGCTGCGGCGTACCCGTTGACGACGAGCAGCGTGAGGGAGACCGCGTCGAGCTGGACCTGCGAGGCGAGCAGGACCCCGGCGAGCGCCGCGAGCGAGGAACCCAGCCCCCAGCCGAGCATGCCGACGCGCGAAGGTGACGCGCCGGTCAGGGCGGCGAGCTCGCGGTCGTCGACGACCGCGCGCATGGTGACGCCGGTCCGCGACAGGTGGAGGAACGCCCACAGGCCGAGCGAGACAGCGACCGCAGCGCCGATGATGATCAGCTGGTGGGCGGTGAGGACGACACCGAGCACGGTCACCTGGTGTCCGAGCAGGAACGGAGGCAGCCGGTGCACGTCCGTCGTGGGCCAGATCACCTGGGTCAGACCGATCAGCAGCAGGAGCAGGCCGATCGTCACGGTGAGGGTCACGTCCAGGGGCGCTCCGGACAGCCGGCGCAGCAGGACCCGCTCGATCCCGGCGCCGAGCAACGGTGCCAGCACGAGGACCACGAGGACCAGCGCGGCCAGCTGCGGGACCCGGTGCTGGACGGTGAGCTCCCAGTAGGTGAAGGCCCCGACCATGCCGACCGCTCCGTGCGCGATGTTGAAGACCCCCGACGTCCGGTAGGTCACCACCAGCCCGGAGGCCGTCAGGGCGTAGACGCAGCCCATCACGAGGCCGGCAACTCCGAGCGCCAAGAAGGTGTCCACGGTCCCCGCTTCGTTGCGTGACGTTGTCAAGTACGTGCCCGGAGTGTGCGCGCGGGGTCAGGCCAGCGGAAGCGCTCGGGCCCAAGATGGCCTGAAGGGACTACGACGTCCCGGACGTCAGGCCTGGGAGCTGCGCGCCAGTAGCGCGACCGTCAGGACGAGGGCGAGGCCAGCAGCGGTCGCGATCACCTCACCGACCCGGTCCAGGCCGAGCCCGAGGACCAGGACCGCCTCGAGCGGTACGGCAGCCAGGACCAACCGAGCCGGCACCGGGTCGCGGGTCGCGATGGCGCGGTACACCAGCAGCTGCACGACGGCCAAGCCCCCGCCCTGCAGGACGAAGAGGGGGACGACCGGCGCGAGAGAGCCGTAGCCCTCGCCGAAGGTGAGCTCCAGGACGGGCCGGGCGAGCAGCAGCGCACCGACGAGCTCCAGGAGCCACAGGGCACTGATCGCCGCAACGGCCCGCCGGAGCACCGCGCGTCCCGCGTCGGGTTCCGACAGCCGAGGGAACACGATGACGGCAACGGCCTGCGGGAACCAGAAGGCTGCTTTGGCGCACACTGCCCCCGCGCCGTACTCACCGGAGGCGTTGCCGCCCAAGGTGTTGCGAGCGAGCAGGACGTCGAGGTTGGCCAGTGCCAGCAGCGCGAACAGGCCACCGGCGGCGGCGAGCGTCTCCCGCCCGCCGGGCAGGTCGGCCGGGGCCGGACCGTGCAGGCCACGTCCGGACCGGGAGAGGAGGGTGAGTGCGAGCAGGGCTGCCAGCGCCGTACCGGCAGCCAGCCCGGCCAGCACCGCGGCCGGGCCACCGTTGAGGGCGAGGGGCACCAGGGCGACGACCTTGCCAAGACCCTGCGCGACGATGACGAGGGCGAGGCCGCCGAACCGCTCGGCCCCTTGCAGCAGGCCCATGGCTCCGGACAGCACCGTCAGGGGGAGCAGGTTCGCCGCCAGCCACAGCGGGCTGTCGACGCCGCTGTGCACGAAGGCCGCGAGCGCCGGCGCCACGGCCGCGGCGGCAGCAGCGACGGCGACGCCGATGACCGTGCAGCGCAGGAGCAGGGCGCGCTCGCGACCCCCCGCCCGCTCCGAGACCGGACGGCGGGCGACCGACCGTGCCACGACGGCCTGCAGCGCCAAGGCGGGGACCGAGGCGATGAGCAGGGCGCCGAGGAGCGCGTTGAGCTCGCCGTAGCGGTTCTGGTCGAGGGTCTGCGAGGCCACGACAGCCAGCAGGTAGCCGACGAGGTTGACCAGGGCCAGGGCCGGCGCGACGAGGCTGCCCCCGCGGGCGAGCGAGCGCCGGCCGTCCTCGGTGCCGGGGTCCACCAGCCCGGCTGAGTCCGCCGAGGCCGGAACCAGCACGACGGCCGGCGGGTGGTCCTCCACGTGTGCACCGTAGTGCCGGCGGCTAGGGTCCGCCTCGTGCACCAGCGTCCGGGCTCACGGGCCGGTCTGCTCGTCGGAGCGGCGCTGGCAGCCCTCCTTCTCGCGCCGCTCATCGGCCCTGGCTTCGTGCTGGTCCGCGACATGGTCTTCGTGCCTCGGTTGCCGCTCACCGGTTCGCTGCTCGGGCTGGACGGCGTTCCTCGCGCCGTGCCCAGTGATCTCGCGGTCGCCCTGGCCAGCCGCGTGGTCCCTGGCGGCTGGCTGCAGGACCTCGTGCTGGTGGCGATCGTCGTCGGTGCCGCATGGGGCGCCGCTCGTCTCGTCCCCGTCGACGGGTGGGCTCCCGCGGCGGCCGCGGCGACGGCCTACGGCTGGTCGGCCTACCTGCACGAGCGACTCCTCCTCGGTCAGTGGGCCCTGCTGATCGGGTGGGCGGTCCTGCCGTGGGCGGCGCGGGCAGCACTCGCCTGGCGTCGAGGAGACCCGGCCTGGCCGGCGGTCCTGTGCCTGGCCGTCGGCGCGGTCGGTGGCGCCTCGTCCGGTCTGCTCGTCGCGCTCGTCGTCGTGGTCTGCGGCCGCCCCCTGCGGGCACTGGCTGCCACGGCGGTGCTCGCCCTCCCGTGGGCCGTGCCGGCGCTGCTGAGCCCCGGCGGGTTGCCCGGGGGCGACCCCGCAGGCGTCGCGGCCTTTGCGAGTCGGGCGGACACGCCCCTGGGCGTGGTCGGCAGCCTGCTCACCGGCGGCGGAGTCTGGGCCCCTGCCGCCGTACCCCCTGGCCGTACGGCCGGTCTCGCGGCTGCCCTGGTCGTGCTGCTCCTCGCCGCTGCAGGACTGCCGCGGCTGGTGCGAGCCCTCGGCCCGCGGCTCGCCTTTGCCGCGGGCACGGGGCTGCTGCTCGCGCTGCTCGGCCGGCTGCCCGGTCTGGCCGGCGCGTTGCGGTGGGCCGTGCGCGAGGTGCCCGCGACCGGCCTGCTCCGGGACGGCCAGAAGTGGGTGGCGCCGCTGGTCCTGCTGATCGCCGTCGCCGCCGGGTGCGGGGTGGCTCGGGCGCAGGAGAGCCTGACCGGGCCGCGCACCCGCGTGGCCGCCGGTGTCCTTGCCGTCCTGGCCCCGCTGGCGGCGCTGCCCGGCTCGGCCTGGGGCGAGAGCGGGCGGCTGCGTGAGAGCAGCTACCCCGCGGCCTGGCAGCAGGTGGCCGACGCCGCGGGAGACAGAACCGTCCTCGTCCTGCCGTGGAGCCTGTACCGCGCCTATCCGTGGACGGGTGATCGCACGGTGCTCGATCCCGCGCCGCGCTGGCTCCGTGGCCGGGTGGTCGTGGATGACGACCTGCCGCTGTCGCGCGGGTCGGTGCGGGGCGAGGATCCGGTGGCCGACCGGCTGGATGCGGCCGTCATGGCGGGCGGCCCGCTGCGGACCTACCTTGCCGCTGAAGGTGTGGACCTCGTCCTCGTGGAGGTGACCACGCGAGGCTTCGACGCCGCAGCGGAGGCGCGCCGGCTCGAGGGCCTGCAGCCGGTGCTGACCACGCCCGAACTCCAGTTGTGGCGCGTCCCGGCCTCCCTGGACACGCCACAGCACCGCTCGTCCCGCGCGCCGCTGTGGGCGGTGCTCGCAGGAGACGGGGCGGCGCTGCTGCTTGCCGGTCGTGCGCTGGAGCGCGTGGCTACTGGCCGGCGTCGTACACGGCAGTGACCTCGGAGCTGGCCGGCGGCGCGGTGCCGGACGGCCCGCCACCTGAGGTGGTCACGACGCCGACGGTGGCCGCCCCTGCCAGGACGAAGCCGGCGATGAGGGTGACGATGGTGCCCATGGGAGTTCTCTTCTCAGTGAGGGATCAGCGGGACGAGCGGGTGAGGACGGTGGAGAAGGCGGTTGCGGACGACGCCCAGGTGAACCGGGCAGCGTGCGTGCGGGCGGCGTCACCGAGCAGCCGGCGCAGGCCCTTGTTGCTGAGCAGCTCGGCGAGGACGACCCGCAGCTCCTCGGTGCTGTCGACGAGCAGCCCCGTGCGGCCGTCCACGATCGACTCGGCGAGGCCGCCCGCGGCGCGGAAGGCAACCGAAGGGGTGGCGTGCGTGCCGGCCTCGACGACGGACAATCCCCAGCCCTCCTTGACCGACGGCACGGCGTGCACCCACGCCCGAGCCAGCAGGTCATGCTTGGCCTGCTCCGACACGCGGCCGTGCAGCACGACGACGTCTTCCAGCCCGAGCTCGGCAACCTTCCGCCGGAGGGTCGGCAACCAGTAGCCGTCACCCGCCACCTCGACGCGGAGGTCGGGAAGGTCCGCCTGCAGGGCGGCAGCAGCCTCGAGGACCAGCTCGACGCGCTTGTGGGGAACGACCCGACCCAGGACGGCGATCGTGGGGACCGGAGCGCGCTGCTGGGTGGTCGGCAGCGCGGGGAAAGTGCCGTTGTGCACGACGGAGATCCGCTCTGCCTCGACACCGAGGTGCACGAGCTCGGCCTTGGTGACGTCGGAGACGGCGACATAGGGGCAGCGGCGGTTGACCCGCGGCGCGACCCAGGACTCGAGCCACCAGCCGAGGCGGGCCCCGACCGGTCCGAACACGACGGGCCACTGCTCCTTGTGCACGTGGTGCACCAGGACGACGACGCGACGGCGGGTGAACAGGCGCGCCAGGAACGGCACCCCGTTGTGCACCTCGACGACCAGGCCCGTGCGGCCGAAGCGGCCGGTGAGCAGCAGCAGGGCGGCCCAGACGTAGACGGTGAGGTGGTTGCCGCGACGGACGTACCGCACGCCGTCCTTGGTCTCGTCACGCGGAGCTTGAGCGTGGGCCGCGCAGAACAGCGTGACCCGGTCGCCGCCAGCCGCCAGCCGCGCGGCGACGCTCTCGACGTACAGCTCGGAGCCGCCGCCCTCGGGGTTGGTCAGATCGCGCCAGTTGAGGATCAGCACGTCGCGGTCGGTGCGCGCCGCGCGTGGCGCGGGGACGAGATGGCGCAGGAAGTCGGTGGCCGAGCCCGGGGTCGCGGGGCTCAGCAGCGAGGTGCTCACGTGGTGACGTGATCCTTCCGGGCGGGGGCACGGGATGTCCGGGCGCGCTGTGGTGACGTGTGACGTCCACGTTGCCCGAGAGAAGGTCCCGGCGACATGACGCGGCAGGACCGCTCCGGTCTGGTCCTTTGGGACTACCCCGGCAAATGCGGACACCGGGGCCGTAGGGTCGCCCTCGTGCACGACGACCTGCCCCCTCTCGGCTCGCTGGCCCGGAGCCGCGCGCTCTTCCGGGCCTACTCCTACGAGCAGAGCGACCCGGCGCGCTTCTACGCGCTGCTCGCGGCGGACAGCGCTCGGCAGGTCGCGCACTACGCGCCGCTCGAGGGACGCACGCTGCTCGACGTCGGCGGCGGCCCCGGCTACTTCGCGGACGCCTTCCGCGCGCTGGGCGCCTCCTACATCGGCCTGGACGCCGACGCAGGAGAGCTGTCGCTGCACGGCCGAGACGTCGCCGAGGGGACCGTGCTGGGCAGCGGCATGGCCCTGCCGTTCGCCAACGACAGCCTCGACGTCTGCTACTCCAGCAACGTGCTCGAGCACGTGGTGGACCCCGAGCTGATGGCCGACGAGATGGTGCGCGTGACCCGCCCCGGCGGCACGGTGTTCCTCTCTTACAACAACTGGTTCGCTCCCAACGGCGGTCACGAGACCGCGCCGTGGCACTACCTCGGAGGGAAGCGCGCCGCCGATCGCTATGCCCGCACCCACGGCAAGCGTCCGAAGAACGAGTACGGCGAGAGCCTCTTCAAGACCTCCGTCGCCCAGATGCTGCGCTGGCTGGACCGCCAGTCGGGGGTGGAGGTCGTGAAGGTGCTGCCGCGCTACCACCCGACCTGGGCCACGTGGGTCGTCCACGTTCCGGTCGTCCGTGAGGTGGCGACCTGGAACCTGCTGCTCGTGCTGCGCAAACGCGGATGGACCTACGGCGGGTGACCCCTGCCGTCGAGCGGCTGCGCACCGTGGTGGCCTGCCTCGTCCTGACGGCGGTGGTGTTCGCCCAGGACGGCGGCCGCCTCGTCGGGGACACCAAGCTCGACCTGACCGCCGCCCCCGGTCGCCTGCTCTCCCGCGGCCTCCACCTGTGGGATCCCCTGGGCGGCGCGGGCCAGGTGCAGAACCAGGCGTACGGCTACCTGTTCCCGCTCGGTCCTTTCCACTGGCTGCTTCAGCACGGAGGCCTGCCGGACTGGGCGGTCCAGCGCGTGTGGCAGTCGCTCGTCCTGTGCACCGCCCTCGTCGGCGTCACGGCGCTCGCCAAGCGACTGGGCCTCGGTACGCCGAGCACGCGGCTGCTGGCCGGCGTGGCGTACGCCCTGGCCAGCCGCCCGGTGTCGCAGGTCGGGGCGATCAGCATCGAGGTCTGGCCCTACGCCCTGGCCCCTTGGGTGCTGGTCCCGCTCGTGACCGGCGCACGCACCGGGAGCCCGCGCCGCGCGGCAGCGCTGTCAGGTCTGGCCGTCCTGCTGGTCGGGGGCGTCAACGCCGCGGCGACGCTGGCGGTAGTGCCGCTGGGTGTGCTGTGGCTCGTCGTGCAGGACCCCGGTCACCGACGGCGCCGGCTGGCCGGCTGGTGGGCCGTCAGCGTCGTCTGCGCGACGGCGTGGTGGGTCGGACCGCTGCTCCTGCTCGGGAAGTACTCCCCGCCGTTCCTGGACGTCATCGAGTCGGCGTCCACCACCACCGCGCAGACCGGGCTGTGGTCGGTGCTCACCGGGAACGACCTCTGGCAGCAGTACCTCGCGATCGGCGAACCGGCGCGGCCCGCGGGGTTCCTCCTCGTCACGAGCGCTGCCCTCGTCGTGTGCACCACCGCGGTCACGGCCCTGGGCCTGCTCGGCCTGCTGCGCCGGACGACGCCGCACCGCGCGTTCCTGATCGGTGGGGTGCTGCTCGGTCTGCTGGTCGTGGGTGCGGGGCACACCGGCGCCCTCGCGTCGCCGCTGGCAGGTCTCGAGCGCGACCTGCTGGACGGCGTGCTGGCGCCGTTCCGCAACGTCCACAAGTACGACGTGCTGCTCCGCCTTCCGCTCGCCCTCGGGCTCGCCGCCGCGGCCGCCGACGTGCGCCTGCCGAAGGCGCCCCGGATCCGCCCGGTCGCGGTCCTCGCTGCCTTGGCCGTCGTCGGCGCCGCGAGCCCGGCGCTCACTGACCTGCAACCGAGGGGGACCTACGTCGGGCTCCCGGACTACTGGCAGCAGACAGCCGACTTCCTGCAGACCCGCGATCCCGTGGCGGGGCGGGCGATGGTCGTCCCGGCGGCGCCGTTCGGTGACTACGCCTGGGGCCGACCGCAGGACGAGCCGCTGCAGGCGTTGGCGCGAAGCCCGTGGGTGGTCCGCGACGCCGTTCCCCTCGGTGGGCCCGGAGTGACCCGCGTCCTCGACGTCGTGGAGGAGGTCCTGCGGTCCGGCCGCGGGTCGCCGGCGCTTGCGCCCTTCCTGGCGCGGGCCGGCGTGCGGCACCTCGTCGTGCGCAACGACCTCGACGCCAACGCCACCGGGAGCACCCGGCCGCTCGTGGTGCACGCTGCGCTGGCCGCGTCGCCGGGCCTGGCGAAGGTGGCCGCCTTCGGCCCGCCGGTCGGCGCCGGTTTCGGCAGCGGAGCCCTGGTGGTCGATGCGAACCTGCAGCCGACCTACGCCGCCGTGGAGGTCTTCGCGGTCGACGGCGACAGCGACCTGCTGGCGACGCAGCCGACCGAGGGTCAGGTGCGGCTGACCGGTGGACCCGAGGCGCTTCTCCCACTGCTCGAGCAGGGCCTCGTCGGCGCCGGGACCGCCGTGCGGACCGAGGGGGAGGGGTTGCCGACCCTGACCGACACCTACCGCGACAGGGAGAGCGACGTCGGTCGCGCCAGCGATCCGGCGAGCGCCACGCTGGGCGCCGGTACCGAGGCGCGCTTCCACCGACCCGTGCACGACTACGTCCCGTACGACGCGCCTCGTCCGCGGGTGGTGCTCGCAGGCCTGACGACGGCCTCGGCCAGCAGCAGCGCCTCCGACGCGGACGCCCTGCTCGTCCGCGGTCGGGACCACCACCCGGCGGCGGCCTTCGACGGAGACGGCGCGACGAGCTGGGTCAGCGGCGGCCTGGACCCGGTCGGTCAGTGGGTGCAGGCCGCGTTCGCGCGCCAGCAGCTCACGGGCGTCGAGGTGCGGGCTGCCCTCGTCGAGGGGGTGGGAGCGACGGCCACCCGCGTGCGCGTCACCACCGAGGCGGGCAGCACCGACGTCGACCTGCCCGCGACGCTGCCGCTGTCCGGCACCACCGACCGGCTCAGGGTGACGGTGCTCGCGGCGACCGGGTACTCCCGCTTCGGGGTCGTCGCCCTTGAGGTCGGTCTGCAGACCCCCGCCGGCGAGCTCGTGGCCCAGCGGGGCCTCGTCGTGCCCGACGGACCGGGCGAGGGGCCCGTCGCGGTCGCGCTCACGGCCGGCCGCCGGGACCGCCCGGGGTGCCTCCCGGTGGGCGACCGCCCGTTCTGCGGCGCGGCGTTGCCGCTCGGTGACGAGGACGACGACGCCATCGACCGGACCGTCACCTTCGCCCGGGACGCCGTGCTGGGGGTCTCCGTCCAGGGACGTGTGCGGCCCGGCGACGCCGTGGATGCGCTGCTGCAGCAGGGCCAGCCGGTGACGGTGGCCGCGTCGAGCCGCCTGGTGGAGGACCCGGCGGCCCGGCCTGCCGCGGTCCTCGACCGCGACCCGCGCACCGCCTGGCTCGCGTCGACCCTGGATGCCGAGCCGACACTGACCCTGACCCTGAGTCGGCCGGGCCGGCTGAGCGGGGCCAAGGTGGTCGTCGACCCCTTCCTCGCCGCCTCCCGACCGACGGCGCTCGAGGTCACCGTCGACGGCGAGCTCGTCGGCGCGCGGACGCTCGCCGCTGATGGTTCGGTGCGCTTCCCCGCGGTCACCGGCTCCGTGGTGCGCCTGCGCTTTCCGGCCGTCGAGAAGCGGACCTCCCTGCGTCGGGACGGCTTCACGGAGACGCTGCCCGTCGGCGTCACCGAGGTCTCCCTCGTCGGTGTCGACGCGAGCCAGGACGTGGACCGCGCGGCGCCCGTGACGCTCCCCTGCGGCCAGGGCCCCGGTCTGGCCGTCGACGGTGATCTCCGCGTCGGTACCTCGGTCCAGGCCACGGTCGGCGACCTCCTCGACGCGGGTCCGGTCACGGTGACCGCGTGCGGTGGGGGGCCGCTCGAGCTCACCGCGGGGACCCACCGACTGCGCCTCGCCCGTACCGCCCTGCTCTCCGTGACGTCGTTGACCCTGCGCGACCTCGGTCGACCGGCGCTCGCCGCCGCGAACGACCGCATCGCTGGGGTGCAGCGCTGGGGTGTCGTCGACCGGCGCGTCACCGTCGTCCCGGGGTCGCCCGCGCTCCTGGTCGTGCGCGAGGCCTTCAACGCCGGCTGGACCGCAACGCTGGACGGTGCCGACCTCCCCGCGGTCCGCGCCGACGGCTGGCAGCAGGCCTTCGTGCTCCCCGCCGCCGGGGGCCAGGTGCAGCTGCGCTTCGCACCGGACCGGACCTACCGGCTCGCCCTCGCGGCAGGCACCCTGCTGGCCCTCGTGCTGGTGGGTCTCGCCGCCGTGCGTTCCCGGGCCGGAACGGCCCCCTCGTGGCCGCGGCGACGACCGCTCGGGCCCCTTCTCGCGATGGTCGCCGTTGTCGCTCTGGGCGGCCTGCCGGGGGTGGCGGCGCTGGCCGTTGCGGCCGCGGCCCGTCGGGCTCAGGCGCTGTCGGGGGTTGGCGCGCTGGCCGCGGCCGGGTCCATCGTCGCGGTGTCGCCGTGGCCGGACCGCGCGCTGCTCGGGACGGTCGTTCAGGCCCTGTGCCTGCTGACGGTCGCCGTCCTGGCGATCAGCCTGTGGTCGCACCCACCTGCGGTCGGGACGTCCGCCGGCGACCCGGCCCCCGGTCCCGAAGGCGCAGCGCCGGCGCCTCCACCACCCGCAGCGAGGCCCAGCCCACGGCGAGGCTCGCCGGCACCGCCAGCGCAAGCACGCGCCAGAAGTGACCGGTGAACGGATCCAGCGTCGAGCCCTCGAAGATCACGGCCAGCACCGTCAGGTGCAGCAGGAACACCCCGTAGGAGATCTGGCCGAGCCACTGCATGAGCCGGCTCTCCAGGAAGCTGGGAACCGGGCCGCGCGCACGGGTCCCGACCGCCGGCAGCAGGAGGAGGGTCGCGACGGCGCCGTAGAGGACGGTCCTGCTGACGGCCTCCGAGGAGGTCAGGAGGGCGAGGCCGTACGGGCCGGTCAGGGGCGTCCCTGCGACCACGAACAGGGCGCCCGCCCCGAGCCAGCAGGTGCCGGCCTGCGCGGCCAGCTCCTCGAGCAACGGCACCCTCGCGGCCGACAGCGCAGCCAGGCCCATGCCGAGACCGAACCAGTCGGCGTGCCCGGGCAGCCAGTAGCCGGCGTACGGCGGCAGCACCTGCGCGCCGATGAGCACCTGCCAGCTGATCCCGGTCGCGATCATCAGCCCTGCCAGGCGCAGCTGGGTCGCCAGGGAACTGCCGGCCAGCCGGCCGAGGAGGGGGAGGGCGAGGTAGAAGGAGACCTCCGTGGCGAGCGACCACATCTGGGTCAGCCCGACCGGCAGGGTCTCGTCGACGTACACCTGCGTGAAGGTCAGGTGGCGGAGCCAGGAGCCGGCGGACACCCCGTCGTTCTGGGGCAGGACCAGCAGGGCCGCGGCGACGGCCAGCCAGTAGCCCGGCAGGACCCGCAGCGCCCGGCGCCACAGGTAGGGCACGGCAGGTGGGAGCGCGCGACCGGCCAGTGCGGCCACGGCCTGCGGCCGGTGCAGCAGGAAACCGGAGAGCACGAAGAACACCGCGACGCCGAGATCGAGCCGAGACAGGACCGTGCGCCCTGTCCCGTCGATCGCCTGCCCGGTCTGGAACCCGACGTGGGTGAGGACCACGGCGAGCGCCGCGATCGCCCGCACCCCGTCAAGGGCCGGAAAGCGGCCGCTCGACGCGGCGGCTGACTCGAGCCCCCCGGCGTCGGGCGGGCTGTCCGGGCTGTCCACATCTGGTCCTTTCTGACCATTGATGCCCGCCGTCGCGGGCTGCACGCTGACGGTCACGCCGACGAACTGCGCCCTGAACCCCCGCGCCCCAAGGAGCATGCATGCCCACGAAGTTGACCACGTCCCTGATCGGGGCGGGCTCCTTCTCCCTCGCCCTCGCCGTCGCCCTCCCGTTGGCCATCGCCCCTGCGCTGATGAAGGCGCCGGCGTCCGAGGACGTCACCACCCACTCGCGCAGCGCAGCGCAGAAGCTGAACTCCGCCACCGGAGAGCTCGAGCCGATCACGGTCGACCTCACCCGCCGGCTCACCACCCAGACGGACACCAACGGGAAGTACCTCGGCTCCGGTGACGTCGCCGCCTACCACGAGCTGCTCAGCCTCGCGGTGGTCGGACCCGACGGCGACGTGCAGTCCGTGGACGCTCGCGGGCGGTATTCCGGGCTGCGCGCCGGGGAGTCCACCATCGCGTTCGACCGCGCCACCGGCGCGGGCGTCAAGGGCCAGTTCGGCGAGACCTGGAACACCACGGCGCAGACGGTGAAGTTCCCGTTCGACGTCCAGAAGACGACCTATGAGTACTACGACCAGACGTCCCGTCGCGGATGGCCCGTCTCCTACGACAGCACCACGAAGATCGACGGCCTCGAGGTGTACGTCTTCAAGGGCAGCATCCCGGAGACCTCGCTCGGTCAGTACGGCGTCCTCGAGGGCACCGACACCCTCTACAGCAACAAGGGCCGGACGGTGTACGTCGAGCCGGTGACCGGGTCGATCGTCTCCTCCGAGACCGCCCCCCAGACCTCCGTGAAGTTCGCCACCGGGACCGTGTCACCGGCCCTGCTCGTGGACAACCTCATCCCGACCGAGGAGACGATCGCCGACCGCGTCGCGTTCTCCAAGAGCATCAAGGCGAAGGTCCAGCTGCTGCAGCGCGCGCCGTGGGTGCTCGGTGTCCTCGGGCTGCTGCTCCTGGCCGGCGGGGGCCTGCTCGGCCGTCGACGCCCCGCGGTCGTGGAGCCCACGACCACCCGGCCCGATGTCTCCGGCGTCCTCCCGGTGCCCCGCAGGGAGCCTGCTCCCGAGCGCAGGCCCGTCAAGAGCTAGCTGCCCCGTGTCTCGAAGGGCCCGTCACCGTGATCCGGTGGCGGGCCGTTCGGCGTCTTCAGGGACGGTGGCAGACGTACACCGCCGTGCCGGGGAGCAGCGCCCCGCGCAGGGGCGACCACTGGCCCCAGACCTCGTGCCGTCCCTCGGGCCACTCCGGCTCGAGCAGGTCCTCCAGGACCAGGCCGGCGGCGACCAGCTCGCGGACCCGGTCGCCCAGGGTGCGGTGGTGCTCGACGTACGTCGCCACCCCGTCGTCGTCGGTCTCGACGTACGGCGTGCGGTCGAAGTAGCTCTGCTGGACCGTCAGCCCGGCCGGCCCTGGGTCGTCCGGGAAGGCCCAGCGGATCGGGTGGGTCGCGCTGAAGACGCACCTGCCTCCCGGTCGCAGGACGCGCGCGATCTCCCGCATGGTCCCGGCGGAGTCGGCCACGAACGGGATCCCGCCGAAGGCGCTGACCACCACGTCGAAGCTGGCGTCCCGGAACGGCATGCGCTGGGCGTCGGCCTGCACCGTCCGCCGCACCGTGATCCCGGTGCGCTCGTCGAGGACCCGCGACTGCGCGAGCTGACCTGCCGACACGTCGAAGGCGGTCACGACCGCACCCTGCGAGACCAGCCAGCGGGCGCCCTGCGCGGCGCCGCACCCGACCTCCAGGACCGCCCTCCCGGCGACGTCGCCGAGCAGGCGTGCCTCGGCTTCGCGCAGCCCCTCCGGGCACCACAGCAGGTCGGCGTCGCCGAGCGTCCTGCCGTGCTCGGCGTAGTACTCCTGGGCGTTCTCGTCCCACCAGGCGCGGTTGGCCGCAGCGCTCTGCTCCGGCCCCGCCTGAGGCGGGCTGGCGGGGTTCGACGCCTGACTGGTCACCCGGCTAGTCTGTACGCACGCGCTGCGGGCGCGTGTGCTCGTGTGCCCGCGGTCGTTGCTGTTGGCGGGTGACTCGTGTCCCTGCCGGCACCGACGACGACCCCCCGCTGCGCGCGACCGACCCGCCCACTCGGGGCAGGTCACGATCCCTAGCCGCTTCCGGAGCCCACCCCTTGACCAGCACTCTTGACACCCCCACCGCCCCGCAGATCGCCATCAACGACATCGGGTCGGAGGAGGACTTCCTCGCTGCCATCGACGCCACGATCAAGTACTTCAACGACGGCGACATCGTTGAGGGAACCATCGTCAAGGTCGACCGCGACGAGGTCCTGCTCGACATCGGCTACAAGACCGAGGGTGTCATCCCCTCGCGTGAGCTGAGCATCAAGCATGACGTCGACCCCAACGAGGTCGTCGCCGTCGGTGACGTCATCGAGGCGCTCGTCCTCCAGAAGGAGGACAAGGAGGGTCGCCTGATCCTGTCCAAGAAGCGCGCGCAGTACGAGCGCGCCTGGGGCGAGGTCGAGGCCAAGAAGGACGCCGACGAGGTCATCAAGGGCACCGTCATCGAGGTCGTCAAGGGCGGCCTCATCCTCGACATCGGCCTGCGCGGCTTCCTGCCCGCGTCGCTCGTCGAGATGCGCCGCGTGCGCGACCTCCAGCCGTACGTCGGCAAGGAGCTCGAGGCGAAGATCATCGAGCTCGACAAGAACCGCAACAACGTCGTCCTCTCCCGCCGCCAGTGGCTCGAGGAGACCCAGTCCGAGGTGCGCTCGTCCTTCCTGGGCCAGCTGCAGAAGGGCCAGGTCCGGTCCGGCCAGGTCTCGAGCATCGTCAACTTCGGTGCCTTCGTCGACCTCGGTGGCGTCGACGGTCTCGTCCACGTCTCCGAGCTGTCCTGGAAGCACATCGACCACCCCTCCGAGGTCGTCGAGGTCGGCATGGACGTCACCGTCGAGGTCCTCGACGTCGACCTCGACCGCGAGCGCGTCTCCCTGTCGCTGAAGGCGACGCAGGAGGACCCGTGGCAGCAGTTCGCCCGCACGCACCAGATCAACCAGGTCGTGCCCGGCAAGGTCACCAAGCTCGTCCCGTTCGGTGCGTTCGTGCGCGTCGACGAGGGCATCGAGGGCCTGGTCCACATCTCCGAGCTGGCCGAGCGCCACGTCGAGATCCCGGAGCAGGTCGTCAACGTCGGTGACGAGCTGCTCGTCAAGGTCATCGACATCGACCTCGAGCGCCGCCGCATCAGCCTCTCGCTGAAGCAGGCCAACGAGAACGGCGTCATCGAGGTCGAGCACTTCGACCCGGCCCAGTACGGCATGGCGGCGTCCTACGACGAGGCCGGCCAGTACATCTACCCCGAGGGCTTCGACTCCGAGACCAACGACTGGCTGCCGGGCCACGAGGAGGCCAAGGCTGCCTGGGAGGCGCAGTACGCCGAGGCGCAGAAGCGCTTCGAGCAGCACCAGGAGCAGATCAAGCGGATGCAGGCCGAGGACGCTGCGGCGGGCGAGGCCACGTCGTACTCCTCCGACACCGGCGACGAGCCGGCTGAGGACGGCGCCGAGGGCGCGGCCGCTGCTCCCTCCGCCCCGTCGGCGTCGCCGTCGGGTGGCACGCTCGCCTCGGACGAGGCGCTGCAGGCCCTGCGCGACAAGCTCTCCGGCGGGCAGTAGTCCCACCGCTTCGTCGGCCCCGTCCCCCTCGCGGGGGCGGGGCCGTCGCTATTGTCGGCAGGTGCTCAAGGTCGGCCTCACCGGGGGCATCGGATCCGGCAAGTCCACGGTCTCCCGGCTCCTCGCGGCGTACGGCGCGGTGGTGATCGACGCGGACCTCATCGCGCGCGAGGTCGTGGAGCCGGGCACGCCCGGGCTGGCTGCGGTCATCGAGGCGTTCGGAGCGGGCATCGCGCCCGGGGGAGTGCTCGACCGGGACGCGCTCGGACGGGTGGTGTTCGGCGACGCCGAGCAGCGGGCGGTCCTGTCCGGCATCCTGCACCCGCTGATCGGCGCACGGTCCGCCGAGCTCTGGGCGCAGGCGGAGGCCGGGGGAGCGGAGGTGCTCCTGCACGACGTCCCGCTCCTGGTCGAGAACGACCTCATGTCGATGTACGACGAGGTCGTCGTGGTCGACGTGCCCGCCGACGTCCAGCTGGACCGGCTCGTGCGCCTGCGGGGGATGGACGTCAGCGAGGCCCGCGCCCGCGTGGCGGCGCAGGCCGACCCCGCTCGCCGGCGCGCCGCGGCCACGATCGTCCTGGACAACAGCGGCTCGGTCCGTCAGCTCGAGGAGCAGGTCGACGTGCTCTGGTCGAGGCTGATCGGCAGGCCGGCGCCCGCATAAGCAAGCAAAGGGTGGCGTTTGCGTTGCGGAAGAACGGACAGGCAGAGGGGTTACCGGACGTAGTGTCGGTCGGGTGCTTGTTCCGCTCCCCCCGCCCGGTTCGTCCCTCCTGTCCCGTGTCGACGGGCGCCTTGCGCCCCGCGCCATCGGCAGCGTCCTCGTCGTGGTGCTCCTGACCGGGGTGCTCGCCGCCACCGGCGGAACGCGCCGGGAGACGCCCACCACCGCCCTCGTCGTGCCGACAGCGCTGCAGCAGCGGACGGCGGTCGAGGTCGCCCCCTCCCCCCTCGCCCTGCCTCCCGCGCGCCGTCCCGCCCCGGCGCGCCGCCCTGCGGCGAAGGCAGCCCCGGCCAAGCCCGCCGCGCCGGCCAAGAAGGTCGTCCGCTGGCTCCCGACGGGCACGGGCATGTGGCTGCACGTCTTCGACAAGTCCGAGGGCGGGAGCGCCGAGGCGATCGTCGACCGCGCGAAGGACGCGGGGCTGACCACCCTGTACGTGCAGACAGGCAGCTCGAAGAAGGGCTGGATCGGCTCGCCGACGCTGAACCGCCTGCTCCCTGCCACCAAGGGCACCGGCATCAAGGTGATCGCTTGGGACTTCCCCACGCTGCGCAACCCCGAGGCGGACGCCGCCCGGATGGCGCGGGCGGCGCGGTTCCACTGCGGCGGCTGTCCCAAGGTCGCTGCCGTGGCCCCTGACGTCGAGACCGCGGCCGAGGGGACCCGGATCAGCGACGGGGCGGTGGCGCGCTACTACACGGCCCTGCGCAAGAAGCTCCCCGCGGACATCGCCATCCTGGCCACCGTCCCGTGGCCCAGCGAGAAGCGCGTCGGCTCCTACCCCTACGCCCGCACCGCGTCGCACGCTGATGCCATGCTCCCGATGGCCTACTGGTACAACCGCTCGCCCGCTCAGGTGACCGCCGCGTCGATGGCCTACCTGAAGCGCTTCGGCAAGCCCGTCATGCCGGTCGGTCAAGGGTACGACGGTCGCATCGACGCGCCGTACCTGGCCGCGGACCCGGACCCGTTCGGCAGCGTCCGTGCGTTCCTCGCCACCGCCAAGGCCCGTGGGGCGACCCACGTCTCCCTGTGGTCGTGGCAGGCCAGCGGTGATCATCAGTGGTCGGCCCTGGCCAAGGCCCGCTCCCTGTTTGCCGTCCGCCCCCGGGGCTGACGGCGAACGGAGCGCTCTGTCGGACCCTCGACGTACCGTGGCGCCATGGCGCAGACGATCCTCGGGGGCCACGGGCCGCGGCCCACCGTGCCCCGGCTCGACACCAACCTCCGGCGCACCGGGCGTCCCTTCGAGGTCGTCAGCGACTTCGAGCCGGCCGGTGACCAGCCGGCGGCGATCAAGGAGATCACCCGGCGGCTGCGGGCGGACGCACCGGACGTCGTGCTGCTCGGCGCGACCGGCACCGGCAAGAGCGCGACCACGGCGTGGCTGGTCGAGCAGGTCCAGCGACCGACCCTGGTGATGGCGCCCAACAAGACCCTCGCCGCCCAGCTGGCCAACGAGTTCCGCGAGCTGCTGCCGCACAACGCGGTCGAGTACTTCGTCAGCTACTACGACTACTACCAGCCCGAGGCGTACGTCCCGCAGACCGACACCTACATCGAGAAGGACTCCTCGATCAACGAGGAGGTCGAGCGCCTCCGCCACTCCGCGACCATGTCGCTGCTCACCCGGCGCGACGTCATCGTGGTCGCCTCGGTGTCGTGCATCTACGGCCTGGGGACCCCGCAGGAGTACGTCGATCGCATGGTCCGGCTCAACGTCGGTGACACGATCGAGCGCGACAAGCTGCTGCGGCAGTTCGTCGACATCCAGTACACCCGCAACGACCTCGCCTTCACCCGCGGGACCTTCCGTGTGCGCGGCGACACCGTCGAGATCTTCCCGGTCTACGAGGAGCTCGCGATCCGCATCGAGATGTTCGGTGACGAGATCGAGAAGGTGATGACGCTGCACCCGCTGACGGGTGAGGTCATCACCGAGCACGAGCAGGTGTTCGTCTTCCCGGCGACGCACTACGTCGCCGGGCCGGAGCGGATGGAGCGCGCGACGGCGGGAATCGAGCTCGAGCTCGCTGACCGGCTGGCCGAGCTCGAGGGGCAGGGCAAGCTGCTCGAGGCGCAGCGCCTGCGCATGCGGACGACGTACGACCTGGAGATGATGCGCCAGGTCGGCTTCTGCAACGGCATCGAGAACTACAGCCGGCACATCGACGGCCGCTCTCAGGGGACCGCGCCGCACACCCTGCTGGACTACTTCCCTGAGGATTTCCTGCTGGTCCTCGACGAGTCCCACGTCACCGTCCCGCAGATCGGGGCGATGTACGAGGGCGACATGAGCCGCAAGCGGACGCTGGTCGACCACGGGTTCCGACTGCCCAGCGCCATGGACAACCGCCCGCTGCGCTGGGAGGAGTTCCTCCAGCGCACCGGCCAGACCGTCTACCTGTCCGCCACCCCGGGTCAGTACGAGCTGACGCGGGTGAAGGACGACGTCGTCGAGCAGGTGATCCGCCCGACCGGGCTGGTGGACCCGGAGATCGTCGTGAAGCCCACCAAGGGGCAGATCGACGACCTGGTGCACGAGATCAGGATCCGGGCTGAGAAGAACGAGCGCGTCCTCGTCACGACGCTCACCAAGAAGATGAGCGAAGACCTCACCGACTACCTGCTCGACCTCGGGATCCGGGTCCGCTACCTGCACTCCGAGGTCGACACGATCCGCCGCATCGAGCTGCTCAAGGAGCTGCGCCAGGGCGTCTTCGACGTCCTCGTCGGCATCAACCTGCTGCGCGAGGGCCTCGACCTGCCTGAGGTCTCGCTCGTGGCGATCCTCGACGCCGACAAGGAAGGGTTCCTGCGGTCGGGCACCTCCCTCATCCAGACGATCGGGCGCGCCGCCCGCAACGTCAGCGGCCAGGTCCACATGTACGCCGACAAGATCACGCCGTCCATGGCCAAGGCGATCGATGAGACGGCGCGCCGCAGGGCGAAGCAGGTGGCCTACAACACCGAGCGGGGCCTCGACCCCCAGCCGCTGCGCAAGAAGATCGCCGACATCCTCGACGACATCGTGCGGCAGGACCCAGATCTGGTCGGGGGGAGCGGACGCAACCAGTCACGCGGAAAGGCGCCGGTCCCGGGGGGCGCAGGCAAGGCAGCGACACACGCCGGGCAGCTGAAGGGGATGCCGCGCGCCGAGCTCGCCATGCTGATCCAGCAGCTGCAGGACCAGATGCACGAGGCCGCCCGGGAGCTGTCCTTCGAGCTCGCCGCCCGCCTGCGCGACGAGGTGAACGAGCTGAAGAAGGAGCTTCGCGGCATGGATGCCGCGGGTGTCCGCTGACCGATCGGGCAGGCTGATCGGGTGTCACGAGGACCTCAGGTGCGCGACGAGCCGCTGCTTGCCGCGCTGAGCCCTCGGGACCAGCTGCGCGCCGGCCGGCTCCCTCGGCGTCTGGTGCAGCTGGCCCTGGGCCTGTGTCTGTACGGCGCGTCGATGGCGATGCTCATCCGGGGTGGCCTGGGCCTGGATCCCTGGGACGTCCTCCACTTCGGGATCGCCATCCACCTCCCGTGGAGCTTCGGCGTGGTCGTGACGGTTGTGGGCTTCCTGGTTCTGCTCGCGTGGATCCCGCTGCGCCAGGCACCGGGCTTCGGCACCGTCGCGAACGTGCTGGTCATCGGCGCGGCCACCGATCTCACCCTGTCGCTTCTCGGCAGCCCCGACGCGCTGGTGGGTCGGGCGGGTCTGATGCTGGCCGGGGTCTTCCTCAACGGTCTGGCCGGCGCGCTCTACCTCGGCGCTCAGCTCGGACCCGGGCCGAGGGACGGTCTGATGACCGGCCTCTCCCGCCGGACCGGCTTGTCCTTGCGGCTCGTGCGCACCACCCAGGAGATCGCCGTGGTCGTCGTGGGCTTCGCGCTCGGCGGGACGGTCGGCCTCGGCACCGTGGTCTACGCCGTGTCCATCGGCCCGCTGGTGCAGCTCCTGCTCCCCCTG
The DNA here is from genome assembly GCA_963760125.1 of uncultured Actinomycetota bacterium. Lineage (GTDB taxonomy): Bacteria > Actinomycetota > Actinomycetes > Mycobacteriales > SCTD01 > RYN-111. Next base: position 245,139 of record CAVXBV010000012.1, on the reverse strand, counting down.
GTCGTGGTGCGTCTCGCTGTCCCGGTCGTGCCGAGCGGCGGTGGGCTTTCCGAGCGCGATCTGTTACCGCCGGTAACACCACCTGTATAGGCTGGTCGTGCCCCCTCGATCGCCGAGGCACCCGTGGCACAGGCCAGTGAAGGAAAGACCGCATGACCCCTCCCCCCGAGCTCCCGCCGTGCTCCGCCGCGGACGGCGGTCGACCCCTGCGCGTGGCCCTGCTGTCCTACCGGAGCAAGCCGCACTGCGGCGGCCAGGGGGTCTACGTCCGCCACCTGTCGCGTGAGCTCGCGCTCCTGGGGCACGAGGTCGAGGTCATCAGCGGACCGCCGTACCCCGTCCTGGACGACCCGGTCGTCGCTGACGCCGCTGCAGAGCCTGGACCTGTACCGCGACCCTGACCCGTTCCGCGTGCCGTGGCCTCGGGAGTTCAGGACGTCGATCGACGCTCTGGAGTTCGCGATGATGTCCACCGCAGCGTTTCCGGAGCCGCTCACGTTCAGCCTGCGCGCGCACCGCGAGCTGAGGGCGCGGCGGGACGCCGGACGACCGATGCCGGACGTGATCCACGACAACCAGACCCTCGGCTACGGCATGCTGCGGATGCTCCGCGACGGGATGCCGATCATCGCCAACGTCCACCACCCGATCACGGTGGACCGGGAGCTCGACCTTGCCGCCACGCCGTGGCGCCAGAAGCTCAGCAAGGTCCGGTGGTACTCCTTCCTGCGGATGCAGAAGCGGGTCATCCAGCGGATGCCGACCCTGCTCACCGTGAGCCAGAACTCCTTCGACGACATCGTCCGGGACTTCGAGGTGGACCCCGCGCGGATGCGCGTGGTGCCCGTGGGCGTCGAGCACGACGTCTTCACCCCTCCCACGCTGCCGCGCGTACCAGGGCGGATCGTGGCGACGGCGAGCGCCGACCACCCCCTGAAGGGGATCGTGCCGCTGCTCGAGGCCGTGGCGAAGCTCCGCACCGAGCGGGAGGTCGAGCTGGTCGTCGTCGGCAAGGCGACCGAAGGCGGCGCGGCGGCCCGGACGATCACGCGCCTCGGGCTGGAAGACACCGTGCGCTTCGTCACCGGCATCTCCGAGGCCGATCTCGTCGCGATGTTCGGCTCGGCCCAGGTCGGGGTGGTGCCCTCGCTGTACGAGGGCTTCAGCCTGCCGGCCATCGAGCTGATGAGCTGCGCGACCCCGCTGGTCTGCACCACGGCCGGCGCGCTCCCGGAGGTGGTCGGGGACGCGGCACTGAGCGTTCCCCCGGGTGACACCGAGGCGCTGGCGGCAGCCCTCACCCAGGTGCTGGACGACGACGACCTGGCGCAGCGACTCGGCCAGGCCGGACGTGACCGCGTCATGGCGCGGTTCACCTGGCAGTCCGTCGCGCGGCAGACCGTGCAGTGGTACCGCGACTACCTCGGCGAGACCGTCCCCGCTCCCTACCGAGACGAGGCCTGAGCCGTGCTGACCGTCGACTTCGACCAGTTCCCCGTGGGCCCGGGCCACCGCGTCCTGGACATGGGCTGCGGCGGTGGCCGCCACGCCTTCGCGCTGTACAAGCGCGGCGCTGACGTCGTGGCGTTCGACATGAGCCAGGACGACCTCGTCGAGGTGCGGCACCATGTTCGCGGCGATCGAGGTCGCCGACGAGGTCCCCGAGGGGGCGAGCGCCGCCACCGTGCGCGGGACGGCGTACGCGCTGCCCTTCGAGGACGCGAGCTTCGACCGGATCATCGCCGCGGAGATCCTGGAGCACCTGCCCGAGGACGAGGTCGCGATGGCCGAGCTGTACCGCGTCCTGAAGCCCGGGGGCCTGCTCGCCGTCACCGTGCCCCGATGGCTGCCGGAGAAGGTGAACTGGGCCCTCTCGGAGGACTACCACAACGTCCCGGGCGGCCACATCCGCATCTACAAGGGCTCGGAGCTCCGGGCCAAGCTCGAGAAGCAGGGCCTGACCTTCCAGGGACAGCACCACGCCCACGGGCTGCACGCGCCGTACTGGTGGCTCAAGTGCGCGGTCGGGGTGCGCAACGACGCGCACCCCCTGGTGCGGGCCTACCACCAGCTCCTGGTGTGGGACATGGTCAAGCAACCGCTCGCGACGCGGCTCGCCGAGAAGGTGCTGCAGCCGCTGGTCGGCAAGTCGTTCATCGTCTACCTGCAGAAGCCTCGGGACAGCGCGCATGCGGCGGCCTGAGCTGAGGGCGGTCCCGGGGCTGCTCAGCCTCGGCGAGCTCCGTCAGACCGTTGACGCCATCGCCGCCGCCCAGCAGCCGAGCGGTTCCTTGCCCTGGCCGGACGGGCACACCGACGCCTGGGACCACGTCGAGTGCGCGATGGTCCTGACGCTCGGGGGCAGGCTGGACGAGGCCCGCGCCGCGTACGGCTGGCTGCAGCGCACGCAGGCCCTCGACGGCTCGTGGGCCACGTCGTACGACCAGCTCGAGATCCTCGACCCGATGGTCGACCTCAACCAGTGCGCGTACGTCGCGGTGGGCGTCTGGCAGTGGCTGCAGGTCACGGGGGACCGGTCGCTCCCCGAGCAGATGTGGCCGCACGTGCAGCGGGCCTTGAACCTGGTGTGCGACCGGCAGGCGCCGTCGGGCGAGATCTACTGGGCCTCCGACGCCGGCGTTCCTCGTCGCGAGGCCCTCCTCACCGGGAGTGCGAGCATCTACCAGGCGCTGCGCTGCGGCATCGCGCTCGCCGCCGAGTTCGGGCAGCCCCAACCGGAGTGGGAGCTCGCCGCGGGCCTGCTCCAGCACGTCGTCGCGCACCACCCGGACGTCTTCCTGGACAAGTCCCGGTTCTCGATGGACTGGTACTACCCGGTGCTCGGGGGCGCGGTGCGCGGCCGCCTTGCCCAGGAGATGTTCGACCGGCACTGGGACACCTTCGTCGTCCCGGGCCTCGGGATCCGCTGCGTGTCCGACGAACCGTGGGTGACCGGGGCGGAGACGGCCGAACTCGCGCTGTCGCTGCTCGTCTGCGGAGAGCGGGGCAAGGCTCAGCAGCTGCTGGAGGACGTGCAGCACCTGCGGCACGATGACGGCTCGTACTGGACCGGCTACGTCTTCGACAAGCAGGTCCGCTGGCCGGCCGAGCGGTCGTCCTGGACGGCAGCTGCCATGGTCCTTGCCGTCGACGCCCTGGCCGGCGGGTCGTCGTACGCCCTGTTCGCAGGGGACGGGCTGCCGACCGGCGTGCTGCTGCCCGCCGACGCCTGCCTGCAGCACGGCGCCCCCTGCGCCGACCTCGCCCGCCGGACCTGAACTCGGTCAGTGGCGTCGGGCAGGTGTGACCGACCGAGGCGTCGAACTGGATCCACGGAGCGTCGACGGCGACGGTCCACCAAGGGGGAATCGTGACGTCCTGGAAGCCCGTCCTGCTGGCTGCCGCGCTCGTGCCTGTTCTGGCCCCGGGTCTCCCCGCGGACGCGGGCAGCCCCCCCGGTGGCCGCCTGACCGCCTGCGACGTACGGCGAATCACGCGCAGCGACCCCGTCGTGGACACCTCGGTGAACGCACCGGTGTCGACCGCGCGGCGCAGCACGTTCCACGGGGGGCGCCCACCGTCGGCAGGGTCCTCGAAGACGTCGTGGATGCAGAGCACGCCGCCCTCGACCACGTGCGGGGCGAAGGCGGCGTAGTCGTGCTGCGCGACCTCCTCGGTGTGGTTGCCGTCGAGGAACAGGAACGTCAGGGGAGTGGTCCACCAGCGCGCCACCTGCTGAGTCGTGCCGACGACGATGCTCACGACGTCGTCCAGTCCTGCGTCCCAGAGGGTGCGGCGCAACGACGGCAGCGTCTCGAGCCGACCGGTGTGCGGATCGACGAGCGAGGCGTCGTGCCACTCCCAACCGGCCTGGTTCTCCTCCGACCCGCGGTGGTGATCGAGGGTGACGAGGAGCGCACCCGCCTCGCGGGCGGCCGCACCGACGTGCACCGTGGACCGGCCGCAGTACGTCCCCACCTCGAGCCAGGTCCCCGCCGCGGCGGTCCCGGCCGCCGCGTGCAACGCCGCGGCCTCGTCGTCCGGGAGGAAGCCCTTGGTGGCAGATGCCACAGCGAGCAGATCAGGCGTCATAGCGGTCCTCGGGGGTAGGGTGATCGCGTCGGAGGGGAGTATCCCCGCAGCCCCGCGTTCGTCAGCACGGTCCCCTCGGGGGCCCGGACGCGAGGTGGTCCTCACGGGCCGGGAGAGACCTCCGGTCGGACAACCCTGTCCTGACCGGAGGAGTGCTCGTGCTCGACGTCCACAGCTACACCTGGTTCATCACGATCGGCGTCCTGCTGCTGATCCTGGCGATCGACCAGTGGATCAGCTCGCGCAAGGGCGAGCACGCGTTCAGCGTCCGCGAGGCCTCCCTGTGGGTGGCGTTCTACGTCGGCCTGGCGGTCGCGTTCGGCATCGGGCTGACGATCGTGGCCGGTGGCCGCTACGGCGGGGAGTTCTTCGCCGGCTACCTCACCGAGTACAGCCTGTCGGTCGACAACCTGTTCGTCTTCGTCGTCATCATGGGGACCTTCTCGGTCCCTCGGGCCTACCAGCACAAGGTGCTCCTGTTCGGCATCACGCTGGCGCTGGTGCTCCGCGGGCTGTTCATCGCGGCGGGCGCCGCAGCCATCGACCGCTTCGTCTGGGTCTTCTTCCTGTTCGGGGCCTTCCTGGTCTTCACCGCCTGGAAGCTCGCCACGCAGCACGCCGACCCGACGGACGTGCCCCGTGAGAACCGCCTCGCCACCTTGATCGCGCGCGTCCTTCCGTCCACGGACGAGTACGACGGTGCTCGGATCGTGACCAAGATCAACGGTCGACGAGTCGTGACGCCGATGCTGCTGGTGATGGCGGCCATCGGCTCCACGGACCTGCTGTTCGCCCTGGACAGCATCCCCGCGATCTTCGGCCTCACCCAGGAGCCGTACATCGTCTTCACCGCCAACGCCTTTGCCCTCATGGGGCTGCGGCAGCTCTACTTCCTGCTCGACGGCCTGCTCGACCGGCTGGTCTACCTGTCCAAGGGCCTGGCGGTCGTGCTCGGCTTCATCGGGGTCAAGCTCTTCTTCCACGCCCTCCACAAGTACGGCGTGGACTGGGCCCCGGACCTGGGCATCGCGATCTCGCTCAGCGTGATCATCGGCACCCTCGCGCTGACGACGGTGCTGTCCCTGCGCGCCACGTCGCGCGGGGACCAGGAACCGATCGACCTGCCGGAGCGGGCACCGAGGATCTGATCGCCGCCTGCGCGGCGCAACCGTTCCCCGCCGGCGCCCCGACCCGCCGGCAGCTCTCATCACATTTCGGTCACAGTCGACCTACTGGGGCAACCGACCCGATCCCCTCCACGTCTCACTGACTGGACGCGCGACCCCGGGGGGGCCGGGGGAGCTGCGTCGAGGGGGTTGTGATGCACGTTCGACCGACTCGTCGGCAAGTGCTCGCGGGAGCTGTCGTCATGGCGGCGGGAGCCGCTCTGCCTGGGGGCACGGCGCTGGCCGTCCCGCGGGGGTGGACGCCGACCGCCGCGCATGGGCCCGAGGCGGCGTTGGAGTGGATCGCCTTGACCTACGACCTGGTGCTCGGCGAGAACCTCAGTCCACCAGCCGCTGCTCGCACCTACGCCTACACCGCGGTGGCGATGTACGAGGCGGTCGTCGCCGGCATGCCCGAGCACCGATCCCTGGCCGGCCAGCTCCGTGAGCTGGCGACGCCACCGCCGTTGGGGCACCGCGATCTGGTGGACTGGCCCGCGGCCCTGATCGTGTCGACGGCAGCGGTCCTGCGGCACGTCCTTCCCTTCGTGGCGGGGACGACCCGACAGCGGCTCGACGATGCAGAACGGGACGCGCTCGAGGCCCGCAGGCTCACAGGCGTGTCCGAACGGGCGCTCGCCGCGTCGGTCGAGCACGGACGGCACGTGGCCAAGCACCTCGTGCAGTGGATCAGCCGCGACGGGCATGCCGGCGTCGTCGGACGGGACTACACCCCGCCGAACGGCGACCCGTGGCTGTGGGAGTCGACGCCGCCGAACTTCCGGCCGGCGATCGAGCCCCACTGGTCCGAGGTCCGGCCGATGGTGCTGCGCCGAGCCGACGAGATCGAGCCGGCTCCGCCGGTGGCCTTCTCCACCGAGCCTGACTCGGCCTTCTACGCGCAGGCCATGGCGCCCTACCGGCAGTCCTTCGCCAACACTGCGGAGGACAGGGCGATCGCCCGGTTCTGGACCGACAACCCGGGCTCGTTCACCCCGCCGTTCGGGACGCCGACCGGTCTCCCGGCGGGGCACTGGATGCTGATCGCGAGCCAGGCTCTCGCGACGCGGTCGGCCCGTCTCGACCTGGCGGTCGAGACGTTTGCCCTGACGGGTGTTGCCCTGCACGAGGCGTTCGTGAACTGCTGGACGTGGAAGTACCGCTACAACCTGCTCCGGCCAGTCACCTATGTGCGGCGCTACATCGACCCACATTGGGCGACGTTCATCAACACCCCGCAGTTCCCGGAGCACACGTCAGGGCACAGCGTCGCGTCACCGGCCGCGGCCAGCGTGCTCACCGCCGCACTCGGGACGTTCGCCTTCGTGGACCACTCCCACGACGTACGAGGCCATACGCCGCGCAGCTTCTCCTCTTTCACAGAGGCAGCCCAGGAGGCGGCACGCTCCCGGCTGTATGGCGGCATCCACTACCCCCACGGAATCGCCGCGGGCTACGAGCAGGGTGAGCAGGTCGGGGCCCTGGTCCTGCAGCGCCTTCGCACCCGCCGGTAACGCACCCCCCAGCCCCGCCATCACCGTCCGGTCCGCTCGCCGAGTGCGTCCGTCCGCCGTGCCTGGCGCCGTGCCGGGCTTACACCGAGAGAAGGTCTCCCATGTCACGCTCCTCCCTACGCCGCATGGTCGCCGTGGGCGCGTCCACCGTCGCCCTCAGCGTGGTCATCGCCACTCCGGCCTCGGCCGGGTCCATGTACTTCTCCAAGGCCTCAGGAACGATGGCCTCCACCAGTTGGCTCGAGGTGGGGGAGCTCCCGGCGACCGCGAACGCCTTGGGGAACGCCCACTTCGGCGACCTCTGGGTCGAGGACCTCGGGCGGGGGCGGGCCAGCGCCTTCGGCACCGTCTACGACGTCCAGTGCGACGAGGGCACCGTCCCCTACAACCCGGGCGGCGGGCACGGTGAGCCGGTCGAGGAGACGGGCCCCTGCCAGCTCGTCGGCGTGCGCTTCATCGAGGGTGGCTCGCTGTCCTTCACCATGGACCGCAAGCTCACCCGCGCGACGCTGACCGGGACGCTGAACGTCGGGGGCGGACACAGCGAGGGTCCGGTCGGCAGGCCGCCGGTCGACATCACCTGGCTCGGCGACGGCGCCGCCTACACCGACACCTCCCGTGGTCGGTACACCGACGGGACGGGCACTCTACTCCTACCGCTACACCTTCAGCGGCCGCAACGCCCTCATCGGGGCGGGCAGCCGGATCGGCCCGATGACCTTCGACGACGAGGCCGGCGAGTACTCCTCCGGGCAGCTGGGCAGCTACCGCTCGGCGTCCCGCGCACGCACCTAGCTTCATCGGGGTCACGCTCTTCGCTGCGGACGCAGCCCGTGGCGTCGTGGCCCTCGATCGAGCTCCCGGAGACAGCCGCGCGCAACCGACGCGAGGATCAGCCGGCCCGCGCGTTGTTCGAGGTGACGGCTCCCTTGACCCCGGAAGAGGTGCGATGAACGGATCGACCCTGCACAGGACCTCGATCAGCTTCGACCTAGGAGGTCCGGACGTGGGCCGGGTCTCCCGGGCCGAGGCTGCGGTGGCTGAGTTCGTGGACCAGTTCGCCCTGGCTGGGTTTCGCTCGAGAAGGTGGTTGGCCGGCGCCCGCAGCTTCCTCGAGGGACCGCAGCAGCTTCAGATGCTGGTGCAGTACGACCAGGTCACCCAGATCGTGAGCGTCGAGCTGAGCTCGGGTCACGCCGTGCTGTTCGGTATCGACGACTGGGTCGGGATCTGAGGCACGACGCGCATCACCAGCCGCGGGCGCGCCACTCCGGCAGGCTCGGGCGCTCGGCTCCCAGGGTGGTGTCGGAGCCGTGGCCGGGATACACCCACGTGCTGTCCGGCAGCACCCCGAACACCTTCCTCTCGACGTCGTCCAGCAAGCGGGCGAACCGGGTGGCGTCCTTCTCGGTGTTGCCGACCCCACCGGGGAACAGGCAGTCGCCGCTGAACAGGTGCCCTCCCTCCGGCGCGTAGTGCAGGGCGACCGATCCGGGCGTGTGGCCGACCAGCGTGATGGCGGTCAGCTCGTGGTCGCCGACCCGCACGACGTCGCCGTCGGTGAGCAGCCGGTGCACCGGGACGGGGAGGTCCCCCGCGTCGGCTGCGGTCGCCAGGACGGGCGCGTGGGTGGCCGCGACCACGGCCTCGAGCGCTTGCTGGTGGTCCCAGTGACCATGGGTCTCCACGATGCCGACGAGGGTCCCGTCGCCCAGCGCAGCGAGGAGCCGCTCCGGGTCGCCCGCGGCGTCGATCAGCAGGGTGTCGCCGGTGGCCGCGTCCCGGAGCAGGTAGCAGTTGTTGTTGAACGGGTTCGTGGCGATCTTGGTGATCGTCAGTCCGGGGAGCACCCGCACGTCGACCGCGCCGCCGACCTCGACCTCACCGGTGTAGCTCGTCTGCGTCATGACCTGAGCATCGCACTGCGCGCCGACCGCGGCACGGTGGGCGGCGCCTCCCTTTCGCGCTACCTTGCGGCTTCGCCCCTCTCGGACCCGCTGACCCGGAGCACTTTGTGACCAACGCGAACACCGATGACCTCGTCTCCCAGCTCAAGAGCGTGGGCTTCCTGGCCACCCTCTCCTCACGCGATCTCAAGCACGTCGCCGATCTCGGCCGGACGGTGACACACGCCGCCGGGGACGAGGTGGTCGTCGAGGGCGGCGGCAGCGTCGGGTTTCACCTCGTCCTCGAGGGCTCCGCAGAGGTTGACGTCCACGGGAGGTCCCGCCCGGCCATGGGAACGGGGGAGTACTTCGGCGAGATCTCGATGCTCGACGGCAAGCCGCGCACCGCGAGCGTGAAAGCCGGGACCGAGGGCCTGACGACCTTCTCGATCACGGCGTGGGCCTTCGCCGGGCTGGTCAAGAAGCACCCCGAGATGTACGAGCCGATCGTCCAGACGCTCTGCGCGCGGATTCGGTCGATCGAGGCGCTCGAGACCTGAGTCACGCCGTCACAGCCAGCGGACGGGAAGCGTCCTGTCGGTGGCCGACGTTAGCCTGAGGACCGGTGCTTCCCCGCTCCGGCAGATCTACCTCGACCTCTGGCGAAACGGACCTCATGGCTGACCGGCTGGTCGTGCGCGGTGCGCGCGAGCACAACCTCAAGGACGTCTCTCTCGACCTGCCCCGCGACGCCCTGATCGTCTTCACCGGGCTGTCCGGGTCGGGCAAGTCGAGTCTGGCGTTCGACACCATCTTCGCCGAGGGCCAGCGGCGGTACGTCGAGTCGCTGAGCGCCTACGCGCGCCAGTTCCTCGGCCAGATGGACAAGCCCGACGTCGACTTCATCGAGGGGTTGTCGCCGGCCGTCTCGATCGACCAGAAGTCGACCAACCGCAACCCGCGCTCCACCGTCGGCACGATCACCGAGGTCTACGACTACCTCCGCCTGCTGTTCGCGCGCGCGGGCACGCCGCACTGCCCGAAGTGCGGCAAGGTCATCGCGCGCCAGCAGCCGAGCCAGATCGTCGACCGGGTGCTCGAGCTGGAGGAGGGCAGCCGGTTCCAGGTGCTCGCCCCGGTCATCCGCGAGCGCAAGGGGGAGTACGTCGACCTGTTCGCCGACCTCCAGACCAAGGGCTACTCCCGGGCGCGCGTCGACGGCGTGGTGCACGCGCTCACCGATGTCCCCACGCTGAAGAAGCAGGAGAAGCACACCATCGAGGTGGTCGTCGACCGCCTGTCGGTGAAGGAGTCGAGCAAGCGCCGGCTCACCGACTCGGTCGAGACCGCGCTGCAGCTCGGCAACGGGCTGGTCACCCTGGACTTCGTCGACCTGCCGGAGAACGATCCCCACCGGGAGCGCACGTTCAGCGAGCACCTGGCGTGCCTCGACGACGACCTGAGCTTCGAGGAGCTCGAGCCCCGCTCGTTCTCGTTCAACAGCCCGTTCGGGGCCTGCCCGGCCTGCCACGGCCTGGGCACCCGCAAGGAGGTCGATGCCGAGCTCGTCGTGCCGGACGAGGACAAGAGCCTCGAGCAGGGTGCCCTCCAGCCCTGGTCCAGCGGCCACAACATCGAGTACTTCGGACGCCTGCTGCAAGCCCTCGGCGACGCGCTCGGCTTCACGCTCCAGCAGCCGTGGTCCAAGCTCAGCAAGAAGCAGCGGGACGCCGTCCTCCACGGCCACGACACCGAGGTGCACGTCCGCTACCGCAACCGCTACGGGCGGGAGCGCAGCTACTACACGGCGTACGAAGGCGTCATCCCGTTCCTCGAGCGCCGGCACCAGGAGGCGGAGAGCGAGACCAGCCGCGAGCGGTACGAGGGCTACATGCGCGAGGTCGCCTGCCCGGTCTGCCAGGGCGCCCGCCTGAAGCCCGAGGTGCTCGCCGTCACGCTCTCCGGCAAGTCCATCGCCGAGATCGCCGCCCTGAGCATCGCCGAGTGCGCGCAGTTCCTGCGAGCACTGGAGCTCGACGACCGGCAGCGCATGATCGCCGAGCGCGTCCTGAAGGAGGTCAACGAGCGCATGGGCTTCCTGCTCGACGTCGGACTGGACTACCTGTCCTTGGACCGCGCGGCGGGCACGCTGGCGGGTGGTGAGGCGCAGCGGATCCGGCTCGCCACGCAGATCGGGTCCGGACTGGTCGGCGTGCTGTACGTCCTCGACGAGCCGAGCATCGGCCTGCACCAGCGCGACAACCGGCGGCTGATCGACACCCTGGTGCGGCTGCGCGACCTGGGGAACACGCTCATCGTCGTCGAGCACGACGAGGACACCATCCACACCGCCGACTGGGTGGTGGACATCGGGCCGGGCGCGGGAGAGCACGGTGGCCAGGTCGTCGTGAGCGGGACCGTGGCCGATCTGCTCGCGTCCGAGGACTCGATCACCGGGCAGTACCTCTCCGGCCGACGCTCCATCGAGGTCCCGGCCATCCGGCGGCCGCGGGACCGCAAGCGCCAGCTGAGCATCGTCGGCGCGCGCGAGCACAACCTGCGCGAGGTGACCGTCGACATCCCGCTCGGCCAGCTCGTTGCGGTCACCGGGGTCAGTGGTTCGGGCAAGTCGACGCTGATCAACGACATCCTCGCGGCCGTGCTGGTCAACAAGCTCAACGGCAACCGCGAGGTCCCGGGACGGCACACCCGCGTCACCGGCCTCGAGCACCTCGACAAGGTCGTCCGCGTCGACCAGTCGCCGATCGGCCGGACCCCGCGCAGCAACCCTGCGACGTACACGGGCGTGTTCGATCACATGCGCAAGCTCTTCGCGGAGACGACCGAGGCCAAGGTCCGCGGCTACCTGCCCGGCCGCTTCAGCTTCAACGTGAAGGGCGGGCGCTGCGAGAACTGCTCCGGCGACGGCACGATCAAGATCGAGATGAACTTCCTGCCGGACGTCTACGTCCCGTGCGAGGTCTGCCACGGCGCGCGCTACAACCGCGAGACGCTCGAGGTGCACTTCAAGGGCAAGACCATCTCCGAGGTCCTCGACATGCCGATCGAGGAGGCCGCGGAGTTCTTCGAGGCGGTGCCCGCCATCAGCCGGCACCTCAAGACGCTCGTGGACGTCGGGCTGGGCTACGTCCGGCTCGGCCAACCGGCCCCGACGCTGTCCGGCGGTGAGGCGCAGCGGGTGAAGCTCGCCTCCGAGCTGCAGAAGCGACAGACGGGTCGGACGATCTACGTCCTCGACGAGCCCACCACCGGCCTGCACTTCGAGGACATCCGCAAGCTGCTCGTGGTCCTGGGCCGCTTGGTCGACCAGGGCAACAGCGTGATCGTCATCGAGCACAACCTGGACGTGATCAAGACGGCGGACTGGGTGATCGACATGGGCCCTGAGGGAGGCTCGGGCGGCGGGACCGTCGTGGCCGAAGGCACCCCCGAGGCCGTGGCCGAGGTGCCTGCCAGCCACACCGGTCGCTTCCTGCGGGACGTCCTCGCCGGACGAGGCGCGGCTGTGTCGATCAAGAAGGGGACCACCAAGCCGACCACCAAGCCGACCACCAAGCCGACCACCAAGCCGACCAAGAAGGCGCAGGCCGACGCGCCGAAGAAGGCGGCCAAGCGCGCCCCCGCTCCCTCCACCGCCTGACGAGGCCCCGCGGGAGCACCCAAACGGGTATCGTGGCGCGGTTCGCCGTGCCCGGCACACCGCCAGGGCTCCTGCCCTGAAAGGCACGTCGTGGCCCGCTCCCTCCGTCTGACCCTGTCCGGTCTGGTGGCCGCCTCGGCCATCGCTGCCGGACTCCCTGCCACCGCGGCCCTCGCCGCCACCCCGCCGGCGGCGCCGACCAGCGCCTCCTCGGCGGTGGGCGACCGGTTCGCCGACCTGACGTGGACCGGTGGCTCCGGCTCCGGCGCGATCGTCCGGGACGTCACGGGCACGGCCTCCCCGTACACCCCGGCCTCGGGGCGGGACGTCCCGGTGAGCAGCGCGACCACGGCGCGCGACACGGGCTTCGGCAACAGGGGCACGACGACGTACGCCGTCTTCAGCACAGAGAGCGACGGCACCCCGAGTGACACCGCGCTGGTGACCGAGGTGGCGCAGGTGCCCCTCGTCGACACGACGGTCACCGTGTCCGCTTCCACGACGCAGGCGCTCTGGGGGACGCGCATCACGCTGAGCAGCGTCCTCACCCGTGCTGACTCGGCCCCCGTCGCGAACGCACCCGTGGAGCTCTACGGCACGACGCTCGGGGCGAACGACCTGCGGCTCCTGCGCCGCGTGCAGACCGACGGCACCGGGACGGCCACGACTGTCATCGGCCTGTCGCGCAGCACGGACTTCCAGTGGCGGTTCCAGGGCGACGCCTTCTCCGCGGCGTCGGAGAGCCCGCACGCCGTCGTGCGCATGCTGCCGCGGGTGTCCCTGGCGGTCAGCCCGGCCAGCATCCTCAAGGGCGAGACCGCGGTCGTGACCGGTCGCGTGGTGCCGAGCCTCGCCGCCGCGCCGGTGTACGTGCAAAGCCTCACCGGCGGGCAGTGGCGCAACACCGCGCTGGTCCGGACGGCCTCCAACGGGACGTTCCAGGTCGCGCAACGCCCCGGCCTCGGCGTCTTCCGCTACCGCGCGATCCTCGTGGCGAGGGCCTCCTACCTCACCGCGACGTCGAACTCTGCACAGCTCCGGGTGGAGGCGCGCGACCTGGTGTCGGGCACCAGGGGCGCCGACGTCCTGGCGCTGCAGCGCTCCCTGTCCGCGCTCCACTACGTCCCGGGTGCCCTGAACGGCGTGTTCGGCTACGACACGACCCACGCGGTGATGGCGTTCCAGAAGGTCGAGCGCCTCGCCGTGACGGGTCGTTGGAGCAAGGCCGAGCGCACGCGGCTGACCCGGCCGACGGCCTGGAGGCTGCGCTACCCGGGCAGCGGCCGCGCGGTCGAGGTCGACATCACGCGGCAGGTCCTCGTGCTGTCGGAGCGGGGCGTCGTCCGCACGATCATCGACGTCTCCACCGGCACCGAGAAGCCCTACACCTACGAGGGCGAGAGCGACGTCGCCCACACCCCCCGTGGGACCTTCTCGGTCTTCTACAAGATCGACGGGATTCGCGTGAGCAAGCTCGGCGAGCTCTACCGGCCGTCGTACTTCTACAAGGGCTGGGCCATCCACGGCAGCGGCAGCGTCCCGAACTACCCCGCGAGCCACGGCTGCGTCCGGGTGACCAACCCGAACGCCGACCGGCTGTTCCCGCTGCTCGTGAAGGGCACCCCGGTCAGCCTGTACGACGAGTAGCACCGGGACCGTCCGTCGGCAGCCGGCCGTAGGCTGAGCCGCGTGGCCGACCCGAAGACGTACCGCCCTGCGGCGGGCACGATCCCGGTCGGCCCGGGGGTCTACCGGTTTCGCGACGACAAGGGTCGTGTCGTCTACGTCGGCAAGGCCAAGAGCCTGCGCCCGCGCTTGTCGTCGTACTTCCAGGACCTCTCGCAGCTGCACCCGCGAACGCGTCAGATGGTCACGACGGCCGCCTCGGTGGAGTGGACCGTCGTCGGCACGGAAGTCGAGGCGCTCCAGCTCGAGTACAGCTGGATCAAGGAGTTCGACCCGCGGTTCAACGTCAAGTACCGCGACGACAAGAGCTACCCGTCGCTCGCCGTCACGCTGTCCGAGGACTACCCGCGGCTGCAGGTCATGCGCGGTCCCAAGAAGAAGGGCGTGCGGTACTTCGGGCCCTACTCCCACGCGTGGGCGATCCGCGAGACGCTCGACCTGCTGCTCCGGGTCTTCCCCGCCCGCACCTGCAGCGCCGGGGTCTTCAAGCGGGCCGGTCAGGTGGGGCGGCCGTGCCTGCTCGGGTACATCGACAAGTGCTCGGCACCCTGCGTCGGCAAGGTCAGCCAGGAGGAGCACCGGGCGATCGTCGACGACTTCTGCGACTTCCTCGCCGGCGACTCCTCGACGTTCGTCCGGCGTCTCGAGCAGCAGATGTCGGAGGCTTCGGACGCTCTGGACTTCGAGCGGGCCGCGCGGCTGCGCGACGACGTGGGGGCGATGAGGCGGGCGCTGGAGAAGCAGGCGGTCGTCCTCGCGGACGGCACCGATGCCGACGTCATCGCGCTCGCGGAGGACGGTCTCGAGGCGGCGCTGCAGGTGTTCCACGTCCGGGGCGGTCGGGTGCGGGGCCAGCGAGGCTTCGTCGTGGACAAGGTGGAGGACGTGACCACCGGCGACCTGGTCGGCCAGTTCCTCGCGCAGGTGTACGGCGAGGACGAGGACGAGTACGGCATCGACCGGCGGCTGGTCCCCGGCGCCGGCGTGCAGGTGGGTGTCGACGTACCCCGCGAGGTCCTGGTCCCCGCGATCCCGCCCGACGCCCGCGCGCTCGAGGCCTGGCTGCGGCAGCTGCGCGGCACCAACGTGACCATCCGGATCCCGCAGCGCGGTGACAAGAAGGCGCTCATGGAGACGGTCCAGCGCAACGCGACGCAGGCCTTCGCGCTGCACAAGACCAAGCGGGCCAGCGATCTGACGGCACGGTCGATGGCGCTGGCGGAGCTGCAGGAGGCGCTCGAGCTCGACGAGGCGCCCCTGCGCATCGAGTGCTTCGACGTCTCCAACCTGCAAGGCACCGCCGTGGTGGCGAGCATGGTCGTGTTCGAGGACGGCCTGGCGCGCAACAGCGAGTACCGCCGGTTCACGGTCAAGAGCGTGGACGGCCAGGACGATGTCGCGTCCATGCACGAGGTCGTGACTCGTCGCTTCGCCCGCCTGCTCGAGGAGACCGCTCCTGAGCGCGACGAGGAGACCGGGCGCCCCAAGAAGTTCGCCTACCGCCCGCAGCTCGTCGTCGTCGACGGCGGACCGCCGCAAGTGGCCGCCGCCGAACGAGCGCTGTCCGAGCTGGGGATCCACGACGTCGCGCTCTGCGGCCTGGCCAAGCGGCTCGAGGAGGTCTGGCTACCGGGGCAGTCGGACCCGGTGATCCTCCCTCGCACCTCCGAGGGCCTGTACCTGCTGCAGCGCGTCCGCGACGAGGCCCACCGCTTCGCGATCGCCTTCCACCGGCAGAAGCGCTCCAAGAGCATGACGACGAGCGCCCTGGACGGCGTCGCGGGTCTGGGCGAGGCCCGCCGGAAGGCGCTGCTGCGACACTTCGGATCCCTCAAGCGGATCAAGGCCGCGACCGTCGAGGAGCTCATGGAGGTACCAGGCGTGGGACGACGTACGGCGGAAGCGGTCCTCGCAGCCCTGGGCGTCTCGGCGAACGAGGTCCCGGCCTTCGACCCCGTGACCGGCGAGGTGCTCGGGTGAGCGCCGCCCTCGTGGTCGTCACCGGTCTGTCCGGTGCCGGCCGGTCGACAGCCGCGCACTGCCTCGAGGACCTCGGCTGGTTCGTCGTCGACAACCTCCCCCCTTCGCTGATCGGTCCGATGCTCGAGCGCATCGACGCGGAGGCAGGTGCGGTCCCTCGGGTAGCGGTCGTCACCGACCTGCGCTCGCGCGTCTTCGCCGGCGAGCTCGACGGTGCGCTGGAGGCGCTCGAGAAGGACGGGCGCCGGGTGAAGGTGCTGTTCCTCGAGGCGACGGATGACGCGCTGGCGCGGCGCTTCGACTCAGTCCGCAGACCGCACCCCATGCAAGGCGACGGTCGACTGGTGGACGGGATCAGCCGCGAGCGCGAGCTGCTGCGGCCGCTGCGTGACCGTGCCGACCTCGTCGTCGACACCAGCGTCCTCAACGTCTACGAGCTCCGGACCCGGGTGACCGCTGCGTTCGACGAGCAGGCGGCCGCGGCACCCCTCCAGCTCACCGTGATGTCGTTCGGCTTCAAGCACGGTCTCCCGGTGGACGCCGACCTCGTCCTGGACTGCCGGTTCCTTCCCAACCCCCACTGGGTGCCCGAGCTTCGGCCCCACACCGGGCAGGACGCCGCGGTGCGCGACTACGTCCTCGGCCAGCCCGGTGCCGGTGAGCTGCTCGAGCGCTACGACCCGGTCGTGCGGCTGCTCGCGGAGGGCTACCTGCGCGAGGGAAAGAGGTACGTCCTGCTTGCGGTCGGCTGCACCGGCGGCAAGCACCGCAGCGTGGCCATGTCGGAGGCCCTGGCGAACCGACTGGGCGACAGCGGCTTGGACGTGCGCGTGCAGCACCGCGACCTGGGGCGGGAGTGAGCGGCCCCCGCGTCGTGGCCCTCGGTGGCGGCCACGGGCTCGCCGTGTCGCTCGAGGCCCTGACCCACGTCACCGACCAGGTCACGGCGGTGGTCACGGTGGCCGACGACGGCGGCTCCAGCGGACGCCTGCGCACGGAGCTCGGCGCCCTCCCTCCTGGGGACCTGCGGATGGCGCTGGCCGCGCTGGCCGGGGAGGACGACTGGAGCTCGACCTGGGAGGGCCTGCTGCAGCACCGCTTCACCGGCGACGGGCCACTGGCCGGCCACGCCCTCGGCAACCTGCTCCTCACCGGCCTGGTGCAGACCACCGGTGACGTCGTCATCGCGCTCGACCTGGTGGGACGGCTGTTGGGGGCGCGCGGGCGGGTCCTGCCCGCAAGCACCAGCCCCCTGGAGATCGTGGCCCTGGTCGCCGGGCTGGACGCGGCCGATCCCAAGGGACTGGTCGAGGTCGTCGGCCAGGTTGCGGTCGCCTCGACCGCGGGGTCCGTCTGCGCCGTCCGCCTGGCGCCGGAGAGCCCACCCGCGTGCGCCGAAGCCGTCCAGGCCGTCCTGGACGCCGACGTGGTGATCCTCGGCCCGGGCTCCTGGTTCACGAGCGTGCTGCCGCACCTGCTGGTCCCGGACCTGCGGGACGCCCTCATCGCGACGTCCGCGCGACGGGTCGTCGCGCTGAACCTCGCACCTCAGCTGGGGGAGACCACCGGGTTCACGGCGGAGACCCACCTGGAGGTGCTCGCTGGCCACGCCCCGGACCTGGCCGTCGACGTGGTCCTGGCCGATGAGTCGGCGGTGCTGGACACGCGTGGTCTGATGTCCCCTGACCTCGAGCACCAGCTGCGGTCCGCCGTGACCCTCGGCGGCGGGCGACTCGTGATCGCCCCCTTGGCCCTGGGCGACGGCACCGCACGCCACGACCCGCTGCTGCTGGCCAAGGCGTACGCCGGGATCCTCGGATCCGAGCTCGACGGGCAGTGAAGAACTCAGGCAGGACACCCAGCACGGCCGGACACGGGAGCGAACAGGTGGGAGAGCCGACATGGCGATGACAGCAGCGGTGAAGGACGAGCTGTCCCGGTTGACGGTGACCAAGCCCTGCTGCCGGAAGGCCGAGATGGCGGCGCTGCTCCGCTTCAGCGGAGCGCTGCACCTCGTCGCGGGGAAGATCGTCATCGAGGCCGACCTGGACGCGGGTTCGACGGCACGGCGGCTGCGCAAGGAGGTGGCCGAGGTCTACGGCCACGCCAGCGACGTCCACGTCGTCGCGCCCGGAGGCCTGCGGAAGGGGAACCGGTGGATTGTGGTCGTCGCCAAGGACGGCAACGGCCTCGCACGCCAGACCGGCCTGATCGACGGTCAGGGCCGACCCGTCCGAGGGCTCCCGCCCGCAGTCGTCAGCGGCAGCATCTGCGACGCCGCCGCGGCCTGGCGGGGGGCCTTCCTGGCGCACGGCTCGCTCACCGAGCCCGGTAGGTCCTGCTCCCTGGAGATCAGCTGTCCGGGCCCCGAGGCGGCCCTCGCCCTGGTCGGTGCGGCGCGCCGGCTCGGCGTGCAGGCCAAGGCCCGAGAGGTCCGCGGCGTCGACCGGGTCGTCGTGCGGGACGGGGACGCGATCGCCGTGCTGCTCACCCGGCTCGGGGCGCACGAGGCCCTCATCGCCTGGGAGGACCGGCGGATGCGCCGCGAGGTCCGGGCTACCGCCAACCGCCTCGCCAACTTCGACGACGCCAACCTGCGCCGCTCCGCCCGCGCCGCGGTGGCGGCCGGAGCGCGGGTGGCGCGCGCACTGGAGATCCTCGGCCCGGACGCTCCCGACCACCTGCTCGTCGCCGGGCGGCTCCGGCTCGAGCACGCGAACGCCTCGCTCGAGGAGCTCGGCGCGCTCGCCGATCCGCCGATGACCAAGGACGCGGTCGCCGGTCGGATCCGCAGGCTGCTGGCGATGGCGGACAAGCACGCCTCCGACCTCGGGATCCCCGACACCGAGGCCGCGGTCACCGTCGACATGCTGGGCCCCTGAGCCGGACCCCGACGATCGCCCTCGCCGGGGCGATCGACCCGGTCCCGCTCCGGGCGGCAGGGTGGGCGGTCCTCGGCGGGCTGCCACTGACGCCGTACTCGCTGCAGCCGGGCGGGCTGCGGGACGTCCCGTCGTACGCCTCGCTCGAGGAGCTGCTGCGTGACCCGGACCTCGACGCGGTGGCCCTGGACGGTGACGACCCGGTCCTGGCCCGCGAGCTGCCGGTCCTGCTCCAGCACGGCCTGCACGTCCTGCTCCCGACGCCCGCACCACTCGACCCTGCGCTCCTGCGAGAGGCCCGCGCGCAGGACTGGGACGCCCCTCCGCGCCTGACGGACGACCCGCTCCGGCCGGCGCGCGCCGGGAACCACCCTGCCGAGGTGGTCACCGCCCTCGTGCAGCGGTGGGAGCCCTGGGCGCTGACGGTGGCGGCCGGCCTGGCGCTGGTCGCCACCCCTGCCGTCCAGGTCACGGTGCGGGGCTGGCCGCGGGGCGTCCCGGCGGCGGCCGAGCTGGTCGACCTCGCGCGGGCGTGGGCAGGCGACGTCGTCAGCGTCACCGCGGCTCCTGCGCCGCTGCCCGCCGTCGAGCTGGGGCCGGGGTTGCCGGTGGCCTGGTCGCTGCTGCACGCCTCCGGGGCGACGACCCTGGTGAGCCACGAGGGCGCACCGGCTCTGGCGCGGATCTCGTTCGCCACCGCCCGGTTGGAGGCCGGACCGCTGGGAGCCCGATGGACCGACGGCGCCGAGCTCCCGCTGCTCCCGACGCCGGACCGTCGCGACACCGACGGGCCGGAGGTGCTTGCGGGCGTCCGCCCCCGGCGTCCCCGCAGGGCTGCTCGCCTCGGCGGTTGCCCTGCGGCAGGCCGTGCCCCGCGCGGAGGTCGCGGCCGAGCAGTGGCCCTGGCCGGCCGACCTCGGTGACCTGCAGGCCGTGAGCCGGGTCCTCGCGGCACTGCGGGAGTCGGCCCGCGCCGAGGCTCCGGCCCGCGTGGCCTGACCCCTCACCCCGACGCCGACCGGCCCTCGGTAGCCTCGGCTGCAGACACTGACGTCCCGTTCGCACGTACCGAGGAGAACCCCCACCGTGACCGTCCGCGTAGGCATCAACGGCTTCGGCCGCATCGGCCGCAACTTCTTCCGGGCCGTCGCGGCCAGCGGCGCCGACATCGAGATCGTGGCCGCGAACGACCTCGGCGACCTGGCGACGATGGCGCACCTGCTGAAGTACGACTCGATCCTCGGGCGCTACCCGGCCGAGGTCACGGTCGTCGACGGCGGCATCCAGGTCGGCGACAAGACCATCAAGATCTTCGCGGAGCGCAACCCGGCCGACCTGGCGTGGGGCGACGTCGGCGCCGACGTCATCGTCGAGTCGACCGGCTTCTTCACGGACGCGACCAAGGCGAAGGCCCACCTGGACGGTGGCGCCAAGAAGGTCATCATCTCCGCGCCCGCGTCCAACGAGGACGTCACCATCGTCATGGGCGTCAACCACGAGACCTACGACCCGGCCTCGCACCACGTCATCTCGAACGCGTCCTGCACCACCAACTGCCTCGGTCCGATGGCGAAGGCGATCCATGACGAGTTCGGCATCGTCAAGGGCCTCATGACGACCATTCACGCCTACACGCAGGACCAGAACCTGCAGGACGCGCCGCACAGCGACCTGCGCCGCGCCCGCGCCGCCGCGCTGAACCTCGTGCCCACCAGCACGGGTGCCGCCAAGGCCATCGGGCTGGTCATGCCCGAGCTCAAGGGCAAGCTCGACGGGTACGCCATCCGCGTCCCCATCCCGACCGGCTCGGCCACCGACCTGACGGTCGAGCTCGGGCGCGAGGCGACCGCCGACGAGGTGAACGCCGTCGTGAAGGCCGCCGCCGAGGGCCCCATGAAGGGCTTCCTGCGCTACAACACCGACCCGATCGTCTCCAGCGACATCGTGACCGACCCGGCGTCCTGCATCTTCGACGCCCCGCTGACGAAGGTCATCGGCAACCAGGCCAAGGTCGTCGGCTGGTACGACAACGAGTGGGGCTACTCCAACCGTCTCGTGGACCTGATCGCGCTGGTCGGCAAGAGCCTGTAGCCCGGTGCGCAACGCAGATGACCTGGACGTCAAGGGCAAGCGGGTCCTCGTCCGCTCCGACCTCAACGTGCCGCTCGACGGCACGACGATCACCGATGACGGCCGGATCCGGGCCTCGCTCCCGCTGATCCGGTCCCTGGCCGAACGCGGCGCCAAGGTCATCGTCACCGCGCACCTCGGCCGGCCCAAGGGCGTCCCCGACGCGGCGTTCTCCCTCGCCCCCGTGGCCGAACGCCTCCAGGAGCTGCTCGGCCGCCCCGTGCGCTTGGCGCGCGACGTCGTGGGCCCCGACGCCGTGTCGTGCGCCCATGACCTGCCTGAAGGCGGCGTGCTCCTGCTCGAGAACGTCCGCTTCGAGCAGGCCGAGACGAGCAAGGACGACGGGGAGCGAGGTGCGTTCGCGGACCGCCTGGCGGCCCTCGCCGAGCTCTACGTCGACGACGCCTTCGGCGCGGTGCACCGCAAGCACGCGAGCGTCTTCGACGTCGCCGAGCGGCTGCCGCATGCGGCAGGTCCGCTCGTCAGCGCCGAGGTCGCGGTGCTCCAGCGACTGACGATCGAGCCGCAGCGGCCCTACGTCGTCGTCTTGGGCGGGTCCAAGGTGAGCGACAAGATCGCCGTGATCGAGGCGCTGCTGCCGAAGGTCGACCAGATCCTCGTCGGTGGCGGGATGTGCTTCACCTTCCTCAAGGCGCAGGGGCACGACGTCGGCTCCTCGCTGCTCGAGGAGCAGATGCTCGAGCAGTGCCGCACGCTGCTCGACAGCGGCAAGGTCGTGCTGCCCGTGGACGTGGTCGCGGCGACCGCCTTCAGCGCGGTGGCCGACCACGACGTGGTCAGCGCTGAGGCGATCCCGTCCGACCGGATGGGTCTCGACATCGGCCCGGAGTCCGTGGCGCTGTTCGCCCAACGCCTCGAGGGCGCGCGCACGGTGTTCTGGAACGGCCCGATGGGCGTGTTCGAGCTGGCGCCGTACGCCGAAGGGACCCGCGGGGTGGCGGAGGCCGTCGCGCAGCTCTCGCACGGCGAGACGCCGGCACTCACCGTGGTCGGTGGCGGAGACAGCGCGGCCGCGGTCCGCGCGCTCGGCATCGACGAGTCCCGCTTCACCCACATCAGCACCGGGGGAGGGGCGTCCCTGGAGTACCTCGAGGGAAAGGCCCTGCCGGGCCTGGAGGTGCTCGCATGAGCCGCATGCCGCTGATGGCGGGCAACTGGAAGATGAACCTCAACCACCTCGAGGCCATCGGCCTGGTCCAGAAGCTGGCCTTCAGCCTCGGGGACAAGCAGCACGACGCGGTCGAGTGCCTGGTCCTGCCACCCTTCGTGGACCTGCGCAGCGTCCAGACCCTGGTCGACGGCGACAAGCTCCGCATCCGGTACGGCGCCCAGGACCTCTCCCCGCACGAGGCCGGCGCCCACACCGGCGACATCAGCGGTGCGATGCTCGCGAAGCTCGGGTGCAGCTACGTGGTCGTCGGCCACTCGGAGCGACGCTCTGATCACGCAGAGTCCGACGAGGTGGTCCGCAGCAAGGTGCTGGCGGCCGGTCGGCACGGCCTCGTGCCCATCCTGTGCGTCGGCGAGGGGCTGGAGGTTCGTCAGGCGGGGACGCACGTCGCGCACTGCGTCGACCAGGTGAAGGCGGCGCTCGTCGACGTCCCCGAGGCGGTGCTCGCCACCCTGGTGGTCGCCTACGAGCCCGTCTGGGCCATCGGCACCGGTGAGGTCGCGACGCCGGAGGACGCGCAGGAGGTCTGCGCCGCGCTGCGAGCGACCCTCGCCGACGTGGCCGGATCCGCTGTCGCGCAAGGGATCCGCGTCCTGTACGGCGGTTCGGTCAAGGCCGCGAACGTCGCCGCGCTCATGGAGCAGCCTGACGTGGACGGTGCGCTCGTCGGCGGCGCCAGCCTCGACGCGACGGAGTTCGCGACCCTCTGCCGGCTGGGCGTCTGACGCCGTCACGGCGTGAGTCACAGGTTGGTCACGAGTGGGCGGCGGCTTGGCACGCCTCTTTCGGCGGTTCCCGGCGCGCCGCTAGGGTCCGCAAGCGGCGCAGCCATCAGGCTCGCCGACGTTCCACCCGGTCACCCCGGGTGGACGACGACAGGGTCGTACCACGTACGGCCTGAGAGGTGGAACATTGCTGAAGAACCGGAGAGGCCTCGCGACAACCGCGCTGGTCACCGGCCTGCTGCTCACTGCCACCGCCTGTGGCGGTAGTGACGCGGGCGGTAGCGACACGGCTGCTGGCGCCAAGAAGGGCGGCACCCTGAAGATGCTGGGTGCCGGCGACATTGACCACATGGACACCGCGAGCGCCTACTACACGGTCAGCTACACCCTGCTGCGCGCGATCTCGCGCCAGCTGGTGAGCTACCCGAACAGCTCCGACGCGACCAAGGCGAACACGCCGGTCCCCGACATGGTCGAGTCGATCCCGGAGCCGACCAACGGTGGCAAGACCTACGAGTTCACCATCAAGGACGGCGTGAAGTGGGACACCACTCCCGCGCGTCAGGTGACGGGTGCGGACGCCGTTCTCGGCTTCAAGCGCCTCTGCAACCCGGTCCAGCCGACCGGCGCGCTCGGCTACTTCGCCGGCGTCATCGAGGGCATGAAGGAGTTCTGCGACGCCTTCGTCAAGGCCCCCGCCACGATCGCGGGCATCAAGGACTTCATCACGAAGAACGAGATCAGCGGCCTGAAGGCGGACGGCAACAAGGTGTCGATCACCCTGGTGCAGCCCGCCGGTGACTTCCTGAACATCATCGCGCTGCCGTTCGCGTCTCCTGCGCCGATCGAGTTCCTCGACGTGCTGCCGGACTCCCCGGAGTTCCGTCAGAAGTTCATCTCCGACGGCCCGTACAAGCTCAAGTCGTACACGGCTGACAAGAGCATCGAGCTCGTGCGCAACCCGGCCTGGGACAGCAAGACCGACGACCTGCGCAAGGCGTACGTCGACGCGATCTCCGTGACCCAGGGCTCGGACGAGGGTCCGGTCCAGAAGCAGCTGAAGGCCGGCACCGCCGACCTGCAGTGGGACACCACGGTTCCCACGGCCGACATCCCCGGTCTGCAGGCCCTGAAGGACCCGAAGCTGGTCCTGAAGGACAACGGCTCGACCAACCCGTACATCACGATCAACTTCGACTCGCCGAACGCTGGCAAGGCTCTCGCGAACCTCAAGGTCCGCCAGGCGCTGAACTACGCGGTCAGCAAGAAGAACATCATCCAGGTCCTCGGTGGACCGTCGCTGTACACCCCGCTCGGTCAGATCCTGACCCCCCCGATCCTGGGCTACGAGCAGTTCGACCCGTACGCGACTCCGGACAGCGCCGGTGACCCGGCCAAGGCGAAGGCCCTCCTCGCGGAGGCCGGCTTCCCCAACGGCCTGAAGCTCATCTACCTGTACCGCAACAAGGGCAAGGCGCCGCTCATCGCGCAGACCCTGCAGGCCGACCTGGCCAAGTCCGGCATCACGCTGACCCTCAAGCAGGTTCCGCCGGCGGACTTCTACACCCAGCACCTGCAGAAGCCCTCTGCGCGCAAGTCCGGTGACTGGGACCTCGCTGGACCCGGGTGGAACCCGGACTGGCAGGGCAACGCCGCTCGTTCCTTCTTCGTCCCGCTCCTGGACGGCCGCCAGTGCGGTGAGGGTTCGACGAACTACAACTGCTACAACAACCCCGAGGTCAACAAGCTGATCGACGATGCCCTCGCGGAGCAGGACCAGGCGAAGGTCGGAGACCTCTGGCACCAGGCGGACGTCAAGACCATGGCCGACGCGCCGTGGATCCCGATCGCGACCGGCAAGACTCCGTACTACTACGGCGACCGCGTCGGCAACTGGGTGTACTTCGGGTTCAGCAACAACGCTGACATCACGAACGTCTACCTGAAGTCCTGATGACGGGCGCCTTCGGGCGCCGGTGATCAGTTCCTGAACCACGGACGGGGCCCGCTCCAGAACTTGGCGCGGGCCCTGTCTGGGGTCCGGGGTCAGGTCCCTCCTGACACCCACCGCAACGCTCCGCTTCCCTTGTGTGGCACGGTGATCTCCTGCCCCTCCGAGCGACCCTCGGTGTGGCACAATCGACACGGCTCCGCCACAGCACGCACAGCTCCACGCCTGGCCAGACTGCAGCACCGATCCCGAGGTCGATGCCGTCGCCCACCCCCTCTTCGCGTCCGGTCCCGCACCCCAGGTGACGGTCGCGCTCACGGACCTACGAGGTGAGATGTCTCTGCTGGAAGTCAAGGACCTGAAGGTCGCTTTCCCGACCGAGGACGGGATCGTGAACGCCGTCCAGGGCCTGTCGTTCTCCATCGACCCCGGTGAGACGCTCGGCATCGTCGGGGAGTCCGGCTCCGGCAAGAGCGTGAGCACGCAGACCATCATGGGTCTGACCCGTGGGGCGCGCATCGAAGGCACCGCGCACTTCGAGGGCCGCAACCTGCTGAGTATGAGCGAGCAGGACCTGCGTGCCGTGCGTGGCGCCCAGATCGCCATGATCTTCCAGGACCCGCTGTCGAGCCTGCACCCGCACTACCGCGTCGGTTGGCAGATCGTCGAGATGATCCGGGCACACGAGCCGGTCTCCAAGAAGGAGGCCATGGCCCGCGCAGTGGACCTGCTCGGACTGGTCGGCATCCCCCAACCGGCGCAGCGCGTCGAGGACTACCCCCACCAGTTCTCCGGTGGGATGCGGCAGCGCGCCATGATCGCCATGGCGCTCGCGCTGAACCCCAAGCTGCTCATCGCCGACGAGCCGACGACGGCGCTCGACGTGACCGTCCAGGCGCAGATCATCGACCTCATCCAGCGCATCCAGGCGGAGTTCAACACCGCCGTCATCATGATCACCCACGACCTCGGGGTCGTCGCCGACATCGCCGACGACGTCATGGTCATGTACGCCGGGAGCCCCGTGGAGTTCGCGGAGCGGCGGACGCTCTACTAC
The DNA here is from genome assembly GCA_963760125.1 of uncultured Actinomycetota bacterium. Taxonomy (GTDB): domain Bacteria; phylum Actinomycetota; class Actinomycetes; order Mycobacteriales; family SCTD01; genus RYN-111. The sequence continues at coordinate 219,217 of CAVXBV010000012.1, read as the reverse complement.
CGCCCGCACCACCCGTACACCAAGGGCCTGATCGAGTCGATCCCCGCCAATGAGGGCCCCCGTGGGCGCTTGACGCCGATCCAGGGCCAGCCCCCGTCTCTCATCAACCTCCCCCAGGGCTGCTCCTTCGCGCCGCGCTGCCCCTTCGTCATGGATCAGTGCACCGAGCAGGTCCCGCCGCTGGTGCCTGTCGCCGGTGGGGTCGAGCACCGCTCGGCCTGCTTCCTCCCCGCCGACCAGATCGGCCTCGGTGAGGTCGAGATCGGTGCGATGGAGATCCCCGATGCCCCCCAGTCGCGCCGCCGGGCCGTCGCGCGCGCCGCCACGAAGGACGTCTGATGACCGTCACGCCGGACACCCCCGAGCTCGACCATGCCGGGCGGACCGTCAACACCCAGAAGGGCGACGTCCTCCTCAAGGTCGAGAACGCCGTCAAGCACTTCCCGATCAAGCAGGGCATCCTGTTCCAGAAGGAGATCGGGCGCGTCCACGCCGTGGACGGTGTCGACCTGGAGGTCCGGTCCGGCGAGACCCTTGGACTCGTGGGGGAGACCGGCTGCGGGAAGTCGACGCTGGCCCGCGTGATCGCCGGTCTCTACCCCCTCACCAGCGGGCAGATCACCTTCGACGGCCAGGACATGACCAACCTGTCGCGCAGCAACATGCGACCGTTCCGTCGCGACATCCAGATGATCTTCCAGGACCCGTACGGCTCGCTGAACCCACGGCGCCGGGTCGGCTCCATCATCGGCGACCCGTACGACATCCACGACATCAGCAAGGGCGACGCCCGCAAGAAGCAGGTCCAGGAGCTGATGGAGGTCGTCGGCCTCAACCCTGAGCACTACAACCGCTTCCCTGCGGAGTTCTCCGGGGGTCAGCGCCAGCGCATCGGCGTGGCCCGCGCCCTGGCCCTGCGACCCAAGCTCATCATCTGCGACGAGCCGGTCTCCGCTCTCGACGTGTCGATCCAAGCCCAGGTCATCAACCTGCTCCAGGACCTGCAGGCCGAGTTCGGACTGACCTACATCTTCATCGCGCACGATCTGTCGGTGGTGCGCCACATGAGCGACCGCGTCTCGGTGATGTACCTGGGCAAGATCGTGGAGACGGCCGAGGTCGACGACCTCTACGCCAAGCCCCGCCACCCCTACACCAACGCGCTGCTGTCGGCCGTCCCGGTCCCGGACCCGGACAAGTCCGACGTGCGCGATCGCGTCATCCTCACCGGCGACGTGCCGTCGCCGATCAACCCGCCGAGCGGTTGCCGGTTCCACCCGCGCTGCCCCAAGGTCATGCCGTTCTGCACCAGCCAGCTGCCGGTCCTGCAGACCACCTTCGACGACCCGGCCACGCACCAGCATGCGTGCCACTTCCCGGTCGCGGACGGCGAGGAGATGCGCACGGTCGAGGCCCCGCTCGCCGTCCCCGGCGCCCTCCCGTCGGACGCGTCGTGATGCGGACACCACCCCTCGCGGTCACGCGCACCGCCCCTGTCTCCTGCAGCCCGTCCGAGAGGTACCTGCCGTGAACCCGAACGCCACGGACGAGATCGTGCACGACGAGCCCGAGCGGTCCGAGCCCCCCACCGCCCCCACGCCTCCCAAGGACAAGGACAAGGCGATCCAGGGGCGTACGCCGCTCCAGCTCGCGTGGGTGCGACTGCGCAAGGACAAGGTGTCCATTGCCTCGCTCATCACGATCGTCGTGCTGGTCGCCATCGCCTTTCTCGCCAACATCATCAACGAGAAGCTCATCGGGCACCCCGCCAACGTCCAGTACCGCGAGAGCCCAGCGGGACTCCGCCCGGACGGGATCCCGTTCGGGCCCAACGGCGACTTCCTGCTCGGAACCGACAGCGTGGGCCGTGACATCTTGTCGCGGATCCTGCTCGGAACGCGCGTCTCGCTCGAGGTCGGCCTGTTCGCGACGGCGATCGCCGTCCTGGTCGGACTGTTCATGGGTACGGCCGCCGGCTACCTCGGTGGCCGCGTGGACACGGTGCTGTCGCGCACGATGGACGTCTTCTTGTCCTTCCCCTTCTTGCTCTTCGCGATCTCCTTGGCCTCGGTGTTCCAGCCGAGCAAGGGGATCAGCATCTTCGTCATCGCCTTCTTCGTCTGGGCCAACGTCGGGCGCATCGTGCGCGGTCAGGTCCTGAGCATCCGGGAGAAGGAGTACATCGAGGCAGCGCGATCGTTGGGCGCCGGCGACATCCGCATCATGGTGGTGGACGTGCTGCCCAACCTCATCGCGCCGGTGATCGTCTACAGCACGCTGCTCGTGCCGACGGCGATCGTCTTCGAGGCGACGCTGTCGTTCCTGGGCCTGGGGGTGCTGCCCCCGACCCCGACCTGGGGCAACATGATCGCCGACTCGGTCTCCTACTACGAGGTCGTCCCGACCTTCCTGCTGTTCCCCTCGCTGGCGCTGTTCATCACCACGCTGGCGTTCAACCTGCTCGGTGACGGGCTCCGTGACGCTCTGGATCCGCGCGCTGCGCGTGTCCTGGCCCGCAAGTAGAACCGGAGAAGACACGTCATGGGTCGCTTCATCATTCGCCGCTCGCTGTTCGGGGTGGTCGTGCTGCTCCTCATCAGCCTGGCCGTCTTCGTGCTGTTCTTCGTCATCGCCCCCGGTGACAAGGCGGCGAACTTCGTCGGCAAGAACCCCCGGCCGGAGCTCGTCGAGCTGGCCAAGAAGAAGTACGGGCTCGACCAGCCGGCCTTCCCGATCTCGTTCAGCTCGCCGCACTTCGTCGCCCCTCAGAACTCCCAGTACGGCCAGTACATGGGTCGGTTGTTCAAGGGTGACCTCGGCTACAGCTTCCGCAACGACGAGCCGGTCCGCAAGACGCTCTCGGCCCGCCTGCCCATCACGGCCTCCTTGGCCATCGGCGCCGCCGTCGTCTGGCTGCTGATCGGCATCCCGATCGGGATCCTCGCCGCAACGAAACCGCGCTCGCTCCGAGATCGGGCAGCGACGGTGTTCGCCCTCGGAGGGCTGTCGATCCCCTCGTTCGTGATCGGCTTGGTGTTCCTCTACTTCTTCTTCTACATCTTCCGGACCAAGTTCAACATCACGATCTTTCCGGGCAACGGCTACATCCCGCTGACCCAGAACCCGCTCGAGTGGTTCAAGCACCTGATCTTGCCCTGGGTGGCGCTCGCCACCATCAGCGCCGCGACGTACTCCCGCATCACGCGTGGCTCGCTCCTCGAGGTGCTGGGTGAGGACTACATCCGGACCGCCCGGTCCAAGGGTCTGTCCGAACGCCGTGTGATCTACCGCCACGGGCTCCGCTCGGCCCTGACCCCGGTCGTGACGCTGCTCGGCATCGACATCGGCGGGCTGCTCGGCGGAGCCATCGTCACCGAGTCCGTCTTCGGCCTCGGGGGGATCGGCCAGCTCGCCGTGCAAGCGGTGGTGATCGGCGACCTGCCGGTCATCTTCGGTACCGTCCTGCTCGCGGCCTTCTTCATCGTCATCGCCAACATCCTGGTGGACATCACCTACGCCTTGCTGGACTCCCGCGTCCGGCTCGCCTGACCTACTCGCGGAGCCTTTGCTGTGATCACGTTCCTGTCCGTCCTTCTCGTCGTCGCGAGCCTGGGCATGATCGTCCTGGTGCTGCTGCACAAGGGGAAGGGCGGTGGCCTGTCGAACATGTTCGGCGGCGGCGTCTCGTCCTCGCTCGGCGGCAGCGCCGTGGTGGAGAAGAACCTCGACCGGCTCACCGTCGTGTGCGGTCTGGTCTGGTCCACCTGCATCGTGGCGCTCGGGCTGCTGCTCAAGCCCGCCTGACGTACCGGCCCGCGACCTGGCCGCCGGAGTAGACTGCCGACGTCCCCGTTCGTCCCTAACACCAGCACCCGAGGAGCATGACGTGGCAGGCGGCAACGCGATCCGCGGAAGTCGGGTGGGCGCCGGCCCCATGGGCGAGGCCGAGCGGGGCGAGGCGGCACCACGCCGCCGCATCTCTTTCTGGTGCGCGAACAAGCACGAGACGCGGCCGTCGTTCGCCGAGGAGGCAGCGCTGCCGGACGTGTGGGACTGCCCCCGGTGCGGCTATCCCGCCGGTCGGGACAAGGACGCACCTCCGGCTCCGCACAAGACAGAGCCGTACAAGACGCACCTTGCGTACGTGCGCGAGCGGCGCAACGAGGCTGACGGCGAAGCCATCTTGCAGGAAGCCCTGGCCAAGCTGCGGAGCAAGTAGCCGCTAGGTCGGCCGTTGGTCCGCGGGCAGCGCGCTCGCGGCGGCGACGTCGAGCAGCCACAGCGTCACGTCACGACCCCGGGGCCCGGCAGCGGGTACGCGGACCGGATCCGCTCCGCCCAGAGCCGCCGCGACGGCCTCGGCCTTGGCGGCGCCACTCACCAGAAACCACACCTCCCGGGCGTGCCGAAAGGCACTGAGGCCCAAGCTGAGCCGCGTCGGTGGCGGCTTGGGACAGTCGAGCACGGCCACGACCACGCGATCGTCGTGGACCGCTGGAGCATCGGGAAACAGCGACGCCGTGTGGCCTTCTGGCCCCATGCCGAGCAGGAGCACGTCGAACCACGGGAGCTCTGTACCGGTGCCTGCTGCCTGCGCAAGCTCCCGGGCGTAGCGGGCTGCAGCGTCGTCCGCCGAGCTGTCCGGGCCGTCCGAGGCACCCATCGGGTGGACCCTCGCCGGGTCGAGCGGCAGGGCGTCCAACAGGGCCTGGCGGGCCTGGAGGGCGTTGCGCTCGGGATCGTCCGCGGGCACGAAGCGCTCGTCGCTCCACCAGAGGTCCACCCGCGCCCAGTCGACGTCCTCGAGGTGGGGATGGGTCGACACGGCCCGCAGGCCCGCCAGGGCCACGCCGCCTCCGGCGAGCACCAGCGACGCCGTACCCCGTGCGGCCTGCGCAGCGCAAAGCCGGCGGAGCAGGCGCTCAGCGAACTCGGCGACCACGGCCGGCTCGTCGGTCACGACGACGACCGTGGGGGCGCTCATGTGGTGGTCAGGGCCGGGTCCGGATCGGGGTCCAGCGCCGGGTCCTGCCACTGGTGAGTGCGCAGCTCCGGGCGCTCGGCGAGGTCCGCGAGGCCGCTGTGTGCCCCGAGGGCCTCCGCGTAGGTCTCATCGGCGTCGAGGCGGCGGAGCTCCTCGGCGAGCAGGTCGCCGAGGTCGCGGCGGGGCAGGGGCAGCGCGCGGTCCGGCTGACCGGTCCGCGACAGGATGGCCGTGCGGCCGTCGGTACGGGTGAGGCGCACCTGGTCGTCGCCGACCGAGAGCTCGACGCCGGTGACACCCGGGCCGGCACTGTCCTGCTGGACCACGTCGGTGCCGAGTCGCGCCGACAGCCAACCGGCCAGCAGGGCGCGGCTCGGGTTGGCCGCCTCGCCGCTGACGGTGACCGCGTGCAGCTGGCCGGACAGCGAGTCGTACGCCGACGCGCACAGGCTGCGCCACAGGGTGGTGCGGGTCCAGGCGAGGTCGGTGTCGCCGGGAGCGAAGTCGTGGGCTCGGCGGAAGAGCGCACCGAGGGGATCACGAGCCGCTCCGGCATCGGTGATGCGTCGATCGGCGATGACCCCCAGGGGGTCGTGGGCGATCAGGTGCGGCGGCTCGCCGAACCACCAGGTCACGACGGGCGAGTCTGGGGCCAGGAGCGGGAGCACGACGGACTCGGCGTGGAGCGACAGGCGGCCGTACATCCGCATCACGACCGCCTCGCCGGGACCGAGGCGGCCACCGACCGACACCTCAGCGTCCAGCCGCGGCTCGGGGGCGTCGGGTCGACGGCGCACCACCATCAGCAGCCGGCAGGGGTGCTGGGCTGCGGCGGCCGTAGCGGCCTGCTCCGCCTCGCTGACCAGCTTCTCCTCGACGACGGCGATGAGGGTCAGGGCCAGGCCGCTCGAGACGGAACCGGCGTGCCGCCGCTCGGCGTCGAGGGCCTTCACGACGGCGGTGCCCGTGGTGTCCCAGAGCGTGGTCATGCGGTCCTCCTCAGCGACGTCGTCACGGTCGCCGCCAGCGGCGTCCGTCGCGCGCGAGCATCTCGTCCGCGCCCTTGGGCCCCCACTCACCGGCCCGGTACAGCTCTGGTCCGCCGCCCGCTTCGTCCTGCTCGCGCCAGAGGTGCTCGATCGGGTCGATGATGCGCCACGACTCCTCGACCTCCTCGTTGCGGGGGAACAGCGAGGCGTCGCCAAGCAACACGTCCAAAAGGAGGCGTTCGTAGGCCTCCGGGGAGTTCTCCGTGAAGGCTTCGCCGTACCGGAAGTCCATGGCGACATCACGCACCTCCATGGTGGTCCCGGGGACCTTCGACCCGAACCGGAGTGTCACGCCCTCGTCGGGTTGCACGCGGACGACGAGCTGGTTCGCGCCGAGCTCGGCGGTGTCGTCGACCGCGAACGGCAGATGCGGAGCCTTCTTGAACACGATCCCGATCTCGGTGACGCGACGGGGGAGGCGCTTACCGGTGCGCAGGTAGAAGGGGACCCCGGCCCAGCGACGGGTGTCGACGTCCAGACGGACGGCGGCGAACGTCTCCGTCTTCGACGCGTCCTCCACACCTTCTTCGTCGAGGTAGGAGGCCACGCGTTCCCCGGCCAGCCAGCCCTGGTCGTACTGCCCTCGAACGGCGTGACCAGCCAGGTCACGGGGCAGGCGGGTGGCGCCGAGGACCTTGCGCTTCTCGGTGCGCAGGGACTCGGCGTCGAAGTTGACCGGCTCGTCCATGGCGGTCAGGGCGAGCAGCTGGAGCAGGTGGTTCTGCAGCACGTCTCGCGCTGCGCCGGTGCCCTCGTAAAAGCCGGCCCGCGTGCCGATGCCGACGTCCTCGGCCATGGTGATCTGCACGCTGTCGATGTGGTGGGCGTTCCAGATCGGTTCGAACAGCTCGTTGGCGAAGCGGAGGGCCAGCAGGTTCTGGACGGTCTCCTTGCCGAGGTAGTGGTCGATGCGGAAGACGTCCTGCGCGGTGAAGACGTCATCGACCAGCGTGTTCAGGGCCTGCCCACTGGCCAGGTCGTGACCGAACGGCTTCTCCACGACGACCCGTCGCCAGCTCTGCGTCTCGGCGTTGTCGGCCATCCCGGTCCGCTGCATCTGCTTGAGCACGGTCGGGAAGGCGTTGGGCGGGATCGAGAGGTAGAAGGCGGCGTTGCCACCGGTTCCGTGGCTCGCGTCCAGGTCCTTGAGCGTCTGGGCGAGGGTGTCGAACGCCGCGTCGTCGTCGAACGAGCCGGGGAGGAACTTGGTGGCGTCGGCGAGCCGCTGCCAGACCTCCTCCCGGAACTCCGTGCGTGCGCCCTTCTGCGCCGCCTCCTTGGCGACCTGCTCGAAGTCCCCGTCACCCCAGTCCCGACGCGCGAAGCCCAGGAGGACGAAGCCCGGCGGGAGCAGGCCGCGGTTGGCCAGGTCGTAGACGGCCGGGATCAGCTTCTTACGGGCAAGGTCGCCGGTGACCCCGAAGACCACCAGGGCGCAGGGCTCGGGGACGCGCGGCAGCCTGCGGTCGCGCGGATCGCGCAGCGGGTTGCTGCTCACGCCCCGGCCTCGGTGAGGACCTGCAGGACCTTGGCGAGGCCGACCGGATCGGGCACGTGCAAGCGCAGCACCGGACGACCGTGCTCGGCCAGCACGGTGCTGTCGCCGGCCGCCTGCGCGGCGATCAGGGTGCCGAACGTGAACGGCAGGTCCGGGACCTCCAGGTCTCGGCGCACCAAGCCGGTGATCTGCAGGAAGGCGCCGACGGGCGGCCCGCCCTTGTGGAACTGCCCGGTCGAGTGCAGGAACCTCGGCCCCCACCCGAAGGTGACCGGGCGCTCGAGCCGACGCGCCAGCGGTCCGCGTACGGACGCCACGTGGCCGTCGCGTTCGCGGTCGAGGTAGGCCATGACCGCGAGGTAGCCCCGCGCAGGGACAGCGGCGAGCAGGGCAGCGACGGCCCCCGCGACGGTGCTCTCACCGTGCAGCAGCCCCTCGGTCGCGAAGACGTGGACGGGGCCGTCCACGAAGTCCGGCGCAGCGGGCTCGGGCTGGTCATCGAGCAGGGCACGGGCGGCGACCTTCGCGCTCTCGACGTCCGGCTGGTCGAACGGGTCGATCCCCAGCAGCCGTCCGGAGACCGCGGTGGCGTACTCCCACAGGAGGAACTGCTGCCCGAGGTTGCCGTGGACCGTCGTCCCGACCGGAGGAGCGTCACCACCCACCCGGACGACGTGCACGTCGGCTGCGGGGGACTGGACCTCGGGAGCGCCGGGCTCGACGACGACGGGGAGCAGGCCCTTCTCGAGCTTGCCGGTCGACTCGGCGATCAGCTGCTCGGCCCAGTCACCGAACCCCACGAGGGAGGAACCGGCGGCGTCGAGGACCACCTTGTCGCGCTGGTCCGCGCCGAGCGCCGCGCCCAGGCGCAGTCCCGCGTTGTCGGGCTCGTGCAGGTGGGTGAGCATGGACGCGGCCTGGTCCAGGAGCAGCTCGACGTCCGCGCCGGCGAGCGCTGAGGGGACGAGACCGAAGGCGGTCAGGGCGCTGTAGCGGCCGCCCACCGTCGGGTCGGACAGGAACGTCGCGCGATAGCCCTCGTCGCGGGAGAGTTGCTCGAAGGGCGACCCGGGGTCCGTGACGACGACGATGCGCGACGCGGCGTCGATGCCGGCCGCGGTGAAGGCAGCGACGAGCGCTCGCCGCTGGCTGTCGGTCTCGACCGTTCCGCCGCTCTTGCTCGACACGACGACCACGGTGCGGGAAAGGTCGGTCTGCGTCGCCGCCCGGACCTGGTCGGGGTGCGTCGAGTCCAGCACGGTCAGGGGGACACCGGCGGTCTTGCAGATCACCTCGGGGGCGAGCGATGAACCACCCATGCCGCACAGCACGACATGGTCGACGCCCTCCTCGCGCAGGGCGTCCCGCAGGGCCAGGAGCTCTGGCACGAACCGCCAGGACACCTCGACGGCATCCAGCCAGCCCAGCCGCTTGGCCGCCTCCTGCTCGGCGTCCGGACCCCACAGGGTCGCGTCCTTCGCCAGCAGGCGGGCGGGCACCTCGTCGGTCCGCAGCAGCTCCAGGGCCGTCTGCTGGTCGCGCTCGAGGCCCTCGCCGTGAACGGCGACCTCGGCGATCACGTCGTGGACGCCTTGGCGAGCTGGTCGGTCACCGAGGACAGCAGCTCCTCCCAGGACGCCTCGAACTTCTGCAGGCCCTCGGTCTCGAGCAGCGCGGTCACCTCGTCGATGTCCACCCCCGCCGCGGCGAGGTCCGTGAGCACCTGGGCGGCATCGGCGTAGGAGTCCGAGACGGTGTCACCACGCACCACGCCGTGGTCGGCCACGGCCTCGAGCGTGGCCTCCGGCATGGTGTTGACCGTTCCCGAGGCCACCAGGTCCACGACGTACATCGTGTCGTCGTAGGCCGGGTCCTTGACCCCGGTCGAGGCCCACAGCGGCCGCTGCGGGCGTGCACCCGCGGCCGCGAGCGCCTTCCAGCGCTCGCCGCCGAAGACCTCCTCGTAGGCCTGGTGGGCGAGCCGGGCGTTGGCGAGGGCCGCCTTGCCGCGCAGGGCGTGTCCCTCCCCGAGCCGCTTGTCGACCTCGCTGTCGACGCGGCTCACGAAGAAGCTCGCCACCGACCCGATCGGCGCCAGGTCGACGCCGGCCCGCTGCGCAGCCTCCAGGCCCGTGAGGAACGCCTCCATCACTGCCTTGTAGCGCTCCAAGGAGAAGATCAGGGTCACGTTGACGCTGATCCCGGCGGCCAGGGAGTCCGTGATGGCGGACAGGCCTTCGAGGGTCGCAGGGATCTTGATGTAGAGGTTGGGGCGGTCCACCAGCCACCACAGGGCCTTGGCCTCGGCGAGCGTGCGGGGCGTGTCCGCGCTGATCCGCGGGTCGACCTCGATCGACACCCGCCCGTCGACGGTGTCGCTCGCGTCGTACACCGGTCGCAGCACGTCGCAGGCCCAGCGGACGTCGTACGTCGTCAGCGCCCGGACGGCCTCGGCGAGGTCGACCTCGCGACGAGCGAGGTCCTGGACCTGCTCGTCGTACGCCGCCCCGTCGGCCAAGGCCTTCTGGAAGATCGACGGATTGGTCGTGACGCCCACGACGTGCCGGTTCTTCACCAGGTCGGCGAGGTTGCCGGAGCGCAGGCGCTCGCGGGACAGGTCGTCCAGCCAGACCGCCACCCCTGCAGCGGAGAGGTCGGCGAGAGGGTCAGTCACGGTGTAGCTCCTTCGGAAGGGGACGATCAGTTGCCGGTGGTGGAGCCCTTGGTCAGGCCCAGGGAGGACAGGCTCGCGTGGGCGGCGGCGACGGTGCGCTCCGCCGTGAGGCCGAACTGCTCGTAGAGCACGGAGTACGGCGCGGACGCACCGAAGTGCTCCAGCGAGACGGGCACACCGTGCTCGCCGAGCAGCTGCCACCACGACAGCGCGATGCCGGCCTCGACCGACACGCGAGCGCGGACCTCGGAGGGGAGGACCGTGCTGCGGTACGCCGTGTCCTGGGCCATGAACCACTCCAGGCACGGGACGGACACCACCCGCGTCGGGGTGCCTTCGGCCTCGAGCAGGTCCCGCGCCGCAAGGGCGATCTGGACCTCCGAACCGCTGCTCAGCACGATCACCTGGGGGGCGCCGTCAGAGGCGTCCGCCAGGACGTAGGCACCCTTGGCGACACCCTCGGCGCTGGCGACGACGGACCGGTCCAGGACCGGGAGGTTCTGCCGGGACAGCGCGAGCGCAGCGGGGCGGTCGTTGTTCTCCAGGATCGTGCGCCACGCCACGGCGACCTCGTTGGCGTCCGCCGGGCGCACGACGTCCAGACCGGGGATGGCCCGCAGCGCCGCCAGGTGCTCGACCGGCTGGTGCGTGGGACCGTCCTCGCCGAGGCCGATGGAGTCGTGGGTCCAGACGTACGTCACGGGCAGCTTCATCAGGGCCGCGAGTCGGACCGAAGGGCGCATGTAGTCGGAGAAGACGAGGAAGGTCCCGCCGTAGACGCGGGTGGGGGAGTGCAGCGCGATGCCGTTCATGATCGCGCCCATGGCGTGCTCGCGGATCCCGAAGTGCAGGGTCCGGCCGTAGGGCCCGCCCTGCCACTCCTTGGTCTGCCGGTCTGCGGGGAGGAAGGACGGCTGGCCCTTCATCGTGGTGTTGTTGCTCTCGGCCAGGTCGGCCGAGCCGCCCCAGAGCTCGGGCAGCACCGGCGCGAGGGCGGTCAGCACCTCGCCCGAGGCCTTGCGCGTGGCGATGCCCTTCTCGTCGGCGTCGTAGGTCGGGAGCACGTCGGCCCAGCCGGCAGGCAGCGCCCTGGCCTGGATGCGGTCGAGCAGGGCCTTCTCGCTGGGGTGCTCCGCGGCCCAGGCATCGAACGCCTCCTGCCAGGCGGCGTGGGCCTCGCGTCCGCGGGCCAGGACGTCGCGGGCGTGCGAGAGGACCTCGTCGTCGACCGCGAACGAGGCATCGGGGTCGAGGCCGAGCACCTTCTTGGTGGCCGCCACCTCATCGGCGCCGAGGGCAGCGCCATGCGCGGCGCCGGTGTTCTGCTTCTTGGGGGCGGGCCACCCGATGATCGTGCGCAGGGCGATGAACGACGGGCGCTCGGTCTCGGCGCGCGCCGCCGCAAAGGCCTTGTCGAGAGCGGCGACGTCTTCGGTGTAGGTGCCGTCCTCGCTGAGCCAGGACACGTACTGCACGTGCCAGCCGTAGGCCTCGTAGCGTGCGCAGACGTCCTCGGTGAAGGCCACCGTGGTGTCGTCCTCGATCGAGATGTGGTTGTCGTCCCACAGGACCGTCAGGTTGCCGAGGCGCTGGGTGCCGGCGAGGGAGGACGCCTCCGAGGACACGCCCTCCTGGAGGTCGCCGTCGCTGGCGAAGCACCAGATGTGGTGGTCGAAGGGGGAGTCCCCGCCCTCGGGGTCGAACAGGCCGCGCTCGCGCCGGCTGGCCATGGCCATGCCGACGGCGTTGCCGATGCCCTGGCCCAGAGGACCGGTGGTGGTCTCGACGCCTGCGGTGTGACCGTGCTCCGGGTGTGCGGGCGTGAGGGAGTCCCACTGCCGCAGCTTGCGGAGGTCGTCGACGGTGAGGCCGTAGCCGGACAGGAACAGCTGGGCGTAGAGCGTGAGGCTCGAGTGACCACAGGACAGCACGAACCGGTCGCGGCCGATCCACGTGGGGTCGCTGGGGTCGTGCCGGAGGTGACGCTGGAACAGCAGGTAGGCCGCCGGTGCCAGGCTCATCGCCGTCCCGGGGTGCCCCGAGCCAGCTGCCTCGACAGCGTCCATCGCCAGGGCTCGTGCGGTGTCGACCGCCCTCGCGTCCAGGTCGCTCCACTGCAGCGTGCTCACCGTCGTACCCCTTGCCTCGTCCTGTGGCCTCGTCGCCCGAGCCGATCGCGATCGATCATCGCCGACCCTATCGCTGCCGCCTCCCTGCGCCTTTCCCGTGTGTGACGCGTCCAACCAAGGTGAAAGGCGGCGCGGTCGGGCACCACAGGGGGCCTGCCGCTAGAGTTCCTCGGGTGACAGTGGTGGCGGATCCCGTGGCCGGTGAGGTCGTTGCCGGGCTGTCCGGAGGCGCGCGCGTCCGCGCCACGATCGGCGCCTACGTCGCGCTGACCAAGCCGCGCATCATCGAGCTGCTGCTGGTCACGACCGTGCCGACCATGGTCCTCGCGGCGCGCGGCTGGCCGGGTTGGACTCTGGTGGGCGCGACGCTCGTCGGAGGCTCACTCGCCGCAGGCAGCGCCAACGCCCTCAACTGCTGGTGGGACCGCGACATCGACGTCGTGATGAACCGCACGTCGAAGCGGCCCCTGGTCCGCCACACCGTCACCCCCACGGCTGCCCTCGTCTTCGGGCTCGTCCTCGGTGTGCTGGCGACGGGCTGGCTGGCGCTCACGACCAACCTCCTCTCGGCGCTGCTTGCCGACGTCGCCATCGCGTTCTACGTCGTCGTCTACACGATGCTGCTCAAGCGGCGTACGTCGCAGAACATCGTCTGGGGTGGCGCCGCCGGCTGCATGCCGGTGCTCATCGGCTGGTCGGCCGTGACGGGGAGCCTGTCGTGGGCTGCGCTGGTCCTGTTCGGGGTCATCTTCTTCTGGACGCCGCCCCACTTCTGGGCCCTCGCGATGAAGTACAAGGACGACTACGCCCGCGCCGACGTGCCAATGCTTCCCGTCGTCGCGACGCCACAAGTCGTGGCGCGCCGCATGGTCGCCTACTCCTGGGCCATGGTCGCCACCTCCGGGCTGCTCGCGCTGGACGCCACCGGGCCGATCTACTTGGTGAGCGCGGTACTGCTGGGAGCACTCTTCCTTCGCGAGGCGCACGTCCTCGAGCGTCGCGTGCGCGCCGGCGCGGAGTTCAACCCGATGCGCCTGTTCCACTACTCGATCACCTACCTCGCACTGCTGTTCCTCGCCGTCGCGGTCGACCAGCTCGTCTGATGGCGCTGCGGGTCTGCCTGGCCACGTGCCAGGCCTGGCCGGAGCTCGACGGCGACGGGCCCGAGCTGCGCGCGGCCCTGGCCGCCGAGGGTCTGAGCGTCGAGGTGCACGCCTGGGACGCCTCCGACGTCGACTGGTCGGGGTTCGACCTCGTCGTCCTCCGGTCGACCTGGGACTACTGGGACCGGGTGGCGGAGTTCGTGGCCTGGGCGGCCGGCGTGCCGCGGTTGGCGAACCACGCCGACGTCGTCGCCTGGAACACCGACAAGACCTACCTGCGTCGGCTCGAGGCGGCCGGGATCCCGGTCGTCCCGACCACCTGGCTCGAGGCGGGCGACGCGTTCGAGCCCCCGAGGACGCCCTACGTCGTGAAACCGAGCGTCTCGGCTGCCGCGCGCGACACCGTGGCGTACGCCGGGGGCGACCCCTCCGGTGCGGCGCTCGTGACGGCCCTGCACGCCCGAGGGAAGACGGTCATGGTCCAGCCCTACCAGGACGCGGTGGACACGGCAGGTGAGACCGCGGTGCTCGTGTTCGACGGGACGGTGAGCCACGCGGCCCGCAAGTCCGCCGTCCTCACCGTCGGCGGCGGTGAGGTCGAACCAGGCAGCTGGTCGATGGAGCCCAGGACCGCGTCCGCGGCCGAGATCGAGCTCGCCGAACGCGTCGTGCGGGAGGTGCAGGGCTGGGGCCACGACCTGCTCTACGCCCGGGTGGACCTGCTGCCCGGGCCCGTGGTGATCGAGCTCGAGGTCACCGAGCCGTCGCTGTTCCTCGGGCTGGCTCCGGGGTCGGCGCAGCGGTATGCCGCGGCGGTGCGCCGCTGGGCCGAGCGCTCGACACGTGAAGCCACGCCGCGGTCGTGAAGACCAGGGTGGCTCCCGCGGAGTGCATCGCGACGAGAGCTGCCGGGACCCCGTTGAAGTACTGCGTGTAGCCCAGGCCGCCCTGGGCGAGGACCAGGCCGAGCAGCACGAGCCCCCACGGGCGACGGGGGGTCCGCCAGGTCAGGACCACGGTGGCCAGCGTCAGACCCAGCAGCACGAACACGCCGTCGGCGTGCAGCTGCGTCACGTCCCGCGGGTTGAACGGGAGCCGGTCGACCTTGGGGTCTCCGGCGTGGGGACCCGTACCGGTGACCAGGGTGCCGAGCACCAACACCACCGAGGTCGCGGCGACCAGCCCGCCCGCCAGCGGCCGCAGGAGCGGCACGAGCGCAGGCAGCGCCGTGGCGCGGGTGCGGTGCACCAGCGCCGCAGCCGCGTAGACCAGGGGGAAGCTCGCCAGGAAGTGCGCGATGAGGACGTAGGGGTTCAGGCCGGACAGGACGAGCAGCCCCCCGACGACCGCCTGCAGCGGGACCACAGAGGCCTGCACGAGGGCGAGCCGGAACCACGAGCGCGGGTGCGGCACGCGACGTACGGCGAGGACGAGCGCGATGCCCACCAGCTCGAGCACCACGGCCAGCAGGCGGTTGCCGAACTCGATGTAGCCGTGGCCACCGAGCTCGGCGGTGTTGGTCAGCGACGTCCCGGTGCAGCGGGGCCACGTGGGGCACCCGAGCCCGGAGCCCGTGACGCGTACCGCCGTACCGGTGACGACGAGAAGCACTTGCAGTGCCAGCGCCGTGACGGCGAGTCGGCGCACCCAGGTGAGGCCGTCGGCCCTCATGCGGCCTCCCCGCGGACCGACCGCTCGACCAGGGCGAGCAGGGCGTCGTTGACGAGGTCCGGCCGCGTCACGTTGACGCTGTGCCCGCACTCCGGGACCTCGATGAGCTCGGCCCGGAGCAGTGGCGCCATGGTCCGGCTGTGACTGACCGGGGTCAGCCGGTCGGAGGTCCCGCAGAGGACGGTCGTGGGTATGCGCGCCAGGACCGGCAGCGCGGCGGTCTCGTCGTGCGTCAGGAAGACGGGGTAGAAGGCGGCCGCGACGGTGAACGGCGTGGCCTCGAGCATGGCCTGCACCAGCAGCACGAGATCGTCGTCATCGTCGTCGCCACGTCCGAACAGGTAGTGCTTTGTCCACCGGAAGCCGGCTCTGGTGCCGGGCCGCCGGGCGCGCGTCACCAGCGGGGCGACTAACCGCAGCAGCCACAGGCCGAAGGCGAGCAGGCGCAGCCGCGTGAGCACGGCGACGGCGCGAGCCACCGGCCCGCTGGTGATCAGCGCGTCGGCGCTCGTGGCGAGCAGGAACGCCCCGGCCACGCGCGTGCCGACCTCGTCCTCGTGGGTGCGGGCCCAGGCAAGCACCGCCATGCCGCCCATCGAGTGGCCGACGAGCACCACCGGTCCGGTGGGGCAGGTGGCCGCCAGGACCGACTGGAGGTCGCGTCCGAGCTGCTCCATGGTGTTGTGGCTGTGGTGGCCGACGTCCGAGCGCCCGTGGCCGCGCTGGTCGTAGAAGACCTGGCGCACCCGGCCCGCCAGCGCTTCGCGCTGGAGCAGGAACTCCCCGTGGGCCGCGGTGAACCCGTGGCTGTAGACCACCGTCGGTCCGGCGCTCGTCGACCTCGTCGACCTCGACGTGCAGCCGGACCCCGTCGGTGGCCCGGACGACCGTCACTCCCATCGGAAGGCCCGTGCCGCCGCGGCGAGGGAGAGCACGGACCAGACCACGAGCGTCAGGACGTCCCGCACGACGAGGTCCCCGCTCGCGAACAGAGTCCGCAGCCCGTCGGCCAGGGCCGCCGTCGGGAGGTACTGCAGCACGTGCTCGGCGCCGCCGGTCTCGTGCAGGGGGAAGACGACGCCGCCGAGGGCGAGGAGCACGAACCAGAGAAGGTTGGCCACGGCCAGGCTGGTGAGCCCTCGCAGGGTGCCGCCGAGCAGCAGGCCGAGTCCGCTGAACGCGGCGGTGCCGAAGGCGATGAGCAGCAGCGCGGCGGGCACGTTGCCGTGCGGCTGCCATCCGAGCCCGAGGCCGAGCAGGCAGATGGCGCTGAGCTGGAGCACCTGGACCGTGAGCACGCACAGGGTCTTGGCGCCGAGGAGCACCGCCCGGGGGAGGGGAGTGGCGCCCAGGCGCTTGAGGACGCCGTAGTAGCGCTCGAAGCCGGTGGCGATGGCCTGTCCGGTGAAGGCGCTGGACATCACGGCGAGGGCCAGGACGCCCGGCACGGCGAAGTCGACGCGGCGGCCCGACACGCTGACCAGCGGCACCTTGGCGAGCACGACGAGCAGGCCGAGCGGGACCACCAGGTTGAGAAGCAGCTGCTCGCCGTTGCGGAGGGTCATGCGGAGCTCGGCCAGCGTCTGGGCGCGCAGCATGGCGCCGGTCGTGGCGGCGGCCGGCGACGGCGTGAGGGTCCCGGCCTCCCACGTCACGAGCGCACCTGCGTCCCGGTGAGGTGCAGGAAGACGTCCTCGAGCGAGCGCCCGGCGCGCAGGTCGCTGACCAGGACGCCCTGGGTGGCGCACCAGGCCGTGACCCCGGCAAGCAGGGTAGGGACGTCAACGCCCGCTGCCCCCTGCACCAGGTAGCTGCCTGCCGGCCCCTCGGTCACGTCCGCGCCGGCCACCTGCACGAGCAGCCCGACCGGCCCCCGGAAGCGCACCTGTCCGTCCCCGCGCGTGAGCTCCGCCACCGTGCCCTCCGCGACCTTGCGGCCGTGGTCGACGACGACGACCTGGTCGGCGAGGTGCTCTGCCTCGTCCATCAGGTGCGTGGTGAGCAGGACGGTGACCCCGTCGCGGCGAAGGGCGTCGATCAGCTCCCAGGTGGCACGCCGGGCCTGCGGGTCCAGGCCTGCGGTCGGCTCGTCGAGGAAGACCAGCTCCGGTCGTCCCACGACGGCCATCGCCAGCGACAGGCGCTGCTGCTGCCCTCCGGACAACCGCCGCCAGGCCGTGCGCTGCACGTCCTGCAGGCCGAGGCGGTCCAACAGGAGTGCCGGCTCCAGCGGGTCGCGGTGGTAGGCCGCCATCAACCGGAGGAGCTCGCCGGCGGGCATGCCCGGGTAGCCGCCGCCGCTCTGCGGCATCACCCCGATCTTCGGCCGGAGGGCCTGGTCCCCGGGGTCGTGCCCCAGGACGCGCACCGCACCGCCGTCCGCGGCGCGGAAGCCCTCGCACACCTCGACCGTGCTCGTCTTGCCGGCGCCGTTCGGGCCCAGCAGGGCGCACACCGTCCCGCGGGCGACGTGGAAGCAGAGCCCGTCGACAGCCGTCTTGTCGCCGTACCGCTTGACGAGGTCGACGACCTCCAGCGCGGTGTCGATCACGGGTGCGTCACGTCAGCATCGTAGAGCCGCACGCGGGCGCGGCGCGCACCGGCGAGGGGGTGAGGGGACCCTTCGTGGCGCCCGTCACGACGCCGTGGTTCGACCCAGGGCAGCATTTACGTCACACTGGTGTTGTGAAAAGCGTGGTGGACGGAGTCGGGACCCGGGAGCGGGTCCTGTCGTTGCTGCTCGCGCTCGGCCCCAGCACCGCGGCCACGCTCAGCGAGCGTCTCGACGTCACGACGGCGGGGATCCGCCGGCACCTCGACGCCCTGCTCGACGAGGGCGTCGTCATGGTCCGCGAACCCCGTCGGCGCGTGGTCACCCGCGGGCGCCCGGCGAAGCTGTTCGCCCTCACCGATGCGGGCCACGCCGCCGGCCCGAGTGCGTACGACGCTCTCGCGGTCGCCGCGCTGAGGTTCATGACCCCCGAGCAGGTCGAGGAGTTCGCGCAGGCCCGCGCTGCGGAGCTCGAGGCCCGCTACGCCTCCGTGACGTCACCGCAGGAGCTCGCCGTACGCCTGAGTGAGGACGGTTACGCCGCCTCCGTCGGTGAGCAGGGTGCGGGCATGCAGCTGTGCCAGCACCACTGCCCCGTCCAGCACGTCGCTGCGGAGTTCCCGCAGCTGTGCGACGCCGAGACCGCGGCCCTCGGGCGCGTCCTCGACGTGCACGTCCAACGACTCGCGACGATCGCTCACGGCGACGGCGTGTGCACCACCTACGTTCCAGGAAAGGTCGACGCATGACCACCACGCAAGATGCCGCCCTCGAGGGCCTCGGTACCTACAAGTTCGGCTGGAGCGACTCCGACGTCGCCGGCTCGACGGCCCGCCGTGGCATCAACCCCGAGGTGGTCGAGAACATCTCGGCGCTCAAGAGCGAGCCGCAGTGGATGCTCGACCTGCGCCTCAAGGGCCTCAAGCTCTTCGAGAAGAAGCCCATGCCGACGTGGGGATCGGACCTGTCGGGCATCTTCTTCGACAACATCAAGTACTTCGTGCGCTCGACCGAGAAGCAGGCCACCTCCTGGGACGACCTGCCGGCCGACATCAAGAACACCTACGACCGGTTGGGCATCCCGGAGGCCGAGAAGCAGCGGCTGATCGCCGGTGTCGCGGCGCAGTACGAGTCCGAGGTCGTCTACCACCAGATCCGCGAGGACCTCGCCGAGAAGGGCGTCATCTTCGTCGACACCGACACGGGACTGCGCGAGCACGAGGCCCTGTTCCGTGAGTACTTCGGCTCGGTGATCCCCGTCGGCGACAACAAGTTCGCCGCGCTCAACACCGCCGTCTGGTCGGGCGGGTCGTTCATCTACGTCCCGCCGGGCGTCAAGGTGGACATCCCGCTGCAGGCCTACTTCCGCATCAACACCGAGAACATGGGCCAGTTCGAGCGGACCCTCATCATCGCCGACGAGGGCTCGTCCGTGCACTACGTCGAGGGCTGCACCGCCCCGACGTACAGCAGCGACTCGCTGCACTCTGCGGTGGTCGAGATCATCGTGAAGAAGGACGCCCACGTCCGCTACACGACGATCCAGAACTGGTCGAACAACGTCTACAACCTGGTCACCAAGCGCACCGCCGTGCACGAGGGCGGCCGCATGGAGTGGATCGACGGCAACATCGGCTCCAAGGTCACCATGAAGTACCCGGCCTGCTACCTGCTGGGCGAGCGGGCCTCGGGCGAGACGCTGTCCGTCGCGTTTGCCGGCCCCGGTCAGCACCAGGACGCCGGCGCGAAGATGGTCCACGCCGCCCCCAACACCACGTCCAACATCGTGTCGAAGTCGGTGGCCCGCGGTGGTGGTCGCACGTCGTACCGCGGGCTCGTGCAGGTGCAGGAGGGCGCGACGGGCAGCAAGTCCAACGTCGTCTGCGACGCGCTGCTGGTCGACACGATCAGCCGGTCGGACACCTATCCCTACGTCGACGTCCGCGAGGACGACGTGTCCCTCGGCCACGAGGCGACCGTCTCCAAGGTCGGTGAGGACCAGCTCTTCTACCTGATGAGCCGAGGCCTGTCGGCCGACGAGGCGATGGCGATGGTCGTCCGCGGCTTCGTCGAGCCCATCGCGCGGGAGCTCCCCATGGAGTACGCGCTCGAGCTCAACCGACTCATCGAGCTCCAGATGGAGGGTTCCGTTGGCTAGCCAGCTCTCCGACGTGATCGCGTCGGAGCGGCAGGCCTCGGGGAACCAGGGCCACACCTCCGAGGGCAGCATCGCCGTCGGCGTGACGCCGTCCACCCCGAAGAACCCTGCTGACGCACGCGTCGAGCGCTTGTTCTCCCGTGACCCCGAGGCGTTCCCCGCCATCACCGGGCGTGAGGAGGAGTGGCGCTTCACCCCGGTCGCACGGCTCAAGGGCCTGCACGACGGCTCCGCCGACATCGACGGCACCCTCACCGTGACCGGCCCGTTCGAGACGATCGGCGCCGATCACCCCCTGGTCGGAGCGGCGCTCGTCCCGACCGACAAAGCCGCTGCCCTGGCGATGCGCGACTTCAAGGAAGGGCAGCTCGTCACCATCGACGGCGAGCTGGCCGAGCCGGTCGTCCTCACCCTCACGGGCACGGGCGGGACGTCCTACGGCCACGTGGTCATCGACGTGAAGCCCTTCGCCAAGGCGGTCGTCGTGCTGCAGCACAGCGGGACCGCCACGCACAGCGGTGCGGTGGAGGTGCTCGTCGGCGACGGCGCGGACCTCACGCTCGTGTCCCTGCAGGAGTGGGACGACACCGCCGTGCACCTGTCGGCGCAGGCCGCACGCCTGGGTCGCGACGCGCGGTTCCGCAGCGTCGTCGTCTCGCTCGGTGGCGACCTGGTGCGTCTCAACCCCACCGTCTCGTACGCCGGCACCGGCGGCTCCGCGGAGCTGCTCGGCCTGGCCTTCGCGGACGCCGGCCAGCACCTCGAGCACCGGCTCCTGGTCGACCACACGATGGCGCACTGCACGTCGCGGGTGACCTACAAGACCGCAGTGCAGGGCGAGGGCGCCCACAGCGTCTGGATCGGCGACGTGATCATCCGCGCCGAGGCCACCGGGACGGACACCTACGAGCTCAACCGCAACCTGCTGCTGACGCCGGACGCCCGCGCCGACTCCGTGCCCAACCTGGAGATCGAGACCGGGGAGATCGCCGGGGCCGGCCACGCCAGTGCGACCGGCCGCTTCGACGACGACCAGCTGTTCTACCTGCAGTCGCGAGGCATCACGCCGGACGAGGCACGCCGCATCGTCGTGCTGGGCTTCTTCACCGAGGTCCTGCAGCAGATCGGTGTGCCGTCGCTCGAGGAGCGCCTGGTGGCGGCGATCGAGAAGGAGCTGACCGTCTGATGCGCGCCTGCTCCTTGTCCGACCTGCCCGAGGAGGGCGCGATCCGCGTCGTGGTCGGCGACGTGCCGATCTGCCTGGCGCGCTCCGGTGGCGAGGTGTTCGCCGTGAACGACGTCTGCTCTCACGCCGACGTCTCGCTGTCCGAGGGCGACGTCGAGGACGGCACCGTCGAGTGCTGGCTGCACGGCTCGCGGTTCGACCTGCGCACCGGTGTCCCCACCGGCCTGCCCGCGACCAAGCCGGTCGCGACGTACTCCGTCACCGTCGAAGGCGATGACGTCCTGATCAAGCTGGAGAAGTAGATGGCCACCCTCGAGATCCGCGACCTGCACGTCTCCGTAGAAGACAAGGAGATCCTCGCCGGGGTCGACCTGACGATCCGCGCGGGCGAGACCCACGCGATCATGGGGCCGAACGGCTCCGGCAAGTCGACGCTGGCCTACAGCGTGGCCGGTCACCCGAAGTACACGATCACCAGCGGCACGGTCACCCTCGACGGCGTCGACGTCCTCGCCATGAGCGTCGACGAGCGCGCCCGCGCCGGCATGTTCCTCGCGATGCAGTACCCCGTCGAGGTCCCTGGCGTGACGGTCTCCAACTTCCTGCGGAGCGCGGCGACCGCGGTGCGCGGAGAGGCGCCGGTCCTCCGCCACTGGATGAAGGAGCAGAAGGCCGCCATGGCGGCCCTCGAGATGGACCCCGCCTTCGCGGCCCGCAACGTCAACGAGGGCTTCTCCGGCGGCGAGAAGAAGCGCCACGAGATCCTCCAGCTCGAGCTGCTGAAGCCGAAGATCGCGATCCTCGACGAGACCGACTCCGGCCTCGACGTCGACGCGCTGCGGGTCGTGTCCGAGGGCGTCAACCGCGTGCGCGCGACGGGCGAGACCGGCACGTTGCTCATCACCCACTACACCCGGATCCTCAAGTACATCGAGCCCGACTTCGTGCACGTGTTCGTCAAGGGCCGCATCGTCGCCCAGGGCGGCAAGGAGCTCGCCGACGAGCTCGAGGCCGGCGGCTACGAGAAGTACACCGCGGCAACGGTCTGACGTGACCATCGACGTGGAGGCGGTCCGCAAGGACTTCCCGGTCCTGGACCGGGAGGTTCACGGCCACCCGCTGGTCTACCTGGACAGCGCGTCGTCGTCCCACAAGCCGACGCCGGTTCTGGACGCCGAGCGGGAGTTCGTCGAGCGCCACTACAGCAACGTGCACCGCGGCGTGCACACGCTGTCTCAGGAGGCCACGGACGCCTACGAGGCGGCCCGCTCGACCGTGGCCGCCTTCGTCGGTGCCCAGCACGACCAGGTCGTGTTCACGAAGAACGTCACCGAGTCGGTGAACCTGGTGGCCTACTCCCTCGGCAACCGCGGCGACCTCGCTCCGGGCGACGAGATCTGCGTGACCGAGATGGAGCACCACTCCAACCTGGTCCCCTGGCAGATGCTGGCGGAGCGCACGGGAGCAACCCTGCGGTGGCTGTCGCTCACCGACGACGGGCGGCTCGACCTCACGAACCTCGACGAGGTCGTCAACGAGCGCACCAGGCTGTTCGCCTTCACCCAGGTGTCCAACATTCTGGGCACCGAGAACGACGTGGCGCTGCTGACGGCCCGGGCCCGCGCCGTGGGTGCCCTGAGCTTCGTGGACGCCGCCCAGTCCGTCCCCCACCAGCCGGTCGACGTGGCGGACCTCGGCGCCGACTTCGTTGCCTTCACCGGGCACAAGATGCTGGCGCCCACGGGCGTCGGTGTCCTGTGGGGCCGTGACCTCGACGCGCTGCCGCCCTTCATGGGGGGTGGGTCGATGATCGAGGTGGTGCGCATGGAGGGTTCGAGCTATGCGAAGTCCCCGGAGCGCTTCGAGGCGGGCACCCCGGTGATCAGCCAGGCCGTCGCGCTGGCTGCGGCCTGCGACTACCTCTCCGCCCTTGGCCTGAGTGCCGTCAAGGACCACGAGATCACCCTGACCGCAAGGCTTCTCGACGGGATCCGCGCGCTTCCGGGGGTCTCGGTCCTGGGACCTGACACCACCGAGATGCGGGGGAGTGCCGTGTCCTTCGTGATCGAGGGCGTCCACCCGCACGACGTGGGGCAGTCTCTCGACGACCTCGGCATTGCCGTCCGCGTCGGCCACCACTGCGCCGCCCCGGTCTGCCGTCGCTACGACGTCCCGGCCACGGCCCGCGCGTCGACCTACCTCTACAACACCGAGGCTGACATCGACGCGCTCCTGGCCGGCATCGTGAAGGTTCAGGAGTTCTGGTCATGAGCGAGACGGAGTCGATGTACCAGGAGATCATCCTGGACCACTACAAGCGGCCGCACCACAAGGGTCTGCGGGACGGTGACGTCGAGGTGCACCACGTCAACCCGACGTGCGGTGACGAGGTCACGCTGCGGGTCAAGGTCGTCGACGGGGTCGTGCAGGACGTGTCGTACGACGGGGTCGGCTGCTCGATCAGCCAGGCCTCCACGTCGGTGATGACCGACCTCGTGATCGGCAAGTCGGTCGGGGACGCTCTCGCGACCCACGAGGTGTTCCTCGAGCTCATGCAGAGCCGCGGGACCCTCGAGCCGGACGAGGACGTGCTGGAGGACGGCATCGCCTTCGCCGGCGTCTCGAAGTACCCGGCGCGCGTGAAGTGCGCGCTGCTGGGCTGGATGGCATGGAAGGACGCCACGGCACAAGCCGTCGCAGGAGAGGGAGCATCATGAGCGAGGCCACCGAGACCCCCACCGCTGTCGTGAAGACGAAGCCGTTGGAGGACGACATCATCGAGGCGATGAAGGACGTCGTCGACCCCGAGCTCGGCATCAACGTCGTCGACCTCGGCCTCGTCTACGGCGCCCAGGTGCACGACGACATCACGGTGACCCTCGACATGACGCTCACGTCCGCGGCCTGCCCGCTTGACCGACGTCATCGAGGACCAGACCCGCTCGGCGCTGGAGCCGCTCGTCAACGACGTGCGGATCAACTGGGTGTGGATGCCGCCGTGGGGTCCGGACAAGATCACCGACGACGGTCGCGAGCAGCTGCGGGCCCTCGGCTTCAACGTCTGACAGGTCGCGGTTCACGACCGCAGGGCAAGCCGGGACGCGGCCGCCTGGTCCTCGCCGCCTGAGGCCGTGGCCTCGTCCGCGGCGTCTGAGGCCGTGGCCTCGTCCGCGGCGCGGTGGCAGGTCCAGGCCGACGTCGGCGGTCTGGTCCCGGCCAGCGCAGGGCACCGGCGCGTGTGGGACACCGTGCTTTCGGCGTCGCCGCCGGCCGGCTTGCCGCGACGTGGCACCGGAAGGGATTGACGCGCCGCCGCCGTGCCTGAGTCTGCGAGAACGTGCCCGCCTTTGTGAGATAACACCCTGAGAGGCCTTGACACGGGCATACCCGGGCGCAAACATGCAGGGACGGGCAGGCGATCGCCGCCCCCCCTGAAGGGCAGGCACACCGATGTACGCCGAAGAGCGACAGGGTGAGATCGCCCGGCAAGCCCGCGCCGCTGGTCGCGTCGACGTGGCTGAGCTCGCGACGGTCTTCGACGTGAGCCTGGAGACCATTCGCCGCGATCTCACGGCCTTGGAGCGGACCGGCGTCGTCCGGCGGGTGCACGGGGGGGCGATTCCCGCCGAGCGGCTGCGGCACGAGGCCGCCCTGGCTGTCCGTTCGAGCGAGCGCCTCGAGCAGAAGCGGCGCATCGCCCAGTCCGCCGTGGCCGAGCTCGACGGCGCGCAGACGGTGCTGCTCGACGCCGGCAGCACCACCGCGCAGCTCGCTGATCTGCTCCCGCTGGGGCGCGAGCTCGTCATCGTGACCAATGCCCTCCCGATCGCGATGGTCCTGGCCGCCCGCACTGATCTCACCGTGCACCTGCTAGGCGGCCGCGTCCGCCCGCGAACGCTGGCCAGCGTGGACCACATGGCTCTCGCCGGCCTCGCCGAGCTCTCGGTGGACGTCGCCTTCCTCGGCGCCAACGGGGTGAGCGTCGACCGCGGCCTCACGACCGCTGACCCGGCCGAGGCGGCGGTGAAGCGGGCCATGGTCGCGGCCGCGCGGCGGGTCGTGGTCCTGGCGGACTCCAGCAAGATCGGGGACGACCAGTTCGCCCGGTTCGCCCGGCTCGACGACATCGAGACGCTCGTCATGGACACCGGAGTGGACCCCCGTGTCGCTGCAGCGCTCGAGGCCGCCGGCCCCAAGGTGGTCCTCGCGTGATCCTCACCGTCACGGCCAACCCCTCGCTCGACCGAACCGTGGAGATCGACGCCCTGGTGCGCGGCGAGGTGCTCCGAGCCACCGGCGCCCGCGTCGACCCCGGTGGCAAGGGCATCAATGTCTCCCGCGCGCTCGCCGCTCACGGCCTCTCGACCCGCGCCGTGCTCCCCGTGGGTGGCGCTGTGGGAGCACAGCTGGTCTTGCTGCTGCAGTCCGCCGGCATCGCCGTCACGGCCGTCGACATCGCAGGGGACGTCCGCGCCAACGTGAGCGTCGTCGAGCCGGACGGCACGGTCACCAAGCTGAACGAGCCGGGGCCCACCCTGTCTGCCGCTGAGTGCGCAGCCCTCGTGGAGATCGCCACCAAGGCGGCCACCGACGCGGCCTGGGTCGTGCTCGCCGGCAGCCTGCCGCCAGGCGCACCCGACGACCTGCTCGCGACCCTCACCCACGAGCTGCGTGCCCTGGGCACTCAGGTGGTGCTGGACAGCAGCGGAGAGCCCTTCGCGCAGGCGCTCGCCGCCGCGCCAGCCCTCATCAAGCCGAACCGCGACGAGCTCGCCGAGGTCTCCGGCCTCCCCGTCCGCACGGTCGGGGAGGTCGTGAGCGCGGCACGGAGCCTGCTCGATCGGGGCGCGGGCTCCGTCCTGGCCAGCCTCGGAGCCGACGGCGCCGTGCTCGTCGAAGGTCCGGAGGCGTGGTTCGGCGAGAGCCCCGTCGACGCCCCGGTCTCGAGCGTCGGCGCGGGCGACGCGACCCTCGCGGGCTTCCTGTCGGCCGGCGGGCACGGGCCACTCGCGCTCGGCGAGGGCCTGGCCTGGGGCGCAGCCGCCGTCCAGCTTCCCGGGAGTCGCATGCCCGGACCCTCCGACCTCGACCGCGCTCGCGTGCGCATCTCCGACCACCTGCCCCTCGACCGCACCCTGAAAGGACCCTGACCGTGAGCGATCTCATCACCGCCGACCTGGTCGACCTCGACCTCGAAGCTGACGACCGGGCCACCGGCACCCGCGCCCTCGCTGAGCGGCTCGTCGCCGCCGGACGGGTCACCGACCTCGAGGGCTTCCTCTCCGACGTCGCCGCGCGGGAGGAGCAGATGGCCACCGGTCTCGAAGGTGGGATCGGCATCCCGCACTGCCGCTCCGCTCACGTGACCCAGCCGACGCTGGGGTTCGGGCGGAGCAGGGGCGGTATCGACTTCGGCGCCCCCGACGGCCCAGCGCATCTGGTCTTCCTCATCGCGGCCCCGGACGGCGGGGGATCCGAGCACATGACGATCCTCGCCAAGCTCGCCCGCAAGCTGATCCACGCGTCCTTCAAGGACGCTCTGCTCGACGCCGCCAGCCAGCAGGCTGTCGTCGACATCATCAACCGAGAGGTGCTCGGGCTGTGAAGATCGTCGCTGTCACCAGCTGCCCCACCGGGATCGCGCACACCTACATGGCGGCCGAGTCCCTCGAGCAGGCCGCGCTCGCGGCAGGTCATGAGATCCACGTCGAGACGCAGGGCGCAGCGGGGGCGGACCCGTTCACGCCCGAGCAGCTCGCCGACGCCGACGTGGCCATCTTCGCCGCGGACGTCGAGGTGCGGGGCAAGGAGCGCTTCGCCCACCTGCCGCAGGTGAGCAGCGGCGTGAAGCGCGCGATCAACGACCCCGCGGGCCTTCTCGCTGAGGCATCGGCCGCCGCGACCGGGCGCGGCCCCAAGCAGGCCGCGGTCGTCGCCACGGCCCACAAGGTCGGCCCGGGCACCCAGCTGCGCCAGTGGCTCATGACCGGCGTCAGCTACATGATCCCGTTTGTCGCCGCTGGCGGCATCCTCATCGCGCTCGGCTTCCTGCTCGGCGGCGACGAGGTGGTCACCAAGCTGTACGGCGGGACCTTCAACGGCGTGGAGTACACCAGCGTCGCCGGCAACCTGCCGCTCGGTGGTGACTTCGACGCCATCATCAGGCAGGCCGGATACGCCGGGCTCCTGTTCGCCCTCGGCAAGATCGCCTTCTTCATGCTCGCCCCCATCCTGTCCGGCTTCATCGCGTTCGCCATGGCCGACCGGCAAGGCCTCGTCCCCGGCATCGTCGGTGGACTGCTCGCCTCGATCGTCGGCGCGGGGTTCCTCGGTGGCATGCTCAGCGGCCTCGCGACGGGAGCGCTCGTGCTCGCCATCGGCAAGGTCAAGGTGCCTCGCGGGATGGCGGGGGTCATGCCCGTCGTTGTCGTCCCGCTGATCACGACGATCGCGATCGGCTTCCTCATGGTCTTCGTCATCGGCAAGCCGGTGAAGAGCGTCACCGACGCGATGACCAGCGGGCTGAACGGCCTGACCGGCACGAACGCGATCCTGCTGGGTGCGCTGCTCGGCCTGATGATGGCCTTCGACATGGGCGGTCCGGTGAACAAGGTGGCCTACACCTTCGGCGTCGCCAGCCTGGCAGCGGGCAACCTCGACGTCATGGCGGCAGTCATGGCCGCGGGCATGACGCCACCGATCGCCCTGGCGCTCGCCACCGTCGTACGCCCCAAGCTGTTCACGGAGCCCGAGCGCAAGGCCGGCGAGGCTGGTTGGCTGCTGGGCGCGTCGTTCATCACCGAGGGCGCGATCCCCTTCGCGGCAGGCGATCCCCTCCGCGTCATCCCCTCCCTCATGGCCGGCAGCGCCGTGACGGGCGCCCTGTCGATGGCCGTCGGCGCCACGAGCCGAGCTCCACACGGGGGCATCTTCGTCGTCGGACTGGTCGGTCGTCCGGTGCTGTACCTGCTCGCCATCGTGGCGGGCATCCTGGTGAGCGCCGCCAGCGTGGTGGCCCTCAAGTCGACGGGGCGCCGGGTCCTCACCTTGCCCGAGCAGTCCCTCACCTCCGATGTCGCGGGCGTGCCCGCGACCGCCCGGGTCTAGGAGGACCTCGACATGCCCTCACGCAGCACGGTCATCGGCTCCCGGGTGGGTCTGCACGCCCGCCCCGCGTCCCTGTTCGTCCAGGCCGCCACGGCTGTCCCGGCAGGCGTGACCATCGCCAAGTCGGGCGGGGACCCGGTCAACGCGAAGAGCATCCTCATGGTGCTCTCCCTCGACGCCCGCGGCGGCGACGAGGTCACCGTCACCGTCGACGGTGACGACGCGGAGGCCGCGCTGGACTCCCTCGTCGCCGTGCTCGAGACCGACCACGACGACGCGGAGAGCTGAACCATGGCGGACGAGCTGCAGGGGCTGGGCGTCAGCGCCGGCGTGGTGCACGGCACCGTGGTCCGCATGGCACCGCCGGTGCTCGTCCCCTCGGGACTGCTGCCGTCGGGGACGCCCCAGCACGAGCAGTCGGTCGCTGTGGAGGCTCTCGAGCAGGTGGCGGGGTTCCTGGAGCGCAAGGCCGCTGAGGTCGGAGGGGAAGCGGCAGCGGTGCTGGAGGCGCAGGCCATGATGGCGCGCGACCCCTCGCTGACGGAAGAGGTCGCGCGGGCCACGGGGGAGGGGGCGGCCGCCGCGGTCGCGCTGCAGCAGGCGTTCGCCGGCTTCCGGGCCGCTCTGGCTGCCGCCGGTCCCTACCTCGCAGAGCGGGTCGCGGACCTCGACGACCTGCGCTCGCGAGCCATCGCGGGAGCTCTCGGTGTGCCCGTGCCCGGTGTCCCGGCGCCTGGTCACCCGTTCGTCCTCGTCGCCACGGACCTGGCTCCGGCAGACACTGCGGGCCTGGACCCGAGCGTGGTGCTGGCTCTCGTCACGGAGGAGGGCGGACCGACCAGTCACACCGCCATCCTGGCCAAGTCACTCGGCGTACCAGCAGTGGTCGCCTGCGCCGGCGCCAGCGGGCTCGCGGACGGGCAGGCGGTCCTCGTGGACGGCGCCCGCGGCACCATCGTGCTGGACCCTTCCGCGGACGTTGCCGAGCACGCGCTGGCTGCCGAGGCGGTCCGCACAGCGGGCTTCGCGCACGTCAGCGGCCCCGGCCGGACGCTTGACGGTCACGCGGTGAAGCTGCTGGTCAACGTCGGCGCCGACAGCGGCATCGCTGCGGCTGCCGCCGTCGACAGCGAGGGCGTCGGACTGTTTCGGACCGAGTTCCTGTTCCTGGACCGGCCGCAGGAGCCGAGCGTCGCCGACCAGGTCGCCGCCTACACGAAGGTGTTCGCGGCGTTCTCAGGCCGCAAGGTGGTGGTCCGCACGCTCGACGCCGGTGCGGACAAGCCCTTGGCGTTCGTGACCGTCCTCGACGAGCCGAACCCGGCGCTGGGCGTGCGTGGCCTGCGCACGAGCCGTCGGTACCCGGAGCTGCTCCACCGCCAGCTCGGTGCGTTGGCGCAGGCCGCGCAGGCGACCGACGCCGACGTCTGGGTGATGGCCCCGATGGTGTCGACGCCGCAGGAGGCAGGCGAGTTCGCAGTTCAGTGCAGAGCGCACGGGCTTGCGCTGGCCGGCTCGATGGTCGAGGTGCCCGCCGCCGCGCTACGTGCCGAGAAGCTGCTCGAGCGCTGTGACTTCCTGAGCCTGGGCACCAACGATCTGGCGCAGTACGCCTTCGCCGCCGACCGGATGGCAGGTGACCTGGCGGATCTGCTCGACCCCTGGCAACCGGCGCTGCTGGAGCTCGTCCGGCTGACCGCCGAGGCCGGGCAGCGACTCGGCAAGCCCGTGGGCGTCTGCGGCGAGGCGGCCAGCGACGCCCTCCTGGCACCTGTCCTGGTGGGCCTGGGTGTGACCAGCCTGTCGATGGCTCCGAACTCGGTCGCGGAGGTGCGCGCAGCCGTGGCGGCGCTCACCCTTCAGCAGTGCCGGGACCGGGCGTCCGCGGCGCTCGCAGCAGCGGACGGCGCAGCTGCCCGTGCCGCCGTCCGCGCGCTCTAGATCCCGCCGCTGAAGGTGTCGCAGCCCCTCGGCGAACCGGTGCGGTAGCCGGTGGTGAACCACTTCTGCCGCTGGGCTGCGGACCCGTGCGTGAACGAGCCCTCGTCCACGCGGCCGTTGAACTCCTTCTGGATCCGGTCGTCACCGATCGACGCCGCGGCGTCCAGCCCATCGGCGATGTCGGCCTGTGTGAGCGGCGCCACGAACCCCGTGTCGACCGCGTTCTTGGCCCAGACGCCGGCGTAGCAGTCGGCCTGCAGCTCGACCCGGACGGACCGGGACGTCGCGCCCTTTCCACCGTCGGACGAGACACCCAGCACGTCCTGCACGTGATGGCCGTACTCGTGGGCGATGACGTACGCCTGGGCGAAGGTCCCGCCCTGCGCACCGAACGTGGTCCGCAGCTCCTCGAAGAACCCGAGGTCGAGGTAGATGAGCTCGTCGCTCGGGCAGTAGAACGGGCCGACGGCAGACGTGGCGGCGCCGCAGCCGGTGGACACCTGGCCCGTGAACAGGACGGTGTCGGAGTCGCGGTAGTCCTTCAGCGCCGTACGCCAGTAGGCCTGGACGCTGTTGGCGACGCCGACGATGCGGCAGTCGTCGTCCCGGTCGGCGTCGGCGCCGGTCTGGCAGCGGCTGCTGAGGTCGGAGACCGAGGCGGACTGGCCCGCCGGGTCCGAGCCGCCGGTCAGGTCAGCCGGGTTCACACCCAGGACGAGCGCGATCAGCAGGCCGACGATGCCGAGCCCACCCCCTCCGAGCGCCACGCCGCGCCCGCCGCGCCCGCGGCGATCGCTGACCTGCGAGGTGTCCAGCCTGGCGTTGTCGTTGAAGTCCACGGGCGCGTTGTCCTCTACTCTGGTGGTCGTGACGACGCACTGAGGCTGGCGAGCTCTTGTCGCCCACCTGCCCACCGCGTCCCAGAAGGAACCCCATGATCACCGTCACCGCCCTCGAGCTGCGCGCCGGGGCGCGCGCCCTGCTGTCGGACGTGACCTTCCGCGTCCAGCCGGGCGACCGCATCGGCCTGGTCGGCCGCAACGGCGCCGGCAAGACGACCCTGACCAAGACCCTCGCGGGCGAGACCCTGCCCGCTGCCGGGCAGATCGTGCGGGCCGGCGAGGTCGGCTACCTGCCGCAGGACCCCCGCACCGGGGACCTCGACGTCCTGGCGCGCGACCGGGTGCTCAGCGCGCGAGGCCTCGACGACCTCGTCCGCAAGATGGAGAAGCTCCAGGTCGAGATGACCGAGAAGCCCGACGACCTGTCCGTGATCGAGCGCTACGGCAAGCTCGAGGAGCGGTTCGTCGCCCTCGACGGGTACGGCGCTGAGGCTGAGGCCGCCCGCATCTGCAGCAACCTCGGCCTGCCCACCCGCGCGCTGGAGCAGCGCATCGGCACGCTGTCCGGCGGTCAACGCCGACGGGTCGAGCTCGCCCGGATCCTGTTCAGCGGCGCCACGACGCTGCTCCTGGACGAGCCGACCAACCACCTCGACGCCGACTCGATCGTCTGGCTGCGCGACTTCCTGAAGAAGCACGTGGGCGGCCTGATCGTCATCAGCCACGACGTCGACCTGCTCGACGCAGTGGTCAACAAGGTGTTCCACCTGGACGCCAACCGGGCCGAGATGGACCAGTACAACGTCGGCTGGAAGACCTACCTGCAGCAGCGCGAGACCGATGAGAAGCGGCGCAAGCGCGAACGCGCCAATGCCGAGAAGCAGGCCGGTGTCCTCATGCTGCAGGCCGACAAGATGCGGGCGAAGGCCACCAAGGCCAAGGCTGCGCAGGGCATGGCCAAGCGTGCGGAGCGGATGCTCGCGGGCACCGAGGGCATGCGCGCGCAGGACCGGGTCGCCAAGCTCCGCTTCCCTGAGCCCAAGCCGTGCGGCAAGACACCGCTCACGGCCCGCGAGCTGAGCAAGTCCTACGGCAGCCTGGAGATCTTCACCGACGTCGACCTCGCGATCGACCGTGGCGCGCGCGTCGTGGTCCTGGGGCTCAACGGCGCCGGCAAGACGACGCTCCTCAAGCTCCTGAGCGGGACCGAGGCGCCCGATACCGGTGAGGTCCTGCCGGGCCACGGCTGCGTCCTGGGCTACTACGCCCAGGAGCACGACACCCTGGACACCGACCGCACCGTGCTGGAGAACATGCGCACCAGCGCCCCTGAGCTCCCCGAGCCCGAGGCGCGCCGGGTCCTCGGCTCGTTCCTGTTCAGCGGGGACGTGGTCCACCAGCGGGCCGGCACCCTGTCCGGCGGGGAGAAGACCCGCCTCGCCCTGGCCACGCTGGTCGTCAGCGGCGCCAACGTGCTCCTGCTCGACGAACCGACCAACAACCTCGACCCTGCGTCGCGGGAGGAGGTCCTCGGCGCCCTGGCCACCTACCAGGGCGCGGTCGTCCTGGTGACCCACGACGAGGGCGCCGTGGCAGCGCTGGAGCCCGACAAGGTGCTGCTCCTGCCCGACGGCGTCGAGGACCAGTGGTCGGACGCGCTCGCCGACCTCATCGCCCTGGCCTGATGCACCCGCTGCTCGCGTCCCAGCGCGACGCGGCACGGGCTGCCCTGCCTCCAGACGTCGTCGCGTACGTCGAGCAGGGCCACGAGGACGGCGGCTGGCAGGACGTCCGGCTCCGGCCGCACGTCCTACGCGACGTCAGCACCGTGGACCTCTCGCTCGACCTGTTCGGCAGCCCCCTCGGGACGCCGGTCCTCGTGGCACCGACCGCCGGTCACCAGCGGGTGCACCCGGGCGGCGAGGTGGAGAGCGCTGCCGGAGCGGCAGCGGCCGGCAGCCTCTACGTCGTGTCGTCGCGGGCGGACGTGGAGGTCACGCCGCCCGGTCCGTGGTGGTGGCAGAGCTACGTGCTCCGCGACCGCGCGCGCACCCTGGACGACGCCCAGCGGGCGCGGGACCGCGGCGCCAGGGCGATCGTGCTCACCGGCGACACGCCGTACCTCGGAACCGACCGGCGGGACCGCCTGGGTGACCTGGAGCAGGACCCCTCCGCGACCTTGGCAGCTGTCGGGTGGCTGGCCGGCGCGACCGGACTCCCCGTGCTCGTGAAGGGGCTGCTGCGCGGCGACGATGCGGCTGCCTGCGTGCAGGCGGGCGCGGCCGGGGTGGTGGTGAGCAACCACGGAGGGCGGCAGCTGGCGCGCGCCGTGAGAGTGGCGGACGCGCTCGCGGACGTCGTGGCCTCCGTGGAGGTGCCCGTACTGGTCGACGGGGGAGTACGCAGCGGCGCTGACGTCCTCTGTGCGCTGGCACTAGGGGCCCAGGCAGTGCTGGTGGGCCGACCCGTGCTGTGGGCCTTGTCCGCCGCCGGCCGGGACGGCGTCCGCGACTGCCTGCTCGCGCTGACCGCCGATCTGCGGCACGTCCTCGCCGTGGCCGGCTGCGCGTCCCTCCAGGAGGCCCACGGCCTGTGAGGCCCGCCGCTGCGCGGGAGTCCCGGGTGGTCCCAACCCCGAGGAGAGATCTTGCTGTCCTTCGTCAACGTGACAGGCGTGTTGCCCGGCAGGACGTCACTCTCGTGGCAAGAACCATGCTGGGGGAGGCGTAGAAGGGCCGCACGGATGGTAGAGCCGATCCGATCACCGGGAGTACCGGCTGTCGCAGGACCCGCAGCGAGAGGACGGCAGACGTGACCGAGCTCAAGAAGGGCAGTCGTATCACCGGGGGAGACCGGACCACCCTGGCGGACACCCTCCGTCGCAAGTACGAGGACGGCGCGAGCATCCGGGCGCTAGCCGGCGACTCCGGCCGCTCCTACGGCTTCGTGCACCGGATCCTGAGCGAGTCCGGTACGCCCCTTCGCGGCCGAGGCGGAGCGACACGGGGTCCCAAGGGGTAGACCGGGGTCGGGTCGCCACCCGACCGGTCGCGGTGCGAAGGTGGGGGAACGCATCTGCTCACCACCACCACAAGGGACCCGATGGACCTCACGCTCAGCCCGGACCAGGACGCCGTCAAGAAGGCCGTCAAGCAGTGGGTGGACGACGTCGTGTCACCGCGCGCGCTGGAGAACGACCGACAGGAGCGGTTCCCGCAGGAGGCGCTCGACGGGTTGAGGCAGACCGGCTTCATCGGCCTGTCCATCCCCGAGGCCTACGGCGGCGGCGGCGGTGACCCGCTGTCCTATGTGCTGTTCATCGAGGAGCTCGGCCGCGGGGACGCGAACGTACGCTCCATCGTCAGCGTGCACCTCGGCCTCGTCGCCGGTTCCATCGACCGCTGGGGAACCGAGGAGCAGAAGCAGCAGTGGCTCCCGCGGATGGCCACCGGCGAGGTGCTGGGCTGCTTCGGGCTCACCGAACCCGACTTCGGCTCCAACCCCGCCGACCTGCAGGCCACAGCCGTCAAGCAGCCGGACGGGGGCTATCTGCTGAACGGCACCAAGATCTTCATCACGAACGGCACGATCGCCGGGGTCACCTTGTTCATGGCGCGCACCGGCGGCCCGGGGGCCCGCGGTGTCAGCGCGTTCCTCGTGCCGAACGACACGCCGGGCTTCGAGGCGCGCCAGATCCACGGCAAGCTCGGTCTGCGTTCCTGCGACACCGCAGAGCTGGTCCTGCGCGACGTGCGCGTCCCCGCTGAGGCGTTGCTCGGCGGTGAGGAGGGCAAGGGCATCCGCGTCGCGCTCACCGCGCTGAACGACGGCCGGATGTCGCTCGGGGCCTCGTGCACCGGCCTGGCGCAGGCGGCGCTGGACGCCATGGTGGCCTACACGACGCAGCGCACCCAGTTCGGCAAGGTCATCGCGGGTCACCAGCTCGTGCAGGAGCTCATCGCCGACACCGCGGTCGAGGTCGACTGCGCGCGCCTGCTCACCTGGCGCGTTGCCGACCTGAAGACCCGAGGCGAGGACTACAGCCTCGCGGCGTCGAAGGCCAAGTACTACGCCAGCGAGGCGTCGGTCCGGGCAGCCAACAACTGCGTGCAGGCGCACGGCGGCTACGGCTACATCGATGAATACCCCGCCGGGAAGTACCTGCGCGATGCGCGTGTTACCACGCTGTACGAGGGCACGTCCCAGATCCAGAAGCTCATCATCGGCCGAGCCCTGACGGGGATCAGCGCCTTCTAGGAGGCGTGCAGATGTCAGGACCGATGGGCCCCGGTGGGCCCATGCAGATGATGCGGTCGTTCCAGCGGGACGCGACCGTTGCCGATCGCAAGCTGGCGCCCGGCACGGTCAAGCGGATCGCGAGGTTCGCGGCGCCGTACCGGCGGCAGCTGCTGGCGTTCCTCGTGGTCATCGTCATCGACGCGGTCATCGCCATCGCGCCGCCCCTGGTGCTCAAGGAGATCATCGACAACGGCATCGGCACCAACCCGCCCGAGACCGGTCGTCCCGGGCTGGTCCTGGCACTGGCGGTCTTCGTGGCCGTCCTGGCCCTCGTCGACGCGGTCACCGGGCTCATCAACCGGTGGTACTCAGCACGCATCGGTGAGGGGCTCATCTACGACCTGCGCTCGCAGGTCTACGGGCACGTCCAGCGGCAACCGATCGCCTTCTTCACCCGCACCCAGACCGGTGCTCTCATCAGCCGGCTCAACAACGACGTCCTCGGCGCGCAGCAGGCCTTCACCGGCACCCTGTCCAACGTGGTGTCGAACGTCATCGGGGTCACCCTGACGCTCATCGTCATGTTCGTGCTCTCCTGGCAGATCACCCTGCTGTCGCTCGTCCTGCTCCCGGTCTTCGTCATCCCCGCCAAGATCGTCGGCAAGCGGCTGCAAGAGCTCACCCGCGAGAGCTACGCCCTCAACGCCGAGATGAACAACTCCATGACGGAGCGGTTCAACGTCTCCGGGGCGTTGCTGGTCAAGCTGTTCGGCCGTCCCGAGCAGGAGGACCAGGCGTTCCGCGACCGCGCCGGGCGGGTCCGGGACATCGGCGTGACCTCGGCGATGTACGGCCGCGTCTTCTTCGTCGCTCTCACCACCGTGGCAGCCCTGGCCACCGCCCTGGTGTACGGCGTGGGCGGGACCTACGCCGCGAACGGCACGCTGCAGGTCGGCACCGTGGTGGCCCTCGCGACCCTGCTGACCCGGCTCTACGGACCGCTGACCGCGCTGTCCAACGTGCGCGTGGACGTCATGACCGCCCTGGTGTCGTTCGAGCGCGTCTTCGAGGTGCTCGACCTCGCCCCGATGGTGGCCGAGAAGCCTGGTGCGGTCGCCCTGCCGAAGCAGGCGATGGCGCTCGAGGTCCGCGACATCCGGTTCCGCTACCCGCGCGCCGAGGAGGTGTCGCTCGCGTCGCTGGAGTCGGTGGCCATCCTGGACAACACCGAGCCGCAGCAGGTCCTGCACGGGGTCTCGTTCGACGCTCCCGCCGGTTCGCTCACGGCGCTGGTCGGGCCGTCCGGGGCGGGCAAGACGACCATCTCCCAGCTGCTCACCCGCATGTACGACGTCCAGGACGGCGCGATCCTGATCGGTGGGCACGACGTCCGGGACGTCACGCTCCAGTCGCTGCGTGACGCGGTGGGTGTCGTGACGCAGGACGCGCACATGTTCCACGACAGCATCCGCGCGAACCTCCTCTACGCCCGTCCGGAGGCCACCGACGACCAGCTCTGGGCGTCGCTCGAGGCCGCGCAGGTCGGTCCGCTCGTCCGCGCGCTGCCGGACGGGTTGGACACGGTCGTGGGGGACCGGGGCTACCGCTTGTCCGGCGGCGAGAAGCAGCGCATGGCCATCGCGCGGCTGCTGCTCAAGGAGCCCGGCCTCGTCGTCCTGGACGAGGCGACGGCCCACCT
Source organism: uncultured Actinomycetota bacterium (assembly GCA_963760125.1). GTDB lineage: Bacteria > Actinomycetota > Actinomycetes > Mycobacteriales > SCTD01 > RYN-111. The sequence continues at coordinate 182,386 of CAVXBV010000012.1, read as the reverse complement.
CGACAGCGAGTCCGAGGCGGCGGTGCAGCGCGCCCTGGCGACGGCACTGCAGGGCCGTACGTCGGTGGTCATCGCGCACCGGTTGTCGACGGTGCGCGACGCCGACCAGATCCTGGTGATCGCCGAGGGACGGGTGGCCGAACGCGGCACGTTCGCCGAGCTGCTCGCGAAAGAGGGGTTGTTCGCCGAGCTCTACCGGACGCAGTTCGAGCGCCAGGCCGAGCCGCAGTCCTTCCTCGACTGACTCACAGGTCGAGCTGCCACTCGCTCCACCGCTCGGCCACGCGATAGCCGAGCCGGTCGTTGATGGGCACCATGTGGGCGTTCGTGCTGGCGTTCCACGTGTTGATCCAGCGTGCTTCCGGGCAGGTCGCGAGCAGGTGCCGGTGGTTGTGCGTCTTGAGCACCAGACCGAGCCCCCGGCCACGGTGATCGGGGTCGACGATCGTGTTCCACTGGTAGCAGACGTCCGGCCGGCGCTGGTTGATGCCGATGTCGGAGACGCCGACGACAGCACCGCTCGCGAGGTGCACGACCGCCGTGGAGACGCGTGTCCGTCCTCGGTCCCTCGCGTCCTGCTCACTGGCGCGGTAGCGCGCGACGTCCCACTTCTCCTGCTCGTAGTCACTCTCACCCATCGGCATGTCGAGGACCATGCGCCCGAGCAGGTAGGCGCAGCCCTCGACCAGGGCCTCCGGCGCCCGGTCGGTCCACTGCACCACCTGGTAGCCCTCCGGGGCCACCGCAGGGTCGCCGGGCGGGTGGGCACGGAGGTCCAGGACGCGGCGGTCGTCGTCCAGCACCCGCCGGGCACCGACACCGGTGAGCATCCCGAACGCTGGCCCCGGTCGACCGTCCGGCAGCTGCGGTGCCTCGATGAACACCCGGCTTCGTCCCTCGGCCCGCACCACCGCCAGCGCGTGCGCCAGCAGCTCCCGCCCGAGGCCACGACCGGACGCCTCCGGGTGCACCGCACCGTCGACGTGGGCGACGGTGAGGTTGTCGAGCTGCGGCAGCATGATCGACAGCGACCCCACCGGGCTGCCGTCGTCGAGGAGCCCGACCCAGAGCAGGGTCAGCTCCCCGGCGCGCGCCCTCCCCTCGAGCAGGGGTAGCCGCTCCTCGATCGGATCGGCCGGCAGACCGACGAAGTGGTGCGCCAGGGCTGCCTCCTCGACGATCTGGAAGGCCTCGAGGTCCGCCACCGTGCGTACTCGTCGGATCTGCATGACCCGGGTCTACCGCAGCACCCGGCCCATCGTCGACAGGTTTGCTCGTCGGCCAGAAGCTCCGCCTAGGGCCAGGCCTTGAGCTGCCCCGACATCAGACGAACGCGCGCGCCACGTCGCCGGCCCGTCGGCCGTAGTCGCCACCGAACAGGGCTGCGTGCACCAGCAGCGGCCAGAGCTGGTGCAGGGGCAGGCGCTCACGCCAGCCGTCCTGCAACGGCCAGCACTCGTCGTACGACGCCAGGACGCGATCCAGGAAGGGCAGACCGAACAGCGAGAGCATCGCGAGGTCGGTCTCGCGGTGGCCGCCGTGGGCAGCCGGGTCGATCAGCCACACCCGGCCCGGTGACCACAGGACGTTCCCGGTCCAGAGGTCGCCGTGGAGGCGGGCCACCGGTTCGGTCGGGACGAGAGCCGAGAGCCGCTCCAGCAGGACTGCGACGGCCGTCGCGTCGCGCTCGTCCAGCCGCCCTCTGTCCCGGGCCTCGCGCAACGCCGGACCCACGCGTCGCTCGGCGAAGTGCTCCGCCCAGGTGGGGGAGTCTGCGTTGTCGAGGGGCAGCAGGTCGGCGACGGGCCCGACGTAACCCGTCCACGGCGCCCCGAACGCGTCGGCGCCCGTCTGGTGCAGGGTGGCAAGCCGGTGCCCGAAGTCGTCGGCCACGTCGGCGGTCGGCGCACCGGGGGTGACGCGCTCGAGCGTGAGAGCCTCAGCGGTGACGTCCAGCACCAGCGGGACGCGCGGTCCTCCCGGGACGCGAATCCAGTCGAGGCCGGCAGCTTCGGCGACGAACGCGCCCAGAGGGGCGTCAGCCCGGCTCTTGACCCACTCGTCCACGCAGCTCCTCCAGCAGCACCCGGCAGGAGCGCTCGACGATGTCGAGGACGTCCTCGAACTCTTGGGGCCCACCGTAGTAGGGATCGGGAACGTCACCGTTCCCGACGGGGTCGACGTCGCGCAGGAGCGGCACGTCGACCCCGGGGCGCAGCGCGCGGAGGTCTCGCTGATGGGAGCGGTCCAAGGCGATCACCATGTCGTGGTCGTCGAACCAGGAGGCGCGGAACTGCCGCGCCTGGTGGTCCAGGTCGTAGCCCCGGTTGCGCAGCACGCGCAGGGACCTCGGGTCGGCGTCATCCCCCACGTGCCAGTCCCCGGTACCGGCGCTCGACACCTCGATGGCGTGCTCGAGCCCCGCTTCGCGCACCTGCTGTCGCAGCACCGCTTCGGCCGTGGGCGAGCGGCAGATGTTGCCGGTGCAGACGAAGACGACGCGGATCACGGGAGCACCAACCGGTCCACGAGGTCGGTCAGCGTGGCCCCCAGGGGCGCATCCACGAGCAAGGCGGCTTGGGCATCACCACGGGTCGGTCCCTGGTTGACCACGACCACCGCGGTGCCGGACTTCGCGGCAGCGAGGACGAACCGGTAACCCGACATCACGGTCAGCGAGCTGCCGAGGACCAGCAAGGTGCGCGCGCGGGTGAGGAGGGTGAAGGCCAGGTCGACGCGGGGGCGCGGCACGACCTCGCCGAAGAAGACGACGTCGGGCTTCAGCAGCCCGCCGCACTGCGCGCACCCGACGACGACGAAGTCGCGGACGTCCTCGAGATCGACGTCTCCGTCCGGCCGCAGCGGGGCAGACAGGTCGGTGAACGTGGGATTCGCCTCGGTGAGGCGGACCTCGAGCGCCTCGCGCGAGCTCACCTCCTCGCAGCTGAGGCAGCGGACGCGATCCAGGGCTCCGTGGAGCTCGACCACGTCCGCAGCGCCCGCCACCTGGTGCAGGCCGTCGACGTTCTGCGTGACGATGCCCGCGAGGAGCCCTGCTCCTTGCAGCCTCGCCACCGCAACGTGACCGGCGTTGGGGACGGCGCGGGAGATCGACCGCCAGCCCAGGTGGGACCGGGCCCAGTACCGCTGGCGGGCCTGTGGCGACCCGGTGAAGGCCTGGTAGGTCATGGGCGTCGAGGGGCGTGCGGCGCCGGTGGGTCCGCGGTAGTCCGGAATGCCGGACTCGGTCGACAGCCCCGCCCCCGACAGCACCAGGACGTCGCCGGCAGCGACCGCATCGTGGAGCGTCACCAGGGCGACGGCTGGAAGTCCTTGAGGAAGCAGCCGAACAGGTCGGTGCCTCGCTCGCCCTGCACGATCGGGTCGTACACCCGAGCCGCACCGTCGACGAGGTCCAGCGGTGCGTGGAAGCCCTCGTCGTGCAGACGCGCCTTGGTCGGGTGCGGTCGCTCGTCGGTGATCCACCCGGTGTCGACGGCCGTCATGAGGATGCCGTCGGCCTCGAGCATCTCCCCGGCACTGGTGCGGGTCAGCATGTTGAGCGCTGCCTTGGCCATGTTGGTGTGGGGGTGGCCGGCGCCCTTGTACCGCCGGCTGAACTGCCCCTCCATCGCGCTCACGTTGACGACGTACGTCCGACGGTGCGGGCTGGCGGCGAGGGACGGCCGAAGCCGGCTGATGAGGACGAACGGCGCCACGCTGTTGCAGAGCTGGACCTCGAGCATCTCGACGGCGTCGACCTCGTCGACCTTCTGCGACCAGCTGTTCTCCGGCGCGAGGTCCGGGACCAGACCGCCGGCGTCGATGGCGAGGCCCTGCTCGATGCGGGACAGCGAGGCCGAGCCGCTGGTGAGCGCGAGCGCGGTCACGGCTTCCGGGGTCAGACGACGACCGATGGCCCCCTCGATCTCGGCGGTCGCCGAACGCAGGTCCGTGATCGGCACGCTCGTCTCGAGCGCCTCCGCAGCATGCTCAGCGGCGGCGAGCTGGGCGTAGGACGCTGCCGAGCGTCGAACGGTCTGGGCCGCGTTGTTGATGAGGATGTCAAGGTGCCCTCGTGCGGAGACGGACTGCGCCAGCTCCACGACCTGGTGCGGGTCACGCAGGTCGACGCCGACGACGCGCAACCGATGCAGCCAGTCGCCGCTGTCGGGCATGGCGGTGAACCGCCGGACAGCGTCGTGCGGGAAGCGCGTCGTGACGGTGAGGTCCGCCCCGTCCCGCAACAGCCGCAGGGCGATGTACATGCCGATCTTGGCGCGACCGCCGGTGAGCAGGGCGCGCCTCCCGGTGAGGTCGACCTTCTCGTCGCGCTTGGTCCAGTTGGTGTCGGCGCACGAGGGGCAGAGCTGGTGGTAGAAGGCGTGCACCTCGCGGTAGCGCTGCTTGCAGATGTAGCAGGACCTGGCCCGCAGCAGGGTGCCGACGACAGCGGTCTCGGCGGTCGCCTCGAGCAGGACCCCTCGGGTCTCGTCGTCGATGCGGTCCTTCGCCCCCGTCGCGGTGAGGTTGGTGACCGCCTCGTCGGCAGCGGTGATGGACGCCCGCCGCTCGCTGCGCCGACGGACCTTCACGCTCTTGAACACGTGCGCCGTGGCCCTCCGGATCGCCACGGCGTCCGGGTGGTCCGGCTCGAGGTCGTCGAGCTCCCGCAGCACGTCCAGAGCGACCTGCAGCCGCGCCGGATCGATCCCCATGCGTCCAGCGTACGGACGGGCGGGTGTTTAGTGCAGGACATGAAGGTGCCGTTCACCACAGCTGACTTCCTGTCCCGTGCCGAGCTCTGCTACGGCCTGCGCACGGGCGTGGTCGACGAGCCCGGTCCCACGCAGGACGGTGGACTGGGCTCACTGACCTACCGCGAGTTCGCCGACCGGACCCGCGCGCTGTCGGCGGGGCTGGACGCCCTCGGCATCGGCGTCGGCGAGCGCGTGGCGGTCGTCAGCCACAACAGCGCCCGGCTGCTCGAGCTCTTCTACGCCGTCTGCTCGACCGGGCGGGTGCTCGTCCCGGTCAACTTCCGGCTGTCCGCGGCCGAGGTCGGCTACATCGTGGAGCACTCCGGTGCGTCGGTCCTGCTCGTGGACCCCGAGGTCGACGACTCTCTGCGCGAGGTCACGGCCCAGCACCGGTTCGTCCTGGGCAAGGAGTCCGACGACGTCCTGCTGCGGGTGGGCGTCGAGCCTGCTCGCTGGGAGGCCGACGAGGACGCCACCGCCACCATCAACTACACCTCCGGCACGACCGCCCGCCCCAAGGGCGTGCAGATCACGCACCGCAACGTCTGGGTCAACGCGCTGACCTTCGCCTTGCACGCCGGGGTCACCGACCGGGACGTCTACCTCCACACCCTGCCCCTGTTCCACGCCAACGGCTGGGGGATGCCGTTCGCCATGACCGGGATGGGCGTCCCGCACATCATCTTGCGCAAGGTGGACGGGGCCGAGATCCTCCGCCGCGTCGAGAAGTACGGCGTGACCGTGATGTGCGCCGCACCTGCGGTCGTGGCCTCCGTCCTGGAGGCCGCGGCGACCTGGGACGGTCCCGTTCCGGGGCGCGACGCCGTCCGCGTGATCTGCGCGGGTGCGCCGCCTCCGTCCCGGACGATCGCGCGCATCGAGGAGGAGCTCGGCTGGGAGTTCGTCCAGATCTACGGCCTGACCGAGACCTCGCCACTGCTCACGATCAACCGGCGGCGCGCCGAGGAGGACGACCTCGCCCTGGACCAGGTGGCGCCCCGTCTGGCCCGGGCCGGCATGCCGGCGCTGGGTGTCACCTTGGCCATCTCCGACCAGGGGGAGGTCCTGGCCCGCTCCAACGTCGTCCTCGAGGGCTACTGGGAGCAGCCCGAGGCGACGGCGGACGCGCTCGCCGACGGGTGGTTCCACACGGGCGACGGCGGGGTGCTCGACGAGGAGGGCTACCTCACGATCCAGGACCGCCGCAAGGACGTGATCATCACGGGCGGCGAGAACGTGTCCTCGATCGAGGTGGAGGACTGCCTGTTCAACCACCCCGCGGTCGCCGAGGTTGCCGTCATCGGCGTCCCCAGCGAGAAGTGGGGCGAGACCATCAAGGCGCTCGTCGTCCTGGCGGGCGAGGCCACCGAGGCCGACCTGATCGCGCACTGCAAGGCTCACCTGGCCGGTTACAAGGCGCCCACGTCCGTGGAGTTCCGGGACGCGATCCCGCGGACAGCGACCGGCAAGGTCCAGAAGTTCAAGCTGCGTGAGCAGTACTGGGCAGGTTACGAGCGCCAGGTCAACTGAGCGCACGACCTCACGGTCGGCGCGTGCCGCGCTCGTCGGGCCGTCCTGAGCGATGATGGAGCCATGAGCCAGCAGCTCGCCCTCGAGGGCCGTCCGATGAGCCGACGCAGCAAGGTCCTCATCGGGATCGGCGCGAGCCTGGCGGTCCTGTCCATGAGCGTCACGGCCGTCAACATCCTGCTCTCGCCGGCCCGGAGGGTGCTGGTGGTCACGATGAGCCAGGACGCGGTCCAAGCCGACCGGGTCGCCCTCAAGGAGGCCTGCGGCGGCCTGCCGGGCGTCACCGTCGTCGCGGACCGGGGAAACCCGGACCCTGATGTCCAGGGCCGTTTCCCCGTGCGGTTCGACATCGGCACGGCGACCTTCGACCAGGAACGGGCGCTGACGACCTGCATCAACCGGAACGGCCAGAAGGTCCGTGGCTTCCTCAACGAGGGAGACAGATAGCCCCTAGGGTTCGGCGGATGGACCTCGAGGCCCTCAAGATCGCCGTGTACAAGCGGCTGCCTCCTGCGCTCCAGCTTCAGGCGGTCCGGCGGGGTACGCCGAACTTCAGCCTCGGGTCCATGTGCCTGCTGACCGACGACGGGTCACGGCTGCTGCTGGTGCGGCCGACGTACCGCAACGGTTGGCTGCCTCCCGGTGGGTTCCTGGGCAAGGGTGAGGGCTCCGTCGAGGCCCTGGAGCGCGAGCTCGAGGAGGAGCTGGGTCTGCACTTGTCCGTGGCGCCGGCGCATCGCGTGTTCTTGGACGTGGACCGGCAGACGGTCACCTTCGTGTCGGTCGGTGTGCTGCCCGCCGGGCAGCAGCCCGAGCTGTGCGGGCCGGAGCTCAGCGACCTGCGGTGGTTCGCGCTGGACGAACTGCCGCCGTTCCCCGCGGACTTCCACGAAGGCGTGACGGACGAGGACCTCGCTGCGGTGCGCGCTGCGGGCTAGGCCAACGCGTCGACCGTGGCCAGACCGCGGCGGACGTTGCGCTCGAGCCCGAGCTTCACGAGGCGGTCGAGACCGGGTACGGCGGTGCCGAACCGGATCGTGTAGTCGAGATGGCTGCCCGTCGGGGTCGGCGTGAAGGTCATGATCCCCTCGTGGTCGCGCAGCGGCGAGCCCTGGGTGATGCGGTAGACGATGCGCTGGTCCGGGACGGCCTCGATCACCGTCTCCTGGAAGGCAGGCAGCGGACCGAGCTTGAGCCGGCGCACCGACCCGACGCCGTTGCGCTCGGTGTCGCCGTCGGTCACGCGCGTGATCCGCGCGCCGAACAGCGGGCCGAGGTTCTCGTGCTCGGCGAGGAAGGCGTAGACCCGCTCGACGGGAAGGGTGAAGTCCTGGGACACGCTGATCGTCTGCACCCGAGGACCCTAGACCGCGGAGGCCAGGCAGGCCGTCATCGCTGCCACCATCAGCGGGATGTCCTCCTCCGCGACGGTCTCCCGGATCGAGTGCATCGACAGCAACGGGTTGCCGACGTCCACGGTCGGGAGGCCGAGCCGGGTGGCCGTGAGCGGCCCGATGGTCGACCCGCACGGCAGGTCGGCGCGCGTCACGAAGCGCTGGACCTCGACACCGACGGACGCGGCACGCCCCGCGAACCAGGCCGCGGAGGCGGCGTCGGTCGCGTAGGCCTGGTTCGCGTTGTGCTTGATGACCGGCCCACCACCGAGCCGAGGTGTGTGTGACGGCTCGTGCCGGTCGCTGTAGTTGGGATGGACGGCGTGCGCCATGTCTGCGCTCACCAGGCGGGACCGGGCCACCGCCTGATGGAAGGCCTGCGGGTCGAGGTCACCGGTGGCGGCCACGAGCCGGCGCAGCACGTCCTCGAGGAACGACCCACGAGCGCCCTCGGCCGAACCGCTCCCGACCTCCTCGTGATCGTTGGCGACGAACACCTGGGTGTGGGCGGCTGGCCCCGCGGCGAGCAGGGCCAGGGTCGCGGCGTGGCAGGACGCCAGGTTGTCCAGGCGCGGCGCCGTCACCCAGTCCGAGCCCGTCGTGCCGGCCGGCTGGGTGTCGGTCAGGACGAGGTCGAACCCGAGGGCGTCCTGGGCACCGAGCTGCTCGAGGAGGGCGGGTTCCGACTCGAGCCCCAGGACCGGGACGAGGTGCCGCTGCGGGTCGAGGACCAGCCCGTCCCGCACCGACCGGTCCAGGTGGATCGCCAGGGACGGCAGCCGCAGCGGTGAGCCCGGCAGCTGGACGAGGCGGCTCGTGCCGTCGGCGTCCACGACCCGCCCGGCCAGGGTGAGGTCGCGGTCCATCCAGGTGTGGGCCAGCAGCCCGCCGTACGGCTCGACGCCCACGAGGCGGTATCCCGCGCGGGTGACCTCGTGCCGCGGGCGGACGGTGAACGTCGGGGAGTCCGTGTGCGTCCCCACGAGGCGGGCCCCGCGGTCGGCCAGCGGCGCCGTACCGACGCGGAAGGCGAGCAGGCTGCCCTCGCGCACGACGTACCGCTGGTCGCCGGGAGCGAGGCTCCAGCGGTCCTGCTCAGCGAGCGACGTGAACCCACCGGCGGTGAGCCGACGCGCCATCTCGGCCACGGCGTGGAACGGCGTGGGGGAGACGTCGACGAACTGGCGGAGATCATCACCGGGGCTGGTCATGGCCAGGACGCTAACGAACGACGGGCTACGGTGCGGGGCGTACCGGCCCTGTCACCCGCTGGAGGTCCCCATGGCCCACGAGGTCCGCGCTGTCGTCGCCCTGAGCAAGGGCGCCCCCGTCTCGCTCCAGACCGTGCTGGTGCCTGACCCCGGACCGGGTGAGGCCCTGGTGAAGGTGCAGGCCTGCGGCGTCTGCCACACCGACCTGCACTACCGCGAGGGCGGGATCAACGACGACTTCCCCTTCCTGCTCGGCCACGAGGCCGCGGGGGTCGTGGAGTCGGTCGGCGAGGACGTCACGCACGTGGCGCCCGGGGACTTCGTCGTCCTCAACTGGCGCGCGGTCTGCGGGCAGTGCCGCGCGTGCAAGCGGGGTCGGCCGCAGTACTGCTTCGCCACCCACAACGCCACCCAGAAGATGACCCTCGCGGACGGAACGCCGCTGAGCCCCGCGCTCGGCATCGGGGCGTTCGCGGAGAAGACGCTCGTCGCGGCGGGCCAGTGCACGAAGGTGCCGACGGTCGATCCGGCCGCTGCCGGGCTCCTCGGCTGCGGCGTCATGGCCGGCTTCGGCGCCGCGGTCCACACCGCCCCCGTCCGTCAGGGCGACACCGTCGCCGTCATCGGCTGCGGTGGCGTGGGCAACGCGGCCATCGCCGGCGCGATCTACGCCGGCGCACGCCAGGTCATCGCGGTCGACCTCGACGAGCGCAAGCTCACGTGGGCCCGCGGCTTCGGGGCCACCCACACCGTCCAGGCAGGCGGTGACGTCGTCGCGGCCCTGCGCGGGCTCACCGGCGGCTTCGGCCCGGACGTGGTGATCGACGCCGTGGGCCGACCCGAGACCTTCCGCGCCGCGTTCGACGCGCGGGACCTCGCCGGCACGGTCGTCCTCGTGGGGGTCCCCACCCCGGACATGGTCCTCGAGATCCCGCTCATCGAGGTCTTCGGGCACGGCGGCGCGACCAAGTCCAGCTGGTACGGCGACTGCCTGCCGGAGCGGGACTTCCCCCTCCTGGTCGAGCTGTGGCAGCAGGGCCGGTTCCCCCTCGGCGACTTCGTGACCGAACGGATCGGCCTCGACGATGTGGAGGAGGCGTTCCACCGGATGGAGCGGGGCGAGGTCCTGCGCTCGGTGGTGGTCCTGTGAGCGCCTCGGTGCAGAAGGTCGTGACCAGCGGCACGTTCAGCCTGGACGGCGGGACGTGGGAGGTCGACAACAACGTCTGGGTGTACGGCGACGAGGACGAGGTCGTGGTCATCGATGCTGCCCATGACGCCCTGGCCATCGCTCACGCGGTCGGAGGCCGACCGGTCAAGGCCATCCTGTGCACGCACGCCCATGACGACCACGTCAACGTCGCCTGGGAGCTCGCGCGCGAGCTCGAGGCGCCGGTGTGGCTGCACCCGGCGGACCGGGTGCTCTGGGACCGGACCCACGACCGCGCGCCGGACGCGGAGCTCGCCGACGGCCAGGTGATCGAGGTCGCCGGCACCACGCTGACGGTGCGGCACACCCCCGGCCACGCGCCAGGGGCCGTCTGCTTCGTCGGCGACGGCCTGGTCTTCAGCGGCGACACGCTGTTCCACGGTGGCCCCGGCGCGACCGGCCGGTCGTTCAGCGACTTCCCGACCATCCTCGACTCGATCCGCACCTCCCTGCTGTCGCTGCCGGGCGGGACGGTCGTGCACACCGGTCACGGTGACGACACGACGATCGCGGCCGAGGCTGCGGCGTACGACGACTGGGTCGTGCGCGGGCACTGAGTCGATTCAGGACCGGACGCGTCCCTCCAGCACCCGCTTCGCCGGGGGCCACTCGGCCGTCAGCATCGAGAAGTACGCCGAGTCGCGCACGGAGCCGTCCGCGCGGAGCCGGTGGTGGCGCAGCGTGCCGTCGTACGTGCACCCAAGCTTGCGGATGGCGGCCTGGGAGCGCTCGTTGCGGCTGTCGGTCTTGAGGGTGACCCGCTGCGCGCCGAGGTGCTCGAAGGCGTGACCGAGCAGGAGCAGCTTGCAGGTCGGGTTCACGTCGCTGGACCACAGGTCCTGGCGGTACCACGTCCAGCCGATCTCGAGCCCTTGGACGTCGAGGTCCACGTCCAGGTAGGACGTGGAGCCGGCCGCGTGCCCGTCGACGACCACGGCCCACGGCAGCCCGACGTGGCGCTCTCGCAGGTGCCGGATCTGCTCCAGGCTCGCCGGCCGGGGCACGGACAGCCACCGCCAGACGTCCTCACCCTGTGCGGCCTCGAGCAGATCGGCGTCGTGATGGGACTCCCAGGGCTCGAGCCGAACGCGGCCGTGGGACAGCAGGATCGGCTCCGGGATGCGCACGCGTGGCAGCCTAGGGGCGAGACGACGACGAGCAGGAGGGCTTTTCCCGTGGACGAGAGACGCGCCGGGCGCGTGGTGAGTCGACTGCGCGAGCAAGGGATCGACGCGCACGTGGAGCGAGCCTCCACCTACCAGTTCGGCGTACGCGTCGCCCTGCGCGATGGTCGCCAAGCGGTCTGGGACACCGACGGCACCCTCGGCCTCGAAGCCCAGGTCATGCGAAACGGGATGCTCGTCGGCTTCGTGCCGCAGCTCGAGGGGTCCGAGGACTACGACGAGGACCAGACCGTCGAGGCCATCGCGCACACCGACTACGACAAGCCGATCGCGACGCGCCGGACCACCCCGCTGCCGCCGGCCGCGCCGCTCCCGCAGCAGGGCGGGGTGTTCCGGCGGTTCCTGGGCGGCTTCCGGGAGTAGCTCACCCGGGCTGCAGGGACAGCGCGGTGGCCAGCAAGAGCTCCTCCGAGCCCGGCCGACCCACGAGCTGGAGCGACGCCGGCGGACCGTCGCCCCGGCGCACCGGCAGCGCGACGGCGGGGAGACCGGCGAGGTTGATCGGCAGGGTCAACCGGAGCGGGTACATGCCCGTCGGGTCATCCCTCGCCGGCGGCGCGTCCCGCAGCACGGGGAGAGCGATGACGTCGTACCGGTCCAGAACGGTCAAGACCTCCGACCGCCAAGACTCACGGATCCGCGCCGCCTCCGCCAGCTCGCGTGCGGTGCGCCGACCGCCCTGCCACAACCGCTCCGCCACGTCCGCTCCCACCCGGCCCGTGCCCAGCAGGTGGGCGTTGCCGACGTAGGCCTCGGCGCCGAGGATCACCAGGCAGGCAGCATCCGCCGCGTCCCACCCGGGCAGGGCGACCTCGTCGCGCTGTCCCAGGACGGCGTCGAGGGCCGCGTCCACGCCCGCAGCGGCGTCGGGGCGGAAGCGGGCGATCGTCCCCGGACGGCTCACCAGGAATCCCGGTTCCAGCAGCTGCATGCCGACGACCAGTCCTTCGACGTCGCGGGCCAGCGGACCGACGGTGTCCAGACTGGGCGCGAGCGGCCACACCCCCTCGACGCTGATGCGTCCGTGCGTGGTCTTGAGCCCGGCGACGCCGCAGCAGGCGGCCGGGATCCGGACGGAGCCTCCCGTGTCCGTCCCCAGGGCCACGTCGGCCTCCCCGGCAGCGACCACGACCGCGGCGCCGCTGGACGAGCCCCCCGGGAGCAGCCGCGCGTCCACAGGGTTGGTGGGTGTGCCCTGCCAGGCGTTGACCCCGGTGATGCCGAAGGCGAGCTCGTGCATGCGCGTGCGCCCGACGACGTTGCTCACGTGGGTCAGGCACGCCGCGGTGATGGTCGGGCGCCGGTCGAGAGCCGACGAGCCCGCCGTGGTCGGCAGTCCTGCCTGATCCATGAGGTCCTTCACCGCGACCCTGGGACCGACCCCCTGGTCGGGGAGCCGCAGCGACCACCCGTCCGTCACAAGGGCTCCACCCGGAGCAGGAAGCCGCGCACGTCCAGGTACTCCGACAAGGCGCTGTGGTGGGCAGCGCAGGCGTGCCACGGCTTCTCCCGGTCTGGGGCGTGCACCTTCGGGTTGTTCCAGAGCACCACGTGGGTCGCTGCGTCGCGGCAGCCCTTGGCCGAGCAGATCGGTGCCTCCATGGTGTCGAGGCTAAGGTCTGCTCCGTGTCCGAGGAGCTCACCGGCTGGCGCCGGCGCCACAGGGAGCTGCAGTGGTGGCGCGCCGTCACCTCGCAGCGGGCTCGAGGGGCGTGGGCGCTGCGCGGCATCAAGGCCCGAGGGGTGCGTCCGGTCGTGTACGGCAAGCCGGTCATCGACGCGTCCGACCTCGAGGTCGGCGATGACTTCAAGGTGTGGTCCGGGCCTCGGGTGACCCTCCTGAGCGGCTGGGGCCGGATGCGGTTCGGCGACCGTTGCTTCGTCAACGTCGGGACGACGATCATCTCGGTCGAGGAGATCGTGGTGGGCAACGACGTCGCCTTCGCCAACGACGTGTACGTCATCGACTCCGACAGCCACGGCGTCGAGGGACGCGCTCACAAGCAGGCACCGGTGCGCATCGGCGACGGCTGCTGGATCGGGACGCGGGCGATCATCCTGCCCGGCGTGACGCTCGGGAAGCGGGTCCTGGTCGCTGCCGGCGCCGTGGTCACCCGGGACGTCCCGGACGACTGCTTGGTGGCGGGCAACCCGGCGCGGGTGGTGCGGGAGCTCACCTACCCCGTCGGTTGCCGCCGGGCCTGGCACGACGAGCACTGCCCCTGTCCGCAGATCGCGCCGGTGGAGGACTCGGCCTGATCAGGCGCGGCAGTCCAGGACGAGCTTGCCGATCGACCCGCGGCTGCGCAGGGCCTCGTGGGCCTGCGCAGCGTCGCCGAGCGCGTAGGTCCCGCCCACCTGCGGGGTGAGGGTGCCGGCGACGACCATGCCGAGCAGCTCGGCCATCTGCGGCTGCAACAGCTCCGGCCGCCCGAAGCAGTGCGCGAGCCAGAAGCCGATGACCGCTCGTGAGCGCGACATGAGCTCACCGGCGCCGACCGGCTTGGGTGCTGTGCGCGAGGCCATGCCGAAAGTCGCCAGTCGGCCGAACGGAGCGAGCGCGGCAAGGGAGGCGTCGAAGGTCGGGCCGCCCACCATCTCCAGGACGATGTCGACCTTCTTGCCGCCGTTGGCCGCCTCGAGCGCCGCCTTCAGGTCCGGCTCACCGGCAAGGACGAGGGTGTCGGCGCCCAGGCTCCTGGCCAGCCCTAGCTTCTCCTCCGTCGAGGCGACAGCGATGACGTTGCCCGCGCCCCAGGCCTTGGCGAGCTGGATCGCCAAGGTGCCCACCCCGCCCGCGGCGGCGTGCACGACGACGCTCTCCCCTTCGGCCAGGTGCGTGGAGGTGCGCAGCAGGTGCCAGGCCGTCAGCCCCTGGACCAGCAGGGCGAGAGCCTGACCGTCAGACACCTGGTCCGGCAGCGGGAACGCCATGTGCGGGAAGACCAGCGCGCGCTCGCCATAACCGCCGCTCATGGCGAACGCCGCCACGCGGGTGCCGTCGACGAGGGTCCCGACCACCTCGGAACCGGGGATCAGCGGCAGCTGGCTGGGAGAGAGGTAGGAGTTCTCCACCTGGTGGGTGTCGGCGTAGTTGACGCCGGCACTGGTGACCTCCACGAGCACCTGCCCCTGGCCGGGCACCGGGTCCGCGACCTCGGTGAGCGTCAGGACCTCAGGCCCGCCGAACTCGGTGATCTGCACAGCGCGCATGATCCGACCCTAACCGGACGTGATTCGGTCCCCGGATGGGGCACGATCTCCGGGTGAGCGACACCACGACCGTCATCCGCCCCAGCGCCGTCCTTACCGACCGCCTCGCGAAGCAGGTCCTCGACGCCCTGGTGACGCGCGACGTGAGCAGGGGTGGCGTGTGGAGCGCGAGCGCCGGCCTGTGGCAGCGCTACGACCAGCCGTGGACCGGGACGAGCCGCGGCGCAGCCCAGCTGCTGGGCTCCATCGGCACGGTCTACGGCACCCCGTCGAAGTACGACATCACGATCTACCGCGTCACGCTCACCGACGCGGGGGCGGCCGCCGGGTGGACCGTCGACAGCCTGTGCGACGACGCGCTGCAGTACGGCGACCTGACCCTGGCGCGCTGTCCCCGGACGATTCTCGCCAGCGCGCAGCGCGACCCCTTCCGCAAGGACGGCCGCTAGAGCGGCAGCCGCTCCCCGTCGCGGAACGGGTCGCGGGCGTCCGGGCTCAGCACCCAGGCGGCCTGGCGCCCGCGCACCACCCACCCCTCGCCGTCGTTGACGATGGCGGTGTCCTCGTCGACACCGACCACGGTCACGCCCGGCGGAACCCCGTCGAGGTACCGCGCCGGGAGGTCCGGCATCCACGCAGCGAACTGGTCGAAGTGAGGGATCACCCGCAGGCTCGAGACCACACCGAGGCCCTCGTCCGCCTCCTGGCCGGTGCCGCGGATGTCGGGCACCCAAGACGTCAGCGCCATCGCGCCCGCACTGCACCCGGCCAGGGCGGCGCCCGCCTGCCACGCGTCATGGATCGCCGCCCACACCCGTGTCCCCCGCAGGGTCCTCGACAGGTACGGCGGGTTGCCACCGCTCAGGTAGATCAGGCCCGCTCCCTCGACGAGGGCGGCGAGCTCGGGCGAGTCGGCGTCCTCCCGGTCCCGGACCAGCACCGGGACCTGCTCGACCCCAAGGCGCTCCGCCTGCTCCCGCCCCAACCGCAGCCAGCGGTCGAGAGAGGCAGCGCCCTCGGGGGCCGCCGCCGTAGGCAGTTGGACGTAGCGTGGCGGGCGTTCGGAGATCAGCGATCCCTCGATCGCCGCCATCACCTCGAGGTACTCCCCGCTGCCGACCAGCGCCACCGGCCCGCTCACGGCAGCAGCCCGAGACCGCCGTCGAGCACCACGACCTCGCCGGTGACGTACGTCGACCGGACCAGCGCCGCCACCATCTCGGCGACGTCCTCCGGGGTTCCCGTCCGCCGCAACGGCGCCATCGCGGAGACCAGGCCGCGCAGGTCGTCCCAGTCCTGGGTCCACGGGGTGTCGATGAGGCCCGGGGCCACCGCGTTGACCCGGACGTCCGGGCCGAGCGCCTTCGCCAGCAGCCGCGTCTGGTGGTTCAGCGCAGCCTTGCTGGCCGCGTAGGGGATCGAAGAGCCGGTGGGCTTCACGCCGGCGAGCGACGAGACGTTGACGACGCAGCCCTGGACGTCGCGCAGGGCCTGCTCAGCGGCGGTCACGAGGACGAACGGCGCGATGACATTGACCTCGTACAGCCGCCGCCAGACGTCCGGCGTCGCGGCGGCGAGGTCGCCGTGCGGGATCACCTCGGTCGTGCCGGCGTTGTTGACCAGGACGTCGAGCCGACCGTGTGCCTCGAGCACGGCGGCGATCAGACCCTGCGCGGCCGCCTCGTCACCGACATCGGCCTGCAGGTAGGACCCGCCCACCGCCGACGCGACGGAGCGGCCCTCAGCGACGCTCGTGCGGCTGTTGACGACGACGTGCAGGCCCTCGGCGGCGAGGCGGTGCGCGATCGCGGCGCCGATCCCTGAGGACGAGCCTGTGACCAGAGCGACCTTCGACATGCCGAGGAGCCTACGGAACGGGCAGACTGACCCGACGATGAGCGACCTCGACCTGGACACCCCGCCCCTGGACCCGCCACCTGTCGACTGCGTCCTGCTCGTGGGCTTCGGCGGACCCGAGGGACCTGAGGACGTCCGGCCGTTCCTGGCGAACGTGACGCGCGGACGTGACATCCCGGCCGCGCGCCTCGACGAGGTGGCAGCGCACTACCTCGACGTGTTCGGCGGCGTGAGCCCGCTCAACGCGCAGTGCCGCGCCTTGCAGGCGGCGCTCCAGGCCGCGCTGCCTGACCTCCCGGTCTACTGGGGCAACCGCAACTGGCGCCCGTTGCTGCCGGGCACGCTGCAGCAGATGACCGACGACGGCCGTCGTCACGCGCTCGCGGTGGTGACGTCCGCCTTCCCGTCGTACAGCGGGTGCCGGCAGTACCGCGAGGACGTCTGGCGCTCCCTGCTCCCTGGCGGTCCACGGGTGACCAAGGTGCGGCACTACTACGCCGAGGAGGGCTTCCTGGCGCCGATGCGCCGCAACGTCGACGCGGCGGGACTGCCCGGGGGCCGGCTGGTCTTCACCGCGCACTCCATCCCCCAGGTCAGCGCGGACACCAGCGGCCCGGACGGCGGGGCCTACGTCGGGGCGCTGCGACACGCGGCCGCTCAGGTGGCAGGGGAGCGGCCCTGGGACCTGGCGTTCCAGTCGCGCAGCGGGCCCCCCAGCGTTCCCTGGCTGGAGCCGGACGTGAACGACCACCTGCGATCGCTTGCCGAGCAGGGCGTCTCGGAGGTCGTGCTCGTCCCGATCGGTTTCACCAGCGACCACGTCGAGGTGCTCTACGACCTCGACCGGGAAGCAGCCGCGACGGCAGGCGGCCTCGGGATGACGCTGCGCAGGGCGGCCACCGTCGGCACCGACCCGCAGTTCGTCGCGATGCTCGCAGACCTGGTGCTCGAACGGGCGTCCGGCGGACCCGAGCGCGCCTCGCACGGGGCGATCGCGACCCACGACCGCTGTCCCGCCCGGTGCTGCCCGGCGCCCCGACGCCGCTAGCTAGCGGGCCTGCTCGACCTCGTCGCGCGGGATGCCCAGCAGGAACAGGACCGCGTCCAGGAACGGCACCGACAGCGCGGCGTCGGCTGCGTCGCGCACGACTGGCTTGGCGTTGAAGGCGATGCCCAGTCCTGCCGCAGCGAGCATGTCGAGGTCGTTCGCCCCGTCACCGATCGCGACGGTCTGCTCGGGGTGCAGCCCCTCCTCCTGAGCGAAGCGGCGCAGCGCCGCCGCCTTGCCGGCGCGGTCGACGACCTCACCCACGACCCTTCCGGTGAGACGCCCGTCCTCGATCTCCAGCTCGTTGGCGAGCGCGTGGTCCAGCCCGAGCTCGACCCGCAGGTCGTCGGTCACCGCCGTGAAGCCGCCGCTGACGATCCCGACGGTCCACCCGAGCCGCTTGAGCGTCCGGACGAGGGTCCGGGCGCCCGGGGTGAGGCGCACCGCAGCGCGGACCCGGTCCACCGCCTCGACCGGCAGCCCAGCCAGCAGGGCGACCCGGGCGCGCAGGGACTGCTCGAAGTCGAGCTCCCCAGCCATCGCGGCGGCGGTCACCCGCGCCACCTCGGCCTCGCACCCGGCCTCGGCCGCAAGCATCTCGATCACCTCGCCCTGAACCAGCGTGGAGTCGACGTCCATGACCACCAGCCGCCGAGCCCGCCGGTAGATCGAGGCACGTTCGACGGCCACGTCCACCTGCTGCGCCACGGCCTCGGCAGCCAGCTCGGTGCGCAGCCGCGAGGTCTCACCCCCCGCGACGAGGAGCTCGAAGGACTGAGCCGGCCAGGACGAGAGCCGCTGGACCCGCTCGATGTTCGCGCCGCACGCCGCGAGGCGCCGGGCCACGCCAGCCAGCGCCGCGGGGGGCAGCGGGGCCCCCAGGACCACGACGTGGTGCCGGACGGTCCTGACCGGCTGCTGCTCGTCCTCCAGCGCGGCGAACTCGACGTCGACGCCGACCGCTGCCGCTGCGTCGGCGAGAGCAACGCGCACCTCGGAGCCATGACCCGGGCCGCTGATCACGATGCCCAGCAGGAGCCGCCCGTGGACGACCACCTGCTCGACGTCCTCGACCACCGAGTCACAGCGGTCCAGGACCTCCATGAGCGTCGCCGTGACGCCGGGGTGGTCGTGCCCTGTGACGGTCACGAGCAGGCTCACGCCACGACTCCAGCGTTGTACGCCGCCACGCGGGCCCGGCGGACGACGCGGGCCAGGTCGCGCAGCACGCGGTCGCGGTCCTCGGCCTGCCGGGCGTCGAGCGCACCTCCCACATCCCGCTGGGCCAGGGCCAGGAGCGCGGCGAGCTGTCGGGTGCGCACCAGCACCTCCCGCGCCCGCGGCGGCCAGGAGCGCGGCAGCTCGTCCTCGTCGATGCCGCGTCGCGCGGCAGCCCGCAGGTCCATCAAGGCATCGGCAACGTCCGGGCTCCAGCGAGCGACATCGAGGTCGGCCAGGTCTCGAGCAGCCTCGACCACCCCGAGCCGCAGGTCGTGCTCGGCCTCGTGCAGGAACGGACCTTGGTCGGGGCCCACCGCCGAGACCGGCCAGGTCGCCCACGTCACCGTCGTGACGGTCCCGTCCAGGTCCGTGCCGTGGCTGGTCAGCTGGGGGACCAGGCCGGTGCCCGAGCCGTCCGCAGCCAGCGCGAGGACGCCCTCCCCGGCCGCCAACGCCGCCGTGGTGAAGGGTCCCGGCCCTGGCAGCCCGAGGGGGTCGCCGGGAGCCGGTAGGAGGACTCGTGCCCGCAGGACGCCGTCGGCCCGCAGCCGCGCTGCCGCCTGCTCGAGATCGAGGTCGTCGATCCACAACCCGGTCACGACATGCGCCTCGTCCAGCGCGGTGGCCCGCTCCACCAGCTCCGGCAGCGACGCCTCACCAGCGAGCCACGCGCTCAACCAGCACGCCAGGAGGGCGCTGCGCGGCGGCGCAGGTGGGGAGGTCGGCACGACCGTCGACACTACGGGCGACGGGACCCGGGGCCCCCGAGCGGGGTGTGTCGGAGTCCGTCCACCGCGGCGAGGTCACCTAGCGTCACAGGGTGCGTTCCTACGACGGCATCGACCTGTCCCCGCCGAAGCGGGTGCCCGCTCCCGCCGCTCCCGCCGTGCCGGGGATGGTGCTCGAGGAGGTCCTCTCCGGCTTCTGCGGCGCCGTCGTCGCGTGCGACAAGGAGAACGTCAGCCTCGAGGACCGTCGCGGCAAGGTCCGGGTCTTCCCCCTCGGCGTGTTCCTGCACGAGGGAGCGCCGATCACCCTGGTGCGGGCCAGCGCGGCCAGTGCCCCCGCTCCGCGCCGTACCGCGAGCGGGTCGGTGCCGGTGGTCGGCCACGTGGCACGTGTCGCCAGGGCGAGCCGGATCTGGGTCGAGGGCCGGCACGACGCGGAACTGGTCGAGCGGGTCTGGGGCCACGACCTGCGCGTCGAGGGCGTCGTCGTCGAACCGCTGGACGGCATCGACGACCTCGCGTCCCTCGTGCGGGCCTTCGACCCCGGACCTGCGCGGCGGCTCGGCGTGCTCGTCGATCACCTGCTCGAAGGCACCAAGGAGAGTCGCGTGGTCGCCGGAGTGACGAGCCCCCACGTGCTGGTGACGGGCCACCCGTACGTCGACGTCTGGCAGGCGGTGAAGCCGGCGGCGCT
Organism: uncultured Actinomycetota bacterium; assembly: GCA_963760125.1. Classification (GTDB taxonomy): domain Bacteria; phylum Actinomycetota; class Actinomycetes; order Mycobacteriales; family SCTD01; genus RYN-111. Next base: position 162,336 of record CAVXBV010000012.1, on the reverse strand, counting down.
GGGCATCCCTGCCTGGCCGGTGGTCCCGAGGGGCACTCCCTGGAAGGAGGGCGTGTGCGCTGCGCTCGGCTGGGGTGAACCCTGGGAGGGCTGGAAGCGGGTCCTGGCCGCCGTGGACACCTGGAGCGACGTCGAGGTGCCGCTGCTGCGCTCGATGGAGATGCTCATCGACTTCGTGACCGAGCCGGCGGGCTGACGGGCTGTTGACGGCCGGGAACAGCGAAGAGGGCGATCCCCGTGGGGACCGCCCTCTTCGCTCGATTCGCGTACGTCAGAAGACGCGTCGTCGCGTACCGCCCACGGGGACGAAGTTCAGGACGAGGCCGACGAGCAGCAGGATCAGGCCGATGGTGAACAGGATCTTCGCCCCGCTCACGAGGAGACCGATCAGAAGCAGAATGAGGCCGAGCGCGATCACGGGGATCTCCCTTAGTCGTGGGCTGCACCGAGGTGTGCGTGCGTGACGGACTGATGCCCCTGTGCAACCGATCTCTAACCCTTGATCGACAAGAAAGCCCCACGCTCCGGGTGAGTCCGCGGTGTCGGCGCGTCGCCCCCAGGTCATCTGCCGTGGGTCGCCTAGGGTGGGCGACTGCCGGACCCGCCCTTCCCCACGGGTCGCTGTCCGCACGTACGACCGGAAAGAGATCGTGACCGCCCCGCAATCCGCGCCACCCCCCGAGACGGCCCCGCTCCGGTCCTGGCAGCGCACTGCCCTGGTGAGCTACCTGCGGAGCAACCCCCGTGACTTCCTCGCCGTGGCGACGCCCGGCGCCGGCAAGACGACCTTCGCGCTGCGCATCGCCGCCGAGCTGCTCGCCACGGGGGCCGTTCAGGCCGTGACCGTGGTCGCCCCGACCGAGCACCTGAAGAGCCAGTGGTCGCAGGCCGCCGCGCGCATGGGCATCAGCCTCGACCCGGGCTTCACGAACGCCATGGGAGCCACGAGCGCCGACTACCACGGCGTCGTCGTCACCTACGCCGGCGTCGCCGCCCACCCGCTGCTGCACCGCGCCCGCACGGAGCGACGCCGCACCTTGGTCATCCTGGACGAGGTGCACCACGCCGGAGACGCGCTCTCCTGGGGCGACGCCGTCCGGGAGGCCTTCGAGCCGGCCACCCGCCGACTCTCCCTGACGGGCACGCCGTTCCGGTCGGACACCAACCCGATCCCGTTCGTGCGCTACGAGCGCGGGGGCGACGGCATCACCCGATCAGCCGCCGACCACTCCTACGGGTACGGCGCGGCCCTGCGCGACGGCGTCGTGCGCCCGGTCCTGTTCATGGCGTACTCCGGCACGGCGACGTGGAAGACCCGCGCCGGCGACGAGATCACCGCCACGCTAGGTGAACCCCTCACGGTGGAGCAGACCGCCCACGCCTGGCGCACCGCCCTCGACCCGCACGGCGACTGGATGCCCGCGGTGCTCGCCGCTGCCGACCGACGCCTCACCGAGGTCCGTCGGGGGGTCCCGGACGCCGGGGCGATGGTCATCGCCAGTGACCACAAGAGCGCCAGGCTCTACGCCGAGCTGCTCGAGGGGATCACCGGCACCGCCCCGACGGTCGTGCTCTCGGACGACCCGGGCGCGTCCAGGAAGATCGCCGGCTTCGGCGAGTCCACGGACCGCTGGTTGGTGGCCGTGCGGATGGTCTCCGAGGGCGTCGACCTCCCGCGGCTCGCCGTCGGGGTCTACGCCACGAGCGTCCAGACGCCGCTGTTCTTCGCCCAGGCCGTGGGGCGCTTCGTCCGTGCGCGCCGGCCGGGGGAGACCGCCAGCGTGTTCCTGCCCTCTGTCCCGGTGCTGCTGGCGCTGGCGTCCGAGATGGAGGTCGAGCGCGACCACGCCCTCGACGGCCCGGCCAAGGACCAGTTCCTGGCCGACGAGCTGCTCGCGGCGGCCAACCGCACTGAGAAGGAGGGCGAGGACGAACCCGGCTTCATCGCGCTGCAGGCGTCGGCGCACCTCGACCGCGTCATCTACGACGGCGGGGAGTACAGCAGCGGCGCGGCCCTCGGCAGCGACGACGAGCAGGACTTCCTCGGACTGCCGGGCCTGCTCGCCCCCGAGCAGGTGGCGGTGCTGCTGCAGCAGCACCAGGCCAAGCAGCTGCGCAACGCCCCGAAGGTCCCCGAGCCTGCGGCCCGCGAGGCCACCGCCTTCGAGGTGCTCTCGGGCCTGCGCAAGGAGCTGAACGGCCTGGTCGGCGCGTGGCACCACCGGACCAGCAAGCCGCACGGGACGGTGCATGCCGAGCTCCGGTCGGCGTGCGGCGGTCCGCCGTCCGCCCAGGCGACCGCGCAGCAGCTGCAGGACCGCATCGACACGATGCGGGGCTGGGCGCGCGAGCGCCGGTGACGAGCTAGTAGGCGTCGTCCATGAGGCGGAAGACCATCGCCATGACGATGCCCGCGACCAGGACGATCCCGCCGAGGACGGCGAGGACGAGCGAGCCCATCGGCAGGGCGAAGCCCAGAAGGACGCTCGCGATGACGATGAGCGCGACCGTGACCCAGGAGGTCGTCTTGACGTTGTGGCCGCCGGCCATGGTGATGCCTCCCGCTGCTGCTGACGTGACGCGAGCAACTCTAGCGGCGTCACCGGAACAGACCCGACCACGTCCGGGGTTGGGCCGGTCGTGAGCCAACTCTTCTCGCCCTTGACCCTGCGCGACACCACCTTCCGGAACCGGGTGTTCGTGAGCCCGATGTGCATGTACTCCGCCGTCGACGGCATGCCCGACGACTGGCACCTGGTGCACCTGGGCGCCAGGGCGGCCGGCGGAGCGGGCCTGGTGCTCACCGAGGCCACCGCGATCAGCCCCGAGGGCCGGATCAGCCCGCAGGACACCGGCATCTGGAACGACGAGCAAGCTCGCGCCTGGGCGCGCATCACGGCGTTCGTCCGCAGTCAGGGCGCCGTGCCCGGGATCCAGCTCGCTCACGCGGGACGCAAGGCCTCGACGTACCGGCCCTGGGACGAGCGGTCGGGGAGCGTCCCGGCGGGGGAGGGCGGCTGGCCGACCGTCGGTCCGAGCGCTGTCGCGTTCGGCCGGTTCGCCGACCCGGTCGCCCTGGACGGGGCAGGTCTGGCCAAGGTGGTGACCGACTTCGCCGACGCGACGCGTCGCTCTGTCGCCGCCGGCTTCGAGGTCGTTGAGCTGCACGCCGCCCACGGCTACCTGCTGCACGAGTTCCTCAGTCCACTGTCCAACCAGCGGACCGACGCGTACGGCGGGGACCTGGCCGGTCGGGCCCGGCTGCTCCTGGAGGTGGTGGACGCGGTGCGGCCGCTCCTCACGGGCCCGCTGTTCGTGCGCATCAGCGGCACCGACTGGGCCCAGGGGGGCTGGACGCTGGACGACAGTGTCGCCCTCGCACCGCTGCTCGCCGAGCGAGGGGTCGACCTGGTGGACGTGAGCAGCGGCGGTCTCGACCCCTCGCAGCAGATCCCCGTGGGCCCTGGCTTCCAGGTGCCGCTGTCCGCCGCGGTGCGGGCAACGGGGATCCCCACCGCGGCCGTCGGGCTGATCACCGAGCCCGCGCAGGCTGAGAAGGTCCTCGAAGCCGGGGACGCCGACGCCGTCCTGCTGGCCCGCGAGCTGCTGCGCGACCCGCACTGGCCACTGCGCGCCGCGGCCGAGCTCGGCGACAGCATCCCGTGGCCGCCGCAGTACGAGCGCGCGCGCCCGTGACGCAGGAGATCATCACTGACGCGGCCGATCCGCGCCTCGCCGACTACGTCGGGCTCACCGACGTGACCCGTCGGCTCAAGCACGAGCCCGAAGGCGGCTTCTTCATCGCCGAGGGCCAGCTGGTGATGCGGCGCGCGCTGGAGGCCGGCTGCCGTCCGCGGTCGTTCCTCATGGCGCCCAGCCGGGCCGAGGACCTGCTGCCTGAGCTCCAGGACGTCCCCTGCCCGACGTACGTCGCCTCGATGGACATCCTCCACGACCTCACGGGGTTCCACGTCCACCGCGGGGCGCTGGCCTCCTTCGACCGGCCGGCCCCCCGCGCAGCGGTGGACGTCCTCAGCGCCAGCACGCGTGTGCTGGTGCTCGAAGGGGTGAACAGCCCGACCAACCTCGGGGCGGTGTTCCGGAGTGCGGCCGGCTTGGGCATGGACGCCGTGCTCCTCAGCCCCACCTGCTGCGACCCGCTCTACCGACGGGCGGTGCGGGTGAGCATGGGTGAGGTCTTCGCCCTTCCCTACGCCTACCTGCCCGCCTTCCCCGAAGGAGTGGACGTCGTGCGGAGCGCAGGCTTCCGGGTGCTGGCGATGACCCCGAGCGCCGACCTCGCCCTGGGGGAGGTACGGCTCTCGGCCGAGGACAGGGCAGCGCTCCTGCTGGGGGCCGAGGGGCCGGGTCTGACCGAGGACGCGATGCTCGCCGCTGACCACCGCGTCGGGATCGCGATGGCCGGGGGCGTCGACTCGCTCAACATCGCTGCAGCCGCTGCGGTCGGTTGCTGGGTGCTCGGCCGCCGACCGGTGTAGGAAGAGCTGGTGAAGCACCCACTGCTCCTGGTCCCCGTCCTCCTGCTCACCGCGTGCGGCGGGGGGAGCGCCGACGTCGGCAGCATCTCCAAGGCCGACTACCTCGCGCAGGCCGAGGTCATCTGCAAGAAGGCCAACACCGAGCAGGACGCGCTCACCACCCCGACGTCCATCGACGCTCTCGCGCCCTACGTCAGTCGCATCGTGGCGATCGCCGATGAGGCGACCACGTCCCTGCAGAAGCTCGAGGTCCCCAAGGCCGACGCCGCGGAGCTCCAGCAGAAGGTGCTCACCCCGCTCCAAGGTCAGCTCTCCGCCGGGCACGCCTACGCCGATGAGGTGACCAAGGCGTCGAAGGCGGGCGACAACACCGGCCTGGTGACGCTGCTCAGCAACCCACCGACCAAGACCACCGCCGACCTGCCGTGGATGAAGGACTACGGCTTCGACGAGTGCGTCAAGGCCGCGGACACCTCCGGCTAGTCACTCGACGAGATCCAGCGCGGCCTCCACGATCGACCGCGGGTCCAGTCCGTGGCTCGCGTGGACCTCGTCGACCCCGCCGCCCTGGCCGAAGACCGAGACACCCAGGCAGGTCATCGGGGTTCCCGTCACCGCGCCGAGGAACGCCAGCGTGTGCGGGTGCCCGTCCAGCACGGTGACGAGCGGCACTCGCCCACCGAACGCACGGTCCAGCACCCCCTCGTCCACGCCGTGCGTCGGGCCGCGCAGCACCCCCCGCCGAGCTTGCACCGCACGCCAGAGCCGGTCGTACGACGTCACGACCACGACATCGGCGGCGATCCCCTCGGCCACGAGCAGGTCGGCAGCGGCGAGCACGTTGGGCACCAGCGCGCCGACGCCCACCAGGGTCACCTCGGGTGCGCCCGTCGAGCGCAGCAGGTAGCCCCCGGCGAGGACGTCCCGGCGCCGGCTGGACAGGTCCTCCGGGAGAGCCGCCAGGGCCTGGTCGACCGGTCGGGTCGACAGGCGCAGGTACGCCGACTCGCCGTCGGGCCGACCCAGCCGCGACAGGGCGTCCAGGAAGCACCACTCCGTCTCCAGGGCGAAAGCCGGCTCGTAAGCCGTGACCCCCGGCTGCTCGAGACCGATCGACGGCGTGCCGATGCTCTGGTGCGCGCCGCCCTCGGCCGCCAGGGTCACCCCGGAGGGCGTGCCCACCAGGATGCTCTGGCCACCGGCGTACGTGCCGAACGCCCAGGGCTCCAGAGCCCGCCCCACGAACGGGTCGTAGACGGTGCCCACCGGGAGCAGCGGCTCCCCGCACTTGCTCCAGGTGGCGCCGAGCTCGCCGAGCAGCGAGACCAGGTTGACCTCGGCGATGCCGAGCTCGACGTGCTGGCCGGTCGAGGTCTCTCGCCACCGGACCAGCCGGTCGCCGTCCGTCGCCGGGTCGGTGGCGAACCAGTCGTGCCGGTCCTGGGGGCTCCACACACCGACCTTGTTGATCCAGCCGCCTTGGTTCGTGGAGGACGCCACGTCGGGCGAGACGCTGACCATCCGCGCGGCGACGTCGGGAGCGTCGCGCGCCAGATCCGTCATGACGCGTCCGAGGGTGGCCTGCGTGGACTGCTCACCGCGGTAGGCCCGGCCCAGGGCCGTCGGCACCTCGGGGGGCGCCGTCGGCACCAGGACCGGCCGAGCCAACCGCTGGGCGGTCTGCGCACAGAGCCGCGCTGCGGCCGAGCCGGCAGGGAAGGGGCGCCACGGGTCGTCGGTGTTCGTCCCCAGGGCGACGGCCAGATCGGCGTACTGCTCGGGGGACAGCAGGGCACTGTGGTTGGACGGTGAGCCCTCCAGCGGAAGGCCTCGGCCTTTGACCGTGTAGGCGAAGACCACTGTGGGGCGGGTGTTGTCGACCGCGGCGAAGGCCTCCCGCAAGGCCCCCAGGTCGTGCCCACCGAGGTCACGGAGCGCGGTGCGCACCTCGTCGTCCGACAGGTCCTGCAGCAGCTCGGCGAGCCCGACCCGGTCCCCGACCAGCCGTTCCCGCAGCGCCGGCAGGGGCGAGCGCAGCAGGAACTGGTACTCCTCGTTGCCCATCCCGTCGATCCGCTCGCGCAGCGCCGCGCCACCGGGCCGGTCGAACAGCGACTGCAGCAGACGGCCGTACTTCACCTCGAGCACCTGCCAACCGGCCGCCGCGAACATGCCCTGCCAGCGGCTGATGGCGATGTCGGGGACGATCCGGTCGAGGGACTGCCGGTTGAGGTCGACGACCCACAGGACCTCGCCGAGGCGCTGCACCATCGGGTCCGCGACGCACTCCCAGATCGCCCCTTCGTCGAGCTCGGCGTCGCCGACGAGCGAGATCTGCCGCCCGCCGGGCTCGGCGCCGAAGTGCGCGCTGACGTAGCGCCGCGCGAGGGCCCCCCAGACCGGGGCGGTCGCCCCGATGCCGACCGATCCGGTCGAGTAGTCCGGGACGTCGGGGTCCTTGGTCCGTGAGGGGTAGGGCTGCAGCCCACCGAGCTCGCGGAGCCTCGGCAGGTACGACGCGTCGAGCCCGCCCAGCAGGTAGTTGATGGCGTGCAGGACGGGCGAGGCGTGCGGCTTCACCGACACCCGGTCCGCCGGGGTCAGGTGCTCGAACCACAGCGCCGTCATCAGGGTCACCATCGACGCGCTGGACGCCTGGTGCCCTCCGACCTTCACCCCTGAGGTGTTGGGGCGGGCGTTCGCCGCGTGCACGATGCTCGTGGCCAGCCACAGCACCCGCTGCTCGATCTCGTGCAGGTCGTCGTCGATGGTCACGGGGAGATCCTCACAGGTAGCGTTCCCAGGGTGGTCGAGCAGGCGGGAGCGGGGTCAGCGGACATCCTCGCCGATGTCGCGGCGCGGCTCGGGGCGTCCCTCGACCTGACGCAGACCCTCGACCAGATCACCCGCTCCGTGGTGGACCGCCTCGGCTTCGGCGTCGCGGCCCTGAACCTGGTGGGTCCCGGCGGCGACCTGGACGTGGTGACGGTCGCCGGCCCCGAGGACGTGCGCCAGGAGCTGATCGGTCGTCGGCAGTCCGCCTCGGACTGGCACGAGGTGCTGGAGGCGAGCACCTCCACCGGGCGCCTGCACTTCGTCGACGGTCGGGCGGACGCCGACTACCTCGGGGGGCTGTACTCCTTCGTCCCGGACATCGCCGTCCCCGATGACCCCGACGCGTGGCACCCCCTCGACGCCCTCTTCGCTCCGCTGTACGGCGCCGACGGTGCCCTCTGCGGAGTGCTGTCCGTCGACCTGCCCGACGACGGGATGCGGCCCGACCTGCAGGACTGCGGACTGCTGGAGATGTTCGCCATCCAGGCCGCCCTCGCCATCGACCACGCGCGCCTCTACGCCGACCTCCAGAGGTCGATGGACGAGCAGCGCCGCGTGCAGGCCGAGCTGCAGCACCGGGCGCTCCACGACACGCTCACCGGGTTGGCCAACCGAGAGCTGCTGCTGGACCGGCTGGACCAGGCCCTCGCCCGCAGCAGACGCGACGGACGAGCCGTCGCGGTGCTGTTCATGGACCTCGACCACTTCAAGCTCGTCAACGACTCCCTGGGCCACGCCGTCGGGGATGAGCTGCTGGTCGCTGTCGCCGGGGTCCTCGTCGAGCACCTCCGAGACGTCGACACCGCCGGGCGCCTCGGCGGGGACGAGTTCGTCCTGCTCCTCGAGGAGCTCAGCGGCCCCGCCGAGGCCATCGCCGTCGCCGAGCGGCTGCTCATCGCCGTCCGCGAGCCGCTCCGGCTCGGCGGGGAGCGGATCCGGGTCTCGTTGTCCATCGGCATCTCACTGGCCGGCGCCGCCTCGACGTCCGGTGAGCTGCTCGCCGAGGCGGATGCTGCGCTCTACCGCGCCAAGGCAGCGGGGCGCGGCCGGTGGGAGGTCTTCGACACGCAGATGCGGTCCGAGGCCCTCGCCCAGCTGGCCCTGCGCTCCGAGCTCACCCGCGCGGCGACCGAGGGCGAGTTCCTCCTGCACTACCAGCCGCTGGTGTCCCTGCCCGCGGGCGATGTCCTGGGCTACGAGGCCCTGTTGCGCTGGCAGCACCCGACCAGGGGGCTCCTGCTGCCGGGCGCCTTCCTCGAGGTCCTGGAGGACAGCGACAGCGACGGGCAGGTCGCTGAGTGGGTGCTCGACCAGGCGTGCGCCGACGCCGCGACGTGGAAAGAGGGCTTCGTGTCGGTGAACGTCAGCCCGCGTCAGCTCGCGCGGCCGGAGCTGGCCCGTCGGGTGTCGCAGGTCCTGGCCGGGACCGGTCTGGCTCCGGAGCGGCTCTGGATAGAGATCACCGAGGACCGGCCCGTCGACAGCCGCCGCGACATCGCCGACGTGCAGCGGTTGCGCGACTTGGGCGTGCACGTCGCGCTCGACGACTTCGGCAGCGGCTACGCCGGACTCACCTACCTGCAGCGCTTGCCGGCCGACGTGGTCAAGATCGACCGTAGCTTCGTGAGCCGCGTCGTCGACGACCCGGTGAGCAGGGGGATCGTCAGCGCGGTCGCGGGGCTGGCACAGGTCATGGACCTGCTGGTCGTCGCGGAGGGAGTCGAGGAACTCGAGCAGGCCGAGGTGCTCGCCGATCTCGGGATCACCGTCGCCCAGGGCTACCTGTGGGGCCGGCCGGCCCCGCTCGCGCAGACGTCTCCCTCGGCTGCGGTCCAGCGCTCGCAGCTCGTCGACGACGTGGAGGGAGACCTCCGCCGCCTGCACGCGTCCCTGGCCGCCGCCAGCGACCTCGACCAGGTGGCCCGCGTGGCGGTCCAGGCGGGCCTGCGCACCGTGCAGGCAGACGCCGGGTCGTTCGTCCTGCGCGGCCCCGAGGGTGTCGGCCACCTGCTCCACTCGGTCGGGTACGACGACGCGCTCGTCGCCCGGTTCACGACCATCGCCGAGGACAGCGACCTGCCCGCCGGGGTGGCCATGCGCACGGGCGCCCCGGTCTGGCTCGATCGCGAGGCGGTGGAGGCCCACCCCAACGCGAGCATGCGCCGCCGCGCGCCCTACGTCGTGTCCCTGGGATGTGTGCCGCTCATCGACGGGGTCACCGTGGGCGCTCTCGGGCTGGTGTGGACCCGGCCGGCGGAGGTGTCCGAGGAGGTGCGCAACCACCTGCTGGAGGTTGCCCGCCTGGTCGCGGAGCGGGTGCGGGTGCTCGCCCCGACACCGCCTGGCGGCTAGTTCGTCCCGGCGCCGACCTGCTCGGCGACGGCGATCGGCGCGCGCAGGAGCGCGTCGGGTATCCCGAACCCGTCCACCAGGGTGAGCGCGTGCGGCCGAAGATCGGCGCACAGCGCGTTGACCTCGGCCACGAGGTCACGTGAGGTGTCCGCACTGAACCCGCCGTGCTCCAGCCACCACGCCCGGTCCCGCTCGATCACCGACAGGGCGGCGAGGTCGCGCACCTGCTCGAGGAGCGGGGTCGTGGCGCTCGGCGCGAAGAGCTCGTGGGTTCGGCGTTCGAGGTGCGCCCGCGCCGCGGCAAGGGCGTGGTCCTGGCAGCGGGAGAGCGCGCGCAGCGGGTCCACGCCCTCTTTCGTGAGGGTGCGCAGCCGGCGCGCCAGCGCGTCGACCAGGCGCTCCTCCCGCAGCACGAGCATGTCGAGCTGCCAGTCGGGGTCGCGCAGGTCGACCTTCTCCCAGCGTCGCGCCAGGTCGCTCAGCACGCGGCTCGCGCCGCGAGTGGTGAGGTGCCGCACCATGCCCACGGCGTCGAGGTCCTCGAACTGCGCGGCGTAGTCCGAGAGCAGGGTCTTGGCGACCAGCTGGAACAGCACGGTGTTGTCACCCTCGAACGTCACAAAGACGTCGGAGTCGTTGCGCAGCGCCGCGAAGCGGTTCTCCGCGAGATAGCCCTTGCCGCCGCAGCACTCGCGCGCGTCCTGGACAGTCCGAACCATCTCCCAGGTCGCCAGGGCCTTGAGCCCCGCGGCCAGCGCCTCGACGTCGCGCTGGCCCTCGCCGGTCTGCAGCAGGGTCGCGTAGTCCGCGGTGAGGCGGTCGTGCACCGCCTGCATGGCGTAGGAGCGGCACACGGCCGGCAGCAGCCGCCGCTGGTGGGTCAGGTAGTCCATGAGCGGGGTGTCCGCGTCCAGGCCGGTGCCGAACTGGCGGCGCTGCTCGCCCCATCTGACGGCGATCGTCAGGGCGTTGCGGGTGACGGCGAGGCCGGCGCCGGCGATGCAGATCCTGCCCTCGACCAACGCGCCGATCATCGTGAAGAACCGCGCTGCCGCCGACGCGACAGGGGAGGAGTAGGTCCCGTCGGGCGCCACCTGGCCGAAGCGGTCCAGGAGGTTGTCGCGCGGGATGCGCACGGCGTGGAAGCGCAACCGACCGTTGTCCACGCCTTGCAGCCCCATCTTGTCACCGCAGTCCACCACCTCGACGCCCTCACAGAGCTCGCCCCGATTGTCCCGGATCGGCACGAGGAAGCAGTGGACGCCCTGGGCCTCGCCGGCCACGTCGAGCTGGGCGAACACGGCGGCCATGCGCGCGTGGCGGGCGGCGTTGCCGATCCAGTCCTTGCAGGCCGTCTCGTCGGGGGTGTGCAGGACGAACTCACCGGCGTCGGCGTCGTACCTGGCCTGGGTGCGGATCGACCGGACGTCGGAGCCGTGGCCGCTCTCACTCATCGCGAAGCAACCGGGGAGCGCCCCCGACCCGACGTCGGCGAGGTAGGCAGCGTGGTGCTTGTCGGTACCGAGCCGGTGGACGGCGCCGCCGAACAGGCCGAACTGGACCCCCATCTTGACCATCAGCGACAAGTCACCGTGCCCGAGGGTCTGGAAGGTGGCGATGCGCCCGGCGGGGTCGTCCTTGCCGCCGTACGCCTCGGGGAAGGAGCGCGCGCCCTCTCCTGCCGCGCCGAGGGCGCACATCCAGTCCAGGACCAGGTCGCGGTACGCGTCACGAGGTAGGCCCTCGGCGGCCGGCAGGTCCAGCGCGACGAGGTGATCACGCGTGGCCTGACGCAGGGCGGCGTGCGGGCCGTCCAGCAGGGCCTGCAGGTCGGCCGCGGCACTCGGGTCAGAAATGATCTCCACGGCGCCATCCTGTCCCATCCGGGCCCTCCTGACACCAGCAGTCAGGAGGCGGGGACGTCCAGGCCGTCCGGCGCGGCGAGATGACGGACGAGGGCGTCGAAGAACAGCGCGCACTGCACGCCGTCCACGAGGCGGTGATCACCGGTGAGGCAGAGGGTGAACTGCGGGACCGCGACGACCTTCCCCTCGCGCACGACGGCGCGCTCGGTCACGACGCCGAGCGAGATGTAGACGGGCGTGCGGGCGAAGGGGACCGGGGCCAAGAAGACCTCCTCGACGCCGAGGGGGGCCACGTTGCTGATGAAGACCGTGCCCAGGGGATTGCCCTGCTGTCCGAGGACGGGCAAGCCCCACCCCCCGAGCAGGTACGACGTCGCGAGCATCATCGGCCGCATGAGGAACGTCGGCACGACCGACGCCACCTTGGTGCTGGTCGTGAAGCCCTCGTCGGTCCCCGCGCGCAAGGCGCGCACGCCCTCCCACACCTGGGCGGCGATCTGCTCGGGGGTGAGCCGGTCCGCACCGTTGACCTTGCAGGGCGCGAGGTCGGTGCCCTGACCGATGTCGACCGCGAAGGCGATGCTCACGCCGTCGAACTTCACGATCCGGCCGCCACGGACGCGGGTGTTCGCGTCCGGGAAGTCGGCGGCGGCGCGGGCGGCAGCAGCACCGAGGACGTGCATGATGGTGAGCCCCTTGGCCCCTTCGTCGCGCCGGCGGGCGACGTACTCCTGCACGGGCATGGCGTCGACGACGATGCGGGTCATGAGTCGCCCCTCCGTCGGCGCGGTCCACGTCGCGACGGCGACCTTGCGTCGGACGGTGGCGGCACGTGCCGCCGGATCCGCGATCGACGCGGTACGACGGGCCTCACGGACGAACAACGCGCCGGTCGTGAGGGCGGCGAGCAGGGCACTGCGACGGGGGCTGGGCACGAGAGGACTCTACGGACGCTCCCGGTCCTCGTGAGTGGTGCCAGTGTGGCGTCGGGGCAACAGTGGGTAGACCTGTCCCATGCCCCTCGCCACGATCGACCCCACCACCGGCCGAACCCTGAAGACCTTCGACGCGCTCACCCCTGCGGAGATCGACGACCGCCTCGCCCGGGCCGCGGCCGCCGCCCGCTCCTACCGCCGCACCTCGTTCACCGAGCGCGCAGCCTGGTGCCGTTCGGCCGCCGACCTGCTCGAGCAGGACCGCGAGCCGTTGGCCGAGCTCATCACCACGGAGATGGGCAAGACCCTCGCCGCGGCCCGCGCCGAGATCGGCAAATGCGCCACCGGACTGCGGTACTACGCCGAACACGCCGAGGCCCTCCTGGCCGACATCCCCGCGGACGCCGCGGCGGTGAAGGCCTCGAGCGCCCGGACGGTGTTCCAGCCCCTCGGGGTGGTCCTCGCCGTGATGCCGTGGAACTACCCGCTGTGGCAGGCGATGCGCTTCGCCGCCCCGGCGTTGATGGCGGGGAACGTGGGCCTGCTCAAGCACGCCTCCAACGTGCCGCAGACCGCGCTGTGGCTCGAGGAGCTGTTCGGTCGTGCCGGCTTCCCCGCAGACGTCTTCCAGACCCTGCTCATCGGCAGCGACCAGGTCGAGGCGGTGCTGCGCGACCCTCGGGTGGTGGCCGCCACCCTCACCGGGTCCACCCCCGCGGGCCGGGCGGTGGCGGCGGTCGCCGGAGACGTCCTGAAGCCGACCGTGCTCGAGCTCGGTGGGTCCGACCCCTTCGTCGTTCTTCCGTCAGCCGACCTGGCCGAGGCAGCCGTCGTCGCCACCACCGCGCGCTGCCAGAACAACGGCCAGTCGTGCATCGCGGCCAAGCGCTTCATCGTGCACACCGACGTCTACGACGAGTTCGCCCGTCTGTTCCACGAGCAGCTGGCGTCCCAGGTGCTCGGTGACCCGAAGGAGGACGCGACCACCCTCGGGCCGCTGGCGACCGAGCAAGGCCGCGTGGACGTGCACGAGCTGGTGCAGGACGCCGTCGAGAAGGGGGCTGACCTGCTGCTCGGTGGCGTCGTCCCCGACGGGCCGGGCTGGTTCTACCCGGCCACGCTGATCGCCGGCATCACCCCGGACATGCGCGTCTCCGGGGAGGAGGTCTTCGGCCCGGTCGCCCTGCTTCACCGGGTCGCCGACCTCGACGCGGCGATCGAGCTCGCCAACGCGACGGAGTTCGGCCTCGGGGCCAACGTCTGGACGCAGGACACCAACGAGCAGGAGCGGTTCGTCGCCGAGGTGGAAGCGGGGATGGTCTTTGTCAACGGAATGACCACGTCCTTCCCGGAGCTGCCCTTCGGCGGGGTGAAGACCTCCGGCTACGGCCGCGAGCTGTCCGACCTCGGGATCAAGGCCTTCTGCAACGCCAAGACCGTGTGGGTCGGTTAGCGTCGAGGTGGTGACGACACCCCGCCTGCGCGACGTCCTGACCCAGATGGGTGCCTACAAGCCCGGCCGGCGACCGGCTGCCGGCCAGCAGATGGCGCGCCTCGCCAGCAACGAGATGCCCTTCCCGATGCTCAGCTCCGTGAGCGACGCCGTCGCTGCTGCGCTCGGCGACAGCAACCGTTACCCGGACCCTGCCGCGACGCAGCTGATCGAGGCCATCGCGGCCAAGCACGGCCTGGACGCGGAGCGCGTGGCGGTCGGCTGCGGCAGCGTCCAGCTGGTGCAGGAGCTGGTGGCGATCTGCTGTGACGCGGGCGACGAGGTGGTGTTCGCGTGGCGCTCCTTCGAGGCCTACCCGACCCTCACCCGCATCGCCGGCGCGACCCCGGTCCAGGTGCCGCTCGCCGACGCCCACCTCGACCTCGACGCCATGGCGGCGGCCGTCACCGCACGCACGCGGCTGGTGCTGCTGTGCACCCCGAACAACCCGACCGGGCCGGCGCTGGCGGAGAGCGAGGTCAAGGCGTTCCTGGCCACCGTGCCACCAGACGTTCTGGTCGTGATCGACGAGGCCTATGCCGAGTTCGTCAACGACCCGCTCGCGGTCGACGGGACACGCCTGCTCGACACCCACCCCAACCTGGTGGTGCTGCGCACCTTCTCCAAGGCCTACGGCCTCGCGGGGCTCCGCGTGGGCTACGCCCTCACCGGCGTCCCTGCCGTCGCCGCTGCGCTCAAGCAGGTGCACCTGCCGTTCTCGGTCTCCATCGCTGCCCAGGCCGCAGCCCTCGCGTCCCTGGCGGCTGAGCCCACGCTCCTCGCGCAGGTCGCCGACGTCGTGGCTGCCCGTGAGCCGCTGCGCCAGCAGCTGCGCGAGATCGGGTGGGACGTCCCCCCGACTCAGGGCAACTTCGTGTGGCTTCCCGCGGGCGACGACAGCGACCGGGTCTCGGTGGTGTTCGAGGAGCACGGGGTGCTGACCCGCTGCTTCAGCGGCGAGGGCCTGCGCATCACCGTGGGCGGCGCCGAGGACAACGCGCGCGTCGTGGACGCCGCGCGAGCCGCCCGCACCCCGTGACGAGCACCTCGAGCCTGCCCTGGGTCGACCCCGGTGCCTTCGAGGTCGTCCCCGGCGTGCACCGGATCCCGCTCCCGCTCCCCAACGACGGCCTGCGTGCGGTCAACGTCTACGCGATCGCCACCGGGGACGGCTTGGTCTGCATCGACGCCGGCTGGGCCATTCCCGCGTCGCGCGCCCTCCTGTCGACGAGCCTTGCCACCATGGGTGCCGTTGTCGGGGACATCACGCGGTTCCTGGTCACGCACGTGCACCGGGACCACTACACCCAGGCCGTCGACGTCCGTCGCGAGACGGGCGCCCGGATCGGGCTCGGACTGGGCGAGAAGCCCACCCTGGACAAGCTGCAGGACCCCTCACGCAGTCCGCTCATGGGGCACGTGCACCAGCTCCACGAGCTCGGCGCGGCCGATCTGGCCACCACCATCGGCAACTGGCTCGACGGCCACCAGGCCGATCTGTCCCAGTGGGAGTCGCCCGACGAGTGGCTCACCGCGGGACCTGTCGCCCTGAACGGCCGCACCCTGGAGGCCGTCGAGACACCGGGCCACACCGCCGGTCACCTGGTCTTCTACGACGTCGCAGCGGGTCTGCTGTTCGCGGGGGACCACGTGCTGCCGACGATCACACCGTCGATCGGGTTCGAGCCGGTGCTGTCGCAGAACCCGTTGGGTGCCTTCCTCGACTCCCTGCGGGTCGTCCGCGAGCGGCCGGACGCGATGCTGCTGCCCGCGCACGGTCCGGTGGCCGCGTCGGCGCACGCCCGCGTCGACCAGCTGCTCGACCACCACGGCCACCGGCTGGACGAGATCGACGCAGCCGTGCGGGCAGGCGCGTCGCAGGCGTACGCCGTGGCCGGGATCCTGCGATGGACGCGCCGCGAGCACCGTCTCGCCGACCTCGACGCCTTCAACGCGATGCTGGCCGTCTTCGAGACCGGAGCCCACCTCGACCTGCTCGTCGCCCAGGGTCGGCTGACCAGCCGACTGGTGGACGGGATCAGGGTCTACACCTGAGACCTAGTCGACGGGGTCCAGCACCATCAGGGGGATCTCGCGGTCGGTGGACGCCTGGTAGGTGTCGTACGCCGGCCAGACCTCGACCGCCCGCGCCCACCAGGTGGCCTTCTCCTCGCCGGTGGCGACGTGGGCCTGGTAGTCCTTGCGGTCCGCGCCGTCCTGCAGCATCACGAGGGGGTTTGCCACCACGTTGTGGAACCAGACCGGGTGGTCCGGGGCACCACCGAGCGAAGCGATCACGGCGTAGCGGCCCTCGTGCTCGATGCGGATCAGCGGGGTCTTGCGCAGCTTCCCGCTCTTGTTGCCGAGCGTCGTGAGGATGATGCACGGCCCCCCGTCGAACGTGTCGCCCTCCCGGCCGTCGGTCGCCTCGAAGAGGGCGACCTGGTCCGCGACGGGCGCCCAGGCGCTGGGCTCGTACTCACCGGTGAGAGGCATCCGTCGACTCTAGACCGGCAGCAGGTGGAACACGCGAAGGTCACGGCCGCTCCGCGCGACGTAGTCGTCGTACGCGGGCCAGACCGCTCGGAGCCGTGGCCAGACTGCGGCCTTCTCGACCTCGTCCAGCAGCCGGGCCGTCACCGGCACCGAGCGCCCCGCGTGGACCACGGTCGCC
Organism: uncultured Actinomycetota bacterium; assembly: GCA_963760125.1. Lineage (GTDB taxonomy): Bacteria > Actinomycetota > Actinomycetes > Mycobacteriales > SCTD01 > RYN-111. The sequence continues at coordinate 145,684 of CAVXBV010000012.1, read as the reverse complement.
TGCCGGTGGACGAGCAGGTTCGCCGACCAGCCGGGGTGAGTGCCGCCGCCGAAGTTGCTGCCCACGACGTACCACCCGCCATCACCGGCCAGGGTCGCCAGGGGCGAGGTGCGAGGCAGGCCCGACTTGGCCCCGGTGGTGTGCAGGACCAGCGTCGGGACGAGCAGCTGGCTGAGCACGAAGCGACCGCCGGTCAGCCGGCTCAGGCCGCGGTCGACCGTCGGCATCACGGCCAGGGTGAGGCGAGACACGCGAGGATGGCCGACCGTGCGTCGCACCACGGAGCCGACCGGGCCGGCAGCGTCGAACCTCACGCCCACGGCCGGGTTCCGCCGATGAAGTCCGAACGGTTCGAGCTCGCGACGCGCACCACCTCGCCGGTGTAGGGCGCCTCGATCATCTTGCCGTCCCCGACGTACATCCCGACGTGGTGGATCGTCGAGGAATCGCTGCTGTCGTAGGCGAAGAACATCAGGTCGCCGGGACGGAGGTCCGCGCGGGCGCTGATCCGCTTGCCTTGGTTCCACTGACTCCCGGTGTAGTGGTCGAGCCGGATTCCGGCCTGGGCGTAGGCGTACAACGTCAACCCCGAGCAGTCGAAGCCCTTGGTGCCTGCGCCTTGCGCGAAACCGTAGGTCGGCCCGTTCTCATCGCCCCCACCCCAGGAGTACGGGACGCCGATCTGCGTGTAGGCCCAGCGGATCGCCGTCGCTGCCGCGTCACTCGGCGGCGTCGCGGTGGCGCTCGCCGCCGCGGCTCGCCGCGCCGCGGCCGCCTCTGCGCGGGCCGCAGCGGCGGCGCGTTCGAGCTGCGCGGACGTCAGCACCGCCCGGTGCAGGGCGTGCTGCGCGCGAGCGATGAGCGAGGTGGCCCGTGACTGGGCGCGGTGGGCCTGGTCGAGCACGAGGTGAGCAGCCTGCGCGTCCCGCGCCGCGTCCCTGTTCGCGCTCTCCGCGGCGGCCCCGGCTCGCTCGCGACGCTGCACGGCCGTCGTGGCCGCCCGAGCGGACTGGTCCGCCTCCTCCTTGGCCCGTGCCGCGGCGGTCGCGCTGCTCTCCGCGAGCGCCTTGGCGACTTCCAGGTCCGAGACGATCCGGTTCTGGTGGTCCGCGACGGAGTTCATGAGGTGGTGGCTGTTCGCCAACTCGATCGGGTCATGGGCCGTGAGCAGGGCCGCGATCATGCCGAACCGACCCTGCCCGCGGAACGCACTGGCCGCCATCTGGTCGAGCGCCGTCTGGGCGCCCACGGCGGCGTCGTGCGCAGCGGCACTGGTCCGGGTGGCGGTGACCGACTCCACGGCGACCCGACCGGCGCGCGCGAGCGCCGTGTCGGCCGCTTGCTGAGCCGACGCGAGAGCGGAGCGGGCTGCGTCAGCGCGCACTTCTGCCGCCTGCCGGAGGGACGTGGCCGCCCGTGCCTTCACCAGCAGGCCGTTGTGCACCTCGATCGCGAACTCGGCCTTGACCTGCAGGTTGCTCACCGCCCGGGTGGCAGCGGCGACCTTGTCCCGGGCCGCTTGCCGCTCGGCCGACGTCGGGTTGCGCTCGTCCGCCCGCGCGGGAGCCGCCCACGCGGCACACGACACGCTGAGAACCAGGGCAGCCGCAAGCGCACGACGGTCGGGCATGGAGCGCTCCTTTCGCAGATCGCACCTTACGGGGTGCCTCGGCGTGTGAGGGGGAGGTCATGAGGGGCAGGATGGGCAGATGAGCCTTGCTGCGTCCCTTGGTCGCGCCGTCGACACCGTCCTCGACCGCAGCGTGCTGGGGGGCTACGGGAGTCCGGGCCTCGCGGTCCGCGAGCGCCTCGCCACCTGGCCCCCCGACGCGCCCCGCATGGACGGCAAGGTCGTCGTCGTCACCGGAGCCACGGGCGGGATCGGCCAGGCCGCGGCGTTGGGGTATGCCGCTCTCGGCGCCACCGTCCACGTGGTCGGCCGCGACCCGGGCCGGACCGAGAAGGCGGCCGCGGAGGTCCCGGGGGCCGTCGCCGGCCTCTGCGACGTGTCGTCGCTCGCCTCGCTGCGCGCCTTCACCGACGGCTGGGAGGGTCCCCTCGACGTGCTCGTCAACAACGCCGGCGTGATGCCTCCCGAGCGGACCCTCACCGACGACGGCATCGAGCTGGCCTTCGCGACGAACGTGCTCGGGCCGTACTGGCTGAGCACCCGCCTGCCGCTCGACGGCGCTCGGGTGATCACCGTCAGCTCGGGCGGGATGTACGGCCAGCGCCTCGACGAGGACCTGCAGAACCAGCAGTACAAGCCGGCGGTGGCCTACGCCCGCACCAAGCGGGCAGAGGTAGTGCTCACCGAGCAGCTCGCCCAGCGCATGCCCACGACGTGGCTGCACTCCATGCACCCGGGTTGGGCCTCCACGCCCGGCATCACCGACTCCCTCAAGACCTTCAGCAAGATCACGAAACCGATCCTGCGCACGGCCGAGCAGGGCGCGGACACGATCGTGTGGCTCGGTGGGGCCCCCGAGGGCGCGCAGTCGAGCGGGCTGTTCTGGCACGACCGCCGCCCTCGCCCGACCCACCTGTTCGGCCTCAACAAGGAGACCGAGGTGGACCGGCAGCGCCTCTGGGATGAGTGCGAGCGACTGGCGGGCCCCGCCTAGCAGGACTTGCTCGCCGTACGGCGAAGAGAACCGGCATGCCGACCCAGCAACGCTCCTCACGTGCCCGCCTGCTCCTGTCCTTCGCCGCCGTGACCGCTGCGGCCTTGGCTGTCGCCACCGCCGGTCAGGCCACGGCTGCCGGCTCCCGGAACGCCACGGCCCACACCGCGGGCGGCAAGAAGGTCGCCACGAGCATCAAGGCGCCCACCCCGAAGCTGTTCGACTACAAGCACCACGCGGGGGAGCCGACGCTCGGCATCACCCGTGACGGCACCGTCATCGTCACGGCTGGGGCGGGCTGCGTGACGTCCTGCGCCGGGTCGCTCAACACCCTGGAGACCGTGGCGCCGGGTGGGCGAGCAGTCATCCTCACCCGCGACAAGGGCAAGACGTTCGAGGACGTCAGCCCGGGCGCGGCCGGGGTGAGCCCCCATGTCACGTCCCTTGACCCCTACATCCTGGTGGACCACGCCGCTGAGGTGGACCGCACCTTCGACATCGACCTCAACGCCGCCTGCAACGAGCTGTCCTACAGCGACGACAAGGGCAAGACCTGGATCACCAACCCGCTGTCGTGCGGTGAGCCGGTCAACGACCACCAGACCCTGTTCACCGGAAAGCCGATCACGAGCCCGACGCCGCTCTACCCGCGGATCGTCTACTACTGCTTCAACAAGCTCGCCTACACCGACTGCACCAAGTCTCTGGACGGCGGCCTGACCTTCCTCCCGACGGCCAACATCGCCAACCCGGAGTGCTCCGGCCTGAACGGGCACGGCGTGACCGACTTCCGAGGCTGGATCTACCTGCCCTACTCCGGCTGCGGCAACACGCCCACCATCGCGTTCAGCAAGGACGAGGGCACCACCTGGAGCTCGATCACGCCGGCCCCCACCTCCAAGGTGCAGGGTGACGACCCCAGCGTGGCCGTCGACGCCAAGGGCAACCTGTACATGCTGTGGACGAACACCGACCGCCGCGTCGTCCTGTCCACGTCGACCAACACCGGTAAGACCTGGACCACTCCGATGGACGTCACCGCCCCCGGTGTGCTCCGGGGCAACCTCGCCACGCTGACCGTCGGCGCGCCGGGCAAGGTGGCCATCGCCTACTACGGCAGCACGCAGCCCAAGGGCAAGGGCACGTTCTGGAACGGCTACCTCGCCTCCGGCATCGACGTCTTGGGCAAGAAGCCCGTGTTCTTCTCGGCCAGCGTCAACGACCCCAAGCACGCCCTCAAGGTCGACGAGTGCGGACCCGGCCGCTGCGGGCGGATCCTGGACTTCATCGACGTCGAGATCGCACCGGACGGTGCGCCGTGGGCCACGTTCGTCGATGCCTGCCTGGCGACGTGCGAAGCCACGAAGGTCGAGACGCTTGACGACAACGCGGGCCTGCTCGGCACCCTCGTCGGCGGCCCGAACCTCAAGAAGTAGCTCAGACGGGGGGCTGCGCGTCCGCCTGGTCGCGCAGCACGTTCTTGGCCACCTTCTCCAAGGTCGCCCGCGGGAAGTCGTCGACGACGTACACGGCGCGGGGGACCTTGAAGTCGGCCAGCTGGGCAGCGCAGGCGGCGATGATCTGCTTCTCCAGCTCGCCGTCCGCGGGGGCTCCCGGAGCCTTGACCACGAAGGCCACCACCACGCGGTCGAGCCACTCGTGCTTCTTGCCGACCACGGCGATGTCGGCGATGCCGGGCACGGTCCGCGCGACGTCCTCCACCTCGCGGGCGCTCACGTTCTCGCCGCCGACCTTGATGAGGTCCTTGTCGCGATCGGTGTAGACGAGGTTGCCCCCCTCGACCACCTTCACCATGTCTCCGGTGCGGAACCAGCCGTCCTTGGTGAAGGACGCCGCATTGGCCTCGGGGTTGTCGAAGTACTCGAGGAACAGCTGGACCCCGCGCGTGCCGCGTAGCCACAGCTCGCCGGTCTGGCCCGGCGCGACCAGCGCCTCGGTCTCCTTGTCGACCACGACGACCTCGTAGCCCGGCGTCGGGTGCCCCATCGACGAGCGCGGCCAGCCTTCCTGCGGTCGGCCCGTGATCGCGTGCGTCACCGTCTCGGTCATGCCGTAGCAGGCGTACACGCTGATCCCGAGCCACGCATCGACCTCGGGCAGGATCATCCCGAAGGCCCCCGCCCGCAGGGTGTGGACGGCCGGCCGCTCCGGCAGGGAGAAGGCCGCGAAGACGAACGGCATGAGGCTGATGTGCGTGACCTCGTGCTTGGTGATCATCGGCCAGAAGTTCGAGGTGGACCACTTCGGGGTGAGCACGACCGTGGCGCCCACTCCCAGCACCGACCAGAAGGACCAGGACTGCGCGTTCACGTGGTAGAAGGGCAGGTAGACCAGGTAGGTGTCGTTGCCCCCGAGGTCGATGTTGCGCGGACCGATGCGCCCCGCCCAGATGGCGTTCGCGTGTGTGTGGACCACGGCTTTCGGCTTGGACGTCGTCCCGCTCGTGAACAAGATCCCGACGGGCAGCATGGGGTCGGGGTCGCGCTCGGGGCAGCCCGCCTCCTCGGCGAAGAGGGCGGCGAAGGACCCGTCGCTGTCCGCCGGCACGCCACTGTCGGTGTCGGTGAGGGCGACCCAGGCGAGGTCCGGTCCTGCCTCGCGGACCAGAGCGGCGTACTGCGGCTGCGTGATGGCGGCCACGCAGGCCGCCTTGTCCACGAAGTAGCCCACCTCTGCGGCGACGGAGCGGGTGTTGGTGGTGACGCCGACCGCGCCGAGCACCGCGCAGGCGTACCACGCCAGGACGGCTTCGGGACAGTTGTCGGCGTGGATGAGGACCTTGTCGCCGACCCCGATGCCGCGGGCGTGCAGCCCGGCCGCCAGCCGGCGCACGTCGGTCCAGAAGCTCGCGTAGGTCCAGGTCGACCCGGCGCCCACCCGGGGGTCCCAGACGAGGAACGGATGGTCGGGCTTGGTGCGTGCCCAGTGGGCGAGCAACCAGGGGACGTCCTGGCCTTGCAGTTGCGCCGCCCGAACCTCCGCTTCCTGAAGCATCAGACGAGCTCGTCTGCGAGCAGCCGACCGAGGGCGACGAGCTGGCGGGTGCCACCGCCCAAGGTCAGCTCCAACTGCTTGGCCGCGAGGTAGTACCGGTGCAGGGGGTACTCCCGCGAGACGCCCATCCCGCCGTGCAGGTGGGCGGCAGCGCGCACGACCCGCTGACCTGCGTCGCTGGCGAAGTACTTCGCCACCGCGACCTGCTGCTCGGCCGGCCGGCGCTCCGCGACCAGCCAGACGGCCTGCAGCATCGTCAGCCGGATCGTCCGGGTGTCGATGAAGGAGTCCGCCGCCCGCTGGCCGACGGCCTGGAAGTGCGCGATCGGGTGACCGAACTGCTCCCGCGTCATCGTGTACGACGCGGTTAGGCGCACCGCCTGGTCCGCGACCCCGGCGAGGAGCGCGCAGGTCGCGACCGTGGCGACCTGCAGCACGTCGGCGAGGGCGTCGGGCCCGCCCAGCGGCCAGCCCTGCGCCCCTTCGAGGCGCAGCAGCGCCTCGGGGGAGTAGGTGATCGTGTCCTGGCGCTCGAGCGTGACGCCCTCGCCGGCCGGGCTGACGAAGAACAGCCGCGGACCCTCCGGCGTCGTGGCCGAGACGATGAGGGAGTCGGCGTACAGGCCGGCCGGGACGCACACCTTCGTGCCGTGCAGCACCCACGCGTCACCGACCAGCGCCGCGGTGGTGGCGGGTGCTGTCTCCTCTCCCAGGGGCTCGACGAGCGCAGCGGTCACCAGGTGGGTGCCGGCAGCCACGCCGGGCAGGACGTGCGCTTGCTGCTGGGCGGTGCCGTGACGCGACACGGCGAGAGCGCCCAGGGCCAGCCCGGCGAGCAGGGGGACAGGCGCCGCGGCGCGGCCGGCCTCTTCCAGCAGCAGCGCCACCTCGACGAGCCCGAGGCCCAGGCCTCCGTGCTCCTCGGGGATGGCGGTGCCCAGCAGCCCGGCGTCGGCGAGCGTCGTCCAGAGCGCCCGGTCGAAGCCGGGGGTGTCGGACTGCTCGCTGGCGCGCAGCGCCTCCGGGGTGCAGTGATCGGTCAGCAGCCGGCGCGCCAGGTCCTGCACGGTGCTCTGGCTCTCGGTCAGGGCGAAGTCCATGTCGATCCCCTCTAGCGCTTGACCATCGGCATGCCGAGGCCGAAGACGGTGATGAGGTCGCGCTGGACCTCGTTGACCCCGCCGCCGAAGGTGAGGATCACCAGGGAGCGGTACATCTGCTCGAGCCGCGACGCGAGGACCGCGCCGGGCGAGCCCTTCTTGAGGTAGGCCGTCTGCCCGACGACCTCCATGAGCAGGCGGCAGGCGTCGAGGTAGAGCTCGGTGCCGAAGACCTTGGTGGTGCTGGCGTCCTGGACCGACAGGTTTCCCCTCTCGGCGTCCCAGGCGACGTACCAGTTCTGCAGGCGCAGGAACTCGAAGCCCGCGTGCACCTTGGCCAGGTTGAGCTGGACCCACTCCTGGTCGATGACCCGTCGGCCGTCGGGCAGCAGCGTCTGCTGGGCCCAGCGCCGGACCTCGGTCAGGCTCTTGTCCACCATCCCGGGGGTGCAGAGCGTCACGCGCTCGTGGTTGAGCTGACCGGTGATCAGTGACCAGCCGTTGTTCAGCCCCCCGATGACGTTGGTCAACGGGATGCGCACGTCCTCGTAGTGCACCTCGCAGATCGGGTGCTCCCCGATGAGCTCCAGGGGCCGCGGGGTGATGCCCGGGGTGTCCATGGGGACGACGACGATCGACAGGCCCCGGTGCTTCTTCACCTCCGGGTCGGTGCGCACGGCCAGCCAGCAGTAGTCGGCGGTCTCGGCGTAGGACGTCCAGAGCTTGGTGCCGTTGATGACGAGCTCGTCGCCCTCGATCACCGCCCGGGTCGACAGCGAGGCGAGGTCAGTCCCGGCATCGGGCTCGGAGTAGCCGATGCAGAAGTGGATCTCGCCGCGCAGGATGGCGGGGAGGTACTGCTCCTTCTGCTCCTGTGTGCCGTGCTGCATGAGCGTCGGGCCGACGGTGTTGATGGTGAGCATGGGGACCGGCGCCCCCGCGCGCATCGACTCGTCGAAGAAGATCCACTGGTCCACGTGGCCGCGTCCCTGGCCGCCCCACTCCGTGGGCCAGCCGATGCCCAGCCACCGGTCCGCGGCCATCTGCTTCACGACCTGTCGCATCGTCGGCTCGTAGGTGTCGTGGTCCTCGAGCAGGGCGCGGGTCTGTGGGTCGAGCAGGTCCGCGTAGTAGGCGCGCAGGGAGGAGCGGAGCTCCTCCTGCTCGGGGGTGAAGGCGAGGTGCATCGGCGCTCCCAGAAGTAGAACACGTTCCTGTTCTGGGAACTGTAGCCCTCCGGCGCCCGCGGCGACCAGCTCAGGGGCGCGGCCGTCAGACCACAGCGCGGACCGGCGTCACCGCCACCAGCTCCGCGGCCAGCGCCGCAAGGCCGGACAGCAAGGACTGCTGACCGGCTTCCGGCATGGTGGCGAGCGCGTCGGCGAGCAGCCCGCACCGGACGCGTCGGATGTCGGCGATCAGGGCTTCACCGCTGCTCGTCAGGCTGATCACCACCTCACGCCGGTCCAGCGTGGCCGGTCGCTTGGTCACCAGGTCGGCGGCCAGCATGCGTTCGCACAGCCGCGTGGCGGAGGACGGCAGGACGGCCAGTGCCTCGGCCAGGGTGGTGAGGTTCAGGCTGCCGTGCCGGTCGATGGTCAGCAGGGCCTGCAGCTGGGAGGCCGAGATGCGCGTGACACCCCCGACCGCGGCGCGCGCCGCGAGCGAGAGCACCGGGGCCAGCGCGAGGTCGACCGCCACCGCCAGATCAGCAGGAAGCTGGCCTTGAAGCCGGGTGCTCGACGTCACGACTCCAGTGTGCCCCACGAAGGGGCTGACGGACAGGCTCGTGATCAAGCAGTCTGACCCGCTCGACCCCCGGGGACGGTGTCTCAGGCGTGCGGCACGAGCACCAGCCGGTCGCCCTGCTGCAACGGGCTCGCCGCCGGCTCCGAGAACCGGAGCGTCTGCGTGCCCCGCACCACGGCCAGCACGCGATCCGGGAGGCTGAACAGGCTCTGACCCACCTCGACGTCTTTGACGCCCCGCTCGATGAGGTCCAGGCCGGATCCCGGCACCAGCAGGTCCTCGAACACCTCGCCCGTCGCGGGCGAAGAGGACGACAGGCCGAGCAACCGACCCGCCGCCGCCGACGAGACGACGACGCTGTCAGCACCGCTGCTGCGCAGGAGCGGAGCGTTCTCCACCTCGCGACAGGCCGCCACCACGTGGGCGGTCTTGTTCAGGCCCCGCACGGTCAAGGTGACGAGGACGGCGCTGTCGTCACGAGGCACAGCGACGATCACCCGGGACGCGTCCTCGACGCGGGCCCGCTGAAGGACCTCGATACGCGCACCGTCGCCGAGCACCGCGGCGATGCCGTCCTCAGCCGCGGTGGCGACGTTGGCCGGCACGGGGTCGATGGCGACGATGCGGGACGTGTCGCCGCCGTCGTCGAGCAGGGCGCGCACGGCGTTGCGGCCCTTCGTGCCGTAGCCGACGACGAGCACGTGGTCGCGCAAGGAGGACCTCCAGCGGTTCTGGCGGATCTGGGCGCGGGTGCGCTCGGTGAGGACCTCGAGGGTGGTCCCGACGAGGACGATCAGGAAGAGCACCCGCAGCGGGGTCACGACGAGCACGTTCACCAGCCGGGCGGAGTCCGACACCGGCGTGATGTCGCCGTAGCCCGTGGTGGAGGCCGTCACCGTCGCGTAGTAAAAGGCATCCAGGGGGCTCAAGCTGCCGTCGACGTCGCGATACCCACCGCGGTCGAGGTAGACCACCACGGCGATCGCCACCAGCGCGGCTAGGGCGAAGGCCAGGCGCACCAGGACGGCCCGCAGCGGGCCGATCCGCGAACCGGGGAGGGACACCGGGGCGCTCGACATGCCCGACAGCGGTGCCGGGAGGTGGGGTGCCACGCCACGACCCTACTGACGTTAGACGTAGCGGACGGGGATGGCCTTGATGCCGTTGATGAAGGCGGACCGCAGGAACCGCGGGGGAGCGGTGGGGGTGATGTCCGGCATCCGGTCGGCGAGCGTCGTGAACAGGATGCGCATCTCGGCCCGGGCCAGCTGGGCGCCCAGGCAGAAGTGCGGACCGCCGCCGCCGAAGCCCACGTGCTCGTTGTCGGTCCGGGTGATGTCGAAGACGTCCGGGTCGGTCAGCACGGTGGCGTCCCGGTTGGCCGACGAGTAGTACATGACGACGCGGTCCCCCTTGCGGATCTGCTGTCCGCGCAGCACGTAGTCGCTCAGGGCCGTCCGCTGGAACTCAATGACGGGGGTGGCCCAGCGGATCATCTCGTCCATTGCTGTCTCCGGGCGAGTCTGCCGGTACAGCTCCCACTGCTCGGGGAAGTCGAAGAACGCCTGCATGCCGTGCGAGATCGCGTTGCGCGTGGTCTCGTTACCGGCCACGCACAGCAGCAGGAAGAACACGTTGAACTCGTCGGAGGTGAGCTTCTCGCCGGCGAAGTCGGACGCGAGCAGCAGGCTGATGACGTCGTCCTTCGGCTCCGCCTGCCGCTGCAGCGCGAGCTCGTTGGCGTAGCCGTACATCTCCATCATCGCCATCTGGCCGTCTTCGGCCGACGTCCCGAACTCGGGGTCGTCGAAGCCGATGAGCCGGTTGGTCCAGTCGAAGATCAGGCCCCGGTCCTCGGCGGGGATGCCGACCAGCTCGCAGATCGCGAGCAGGGGGAGCTCGGCGGCGACGTCCCGCACGAAGTCGCCCTCGCCCTTGGCGAGGGCCCGGTCGAGGATCTCGTGCGTCAGCGCCTGCAGCCGCGGCTCGAGGTCGCGCACCACCCTGGGGGTGAACGCGCGCTGCACGACACGCCGCAGGTTGTTGTGGTCGGGGCTGTCCATGTTGAGCATGAGCAGGCTGGTGGAGGCGATCATGTCGTCCTCCTCCGCCTCTGTCCCGAGGTTGAAGATCGACCCCCGCTGGGCCGAGGAGAACACCTCTGGAGTGCGCGACACCTCCTGCACGTCCTCAGCGAGAGTCACGACCCAGAACCCGTCGCGGTGCGCGCCCGGCTGGGGCGACCAGAAAACCGGCTGGGCCTCGCGGACCTGACGGAACAGCTCCTCGGGCACGCCGCCACTGAAGGTGTCGGGGTCGAGCAGGTCGAGGTGGTCCACGGGGCAACGCGGACGGGTGTCGGTGGCGGACGGGTCCAGGACGGCTTCGGTCATGGGTGGACAGAACCATTGATGTGTATGGTCGTCAAGTCATGCGCACACACGGTTGGGCCGGAGCACTGCCCCTCGATGAGATGGCGGCGCGCCGTCGTCTGCTCAGCGCCACCCGGCAGTGCCTGGCCGACGACGGGGTGAAGGGCGCCGGGATCGCCGACGTCGCCCGCGCCGTGGGCGTGACCCGCCAGACCGTGTACCGCTACTTCGCGACGACCGAGGAGCTCCTCAACGCCGCAGCCCTCGACGCGGTCACCGAACTGTTCGACGACGTGGCGGCACACCTGCGCGCCTACCTCGACGCGACCGGGGGCGATGCCGGTGACGCGGTGGTGGAGGTGCTCGCCTACGTCTACGAACACCTGCGCGGCGACCACGCCCTGAACCGGCTGCTCACCCCAGGCCGGCTGAGCGCCGCCGTGACGGAGCTGACCGCGCCGTCCTCCATCCTGCTGGGCCGGTCGCTGCTGTCGCGCTTCCCCGTCGACTGGGACGCGCTCGGGCTGGACCAGGCTGAGCTCGTCGAGCACCTGCTGCGCGTCCTGCAGTCGCTGGTCCTGGATCCCGGACCACCGGTGCGCTCCGGCACCGAGCTGCGGGCCTACCTCCAGCGCTGGGTCGCGCCGGCTCTGCGGGCTACGCCATAAACAGGAACGTGTTCTAGCATGCGCACGACGCAGCCGACGAAGGAGAGCTCATGACCTGGGACGAGGAGTACGACGTCGTCGTCGTGGGCTCGGGCGGTGGTGGCATGGCCTCGGCGCTCGCTGCCCACCACGAGGGCCTCAGCGCGGTGGTCCTGGAGAAGGCGTCCAAGTTCGGCGGCTCCACCGCCATCTCCGGCGGCGCCATCTGGATCCCCAACAACCCCGTGCTCAAGCGGCTCGGTCACGACGACAGCCGCGCGTCGATCGTCAGCTACCTCACCCAGCTCACCGAGGGCACGATCGACCCGGCCCGCATCGAGGCGTACGTCGACCACGGGCCCGAGGTCATCGCGCTGCTCGAGAAGAGCCCGTGGATGCGCTGGACCTGGATGAAGGGCTACCCGGACTACCACCCGGAGCTCGAGGGCGGCCGTCCGATGGGCCGGTCCATCGAGTCCAAGGCGATCGACACCCGCAAGCTGGGCGCCGACGAGAAGGCGCAGCACCCCAACAGCCTCAAGGGTCCGCTCGGACTGTGGATCACCGGCCGGGAGTACAAGGACCTGGCCATGGCCAAGCGGACCTGGGCGGGTCGACGGGCCTCCTTGGTCGCCGCGTGGCGCGTGTCGTCGAACGCGGTGGTCCGCCGGCACATGGCGACCGGTGGCCGCGCCCTCGTCGCGCGGCTCCGGCTCGCGTTGAAGGACGCGGGCATCCCGCTCCACCTGCGCTCACCGATGACCGAGCTCGTCGTCGAGAACGACACGGTCGTCGGCGTCGTGATCACCAGCAAGGAGCACGGGGTACGCCGGATCGGTGCCCGCAAGGCCGTGCTCCTCGCCTCAGGAGGGTTCGAGCACCAGCCCCAGATGCGCGAGCAGTACCTCCCGGAGGGCACCCACCCCGACTACAGCTCAGGCGCCCGACACAACACCGGCGACGGTCATCGCGCCGCCCAAGCGCTGGGCGCTGCCGTGGACCTCATGGACGACGCCTGGTGGATGCCCTCGATCCGCCACCCCGCCGGCGCCAGCGTTCCCCTGGTGTCGGAACGGGCTATCCCGTGCTCGGTCATCGTGACCGGCGAGGGCGAGCGCTTCACCAACGAGTCGCTGCCGTACGTCACGTTCGTGCACCGCCAGCTCGCCGGCAAGCACGCGCCGATCTGGTTCGTCATGGACGCCAAGGCCCGCGCGCGCTATCCGTTCGCCCAGGTGCTGCCCGGGGTGCCGTTCTCCAAGGCCTATTACGAGAGCGGCGTCATCCACCGGGCCGACAGCCTCGCGGCCCTGGCCACGGCCATCGACGTCCCCGCCGACGCGCTGGAGGCGACGATCGCGCGCTGGAACGGCTTCGCGGCCAAGGGCGTCGACGAGGACTTCGGACGGGGCAGCAGCGCCTACGACCGGTACTACGGCGACCCGACGCTGACCAACCCCAACATCGACACGATCTCCAAGGGACCGTTCTACGCGATCCGCGTCGAGATCGGGGACCTGGGGACCAAGGGCGGCCTGGTCACCGACGAGCACGGGCGGGTCAAGCGCGCCGACGGGTCGGTCATCGACGGCCTCTACGCCACGGGCAACGCCAGTGCCAGCGTCATGGGACCGGAGTACGCCGGACCCGGCGCGACGATCGGCCCGTCGATGGTCTTCGGCTACCTCGCGGTCAAGCACGCCGCGACGCGGTAGCTACTTCCCGCGACCGCGGAGCTTCAGAACCGCCAGCAGACCCAGGCCACCGGCGAGGGCCTGCTTGGCGTAGGGCTGCACCTTGGCGACGACTGGCTGCGCCTTGCCGATGCCGACCAGCAGGGCGTTCTGCGCCGGCTGCGGGGCCTTCATGAACGCCGCCGTCCCCACCTCGGTGAGCTTCGCGCTGATGCCGCTGGGGCTGGTGAGCTTGCTCTCGTCGGTCTTCTCGGTGGTCATCGCCGCAACCTACCGCCATCCATGATCACGACGAAGGCGTGCGGCCACCAGGTCGAAGCGGCGGCGATCCAGGACCGCGCCCTCACGCCGGATGCCGTGCTCCGGCACGGTCAAGACGCGGTCGAGCCGGACCCACGACGGCCGCTGGTCGCCGTCCCACGCCCCGGCACCGAGGCCGAGCCAGGCGCGCTGGCCGTCCCGGTCGCTGTTGCTCGAGAGCATCAGGCCCAGCAGCTCTTTTCCGTCACGACCGACCACCAGAACAGGGCGGTCCTTGCCCTGCGACGCGTCCTCCTCGTACGGCACCCAGGTCCAGACGATCTCTCCCGGGTCGGCAGCGCCGTCGAGGTTGGGCGCGTAGGCCAAGGAGCGCCCGCGCACGTGACGACGCGGCGCGCTGCGCGAGGCCCCGCCCGACGTCGTCGGGGTGCGCTGCCGCGTCCTGGTGCCGGCGACCTGCGCCTTCACCGCCTGCTTCAGGATCCGGACCGCCATCCCACGCCAGTTCGCCATGCGCCTTCCTAGCACCGGCTGTCCCAGTGACCGGTTGGGCAGTTGACGAGGTTGACCGCGGCACGGAGGCTGCAGAGACCTTCGCGCCCAAGGAGACCGACGTGCACACCCCTCTCTGCGACGAGCTCGGCATCGAGTTCCCCATCTTCGCCTTCACACACTGCCGCGACGTGGTGGTGGCCGTCAGCAGGGCGGGCGGCTTCGGTGTCCTCGGCGCGGTGGGGTTCACGCCCGAGCAGCTCGAGATCGAGCTGAACTGGATCGACGAGCACATCGGCGATCACACCTACGGCGTGGACATCGTGATCCCCAACAAGTACGAGGGCATGGACGCGAACCTGTCGGGTGACGACCTCGCCCAGCTGTTGCGCGACATGGTGCCGCAGGAGCACCTGGAGTTCGCGCGCGGTCTGCTGCGCGACCACCACGTGCCGTTGCCGCCGGCTGGTGAGGACAACAGCCTTCAGCTACTGGGCTGGACGGAGGCCACCGCGACCCCGCAGGTGGACGTCGCGCTGAAGCACCCCAAGATGACGCTCATCGCGAACGCGTTGGGGACGCCGCCCCCGGACATGATCGACCACATCCACGCCGCGGGGCGCAAGGTCGCAGCGCTCTGCGGCTCGCCCTACCAAGCCCTGAAGCACGCGGCCGCCGGCGTCGACATCATCATCGCCCAGGGCGGCGAGGGCGGTGGGCACTGCGGTGAGGTCGGGTCCATCGTGCTCTGGCCGCAGGTCGTCAAGGCAGTCGCGCCGCGGCCGGTGCTCGCCGCCGGCGGCATCGGCAGCGGCCAGCAGATCGCCGCCGCGTTGGCGCTGGGCTGCCAGGGCGCCTGGTCCGGCTCCCAGTGGCTGATGGTCGAGGAGTCCGAGAACACCTCGGTCCAGCAGTCGGCGTACGTCGCGGCGACGTCACGCGACACGGTCCGCAGCAGGTCGTTCACCGGCAAGCCGTGCCGGATGCTGAAGAACGACTGGACCGACGCGTGGGAGCGCAGCGACACCCCGGATCCCTTGGGGATGCCGCTGCAGTACATGGTCTCCGGGATCGCCGTGGCTGCCACGCAACGCCATCCCGACGAGACCGTCCAGGTCGCGTTCAACCCCGTCGGCCAGGTGGTGGGTCAGTTCACCAAGGTCGAGAAGACGGCCGCCGTGATCGAGCGCTGGGTCGGGGAGTACCTCGAGGCGACGTCCACGCTGGAGGAGCTGAACGCCGCCGCCGCCCGCTGATCAGGCGGTCTGCAGGAGGGCACGCACGGCCCGGGCACTCTCCGGACCCACCAGACGGTCGAGCAGGCCCCACACAGGATTGGTCCGGGCCGAGAACATCGCGGCACGGTTGCGCCGATCGCGCTCGGCGAGGTCGGGGTCGCCGAGCCCCTTGGTGATCTCGGCGTCCAGGCCATCGGTCAGCAAGGAGCACCAGCGGTCGAGGTAGGCGTCCAGCACGTCCGCCAGCTGGGCGAGGTCTCCCGGTGCCACGATCGCCGCGGTCATCCAGGGTGAGCGGATGGACCACTGCAGGGGCCCGAGCGACGGCACCGGCAGGACCCCCGGCCGACCGAGCGCCTCGGCGCGGACGTCGTTCAGCGGGCCGTAGACCGCGAGGGAGTAGTCGAGGTTCGCCCCGAGGTCCACGCGCGGGACGAGGTCGAGGCCGAAGTGGAAGGTGCCCTGGGTCTCCGGGGAGATCGCCGTGTCCAGGAAGAAGTGCGGGACGGCGGAGTCCCGCTCGGTGAACGCGTACACCTGGTGGGTGTCCATGCCGAACTGCTCGATCGTCAGCGCGCTGTGCACCACGCGCAGGCCGTGTGCGCCGGTGTACAGCCGGAGCGAGCCGATGGACTGGCCGTCGAGCGGCCCACCGACTGCCCGGAGCGGCAGGTGGGCCGCCGTCTGCTCGACGAGGTCGAAGGCCGGCACGAGGCGCGCCAGGACGCCCTCGACCAGCGCCCGGCCGGAGGTGTCCAGCGGCGGGACGCCGCTCACGGGCGCCTCGTCCCCCGGCTGGGGCATCCTCTCCACCTCGGTGTGGGTGAACGCGAACCCGGTGGCGAGCAGTGCGTCGACGGACACGGGCTTGGTCGGCGCCCGCAGCTCGTTGCGGTAGGTCAACGGGGGCATGCCGTCCAGGACGCAGAGGGCGTCGAAGAATGGCTGCATGGGCGGGGGCACCTCGGCGTGGGTGAGGTTGAAGGTCCCCTGCACCTGCTTGGTCACGGCGTGCAGACAAGCCGCAACCACATCCAGCAGGTGGACGCGGTAGAACAACGCCTCGTCGTGGAACGGCACCGAGCCACCGAGCACCTGATGGGCCATGCGCAGCTTGTCCAGCACCGGTGGGTCCTCACCCCCGGTGATGTCGGCGCAGCGGAACACCGTCACGGGGGCTCCGGACTCGCGATAGGTGCGCTCGGCCTCCTGGAACATCGACGGGCTCGGGTCGTCGCTGCTCGTGAGAGGCGCGGACTCGTCGATGACGTCGAGGTGGTTGGCGGCATCGCCGTACACCGAGAGGGACGACAGCATCACGATGTGGGGACGGCCGGGAGCGGTGGACACCGACTCCGCGGTCTCCACCAGCACCTGGCGATAGCTGCGCTGGCGCTGCTCACGGGTCATCGCCTGGGCGGCCGTCGGACCGGCCGCGACGACGATCGCGTCGGCGCCCACAGCGGCCGCGTGGACCTTGGCCGCGTCGGAGCCGGTCAGGACGGCGACCTCGTCGCAGACCTCCTGCAGCGCCGGCACCTTGGCCGGGGTGGTCGTCGTCCCCACGACCGTGTGGCCCTCCGCCCGGAGCCGGCGAGCAAGCTCCTTGCCCACCAGACCGCAACCCACTACGAGCACCCGCATGCCGGAACCTCCTGTTATCGTCAACCGCCCTGACTAGTTTCGTCAAGGTACCTGACTAAAGACGGATGTCCACCATGACCGAGCCGGAACGGCCGCAGCACGTCTTCGCCTGGCTCGAGGCCGTCCAGCGCCGACTCGCTGGGCAGCTCGACCCGCTGCTGGACGACGTCGCCCGCGAGCTCGGGCCACGACGGCTGCGACTGCTCCAGCTGGTGCCCCCGGGGGGCATGCGCCAGACCGACCTCGCGGCACGCGCGAGCGTTACCAAGCAGGCGCTGGGGGAGGCGGTCGACGCCCTGGTCCGGCTCGGCGTCGTCGAACGCCGCCAGGACCCCGAGGACGGACGCGCCTCACTGGTCGTCCTCACGCGAGCTGGGGAGCGGGTGAACGCGGACTTCGAGGGCGCGCTGACCCAGGCTGAGCAGGCCCTGATCGCCGAGATCGGCGAGCAGGACTACGCGACGTTCCTCGACGTCCTGCGGCGCCTCGGCGCTTGACGATCAGCGGTAGCGGAGCTCAGCTCGCGCTTTGGCCTTGGCGGCCTCGACGGCTCGGTCCTTGGGCGGGGCGCTGGTCACGAGCGTGTCGAGCAGCGTGCGCGTGGCGGCCGCCACCTGCTCCACCGCAGCAGCGTAAGCGGCCTCATTGGAGGTGGCCGGCTTCGCCGCACCCGCGACCTTGCGGACGTACTGGAGCGCCGCGGAGCGGACCTCGTCGTCGGTGGCCGGGGGCGCGAAGTTGTTCAGCGGCTTGATGCTGCGGCACATGAGCCGAGCGTACGGGCCTTCATGACAGCCGCGTGATGCCGGCAGGAGGCGGGCCGTCGGCGGCGAAGGTGTCCTGCAACGTCCGTACCCGGTCCCTGGAGCCTGCCTTGTCCCCGCGTCGCCTCGCTGCTGCCGCCTGCCTGCTGTCCGTCGTCGGAGCGGTGGCCCTGACCGCCGAAGCCGCGGGCCCGCCCAAGGGAGCCTCCACAGCGCCGACCGTGGCGTATCACGGCGCGCTCGTCACGAGCACCACGCAGCCGGCGGCCAACCGGGCCATCTCCTACCGCGGCACGCCGCTGCGCTTCGCCGAGACGGTGCTGCCCCGGGACACCGCCGAGCCGACCATTGGGGTCAACAAGGCCGGAACCGTCTACGTGCCCACGCTGTCGTTCGACTCGCGGGCGAGCAGTGACGCCCGCCGCTTCCCCCGCACGGTCGTCTACCAGTCCAGGGACGGTGGCCGGAGCTTCAAGCCGCTGCCCGCCGGCGTCGGCGGGACCGAGGGCAACGAGGTCACCTTCGACCCGTACGTCTACGTGGACCCGGACTTCGGGCGCGCCTTCAACGTCGACCTGCTGCTGGCGGGCACGGCGATCACGTTCACCGACGACAACGGGGAGACCTTCGGGACCGGCTTCGCCAACGTCGCCGGCGCCAACGACCACCAGACCCTGGTGGCCGGTGTCCCGCCCAAGGGCAACCCGCGCCTCGTCCCCACGGACCCTTCTTTCCCGAAGATCGTCTACTACTGCGTGAACACCATCGCCCGCATCGCGTGCGCCAACAGCACGGACGGCGGCAGGACCTACGTCGAGGCCGGGACCTCCCCGTCCCAGCCCGTCGCCACCAGCGGCAGCACCGTGTGCGGCAGCCTGCACGGACACGTCGTCACGGACCTCGACGGACGGCTCTTCCTGCCGCGCAACGAGTGCGGCCGGCTGGTCCTCGGCGTCTCGGAGGACGGCGGGCTCACCTGGTCGACCCGCACCGTCGCGACGACGCTGGGCGCCGGTGACCCGGACACGTCCGTCGTGGCCGACCGGCTCGGCAACCTCTACTACACCTGGTACGACGAGAAGTTCCGCCTGCCGTACCTGGTCGTCTCGCGCGACCACGGGCTCACGTGGAGCAAGCCGCGGATGATCGCGCCGCCCGGCGTCCACGCCGTGAACTTCCCGACCGTCGACGTCGGCGATCCCGGCAAGCTCGCGCTGTTCTTCCCGGGCAGTCCCGAGGACGACGCGCGCGACAAGGCACGCGCCTGGAACTACTACGCGGTCGTGACGACCGACGCGCTCTCGGACAACCCGACCTTCGTGTCCACGATCACCAACAAGCCCGGTGACCCCGTCCACCGTGGCGAGTGCGATGGCCGGTGCGGACGTGTCTACGACTTCGTCGACGTCGTCGTAGCGCCGAACGACCAGGGCCGCATGTGGGCCCCGGGCGTCGACACCTGCATCGGCGAGTGCTCCACCAAGCGCCTCGCCGGCTTCCAGCCGGGCCTCACGGCTGACGATCACGGCGCGTCCGGCGCACGTCGGGGCGTCGTCTACCGTCAGATCTCCGGCCCTGCGCTGCGCGGGACGAAGGCGCTCGTCCGCGACACCCGCGGCTGACCGCTCCAGGCGAAGGGGACCGCCGTGACGCAAGCACTGTCCTGGGACGAGGAGTGCGACGTCCTCGTCGCGGGTTCGGGAGGAGGGGCACTCACCGGCGCCTACACCGCCGCCCGCGAGGGCCTGGACGTGCTCGTGGTCGAGGCCACCGACCGCTTCGGCGGCACGACCGCCTACTCCGGTGGGGGGATGTGGCTGCCCTGCAACGCTGTCCTTCGCCGCGCCGGCGACGACGACACCCTGGAGGACGCACGCACCTACTACCGCGCCGTCGTCGGTGACCGGACCCCGCAGGCGCTCCAGGACGCGTTCCTCGACACCGGGGCACCGCTCGTCGACTACCTGGAGCAGGACGACGCGTTCGCCTTCCAGGTCCTGCCCTGGCCGGACTACTTCGGGGCCGCGCCCAAGGCGCGCGCCGGCGGACGGCACATCATCCCGACCCCGCTGTCCCCGGACGACGTCGGCGTCCTCGCCGCGAGCCTGCGCGACACCGTGCCGACCGAGCGCGCGGGTCACGCGCCGGCAGCGATGCTCACCGGAGGCCGGGCGCTCATCGGTCGGCTCCTGCTCGCCCTCAGCGGCCAGGCCAGTGCCGAGCTGCGCCTCAACGCCCCGCTGCGCGAGCTGGTCCGCGAGGACGGTCGCGTCGTAGGGGCTGTGGTCCACGACAGCACGGGGCCACGCCGCATCCGCGCGCGCCGCGGGGTCGTGCTCGCCGCGGGCGGCTTCGAGGCCAACCAGGCCCTCAGGGACCGCTACCAGGTCCCGGGCCGGGCCACCGACTCCATGGGCGCGCCGGGCAACCTCGGCGAAGCACTCGAAGCGGCGGTCGCCGTCGGGGCCAGTACGGACCTCATGACCGAGGCCTGGTGGTCACCCGGTGTGACCCACCCTGACGGGTCGTCGAGCTTCTCGCTCTGGTTCACCGGCGGCGTGTTCGTCGACCAGGCCGGACGCCGCTTCGTCAACGAGTCCCTGCCTTACGACCGGATCGGCCGGGTCGTCCTGGAACGGCAGGAGCAGGAGGGGATGACCCTTCCCTTCTGGATGGTCTACGACGACCGCGACGGGCCCCGTCCACCGGTGCGTGCCACGACCGTGCCCATGGGGGAGACCGAGGAGTACCGCCGGGCCGGCCTGTGGCACACCGCTGACACGCTGGCTGAGCTCGGGCAGCAGATCGGCGTCCCTGCACAGGCTCTCGTGGACAGCATCGAGCGGTTCAACGCCTTCGTGGCCGCGGGCCGCGACGAGGACTTCGGGCGCGGGGAGGAGGCCTACGACCGCAGCTTCTCCGGCGGCCGGTCGCCGCTGGTGCACGTCGCCCAGGGACCGTTCCACGCGGCCGCCTTCGGGCTGTCCGACCTCGGGACCAAGGGCGGGCTGCGGACCGACGCGCACGCTCGCGTCCTGGACGAGCAGGGGGCGGTCATCCCTGGCCTGTACGCCGCGGGCAACACGCAGGCCGCCGTCAGCGGCACGACCTACCCGGGTGGTGGCAACCCCATCGCGTCCTGCATGGTGTTCGCCCACCTGGCTGCGCTGGACCTGGCCCAGCAGGTCTAGCCACGATGCCGGGCGGGCCAGGCGCCCGGCCAGCGCAGATCAGCGGCCGATGATGTCGTCCTTCAGGCTGTAGGCGATCGCCAGCAGCTCGGCGCACTCCTGCTGACCCACGTCGTGCTGCTTCAGGGCCGCCAGGATGTCGTCGAGCACCGCGAGGTAGTCCTCGGCGCTGATCCCCATGCCGGCATGGGCCTGCGCCATGGAGAGCCCGTCGTAGGACGGCTCTCCACTCAGGCCCGTCGCGAAGAACTCGATGGCGAGGCGCTCGAGCTCGGGGACGGCCTTCTTGGCGTTGCGGAAGCGCTCGCCCACGATCGGGTTCTCGAGGTGCAGGGCGATCACCGTCGGGACGATGCGCTCGAGCCCCTCGTGACCTCCGATGCGCTCGTACAGCGGTGCGGTGGTGGGCGTCGTGGTGGTGGTCATGTGAGCCTCCTGGTCGGGATGTGAACGAGGGGGCAAGGCTGGCCCCGGCGCCGTTCCCAAGACGTTCCCGGCCCGTTGCCCCGCTCAGGCAGGCGGATGTGCGCACCGGGCGGCGGTACGGTCCGCTCGTGGCACGCACTGAGGTGGAACTGCGGGTGCTGGGGGAGTTCGACGTCCGCGTCAACGGCGCGAGCGCGGTCCCCGACTGGCCGACGCGCCGCTCGGCCGAGCTGGTCCAGCTGCTCGCCGTCTCGCCCGGTCACCGGTTGCTCCGCGACGAGGCCATCGACGCGCTCTGGCCTGCGCTGCCCGCAGACGCTGGCGGAGCCAACCTCCGCAAGGCGGCCCATCACGCCCGGCGGGCGCTGGGGGACGACCGCGCCGTGGTCCTGCACCAGCAGCAGGTGCTGCTGTACCCCGATGCCGTGATCCGCGACGACCGCACGGAGTTCCTGGCTGATGCCCAGATCGCCCTGGACGCGGGTGATCCGGCCCTCGCCGCCCGTGCCGTCGAGACCTACCGGGGAGCTCCGCTTCCTGCAGCCCGCTACGAGGCGTGGGCCGAACCGGTCCGCGCGACGGTCGCGGCGCGCTACGTCGACCTGCTGCGGCTGGCGGCCCGCTGGGACCTCCTGGCCGAGGTCGACCCCACCGACGAACCGGCGTGTCTGGCCCTCATGCAGGCCGCCCTGGCTGACGGGCGCCCGCACCGCGCGCTGGCCCATCACGGGCGGCTGAGCACCGCCCTGCGCGAGCTGGGCGTCCCTCCGTCGCCGCGGGTGGAACAGGCGCACGCCGCCTGCCGCGCCGTGCTCCGGCCGGTCCGGCACCCACCGGTCGGCCGAGACGTGGAGCTGGCGCGGTTCGACGAGGCGCTGACCAGCCCGTCGACCAGGTCCGACCTGGTCGTGGTCCGCGGCATCGCGGGCATCGGCAAGACCAGCCTGCTGCGCGAGCTCGCGGCACGGGCCGCCGAGCGGGGCTGGGTCACCGCCGCCACGACTGCCGAGGACCCGCACGACGCCGGTGCCACGCTCGGGGCCCTCCTGGCCACCCTGCTGCACGGGCGGGCCGGGCTCCTGAGGTCGCTCGACGAAAGGACCCTGGCCGTGCTGAACCGGGTCGTCCCGATTCCGGGCGCGCTGCCCACCTTGGAGCTGCCGGTCACCCGGCACCAGCTCGTCGGCGCGGTGCAACGCCTCATCGAGGTGGCCGGAGCACGCCGAGGGGTGCTGCTCCTCGTCGATGACCTGGAGCGCTGCGACGAGGCAACGCTGGACGTGCTGGCCCTACTCGGCGATCTGCCCGCAGGGCGACTGGTCGTCGTGCTCGCGCACCGCACCCCGTCCCCCCCTCTCGCGGTGCAACGCGCCCTGAGCCGAGCCGCGCGGTTCCAGCCGCCGGTCGTGCTCGAGCTCGGGCCGCTCAACGCCACGAGCGCCGCCGACGTGGCGCGGACGACCGCAGCCGACCTGACCGAGAAGCAGCTCGGCGCGGTGGTCGCCCGCGCCGACGGTGTGCCGCTGTTCCTCGTGGAGCTGGCCGGCTCCGCCGGGACCGTAGGCAGCGACGACGCCGTCAGCGACGCCCTTGCAGCCAGGCTGCTGGATCTCGCGTCGCACGACGTGGCGCTGCTGCGGCGCCTGGCGCTGGGGGAGGGCGTTCTGGACCTGGACGACGTCCAGGCCCTGACCGGTACCGCCGAGCACGAGACCGACCTCCTGCTGGACCGCGGCCTCGAGGCTGGCGTGCTGGTGGTCGAGGAGACCGGGTACCGCTTCCGCCACGAGCTGGTCCGCACGCTGCTCGCCGGCCAGGTACCCCCGCACCACCGGGCGGCAGCGCACCGTGAGGCGGCCCGTCGGCTCGAGGCGGCCGGGGCACGGCCGGGACGCGTCGCCGTGCACTGGACCCTCGGGCGACGACCCGCTGAGGCCGCGCGGTCCTTTTCGCTCGCGTCATCCGACGCTGTCCGGGTCGGAGGGTTCGCGGACGCGCTGGCCTCCGCGGACCGGGCCCTCGCCTGCGACCCCAGCCACGCGGGCGCCCGCCAGCTGCGCGCCGCTGCCCTTGACGCCCTGGGGGACCCGCGCGCGCTCGCGGCGTACGACGCGGCGATGGCGACGGCGTCCACGGCGGAGGCCGTCGAGCTGCAACCCCTGCAAGCCCTGGCGCAGATCAAGATGGGCGACCCGGTCGGCGCCCTGGCCACCATCGCGGGCGCGGCGCCTGTCTCGATGGACTCCCAGCTCGCGCACGCCCTGACCCTCAGCGGCGCGGCGCTGCTCGGCGCTGTCGGTCCCGAGGAGGGGACGCGACTGTCCGCCGCCGGCAGGGAGCGCTCCCTGCGCGCCGGCGATCGAGGCGCTGTGGTCGTCGCCGCCTGGGCGCAGGCCGCCGTGGCCCACGCGCGGGGTGACCTGCGGGACAGCCTGCTGCGCGACCTGCACGACACCAGCGCCCTCCCGCGCCTGGCGGTCACGGTCTTCGACGGCCAGCTCTGCATCACCCAGCGCCTGCTGTACGGGAACCGGCCGTACGACGAGGTCATCGCCTACGCCGACGCCTTCGTGGCCGAGGCGGACCGGCTGGGGGCGGCCCGAGGAGTGGCCTTCGCCACGACCTTGCGCGGGGAGGCGGCCCTGCTGTCCGGGCAGTTGGAGCGCGCCGCGCGGGACCTGACGGACGGCGCTCGGCTGCACCGCGAGATCGGCGCCGCGACCGGGGAGTCCTTCTCCCTCCAGCGCCTGGCCGAGCTGGCGCAGCTGCAGGGCGAGAACACGCGGGCCCGTGAGCTGCTCGACGAGTCCCTCCGCGTGGCGCGGTGCTCCGACGTCGGCTTCCACCTGCTCGATCGCATCTACGGCACGCGGATCTCGCTGGCCCGTGACCCCGCGGAGGCCCACGCGGCGCTGCTGGAGGCCGAGCAAGCGGTGCGCGGGCCGTACGAGACCTGCCCCGGCTGCCGCATCACGCTCGAGGTCCCGGCAGCGATCGCTGCCGCACGGTCGGGGGACCTTGCGCGGCTCGAGGCCTACGAGAAGTCCGTCACCTGGCTGGCCGAGGTCGTGATGCGCCTTCCCGCCTGGGACGCCGCGCTGCACGAGGTGCGGGCGCACCGCAGCCTCGCCCAGGGCGACGACCCCGGCGCCGAGGTGCTGTTCGACCGCGCCGCACGGGACTTCGACCGCGCGGGGCAGCCCCTGGACGCGACGCGGTGCACCGGGGAGGCCGCTCGGCTCAGGCGGGGACGAACAGCTCCAACGCGTTCCCGTCGGGGTCCGGGAAGCTGACCGCCCTCTCGCGTGGTGCTCGCCGGAAGGTCGGTACGCAGGGCTCCTTGACCACTGAGCAGGGAAACGCGGGTGGCAGACGCCAGCCGATCCGGCCGGCTGTGGGATGCTGCAGCGACTTCGCGCCCCGGACGCTGGACACAGCAGCTCTCCGCAGCGTCCGTGATTGAGCAAAGGCGCAGCGCTTGAGGGCCGAACCCGCACACCCCATCCTGCGACGCGCGAGCCAGGCCGTGTCGGTCGGACTCGTCCTCGCGTCGATCAGCCTGTTCGTCTCCTCTCCCGCGCAGGCGGCTGCGGTCGCGGTACCCCTCGCGACCGCCGGGAGCTTCTCGGTGCTCGCCGGCGCCGGCATCACCAACACCGGTCCCACCACCGTGGGCGGCGACATCGGCAGCTTTCCCACGGCGAGCATCACCGGTGCGGCCACGCTGACCGTCGGCGGCACCAACCACGGCGGCGACCTGGTCACCCAGGGCGCGAAGCAGGACCTCGTGACGGCGTACAACGCCGCGGCCTCCCAAGCGCCCGCGACCCCTGTCGTCGGCGATCTCGGAGGCCAGACCCTCTTCGGGGGGGTGTACCAGGGTGTCACGCTCGGACTGACCGGCACCGTCACGCTCGACGGGCAGGGCAGCACCGACCGGGTCTTCGTCTTCCAGAGCGACTCCACCCTCATCACGGGCTCGGCCAGTCGGGTCCTGCTGGTCAACGGTGCTTCCGCGTGCAACGTGTTCTGGCAGGTCGGGAGCTCGGCAACGGTCGGCACCGGCACGTCGTTCGCCGGTTCCGTCCTCGCGTTGTCCGACATCACCGTGACGACCGGCGCGTCCGTGAACGGGCGCCTGCTGGCGCGCAACGGTGCGGTGACCCTCGACTCGAACCGGGTCTCGGTGTGCAGCGGCTCGCTCGTCACTGCTCCTCCGCCCACGGCGCCTCCGGCCACGTCAGCGCCACCGACCACCCCGACCACCCCGACCTCGACCGCGCCGGCTGCCCCGCCGACCTCCTCGCCGCCCGTGTCGCCTCCCGTGCCCCCGCTCCCGGGTGCCACGGCGTCAGCCACCCCGACGGCCGCGCCGGGCTCGTTGCCTCCGGCCGGCCCGACCGCCAGCGCCCCCGCTGCTCCCGCGCCGGGGCCGCCGCTGCCGGCGCCCTCCGCGTCGGTCCCGGCCACCCCGAGCAC
The DNA here is from genome assembly GCA_963760125.1 of uncultured Actinomycetota bacterium. Lineage (GTDB taxonomy): Bacteria > Actinomycetota > Actinomycetes > Mycobacteriales > SCTD01 > RYN-111. Next base: position 119,988 of record CAVXBV010000012.1, on the reverse strand, counting down.
CTCGGCGACCCCCTCGCCGCCGGCAGAGGAGCCCGTGCCGACACAGGTGACGCCGGCGGCCCAGGCCCCGCCGGCAGCCGGCCCGGGGCAGGTCCCGCAGCAGGGGACGGGCCAGGTCACCGTCGTCCCGGTGGGCGGCGTCCGTGCCGGGGACGGCAGCAGCCGGCCGATCACGCACGACCGGGACCTGCTGGGGCTCGCTCTCCTCATCGTCGCCGTGCCTTTCGCCTTCGGCTTCACGCTCCCGCGGCGCCGACAGACCTGATCGCGTGTCTCGACGTGGCGCGCACCGCGCGAGGTCCGAGGCAGTTCTGCTGCTGCTCACCCTGAGCGTCGGCGTGCTGCCCTTCGGGTTGGTCCCGCCTGTCGCTGCCGTTGGCCTCGCGGCGACGCCGGTCGCCGGACCTTCGAGCACCCTCGCCGGTCCACCGGTCCAGCCGGCGTCGGTCCGTGCGCTGGCGCGCTCCGCGCCGACGCGGGTGCAGCTCCCCTCGATCGGGGTCGACTCCGGGCTCCTCGACCTGGGTCTCGCCCGGGACGGCTCGATCGAGGTCCCCACCGAAGGGTTCCCCGCCGGGTGGTACCGCCACGGACCCACCCCCGGGGAACGAGGGCCGGCGGTGATCGTCGGCCACGTCGACTGGGCCGGTGCCCCGGGCGTCTTCTCGCGACTGCGCGAGGTGAAGCGCGGGACCCTCATCCGGGTCACCCGGCGTGACGGGACCGTGGCCGACTTCTCCGTGACCCGGACGAGCCGCATCGCCAAGTCGGCGTTCCCCACCGCCTCGGTGTACGGCGATGTGGACCATCCCGCGCTACGCCTCATCACCTGCGGGGGCGACTTCGACCGTTCCGGCCGGTCCTACCGCGACAACATCATCGTCTACGCCGACCTCGTCGTGGGGTTGCCCGCCCGCTGACGGCCGGCCCTCAGGCCCGTGTCGTCGAGGTCACATGCGTGTCCGAGAAGGGACTTGAACCCTCATTCCCATCACTGAGAACTAGCACCTCAAGCTAGCGCGTCTACCAATTCCGCCACCCGGACAGGGTGAGCTCGGGCGAGCCCGAACTGCGGTGACGACTATAGCGGGTCGAGCGGTTAGCGTGCGGGGATGTCCACCCCCGCACGCACCCCCGCAGTCACCCCGGCGGACGACGCCGTCGAGATGCTGCGCGACCTGATCCGCTTCGAGAGCGTCAACGACGGCACCGGCCGGGGCAAGGGCGAACGGGAGGCGGCGGAGTACGTCGCGGCAAAGCTCGCGGAGGTGGGGCTCGAGCCGACGGTGCTGGAGTCCGCAGCGAACCGCACCAGCGTCATCACCCGCATCGAGGGCGAGGACCGCAGCCGCGGCGCGCTGCTCATCCACGGCCATCTGGACGTGGTCCCGGCTGAGCCCAAGGAGTGGACCTACGACCCGTTTGCCGCCGAGGTGGCCGACGGCTGCGTCTGGGGCCGAGGCGCCGTCGACATGCTCGACATGGACGCGATGAGCCTGGCGGTGATCCGGGACCGCATGCGGACCGGCCGCAAGCCCCCGCGCGACGTCGTCCTGGCGCTGGTCGCCGACGAGGAGGCAGGTGGAGCGTTCGGTGCGCAGTGGCTCGTCGAGAACCACGCCGGCCTGTTCGAAGGCTGCACCGAAGCCATCAGCGAGGTCGGGGGGTTCTCCCTCAGCGTCAACGACGACCTGCGGCTCTACCTCATCGAGACGGCGCAGAAGGGCATGGCCTGGATGCGCCTGACGGCCGCGGGGACGGCCGGTCACGGCAGCATGATCAACGACGACAACGCCGTGACCCGGCTGGCAGAAGCCGTTGCACGCCTCGGACGCCACGAGTTCCCGATCCACGTCACGAAGACCGTCCGGGCCTTCCTGGACCACGTGGGCGAGGCCTTCCAGATCGAGCTCGACCCCGACGACATGGAGGCCACGGTCGCGAAGCTCGGCCCGATGGCGCGGATCGTCGGCGCGACCCTGCGCAACACCGCGAACCCGACCATGCTCGAGGCCGGCTACAAGCACAACGTGATCCCCGGCTACGCCCACGCCAACATCGACGGGCGGTTCCTGCCCGGCTTCCAGGACGCCTTCGAGCAGGAGCTCGACGACGTCCTCGGACCGGGGATCTCGCGGGAGTACCTCCACTACGACATCGCGCTCGAGACCGACTTCGAGGGTGCTCTGGTCGACGCGATGAGCAGCGCCCTCACGGCCGAGGACCCCGGAGCCCGCGCGGTTCCCTACACGCTGTCCGGGGGCACCGACGCGAAGAGCTTCAGCCGGCTGGGCATCCGCTGCTTCGGCTTCTCACCCCTGAGGCTGCCGGCCGACCTGGACTTCTCCGGCATGTTCCACGGCGTCGACGAGCGCGTTCCGCTGGACGCCCTCGCCTTCGGCACCCGCGTGCTGGACCGCTTCCTCGACCAGAGCTAGTACTGCGGCGCCGGGCCAGCCCTCAGCGCGGGGCAGACCGCCGTGATCGCGGAGCGGGTCGGGAACGCCGGGTCTGCTGCGGGGACCGGCTGACCGGTCTTCCAGGCGCCACCGTTCCACGCACCCCAGATGTGCTGCCGGCACCAGGAGTCCACGACGAACCACGCGGACTCCCCGGCCGGGCGCGCCGTGGGCTTGGCCTTGCCGGTCGCCAGGGCGACGATGCGGGCCACCTCGTCCGCGACGCCGCCCTGCTTGTTCAGCGTGCCGCGGTAGGCGCCGTACCCCTCGGCAGCGAAGCGCGAGTCGGCCACGGCGGGCGTCTTCGCGAGCGACGTCAGCCCGTCGGTGTAGCCGCCCTCGGTCGGGGTGGCAGCGAGGAACAGCGCCTGGCGCAACGCCATCGCGGTCAACGAGCCGGCGACGCGCCCGCCCGACTGCACGCGCGACGCCCCGGGCAGCCCCTTGCGGACCTGCCACAGCGCGTTGGCGTAGGTCCCGGCGACCTGCGGCGTGGCGTTGGACGTCCCGCTGAAGGCGTTGCCGTTGGACACCGTGCTGGAGCCGTACGCCGAGGGGTAGCTCGTGCCAATACCGGCCACGTCCGCGGGCTTGCCGGTGCCGGTGTAGTCCTTGCCGTTCGGGTCGATCGCGGAGACCGTGACGACCCAGTCCGGGCCCTCCTGGGAGGAGGTGAGGGTGGAGTTCGGGACGGTGAAAGCGTTCTCCAAGCCGTTACCGGCGGAGAAGAAGGTCGTCTGGCCGCGGTCGGCGGCCTTGCGCTCGGTCACGACGTCGGTGCCGTTGTAGACCCGGTCGCGGACCGCCACGCCCGCGGAGAAGCCGTAGGAGTTGCTGACGGCGTCGATCCACGGCTGGTTGTGCGCCCAGGTGAGCGCCCGCTCCGCGGAGGCCTGGGTCGTGTACTGGATGAAGACGAGCAGGCAGGACGGACAGGCGCCATGGACGTTCCCCACGGCGACGCTGGAGGTCCCCATGCCGTGCTCGGCGCCACCGGTGCCGTAGATCGTGGGACTCTTGCTGAACGCGGTGCGGTCCACCGTCTTGTCGGTCGCCTCGGCGCCGAACGTCAGGGCGCCGATCACCTTGGTCCCGGGGATCCAGCGGTAGTCGATGCCGGCCGAGCCGGACGGCTTCACCGAGGCCCAGGCCGCCTTGTCCTGACCGTAGAGCGTCGCCATCGAGGTCCCGTCGGCACCGTTCAGCGTGAGGGCCAGCGGGCTGTAGCCCTTGAACGCGCTCGGCTTCGGAAAGCCCGGCACCCAGGTGTCCGGGGCCTTCGTGAGCGGCAGGCTGGTGATGTCGCTCGGCACCTTCGAGGCCAGGAAGTCTTGGTGGTAGGGCGAGAAGCCGCTGTCGATGACGGCGACGACGGTGACGTCGCCCGCGGCCGGCGGCGGAGCGGCGGCCTGCGACGCGAGCGTCGGCGTGAGGCCCGCGGCAAGCAGGGACAGGACCAGGAGAGGACGAGTGAGGCGCACCTGTGAGGGGTTCGCCCTCGCGCGCTGAACTCCTGCTCAGGTGTGCAGCGGCGGCAGGGGCTCGGCGCGCACCCGGCGGCGCACCGTCACCTTGCGCACCCCGCCGGCGAACAGCGCGTGCCGGAGCAGCTCCCACTCGCCGTACTCCGCGTGGATCCCAAGGACCTCACGCGCATGCCTGGTCGTCGTCCCGGCAGGGAGGGTCAGGGTCCGCACCTCGTACTCAGCCATCGGACCCAGCCTAGGTCTCGAGGTCCTCGTGGGACCAGCGCGGCATCTGCTCCGGATAGCCGATGGGCGGGGCCGAGACGTCGTCCAGCGCGGCCCGGACAACCTCAGGCAGCACGACCGTCTCTGCGGCCAGGGAGGCCTGCAGCTGGGCGTTGGTGCGCGCGCCGACGATCGGCGCGACCACGCCCGGCCGGTCACGCACCCAGGCGAGGGCCACGGCGACCGGGGAGACCCCGAGCCCGTCCGCCGCCGTGAGGACCGCGTCGACGACCTGGGAGCACGCCGCATCGAGGTAGGGCTCGACGAACGGCTTGAACCGCTCCGACCCGCCGCGCGAGTCACCAGGCGTACCGCCGCGGTACTTGCCGGTGAGGACTCCACGGCCCAGGGGCGACCAGGGCAGCAGCCCGATCCCCTGCTCCAGCGCGGACGGCACGACCTCGCGCTCGATGCCTCGCTGCAGCAGGGAGTACTCCACCTGGTTGCTGATCACGGGGGCTCGCCCGGGCACGGCGCGCTGCCAGGCGGCGACCGCGCCCTGCTGCCAGCCGCTGTAGTTGCTGACGCCGGCGTAGCGCACGCGACCGGACTGCACGGCGGTGTCAACGGCGGCGAGCGCCTCCTCCCACGGCGTGACGGGGTCCCAGGCGTGCAGCTGCCACAGGTCGATCCAGTCGGTCTGCAACCGCTTCAGGGACTGGTCGAGAGCGGTCAGCAGGTGGCCGCGCGAGGTGCCGCGGCCCATCGGTCCGACGCCGACGACGCCGTACGCCTTGGTGGCCAGGACCACCTCGTCCCGCGGGACGACGTCCTTGAGCAGCCGACCGACGACCGTCTCGCTCGCGCCCTGGACGTAGGTGTTGGCCGTGTCGAGCAGGGTGCCCCCGGCCTCGCGGAACGCGATCAGCTGGGCCGCTGCGTCGTCTTCGTCGGTGTCGCCACCCCAGGTCATGGTGCCGAGGCCGAGCCGGGAGACGATCAGGCCGCTGCGGCCCAGATGACGCTGCTTCACCGGCTGGACGCTACCGTCCGGTCACATCCGCAACGGGGAGGCAACGCGTGAAGCTCGGGCTGAACATGGGCTACTGGGGCATGGGCAACGACGCCGACAACCTGGGGCTGGCCAAGGAAGCCGACGTCCTCGGCTACTCCGTCGCCTGGGTCGCGGAGGCCTACGGGTCGGACGCGCCGACGATCCTGTCGTGGGTCGCTGCGCAGACCGAACGCATCGACATCGGCTCCGCGATCTTCCAGATCCCCGGCCGCACCCCGGCCAACTGCGCCATGACCGCAGCCACGCTCGACTCCCTGTCCGGCGGCCGCTTCCGCCTGGGCATCGGGGTCAGCGGCCCGCAGGTGTCGGAGGGCTGGCACGGCGTCCGCTTCGACAAGCCGCTCGCCCGGACCCGGGAGTACATCGAGATCGTCAACCTCGCCCTGTCGCGGCAGAAGGTCCGCTACGACGGCAACCACTACGTGCTGCCGCTGCCGGACGGGCCGGGCAAGGCGCTGCAGCTCACCGTCCACCCGGTGCGCGAGCACCTCCCGACCTACCTCGCGTCGGTCGGGCCGAAGAACCTCGAGCTCACCGGGGAGCTGTTCGACGGCTGGCTCGGGATCTTCTACAGCCCGGACTACGCCAAGGAGTCGCTCGGGCACATCGAGGCGGGTCGGGCGAAGGTGGGCAAGACCATGGAGGGATTCGACGTCGTACCGTCCATGCCGATCGTCGTCGGGCCGGACCAGCGGGCCTGCGCCGACCCGATCCGCTGGTACGCCGCTCTCTACGTCGGAGGCATGGGTTCGCGCGAGCAGAACTTCTACAACCAGCTCGCCGTCCGCATGGGCTTCGAGGCCGCGGCCAAGGAAGTCCAGGACCTCTACCTGGACCGCAAGTACGACGAGGCCGCCGCCGCCGTCCCCTTCGAGTTCCTCGAGCAGACCGCGCTCCTCGGCACCAAGGAGCAGATCGCCGAGAAGATGCAGGTCCTCGCCGCGAGCGGGGTCACCACCCTGACGATCACGCCCTCCGAGGGCGACCTCGAGCAGAAGAGGGCCACCCTGCGTACCGCGGTCGAGGCGCTCGAGCTGTCCGGCGTCGGCAGCTGACCGCTCGGCAGGAGGCCGTGCTCGGCCTCGTGCAGGGACTGGCCGAGGTCGTGCCGGTCTCCTCCTCGGCTCAGCTGTCCCTGCTCCCGTGGCTGCTCCGCTGGCCGCCCGCTGCCGACCGGACCGGCTTCGCCGCCGGCCTGCACGCCGGTTCGTCCGTCGGCCTGGCGGTCGCGCTCCGTCACGAGCTCGCCGGCCTGGATCGTCGTACGGCGGGAGCGCTAGCCCTCGCGACGGTGCCCGCCGCCGTGGTGGGCGTGCTCGCGCAGGACCGGGTGGAGCGCCGCCTCGGGGGCCCCGGGCCGACGGCCGCCGCGCTGGCCCTGGCCGGAGCGCTGCTGTGGGCCGCCGACCGGCGCCCCGAGGACGGTGCGGTCTCCCGCACAGCACTGACCGGCGCCGCCGCGGCCCAGGTGGTGGCCTTCGTCCCCGGGGTCTCCCGGTCCGGTGCCACCCTCACGGCGCTCCGGGTGGCGCGGGTGCCGCGTGCCCAGGCGCTGCGAACCTCCATGCTGATGAGCCTTCCGGTGACGGCAGGCGCAGCGCTGGTCACCGCCGCGCGTTCCCGGCGTACCCCTCCGGCGGTGCCTTCCTTGATCAGCGCGGTCAGCGCCTGGACCGGGTGGCACGCGGTGCGAGGAGGATCTCCCGGCCTGCTCCCCGCCAGTGCCGTCTACCGTCTCGCTCTCGCTGCCGCTGTGGCGCGACGCCTTCGCAAGGAGCTCCGTTGAACGTCTGGCAGGCCATCGTCCTGGGCATCGTGGAGGGCCTCACCGAGTTCCTTCCCGTCTCGAGCACCGGCCACCTGCTCGTCGCGGAGCGCCTGCTCGGGCTGTCGATGGAGACGCAGGAGGAGAAGGACGCGCTCATCGGCTTCACCGCGGTGATCCAGACGGGGGCCATCGCCGCCGCGGTCCTGTACTTCTTCACCGACATCGTGCAGATCGTCCGGGTGTTCCTCGCCGGGGTGGTGCGCGCCGAGGGCCGCCGGGACCCGGAGTGGCCCCGCGCCCTGGCGGTGGGAGTCGGATGCCTGCCGATCATCGTCGTCGGGTTCGCGCTCAAGGACGTGATCAAGAAGATCGACGAGAACCTGCTGCCGGTGGCCCTCGGGCTGATCGTGTTCAGCGCGGTCTTCGTCGTGGCCGAGCGGCGCGGTACCCAGCAGCGGGGGAGCGGCGACCTGCGCCCGATGGATGGCCTCGTCATCGGCCTGACCCAGTGCATCGCGCTGGTCCCCGGCGTCTCCCGCTCCGGCGCGAGCATCTCCGGCGGGCTCCTTCGCGGCCTCGATCGCGTGACCGCGACCAGGCTGTCGTTCCTCATCGGCATCCCTGCTCTGCTCGGTGCAGGAGTCCTCGGCCTCAAGGACGCCACGGGCAACACCACGGGGACCACCGCCACGGCGGTCGCGACCCTGGTGTCGTTCGTCGTCGGGTACGCCTCGATCGCCTTCCTGCTGCGGTTCGTGGCCGGCCACAAGATCACCGCCTTCGTGCCCTATCGGCTGCTGCTGGGCGTGGCGATCCTGGTGGGGCTTGCCGTCACCTGACCGGCTGCGGGGGAGCAGTCACCCTTCCCTGCGAAACCCCCTTGATCAACGGAGCCGCCGGACACGGATCTGGGCCCGGATCCGTTGTCGCGGATTCCGTTGATCACGGGGCGGGGGACCTGAGCGTTAGGGTCGAGCGGGTGACCACCCTCGTGCTCGTCCGGCACGGCCTGACCGCCATGACCGGCCCGCTGCTCGCCGGCTGGACCCCCGGCCTGCACCTCGACGAGCGGGGCCAGAAGCAGGCCGCCGCGGTCGCCGAGCGCCTGCGGCCCGTGCCCTTCGCCGCGATCGTCAGCAGTCCGCTGGACCGCTGCCTCGACACCGCTGCCGCGATCGCTGCGGGGCGTGACCAGGAGGTCCAGGTCGAGCGGCGGATCGGGGAGTGCCGGTACGGCGACTGGACCGGCAAGGCGCTCAAGGACCTCGCCAAGGAGCCCATGTGGAAGGTGGTCCAGCAGCACCCGAGCGCCGCGGTCTTCCCCGGGCCCGAGGGCGAGCCTCTGCGGGAGACGCAGAACCGCGCGGTGGCCGCGGTCCGCGACTGGAACACCCAGCTCGGCCCGGACGCCACCTGGCTCGCCTGCTCGCACGGCGACGTCATCAAGGCCATCACCGCGGATGCCCTGGGCCTGCACCTGGACCAGTTCCAGCGGATCCTCATCGACCCGTGCTCGGTCACGATCATCCGCTACACCGAGACCCGGCCGTTCGTCGTCCGCGTCAACGACACCGGAGGGTCGGTCGCCGACCTCCTGCCTCCTCCGCGCAAGGGGCGCCGACGCAAGGGAGCGGACGCGGACGCGGCTGTCGGCGGCGGCGCCGGTGCGGACGCCTGAGCCGACACTAGGCTGAGGGCATGCCCCGCCAGGTCTTCCTCTTCGACCCGCCCGAGCGCTTCGTCGCCGGCACCGTCGGCCAGCCGGGCGAGCGCACGTTCTACCTGCAGGCCAGCGGTGGCGGACGCACGGTGAGCGTGGCGCTCGAGAAGGTCCAGGTGCAGGTGCTCGCCGACCGGCTCGAGGAGCTGATGGGCACCGTGCGTCGGCAGAGCGACAGCGTCGCGGCCCCCGGTCCGCACGGCGCCCTGGAAGACACGGCGCCGCTCGACGTCCCGCTGGACGAGGAGTTCCGGGTGGGCTCGATGGGCCTGGCCTGGGAGACCGACTCCGAGCGGTGCGTCGTCGAGGCGCTCGCGCAGCCGGCGGACGAGGCGCAGGCCACGGTCGAGCCGCTCAGCGACACCGACGAGGGACCTGACGCCCTTCGCGTCCGCCTGACCGCTCAGATGGTGCAGGCCTTCGTGCACCGGGCGCAGCGGGTGGTCGCCGCCGGTCGGCCGCCCTGCCCGCTGTGCAGCCTCCCACTCGATCCCGAGGGGCACATCTGCCCGCGCCAGAACGGCCACCGCCGCTGAGCGGCGACCTGGGCACGGTGCTGCGCGAGGGCAGCCTGGACGTCCAGGGCCGCATGGTCGACGCCAGCAACGCGACGCTGTACTGCGTCAGCACCCTCGACGGGGTGAGCGTCACCTGCGTCTACAAGCCTGTGCAGGGCGAGCGGCCGCTCTGGGACTTCCCGGACGGCACGCTGGCCGGCCGCGAGGTCGCCACTCACGCCGTGAGCGCGGCGACGGGGTGGGACCTCGTGCCGCCCACCGTGCTCCGCGACGGACCGTTCGGCCCGGGCATGTGCCAGCTCTGGATCGACGTGGACGAGACGGTCGACCTCGAGCGCCTGGTGCGCAGCGACCACCCGGACCTGCGGCGGCTGGCTGTCCTGGACGCGGTCGTCAACAACGCCGATCGCAAGGGCGGTCACCTGCTTCCGACCACCGACGGACGCGTCTACGGGATCGACCACGGTGTCTGCTTCAGCACCGAGGACAAGCTCAGGACGCTGCTGTGGCAGTGGCGCGGCGAACCGCTCACGGACGAAGCGCTCGAGGTGCTGTCCCGCCTGCGCGCCGACCTCGACGGGGGCCTGGCCGCCGTGCTCGCCGAGCACCTCACCGGTCGTGAGGTACGACGTACGGTGAAGCGGGTGGATGCCCTGCTGCGCAGCGGCCTGCACCCGATGCCGTCCGAGGACTGGCCCGCGATCCCCTGGCCGCCGTTCTGATCTGAGCAAGGGTGACGGCGACTCGAGCGCTACGCCGGGCGGCAGCCCGCGGCGCGTCCCACCCGGCGCAGACCGGCGACGTCGCCGGCCTGCAGGCCCCCCAACGACGGCTGCAGCACGGGATGCATCAGCTGGCGGCTGCTCCCTGCGTGATCGAGCCCCATGGCGTGCGCGAGCTCGTGCAGCGCCACCGTCTGCCAGGACACCCCACCCCGCAGGGGAAGCCGGTCGGTCCGGTCGAGGGCGACGACGGCGTTGGTGAGCCACGCGTCCTGCACGACGCCGTTCCTCGTGCTGGTGAACCACTGACTGCGCGTCACGCCCAGGACGCCCTTCGCCTGGCCGGCCAGCAGGTCGCTCGTACGTGCGTCCGCCCAGCCGATCAGGACCGACGGCGCTCCACCCGGCCGTGAGGGGAGCGAGCCCGTCGTGGGGAGCTCCCGGACGGCACCCGCGTAGACCCAGCGCGTCCCGGTCTGCCGGGCGATCTGCGCCACGGCGTTGGTGAGCACGGCCAGTCCCCCCGCGGGGGCCCCGGCGGCCCGGAACCTCCAGCGGATCGGCGTGCAGGCGTCCCAGTGCAACGGGCGACCGTTCACGAGGTGGGCGATCGTGTACGCCGAGCCCATGGTGGGCGACGTGATCCCGGACATCACCGCGTGCGGCTCGCTCAGGTGTCGGGTCAGCTCCGGCGCCGTCGGCGCACTGGCCAGCAGCGCGGTGCAGGCTGTCGCCGCGCCGACCGCTGCCCTCGCCCACCGCCACATGCACCTGTTGTCGGCGCGGCCGGGCGTCGGTCTGGTGACACGATCGGGTGGTCTGCCCTGCGCGCCAACTAGGCTCGCCTCATGCGCTCCTGGCCTGCGGTCGACGTCCCCCGGCTGCCCGCCCCGACCTCCCCGGTGGTCCTGCGGGTGCACGACACCGCCACGAACGGGCTGGTCGAGGTGCATCCGAAGGACGGGGTCGCCCGCCTCTACGTCTGCGGCATCACGCCGTACGACGCCACGCACCTCGGGCACGCCGCGACCTACCTGGCCTTCGACACCCTCGTCCGGGTCTGGAGGGACCAGGGCCACGAGGTGCAGTACGTCCAGAACGTCACCGACATCGACGACCCGCTGCTCGAGCGGGCCGCGCGCGACGGCGTCCGCTGGCAGGACGTCGCGGAGCGCGAGACCGACCTGTTCCGCTCCGACATGACCGCCCTGCGGGTGGTCCCACCCACCTGGTACGTCGGGGCCGTCGAGGCCATGGACGAGATCGCCGCCCTGGTGGTGCGCCTGCAGGAGGCGGGCGCGGCGTACACGCTGGAGGGTGACGTCTACTTCAGCGTCGCGTCGGCGAGCCACTTCGGCGAGGTCGGCAACCTCTCGCGCGAGGTCATGACCGCACTGTCTGCCGAGCGCGGGGGAGACCCCGAGCGGCCCGGCAAGAAGGACCCGCTGGACTGCCTGCTGTGGATGGCGCAGCGCCCCGGTGAGCCAGGGTGGGAGTCACCGCTGGGCGCGGGCCGGCCCGGGTGGCACGTCGAGTGCACCGCGATGGCCCTCAACCGCCTGGGCGACCAGCTCGACGTCCAGGGAGGCGGCTCCGACCTCGTCTTCCCGCACCACGAGCTGTCCGCCGCCGAAGCCGAGGTCGTCACGGGCGTGGCACCGTTCGCGCGGGCCTACGTCCATGCCGGCATGGTCGGCCTCGACGGCGAGAAGATGAGCAAGTCTCTGGGGAACCTCGTGTTCGTCGGCCGGCTGCTCAGCGCCGGGACGGACCCCGGCGCGCTTCGCCTGGCGCTGCTGGACCGGCCGTACCGCACGGACCGGATGTGGGACGACGCGGCGCTGACGGACGGCGCGAGCCGGTTGGCCACGTGGCGCACCGCCGTCGACCGAACGGCGGGCCCGGACGGTACGGCGCTCCTCGCGGCGGTGCGTGCCGCCCTGGCCGACGACCTGGACAGCCCCGCCGCCCTGCAGGCCGTCGACGCTTGGTGCGGCCAGGAAGGCGAGGACCCCGAGGCGCCGGCGCTGGTCCGGCAGGTCGTCGACGCCCTGCTGGGCGTCCTGCTGTAGCTCAGCGCAGGAAGCGGCCGAGCAGGCCGGAACGCGGCTTGCGCCACTTCAGGCAGCCGCAGCCGGACTTGGAGCAGTCCGTGCCGCGTCGGTGGTGCTCGTGCGCGTCCCGGGGGTGACGGCACGTGCGGCAGGGGACCTTGTCCGGTCCCTCGGTACGGCGGTCCGCCGCGGAGCCGGTTCCGGCAGCGGGGTCAGGTGTCTGGTCCACCCGGAGATCATCGGTCATCCGCGCCTCGGACCTGAGGAGCGACCCGCGGTGGCTCAGGACTGATCGGGGTCCTGGCGGCGCAGGAACCGCTCGAACTCCTTCGCGATGGCCTCGCCCGACGCCTCGGGCAGATCCACCTCCGGCTCGCGCTCCTCGAGGCTGGCGATGTACTCCGCGACGTCGGAGTCCTCCGCGGCGAGCTCGTCGACCTGGCGTTCCCAGTCGCGCGAGCGCTCCGCGAGGTCACCCAGCGGCACCGGGACGTCGATGAGGTCCTCGACCCGGCGCAGGAGCGCGGCGGTCGCCTTCGGGCAAGGCGGGTGCGCGACGTAGTGCGGGACCGCCGCCCAGAACGAGACCGCAGGCAGACCCGCGCGCAGGCAAGCCTCCTGCAGCACGCCCACGATGCCCGTCGGGCCTTCGTACCGGGAGTGCTCGAGCCCGAGCCGCTCGGCGAGCCCGACGTCCGAGGAGGTCCCGCTGACGGGCACCGGTCGGGTGTGCGGGCTGTCGGCGAGCAGGGCCCCGAGCGTCACGACCTCGACCACGCCGAGCTCGGCGGCAAGGGCCAGGACCTCCTCGCAGAACCCTCGCCAGCGCATGTTGGGCTCCACGCCGCGAACCAGCACCAGGTCACGCTCGGAGGCCGGCAGCCGGCACACCGAGAAGCGGGTCGTCGGCCAGGTGATGTGGCGCGTCTGCCCGTCCTCCAGCGAGACGGTCGGACGGTTGACCTGGAAGTCGTAGTACGGGTCGGGGTCCATCTCGCGGACCAGCTCCGCGTCCCACACCTCAGCCAGGTGCTCGATCGCCCCCGTCGCAGCGTCCCCGGCGTCGTTCCAGCCCTCGAAGGCGGCGACGAGCACCGGACGCCGCAGCGGGGTCACGCCTGCTTCACGCCCTTGCCCGTGGTGTGGACGATGAGCACGTCGCACGCGGCCTTGTGGGTGATGTTGGCCGGCACCGAGCCGAGCAGGCGGCCGGCGAGGCTGTTGAGGCCGCGGTTGCCGACGATGAGCAGGTCGACCTTGCGCTGCTCCACGGCGTGGACGAGAGCATCAACCGGATCGCCCTCGACGGCCATCGTGTCCACGTCCTTGACGCCGAGCCGACGCGCGCGATCGGCGGCGTCGCGCAGCACGTCCTCCGCGGGCGTCGAGCCGAGGACCTTGTAGGCCTCCCCGCCCAGGGCGTTCGCCGCGTCCTGGGCCTCGCGAGAGCTCATCGGCCGGAAAGCGGTGAGCAGCAGCAGCGTGGCGCCGGCATCCCGGGCCATCACGGCGGCGCGATCGACGGCCCGGAACGACGACTCGGAGCCGTCCGTGCCGACCAGCACCCTGGTGTAGCTGGCTTCCCCCATGACGACCTCCGTTGTCGTGCCCGAACGCTGTCCGGCGCTGCCCGGAAACCTACTCCGTCCGTCCCCGTCCGGTAGCCTGGCCGGAGGTCGAGAGGCGCTGCGACGGGCACCTGCCCGCCACGCTCGACCCGCACGACGACGAAGGGCGCCTCCGCTCTCGAGGAGGCCGATCATGTCGACACCGCAGGTGCGTCCCGACGCGACCCAGGACCTGACCGCGCTGCTGTCCTCCCGCGTGCTCCTCCTCGACGGTGCCATGGGCACGATGATCCAGCGCCACGGGTTCAGCGAAGCGGAGTACCGAGGAGAGCGCTTCGCCGACTGGGGGAGCGACCTGCAGGGCAACAACGACCTGCTGACGCTCACCCAGCCCGACGCGATCAGCGCCATCCACCGCGCCTACCTCGAGGCCGGTGCCGACCTCGTCGAGACCAACACCTTCAACGCCCAGCGCATCTCGCTGGCCGACTACGACATGGTCGACCTCGCCTACGAGCTGAACCTCGCGTCCGCACGACTGGCGCGGGACGAGTGCGACGCGATGACCGCGCTCACGCCGGAGCGGCCGCGGTACGTCGCCGGCGCCCTCGGACCGACGAACCGGACCGCGTCGATCTCCCCGGACGTCAACGACCCCGGCGCCAGCAACGTCACCTACGAGCAGCTCGTCGCGGCCTACCTCGAGCAGGCCAACGGCCTGGTGGACGGCGGCGCGGACCTGCTGCTCATCGAGACGATCTTCGACACGCTGAACGCCAAGGCCGCGATCTTCGCCGTCGAGACGCTGTTCGAGGAACGCGGACGCCGCTGGCCGGTCATGATCTCCGGGACCATCACGGACGCGTCGGGCCGCACGCTGTCCGGGCAGGTGACCGAAGCCTTCTGGAACTCCGTGCGCCACGCCCGCCCGCTGCTGGTCGGCCTCAACTGCGCCCTCGGCGCGGACGAGATGCGGCCCTACCTCGCCGAGGTCGCACGCGTCGCGGACTGCTTCGTCTCCTGCTACCCCAACGCCGGCCTGCCCAATGCGTTCGGTGAGTACGACGAGGCGCCCGACCAGACCGCCGCGATCGTCCAGGAGTTCGCCGAGAGCGGCCTGCTGAACCTGCTCGGCGGCTGCTGCGGCACCACCCCCGACCACATCGCCGCCATGGCCGCGGCCATCGATGGGGTGACCCCGAGGGTCCCCGCCGAGCGCCCGGTCGCCTGCCGGTTGTCGGGCCTCGAGCCCCTCACGATCGACGAGACCTCGCTGTTCGTGAACGTCGGCGAGCGCACCAACATCACCGGGTCGGCGAAGTTCCGCAACCTCATCCGGGACGGGGACTACGGCGCCGCGCTGTCGGTCGCGCGCCAGCAGGTCGAGAACGGCGCGCAGGTCATCGACATCAACATGGACGAGGGGATGATCGACGGCGTCGCGGCCATGGACCGCTTCGTGAAGCTCATCGCCTCCGAGCCCGACATCAGCCGCGTGCCGCTGATGATCGACTCCTCCAAGTTCGAGGTCATCGAGGCCGGCCTGCGCTGCGTCCAGGGCAAGCCCATCGTCAACTCGATCTCGATGAAGGAGGGCGAGGACAAGTTCCGGCGCGAGGCGACCCTGTGCCGCAAGTACGGCGCCGCCATCGTCGTCATGGCGTTCGACGAAGACGGCCAGGCCGACAACCTCGAGCGGCGCAAGGCGATCTGCGAGCGCGCCTACCGGATCCTCGTGGACGAGGTCGGCTTCCCGGCCGAGGACATCATCTTCGACCCCAACGTCTTCGCCGTCGCGACCGGCATCGAGGAGCACGCCAACTACGGCGTCGACGTCATCGAGGCGACCCGCTGGATCAGGCAGAACCTCCCCGGCGCGATGGTGTCCGGCGGCGTGTCCAACGTGTCGTTCTCCTTCCGGGGAAACAACGCGGTCCGCGAGGCCATCCACGCGGTGTTCCTCTTCCACGCGATCGCCGCCGGCATGACCATGGGCATCGTCAACGCCGGCGCGCTGGTCGTCTACGACCAGGTCGATGCCCGGCTGCGCGAGCGGATCGAGGACGTCATCCTCAACCGCCGCGAGGACGCCACCGAGCGGCTGCTCGAGATCGCCACGGAGTTCGCCGGCGAGGGCATGAAGGCCGAGGCGGTCAACGAGGAGTGGCGCGAGCTGCCCGTGGCGGAGCGGATCACCCACGCTCTCGTGAAGGGCATCGACGACTACGCCGAGACCGACACCGAGGAGCTTCGAGCGCTCATCGAGGCGCGCGGCGGACTGCCCATCGAGGTCATCGAGGGCCCGCTCATGGCCGGCATGAACGTCGTCGGGGACCTGTTCGGCGCCGGGAAGATGTTCCTTCCCCAGGTGGTGAAGTCCGCCAGGGTCATGAAGAAGGCCGTCGCCTACCTCATCCCGTTCATCGAGGCCGGCAAGCACCCGGACGACGCCGGGCGCAGCAACGGCACCGTGGTCATGGCGACGGTGAAGGGCGATGTCCACGACATCGGCAAGAACATCGTCGGGGTCGTCCTGCAGTGCAACAACTACGACGTCATCGACCTCGGGGTCATGGTCCCGGCGCAGAAGGTCCTCGACGCGGCCAAGGAGCACGGCGCGGACATCATCGGCCTGTCGGGGCTCATCACGCCCTCCCTGGACGAGATGGTGACCTTCGCCGCCGAGATGGAGCGCCAGGGCTTCGACATCCCGCTGATGATCGGTGGGGCCACGACGTCGCGCGCCCACACGGCCGTCAAGGTCGACAAGAAATACCACGGTCCTGTGGTGTGGGTGAAGGACGCGTCCCGGTCCGTGCCCGTCGTCGCCGCGCTGCTGTCCGACGAGCAACGACCCGATCTGCTGGCGGACCTCAAGGAGGACTACGACTCCCTGCGCGAGCGGTACGCCGCCCGCAGCGAGGCGCGCAAGCTGCTCACCCTCGACCAGGCCCGGGCCAACCGCACGCCCATCGCGTGGGAGGGCTACGTCCCCCCGGTGCCGGCCTCGCTCGGCGTCCAGGTGTTCGCGGACTACGACCTCGCCGAGCTCCGGCCGTACATCGACTGGCAGCCGTTCTTCAACGCCTGGGAGCTCAAGGGCCGCTACCCGGACATCTTGAACAACCCGCTGTCCGGGGAGGCTGCGCGCAAGCTCTGGGAGGACGGTCAGGAGCTGCTCGACACACTGATCGCGGAGAAGTGGCTGACCGCCTCCGGCGTGATGGGCCTGTTCCCCGCCAACGTCGTGCGGCATGACGACATCGCGGTCTACGCGGACGAGGCTCGCGGCGAGGTCGTGCACACGCTGCGGCAGGTCCGCCAGCAGACCGAGCACCGGGAGGGCGTGCCCCACCGGTCCCTGGCCGACTTCGTCGCGCCCGTGGAGACCGGCCTCGCTGACTACGTCGGCGCGTTCGCGGTGACCGCGGGGCTCGGCAGCGCCGCCAAGGTGACGGAGTTCAAGGCGGCCCTCGACGACTACAACGCGATCCTGCTCGAGTCCCTCGCGGACCGCTTGGCGGAGGCCTTCGCCGAACGGCTGCACGAGCGGGTGCGCACCGAGCTGTGGGGTTACCAGGCCGACGAGCAGCTCGACAACGAGGCGCTCATCAAGGAGAAGTACGTCGGGATCCGCCCCGCCCCGGGCTACCCGGCATGCCCCGAGCACACCGAGAAGCAGACCATCTGGGAGCTGCTCGACGTCGAGGCCAACACGGGGATCGAGCTGACCGAGAGCATGGCGATGTGGCCCGGAGCCTCGGTCAGCGGTCTCTACTTCTCGCACCCCCAGTCGCAGTACTTCGTGGTGGGCCAGCTCGGCCGCGACCAGGTCGAGGAGTACGCCGCCCGCAAGGGCTGGACCGTCGCCGAGGCCGAGCGCTGGCTGGCCCCCAACCTCGGCTACCGCACGGACGACGAGTAGCCCTCGTGGCGTTGTGACAGAGTCTCCGCTCGTGGGGAACGACGACCGACCAGTGCTGTTCACCGTGGTGCTCCCGACCTACCAGCGACGCGACGTCGTGTGCCGGCAGCGTCGAGGCGCTGGGTCACGTCCGGCTGCCCGGTCCGACGGAGGTCGTCGTCGTCGTCGACGGCTCCACCGACGGCACCGGGGACGCCCTCCGGGCCCTCGACCTGCCCCTCCCGCTCCGGGTGGAGGAGCAGCGCAACGCCGGCGCCGCCGCCGCCCGCAACACGCGGGGCCCGCGGCGCCCGCGGCCGCTACCTGCTGTTCCTCGACGACGACATGGTGGCGGACCCGGGTCTGCTGGAGGCGCACGCCGCCCTGCTGGAGGCCGGCGCGGACGCGGTCGTCGGCCACATCCCGCTGCACCCGGACTCCCCGCGCACCTTGCTCAGCGAGGGCGTGCAGCGCTGGGCGGAGAACCGCCGTACCCGGCTGCAGGCGAGCGACGGGTCCCTCGAGGTCAAGGACCTCCTCACCGGCCAGCTGTCCGTGCGCCGCGAGGTGTTCGAGCGGGCCGCCGGCTTCGACCAGGACTTCACCGCCGGTGGGACCTTCGGCGGGGAGGACACCGAGTTCCTCCACCGGCTGCTCGCCACCGGCGCGGACGTCCGCTTCGCCGCGGACGCCATCTCCTACCAG
This sequence comes from uncultured Actinomycetota bacterium, assembly GCA_963760125.1. Classification (GTDB taxonomy): domain Bacteria; phylum Actinomycetota; class Actinomycetes; order Mycobacteriales; family SCTD01; genus RYN-111. The sequence goes on along the minus strand of CAVXBV010000012.1, from coordinate 101,804 downwards.
CGGTACGTCGTGACGCCCGCCCAGCACCTGCGGCAGTGGCGGCAGGCCGGCGCCGCGGACGCTGCTCTCGTACGCAAGCACCCTGACCTGCACGCGCACCTCGCCGAGCAGCACGGCAGCCTCACGCCGGCCACGCGCCTGCTCGTCACCGCCGCGTCGAGGGTCCCGCGGCTCACGGCAAAGCTGTCGTCCGCCGCGGTCACGCGGGCCGAGCGCGGGCGCACCGACGTGGTGACCCGCGGACTGTTCCACGGACTGCGGCGGTTGGAGTACGGCACGGGGCTGCGGGATGCCGGCGGTCTGCTGCCCGCGGGACGGGTGCTCTGCTACCACGGCGTCACGGACGAACCGGGGGAGCTCGCGTCGTACTCGGTGACTCCGGCCGCCCTGGACGCTCAGCTCACGGCGCTGCGCGACGGCGGCTGGCACGTGCTCTCCGGCGCCGACGGGGCCGCCCAGCTGGCCGCGGCTCGCCTGCCTCCCGGTTCCGTGGTCATCACGTTCGACGACGCCTACACCAACCTCGTCGACGTCGCGCTGCCCGTGCTCGACAAGCACGGCGTCACCGGCATCGTGTTCGTCGTCAGCGACCAGATCGGGGGGACGAACGCCTGGGACGGCCACCGCGGTGGCGTCCCTGAGCGGCTGCTCGACGCCCCGGCCCTCGCTGCCCTCGTGGCCCGCGGCTGGGTGCTCGGAGCGCACTCCGCCAGCCACGCGCACCTGCGCGGCGTCCCCGGCGACCAGCTCGACCGGGAGGTGGCAGACGCCCGGGGAGTATTCCCGAGCCTCGGCCTGCCGCGGCCCGAGCTGCTCGCGTACCCGTACGGCGAGCACGACACCCGCGTGCGCAGCGCGGTCCGACGGGCCGGGTACCTCGCCGCGCTCGGCCTCGTCGAGGCGACCGCGACGTGCGCCCCCGCCGTCCGCTGGGGGCTGCCCCGCGTCGAGGTAGGCGGACACACCACGCCGGAGAGCCTGCTGGCCGAGCTCGCCCGCCCCGCCACGTCCCTCGGCGTCCGTCCCGAGGTGCTCGGCGTGGCGCGTCGCCTGCTGCGCCGCTAGCGCGCGCGTCGGCTGCGCCAGCGCGCGCGGGCGTACAGCACCGGGCCGTGCAGCATGCCGATCCGCTCCCGGCGCAGCAGGGCGGGGTCGATGCCGGCGTCCTGCGACACGGTGTTGGCCCGGCGCATCAGGGCCGCGCCGCGCACGGCCCGTCGGGTGAGGTCGGTGAACCCCCGCCGGGTGAGGGCGTGCTTCACCAGGTACGCCGTGAAGCCGGTGCCGTAGCCGTACAGCTGCTCGGCCAGTGAGTCGAGGTCACGCCGGTGCCGGTGCCACACGATCGCGGCGGGCTCGTAGGCGAGGACGAAGCCGGCCTGCAGGGTGCGCAGGAACCAGTCGAGGTCCTCCCCGCCGCGGGTCAGGGCGCCCGCGCCGAGCGCCTCGTCGAAGCCGCCGAGCGCGACGTAGGCCTCCCTCGTCACGGCGAAGTTGGCGCCGGTGCCGAAGATGCCGGCGCTGTAGGGGTACAGCGGCCCCTCCCCGGTGCTGGCGAGGTCGTACAGCCGCGGCGCGCAGGTGCCGGACCAGTCGAGCTTCCGGTCGAAGAAGTGCTGCGCCTCGGTGTCGAGCTCCCCGCTGGGCACCAAGCCGGTCACGCAGCCGACGCGGGGCGCGCGTGACACGCCTCGGCGCAGGCCCTCGCAGCCAGCGGGCGTCGACCACGACGTCGTCGTCGGTGAAGGCCAGCAGCTCACCTCGCGCCGTACGCGCCCCGGTGTTGCGGGCGACGGACAGACCGGGCCGCGGCTCCAGGACGTACCGCACCCGCGGGTCAGCGAGGTCGTCCACGACGGCCCGGGTGGCGCCCGTGCGCGGAGCGTTGTCGACGACGACGACGTCGACGTCCGGACCGCAGGCGAGCAGGACCGACGTCAGGGCGACCCGCAGCGACTCCTCGCGGTCACGGGTGCACAGGACGACCGAGACCGAAGCCGGCACCGGGTGCGGTCCGGACGCCTGACAGGGCCAGGGGCCGCCGGGGGAGAGGGGGTCCGGCACGCCGTCCTGCCGCAGGTGCTCGGTCAGCAGCGGGGCAGCGGCCTCGCGGACCTGGACGTCGGTCAGGACGCCCTGCTGGACCTCGAGCTCGACGAAGCCGAGCGGCTGGCCGTGCAGGCGCAGGAGCACCCGCGCCGCCGCGTGGTCGGTGGGGACGTCACCCGACACCGCGGACAGCTCCACCTCGTGGACGAGCGTGGGCGTCACCGGCGGCGGGACGCGCTCAGGTATCCGACGCCCGTCGTCCCGAGGCCCAGGACCACGAGCAGCGCACGTGCCAGCCCGGCGAGGTCACCCCGGCCGACCGCTACGAGGTGGCGCAGCACCCCCACGGGCAGGGTCCGGGTCGTGTAGGCCCGCTCCGCAGCGAGCCCCTCCTGCGTCCCGACCAGCCGCGCGAGGACGGCCTTGGAGCGGCCCTCGTGGTAGCAGCGGGACAGGAAGTACCGGACGGTCTGCCGGTCGCGGGGGACCAGGTGGGCGACCGGGTGGGTCCCCGCCCGCACCACGCGCACGCTCGGGTCGCGCTGGGCCAAGCGGATGGACAGCTCGGTCTCCTCGCACCCGACGGGCAGGGTGCCGACCCGACCGACGAGCTCGGAGAAGCCGCCCGCGGCGACCACCGGCTCGCGGCGCAGGGCCATGCTGGCCCCGATCGGGTTGCGGACCTGCTCGCCGTCGCCGGCCAGGCCGAGGTAGTCGCACCCGATGACCCAGCCGAACTCCATCGGGAACCAGCGCGGCGCGACGCCGCCCTCCCAGGCAGGCTGGACGGCACCGGCGACGCCCGTGACGGACGCGTCGGCGAACGGTGCACGGAGCGCCTCGAGCCAGCCGTGCCCCGGAAGGGCGTCGTCGTCGAGGAACGCCACCACCTCCCCTGACGCGTGGTCCAGGCCGGTGTTGCGCGCCCCCGACAGACCCTGGCCATGGCTGTTGGCGACGACCCGCCCCGGCAGCTCTGCCGCGACACGGTGGCGCAGCTGCTCGTTGTGGTCGATGACGACGACGAGCTCGTCGTCCTCGCCGAGCTGGGCCTGGACAGCCCGTGCTCCCGCCGCGAGCTCGGTCCATCGGCGGTCGGTGTAGGTGCAGATCACCACCGTCACGCTGCTGGGCACGGCCACGGGCGGTCCTCTCGACGGCATCCCCGTCGGGGTGAAGTGCCTCACAGGCCGTGACGGCGCGCTTGACCGGGGTGCAGAACCCTATACGTTCAGCCCACACCTTCGGTCACAGCCCGTGACCTGCGCGTGGACCGATCGTTGAGCAAGGCAGCACGGAACGGCACGAAAGCACCACGCACCGGCACCCACGCACCAGCACCCACGCACCAGCACCCACGCACCGGCACCAACGCACGATCACCACCTGACACGACCGCAAGGGCGAGCGACGATCTGCTGGGCGACATTGGTCGCCAACCGGCCCAGCAGGGAGCCAGAGGCGAAACCGGGCCCCGACACCAAGGGACCTGACGTGCCTTTCCACCTGGACGACCCTGCCGACGCGGCGGAGCGAGACCGGCGGCTCGTGCTGCTGCCGGAGCACGCCTGCCCCCGGGTGAGCGTCGTGATCCCCGCCCGCAACGAGGCGCGCAACCTGCCGCACGTCCTGCGGGCGCTGCCCGAGGGCCTGTTCGAGGTCATCCTCGTCGACGGGTGCTCCACCGACGACACCATCGCGATCGCCCAGCGAGAGCGCCCGGACGTGCGGGTCCTCACGCAGAACCGGCGGGGCAAGGGCAACGCCCTGGCAGTCGGCTTCGCCGCCGTCCGCGGCGACATCGTCGTGATGCTCGACGCCGACGGGTCCGCCGACCCCGCCGAGATCCCGCGCTTCGTCCAGGCGCTCGTGGACGGGGCCGACTTCGCCAAGGGCACCCGCTTCGCCGACGGTGGCGGAAGCAGCGACCTCACGCTCCTGCGCACGGCCGGCAACCAGGGGCTCAACGGCGTGGTGAACACCCTGTTCCGGACCCGCTACACCGACCTCTGCTATGGCTACAACGCCTTCTGGACCCGCTGCCTGCCGACGCTCGCCCTCGATGCCGGCACGACGGTGCAGGACGTGCGCCTGTGGGGCGACGGGTTCGAGATCGAGACCATCATCAACTGCCGCATCGCCCGGGCCCGCCTCGACGTCGTCGAGGTCCCGAGCTTCGAGCTCGAGCGGTTGTACGGCGAGAGCAACCTCAACACCTGGCGCGACGGGTTCCGCGTCCTGCGCGCCGCCCTGACCGAGCGGACCCGCCCAGCACCTCGCCGCCAGCTCCCGCGCCGCATGGGCGCGGTGGCGCCGTACCCGCTCGACGACGCCGCGAGCCAGGACGCCGAGGCCACCGCCTGACCGCCGTCCCCGCGGCCGTCCTGTGGGACATGGACGGCCTGCTGGTCGACACCGAGCCGCTCTGGACCGTGGCGGAGGTCGAGCTCGCGGCCCTGCTCGGCGGGGAGTGGAGCGATCAGCTCAAGGCCAGCATCGTCGGCACGCGCCTGGACGTCGCCGTGCCGACGATCCTCGAGCACTACGGCCGGCCGATCGACGAGGTCGAGTGGGCCTCGACCTGGCTGCTGGACCGCATGGTGACCCTGTTCGCGGATCGGCTCGAGGTGCTGCCGGGCGTCACCGACCTGCTGACGGCGTTGCGGGACCAGGACGTCCCGACCGCCCTGGTGTCCTCCTCCTACCGCGTGCTCGTCGACGCCGTGCTGCGCCACGGGTTCGCCTTCGACGTCACCGTCGCCGGCGACGAGGTGGGTCACGGCAAGCCGCACCCCGAGCCCTACCTGACGGCCGCCGCGCGACTGGGGGTCGACCCCACGCGCTGCGTGGTGCTCGAGGACTCAGTCGCGGGCGTGCTGGCGGGGGAGGCCGCGGGCTGCGCCGTCGTGGCCGTCCCCAGCGTTCCTGGCGTCGCGGTGCTCGCCGGTCCGCGGCGCCTGGTCCGCTCCAGCCTCGCCGGCCTCACCCCCTCAACGCTGGGCGACCTCGTCGGTTGAGCAGGGGACGCCTCAGTCCCAGATGTCGGGGTTGTCCTTGCTGATGCGCTGCCACAACGGCTGGAACTGGAACCAACCGGCGAACTCCCCACCGACCGTGTCGTAGGTCGCGGCCGCGGCCTCGTCCTCGATGATGCGCGGGGTTCCGGCGGCGTAGGCCATGAGCTGCGACTGGCTGGTCCGCTCGAGGGTGAGGAACCACCACGCGGCGCTCTCCACCGAGTGCCCCACGGTCAGCATCCCGTGGTTGCGCAGGATGACGGCTTTCTTGGCCCCGAGGGCCTTGCCGATCTTCTCGCCCTCCTCCGCCGCCAGCACCACGCCGGAGAACTCCTCGTAGACCCCGAAGTCGTCGTAGAAGGCGCAGGAGTCCTGCGTGAGCATGTCGATGCCCATCGGCAGGCTGGACAGCGTCTTGCCGTACGGGCCGTGCGCGTGGGCCGCGGCGACGACGTCCGGACGGGCGGCGTGGACGGCGCAGTGGATGGCCACCGCCGCGCCGTTCACCGCCCGGTCGCCCTCGACGACCTGACCGTCGTGGCTGACCCGCACCAGGTCGGACTGCTTGATGAGGCTGAAGTGCATGCCGAACGGGTTCACCCAGTAGGAGTCCGGGAACTCCGGGTCGCGCGCGGTGACGTGCCCCGCGACGCCCTCGTCGAGACCCGCCTTGCTGAACATGCGGAACGTCGCGGCGAGCTGGACCTTGCGGTGCAGCCGCTCCTGCTCGACGGTCTCGAACGTCTGGGGGAGGGGCATCTGCAGCCCCACACCAACGGCGGCACCCGTCGGGGCGTCCGCGACGTCGGCGGCGCTGAGCTCGGTCTCGAAGGTGGTCACGCGGGGCTCCTCGGGGTCGTCCGGACTGGCCTGCCCCCAGTGTTGCACCGACCGGGCGCCTCAGGCGGGGCGGTTCTGGCGCTCCGCGGCTGCGACGTGACGCGCCTCGGCGTCGGCCGGGTCAGGGACGACCTCGGGCCACGGCAGCAGGGTGCCGCCCTTCTCCGGGCACAGCGCCTGGTGATCGCACCAGTCGCACAGCTTGCTGACCCGGGGCCGGAAGTCACGGTCCTGCGTGGCGCGCTCGATCGCCTCCCACAGCGCCAGCAGCTTGCGCTCGGTGGCCAGCAGGTCGGCCTCGTCGGGGGAGTACTGCAGGACCTCCTTGTCGCCGAGGTACATCAGCTGGAGGCGCCGCGGGATGACGCCGCGGGTGCGCCACAGCACGAGGGCGTAGAACTTCATCTGGAACAGCGCCTTGCCCTCGAACGCCTCGCCGGGCGACTTCCCGGTCTTGTAGTCGACCACCCGCAGATCCCCGGTGGGCGCCACGTCGAGGCGGTCGACGATGCCGCGCAGCCGCAGACCGCCCGGCAGGACGACCTCGACCAGCGCCTCCCGCTCGGCCGGATCGAGTCGCCGGGGGTCCTCGAGGGTGAAGTACGCGTCCAGCAGCGCGTGAGCGCTCGTCAGCCAGGTCGCCACCTCGCTCTCGTCGGTGAACAGAGCAGCGACGTCGGGCTCCTCCTGCTGCAGGTCCGCCCACGCGGGCGCCAGCAAGGTCGCGGCCGCCGCCGGGGTGCGCTCCGCCGCCGGCAGGTCGAACAGCCGCTCCAGGACCGCGTGCACCAGGGTCCCGCGGACGGCCGCCGAGGAAGGCGTCTGCGGCAAGCGGTCGATGCTGCGGTAGCGGTACAGCAGCGGGCAGGTCATGAAATCACCGGCGCGGGACGGCGACAGCGACCCCAGCACGGGGAGCTCGGCAGGCAGGGTGTCGCTCATGGCCCCGACGGTACGGCCCCCCACGGACAGAACCGACGTTCCACGCCGGGCTGTGGAGGACGCAGAAGACGGACGTGGGAGGGTGCCCCTCGTGCAGGAGCCCAGTGAGCTGGTGACGGCGGTGGCCACCGCCCTGGCCGGCGTGCGCAAGGGACAGGCCGTCATGGTGCTCGGACCCGGGTCCACGCTGCGGCGCGCGCTCGAGGCGGGCACCGGCGTTCCCCTCGTCACCCAGGGCCCGGCCGACGTCGTCGTCGCGCTCGCCGCGTTCGACGTCCACGACGCCGTGGACCTGCTGCGCCCGGGCGGCCGCCTGGTGTCGCTGGCCGCCGACCTGGGGGCGGTCGAGCGCACGGCCGAGCGGCACCGGCTGGCCTTGCAGCACACCGAGGCCGTGGCCGGTCGCACGGCCTGGTCGGCGCAGCGCCCCGCGTAGGCTCCGGGGGTGGCAGGCAGGCAACGACGCAGCTCGGGCGTCAGGATCGGCTCCGTCGTGGGCGTTCCGGTGATCCTGATGCCCTCGTGGTTCCTGTTCGCGGCGTACATCGTGCTCGTCGGGCAGAGCGTCGTGAACGACGGCGCCCGCGGCTACCTGATCGCGCTGGCGTTCGTGGTTCTGCTGCTGGGCAGCGTGGTGCTGCACGAGATCGGCCACTGCCTCACTGCCCGCGCCTTCGGGCTGCCCGTCCGGTCGATCACCGTCAACCTCATGGCCGGGCTCACCGAGATCACCGAGGCACCGCAGACCCCCGCCAGGGAGTACGCCGTGGCGATCAGCGGCCCCATGGTGTCCCTGCTGCTGTGCAGCACCAGCGTGGTGGCCCTCGAGCTGTTCGACCCGGACGGCACCGCGTGGTTGGTGTGCGCCAACGTCGCCATCATCAACGGCGCCATCGCCGCCCTGAACCTGCTGCCCGGGCTGCCGCTGGACGGCGGCCGGGTGCTCCGCAGCCTGCTCTGGCAGGTCGGCAAGGACCCTGACCGGGCGACCCGGTGGAGCGCCCGGTCGGGCATGGCGATCGCGCTGGTCGTCGTCCCGGGCGTGCTGCTCGGCCTGCTGCCCGCTGTGGGCGTCGGGCAGCGCGACCTCACCGCCGTGCTGCTGTCGGCCCTCGTCGGGACCTTCATCTACCTCGGCGCGCGCGCCAGCCTGCTGCGCGGGGAGGCGGTCAGCCGCCTGCCGCTGCTCACCCTGGACGCCCTCGCCCGTCCGGCGCTGGCCGTGGCGCCCACCCTGCCACTCGCCGAGGCGGTCCGTCAGGCCCACGAGGCCGGCGCCCGCGCGCTGGTCGTCGTGGACTCCGCCGGACGCCTCGAGGGCGTGGTCAGCGAGGCCTGGGTGCGCCAGGTCCCCACCGACCGGCGGCCCTGGGTCCAGGTGGCGGACGGGGCGCGACGCCTCGAGCCCGCACTCCTGCTCGACCCCGCCGTGACCGGCGAGGCACTGCTCGCCGCCATGACCGCCACCCCCGCCTCGGAGTACGTCGTGGAGGGCTCTCCGCTGCGCGTGCTGGTCAGCGCGGACGTCGCCGAGGCCATGCAGTCCTAATCTGGTCCCGGTGACCGATCAACGACCCGGCGAGGCCGTACGACGACGAGGGCCCCTGCAGGTCGGGGACCAGGTGCAGCTCACCGACCCCAAGGGCCGGATGCACACGATCACCCTCGAGGCGGGCAAGCAGTTCCACACTCACAAGGGGATCCTCGAGCACGACGGACTCCTCGGCGGCCCCGAGGGCGTCACCGTCGACATCGGCACGACCACCTACCTGGCGCTGCGGCCGCTGCTGCCCGACTACGTCCTGTCGATGCCGCGCGGGGCGCAGGTCGTCTACCCCAAGGACAGCGCCAACATCGTCGGGATGGCCGACATCTTCCCGGGGGCCCACGTCGTCGAAGCGGGCGTCGGGTCCGGCGCGCTGTCCATGTCGCTGCTGCGCGCCGTCGGGGAGGGCGGCCGGCTCTCGTCGTACGAGCGCCGCCAGGACTTCGCCGACATCGCACGCGCCAACGCCGAACGGTTCTTCGGCGCTCCGCACCCGGCGTGGACCATCACCGTCGGGTCACTGCAGGACGAGCTGGTCGACACCGAGGTCGACCGCGTGGTGCTGGACATGCTGGCGCCCTGGGAGTGCCTGGACGCGGTCTCCCGGGCGCTCCGGCCGGGCGGCGTGCTCTGCTGCTACGTCGCCACCACCACGCAGCTGTCCAAGACCGTCGAGGCCATGCGGGAGCACGGCACGTTCACCGAGCCGCAGTCGTGGGAGACCATGGCGCGCGGCTGGCACGTCGAGGGGCTGGCCGTCCGGCCGCAGCACCGGATGGTCGGCCACACCGGCTTCCTGTGCACGACCCGGCGCCTGGCCGACGGCGTCGAGCCGCCGCTCCGCCGCCGACGCCCGTCCAAGGGGATGTACGGCGAACCCGTCACGGAGAGCACGAGCACCGACCCGGAGGCGCCCAAGGAGCCGTTCCGCCCGAACCTCCCATGAGCGTCGGGCGACGCACGAGGAGCGACATCGCCCGGCCCCGGCTGGAGGGCACGATCGGGGTGGGTGGAGCCCGACGGCTCGGCTTCGCCACGTTCGGTTCGCCGTACGGCGACCCCATCGTCTGGATGCACGGCACGCCGGGCGCCCGACGCCAGATCCCCGTGGAGGTCAGGGCGTACGCCGATGCGCACGAGCTCCGGATCATCGGGATCGACCGGCCGGGCATCGGCTCCTCGACCCCGCACCAGTACCCGAACCTGCTCGCGTGGACCGCGGACCTCGAGCGCGTCGCCGACGTCCTGGGACTGGCCGAGCTCCGCGTGATCGGGCTGTCAGGCGGGGGGCCCTACGCCCTGGCCGCCGGCGCCGGTCTGCCAGACCGGGTCCGGTCGGTGGCCGTGATCGGCGGGGTCGCACCGACCGTCGGCCTGGACGCCATCAACGGGGGACCCCTGCAGCTGGCCAGTCGGTTGCGGCCGGTCCTTCGTGCCGGGCGCGTCCCCATCGGGGTCGGGTTGTCCTTGCTGATCCGGGCCCTGCGACCGATCGGCGGCCCCGCGATCGACCTGTACGCCGCGCTCTCTCCCGAGCCCGATCGACTGCTGCTCACCCGGCCGGAGTTCCGCGCCATGTTCCTGGACGACCTGCTGCACGGCAGCCGTCGGCAGATCACGGCGCCGCTGCTGGACGTGCTGCTGTTCACCCAGGACTGGGGGTTCCGCCTCGAGGACGTCAAGGTGCCCGTGTCCTGGTGGCACGGCGACCTGGACCACATCGTGCCGTTCTCCCACGGGGAGCACGCCGCCTCGCTGCTGCCGAACGCCACCTTCCACGCCATGGAGGGCGAGAGCCACCTGGGCGGGCTGGGCCTGGCCGAGGAGATCCTCACGTCGCTGCAGGCCCGGCTCGGCTGAGCACCTGCGCAACGTCGCTGCGCGGAACCGCTCCCGACGTCGTACGGTGCGCCGAAAGGACAGTGAACGGATCAGGGCGTGAGCCGTACATAGGATGCGGTCAGGACGCAGCACGACCCGACGGTTCGACGGGAGGTTGGGCAGGTGGCAGGCACACGAGGTGGCTCCGACAACGAGCAGGCTGCTGAGCTGAAGGCGCAGGTGACCTTCCTCGAAGAGGAGGTCTCGGTCCTGCGCCGCAAGCTCGCCGACTCGCCCCGGCAGGTGCGCGCGCTGGAGGAACGGCTCAACGAGGCGCAGGCCTCGCTCGCCGGCGCCTCGGGCCAGAACGACCGGCTCGTGTCGACCCTCAAGGAGGCCCGCGACCAGATCATCGCGCTCAAGGAGGAGGTCGACCGCCTCGCCCAACCGCCCAGCGGCTACGGCGTGTTCCTGAGCGCCCACGAGGACGACTCCGTGGACGTGTTCACCGGTGGGCGCAAGCTGCGCGTCACCGTCAGCCCGGCGGTCGAGGTGGCCGACCTGCGGCGGGGCCAGGAGGTCATGCTCAACGAGGCCCTCAACGTCGTCGCTGCCCTGGCCTTCGAGAAGCAGGGCGACGTCGTCACGCTCAAGGAGGTCCTCGAGGGCGGCGACCGGGCGCTCGTCGTCGGCCACACCGACGAGGAGCGGGTCGTCATGATCGCCGACTCCCTGCTCGACCAGCCCCTGAAGACGGGGGACTCGCTGCTGCTCGAGACGCGCAGCGGCTACGTCTACGAGCGGATCCCCAAGAGCGAGGTCGAGGACCTCGTGCTCGAGGAGGTCCCCGACATCGACTACTCCGACATCGGTGGGCTGGCCGCGCAGATCGAGTCCATCCGCGACGCGGTCGAGCTGCCGTTCCTCCACAAGGAGCTGTTCAAGGAGCACCAGCTGCGGCCACCCAAGGGCGTGCTGCTCTACGGGCCCCCTGGCTGCGGCAAGACGCTGATCGCCAAGGCGGTCGCCAACTCGCTGGCCAAGAAGGTCGCGGAGGTCACCGGCAAGCCCGAGGGCCGGGCGTACTTCCTCAACATCAAGGGCCCCGAGCTGCTCAACAAGTACGTCGGGGAGACCGAGCGGCAGATCCGCTTGATCTTCCAGCGGGCCCGCGAGAAGGCCTCCGAGGGCACGCCCGTCATCGTGTTCTTCGACGAGATGGAGTCGATCTTCCGCACCCGCGGGTCGGGTGTCTCCAGCGACGTCGAGACGACGATCGTCCCGCAGCTGTTGGCCGAGATCGACGGGGTCGAAACCCTGGAGAACGTCGTCGTCATCGGTGCCTCGAACCGCGAGGACATGATCGACCCGGCGATCCTGCGCCCCGGCCGGCTCGACGTGAAGATCAAGATCGAGCGCCCGGACGCGGAGGCGGCGAGGGACATCTTCACCAAGTACCTCGTCACCGAGCTGCCCTTGCACGCGGACGACCTCGCCGAGCACGGCGGATCGCGCGAGGCCACCCTCGCCGCGATGGTGCAGGGCGTCGTCGAGCGCATCTACACCGAGGCCGAGGAGAACAGGTTCCTCGAGGTGACCTACGCCGGCGGCGACAAGGAGGTCTTGTACTTCAAGGACTTCAACTCCGGCGCCATGATCGAGAACATCGTGGCCCGTGCCAAGAAGATGGCCATCAAGGACTTCCTCGAGAGCGCGCAGAAGGGGCTGCGGATGCAGCACCTGCTGACCGCGTGCATCGATGAGTTCAAGGAGAACGAGGACCTCCCCAACACCACCAACCCCGACGACTGGGCCCGGATCTCGGGCAAGAAGGGCGAGCGGATCGTCTACATCCGCACCCTGGTCACCAGCGCCAAGGGCAAGGAGACGGGCAAGTCCATCGACACGGTCTCCAACACCGGCCAGTACCTCTAGGCCGCTCGCCGGACCGCCTTGCCGCACCTCGACCCCACCTGGCAGGCCGCCGCCGTCGTGGCGACCTGCCTGGTCGTCCTCGCCGTGCTCGCCCGGTGGCGCGGCTGGGCCCGGACCGAAGGGGCGCTCTCCGAGGCGTCGCTCGTCGTCGGGCTCTACACCGTCTGGCAGCTCTTGGGCAGCCTGACCCACCGCTCCGCTGAGGGTGCCCACGAGCGGGCGCTCCGGGTGTGGGACCTGGAGCAGGCGCTGCACCTGCCCAGTGAGGTGGCGCTGCAAGCGGCCGTCCTGCCACACCCCTGGTTGGTGCAGCTGTCCAACGGCTACTACCTCTACGGCCACTTCAACCCCGTGATCGCGCTGCTGGCCTGGGTCTGGTGGCGGCACCGGACGGTCTACCCGCGCGTGCGGCTGCACCTGGCGTTGCTCACCGCGGCGGCGTTCGCGATGCACGTCGTCACGGTCGCCCCGCCGCGGCTCGTCCCCGAGCTCGGCTTTCGGGACGTCGCGCTCGAGTACGGCCAGTCCGTCTACGGGACGTTCGCCGACGGCCTGTCCGGGCAGTTGCTCGCGATGCCCTCGCTGCACGTCGGCTGGGCCGTCCTGGTCGGCTGGGTGGCCGTCACGACCAGCACGTCGCGGTGGCGGTGGCTGGCCCTCCTGCACCCGGTGCTCATGTCGCTGGTCGTGGTCGTGACCGCCAACCACTGGTGGCTCGACGGGATCGTCTGCGCCGCCCTGCTCGCAGTCGTCGTCGGCGTGGACAGCGCCGTGCGCCGCGCCCGCGAGCAGGTGGTCGTGCCGGTGGCTGCTCCTCGCGCACGTACCCTGCAACCATGAGCGCACGGCGGGTCATGGGGACCGAGACCGAGTTCGGGATCTCGACCCCGTCGCAGGCCGGCGTCAACCACATGGTCGCCTCCAGCCAGGTCGTCAACGGGTACGCCGGTGGCACGCCCGGCGGCCAGGCCCGCGACCGTCGTACCCGCTGGGACTTCGAGGAGGAGAACCCGCTGCGCGACGCGCGGGGGTTCGAGGTCGGCCTCGGCGGCTCCGACCACTACCCGGGCGAGCCGGACGACGAGCTCGGACTGGCGAACGTCATCCTCACCAACGGCGCCCGCCTGTACGTCGACCACGCCCACCCGGAGTACTCCACCCCCGAGGTCACCGGCCCCCGCGACCTGGTGCTGTGGGACAAGGCCGGGGAGCGGGTCATGGAGATCGCCGCCCAACGCGCGCTGACGATCCCCGGCACGGCGCCGATCCAGCTCTACAAGAACAACACCGACAACAAGGGCGCGTCCTACGGCACGCACGAGAACTACCTGATGCAGCGGCAGACGCCCTTCGCCGAGATCGTGCGGCACCTCACGCCGTTCTTCGTCAGCCGCCAGGTCGTGGTCGGAGCAGGTCGGGTGGGGATCGGTCAGGAGGGCCGCGAGCACGGCTTCCAGATCAGTCAGCGGGCCGACTTCTTCGAGGTGGAGGTGGGTCTGGAGACGACTCTCAAGCGGCCGATCATCAACACCCGCGACGAGCCGCACGCCGACCCGGAGAAGTACCGCCGGCTGCACGTCATCATCGGCGACGCCAACCTGTCGGAGACCTCCACCTACCTGAAGGTCGGGACCACCAACCTCGTGCTCGCCATGATCGAGAGCGGGTGGCTGCGACAGAACGGCCTGGACCTGTCGGTCGACAACCCGGTGTCGTCACTGCGGGCCGTCTCCCACGACCCCTCGCTGACCCACGTGCTGACCTTGCGCGACGGCCGGACGCTCACTGCCGTACAACTGCAGATGGAGTACTGCGAGCAGGCCCGCAAGCACGTCGAGGACCGCCTCGGGTCGGACGTCGACGCGGAGACCACCGATGTGCTCGCCCGGTGGGAGACGGTGCTCGACACCCTCGCGACCGACCCGATGTCCCTGGCCGACGAGCTGGACTGGGTGGCCAAGCTGGCGCTGCTGGAGGGGTACCGCCAGCGCGAGGGCCTGGACTGGGACGCCCCGAAGCTGCACCTGGTCGATCTGCAGTACTCCGACGTCCGCCAGGACAAGGGGCTCTACAACCGGCTGGTCGCGCGCGGGTCGATGAAGACCCTCGTCACCGAAGCTGCTGTGCAGCAGGCGATCACGTCGCCACCGGTCGACACGCGCGCCTACTTCCGCGGGCGCTGCCTGGAGAAGTACCCGACGCAGGTGGCCGCCGCGTCCTGGGACTCCCTCATCTTCGACGTCGGCCGCGACTCCCTGCAGCGGGTCCCGACCCTCGAGCCGCTGCGCGGCACCCAGGCGCACGTGGGGGCGCTCCTGGACGAGTGCGACGACGCGCTCGAGCTCGTGGAGCGCCTCGGCGGACGCCGCTGACCCACCGCACGCGGTCCCGGTCCCGGTGACCCGCCGCGCCCGGTCCCGCCCGTGCCCGGTCGCTCGCCCGACTCCTTCGAGGCACAACAGCAACGCCGGTCGGGGCGGCGCACGCTAGCCAGGCGCGAAGCCGGCAGGCCGGTACCGGCGCGGTTGCCGTTGTGCCTCGCCCGCTGGGATCACGGCGTGGTGCCTCGCCCGGGGGGCTGACGCGGTGATGCCCCGCCCGCTGGGCTCACGCGGCGATGCCTCGCCTGGCGGGTCAACGGGCCGGCTCGCCGAGGACACTGGCCACACCCCGGCGAGCGTGGGGAGCTCACTGCTGCCGCTCAGGCGCGACGGACGGCGTCCAGGGCTGCGCGCGCTCGGTCGGCGAGCTCCTGGCTCGTGGCCACGACGGCCTGCGCCCGCTCGCCCTTGCGGGTGAGGTCTGCGACCACCTTGTCGCGGTCCTTCCGCTCGGCGCGGGCCACCTCGAGGTCCTTCTCCGCGAGGGTCAGGGCGGCTCGGAGGTCCGCGACCCGCGCCGCTGCCGCGTCGAGGCGTTCCACGGCCGACGCGGCCTCGCGGTCGGCAGCGCGTCGGTCGCGGTCGATCCGCTCGGTCCGGCGGACGGCGTCGTCCAGCGCCCCGTGAGCCTCGAGGGCAGCGGCCTCGAGCTTCCTCACCTTGGCGGGCGCCTCCTTCGCGGCCTTCCCCGCGGACGTCCTCACCGCCTTGCCTGCCGATCGTGCGCCGGCGGGCCCGCTCTGCACGGCGCCGATGGACCCCGACGCCCTCGGGCTGGTCGGCCTACCGGCGGGGTCCGTGCCGGTGGTGGCCGCTGGCCGCGCCGAGCGGACCTCGGCCACGGCACCGGCGAGGTCCACGCCGCCGAAGCCGGCGAACGACAGCGATCTCACGAGGTTCCCGCTCCGCACCGCTGCAGCGCTGGCCGGGTCGGACAGGGCGGCCTCCAGGGTGGCCGCGACCTCGGCGCGTACGGCGGGAGTGACGTCTCGCTCCGTCACCTCGACCGCTCGGGTGGTCACCGCGGCAACGAGCTGCCGACGCTGGTCACCGAGGGTCCTCAACGCCCCGGCATCCTGGCCGCTCTGGGCCTGGGCCAGCTCGGCGCCGAGGGCCAGCAGCTGCTCGAGCAGGGGGGCGTCCCGGCGTACGAGCGTGTTGACGACCCAGGCCGCCACGGTCGGCCTGCGCAGTCCCTTGACCGCCTTGTCCTGCTTGGCCAGCGCGTCCCGAGCGGCAGTGAACTCCTCGGGCGGCAGCGCGTACAGGTCCACAGGTCAGCAGGCTTCCACAGACGCGCCTTCGTGCCGACGGGAAACTACGGACACCGTGACATAGGTTCGAACCAGCGGTCCGGGTGAGCAGGTCCGAGAAGCAGGCAGGAGTCAGTGATGGCAAGCAGCGAGGGTGGCGGCCAGGAGCGCGCCAGCAAGAAGACCGGGGACGGCGACGAGGTCGAGGTCGCCGCCGAGACCACCTCCGACGTCCAGGACCGGGTCGCCGAGCTGACCAGCGACGTGGACGACCTGCTCGACGAGATCGACGACGTGCTCGAGCAGAACGCCGAGGAGTTCGTGCGCTCGTACGTGCAGAAGGGCGGGCAGTGATCCTCGCGGGGGAGCCCGCCAGCCCGGTCCGCGGCACCGGCTGATTCTTCTCGTACCGGCTTACACACTTCGGCGAACCGCAGCGTCTACAGAGCATGGACCGTGATGCAGGCAGCTTCGAGCAGTACGTCGCGGGCCGTGGCCAGGCGCACCTTCGCTTCGCCTTCGTCCTGACCCACGACGCCCACCTCGCTCAGGACCTCGTGCAGGACGCGCTGGTCCGCACCCACGCCCGCTGGTCGCGGGTGGAGCAGCCGGACGCCTACGTACGGCGAGCGATCGTCAACGACTTCCTGTCCTGGAAGCGCCGCCGCGTGTCCCGGGACGTCGTGACCGACTCCCTTCCCGAGCGACCCGCACCGGCCGGCCACAGCCTCGAGGACCGGACGGCGATGCTGGCGCTGCTCGCTGAGCTGCCGCGCCAGCAACGGACCGTCCTGGTGCTGCGCTTCTACGAGGGGCTCGACGACCTGGCGATCGCCGAGGTCGTCGGGTGCGGTACCGCGACGGTCCGCTCCCACGCCTCCAAGGCGCTCGCCGCCCTCCGCGCCCACGACGCGGCCGCCCGATTCGTCGAAGG
This sequence comes from uncultured Actinomycetota bacterium, assembly GCA_963760125.1. Classification (GTDB taxonomy): domain Bacteria; phylum Actinomycetota; class Actinomycetes; order Mycobacteriales; family SCTD01; genus RYN-111. The sequence goes on along the minus strand of CAVXBV010000012.1, from coordinate 85,086 downwards.
GAACACCCGATGACCACGTTGGACACGCAGGTGACCGAGGCGATGGCTGCGCTGGCAGACCAGGCCCCCACCGACGCCGGGCTGCTCGCCCGGGTGCAGGTGCGCACCCAGCGCCGGGAACGCGCTCGTCGCGTGCAGTGGGGCGTGGCCAGCGTCGGCCTCGCCGCGGTGGCCGCTGCCGCTGCCGTCGCCCTGCCCGGTGCTGGCTCGGCGGGGCTGGAGTACGGCGCGACCAGCCCTGATGCCTTCTTCGAGAGCGGGGCGGACCTCGCCGTCCGGTTCCCCTTCACCCTCGGGACCCTTCCCCGGGGCGTCGACGCGAACGACATCAGCGTCTACCGCGACGACGAGCTCCTCACGGCGACCTGGACGTACCCGCCACCGAACGACTCCGTGGCTCTCGAACTGCTCGTCGGGCAACGGCCCCTCCCGACCGACGGCGATCCGATCAGTCGGAGCGAGACCGTCACAGTGCGCGGTCATGCCGGCGAGCTCACGTGCAGCGACCTCACGTGCGCCCTGCGCTGGAGGGAGGCGGCGGGGCAGTGGCTACGGCTCTCCGGTGCGGGGATGACCGACGACGACGTCGCGTCGCTGAAGGCCGTCGCTGAGGGACTGCAGCGGCTCGAATACGTGCGGCGCCCCACCGGCGTCCTCGCGGGTGTCGTCCCCCGCGGCTGCGGGCTGCGCGGCGCCGGCGACAGTTTTCTGCAGCTGACGGGAGGTCCGACGTGCAACCGGGTGAGCGCGCAGACGTACACGGGGACTTCCCGCACGGATCGCCCGGGAGGTCGGTCAGTCGTCATTGACGGCCGACCCGGACTGCTGAGCACCTATGGCGAGCCGGGATCCCTGCTCGCTCCGCTCTCCTACCGCGTGACCCTCGACCTGGGCGACGGTAGGGCGCTTGAGGTCATGGTGCCCCAGGGCACGGGCTGGGACGAGCCCCTGCTCCGCTACTTCATCGAGCACCTCACCGTGAAGGGCTGAGGTCTCGGGCAGCTCGGGGACCGTGTAGACATCATGGCGAAGGCGACGGAGTACCTGGAGAGGGACACATGGCACAGGACGTTGGGCTGTCAGGGCGTCTCCCGGCTGCGTTCACCGCGCCGGGGAGCAGCAGCTTCCGGGACTTCCTGACCGCCGCCGCGCCCGACCTGCTGCCGAGCCGGCTCGACCTGCCGGACGGTACGAAGATCGACGCCCCGCACGGCACCACGATCGTCGCGGTCACGCACGGCGACGGCGGCAGCGGCGGGGTGGTCATGGCCGGCGACCGGCGGGCGACGATGGGCAACGTCATCGCCCAGCGCGACATCGAGAAGGTGTTCCCTGCCGACGAGTTCTCCTGCGTCGGCATCGCCGGTACGGCGGGACTCGCCATCGAGATGGTGCGGTTGTTCCAGGTCGAGCTCGAGCACTACGAGAAGCTCGAGGGCTCGGTCATGAGCCTGGAGGGCAAGGCCAACCGGCTCAGCGCCATGATCCGCGGCAACCTGCAGATGGCGATGCAGGGGCTCGCGGTCGTGCCGCTGTTCGCCGGCTACGACGTGGAGGACGGCCTCGGCCGCATCTTCAGCTATGACGTCACCGGTGGGCGCTATGAGGAGCACAGCTTCCACAGCGTCGGGTCGGGCTCGATCTTCGCCCGCAGCGCCCTGAAGAAGCGGTATCGGGAGGACTTCACCGAGGCCGACGCCATCCGCGCCGCCGTCGATGCTCTGTACGACGCTGCCGACGACGACAGCGCGACCGGTGGGCCGGACCTGAGCCGCCGCATCTTCCCGGTCGTCATGACCGTGACGACCGACGGCCTGCGTCGCATCGCCGAGGACGAGGTCGCCAGCGTGGTCGAGGCCATCGTGGCCGAGCGCATGATCCGCCCCGGCGGCTGACCGGCCCTTCGCCGTACCCCTAGCAACCCCTGGAGAGAGACGTGTCGACGCCGTTCTACGTCAGCCCCGAGCAGATCATGCGGGACAAGAGCGACTACGCCCGCAAGGGCATCGCCCGCGGGCGCGCCGTGCTGGTCATGACCTACGCCGACGGGATCCTGTTCTGCGGGGAGAACCCGAGCAAGGCGCTGCACAAGATCAGCGAGATCTACGACAAGATCGCCTTCGCCGCGGTCGGCCGCTACAACGAGTTCGAGACGCTGCGCAAGGCGGGGATCCGGTACGCCGACCTCACCGGCTACCAGTACGACCGCGGCGACGTCACCAGCCGCGGCCTGGCCAACGCCTACGCCCAGCAGCTCGGGACGATCTTCACCGAGGCCGGAAAGCCGTTCGAGGTGGAGCTGACCGTGGCCGAGGTCGGCGACGGCCCGGGTGACGACCAGCTCTACCGGCTGACCTATGACGGATCGGTCGCCGAGGAGCACGCGTTCATCGTCATGGGCGGCAACAACGAGCCGATCGCCGCCGTGCTCACGGCCGAGCACGAGCCCGATGCGCCGCTCGACGCTGCTGTGCAGCTGGCGCTCCAGGCCCTGGCCACCCCGGCGGACGGCGGCGAGCCGCGTACGATCGAGCCGGCGAACGTCGAGGCGGCTGTGCTCGACCGCACGCGCCCGCGACGAGCCTTCAAGCGCCTGTCGACCGAGCGACTGACCGCCCTGCTCACTCCCTGATCCCTGCAGAACCGGAGCCCTCCCGCATGAAGCGCGCCCTCGTCCTGACCGCCCTGCTCGCCACGACCCTGTCGGCCTGCGGCAACAGCGACCCGTCCACGGTGTCCGCCCCGTCGCCGTCCGCGACCCCGTCGGTCGCGGCGACCGAGGCCACGGGCACCACCAGCGGGTCCTGTGAGGCCAGCGGCACCGGCACCACTGACCTCAAGACGAAGCCCGTCTACGCCCCGCCGGCCGTCGAGGCGCCGGACAGGACGACGACCGTGGACATCGTCTGCGGCACCGGTGCCGAGGTGAAGCAGGGCTCCGCGGTCACGGCCAAGTACGTCGGCGTCAACTACAAGACGGGCGAGGAGTTCGACTCCTCCTGGAAAGTCAGCGCCGACAACACCTTCGAGTTCTCCGTCGGCGAGGGCGTGATTCCCGGGTTCAGCATCGGGGTGCTCGGGATGAAGGAGGGCGGTCGCCGCCTCGTCGTCATCCCGCCGTCGGAGGGCTACGGCGACAGCGGCCCCGTCCCCGGTGGCGCGCTCGCCTTCATCATCGACATGGTCCAGGTCACCGGCCCCTGACCGGGCGCGGCCCTTCGCCGCACGAGATCCAGACCTGGCCTGTAGCGTCGCGAACGTGGACAGGCGGATCTTCGGGATCGAGAACGAGTACGGCGTCACGTGCACGTTCCGGGGCCAGCGCAGGCTGAGCCCGGACGAGGTGGCCCGCTACCTGTTCCGCCGCGTGGTGTCCTGGGGCCGCAGCAGCAACGTCTTCCTGAAGAACGGCGCGCGCCTCTACCTCGACGTCGGCAGCCACCCGGAGTACGCCACCCCCGAGTGCGACTCGATCGTCGACCTCGTCACGCACGACAAGGCGGGGGAGCGGATCCTGGAGGGCCTGCTCGTCGACGCCGAACGGCGCCTGCGCGAGGAGGGCATCGCCGGGGACATCTACCTGTTCAAGAACAACACCGACAGCGCCGGCAACTCCTACGGCTGCCACGAGAACTACCTGGTCGGCCGGCACGGCGAGTTCAGCCGACTCGCCGACGTCCTCATCCCGTTCCTCGTGAGCCGGCAGATCATCTGCGGCGCCGGCAAGGTGCTGCAGACCCCCCGCGGCGCGGTGTTCTGCGTGAGCCAGCGCGCCGAGCACATCTGGGAGGGCGTCTCCTCCGCCACGACCCGCAGCCGACCGATCATCAACACGCGGGACGAGCCGCACGCGGACGCGGAGCGCTTCCGCCGCCTGCACGTCATCGTCGGCGACAGCAACATGAGCGAGACGACGACGCTGCTGAAGGTCGGCACGACCGACCTGGTGCTGCGGATGATCGAGGCCGGCATCGTCATGCGGGACCTCACCCTGGAGAACCCGATCCGCGGCATCCGCGAGATCAGCCACGACCTCACCGGGCGCAAGAAGGTCAAGCTCGCCAACGGCCGGGAGGCCAGCGCGCTCGAGATCCAGCGGGAGTACTACGAGAAGGCCTGCGACTTCATCTCCCGCCGCGGCGGTGACGAGACGGTGAAGCGGGTGCTGGAGCTGTGGGGGCGCACGCTGCAGGCGATCGAGACCGGGGACCTCAGCCTGGTCGAGCGCGAGATCGACTGGGTCATGAAGCACCAGCTCATCGAGCGCTACCGCGCCAAGCACGACCTCGCGCTCGCCAGCCCGCGGGTGGCCCAGCTCGACCTCGCCTACCACGACATCAACCGCAACCGGGGCCTGTACTACCTGCTCGAGCGCAAGGGCATGGTCGAGCGCGTCGCCCAGGACCTGCGGATCTTCGAGGCGAAGTCCGTCCCTCCCCAGACGACCCGCGCCCGGCTGCGCGGCGAGTTCATCGCCATGGCGCAGGAGAAGCGGCGCGACTTCACCGTCGACTGGGTCCACCTGAAGCTCAACGACCAGGCCCAGCGGACCGTGCTGTGCAAGGACCCGTTCCGCGCCGTCGACGAGCGGGTCGAGAAGCTCATCGCCTCCATGTGAGGGACCGGCTGCGTCCTCGTGTGAGCCTCCGTGTCAGGAGCGCGGTCGGGCAGTAGCGTGCCGGGGGACCGCACCGCGACCTGACTGGAGCCACCGTGAGCGAGAAGCCGACCGTCGAGATCCCCGAGGGCACCCCGCCCGCCGACCTCGTCATCGAGGACCTCAGCGTGGGCGACGGCAAGGAGGCCGTCTCCGGCACCCGGTGCACCATGCAGTACGTCGGGCACGCCTGGTCCAACGGCCAGCAGTTCGACGCCTCGTGGGACCGCGGCGAGCCGTTCGCCTTCCAGCTCGGCGCGGGCATGGTCATCGGCGGCTGGGACCAGGGGGTGGCCGGCATGAAGGTCGGCGGCCGCCGCAAGCTCACCATCCCGCCGCACCTCGGGTACGGCGCGCGCGGTGCCGGTGGCGCCATCGGTCCCAACGAGACGCTGGTGTTCGTCGTCGACCTGCTCGCCGTCTCCTAGCCGGGTGGCAGCCAAGAAGACCGAACGGCTGCTCAACCTGGTGATCTGCCTGCTCGCGACCCGCCGGTTCGTCTCGGTGCAGCAGATCCGGCAGGACGTCCCGGGGTACGACGACGGCAACGAGGAAGCCTTCCGCCGGATGTTCGAGCGGGACAAGGAGGAGCTTCGGGAGCTCGGCATCCCCCTGGAGACCGGGTCCAACTCCCACTGGGACGACGAGGTCGGCTACCGCATCTCACACCGCGACTACGAGCTGCCCGAGATCACCCTCGAACCGGACGAGGCCGCGGCGCTCGGACTCGCCGCTCGCCTCTGGCAGTCGGCCCCGCTGGCCGGTGCCACCGGCTCCGCGCTGTTGAAGCTCCGGGCCGCGGGGATCGAGACCCCCGCGGCCCCCTCCGGGCTGGACCCGCGCATCGGCGCGAGCGAGCCGGCCTTCCAGGACTGCCTCGCCGGCGTCAAGGACGGCACGGTCCTGACCTTCACCTACCGCACGGCGGGTCGGGCGGGGGAGGAGGAGCGCGAGGTCGAGCCCTGGGGCGTCGTGTCGTGGCGCGGCCGGTGGTACCTCGTGGGCCACGACCGCCGTCGCGACAGCCACCGCGTGTTCCGCCTGTCCCGCATCGTCGGGGCGGTCACCTCGTCCGGCGAGCCCGGCGCGGTGACGCGTCCTGAGGGCCTGGACCTGCGCGCCATGGTGCAGCGCATCGCGGCCGACGCCCCCGAGACGGCCGCGCGGGTGCGGGTCCGCGCCGGCACCTGCTGGGAGCTGCGCGGCGCCGCCACCTCGACCACGCAGGAGGAGGGCTGGGACGTGCTCGACCTGTCCTTCAGCGATCCCGAGCGCTTCGCGGACCGCGTCACGGCGTACGGACCGGACGCCGTCGTGCTGGAGCCCGCCGAGGCCCGGGAGGCCGTCATCGCCCGCCTCACCGCCCTGGCGAGCGCATGAACCAGCCGGCCCAGCTGCCCCGCCTGCTCGCGCTCGTCCCCTACCTCGTGCAGCGGCCCGGCGTCAGCTTCGCCACCGCCGCGGCCGACTTCGGCATCACCGAGGACCGGCTGCGCAAGGACCTCGATCTGCTCTGGATGTGCGGCCTGCCCGGCCACTACCCCGGCGACCTCATCGAGATCGACTTCGAGGGCGACACGATCACGCTGTCCGACCCGCAGGGCGTCGACCGACCGCTGCGCCTGACGGTGGACGAGGCCGTCGCCCTGGTCGTCGCGCTCCGGACCCTGGCCGAGACGCCGGGGCTGGTCGATCCCGAGCCCGTCCTCCGGGCTCTCGCCAAGGTCGAGCAGGCCGCCGGCGCCGCCGCCGGCCCCGCCGCGGCGGTGAAGGTCGCCTGGGAGGGCGGCGCCGACGCCCTCATCACCGTCCGCCAGGCCCTCGACGGCGGCCGGGCGCTGTCGCTCGTCTACTGGACCGCCGGTCGCGACGAGACCAGCGAGCGCGTCGTCGATCCGCTCCGTGTCGTGATGGCCGAGGGGCAGAGCTACCTCGAGGCCTGGTGCCGCACGGCGGAGGGCGTGCGCATGTTCCACCTCGGTCGGGTGCGCAGCGCCGTCGTGCTGGACGAGGCCTCCGTACCGCCGCCGGACCTGCCCGCCCGGGACGTGAGCCAAGGGCTGTTCCAGCCCAGCGCCGACGACCTCGTCGTCACCCTCGCGCTGGAGCCGGGCGCGGCCTGGGTGGCCGACTTCTACCCGGTGGACAGCGTCGAGGACCTCGGAGACGGGCGGGCGGTCGTGACGCTGCGCAGCCGGGGGAGCGGCTGGGTGCGCCGGCTGGCGCTCTCCCTCGGACCCAACGCGCGGCTGCTGTCCCCTCCCGAGCTGGTGGCCCAGGTCCGGGATGACGCACGGGCCGCCCTGGCGGCGTACCAGGCACCAGGGCCGCTACGCCAGGTGACGTAGGCCCATCACCCGTCCGGGCCATTCCTCGACCGGGAGGTCAAGGCCCGTCCCCTGCCTGCCGAACACCAACATGTCGGCCCAGGAGGGTCCGGCGGGAACGTCCGGCGAGAGGACAAGGCGATGACGACCATCAAGGCTTCCTGCCCCACCTGCGGCGAGGTCGAGCTCACGCCTGCCGACGTGTCGCTCATGGTCTGCAGCCACGCGCCCCTGTCGTACTACGCCTTCCAGTGCGGCGGCTGCCGCTCCGAGGTCCGCAAGCCCGCCGATGACCACGTCGTGTCGCTCCTGGTCTCCGGTGGCGTTCCCGCGACGGTGTGGGACCTGCCCGGTGAGGCCCTCGAGGTCAAGACCGGTCCCGCGATCGGGTACGACGACCTGCTCGACTTCGCGCTCCAGCTCGGCCGCAACGACCTGCTCGCGAGCCTGGTGGACCGCGCCGCGGCCTGAAGCGCACTAGCCTGCCACCGTGCCCTGGCTGATCCTGGAACTCCTGCTCGGCCTGCTCGTGCTGGCCGTCCTCGTGATCGTGTGCCTGGCGCTGTACCGCCGGGTGCGGGTCCTGCTGCGCGCGTTGGGCTCGGCGAGCGAGCGCGTGGGGAACGCGACGCCGGACATGCCGAACCGCTGAGGCTCCCTGCACGAACACTCGGCGTACGCTGGTAGGCGTAGAGGACAGCAACCCCAAGGAGACCTTTCGTGTTCGGAAACGGCATCGGCGCCCCTGAGCTGATCATCGTCCTGGTGGTGGTGCTGGTCGTCTTCGGCTCCAAGCGCCTCCCCGACTCGGCCCGTTCCCTGGGTCGGTCGCTGCGCATCTTCAAGGCCGAGACCAAGGGCCTGCGCGCGGACGACGCGGACGACAAGCCGTCGCCGCTCGAGGCGCCCGGAGCCCGTCGAGGCCCGCTTCGACCCGGTCACCGGCCAGCCGCTGCAGAAGTTCGACCCCTACACCGGCGAGGCGCTCAAGCCCCCGGCCAAGCCAGACCTCAGCAAGTAAGCCGTGGCAGGGATCCCTGCCGACGGACGCATGCCGCTGGTCGAGCACCTGTACGAGCTGCGCAACCGGCTCGGAAAGTCGCTGCTCGCGATCGCTGTCGGCATGATCCTTGTCGGCGTCGTGTTCTACCAGCCCGTGTTCGACTTCATCCGGGAGCCCTACTGCCGCACTCCGGCTGCCGGGCGAGAACTGCGCCCTGTACGTCCGGGACATCTTCGGGCAGTTCCAGGTGCGCCTGCGCGTCGCCGGGCATCGCCGGGACGGTGCTCGCCGCGCCGGTCTGGCTGTACCAGCTCGGCGCGTTCATCACCCCTGCCCTGCACCGCCGGGAGCGTCGCTACGCCGCTGGCGTTCCTGGGGGCCTCGCTGGCCCTGTTCGGCGCCGGCGTGGTCTGCGCGTACCTCACCATGGACAAGGGCCTGCAGTTCCTGCTCACCGTCGGTGGTGACGGCCTGGTGTCGCTGCCCGACCTGCAGAGCTACCTGGGCTTCGCGACGCTCACGCTCCTGGCGTTCGGCTTCTCCTTCCTGTTCCCCGTGGTCCTGGTGTTCCTCAACCTCGTCGGGATCCTGTCCGGCGCGCAGATGCGCAAGATGTGGCGCGGCATGGTCGTCGGGATCGCGGCCTTCACGGCCGTCATCACGCCCAGCACCGACCCGTTCACCTTCTTCGCCATGGCGATCCCGATGTGGGGCCTGTTCGGGGTCTGCATCCTCATCGCGATCCCGGTGGACCGCGGGCGCGCCCGCCGCGACCCGGCGCTCGAGGGCCTGGCCGACGACGAGATGTCCCCGCTCGACGCCACCCCGTCGGAGCTGACGGACACGTCGTCCTAGGCCCGGGCACGTAACCTGACGGCGTGGCTCCGCGCACTGATCCCTCGCCTGACGAGCCCGGTCCGGCCGAGCGCTACGCCGCCTTCCGAGCGACCCAGCCCGGCCCCGCCCTCGCGGAGTTCGAGGCCGGGTACCCCTTCGGGCTCGACGCCTTCCAGCGCACCGCCTGCCGGGCGCTCGAGGCCGGCAGGGGGGTCCTCGTGGCTGCCCCCACCGGCGCCGGGAAGACCGTCGTCGGCGAGTTCGCGGTCTTCCTCGCCCTGCGCGCGGGCCGCAAGTGCTTCTACACGACCCCCATCAAGGCCCTCTCGAACCAGAAGTTCACCGACCTGGTCGCCCGCCACGGCGCCGAGCGGGTCGGCCTGCTGACCGGGGACACCGCGATCAACGCCGGAGCCGACGTCGTCGTCATGACGACCGAGGTCCTGCGCAACATGCTGTACGGCGGCAGCGAGGCCCTGCGCGGGCTGTCCCACGTGGTGATGGACGAGGTGCACTACCTGGCCGACCGAGCGCGCGGGGCGGTGTGGGAGGAGGTCATCATCCACCTGCCCGACGACGTGGTCCTGACCTCGCTGAGCGCCACCGTGAGCAACGCCGAGGAGTTCGCCGACTGGCTGGTCACCGTCCGGGGTGACACCGAGGTCGTCGTCGAGGAGCACCGGCCGGTCCCGCTGTTCCAGCACGTGCTGCTGGGCTCGCGGCTGTACGACCTGTTCGCCGGGCCGGACCGTGACGCCGTCCACCCGGAGCTGGTCCGCAAGGCCCGCGAGGCCGCGCAGTGGCGGCCCCGCGAGCGAGGGGGCCGCCCGCAGCGACCGCCGGTGCCGCGCCGTCCCGAGGTCATCGAGCGGCTGGCCCGCGAGGGACTGCTGCCGGCGATCACGTTCATCTTCAGCCGCGCGGGCTGCGCCGCCGCGGTCGAGCAGTGCCTGCGGGCGGGCCTGCGGCTGAACACGGACGAGGAGCGCGCGCGCGTCCGGGCGCACGTGGAGCGCCGGACCGCCGACCTGCCCCGTCAGGACCTGCGCGTCCTGGGCTACTGGGAGTGGCTGGAGGGGCTCGAGCGCGGGGTCGCCGCCCACCACGCCGGCATGCTGCCGACGTTCAAGGAGGTCGTCGAGGAGCTGTTCGTCGACGGCCTGGTCAAGGCGGTCTTCGCCACCGAGACGCTGGCACTCGGCATCAACATGCCCGCGCGCTCGGTCGTGCTGGAGAAGCTGGTGAAGTGGAACGGCGACGCGCACGTCGACATCACCCCGGGGGAGTACACCCAGCTGACCGGTCGCGCCGGTCGCCGCGGCATCGACGTCGAGGGCCACGCCGTCGTGCTCTGGCAGCCGGCCTTCGACCCGGCGCAGGTCGCCGGCCTCGCCTCGACGCGCACCTACCCCCTCCGGTCGAGCTTCCGTCCGTCGTACAACATGGCGGTCAACCTGGTGGGGAGCGTCGGCCGTGAGCAGGCCCGGGCGCTGCTGGAGAGCTCGTTCGCGCAGTTCCAGGCCGACCGCTCGGTCGTCGGGCTGGCCCGGCAGGTCACGCGCAACCTCGAGGCGCTCGAGGGCTACGCCGAGGGCATGACCTGCCACCTCGGCGACCCCCGGGAGTACGACGACCTGCGCCAGTCGGTGAAGCGGCGCGAGTCCGAGCTGGCGCGGCAGGGCTCCGCCCAGCGGCGCGCCCAGACGGCGGCGTCCCTGCGCGCGCTCAAGACCGGCGACGTGATCGCCGTGCCGGCCGGTCGCCGGTCGGGGCTGGCAGTCGTGCTCGACCCCGGGGTCGGCAACGACGGACAGGCGCACCCGCTGGTCCTCACCGAGGACCGCTGGGCCGGCCGGCTGTCCGACGCCGACTTCCCCGCCTCGGTCGAGGCGCTGGGCACGCTGAAGATCCCCAAGGCGTTCAACCACCGCACCCCGCAGTCGCGGCGGGACCTCGCGGCCTCGCTCCGGGCCCTGGGGCTGCGTCCCGAACGCGGCCGCCGGGCCCGCTCCGCCGCGGCGGACGACTCCGAGCTGATCTCCCTGCGGGCCCAGCTGCGCCAGCACCCCGTGCACGGGTGCGAGGACCGCGAGCAGCACCTGCGCTGGGCGGAGCGGTGGAACCGGCTGCGGCACGACACCGACGCGCTCGAGCGCCGCGTCGAGGGCAAGACCCACTCCATCGCGCGCGTCTTCGACCGGGTGTGCGGACTGCTGACGTCGCTGGGCTACCTGGTCGACGACGAGGTCACCGACCCCGGGCGAACGCTGGCCCGCGTCTACAACGAGGCCGACCTGCTGGTCGTCGAGTGCCTGCGGGCCGGGCTGTGGGAGGGCCTGTCTGCGGCAGAGCTCGCCTCCGTCGTGTCGACCCTCGTGTTCGAGAACCGTCGCCCCGACGACGCCTCCCCAGCGATCCCCGGCGGGGCGATCCGGGCGACCCTCGACGACATGCGGGTGCTCTGGTCACGGCTGCGCGACGCCGAGAGCGAGCACGGCCTGGCGTTCCTGCGCGAGCCCGATCCGGGCTTCGCGTGGACGGCCTGGCGCTGGACGGCGGGCGCGGAGCTCGAGCAGGTGCTGCAGGACGATCCCGACCTCACCGCCGGCGACTTCGTCCGCTGGTGCAAGCAGCTCGTCGACCTGCTCGCTCAGGTCGCGCTCGTGGCCGAGGAGCCGGTGCGGTCGACGGCCCGGACCGCGTTGGACCAGGTGCGGCGCGGCGTCATCGCCTGGTAGCTCAGGCGGTGGGAGCGGCGACCGCCAGGCCCAGCACCCCGCGCTCGGCGCGCACGGCGTCGGCGTACTCCGTGACCTGCGCCTGCGCCCACGCCTCGTCCTGCCCGGTCTCCCGAGCCAGCAGCCGGGCCGCCAGCAGCGCGGACGGCAGGCCGGCGTCCTTGGCGCGCAGGGACAGCCGCAGCCGCCGGCTGTAGACGTCGTCGACGGTCCCCGCGCCTTCTGAGCGAGCCGCGTGGACGACCTCGGCGGCGATGTGCGGCGCGTCGGGGGACAGCAGCTCGCCCAGCGCGGGCTCGGCCGCGACGAGCGACAGGACGTGGGCGGCGGTCTCGCCGCACTGCCGGACGAGCGACCGGGCGACGTCCGCGGACAACCCCAGGAACGCGGCGCTCTCGACGGTCTCCGCGGCGATCTCCAGGACCGGTCGGGTGCCCGTCAGGGCGATCTCGTCGGTGCGGCAGGGCGCCTTGCGATCGTCGCGCTCGACGATGCGGTCCACGACGTCCTTGGCCATCCGCCGGTACGTCGTGAGCTTGCCGCCGGTGATCGTGAGGAGACCGGTGGAGCCCTCCACGAGGGTGTGGCGGCGGCTGATGTCGCTCATGCTCTCGCTGCCGACCTGCCTGATGAGCGGCCGCACGCCGGCCCACGCACCGAGCACGTCCTGCTCGGTCAGGGCGGTCTTGAAGACGTCGTTGCCGGCCGCGAGGACGTAGTCGAGGTCCTCCGCGGTCAAGGACAGGTCGTCGAGGCCCCCGTCGTACGGCGTGTCCGTGGTGCCCAGGATGGTCTGCCGGCCCCACGGGATCGCGAACATCGACCGGCCGTCGCCCCGCCGCGACGGGAGCAGCACGCTGGCGTCGGTGAGCGGGAGCCGCGCGTGGGGGACGACGACGTGCACCCCCTTGGACGGCTGCACCACCGCCTGCCGGCCTGGCTCCTCGAGGCCCTGCAGCGTGTCGACCCAGACCCCCGTCGCGTTCACGACGTGGCGCGCCCGCACCTCGACACGCGTGCCCGTCGTGCCGGTCCAGCAAGGTCGCGCCCGAGACCCGGCCGGCCGTCTGCGTCAGGTCGGTGACCTCCGCGTGCGTGATGGTCAGCGCGCCGAACCGGCGAGCGGCTTGGACCACGGCAAGCACCAGACGCGCGTCATCGGTGGCGCAGTCGCCGTACACGTAGCCGTAGGCCAGGCCGGACTCCCGCATCGCAGGGGCGAGCTCGATCGCCTCCTCCGCGCTCACCTTCTGGTGCCGGCGGGTCGCCCCGCCGCGGCCGGCCAACGAGGCCATGGCGAAGACGTCGTAGGTCGTGAGGCCCAGGCCCAGCAGCCGTCGCTTGGCCGTGTCGGGCCAGACCGGGTAGAGGAAGTCCATGGGCCGGACCAGGTGCGGCGCGAGCTTCAGCAGCAGCTGGCGCTCCATGACGCCCTCACGGACCAGCCCGAACTCGTAGTTCTCGAGGTAGCGCAGCCCCCCGTGCACGAGCTTGCTGGACTTCGACGACGTGCCACTGGCGAGGTCGCCCTTGTCCACGACCGCGACGCGCAGGCCGCGACTGGCGGCGTCCAGCGCCACACCGGCTCCCGTGGCGCCCATGCCGACGATCAGGACGTCGAGCTCCTCGCTCGCCGCAGCGGCCAGCTCGAAGGGGCGGCTGCGGACGGAGAACGCGGGGTTACTCATCAGTAGCAAGCCTACCCCGAGAGAGCGGCCTCGGTCGCCTGCAGGAAGCGCTCGAGCGAGCTCTCGAGCCCCCAGCGGTCCGACAGGGCCAGCAGCGCCGCGGGGTCGCGCGGCGTGCGGGGGAGCGCGTCGTCGTACGCCGGCAGCGGCAGGTCGCACACGACCCTGCTCACCGCGGGGGCGACGGCCAGGTAGTCCCGCGCCGCCTCGAGCTTCGCGCGGGCGCCTGCGGGAAACCCGTCGTCCGACCCGCTGTCCAGCGCGGCAACCACCCCGTCCACCGTGCCGAACCGGCTGATCAGGGCCGCCGCCGTCTTCTCACCGACGCCCTTGACCCCGGGCAGGCCGTCGCTGGGATCGCCTCTCAGCACGGCGAACTCGGCGTACGCCGTCCCCGGGATGCCGTGCTTGGCCGTGACGGCCGCCTCGTCGTACGGCTTCATCTTCTCGACGGCGTAGAGGATGCGGACCGGGCCCGCGTCGCGCACCAGCTGCAGCAGGTCGCGGTCGCCGGTGACGACGTCGACGGCACCGCTCTCCCGGGTCGCGAGGGTGCCGAGCACGTCATCGGCCTCGTAGCCCTCGGCGCCGGCCACCGGCACGCCGAGGGCGGCCAGCACCTGCAGGAGCACCTCGACCTGGGGACCGAGCTCGGGCGGCTCGGCCTCGGCGCCGCCCTCGAGCGTCCGGTGCAGCTTGTACGTCGGGACGGCCGCGACCCGGAACGCCGGGCGCCAGTCGAGGTCGACGGTCGCCACCAGCCGTGCCGGGCGGTGCTCCTTGACGACGCGGGCGACCAGGTCGAGGAACCCGCGGATCGCGTTGACCGGCTCGCCCTGAGGGCTCCGGACGCTGTCCGGCACGCCGTGGAACGCGCGGTACCAGAGGGCGGGGGAGTCGAGGAGCATCAGCTGTCCGGCCACGGGCTCGAGCCTCTCACGTGCTGCCGGCGGTAGCGTCGAGGGCAGCCGCGTCCCAGCGCGGGCTGCGCCGTACCCCCTTGGAGATGCTGAAGATGCCTGTCGTCCGCGACCTGCCGAGCCCCGAGGCCGTCGCCCTGCTCGACCTCACCCGCGACCTGGTCGAGGGGGAGGTGCAGCCCCGCGCGGCGGACTTCGAGAGCCGCGCGGAGTTCCCGCGGGAGCTCTACCGGACGCTCGGCAAGGCCGGACTGCTCGGACTCGCCTACCCGGAGGAGCACGGGGGCGGGGGCCAGCCGTACGAGGTGTACCTGCAGGTGCTCGAGGAGCTCGGCCGCGGCTGGGCCGGCTTCGCGGTGGGGGTGAGCGTGCACACCCTGGCCTGCTTCCCCGTCGCGCAGTGGGGGAGTGAGGAGCAGAAGCAGCGCTTCCTGCCCGACATGCTCGGGGGCGACCTGCTCGGCGCCTACTGCCTGTCCGAGGCCCACAGCGGCTCTGACGCTGCGGCTCTGTCGACCAAGGCGGTGCGCAGCGGCGAGGAGTACGTCGTCAACGGCGCCAAGGCCTGGGTGACCCACGGTGGTCATGCTGACTTCTACAACCTGATGGTCCGCACGGGAGACGCTGGTCCCAGCGGCATCTCCTGCCTACTGGCCGACGGATCGACGGCCGGTCTCGTCGCGCTGCCGCCCGAGAAGAAGATGGGCATGCGCTCGTCCCCGACGGCGACCGTCGTGCTCGAGGACGCCCGCGTCCCGGCTGACCGGTTGCTGGCCCAGGAGGGCCAGGGGTTCGCCATCGCGATGAGCGCGCTGGACGGTGGCCGCCTCGGCATCGCGGCCGTGGCGGTGGGGCTCGCCCAGGCCGCTCTGGACCTCGCGGTGTCCTACGCCAAGGAGCGCAAGCAGTTCGGCAAGACGATCGCGAGCTTCCAGGGGATCGAGTTCCTGCTGGCGGACCTGGCCACCCAGGTCGAGGCCGCGCGGGCGCTCTACCTCAGCGCGGCGCGCCTCAAGGACCGCGGCCTGCCCTACGGACCGCAGGCGTCGATGGCCAAGCTCTTCGCCACGGACACGGCGATGCGGGTCACGACCGATGCGGTCCAGGTGCTGGGTGGTGCCGGGTACGTCGAGGACTTCCCTGCCGAGCGCTTCTTCCGCGAAGCGAAGATCATGCAGATCTTCGAGGGGACCAACCAGGTCCAGCGCATCGTGATCGGCCGCTCCCTCACCCGCTCATGAGCGACCTCGACGCCGTCGACCTGCACCTGCTTCGGCTGCTCGTCGCCGACGGACGCCGTTCCTACACCGACCTGGCCAAGGACACCGGCCTGTCCACCTCCGCCGTCCACCAACGGGTGCGCCGGCTCGAGCAGCGCGGGGCGATCCTCGGGTACGGCGCACAGGTCGACCCCGTCGCGGCGGGGATGCCGCTGACCGCCTTCGTCTCCATCACTCCCATCGATCCCGCTGCCGTCGACGACGGACCCGAGCGCCTGCGGCACCTCACCGCGATCGAGGCCTGCCACAGCGTTGCGGGCGACGAGAGCTACATCCTGAAGGTCCGCGTCGGCTCACCGCTGGACCTCGAGGTCCTGCTCCAGCAGATCCGCGCCGCGGCTCAGGTCTCGACCCGCACCACCGTGGTCCTCAGCACCCCGTGGGAGGACCGCGGACACGTCCCGGAGGAATGAGCCGGGGTCGGCTCCACGCCCTACGGTGCGGGGATGAGCCTTGAGTGGGAGCAGGTCGTCGTCGATGCCGCGGACCCCGAGTTGCTCGGACGGTGGTGGGCCGAAGCGCTGGGCTGGGTCGTCGTGAACGCTGAGCCCGAGGAGTTCGAGATCAGGCCCGCTGCCGAGCAGGTCCCAGGGCTGCTCTTCTGCCGGGTCGCCGATCCTCGCGTCACCAAGAACCGGCTGCACCTGGACCTCCGGCCGGACGACCGGGACGCCGAGGTCGCCCGCTTGCTCTCACGCGGCGCGACCGTGGCCGACATCGGTCAGGGCGATCAGTCATGGGTGGTGCTGACCGACCCTGAGGGCAACGAGTTCTGCGTGCTCTCCTCGCGTCGGGCGTAACGACGCGGCCAGACGCGGTGGGCGGAGCCCCGTCGACGGATGGTGGAAAGAACCTATGCACAGCAGGAGAAAGCGCTTGACATCCGTATCGAACACAGATACGGTCATAGGTGAGGAGGTGAGCCCTGATGGACGTGTACGACGCCCTGCTGGCCACCCCTGCCGCCCCGGAGTGGTTCGACGGGCTGGAGTGCCAGGCGCCATCGGTCATCCCGTCCTGGCTCCTGGAGTTCGAGCAGCAGCGACACTTCGGGTGCGCCTGCTGCGACCCGGCTGACGTGACCGAACCGGCTGACCCGCTGGCGGCCGACCCGGCCTCGGCGCACTCACTGCCGGCTGACGCGGCGGCGACCGGCCCAGCGGCTGAGGTGTCCGTGCCGTGGGCGGCTCCGGGCGTGACGGGGCTGGGTCCGGTCGAGGCCGGGCCCCTGCCCCCTCCGAGCCCGGTGGTCGCGGACCTGCTGCGCGCGGTCCAGCGGGTCGTGGCGGTGCAGCCGGCGCAGGTCGACGCGGCCCAGGCCCTGTCCGATGCGCAAGCGCTGCTGCAGGCCGAGCAGCAGCTGCGGGTGCACGACCTGACCCGCCTCGCCGACGTCCACGCCCGCGGCCTGACCGAGCTCGTCGGAGCACGGAGCGTCAAGGCCTGGGTGCGGGAGCACCGCCCCGACGGCGACCCAGGGGATGCGCTGCTCGCGCACCGGCTGCGCACCTACCCGGTCCTGAACACCGCCGTGCAGGACGGGCGAGTCAGCCTGACCGCGGCACGCAAGACCGCGGGGGCGCTGCGGCAGTGCGGTCCGCACCTGGACCGGGCCGACGGGCTCATCGACGGCCTGCCGGGCGACCTGGTGCTGAACGCCGTCGTGGGGAACGTCGCCGCCCTGGTCTGCCGCGAGCTGCAGGGCCTGCACGACACCGACCCGCGCCTGCAGCTCATCATCGACCGAGCACAGTCGCTCCTCGCGCTGGAGGGCTCGCAGGCCGACCGGCTCGAACAGGCGCTGCTGTGGCTCGCCGAGACCATCGCGCCCCGCGCCCTCACCGGGGCGTTGGACGAGATCGTCGTCGCGGTCCTCCCGAGCCTGCTGGAAGACCGCGCCGCGAAGGGCCACGAACGCCGCGGACTCACCCTCTCCGAGCTGCCTGACGGGCAGGGCTGGCACCTGTGCGGCGACCTGGACCTCGAGTGCGGCGAGCGCCTCTGGACCATCCTGCGCGCCGCCGCCGCCCACGACGCCCGCAACCCCGACGACACCGCAGCGTGGGCCGACGCCCGCCAGCACGGGGCGACCGAGCCCGAGGACGTGTGGGGGCCCCTGGGGGCTCGGCTCGACGCCGACGGGGTCCTGCCCCACGGACTCCCGCGCGGCCGCAGGAAGCGCCTGCACGACGCGTTCTCGAACGCCCTCGAGCGCTACCTCGCCAGCCGGCCTCGGCGGGCTGGTCAGCAAGACCCCCGTCCAGATCCACGTGACGATCCCCGAAGCCACGCATCACCGGAACGGGAACGGGAACGGGGGTCGGACGCGACAACAGCCGCAGACCCGGGGCGCCACCACCCCGCGGTGACAGCGGACGACTCCTGCCCCGGTCCCTGGTCCGCAGGTGGTGGTGCGACAGCACCGTCACCACCACCGTCCTGAGCCTCGGCGGGAAAGCCCTCCGCACGATCCACTCCCAACGAACCCTCACCGCCGACGAACGCCGCGCCCTCGACCTCGAAGGCGGCAACCGGTGCGCCGGCGACGGCTGCTGCCCCGGCACCCCCAACCCCCTGACCGTCCTCCGCCCCCACCACATCCTGGGCCACGCCGAAGACCAGATCACCAGCCTCGAGCAGACCCTCAACGTCTGCGACACCCTCCACCACGACCTCCACACCGGCAAACGCACCGTGAAGCTCCGCGACGGCAGGTGGCTCAACGAGAACGGCCTCGTCACCCACCCCACCTGGCACGACCAGAACCCCCCCTTTTGAGGCAGACAACCACTCGACCCCGCGACGAGTCAGGACGATCCGAGCACCCGGTCCACGCTGATCTCCAGCACGACCCGGTTCGGGTTCACCCGTGGCTCGCGGTAGCGCATGGCGTAGCGACGGACGGCGTCCTCGACGCGCGCGGGCTCGGCGCTGACCGCCACGACGCCCTCGAGCGAGAGCCAGCGCCGGCCGTCGACCTGAGCGACCACCGCCCGACCCTCACCGCGGGCGTGCCGGGCCTTGGCGGAGCCGCCGTCGGTGATGACCCGGACCAGGCCGGCCGCGTCGTCCCAGGTGAAGCCCACGGCGACGACGTGCGGGGAGCCATCGGGTCGCAGGGTGGTCAACGTCGCCAGGTGCCGTTCGTCGAGGAACGCCAGGACCGTAGGGGACAGCTGCGCAGGGTTGAGGGCCACGCAACGAGCCTGACAGTGAGGTGCCCGGGTGTCGCGCTGGGGGGTGCGGCCGCCGAAGGACCCGATCGAGGAGCGCATCCGCTCGACGTGAGGGCGATCTGGCAGGGTGAGCGGGTGGAACTGCAGCAGGCACTCGCGCAGGGACCCGGGTGGCCCAGCCTCCCGGCGTACGACGGTCCGCTGGGCGGGGTGAAGGTCCTCGACCTGTCTCGCGTCCTGGCAGGTCCCTACTGCTGCATGGTGCTGGCCGACCTCGGCGCCGACGTGCTGAAGGTGGAGCGACCCGGCTCGGGCGACGACACCCGGCACTGGGGTCCGCCGTTCCACGGCGACGACGCGGCGTACTTCCTGTCGGTCAACCGCGACCGGCGCTCGGTCGCGCTGGACCTGACGACGACCGCCGGACGGACTGTCGTGGCCCGACTTGCCGAGCAGGCCGACGTGGTCGTGGAGAACTTTCTGCCCCGCCACTTCGCGGCGCTGGGTCTGGAGGCCCTGCGGGACAAGGGATCTGCGGTGTGGGTGTCGGTGCGCGGTGCGGGAGGGGACGGTCCCGACGGGGACAAGCCGGGATACGACGTGATGGCCCAGGCGCGGTCCGGACTGATGTCCATCACCGGCACCACCGAGCCGACGAAGGTCGGCGTGGCTGTCGCGGACGTGGTGACCGGCCTGTACGCCGCCGTCGGTGCGGTCGCCGGTCTCGTCGCGCGCCGGCCGGTCCGCATCGAGGTCGGGCTGCTCGAGTCCGCCGTGGCCATGCTGGTCAACCAGGGGGCCAACTCCCTGATCGGTGGGCTCGTGCCGCGCCCGAGCGGCAATGCGCACCCCAACATCGTTCCCTACGGACCCTCTGCACTGCGCCGACGCGGCCCTCGTCGTGGGGGCCGGCAACGACGCTCAGTTCGCTGCGCTGTGCCGGGCCGTGGGCCTGGTGCCGCCGCCCGCGTGGACGACGAACGCCGGTCGCGTCAGCGACCGGGAGGCGGTCGTCGCGGCCCTGGAATCGCTGCTGCAAGGCGGTCGGCCCGGGAGTGGTCCGACGTCCTGGCCGAGCACGGCATCCCCTGCGCCCCGGTCCAGGACCTCTCGCAGCTGGCCGGCGACCCCCAGCTCGTCGCGACCGGTCAGCTCCAGACCGTCGACCACCCGGCCGGCCCCGTCACGGTGGTGGGGTCGCCGTACCGGATCGACGGGGTGCGCCCGCGCGTCCACCACGCCCCACCGCTGCTCGGGCAGCACACTCGTGAGGTCCTCACGGCGCTGGGCCTGTCGGACAGCCAGATCGAGGAGGTCGTCGGTGTCTCCGGCTCCTGACATGACCGGGGGCGACGCGCTCGTCGCTGGGCTTCGCGAGCTCGGCGTGGACGTCGCCTTCGGACTGCCCGGCGTGCACAACCTCGCGGCCTGGAAGGGCTTTCCCGACAGCGGCGTTCGCCTGGTGGGCGTGCGGCACGAGCAGACCGCGGGCTACGCGGCGGACGGCTACGCCCGAGCGACCGGACGGCTCGGCGTGGCCCTGACGACCACGGGGCCCGGCGCGTCCAACGTGGTGACCGCCGTGGGGGAGGCGTTCTCCTGCCACACGCCGATGTTGGTCATTGCGACCGACATCCCCTCGCGCGCACGGGTTCCCGGGGTGTTCACCGGGGTGCTGCACGAGACCACCGACCAGGCGTCGTTCTTCCGGCCGGTCACCAAGGCGCAGGTGCGCGTCGAGCGGGCCGAGGACGTCCACGACGTGATCGTCCGTGCGGGACGCCTCGCGATGATGCATCCCCGCCGCCCGGTGTACGTCGAGATCCCCACCGACTTCCTGTCCTCACCCGTGCCGGTCCCGGCACCCGAGCGGCACGTCCCGCCCACGCGCCCGTTCCTGTCGGACCGCGACCCCTTCCCCCGTCCGTTCTCCCGCCCGCTGGTCTGGGCCGGGGGAGGGGCGACCGCGTCCGGGGCCGGTCCCCTGGTCGAGGCGCTCTGCCGCCGGTTGGGGGCCCCGCTGCTCACGTCGTACGGCGGTCGCGGCCTCCTGCCGCCGGACCACCCGCACCTCGTGCCGCTGCCTCCGCACGCGCCGGAAGCCGGAGCGCTGTGGGACGCCGCGGACCTGGTCGTCGTCGTGGGCAGCGACCTGGATGCCATGAACACCCAGGGGTTCCGGCAGCCCCGACCGCCCTGGGTGGTCACGGTCGACCTCGCGCACCCGGCCAACCTCGAGCCCGACGTCCACCTGCCGATGGAAGCGGTCGCGGGGATTTCGGTGCTGTTGGACCACCTGCCCGAAGGGGACCGCGAGCCGTGGTTCGAGCGCCCGGCCGGCCGGGCGGCGTACGCCGGTCCCGAGACGGAGTTCCTCGACGCCTTCGAGTCCGGCCTCACCGAGGACACCGTCGTCATCGCCGACATGTGCATCCCGGGCTACTGGTACGGCGGGTTCGGCCGCGTCGGGCGACCGCGCGGGCTCTCCTACCCGGTCGGTTGGGGGACCCTGGGCTTCGGCTTCCCCGCCGGGCTCGGTGCCGCCTTGTCCGGCCGGCCCGCCGTCGCGCTGGTGGGGGACGGGGGTTTCCTGTTCGCCTGCGGGGACCTGGCCACGGCCGCGCAGGAGCGCCTCCCGTTGACGACCGTCCTGGTCGACGACGGCGGGTACGGGATGCTGGCCTACGACTTCACCAAGGACGGCGAGCAGCCGTTGGGCTGCGACCTCGAGCCACCCGACTTCGTCGCCCTCGCGCGCGCGTTCCGGGTCGAGGCACGGGAGGTCACGGTGGACGAGCTCGGATCCGCTGTGGCACAGGGGATCGCGTCCGGTCAACCGTCGTTGCTGGTGCTCAAGGCAGCCTTCACCCCGCCCGTGACGACCAGCCCGCGGTGGTACCGCGCGCAGGCGACCTACAGGCGGTAGTCGAGGTCGACGTCCGAGGCCTCGGTGTCCATCTGGGCCTTCTGCAGCTTGCCGGCGTAGTCCCAGTTCATCGACTGCCAGCGGGTGAACTGGTCCAGGACCCAGACCCCGGACTGGCGCGAGCCGTTGCCGCTCTTGCCGTTGCCGCCGAAGGGCAGGTGCGCCTCGGCGCCGGAGGTGGAGTTGTTGACCGAGAGCATCCCGGCCGACACCCGGGAGCGGAAGTCCCAGACGGCCTTCGGGTTCGAGGTGTAGATGGCCGAGGAGAGCCCGTAGCCGTGGGCGTTCGCCAGGTCGCAGGCCTCGTCGAAACGTCGAGAAGCGCATCACCGACACGAGCGGGCCGAACGTCTCGTGCTGGTAGAGCGCGTCCGCCTTGCGGACGCCGCTGACGACGGTCGGGTGCGCGTAGACACCGGCATCCGGGTCGCCGACGAAGCCCGGACGCGGGTTGTCCGACGTGATGCGTCCGGTCGGACCGTGGACGGTGTGGTGCGGCTGCACCTCGCCGAGCCACTTCTCGAAGCCGGTGAAGAACCGCTCGGACAGCATCGGTCCGTAGAGCACGTCCTGCGTCGGGTCACCGACGGCCGCCGCCTCGAGCCGGGCGAGCAGCTTGTCCAGGAACACGTCGTGCACGTCCTCGTGGACGATCGCGACCCCGAGGGAGGTGCAGCGCTGTCCCGCCGTACCGAAGCCGGAGAACAGGGCGCCCTCCGCGGCGAGGTCGAGGTCGGCGTCGGGCATGACGACGAGCGGGTTCTTCCCGCCGAGCTCGAGGCAGGGGCTCTGCAGGTGCTTGCCGCACAGGGAGCCGATCTGCGCGCCGACCTCGGAGGAACCGGTGAAACCGACCTTGTTGACGACGCCAGCCTCCAGCGCGAGCTGCAGGCCCTCGAAGGTCGTGGGACCGTCGGCGTGCACGGTGTTCAGGACCCCGGCGGGGACGCCGCCGGCGACGAAGAGCCGGGTCAGCGCATCGCCCAGGGCCGCGCTGTAGTCGGCCGGCTTCCAGACGACCGCGTTGCCGCAGAGCAGCGCGGGCACGAGGTACCAGGACGGCACGGCGACCGGGAAGTTGCCCGCGGTGATGATCCCCGCGACACCGACCGGCACGCGGAAGGTGAACAGCTGCTTGTCGCGCATCTCCGACGGGACGGTCTGGCCGTAGAGCCGGCGGCCCTCACCGAGGAAGAAGTCGCAGGTGTCGACGATCTCCTGCACCTCGCCGCGGGCCTCGGCCAGCGGCTTGCCGACTTCGCGCACCACCAGCTGAGCCAGGGCCTCCGCGTTGGCCTCGACCAGCCGACCGACCTGCGCGATGACCCGTCCGCGCACGGGCGCGGGGGTCGCCGCCCACGCCGGCTGAGCAGCGGCGGCGGCCCGGAAGGCCTGCAGCAGCTGGTCGGCCGACGCCAAGGAGACCTCGGCGACGACATCGGTCAGCTGCGCGGGGTTGACGGACGTGAAGGTCCCGGCGTCGCCGGGGACGGCCTGGCCGTCGATGAAGGAGGTGAGCACGGGGAGAGCCTCTCAGGCAGGGATCAGGGGGTGCGGGACAGGACGCGGTCGAGGGCCTCGACGCCGGCGTCCAGGTCAGCGCTGCTGACCGTGAGGGCGGGACGGAACCGGACGCTACGACCACCACAGCCGAGCAGCAGCACGCGCTCGTCCTCGCGCAGCGCCGTCAGGACGGCGTCGCGTCGGGGCCCGTCGGGCAGCGAGAACGCGCACATGAGCCCGCGACCGCGGACGTCGGTGATCTCCGCGTGCGCGGTGGCGAGCTCGCGCAGCCGGGCGAGCAGGTGCTCGCCGAGCCGGTCAGCGCGCGCGATCAGGCCCTCGCTCTCCACCACCTCCAGGATGCGTCGGGCGCGCACCATGTCGACCAGCGAGCCGCCCCAGGTGGAGTTGATGCGGCTCGAGACGTGGAAGACGTTGTCCGGCACCTCGTCGACGCGGCCTCCGGCCATCAGCCCGCACACCTGGGTCTTCTTGCCGAACGCCACGACGTCCGGCTGGACCCCGAGCTGCTGGTAGGCCCAGGCGGTGCCGGTCAGGCCGCACCCGGTCTGCACCTCGTCCAGGACGAACAGCGCGTCGTGCTCGCGGCACAGCGCCTGCATCGCCTGCAGGAACTCCGGACGGAAGTGGTGATCGCCGCCCTCGCCCTGGATCGGCTCCATGAGGAAGCAGGCGATGTCGTGCGGGTGCTGCGCGAACGCCGCGCGCGCCGCGGCCAGCGCCTCCGCCTCACGCTCGACGACGTCGACGCCGCCCGCGAGGTAGGGCGACGGGATCCGCGGCCACCCGAACATCGGGAAGCGGGCGACCTTCACCGGGTCGGTGTTGGTGAGGGACAGGGTGTAGCCGGACCGCCCGTGGAAGGCCTCGCGCAGGTGCAGCACCTTGGTGCCGAGCGCCGGGTCGATGCCGTGCGCCTCGTTCCACCGGGACTTCCAGTCGAAGGCGACCTTGAGGGCGTTCTCGACGGCGAGGGCGCCGCCCTCGACGAAGAACAGGTGGGGGAGCGCAGGATCACCGAGCACCCGCGCGAAGGTGTCGACGAAGCGCGCCATCGCCACGGTGTAGACGTCGCTGTTGCTGGGCTTGTTGCGCGCCGCCGCCAGGAGCTCGGTGGAGAACGTCGCGTCCTCGACCAGGGCAGGGTGGTTCATGCCCAGGGCGCTGCTGGCGAAGAAGGTGAACAGGTCGAGGTAGGACGTCCCGTCTCTCGCGTCGACCAGGCGTGAGCCCTGGGAGGCGTCGAGGTCGAGCACCAGGTCGAAGCCGTCCACCAGCAGGTGCCGGCCGAGGGCCTCGTGCACCTCAGCGGGAGTCAGCTGGGTCTGCGTCGCGAAGGTGGTCATGCCCCCACGGTAGACGGCGTTCTTCCCGCGCGCGACCACGTGGACAGGCGATTCTTCGGCTGGTGGGCAGCCGGTCGCTGGGTCCCCGTAGCGTCGAGCGCGTGAGCACCACCCTCTACCGCCGCGGACGCGTCCGCAGCCCCGCCGACCCGTTCGCCACCGCGCTGCTCGTCGACGGCGCGACGATCGTCTGGGTCGGCCAGGAGCGCGCCGCGGACGCCCTGAGCCCGGACCGCACGGTCGACCTCGACGACGCCTGGGTGGCGCCAGCCTTCGTCGACGCCCACGTCCACGCGACCAGCACCGGCCTGGCGATCACCGGCCTCGACCTGACGGGGGCCACCAGCCTCGCCCAGTCCCTTCGCCTGCTGGAGGACCACTGCCGCCGGACCCGTGGTGGGGTCGTGCTCGGCACCGGCTGGGACGAGACCGGCTGGCCGGAGCAGCGCCCCCCGACCGCGTCCGAGCTCGACCGGGCGTCGTACGGCGGGGTGGTCTACCTGGCGCGGACCGACGTGCACAGCGCGGTGGCGAGCAGCGCGCTGCTGGCGGCCTGCCCGGAGGCACGCGGGCTGCCCGGGTTCCTGCCTGACGGGCTGGTCCGGCAGGAGGCCCACCACGTGGTGCGTCGTGCAGCCCAGAAGTCGATCACCCCGGCCCAGCGCCGGGGGGCCCAGGCCACGGCGCTCGACCGGGCCGCGTCCCTCGGGATCGCCTGCGTGCACGAGTGCGGCGGCCCCGACATCAGCGGCGAGGACGACTTCACGGCCCTGCTCGCGCTCGAGCACGGCGTCGAACGGATCGGCTACTGGGGCGAGCTCGACGCTGTCGACAAGGCGATCGAGCTCGGCGCGGTCGGCGCCGCCGGCGACCTGTTCGTCGACGGCGCGATCGGCAGCCGCACGGCCTGCCTCGGGGCCCACTACGAGGACGACGAGGGGGCCGGACACGCCTACCTCGAGGCAGAGCAGGTCGCCCAGCACCTCATCGCCTGCACGCGCGCCGGCGTCCAGGCCGGGTTCCACGCCATCGGGGACGCCGCCCTCCAGGCCGTCACGGACGGGTTGCACCAGGCGGCCGACGTCGTGGGGGAGGGGGCGCTGCGCGCGTCCCGGCACCGCGTCGAGCACGTGGAGATGATCAGCCCCCGCCAGGTGGCCAGCTTCGCGACGTACGGCGTCGTGGCCAGCGTGCAGCCGGCCTTCGACGCCCGCTGGGGTGGCGAGGACGGGATGTACGTCGCGCGCCTGGGCCGCGAGCGCGCGCTGGCGATGAACCCGTTCGCCGCGCTGGCCACCGCCGGTGTGGCCCTCGCGCTGGGCTCAGACAGCCCCGTGACCTTCCTCGACCCGTGGGGCACGGTGCGCGCTGCCGTCCAGCACCGCACCCCCGGCAGCGGCCTGAGCGCCCGGGCTGCCTTCGCGGCGCACACGCGCGGCGGCTGGCGGGCTGCGCGACGCGACGACGAGGGGGAGATCGTCCCGGGTGCACCGGCCACCTTCGCCGTGTGGGACGTCCCCGATGAACTGGTAGTCCAGACGCCGGACGAGGCCGTCGCCGGGTGGTCCACCGACCCCCGCTCCGGGGTCTCCGGACTGCCCGACCTGTCGGCCCCCGACCCGGTGTGCCGCCTGCTGGTGCGCGCCGGAGCGGTCCTCCACGAGGCCTGAGGGACGCGTGGGACGAAGAGAGCGGCTCCGCGCTGCTCCGAACGGCCCCCTCGAGACGTGGGCGAGGAGATCGCTTGCGCAGCAAGGGGTTCAGGGCCTTGACAGGCGCCCGTCGACTCCCGATAGCCTCCTGCCCGCAAGGACACGGACACCCCGCCACACCCGGCCCGTCTCGTGACCTCGCTGCGGAGTCCGACCCCGGGATCGTCCAGCCGCAGCCAGGAGCGAGGCGCCGGAGGCCGTGCTGACCCCAC
This sequence comes from uncultured Actinomycetota bacterium, assembly GCA_963760125.1. GTDB lineage: Bacteria > Actinomycetota > Actinomycetes > Mycobacteriales > SCTD01 > RYN-111. The sequence continues at coordinate 58,740 of CAVXBV010000012.1, read as the reverse complement.
GGACGGTGGCGAGGGACCAGGGGGGTTGACAGACCCGGGCCAAGGCTCGGTGGGCCAGTAGACAACGGCACGCACGCGGACGCCATCCGCAGGCGGGTCGGTCCGAAGGCCCACCGGGCCTTTCGCTCGTCCTGAGGCGGAAGGAACGCGCCCGCCGACCGACATAGGGTCATGCGGTGCGCCGCCCTCGTGACCTGCCCCGCACCGGCGCGGCGCTCGCCTCCGGCCTCCTGCTCGACCTCGCCTTCCCGCCGCACGACGTGTGGTGGCTCGCCCCGGTCGCGGTCGGCCTGCTCACCGCCGCCGTGCGCGGGTGCTCGGTGCGCCGCGGCGCCTGGCTCGGCCTGCTGCACGGCCTGGCCTTCTTCGTCCCGCTGCTGGTCTGGACCGGCGAGGTCGCCGGCCCCGCCGCGTGGCTCGCCTTGGCGCTGATGGAGGCAGGGTTCCTCGCGGCGCTCGGCGCGGCGCTGGCCCTGGTGACGCGCCTGCCCGCGTGGCCGGTGTGGGCAGCCCTGCTCTGGGTGGGCCAAGAGGCGCTGCGCGACCGCCTGCCCTTCGGCGGGTTCCCGTGGGGGAGGCTCGCGTTCAGCCAGGGACACACACCGCTCACGCCCCTGGCCGCCGTCGCCGGCGCCCCCCTCGTGACCCTGGGGGTCGCGGCGCTGGGCGTCCTGCTCGTGACGCGCCCCCGGCCCGCGGTCGCTCTCGGCCCCGTCCTGCTCGTCCTCGCGCTGACGGTGCCCGTCCCGACCGGAGGCGAGCAGGTGACGGTGGCCGTCGTCCAGGGCAACGTCCCACGGCTGGGCCTGCCGCTGGCCGCGCAGCAGTCGCAGGTGCTGCGCAACCACGTCCAGGCGACCGTGGACCTGGCCGCCGACGTGCGGGCGGGCACGGTCGCGCAGCCCGACCTGGTCCTCTGGCCCGAGAACGCCTCCGACCTCGACCCCTACACCGACCTGCTGGCCCGCGACCTCATCGACCAGGCGGTGCGCGCGATCGGTGTGCCGGTCCTGGTCGGTGCCGTGACCGACGGGCCGGGACGCTTCGTGAGCAACCGGGGCATCGTGTGGGACCCGGTCACCGGGCCGGGGGCGACGTACGTCAAGCGGCACCCCGTGCCGTTCGGGGAGTACATCCCCTACCGCAACCTGGTGCGCAAGGTGACCGACAAGGTGGACCTGGTGCCGCACGACTTCGCCCGCGGCGACGCGCCCGGCGTGCTCGACGTCGGCGGGGTCACGCTCGGGGACGTCATCTGCTTCGAGGTCGCCTACGACGGGGTGGTGCGTGACGTCGTGACCGGAGGGGGCAGGCTGCTGGTCGTGCAGACCAACAACGCAACGTTCGGCCGCAGCGGGGAGACCACCCAGCAGCTGGCCATGGGGCGCCTGCGGGCCGTCGAGCACGGGCGGTCCGTGCTCGTGGCCGCGACGAGCGGGGTGTCCGCGGTGATCGCCCCGGACGGCGCGCTGCTGCACCGCTCGGAGGTCTTCACCCGCGACGTCACCGTCCAGCAGGTCCCCCTGCGCTCCGCCCGGACGCTCGCGACCCGGCTCGGTGCCTGGCCCGAGCTCGCCTTGTCCCTGATGGCGCTGGGCGCCGTCGGGGTGGCTGCCCTCGGGAGCCGGAAGGGAACGCCCCCATGACCCTTGGCTCCGTGCTGGTCATCGTCCCGACGTACGACGAGGTGGACAACCTCGTCCCGATCGCAGAGCGCGTCCATGCAGCCGTGCCCAGCGCCCACCTGCTCGTCGTCGACGACGCCAGCCCGGACGGCACCGGTGCGCTCGCGGACCGCCTGGCCGCCGACGCGGCGACGGAGGGGGAGTGGCTGCACGTCCTGCACCGCACGGGCAAGGCTGGGCTCGGTGCGGCCTACCTCGCCGGCTTCGCGTGGGCCAAGGAGCGCGGCTACGCCGTCGTCGTGGAGATGGACGCCGACGGCTCCCACGCCCCCGAGCAGCTGCCGCGACTGCTCGCGGCGCTCGAGCACGCCGACCTCGTCCTGGGCAGCCGCTGGGTCGACGGGGGAGAGGTCGTCAACTGGCCGCGCTCCCGCGAGCTGCTCAGCCGCGGCGGCAACGCCTACACCCGCGTCGCCCTCGGCCTTCCGCTCCGCGATGCCACCGGCGGCTACCGGGCCTACCGGCGCGAGGCGCTGGACCGGGTGCTGTCCGGCGCGGTCGACTCGCAGGGGTACTGCTTCCAGGTGGACCTTGCCTGGAAGATGTGGCAATCCGGGATGCGGGTCGTCGAGGTCCCCATCACGTTCGTCGAACGCGAGCGCGGTGAGTCCAAGATGAGCCGGGCGATCGTGGTCGAGGCGCTGTGGCGGGTCACCGTGTGGGGGCTGACGAGCCGCCTGCGCCGAAAGGGGTCCTGACGTGCCGCTGATCCTGCTGCTGCTGTTCGTCGTCGTCCCGATCGCGGAGATCTACGTCCTGGTGCAGGTGGGGCAGGCCCTCGGGGCCCTTCCGACGATCGGCCTGCTGCTCCTGGCCGCCGTCCTCGGAACGTGGCTGCTCCGCCGCGAAGGACGACGTGCTTGGCAGGCCCTGCAGACGGCACTGGCCGAACGCCGCGTCCCGACGCGCGAGGTGGCCGACGGTGCGTTGGTGATCGTCGGGGGAGCGTTCTTGCTCACCCCGGGCTTCCTGACCGATGCCGTGGGCCTGGCGTGCGTGCTGCCGCCGACCCGCGCGCTGCTGCGCCGTGGGCTCACGTCGTTCCTCGCCGCACGGATGCTCGGGCCGGTCGGACCTGTGCTGGGCGGCTTGGGCAAGCGCGTGTCGCGACAAGCGCGGGGGACCGTCGTGGACGGCGAGGTCCTCCACCCGGAGGACCCTCAGAACCCCGAGGACCCCGAGGGCCGGAACGACTGACGGGTCAGGCGCTCTTCTTGCGTGCCTTGGCCGCGTCGGCCCGCAGCTGCGCCTTCACGGCGTCCTGGTGCTCGTGCAGGACCTGCAGGCGCTCCTGCAGCACCTCTTCGAGCTCGGCGATGCTGCGACGCTCCAGCAGCATGTCCCAGTGCGTGCGCGCGGGCTTGACGGCCTTGGCCTCCGGGGCCTCGCCGTTGCGCTGCTCGCCCTGCGCGCCGCAGACGCGGCACTCCCAGGTGAAGGGGATGTCGGCCTCGGCCGCAAAGGGCACCGCGGTCGCGTGACCGAGAGGGCAGTCGTAGGTCGTCAGGGCGCGCGGCGCGAACTCGGTGTGCCGATCGCTCTCATAGCTCACGGATCCGAGCCGTGAGCCCTTCAGGACGCGGTCGCTCATGGGGGCCTCCAACTGCCTTGACGAACTTCGTGACGAGCTCAGGGGGGAACTCAGCGACGGACTCAGGGTGCTACGCACGACGGGAGTTCTCGGGCGACGCAGACCTGGCTGTCAGGGGAGTCAACGCCCAACGCCCACGGAAGATTCCCTGCCGGATCTGCCCCGCGGCGTCCGGTATGTCCCCCCAGGGCTCAGGCTCTGGCCACTACCTGCCGAAGCACACGGTGACCAGGCGACACGCCGTACACAACGTGCACCTGCGTCACACTGACCCCACCCGTCCGCCCACCCTTGTCAGGGAGCCTCCTGGTGCCTGTGCCCACGTCGCGTCCGGCCACTCGTCTCGCCGACGTGCGCCAGCTGCTCACCGCGCTGCTGCTGTGCCTTGGACTGGCGGCAGGGTCGTTCGCGGCGGTCGGCGGCAAGGGGGACCCGACGGCGTCGGTCGTCGCGCTGGCTCGGGCGCACCTGGGAGACGGCTACGTCTGGGGCGGGAACGGCCCCCGCGCCTGGGACTGCAGCGGCTTCACCTCGGGCATCTGGCGGGATGCGGGCGGCGTCACTCTTCCGCGCACCTCACGCCAGCAGCAGGCCTGGGCCGTGCCACTCCCGGAGGAGCAGGTCCTGCCCGGCGACCTGGTCTTCGTCGGCGATCCCGTCACGCACGTCGGCCTCGTGATCCACCGCTCGCCGGCCGCCGTCACCATGATCGACGCCTCGTCCTCGCGCAAGGGCGTCGTCCAGCGGCAGGTCTGGGCCGGCGACATCGTGCGCTTCGGCCGCGTGCCGCGCCCCGGCATGGTCGCGGTCCGGCCGTTCGACGCCAGCCCCGACGCGCCGCGGCCCGCCGACCCCGCCGCCCCGCCCAGCGACGAGGCACCCGACACCGCCCCCCAGGCGGCCACCCCCCAGCCCCGCCCAGCCCCAGCCGCGCCCGCGGCGCCGGCGGCTCCGGCCGTCGTCGTCCCCCCCTCCGAGGGGTCCTCGCTGGCCCGGCGCTCCTTCGTCCCGGTCGGCGCCCCCCGCGGTCTCGGGACGGGCGCGCCGGCTTCGGCCACCGCGGCCCGCGCGGTGCGTCTGGCGCAGGCCGCCCTCGGCAACCGGCACCTGTCCGACGTCGACCTGGTCCGCAACGTCTGGCGCCGCGCAGGGGGACGCTCCGTCGCCCCGGGGCGAGAGGGCCTGGCCGCATCGAGCCACCGCATCGCGCTGTCGCAGGCCCGCCCGGGTGACCTCATCGTCTACCCCGCCCCCGCTGCCCACGTCGGCCTCTACCTGGGGGACGGCGTGATGATCGACGGCTCGCGCGCCTTACGCCGCGTCGTGCAGCGCGGGGTCTGGGACGCCCGCGGCGTGCAGGTCCACCGCCTGTCCGCCTGACCGCTGGAGCTCCGCCGAAAGCACCTCAGGCAGAGGTCGTCGCGGAGTACGCTCAGCCGGTCCCGACGCGGCAGCCCGCCTCCCAGCCGTCGGCCCTGACCCGCTGGAGCCCTCATGTCGCACGCCCCGCGGCTGCGCCTCGCGCTTGCCCTCTCCGCTGTCGTCGCCGCCGCTGCGGCCGTCGGTGCCTCGCCCGGTCAGGCCGCCACCGCCCAGTCCTCGCTGGCCGTCCCGAGCGCCCCCGGGCAGCGTGCGGTCACGTGGGACGCCACCGCGCCGTTCGCCAACAACACCGGCGGCATCGCGGTCGACGACCCGACCGGCTCGTGCGACCCGAGCAACACGACGCTGAACAGCCAGCACACGGTGGCGGTGACCTTCCCGCCCAAGCTCGACCCGAAGCTCGACACCCTCGTGCGCTTCTCGATCCGCTGGAACGCCACCGTCAAGGAGCCCACGGACGACCTGGCGCTGCACGTGTTCGGCCCCGACGGCAAGCTCGTCGCCTCCAGCGACGGCAGCCAGCTGTCCGAGGGGATCAACGTCACCGACCGGACCGGCGGCACCTACAACGTCCTGGTCTGCGCCTTCCAGAACACCCCGAAGGGCACGCCGTACGTCGGGACAGCGACCGCGTACGTCGTGACGCCGGCGCTGTTCCCGAAGGCGAAGGGCGTGGTCGCGCCGACCTACCGGCAGTACACGGCGCCCAAGACCGAGTCGACCAACGCCGGCGAGCCGAGCATCGGCAACAACTGGAAGACCGGCAACACGCTGTTCACCTCCAACACCGACGAGTACGTCGTGGCGTTCGACGACCGCAAGGGGACCTCGACCTGGACGGTCGTGAACACCGACATCACCGACCCGTCCAACAAGATCAGCCTGGACCCGATCGGCTTCACCGACCACGTCACGGGCCGGACCGTCGTCAGTCAGCTCTACCTGGCGTGTAGCGCCTCGGCGTACACCGACGACGACTTCCAGACGACGGCCGTCCCGGCGGAGGGCTGCGGCTCAGGGGTCAACGGGTTCGACCACCAGACGTTCGGCGGTGGCCCGTACCCCAAGGAGGCCCCTAACCCGCTGGCCGGCGCGCTCTACCCGCACGCGGTCTACTACTGCGCGCAGGGCCAGGGGCTGGTCCTCGGTGGCGCGACGTGCGCTCGCAGCGACGACGGCAGCCTGACCTTCAACAACCCGGTCGCCACCTGGGACGCCGAGTGCACCGGGATCCACGGCCACGTGCAGGTCGGGCCGAGCGACGGAGCGGTCTACCTCCCCAACGCCAAGTGCGGCGACAAGCAGGGCGTCGCGGTGTCCCTCGACGCCGGCCAGACGTGGGCCGTGCGGACCATCCCGGACAGCCTGTCGGGGGAGAGCGACCCCTACGTCGGCGTCGGCAGCGACGGCACCGTCTACTACTCCTACAGCGACGGCACCGGTCACCCGCGTGTGGCCGTCTCCCGCGACCACGGCCTGACGTGGTCCAAGAGCGTCGACCTCGGGGTCCCGTTCGGGGTCCGCAACAGCGAGTTCGCCATGGTCGTCGCCGGTGACGGCGACCGCGCCAGCGTGGCCTTCCTCGGCACGACCACGCCCGGCTCCACGCAGGCGGCGTCGTTCGGCAAGAACGCCGAGCGCGACACGTTCGTGGGGGCGGCGTGGCACATGTACCTGTCCACGACCTACGACCGCGGAAAGACCTGGACCACCGTCGACGCCACCCCGAAGGACCCGGTGCAGCGTGGGTGCATCTGGAACTCCGGCGGCGGGAACCCGTGCCGCAACCTGCTGGACTTCAACGGGATGACGATCGACAAGACCGGTCGCGTGATGGTCGGCTTCGCGGACGGCTGCGTCGGCCCGGAGACGGAGTCGGGCAACGACTGCGTCGCCAGCACGGCGGTCTCGGCCAACAAGCTCGTCAACCACGGGGCGATCATCCGGCAGACCAGCGGCAAGACGCTGTTCAAGGCCTTCGACACCACGACGCCTGTTGCCCGGCCGGTGACTCCCGCGGTGCCGACGGTGCCCACGGTGCCGACCGTCCCGTCAACGCCGTCGGCCGGCGGCGCACCGCTCGCCGCAACCGGTGGCGCGCCGCTGGCGGCCCTCGGCGGGCTGCTGCTCCTGCTGGCGGGTTTCGCCGTACGGCGCCAGCGGGCCTGAGGGCGCGACCTCGGGACGTCGACGGACCGACGTCCGGCCTGAACGCTGTGCTGCGGAGCGGCGGTTCCCCGAAGCAGGCAGCGTGGCGCCGATAATCGACATTATGTCAAGTCACGGACAGGACGGGTGCGGGTCGGTCCCCCAGACGTCACAGGCAGGTGTGAGGATGAGGCTCACACCGAGCAGGGGGTCACATGGCTGAGGGCAGTCCGCGACGCGGTCCGCTGGTGATCGCGGCGATCGCTGGGGTCGCGCTGATCCTGGTCGTGCGCAGCGTGACCGGTAGCGGGAGCAACGACGCCGGCGCGCCGGGCACCTCACCGAGTGCGAACACCGACGGCTGCACCACCATCACCATCGCGGCCAGCTCGGAGAAGGCCGCGCTGATGCAGCAGATCGCTCAGACGTGGAACGGCACGAAGGTGGACGGCACGTGCTTCACCGCCGCCGTGGTCAGCAAGTCCAGTGGCGGCGCCGCGGAGGCGCTCGCCCGCGGCTGGGACGAGGCGGTGGACGGACCCCGTCCCGATGTCTGGTCGCCGGCGGCGAGCTCCTGGACGCAGCTGCTGCGGCAGAAGACCAGCACGCAGGACAAGCCCGACCTCATCGGCGACGGTGCGCTGCCGTCGCTGGCCAACTCCCCGCTGGTCATCGCCATGCCCAAGCCCATGGCGGTCGCGCTGGGCTGGCCGAGCAAACCGCTCGGCTGGGGCGACGTCTACCGCCTGGCGCAGGACCCGCGCGGCTGGGCCAGCGTGGGCGAGAAGTTCGGCGCGTTCACCCTGGGCAAGACCAACCCCAATTTCAGCACCTCGGGCCTGAACGCCACCATCGGGACGTACGTCGCCGCCACCGGGTCCTCCAGCGACCTCACCCTGGACGAGCTCAAGGACCCCAAGGTCCAGGCCTACGCCCGGGCTGTCGAGAACGCCGTCGTGCACTACGGCGACACGACGCTCACGTTCTTGTCCAACCTGCAGAAGGCGGACGACCGGGGGCAGGGGCTGTCCTACATCAGCGCCGTCGCCGTCGAGGAGAAGTCGGTCTGGGACTACAACCAGGGCAACCCCACCGGCGACCCCAAGACCCTCGGCCAGCACGCCAAGCCCAAGATCCCCCTGGTCGCCATCTACCCCAAGGAGGGGACGCTGCTGTCCGACTCCCCCTATGCCGTGCTGCAGGGCGACTGGGTCACCGACGAGGTGCGGACCGGCGCGGCAGCCTTCCTGAAGGTGCTGCAGGACGGCGACACACAAAAGCAGCTCGCGGCTGCCGCTTTCCGCAGCAGCGACAACACCCCCGGGCCGCTGATCACCGAGGCCAACGGTCTGCTCCCCCAGCAGCCCACGACGGTCCTGCGTCCGCCGGCTCCCAAGGTCCTGGCGCAGGTCGCGGCGCTGTGGAACGCCCAGCGCAAGGGCGCCCGGGTCCTGCTGGTGATCGACACCTCAGGGTCGATGGGTGACGACGCGGGCAACGGTGACACCAAGCTCGAGACCGCCAAGAAGGCCGCGCTGCGTGCGCTCGGCGAGTTCGGACCCAACGACGACGTCGCCCTGTGGTCGTTCTCCACGCCGCTGAACGGCGCGGCCGAGCCCTACCGCGAGCTCGTGCCGTTCACCCCCATCGCCCGGGCCCGACCGTTGCTGCAGAAGCAGATCGCGGGCCTGTCGCCCCGCGGCGGGACGGCGCTCTACGCCACCGCCCGGGCGGCCTTCCGCACGATGGCCGACAAGGTCTCCCCCTCGACGATCAGCGCGGTGGTGCTGCTGACCGACGGGCAGAACGAGTACCCGGCCGACAACGACCTCACCAGCCTGCTGCGCCAGCTCGCCCCCGAGGACACCGCACGGTCCGTCCGGTTCTTCCCGATCGGGTACGGCCAGGACGCCGACCTGCCGACGCTGCGCAGCGTCGCGGATGCCGCCCGAGGGGTGGCGTACGACGCCTCCTCTCCCGCGTCCATCGACAAGGTCTTCACCGCGGTCCTGTCCAACTTCTGATGGGCCGGATCACCCGCGAAGCCTCAGACCCCTGGGGGCTGCTCATCGCGGGGGTCGTGGGCGGTGTCGCCGGCGTCCTCCCGGGCGCCGGCCTGGTCGTGGGTGTGGCCATCGGCGCCGCCGTGTACGGCGTGAAGGTCGCCACCGGAGTGCTCCTCGGTGAGGGCGCCGGGCGCACCACGTCGGCGCCCGTTCGCCTCCCCCGCCCGCCGGACGGGACCGCCGCCGCGTTCTGGCTGGCCCGCGCCGAACGCGCGGTCCAGCAGCTCGACGACATGGCCACGGGCACCCCGCTCAGCGCGACCGACCTGGCCACGGCACGCGCCGCTGCCGAGGCCGACGCCGTCCTGCAGACGATGCGCCGGCTCGGCGGGCAGACCGTGGCGGTCGCGGGAGCCCTCAACCGCGCCGACGGCGTCGACCTCGAGGGCGAAGTAGCCCGGCTGCGGGCCGCCGCCGAGCGTTCGCCCGCGGACAGCCCCGCGCGCCGCTCTGCGGACGCGGTGGCCGACCGGCTCGCCGTACGCGACCGTCTGCGGGCCACCCAGCAGCAGCTCGCCGACCGCCTGCAGTCGAGCGCGCTGGGGCTCGAAGGGCTGGTTGCGCGGGTCGCGGAGGTCCGGGCCACAGCCGCCGCGGTCGGACAGCTCGACCCGAGTCCGGCCGACCTCGCTTCCTTGACCAGCGAGGTCGAGGGGCTCCGTCAAGGGCTGCAGGACGCCGAGCAGGCCACCCGCAGAGCCCTCGGCCCTGCCTGAGCGTCCTCAGGGCGTGCGGGAACCGACCACGCGCAACCGCGGAGCGACCGTCGCGTCCGGCGGACGGGCGTTCCCGCCGCAGCCGTCCAGCCAGGTGCTGATCGCGGCCACCGGCATCGGACGAGCCATGAGGAAGCCCTGCGCGATGTTGCAGCCCATGCTGGCGAGCAGGTCCCACGCGGCCGTGCTCTCCACCCCCTCGGCCACCACGCGCAGCCCCAGGTTCTGGCCGAGGTCCACGACCGACTGAACGATGGCGACGGCCTGCGGATCGGCCTCCATGGCGGCCACGAACGAGCGGTCGATCTTGACCTCGTTGACGGGCAGGCGAGACAAGTAGCTCAGGGAGCTGTAGCCGGTCCCGAAGTCGTCCACCGAGAGCTGCACCCCGAGGGCGCGCAGGCTGGTCAGGACCGCCATCGTGTCAGCCAGCTCGGAGATGACCCCGGACTCGGTGATCTCCAGGATGAGCAGCTCGGCCGGGACACCGTGCAGCCGCAGCAGGGCCGCGACGTCCGTCACCAGGTCGGGGTCGAGCAGGGAGCGCGGCGACAGGTTCACCGACACCGACAGACGTCGGCCCTCGGCCAGCCAACGGGCGCAGGCGGCAACGCCCTCCCCCAGCACCGTGGTCGTGAGTGGCCGCAGCAGCCCGGTCTTCTCCGCGATGGGGATGAAGCTGTCGGGGAGCATGAGGCCGTGGTCAGGGTGCTGCCAGCGGACGAGCAGCTCGACGCCCGCGACGGACCCGTCGGCCAGGCGTGCCAACGGCTGGGCGTAGACCACGAGCTCGTCCCCGACGAGGGCCTCCCTGAGTTGCGTCGCCAGCAGCAGCCGGGCCGGGTCGTTGCCGTCGAGGTCGCGTCGGTAGACCTCGACCCCGCGGCGGCCGGCCTTGGCGGAGTACATGGCGACGTCCGCGGCCTTGAGGAGGGCCCCCACCTCGCGACCGTGCAGCGGCGCGAGGGCGATCCCGATGCTGCCGCCGATCTCGAGGCGAACGTCCTCCACCCGCGCGGGGACCTCGAGAGCCGTCAGCACGTCACGCGCGACCCGCAGCGCCTCGTCGGCATCGGCGATGCCGGGCAGGAGCACCGCGAACTCATCACCACCGAGCCGGGCGACAAACGCTTCAGCGGGCACCGTCGCCCGAAGCCGACGACCGACCTCGATGAGCAGGAGGTCGCCATGCAGATGGCCGAGCGTGTCGTTGACCTCCTTGAACCCGTCCAGGTCCATGAGGAGCAGCCCCACCCCGGCGGTCGGTGCGCGGGCGGCGAGAGCGGCTCCGATGGCTGCTTCGAGAGCCGCCCGGTTCGGCAGACCGGTCAGGCTGTCGTGCAGGGCCTCGTGGCGCAGGCGGTCGACGAGGCGCCCGTGCTCCAGCGCGACCGAGGCGTGGTTTGCCACGGTCTCGAGCAGCTGGACGTCGCTGGCGTCGAAGGAGCGGACGCTTCCCATCCGGTCGCCGACGGTGACCAGGCCGACCACGCCGGACTCACCGCGGAGCGGAGCCACGATGGCCTCGCTCATCCCCCGGCCGGCGAGGTAGGCCTGGGCGCCCGCGACCTTGCTCCCCCGCTGGAGAAGAACGGGTGCGTTGACCGACACGACCTGCTTCCACAGCCAGTCCTCCTGCGGGAGCGACGCCTCCTCACGGATGAGCCGGTCGCCGCCGTCGAAGATGACCCGCAGCCCATTGCCCTCCCCCGGGACGAAGGTCAGCTCAGCGCGCTCAGCCCGCAGTAGGTCGCGGGCCTGCCCGAGCACGCTGCGCATGACGCCCTCGATCTCGGGCTTCGCGCCCACGACCTGGCTGAAGCGGTAGAGGCGCTCGAGAGAGAGGTGGCGCTCCGACAGCGAGGCGTAGGCCCGGTAGGCCATCACCACGACGACGGCCGCGATGCCGAGCAGCCAGCTCGTGCCCAGGTCCAGGATCAGACAGGCGGACGCGATGAGCCCCATCGTCGTCGTCAGGGCGGCGACGGGCACGGCGGAGCGCAACGAGTCGAGCACGTCGCGCGGCCGCAGCACGCCCTCGTAGAAGTAGATGACGACCACCACCGAGATCGCCGCCAGAGCGCTCGCGACGGCAGCGCCGAGGTAGGCCCCGAGATAGGCGCGACCGCCGACGCCGTGCATGTCCGTGGCCACCAGCCGGAAGAGCACCAGGGCCACCGCGGTCTCCGCGGCGTTCAACGCAGTGTTGAAGAAGAGCTTCAGCGGGGTCTGTCGCCGGTAGAAGGCGTAGACCAGTGCCGCTCCGAGGACCCTGACGGCCACGGTGGTCAGGGGTGGAGCGAAGAACATGCCGAGCACCAGCGGGATCTCGCTCATCGACACCGTACGGGCTTCACGCTTGACCTGGACGTGCAGGACGAACATCTCCACCGCGCAGAACATCGCCAGCAGCAGCCACCACGGCAGGCTGATGCTCTGGATGACGCGCTCGTTGTCGATCCACAGGACTTGGAGGCAGACCACGGCCAGGGTGGCCAGGGCGGTCATGAGCACGAGGACGCCCATCCTCGGGGAGACCCGCGCACGCCACAGCCCGAGGCGCAGCGTGGGCTCAGCCAGCTGGCTCACCACGCCTCCCCTCCGCCTTGGCTTCACGGGTGTCACCCTGTCTGCCTCGGCACCTTGGGGTGGCTCCCTGAGCCGTCAGGCGGGTGATGAGCGTGCGGGCTCAGCCCCAGTTGCTGCCGGCCCAGTTGCTGCCGGCCCAGTTGCTGCCGGCCCAGTTGCTGCCGGCCCAGTTGCTGCCGGCCCAGTTGCTCGCCGATCCCCAGTTGGTGGCGCCCCAGTTGGTGGCGCCCCAGTTGGTGCGCGCCCCAGTTGGTGGCGCCCCAGTTGGTGGCGCCCCAGGCGACCGCGCCCCAGTTGGTCGTGCCCCAGGCGACGGCGCCCCAGTTGGTGGTCGTGAGGTCGTTGCTGGACCACTGGGAGAAGTCGGTGGCCGGGCCCTGCCAGGGACGCCCGAAGATGTCGATCTCCCCGGTGAGGACAGCCTCGCCCAGGCGCACCGGGTGGCTGCCGCGCGCGGCGTCCAGGCTTCCGGTGCCTGTCGACCGAGCGAAGGACTGCCGGGCGTCCGGCGCGGCAGCGCTCACCGCGACAGCGACATCGATCAGGCCGTTGCCCTGCGCGCGCACCTTGGCTGACGGCAGCGGGACCGCCGTGGAGGTCAGCAAGGCCTTGACCTGGTCCGGCGTGAGCCCGGGACGGGCGGACAGCAGGAGGGCGGCCGAGCCGGAGACGACCGCTGCGGCCTGCGAGGTCCCGCTGCCCAGGAACAGCCCGTCGGCCAGCCGCGCCTTCGTGCCCCCCTCCACGGTGGCGACGGTGCCCTGCGGCTGGAGGCTCGCGACGTGCGCGCCGGGGGCGAGCACGTCGGGGTTGCGCACGCCGTCACCACGGCCGGAGAAGCTTGCCACCTTCGTCACGGGGAGGGTGGTGTCTGCGGCACCGACGGCGATGACGAACGGGTCGATCGCCGGGTCGGACACCCGGCCACGCGTCGAGCCGTCGTTGCCGACGCTGGCGACGACGACGATGCCGGCGTGCCATGCCTGCTCGGCGGCGTACGCCAGCGGGTCGAGCTGGTAGGCCTGCTTCGAGTCCGTGCCGAACGAAAGGTTCAGGACCCGGACGTTCAGACCGCCGGTCTGCGCGTGGCGGACCACCCAGTCGATGCCGGCAATGACCTGGGAGACGTCTGCGGAGCCGTTGCGGTCCGCGACCTTCACGCTGACGATCCGGGCGTCCGGAGCGATCCCCGTGAGGCCCGCGCTACGGCCGGCGATGATTCCCGCGAGGTGCGTGCCGTGGCCGTAGCCGTCGGCGTACCGGGCTGCGGCGTTCTGGGAGTCGAAGGACAGGTCCGGACCGTGGACGACCTTGCTGCGCCCCAGGCCGTCGATCGAGGAGACGCCCGAGTCGATGAGGGCGACGTCGATGCCCGCTCCCGTGGTTCCGGCTGCCTGCAGGTCGTCCGCGCCGATGTCGCCGGCCACGTCCGCCAGCGTGGCCACTGGGCTCTTGGCGGCAGCGCGCGCGGACTCCTTGGCGGCCTTCTCCAGCGCCTTGCGCGCCTTGTCAGCCTCTGCCGCAGCCTGCTCGGCGGCCCGGTCGGCGGCCTTGTCCCTGGCCTTGAGCTTGACCTGATCGTCCTTTGCCGCGGCCTTGGCGTCCTTCATCGCGGCCTTGGCGTCCTTGGCCGTCATCTGGGCGGCCATGACCGCGGTGTTCCCGGCGTCCTTGACCGACGTCGCCGCGGCGTCGGCAGACACCTCGGCGACCGACGCTGCGGTGATGGGAGCGCTGGACTCAGCGTCCACGACGCCCGCCACGACGGCGGAATCGGCCGTCGGCGGCTCCGGCGCGGTGGCTGCCGCGGCGACGGCCTGCTTCAGGTCGGTCGGCGCGTCGGCCTTGGTGCCGGCAAGGCGCACCACGCTGTCCGGTGTCACGGAGACCACACGCGGGTCGCGGGCCAGGCGCGTGGCCTGTGCGGCGGTCACGCTGACGACGTCGGCGTTGATGAGGTCGATCTGCCGGACGACGGTCCCGACGCGACCGAGGTCGCGGTGGAGCGTGGGGAGGGCGCCGGGCACCGCGCGCACGACGTACTGACGGGTCGGGCCGCTCTGGTCGATCGTGGCTGCGGTGGCCACGCCGGGCCCGAAGGCGCACAGGCCGGCGAGGGCTCCGGCGACGGTGACCGTGGCTCGTCGCGTCCATGACGTGGACCGTGCGGTAGCGGCGTCCCGGGTCCAGGACGTGCTCGCCTGCCGGGTCCAGGACGTGCTGGCCCGCTGGGTCCAGGTCGTGCTCGTCCACGACGTGGACGCGGCGGCGGGCTCCGTCCCCAGGGACGTCCAGGACGTGCTGCGACCGCGGCACGTCCAGCTGGTGCTGGTCGCTGCCGAGCCGGAGGCCGAGCGGAGGAAGGACACGAGAGACTTTCGTGAGCGTTGGTTGCACAGAACTGGACGTGCTCCCATGCTCACTGCTCACGCAAGGTGAAGTAAGGGCCACTTTCCGCAACCTCACTAGCCCAAAAGGACTAGTCCTCCGAGCAGGCCCCTCGTGATCGAGCGTGGCGCGCGTCGTTCACGGTGCGTCGTTCACGGTGCGTCGTTCACGGTGCGTCGTTCACGGTGCGTCGTTCACGGAGCCAGCGCGAGGTCCAGACGATCGCCGAGGACGCTAAGCGCAGCGCCCTGGTTCGCGGCCGCGACAAGCCGCCCGGCCTGGGCCTGTCCCGCGGCCCGCGCGAGCGCGGACGCCGCGATCGCATCGGGGTGGTCGGCGTCGCGTGGGGCCGAGCCCAGGACGTGGACTGCCGCGGTGCTGTCGCCACGGCGCGTCCCGTCCGGCCGCATCGCGATCGGAGCGGTGGTGGCGAGGTCGGTGATGCGCACAGTGCTCTCCCTCTGCTGGCGTACAGACTGCTGGCGTACAGACCCACCATCGACCGGCGTCGCGCTGCGCTGGACCACCCGTCGTGATGGTTCCCCCTGGCCCAGTCGGGCCAGGGGACCTGACCACTCCCCTACGGTGGAACCGTGCGTCCGCTGGCGGTCTTTGACATCGACGGAGTTCTCGCCGACGTGAGCCATCGCGTCCACTTCCTGGAGTCCGGCGGCCGGCCCGACTGGGGTGGCTTCTTCGGCGCGGCGCCGAACGACGCTGTCCACGAACAGGGGCGGGCCCTCGCCCTCGAAGCTGCCGTCGACTGCGAGGTGGTCTACCTCACCGGCCGCCCCGAGTGGTGTCGCGCGGCGACCGCGGCCTGGCTGGCCCAGCACCGCCTGCCCCAGGGTCGGCTGTTGATGCGCGCCAACCGGGACCACCGGCCGGCCCGGAAGGTGAAGCCGATCCTCCTGCACCGCCTGGCGGCGGACCGGGTGGTGGCGGTGGTCGTCGACGACGACCTCGAGGTCTGCGACGCCTACGAGCAGGCGGGCTGGACCGTACTGCGGGCCCTGTGGGCTCCTCGTTCGGCCGCGCTGCACCACGCTCAGGAGGACGAGGGCCGCACCTGAGCGAGGGCGCGGACCATCGGTGCCGCCTTCGCGTGAGCCTCCGCGACCTCGCCCGCGGGGTCGCTGGACCAGGTGATCCCCCCGCCTGCCCACAGGTGGATCTGGCCGTCACATGCGGCTACCGTCCTGATGCTCAACCCGAGGTCGAGCCCTTCAGCCGCCCAGAAGCCCAGTGCGCCCATCGCCGGTCCTCGTCCGACCGGCTCCAGTTCCGCGAGCAGCGCGCAGGCCGCCCGCTTGGGCGCACCGGTGACCGAGCCGCCAGGCAGCACGGCTGCCAGCACCTCGGGCAGCGACGTACCCGCGCGCAGCCGGCCGGCGACGACCGAGCTCGCGTGCCAGAGCCCCGACCAGTCCGACAGCGCGTAGAGGTCCTCCACGACCACGGAACCGACGTCGGTCACCCGGGCGAGGTCGTTGCGCGCGAGGTCGACGATCATCACGTGCTCGGCCCGGTCCTTGAGGCTGTCGCGCAGGACGGTCCGGTCGTGTGCCGTGCCCTTGATCGGGATGGTCGTGACCCGATCCCCTCGCACCTGCACGACCTGCTCCGGGGAGGACGTCCCCACCCACCAGCCGGCTCCGGACAAGGTGCCGCGGTACCGCCCCGCGGGCAGGCGACCGGCCAGGGTGGCGGGGTCGCCGGCCAGGTCCGCCCGCCGGTGACCGACCACATTGGCCTGGTAGACGTCGCCCCGCGCGATGGCCTGACGCACCTCTTCCACGGCCGCCGCGTGCTCCGCGTCCGTCCACGACGTGGTCCACTCGCCCACGTGCGCCGGCTCCCGCCGTGCCACGGGCTCGGGTGCGCTGGTGCGTTCCAGGACCACAGCGACGCACTCGGGGACCCCGACCGGGCTGGGCCGGCCCAGCGGCACGTCCCCGATCTCTGCGCAGCCGCGCGCCCCGATCAGCAGCGCCACGCCGTACCTGTCGGAGCGGACCTGGGCCTCGACCGAGCGCAGGAACGCCAGCAGCTCGGGCGCCTCCGCCGTCTCCAGACGGTCCACCTCTCGCCGCGGCCCGGACCACGAGGGAGGACGGCCAGAAGGTTCGTCCCCACCCGTTCCCCCGAAAGGGCCACCCTCGTTGGGGTTCAGTGAGAGCATGTGATGACCGACACGTGTGAAGAGAGTTTCGCTGCTCGGCCCCGCACACCAGGACGCCACCCGCGTCCGCCGCACGACCGGCTCACCGGACCACGACGAGCCAGCCCAGAGCGCACCACCGAAGAGGCCACGAGATGTGCACGCACCAGCCCGCCTGCCCCCCCGCTGACGCACCCGACCACGATGCGGCGCGTGTGCTGCACGCGCACCCCGAGCAGGGCTGGGCCCTGCTGTGCAACGGCGTCGTCGTGTTCGACGACACCGGCGAGATCCTGCCCGACCGTCGCGTCGTGGCACCGCACCGCCCCCAGGTCCGCCTCGTCGCCTGAGCAGGCGTCCGGTGTCACCGCCTGAGCGGACCGGCTGAGCGTCAGCTCAGGTCCTCCATCGGCGGGCACGAGCAGACCAGGTTGCGGTCGCCGTACGCTCCGTCGATCCGGCGTACCGGCGGCCAGTACTTCGCGCCCTTGCTGACGCCCGCGGGAAACGCGGCGCGCTGCCGGTCGTAGGGAAGGTCCCCCACGACGGACTCGGCGGTGTGCGGCGCGCCCGCGAGGATGTCCCGATCGGTGTCGATCTCCCCGCGGATGGCGATCATGGCGTCGCAGAACCGGTCCAGCTCCCGCAGGTCCTCGCTCTCCGTCGGCTCGATCATGAGCGTGCCGGCGACCGGGAAGCTCATCGTCGGGGCGTGGAAGCCGTAGTCGATGAGGCGCTTGGCCACGTCGTCGACCGTGACGCCGGTGTCCTTGGTGATCTGCCGCAGGTCCACGATGCACTCGTGCGCGACCAGGCCGCCCCGGCCGGTATAGAGCACCGGGTAGTGCGGCTGGAGGCGCGCGGCCACGTAGTTCGCGCTCAGCACCGCGACCTGCGTGGCGCGGGTCAGCCCGGGGCCACCCATCATCCGGACGTACGCCCACGAGATCGGGAGGATCCCAGCCGAGCCGTACGGCGCCGCGCTGATCGGGCCGGGGCCGGTCGCCGGGCCGCACTCGTCGTTGAGCGGGTGGTTCGGCAGGTACGGCGCCAGGTGGGCCCGCACGCCGACGGGGCCGACCCCGGGTCCTCCCCCGCCGTGCGGGATGCAGAACGTCTTGTGCAGGTTGAGGTGGCTGACGTCGGCGCCGAACTTCCCCGGACGGGCCAGTCCCACGAGCGCGTTGAGGTTCGCGCCGTCGACGTACACCTGACCGCCGGCGTCGTGCACGAGCCCGCAGATCTCGGTCACCTGCTGCTCGAACACCCCGTGGGTGCTCGGGTAGGTGATCATGATCGCGGCGAGCGTCGCGCGGTGGGTCTCGATCTTGGCCTTGAGGTCCTCGACGTCGACGTCACCGCTCGGCGTCGTGCCGACGACGACCACCTTGAGCCCGGCCATGACCGCACTGGCCGCGTTGGTGCCGTGGGCGCTCGCCGGGATCAGGCAGACGTCCCGGTCGTGGTCCCCGTTGGCCCGGTGGTAGGCGTGGATCGCCAGCAGGCCGGCGAGCTCGCCCTGGGAGCCCGCGTTCGGCTGCAGGGACACGGCGTCGTAGCCGGTGACCTCGCACAGCCAGCCCTCGAGGTCGGTGATGAGCTGCCGGTAGCCGCGAGCGTGCCGGGTCGGCGTGAACGGGTGGATCGCCCCGAACTCCGGCCAGGTGACCGGCTCCATCTCCGTCGTGGCGTTGAGCTTCATCGTGCACGAGCCGAGCGGGATCATCGTGCGGTCCAGCGCGAGGTCCTTGTCGGACAGCCGGCGCAGGTAGCGCAGCATGGCCGTCTCGCTGTGGTGGCTGCGGAACACCTCGTGGGTGAGGAACGCGCTCTGGCGTAGGAGGCCGGCCGGCAGCGCGTCCGGGGTGGCGGCGTCGAGCGCGTCCCAGTCCTGCCGCTGGGCACCGAAGGCGTCCGTGACCAGGTCGAGGTGGGCACGGGTCGTGGTCTCGTCGGTGCTGATGCCGACGGCGTCGCCGAGGTCGCGCAGGTCGACGCCTGCCTCGCGGGCCCGCTCCACGACCGCCGCGGCGTCGGCGGTGGGAACGGTGATCGTGTCGAAGTAGGCACCGCCGGCGCCCAGGGCAGCGCCCAGCAGAGCGGCGTACCGGTGCGTGCGACGCGCGATGGTCGTCAGGCCGTCCGGGCCGTGCCACGTGGCGTACATGCCGGCGATGACCGCGAGCAGCACCTGCGCGGTGCAGATGTTGCTGGTCGCCTTCTCCCGGCGGATGTGCTGCTCCCGCGTCTGCAGCGCCAGGCGGTACGCCGGGCGGCCTGCCGCGTCGACGCTCACCCCGACCAGGCGCCCGGGGATAGCCCGCTCGAGGCCGGTCCGGACCGCCATGTAGCCGGCGTGCGGTCCGCCGTACCCGAGCGGGACGCCGAACCGCTGGGAGGTGCCGACCGCGACGTCGGCACCGGCGTCACCCGGGCTCTCCAGGAGGGTGAGCGCGAGCAGATCGGCCGCGACAGCGACGAGGGCACCCTGGTCGTGCGCCTGGGCCACCAGCGGCTTCAGGTCCCTGACCTGGCCTTTCGTGCCGGGGTACTGCACCAGGAGACCGAAGATGTTGCTAGGAAGATCTGTAGACAAGTCGACAACCACGACCTCGAGCCCGAGCGGGAAGGCGCGGGTCTGCACGACGGCGATCGTCTGCGGGTGGCAGTCCTGGTCGACAGCGAACACCGCGTCCTGCGGCGCCTTGCTCTGCCGCCGGCACAGCGTCATCGCCTCGGCGGCCGCGGTCCCCTCGTCGAGCAGCGAGGCGTTCGACGTCGGCAGGCCGGTGAGGTCGCCGATCATCGTCTGGAAGTTCAACAGCGCCTCGAGCCGCCCCTGGCTGATCTCCGGCTGGTACGGCGTGTAGGCGGTGTACCAGGCGGGGTTCTCCAGCACGTTGCGCAGCACGACCGGCGGGGTGTGGGTGCCGTGGTAGCCCAGACCGAGCATGGGCACCTGGACCTGGTTCTGCGCGGCGAGGGCGCGCAGCTCGGCGATGGCCTCCGCCTCGGAGGCTGCCGGCGGGAGGACGAGCGCCTCGGTGGCGCGGATGGCGTCCGGGACCGCCGTCCGGGCGAGGTCGTCGAGCGAGCCGTGGCCGATGACGGCCAGCATCTTGGCGACCTCGTCCTCGGACGGGCCGATGTGCCGCTCCGCGAAGGGGGCGGCGGACTCGAGGTCGCGCAGGGTGAGCGGGGTGCTGGACATGAGGGTTCTCCCGGAGGGCAACGGCGCTGCCACGCTCGAAGGCGAGCGCGCTGACGCTGGGGGCTGTCCCTCCCCCTCTGTCATGGGACCTGAGAGCTTCACGCCCGCTCCCGCTGCCACGGGATCCAGGCGTTTGCACCGTCGGTGTCCAGGCCCGCTGCCACGGGGCTGGCGCTTTCCAGAGTCGCCGACCCGTCGCGGTTCACGGGGCCTGAGAGGTTGGTGGGGAGTGTTGCTCCTTCGGCGCCCTGCGCTGGCTGCGTAGGGACTCTCCCGCGGGGGTCATCGGCGTACGACGACGCTAGCAGCCCGGGGACGGCCCACGCACTCCCGGCGCGCCGTGGTGGACGTCACGACAGGGGATCTACCGGGGTGCGGGCCAGGCGGTCCGCTCAGGCGGTGCTGCGGCGCTGGCGACGGCGGGAGAGCTCGTCGGCGTGCGCCTGCCCGGCCTCGGTCTCGGTCTCGGCGGCCGGGGTGTCGCGGTGGGCGCGCTCCCCCGGAAGCTGGGCCAGGGAGCCCTCGACGTCGCGGACCTGCCGTCCGACGGCGATCGCGAAGACGGCCTGGCCGCCCTGCAGCAGATCGACCATCTCGTCGGTGCTCGTGCACTCGTAGACCGTGGTGCCGTCGCTCAGGAGTGTGACCTCACCGAGGTCCTCCACTCCGCGGTCGCGCAGCGCGGCGATGGCGGTCCGGATGTTGGGCAGGGAGACCCCCGCGTCGAGCAGCTTCTTGACGACCTTGAGCACCAGGATGTCGCGGAAGGAGTACAGCCGCTGGGAGCCCGACCCGGAGGCCTCGCGCACGGTGGGCTCCACCAGCCCGGTGCGGGCCCAGTAGTCGAGCTGGCGGTAGGTGATGCCGGCCGCGCTGCACGCCGTCGGCCCGCGGTAGCCGATGTCCTCAAGCCGCGCCCCGGGGCGCTCGTCCGCAGGCAGGTCGTCGAACAGCGAGCCTTGCCACGTCGGCCCCTCCGGGCCACCGGGCGACCGGGTCGGCTGGCCGCCCCCGAGGGGCTGGTCCGACGTCGTCTCGTCCACCGTGCGCTCCTTGCTGTCCGTGCTCGAAAGGTCCTCGAAGGGGTCCTCGAAGGGGTCCTTGAAGGCGTCCTTCGAGAGGTCACCGTAGAAACTGGCAACACCGCGGTCAACGACCGCGGGCGGCGCGTCGGGGACCTCAACCTGTGGTCGAGGGTCAGGGTTGAGCGTGGTCAAGCGGGATGCGTCACGCGGGGTGCTCGAAGTCCTCGGGCGTAATGGTGTCGAGGAACTCGCGGAACTTCTCCACCTCGTCCTCCTGCTCATCGGGGATGGCGATGCCCGCCTCGGCGAGGACGGACTCCTCGCCGCGGATCACCGCCCCGGTGCGCATGGCGAGCGCGATGGCGTCACTGGGCCGGGCGCTGACGGTCACACCGTCCGCGAAGCGCAGCTCGGCGTAGAACACCCCGTCCCGCAGGTCGCTGATCGTGACGCCCTCCAGCGGCCGGTCGAGGGCTTCGAGCAGGTCACGCAGCAGGTCGTGCGTCATGGGCCGGGCCGTGACGATGCCCTGCTGGGCGAACGCGATCGCCGTGGCCTCGACCGCACCGATCCAGATCGGGAGGTACCGCTCGCCCCCGGCTTCCTTGAGCAGCACGATCGGCTGCTGGCTCGGCAGCTCGACGCGCACGCCGACCACGGTGAGCTCCGTCAGCGCGGGGCCGTCCTGATCAGTCATCAGGTCCTCCACAGGGGATCGGGCGAGGGGCAGGCACGGAACTCCGCGCCGCGTCGAACCCTACCGCCGTACCCGACGCCGTGCCGGGGTGGTCTGTGGCGACCGGCTCAGCGCCGCAGCCCCGGCGACAGCCCGGCCTTGACGAGCGTGGCGTGCAGCTTGACCGACAGGGACGCCAGCTCGCGCGACACCTCCTCGGCGCGGGCCCGCGCCTCGGGACTGCGCTGCCGGACCAGGGGCGTGACGACCTGCTCGACGAGGCCGATCTCGCGGTCGGCGGCGGCCTTGAACGGCCGCAGGTGACGCGCCTCGATGCCGAAGCGCGACATCTCGGCGACGGTCTTGGCCACGATCAGCGCGTCGCCGTCGTAGTGCGAGCCGCCCGGTCGCGGTCCGAGGAGTCCGTACTGCTCCAGTTGCTCGAGCTGCTCCGCTTCCAAGCCGGCCGCGTCCAGCAGCTCACGCCGCGACAGGCGTACCTCGCTCGCGTCTGGACGAAAGGCCTCGGGACCCGGCATCCCTTCCGCCGCGACGAGCGCGCGGGGAACGCGCGGCCCGCCACCGCCGAGCGCCGGCGGCTCGAGGCCACGGTCGATCGCGTCGAGGTGCTCCTTGATGACCCGGAGCGGCAGGTAGTGGTCCCGCTGGGCGGACAGGACGTAGCGCAGCCGCCCCACGTCCTCGCGGGAGAACTTCCGGTAACCCGACGCCGTGCGCTCCGGCTTGATCAGGCCCTCGTCCTCGAGGAAGCGGATCTTGGAGATGGTGATGTCGGCGAACTCAGGCCGGAGCTGGCCGAGGACCTCACCGATGCTCATGAACGCGCGGGACGGGTTCACGCTCGGCAGGGAGCCCGCCGTACCCACGCTCACCGACCCTGCCCCGTGCGTGGTCCGGTGAGGAAGACCAGGCGGTACTTGCCGATCTGGACCTCGTCGCCGCCGGCGAGCGCGGCCGCATCGATGCGCTCGCGGTTCAGGTAGGTGCCGTTGAGGCTGCCGACGTCACGGACGAGGAAGCCCTCGTCTTCGCGCACGAACTCGGCGTGACGTCGGGAGACCGTCACGTCGTCGAGGAAGATCTCGCTGTCAGGGTGACGTCCAGCGGTGGTCACGTCCTGGTCGAGCAGGAACCGCGAGCCGGCGTTGGGCCCGCGCTTGACCACGAGCAAGGCAGAACCACCGGGCAAGCTGTCCACCACGCCCGCGGTCGCGTCGCCGACCTCGGCGAGCGGATCGTCGCCAACCGCCGCGTCGGGCGCGGGCGCGTCGGCACCGCCGGCCAGCGCGAGGTCCGGCAGGGACAGGGTGGACGTGGCGTCTGCCGCGTCACTCACCCCGCGAGGGGTCGCCGTCGCCAGGGCCGCCCCGCATCGGCTGCAGAACTTGCTGCCGTCGGGGTTCTGCTGACCGCACTGGGTGCAGAACACGCTGTCGCCGCCTCCTCGCCGTGGTACAGGTGGCCGGGGTGGCCGGGCCCGCCGTGCGGACGTGCGCGACGAGACGAGACAGGTATGTCCGCGTGGCGCCGACCGAACCGCTGATGACCGCACGCTAGTCGCGCGCTGCGGTAGGGGTCAACCGCAGGTCGACCTGAATGTCTCCACCTGAGATCAAGCCTTTTACGGCCCCGCAGACTACCCAACCCGGAGGGGAAGCTCAGGCGGGGGCGATCAGAGCCTCATAGGCGACCGCCGACAGCAAGCCGGCCAGCGCGACCGCTTCCCCGTCGACCGGCGAGATCTCGACCATCCAGCCCTCGCCATAGGGATCGCTGTTCACGAGCTCGGGGTTGCTGTCCAGCGCGGCGTTGACCCCGGTCACGGAGCCCGCGAAGGGGGCGTAGATGTCGGACACGCTCTTGGTGGACTCGATCTCACCCAAGGACTGCCCAGCGGTCACCTCGGTACCGACGGCCGGCAGCGTCACGAAGACGATGTCTCCGAGCGCCTCCTGCGCGTAGTCGGTGATCCCGACGCGCAGGCTCTCCCCGGCTGCCCGGACCCATTCGTGCTCGGCGGTGTAGTTCAGGTCGGCGGGGTTCACCGGAGCCTCTCGTCCAGAGGGTGGCTGCGCCGGACGGCGCGGCCTAGGAGGGGCGAGCGTAACGAGGCTCCTGAAGCTGCCGCAAGGCGCCCACCCGAACGCGATCTCGCCGGTCCACCTGGACGACCCCACCCTGCTGACGCACCGCGTCCTCGATGCCCCCCGGGATGGCCATCGCGCCGGCGAGGGTCGCGGGGTCCCCGATGACCACGAAGCGGTACGGCGCCACGAGCGCAGTGCCGTCCACCACGATGCCGTCGGCGGAGTCCACGAAGAACGTCTGCGCCACGACCCTGACCGCCGCCACGGCCCCCGTCTCCGCCGTGCCCTCGAGCTGGACGGCCTCGGCACCGGCGTTGCGGAGCTCCTCGAGCGCGTCCAGGAGCACGGCAGCGCTCACCTTCGCGGACGGATCGGTGATGCGCACGGTGACCCCCGCCCCCGTGGCCGGCAGCGTTCCGGCGACCACGCCGAGCAGCTGGGTGCGCCGCTGCGCCTCGGCGAGCGCGGCGGCACTGTCGCCGGAGCCCGACGTCAGGGCCCGCTGGGTCTCGGCCAGCGCGGCGATCTCCTGGCGGAGCCGGTCGTTGCGGTTGTCGAGCTCGTCCAAGATCTGGACGAGGTCCTCGGGGCGGGCGTTCGTGAGCGGACCCTCGTTGTCGGTCGAGCGCACCTGCACGGCGAGCGCGAAGCCCAGCACGAGCAGCAAGCCGGCGACGGCGAGGTCGACCCGGCGGGCCCGCGGGCGCAGCAACCGTCGCGCCAGACGAGGCTCCGCACGGTCCTCAGGCATGGAACAGGTGCCGGCGGATCGCTGCCGTGTTGGTGAAGATGCGGATCCCGAGCACGACGACGACCCCCGTCGACAGCTGCCCGCCGACGCCGAGCTGGTCGCCGAGGAAGACGACGAGGGCAGCGACGAGCACGTTGCTCACGAAGGACACGACGAAGACGCGATCGTCGAAGATGCCGTCGAGCTGAGCCCGGATCGCCCCGAAGACAGCGTCCAACGCCGCGACGACGGCGATCGGCAGGTAGGGCTGGAGCGCGTCCGGCACGGTCGGCTGGAGCACCAGGCCCAGCACCACGCCCACGACCAGGGCAACAGCGGGGATCATCGCGTCACCTCCCGGACGCCGCGCAGGTCCGGGTCCGCCGCCCCCGGAAGCAGCGCGTCCTCGAGCCGCCCGAGCGTGAACCGCACGCCGTACAGGCTGGCCAGGGTCTGCAGGCGCCGGACGGTCGCGCTGTCGGCGAAGGCGGGTTCCATGCGGTCGACCTCGCCGATGGCGCGGATGACGTACGGCGGGCTGAGGGGACGGAAGTCCACGAGGATGGCCTCTCCTGCCGAGCGGATGGCGGTCTGGGCCGTGAGGCGCTGGCCGTTGACCGACACCGCCTCTGCCCCGGTCCACCAGAGGGCGTTGACCACGTCCTGCACGTCGCGGTCGAAGACCCGACCGTCGCCGGGTTGGCCTCCGCGGTCGGTCACCCCGACGTCGTCGGCGGCGTCGTCGAGGACGACTTCCAGCGCCGGACCGTGCACCGCGGCTGCGCCGGTGACGACCTCGAGGGCGTCGAGGCGCGCGGCGGCGGACCTGCCCGCCGTGTCAGCGCCCAGGGCCTCGGCGCGCACCGCGGCGACCCGGTCCCGGAGGCCGGCGACCTCCTGGGCGAGCAGGTCGCTCTGCCGGGTTTCGCGGCGCACGTCCGCGACGAGGGAGGTCCGCACCCCGTCGACGACCTTGGCGTCCTTGCGCACCTGCGCCGCGGCGACACCCGTGACGAGTCCGGCGCACACCACGCCGACGACGAGCGTGGTCCGTCTCCCTGGCCGGGTCGGGCCGGCCTGCCCTCGCCGGGTCGCGACCTCCGCGTACGAGGGATCCAGAGCGGCGGAGGCCATGTCGCCGAGCAGACTCATAGATCTGTCGACACGCACCGCAGGCGGGAGGGCGTCGGGCATGGCTCCATCCTGCCCCACCGGGACGCGCTCCGCGCGCAGGCTGCCGGCAGGACTCAACCCGCCCCTCGGGCGACACCGGGCGGGGCGGGGCATGCCGTGCCGGGCCGGCGAGCACGAACCCTCGGGAGCGCCTCGGGGCACCAGGCCGTGGGCCACAGGACGCAGGACACTGGGGCCGACACAGGGCGCTCGGCGCAGGTGGGGTGCTGGCCGCTGATCGGGCGGCGGCCGGGAGGCAGGTGGGCGGGAGTTGGGGACCCCCTCCGGACCGACGTGGTGTGCGCCGTCGTACGCCCTCAGGCCCCTGCGACTTCCCGCCGAACAGGCGCCTGATGCTGGTCAGTTGTGTTCTGTTGGTCTCAACGTCGACCTGATAGTTGGGCCTCCTGAGCCCTCCGGACCGGTCTTGAGGCGCGGTCCAGCCCCTTCCGGCGGCGCACCGTCGGGAACGCCCCCGCCCGGGTCAGGCCGGCGCCTGCTCCTGGCTCGCCGGGCGATCTGCTCGCACCAGGTGCCGGACCTGCACGACGTAGAGCACGCCTGCCCATACGTAGAGCACGCTCCCCCAGGTCGCGAAGGCCCAGCCGAGGGGACGGAAGATCGTCGAGAGCAGGTCATCGCGCTCAGGAAGCGCGGCCAGCAGCATGGGGAAGGCGTACAGCAGGTTGAAGGTCGCCGCCTTGCCGAGGAAGTGGACCGGTAGCGGCCCGTACCCGTGGCGCTTGAGGATCGGCAGCGTCGGGAGCAGAGCCAGGTCCCGTCCGACCAGCACCAGTGCCCACCACAGGGGCAGCCCGTCGCGGACGACCAGCGCCATGAGCGTGGCGGCGATGTACAGCCGGTCGGCGGCCGGGTCGAGCAGCTGCCCGAGGCGGGAGAACTGCCCGAACCGCCGGGCGATCTTCCCATCGGCGTAATCGCTGATCCCCGCGGCGATGAGCAGCCAGATCGCCCAACCGTCGTGGTACGGGGCGCGGAGCACCCAGATGAGGAAGACCGGGACGCCCAGCAACCTCAACATGGACAGCGCGTTGGGGATCGTCCAGATCCGGTCGGCACCGGGCTCGTGCGGCGTCACAGGTGATCCTCCCAGGCGACCTGGGTGGCCGTCCGGTGAGACTATCGCTCCGTGGTCGTTCTCGACGAGGCGGCGGCCCGGGCCGGAGCCGGTGCCGTCCGCTGTGTCGGGCTGACAGGATTTGAACCTGCGACCCCTTGACCCCCAGTCAAGTGCGCTACCAAGCTGCGCTACAGCCCGCAGCCCGAGGCGAACCCCGGACAGCGACCAGACCCTAGCAGGGTCAGCTCTTCTTGCTCTTCTCGCGCACCTTGACGCTCACCTCGATCGGCGTCCCCGCGAAACCGAAGTCCTCCCGAAGCCGCCGCTCGATGAACCGGCGGTAACCGGCCTCGAGGAACCCGCTGGCGAACAGCACGAACCGCGGCGGGCGCGTACCGGCCTGGGTGGCGAACAGCACCTTGGGCTGCTTCCCCCCGCGGACCGGCGGCGGGGTCTGCGCGATGAGCTCGGAGATCCACTGGTTGAGGCGCGCCGTGGGGATGCGCGTCTCCCACCCGTCGAGCGCGGTGTGCAGATGGGTGGCCAGCTTGTCGACCGAACGGCCGGTGAGGGCACTGACGTTGAGCGTCGGCGCCCAGGCGACACGGGCGAGCTCGCGGTCGATCTCCTTGGCCAGGTCGTAGCGACGGTCCTCGTCCACGAGGTCCCACTTGTTGAACGCGATGACCAGCGCGCGGCCGGTCTCCACCACCATGCCGATGATGCGCTGGTCCTGCTCGCTGATCGGCTCGCTCGCGTCGAGCAGCACGACCGCCACCTCCGCCGCGTCGAGCGCGCTCTGCGTGCGCAGGCTGGAGTAGTACTCCGCTCCGCTGGCGTGGCTGACCCTTCGCCGCAAGCCCGCGGTGTCGACAAACTTCCATGTCTCTCCGCCGACTTCTACCAGGCTGTCCACGGGGTCCCGCGTCGTGCCGGCGACGCTGTCGACGAGCACGCGGGTCTCGCCGGAGAGCCGGTTGAGCAGGCTGGACTTGCCGACGTTGGGCCGGCCCAGCAGGGCGACGCGGCGCGGGCCCTCCGGCTCGACGAACCGCTCCGCCGGCAGCTCGGGCAGGGCTTCGAGGATCGCGTCGAGCAGCTCGCCACTCCCCCGACCGTGCAGGGCGCTCACCACGTAGGGCTCGCCGAGACCCAGGCTCCAGAGCGCGGCGGCGTCCGCCTCGCCGCGCTCGTCGTCCACCTTGTTGGCAGCCAGCACGACAGGCTTGTTGGTACGTCGCAAGACCTTGATCACGGCCTCGTCGGCGTCGGTGGCGCCGACCACGTTGTCCACGACGAACAGGACCGCGTCCGCTGCCGCGATGGCGATCTCCGCCTGCGCGCTGACCGCCACCGCCAGCCCGACGGCGTCCGGGTCCCAGCCGCCGGTGTCGACCACGGTGAACCGACGCCCGCGCCAGACGGCGTCGTAGGTGACACGGTCCCGCGTCACGCCGGGCACGTCCTCCACGACCGCCTCGCGACGGCCGATGATGCGGTTGACCAGTGTCGACTTGCCGACGTTGGGCCGTCCCACGACCGCCAGGACCGGCTGGTCGCTCTCGTACTCGCTCATGCGTCCCTCTCGCGGGGGGCTGCGACCCGTGGATCGGCCCCGCTGGTGCCCTGGTGCTGCCGGGCCGCCACCTCGAGGTGGGCGACCAGAGCGAGCCGCAGCTGCTCTGCCGCGGCTCCCACGGTACGCCGCGCGCGCGGGTCACCGTCCACGTCGACCGAGATGGGCCGGCCGAACACCACGCGGACCGGGGCGCGCAGCGTCGGGAAGCGGCGTCCTCGGGGCAGCGCTTCTGCCGTACCGAGGACCGCGACGGGCACGACGAGCGCACCGCTGCGCAGGGCGAGATAGGCGAGGCCGTCGTTCACGGCGTCGAGCGTGCCCGCGCCGCGGGTGCCCTCGGGGAACACGCCCAGTGCCTCACCTCGCTCGAGGACGGCCAGCCCCGCGCGCAACGCCTCGCGATCCGGGCGACCCCGATGCACCGGGATCTGGCCGAGCCAGCCGAGCGCCCGCGCGAGCGGGCCGACGAACAGCTCGCTCTTGGCGAGGAACGACGCGGGACGGGGGCTGACGGTGTAGACCAGCGGCCCGTCCAGGAAGCCGGTGTGGTTGCCCGCGAGCAGCACCGGACCGTGGCGGGGGACGTGCTCAGCGCCGCTGACGCGGACGGCGAACAGCCCGTGGAACAGGACCCAGCCGAAGGGCCGGCTGGCGAGGACCACCCAGGCCCGCCGTTCCCCCGTGGCCCGGCGTCGGGCACCCGTGGCTCGCGCCTCGTCCATCACAGGGAGCCCGGAGATCGGTC
This sequence comes from uncultured Actinomycetota bacterium, assembly GCA_963760125.1. GTDB lineage: Bacteria > Actinomycetota > Actinomycetes > Mycobacteriales > SCTD01 > RYN-111. The sequence goes on along the minus strand of CAVXBV010000012.1, from coordinate 29,685 downwards.
GCCGGGACGCGGCGCCACCAGCCCTGCGTCGTGAGCCAGGGCAACAACGACGTCGACCACCTGATCGATGGACAGTGCTGTCGTATCCAGATGAACCGCACCATCAGACGCTTGGAGCTTGTTCGTCTGGTTGTCACGAGCATCTCGGGCCGCCAGCGCCACGGCGACGGCGGCCTGCACGGCTGCCGGATCATGATCGGCGGTGGTCACCTCGCCCGCCCTCCTGCGCGCTCTCGCCTCCGCAGACGCGTCCAGGTAGACCTTCACGGCCGCGGCCGGAGCCACCACGGTCGAGATGTCACGACCCTCAACGACGGCTCCCTCGACGCCCATGGCACGCCGCTGGAGGGCGATCAACACCTCTCGCACCTCAGGCAGCGCGCTCACCGCGCTCACCGCGGCCGTGACCTCGGTACCGCGGATCTCCGCGGTGACGTCCTCGCCGTCCAACCGCACCCAGCTCTCGCCGGGGTCCGTGCTCAGCTCGACGTGCGCCGCGCGGGCGATGGGCGCCGCCACCCGCGCGTCGAGCGGACCCTTGGGCCCCTCGGGCAGGCCGCGCCCGCGCAGGACCGCCAGCGTCACCGCTCGGTAGGTCGCGCCGGTGTCCACGAAACGCCAGCCCAGCGCCGCAGCCACAGCGCGCGCCACCGTGCTCTTCCCGCTGCCGGCAGGCCCGTCCAGGGCCACGACCCGCGTTAGCTCGTCCGCCGCCGGCACGGCGAGCGGTGTCGGTCGTGCGTCGTGCGCTTCCACCGTCACCCTCCCTCGCGCCTGGCAGTACTGCTGCGGGTCCCGCCCGACCGCGGCGAGCCTACCGAGCGGGGGAGGTCACGTCGCGCTCCCTGGCTCGCGAATGTCGTCCTGTCGACACTCAGGGTTGGAGTTGGCGCTGCGATATGCCAAGTTATCGACTTAGCCATTCTCTGAGGGGGCTGGGGGTGGCCCAGACAGGAGCCTCCAGCCGGCTGCCTGGAGCGCCTGTCGCAACGCGGCCTCGGCCCCTCGGTCGACGAGCAGCTCGATCACGCCGGTCGGCCGACCCGGAACGTGATCCACCCTGACGTCTTCCACATTCGTCCCTGCCCGCCCCGCATCCACCAGGAGGGCGGCGAGTCGACCCGGACGATCATCGACCTCGACGCCGACGCGGGCAAAGCCGTCCTCTCGGACGCCCCGCTTCACCGCTACCGTGGCCCGGCCCTGCGTGCCGCGACGCAGAGCGGTCGTGACGACCGCACGCGCCGCGCGGCGCTCCGCGGGCTCTGGCAACGCCCCGCTCGCCGTGGTGAGAGGGTTTGGGGTGGCGAGGACGTCGAGCGCCGCCGCCACCGTGAGCAGGTCCTCGGCGAGCGCACGGACCACCGGTGCCACTTCTTGCGCGTTGGCGCACAGGATCTCGGTCCAGAGATCGGGTGAGCCAGCTGCGAGCCTGGTCGTGTCCGCGAGGCCCGGGCCGGACAGGCCAGCAACGATCCCCGTGCGTTGAGCCCCCGTTCCCGGCCGCACCAGCTGTCCCGCCAACGCGGAGGCCACGACCTGCGGCAGGTGGCTCAGCAATGCGACGGACCGGTCGTGATCGGTTGGTGCCACGACGAGCGGAACCGCCCCACAGGCGAGGGCCAGCGCGGTCACCGCCTCGAGGGCGCCAGCGCTGCTGTCGGGGGAGGGACACAGTGCCCACGAACGCCCGACGAAGAGGTCGAGCACGGCGCCCGTGGGGCCGGAGAGCTCCCTGCCCGCCATGGGATGTGAGCCGACGACAGAGGACAAATCACAGCCCAAGCTGTCAACCTCACGCTGAACCTGAGACTGCACACTGCCTACATGGGTGTACGTCTGGCCGAGTCCGAGTCTCTGAGCATCCGCCAGTTGTCTGGCCAACGTCCCGGGGGGGCCGGCCGCGACGACGACGTCCACCGGTGCGGCCGACTGCGGAGCCCCTCCCCCACGCTCGCCCTGCTCCCCTCTCCACGGCGAGGCGAAGGTGCTCGGGATCCACGTCGTCGAGAAAAACCGTCCAGCCGGCGGCGGACAGGGCGAGCCCCACACTCGTGCCGATGAGGCCGGAGCCGAGGATGAGGGCACTGGACACCGCTACTGAGGCAGATCCGTGCGAAGGCCAGCGGCCCCACGCAGGTACACGTGGCGCATCTCGACGCGCGGCCGGGCCGTCTCCACGTGCGCCAACAACCGCAGCACGCGCGGCATGGCACCGGGGACGTCGATCTCCGCTGCGCAGAGCAGGGGGACGTCGGTGATGCCCATCTGCCGTGCGGCATAGGCGGGGAACTCGGAGCGGAGGTCCGGGGTCGCGGTGAACACGACGCTGATGAGGTCCTCCGGCTCGAGACCGTTGCGCTCCAGCACCGCCAGGAGCAGCTCCGTGGTCGCGGTCAGGATCTCGTCGCGATCATCCGCGTCCACCTGGATCGCACCTCGCACTGCACGCACCGCCACCCGGCTGCCCTCCCTCACGACCTCGTCACCCTATCGAGGAGACACTAGAGGAGTGAAGTTGCATAGCGGCGTGTCGCTGTGCCGGTTCGGTACTTCACCGAGATGCCGAGAACGCGCTTTCCGGTCACATCGTGAAGTCGACTTACCGTTTCATTGGCCGCTCGATGACAGACACCAAGCACGGATAGTGGTTAAAGCGATAAACAGCAGCGCACTGCCGTGCATAGTGCGGACCGGCCGCCCCAGCAATGTGGTTGGCCCGTGCCATTGGAACTGGCTTGTCGACTAATTGTAGTAACCACTTAGCGCTATCTCGGCTCATCCGGTTGCCGATGGATTGCCAGCACTCTTGAGCCGCTCGGCGGCTCTCATCCCCCGCACTCGCGCTGGCGTGCGAAGGAACAAGGCGCGCCGCGATGGCCCGCCACGCGCGACCCCGGCCGCCCCCAAACCCGGGCCGCTGGCTGCGGTCGCGACCGGCAACGCCGTCGGGAGGGGAGCCGGCCGGGACCGTCGAACAGCGGGCGACGGCACTGCCACGTCGGCCGTCGGCGAGGGAGGGGCGACGCGCGTCGGGCCGCGTCACCCTCATCCGCCCCAGGGGGACGCGGCCTCGCGGGAACGCGGGCTGGACGAGGAGCCGGCCTCGCGGAGGACGCGGGCCTGCACAAGTGCTTGGCTGGGCCGAGTGCGGCCCTGCGAAGGGTGGTTCTGCGAAGGGTGGTTCCGCGAAGGGCGGGCTTGCGACGCAGGGCCGCGACGGACGCGGGCCCTCCACGGCGAGGACAACGGCAGACCCACCGGAGCGCGGCCCTCGCCGCGCACCACGCCGGTGGGGCTAGAGCTCCACCAGGGCGTACAGGGACGCGACTTCGCCGGGCGTGAGGTTCCGGAGCCGACCGGGCCGATGCGGTCCGAGGTGCACGGGGCCGATGGCCGTGCGCACCAGCGACTGCACCGGGTGTCCCACGTCAGCGAGCAGCCGCCGCACCACGTGCTTGCGGCCCTCGTGCAGGACGACCTCCACGAGCACCTTGTTGGCCGCGCTGTCGATCAGGCGGAAGCTGTCGACGACGACGGGGCCGTCCTCGAGCAGCACGCCCGCGCGCAGCCGCTTGCCGACGTCGCGTTGCACCGGGCCGATGATCTCCGCCAGGTAGGTCTTGGGCACCTTGTAGGACGGGTGCGAGAGCCGGTGGGCCAGCTCGCCGTCGTTCGTGAGCAGCAGCAGGCCCTCCGTTTCCGCGTCCAGCCGACCGACGTGGAACAGCCGGTCCTTACGGTCGATGACCAGGTCACCCACGGTAGGACGGCCCTCGGGGTCGGTCATCGCCGAGACCATGCCCTTGGGCTTGTTCAGGGCCAGGTAGATCTTCGTGGTCGACGTCGTGACGCGCATCCCGTCGACCTTGATGACGGCGCTCTCCGGGTCCACGCGCAGCCCCTGCTCGGTGACGATCTGGTCGTCCACGCTGACGCGCCGCTCGTCGATCATCACCTCACAGGCACGACGTGAGCCGACGCCGGCCGCAGCCAGCACCTTCTGCAGGCGGATGCCGTCATCGCGTCGGGGCGGTTGCTGGGAGTCGTTCTTGGGCTGGCTCATGGTGTTACCTCAACTCGAGGATGAGTCCGACGTGAGGTCGTCGATCTCAGGTAGAAGGGGAGCAAGAGAAGGAAGGTCCTCCAGTGACTGGAGACCTAGCCGCTCCAACAGGTAGGTCGTCGTGCGGTAGGCGGTCGCCCCGGTGTGCTCGTCGGTGCCTGCCTCGACGATGAGGCCGCGGGCCACGAGCGTCCGCACCACCCCGTCCACGTTGACGCCTCGCACCGCGCTGACGCGTTGCCGGGTCACGGGCTGCCGGTACGCGATCACCGCAAGGGTCTCCAGCGCTGCCTGCGTCAGCCTGGCCTGCTGGCCGTCCAGGATGAAGCGCTCGACGTACGCCGCACAGTCGTCGCGCGTGTAGAGCCGCCACCCGCCGGCGACCTGCCGCAGGGTGAAGCCTCGGCCGGTGTCGACGTACGCCTGCGCCAGTGCGTGCAGGGCCTGCTCGACCTCTTCCGTTGGGCGCTCGACCACCTGAGCGAGGGTCACCGAGGGCACCGGTTCGTCGGTGACGAGCAGCAGCGACTCGAGTGCGGCCGACAGCGGCGGCTGCTCCGGACCCTGCGGCATCGCGCCTGCCTGGTGCGGCGCGCCGAGCAGCCCAGCGGGGGACGCCACCTCGCGAGGGGACGCCTCACCCGAGCCCTCAGCGGTGCTCGGAGGTGCGTTGACGAGCTCGTTGTTGATCATGTCTCAGCTCTCTGTCCAGCCGGCGGAGCATCGGGCGCCGACGTGTCGGTCGGATCGTCCCACTCGGCCCCGGCAGCAGCCGCCGCGCCTCCGTCGGCGTCGCCGGAGCCGCCGTCCTCCCCTGCGGCAGGTCCGGTCCAGCGGACGCGCAGCTCAGCGAGGGCCTCGGCCTGCTCGAAGGAGACCAGGCCCTCCCGGTAGAGCTCCAGCAGTCCCAGGAACCGCGCCACCACCTCCAGCGTGCCGGCGCAGTCGGCGGTGAGCGCGCGGAAGCTCGCTCCGCCCAGGCGCCGCAGTCGCTCGTGCAGCAGCGCGGTCTGCTCACGCACCGACACCGCTCCGCCGTGGACGTGGTCGACCGCCACCAGCTCCTCGGGACGAGGAGTGAGGGCCTTTGCGGCGAGCGCAGCGAACTCCCTCGGGCTCAGGCCGAGCAGCACCTCGGGAAGCAGCCCGGCGTACCGCGCCTCCAGGCCGACCTGGCGGGGGAAGCGCCGCGACTCCTCCGCCAGCAAGCCGCCGAGGTGCGCCGCTGCGTGCTTGTACGCGCGGTACTGCAGCAGCCGCGCGAACAGCAGGTCCCGGGCCTCGAGCAGCGCCAGGTCCTCCTCGTCCTCGACCTCCGCGCCCGGCAGGAGCCGCGCGGCCTTGAGGTCCAGCAGCGTCGCCGCCACGACGAGGAACTCGGTGGCCTGCCCGAGGTCCCACGCCGCGCCCGCGGCACGGATGTGCGCGATGAAGTCGTCGGTGACCTTGGACAGGGCGACGTCGGTGACGTCGAGCTGGTGCTTGCTGATCAGGCCCAGCAGCAGGTCGAACGGCCCGTCGAACACGTCGAGATGCACGGTGAACGCGCCGGGCGCCCCGCCCTCGGACACGGGAGTGGCCAAAGCAGGCGCCGCCGGGTCCGGCACCCCGGGGGCCGGCGCCGGAGACAAGGCGAGGCCGGACACGACGTCGCTCATGCGCTCCTCACCCGGTCCTCCTCACGGCGGTCCTGCCCTCGTCGCGTGACCACCTCATCAGGTGGCGCGCGGCGCACATCGTCACACATCGACGCCTGTGGCGTCGCCGCGGCGGGCCTCAGGAGCCGAGCAGGGCCTGGACCAGGGGTCCAAGGACGATGTCCAGGAGCGCCGGCAGCAGCGGAACGGACCCGCCGAGCGGCACCACCAACAGCAGGAGGAGCGCCACCACGCCGACGTTCCGTTCGACCAGGTAGTGCTCGGCCTTCTGCCAACCGAGCGAGCGCGGGGCGAGCCCGAGCATGATCCGGCCCCCGTCGAGGGGAGGCAACGGCACGAGGCTCAGGGCGCCGAAGTAGAGCTGGGAGGCGCCCCCGAGCAGCAGGGCCACCGAGCCCAGGTTGCTCAGCGAGGCCGGAAGCCCGTGCTGGAGGAAGAACGCGAGGCCACCGACGTCGCCCGGCAGCGGACCGTAGACACCACGCCAGGCCACCAGCAGACCCACTCCCAGCAGCACGTTGGCGGCCGGGGCGATCAGGTTCACGGCAAGCAGCGCGCCGCGAGATCTCCGCCGCGGCTCGAGCGGCGCCGACCACCCCAGGCCTGACACAGCAGCCGCTACCGCACCGAAAGGATCGACGTGACGTCGAGGGTCAGCCGTCAACCTACCCTGCTGTCTCGGGAGCGCGTCGCCGGTGCGATCAGCCACCACCGCCTGCACGAACCCGTGCAGGGCGACGGCCACGACGAAGCTCGTGAGCAGGACGAGGAGGGACAGCGGGTGCTCGAGCGCGTACAGCACTCAGCGACCTCGGAGGCGGCGCACCAGGATGCTGGCCTCGCCCTTGGCCTCGAAGTCGGCCAGGACCACGGCGAGGGCCTCGCGGACCACCCGGCCCCGGTCCACCGGCAACCCGTGATCGCCCCGCAGGGCCAGGCGCGCGTGCTCGAGGTCCATCAGTTCGTCCGCGGAGACGTAGACGGTGATCTTCTCGTCGTGGCGCTCACGCCCGCTCGGCCGGCGATCGGCGACGGCGCGAGCGCGGCGCCGTGGGGCGGACCGGACCGAGGCGGACGCCAGCGCCAGGTCCTCCCCGTCCTGCGCCTCACCCTGTTGCGCCGGGCTGTCCGCGTCGCGCTCCCCCCAGGCGTACTGCGCGTCCTCGCGTGCCCCCTGGCCCGCGTGCTCGCTGCCCGACGAGGCAGGGCGCGCGTCTGGGGTGCTCGGCGCGCCCGAAGGCCCGGAGCTGCCGGAGCCAGAGCCGGTCCCTCCGGCACCGGAGGTCGGGCGGTCGGGAGCCCGCTCGGCCTCCCCCGCGTCCCGTCCGTCCCCGGTGGACCGGAACAGCTCGTCCGCGCCAGGCAGCGCGATCCGGCGACTCATCGGGCCAGCACCTCCTTGGCGAGGTCGCGGTAGGCCGTGGCGCCCGCCGAGGAGGATGCGTACGTCGTGATGGGCTCGCCGGCGACCGTGGTCTCGGGGAAGCGCACGGTGCGGTTGATCACCGTGTGGAACACCCGGTCCCCGAAGGCCTCGACCACCCGGGCCAGCACCTCACGCCCGTGGAGGGTGCGTGCGTCGTACATCGTAGCGAGAATTCCCTCAAGCTCGAGTTGAGGGTTAAGCCTTTCCTTGATCTTCTCGATGGTCTGGATGAGGAGAGCCACCCCTCGGAGGGCGAAGAACTCGCACTCGAGCGGAATGATCACGCCGTGGGCGGCGGTGAGAGCGTTGACGGTGAGCAGACCCAGCGAGGGCTGGCAGTCCATCAGGACGATGTCGTAGTCCTCGAGCACCGGAGTGAGCGCCCGCAGCAGGGTCTGCTCCCGCGCCACCTCGTTCACCAGCTGCACCTCGGCCGCCGACAGGTCGATGTTGCTCGGCAGCAGGTCCATGCCGGCGATGTTGGTCTTGAGCATGACGTCGTCGACCGTGACGTCCCGGTCCATCAGCAGGTTGTAGACCGTCCGGTCCAGCTGCAGCGGGTTGACGCCGAGGCCGACCGACAGCGCACCCTGCGGATCGAGGTCGACCAGCAGGACGCGCCGGCCTTGCTCGGCAAGGGCAGCCCCCAGGTTGATGGTGGACGTCGTCTTGCCGACCCCGCCCTTCTGGTTGCACATCGCCAGGATGCGGGCGGGTCCGTGTCGCTCCAGCACCGGAGGGTCCGGGACGTAAGGCAGCGGTCGGCCGGTCGGCCCCATCTCCCCCACCACGGGGATCGGCTTTGTCGACATACTCACAAGTCGTCGTACCTCTCTGCTGCTTGAACGCCGTTGATACTTCTCGCCGTGTGCCCTTGGCGATCTGCCGGGACTGTACGGGTCCACGGCCGCCTCCTACAACACCCAGCCGGAATCTGGGGACGACACGCCGACGGGATGTGGATAACCCACACCCCGACTGTGGACAGCGGTTCTCTACGCGAGCGCGCGCGGGTGGGCTCCGGCGTAGACCTCACGCAGCCGATCAACGGTGACGAGCGTGTAGATCTGCGTCGTGGTGACCGACGCGTGCCCGAGCAGCTCCTGCACCACGCGGACGTCCGCGCCCCCGTCGAGCAGGTGCGTGGCGAACGAGTGCCGCAGCGTGTGGGGCGAGACCTCGGCGACGATGCCGGCCCGCCTGGCCGTGGCCTTGAGCACGGCCCAGGCGCTCTGCCGCGACAGCGGTCCCCCGCGTGCATTGAGCAGCAGCGCGGACGTCCCGCTCCCCGCCGCGGCCAGCGCCGGCCGGCCGCGAACCAGGTAGGCCTCGACAGCGCGGGTGGCGTAGGACCCCACCGGCACCACCCGCTGCTTGCCGCCCTTGCCGTCCAGCCGGACCAGGCCCTGGCTCCGGTCCAGGTCGTCGACCGCCAGGCCCACCGCTTCGGAGATGCGCGCGCCGGTGCCGTACAGCAGCTCCAGCAGCGCGGCGTCGCGCAGGGCCAGCGGCGTGTCGGCCGCGCCGGCGGCCGCGAGCAGCGACGCGACCTCCTCCACCGACAGTGCCTTGGGCAAGCGGCGGGCCGGCGTCGGTGGCCGCACCTGCGCCGCCGGGTCGTTCATCGTGATGCCCTCGCGCACCGCGAAGCGGTGCAGTCCGCGGGCGGCGACCACAGCCCGGCCGGCCGAGGTGGCTGACAGCGGCGGGTGCTCCCCCCAGCCCGCGCGCAGCGCGGCCAGGAAGTCGCTCACCTCGGCCTCCCGCACCTGGTCCAGCGCGCTGATCTCGCGGGAGGTCAGGAAGTCGACGTACCTCGCGAGGTCCCGGCGGTACGACGAGAGCGTGTTCACCGCGAGGCCCCGCTCCACCGCGAGGTGGTCCAGGTAGGCCCGGACGGTACGCTCCGCAGCGGTCGTGCTCAGGCGAGCACCTAGACCAGCACCGACGACAGCGGCACCGACGTCAGACCGTGCGCCTGCGCGACCGGGGCGTAGGTGACCTGTCCGCCGACGGTGTTCACCCCCAGCGCGAGCGCCGGGTCAGCGGCGCAGGCGGCGGCGATGCCGCGGTCGGCGATCTCCACGGCGTAGGGCAGCGTCACGTTGGTGAGCGCGTACGTCGACGTGTTCGGCACCGCACCGGGCATGTTGGCCACGCAGTAGAACAGCGACCCGTTCACCTCGTACGTCGGGTCGGCGTGCGTCGTGGGACGGGTCGACTCGAAGCAGCCGCCCTGGTCCACGGAGATGTCGACGAGCACCGAGCCCTGCTTCATCTGCCCGACCAGGTCGTCGCTGATGAGGATCGGTGCCTTGGCACCCGGCACGAGCACCGCGCCGATGACCAGGTCGGCGTCGACGACGGCGCGCTCGATCTCGTAGGTGTTGGAGCAGACCGTCTGCATGTGGCCCTGGTAGATCCGGTCGACCTCGCGCAGGCGCGCCACGTTGCGGTCGAGCAGCAGCACCTCGGCCTGCATGCCGAGCGCGATGGCGGCAGCGTTCATGCCCGAGACGCCGGCGCCGATCACGACGACCTTGGCGGCGTACACCCCGGAGACGCCGCCCATGAGGACGCCGCGGCCGCCGGAGGCGCGCTCGAGGCAGTGCGCCCCGACCTGCGGCGCCATGCGGCCGGCCACCTCTGACATCGGGGCGAGCAGCGGCAGCGACAGGTCGGGCAGCTGGACCGTCTCGTAGGCGACGCCCGTGACGCCGGCCTTCAGCAGGGCATCGGTGCACGCACGCGACGCCGCGAGGTGCAGGTAGGTGAACAACACCTGCCCGGAGCGCATGCGGGGGTACTCCTCCGCGATGGGCTCCTTGACCTTGAGCACGAGATCACCGGTCGCCCAGACGTCGTCCGCGGTCGGGAGGATGGTCGCCCCGGCGGCGACGAACTCCTCGTCGGTGATGGAGGACCCGACGCCGGCGTCCTGCTCGATGAAGACCTCGTGGCCGTGGGCGACGAGCTCGCGCACTCCCGCGGGGGTGATGGCCACGCGGTACTCGTGGTTCTTGACCTCGCGGGGGATGCCGACCTTCACGAGCGCTCCTTGATCACGTGGTCGCGTCCGGTCGGGACCCGACGCCCTGGCGCCGGGAGGGTGTCCGGCGCCCGCGAGCCTAGTGCCCGCCGGACCCCGGCCGGGCCCGCCACGGAGCATCGGCGGGGCGAAGCAGGGCGAACCCCTCGTTCTCCGCGGCGGCCGCGGCCAGCACGCCGATCGCGCACGCGGCGTTCTCCAGCTCCCCGGACAACACGGCACGGACGGCGTCCGCGAGCGGTGCCCAGTGGCTGGTCATCTCGAGCTCCTCGTGCTCCTGCACGTCCCGCTCGACCTCGTGGACGTCGCGGGCCAGGTAGATCCGGATCGACTCGTCGGTCATCCCCGGGCTGGTGAGGACGTCGGCGAGGACGTGCCAGGTGTCCGCGCCGTACCCTGCCTCCTCGGCCAACTCGCGCTTCGCCGCCGCGAGCCCCGGCTCTCCGGCGACGTCGAGCAGTCCCGCCGGGAGCTCGTCCAGCCGCCGCTGGACCGGGTGGCGGTACTGGTTGACCAGCAGCACCTCGAGCCCGTCGGGGCCCGGACGCAGGGCGACCACTCCGACCGCGCCGGGGTGCACGACGACGTCGCGCTGGGACGTCGTCCCCCCTGGCATGGCGACGATGTCCCGCCGGAGGTCGATGATCCGACCCTCGAACACGGTGTCGGACTGCTGGACCTCGTAGTCATGCACGCCCCCAGCCTGTCAGAGGCTCAGGAGCGACCGTTGAGCACCACGAGCAGGTAGAGGGCGGCAAGGGCAGGGCCCAGCACCCCCAGCAGCAGGGCGAAGTAGAACGCACCCAGCACCATCACAGACCTCCAGCACTCAACGAGAACACTCCGACGACGAGCAGCAGCGACGGGACGATGGCTATCGCGGTGGCGATGACCTTCTCCCTGGTGGTCCACTGCGCGCTCAGGTAGACGAGCACCAGCCCGAGGAGCGGACCGACGCCGGGCAGCAGGAACGACCCCAGGCCCAGCAGCGCGACGGCCGCGATCTCCAGGCCGCCCCACCGGCCCGCTCGTGCGGTGACCGGTGTGGGCGGCTCTGCGGCCGCCCGCACCTGGGCCCGCCGGTAGATCGCGACCGCGACGACGACGGGGGCGACGAGCGCCACCACCGCCATCAGCAGCGTCAGCCAGGTCGGGAACGGCAGCCCACCGGAACAGGACAGCGTGGTCACCAGGGGAGGCTCGTCGAACGCCAGGTCGGCCCAGGCGACGGGACCGCCACACTCGTGCTCGACGCGCTGCAGACCTGCCCGGGTACCAGGAAAGCCCGACCAGCAGCAGCAGTCCCGGTCCGCCGGGCACGACCAGGGTGGCGAGGACCTTCTCCCCCGTCCGGAACAGCCGGCTGCTCCACAGCAGCGCGACGCCGACGAGCCATCCGATGACGGGGATCAGCGACCCCGCGGTGAGCATGAGGACCGCAGCCAGCTCGAGCCCGGTGCTGCGGGGGCGAAGGACCACCGGTGGTTCGGGCGCACGGGGATAGCCCGGCGGTGGGTACGCCACGCCGACCTCGTCCTGCGCCGCGGCGACGATCTCCTCGGGCTCGCCGAGCCGGTCGAGCAACGTGCGCACCGCCGCCTCGTCCGCCGCGGCGCCGGCGGCCCGGGCGTCGGCGATGTGCTCCTCGATGCCCGACAGCACGTCGCTGCGCCGCTCCGGAGGCAACGCGGCCGCGGCAGCAGACAGCCGGTGCAGGTAGTCGGCGACCAGCGCGTCGACGGTCGAGGCGGTCATGACGTCCCCTTGGTGAGTACGGCGTCGACGGAGTCGCGGAAGCGCTCCCAGTCCTGGGTGAAGCCGGCCAGCGCCTGCGCGCCGTCCGTGGTGAGGGCGTAGTAGCGGCGCGGTGGTCCGGACTCCGACTCGGCCCAGGTCGTGGTGACCCAGCCCTCGCGCCGGAGCCGGGACAGCAGCGGGTAGATGGTCCCCTCGCTGGTCACCAGCCCGTCGACCTCAGACAGGCGACGGACCAGGTCGAAGCCGTAGAGCTCGGCCTCGGAGAGAAGGGCGAGCACGCAGAACTCCAGCACCCCACGGCGGAGCTGGGAGATGCGTGTCCCACCCGGTTCCATGTCAGGCAAGGTACCGGGCGCCGCGAGGTGCCGCAAGGCCCAGGTGCGGCGTACCGTCGGCGTCGTGCCACCTGTCACCCGCGACCTGCACACGCTGCCCGAAGCGTTCGCGGAGTTCCGCGCGCACCGGACTCCCCTGCTGCTGGCCGCGCAGATCGGCGTCCTGCTCGTCGTCCGGCTCGCCTGGCCCGGCTGGTGGACGTCGTGGTCGTGGGCCGATGCGGTGGTCGTCGCCTCGCTGTTGGCGGCTCAGCCGTTCGTGGAGTGGCTGATCCACGTCTTCGTCCTGCACTGCCCGGCGAACGGCTCCCGCCGCGACAAGATCGCCGGCTACGCCCATCGGCGCCACCACGAGGACCCGCGCGACCTGCGCTGGCAGTTCCTCCACCCCGTCACCGTGTACGGCGGGAGCGTGCTCCTCGGCGCGATCGTGCTGGTCTTCCGGACGCCGTCCGCGGTGACCGGGGTCCTGGTCGCCGCGGTGATGGTCTTGGTCTACGAGTGGGTCCACTTCCTCATCCACACCGACTACGTGCCGCGCCACGGCCCGTACCGGCGCCTGCACCGGGCGCATCGGTTGCACCACTTCCGCAACGAGCGCTACTGGCTCGGCGTGACGCGTCGCGGCGGCGACCGGGTGCTGCGCACCAACCCGCGCAAGGAGGACGTCGAGGTCTCCCCCACCGCGAAGACTGCCGCCGTCGCGCGCTGATCTACAGCAGCCCGCTGTCCTCGAGCGCCACGACGAGCAGTTGCACGTCCGAGCGGGTGACCCGGATGCCGTACCTCCCGAGAGCGGTCCGCAACGCCATGTCGGTGTGCAGCGCCTTGCGCTCCCCGGCCCACCCCGCCTCGTCGTCGTACGGCGCATGGTCCCCCGCGAGGTCGAACAGCGTGACCGCCCGCAGCCGTCCGGTGGGGTCGTGCCGCACCCCCTGCACGAGAGCGCGAAACCCGGCCCGGCGAAGGCCGCCGGCCCAGCGCTGCGAGAGCGCCCGATCCCCGCTGGAGAACAGCTCGTAGGTCACCCCGGCACCGCGCGCGCGGGCCGCGGTGAGGTTCGCAGCCAGCGGTGTGCTGGCGGGCGCGAGCACCTCGACCCGGGCGCGCCGCCTCAACTCGTCGTCGGGCAGCAGTCCGCCGACCAGGTGCTGGAAGGTCTCGAGGGCCGCCGAGACGGGGCTGGTCGCCAGGTAGCACGCGCCATCGGGGAGCGGGAGGTCGAACCGCCCGAAGCCGTCCGGGTCGGCGTCGCTCGGCACGCCCGAGAACCACCACGGGCTCGGCCGGCGGGCCAAGAAGACCCGGTGCAACACGACCCCGGCCAGCACCCGGGTGGGGAGTCGGCCCAGGGTGGTGACGGGAGGAGGCTCGGGCTGCGGCACAGTGGGGACTCAGCCGGCGGAGGACACCGTCTGGCGGGCCAGCCGCAGCACGGCGACGCGGTCACCGTCTCGCAACGCCAGGGCAGGGGTCCGTCCGTCCAGAGCGGGGTGTGAGGTCGTGAGCCACGACGCGATGGTGAGAGGCAGCAGCGGCCCGTCGAGGAGCGCGAGCACCTCCTGCAGGGCGGGGAGGGGCCGACGACCGTCGAACTGAACCACGGGGTAGACAACGCGTCCGTCCCGGTTGCGCAGGCGGAGCAGGCCGCGGCTCTTGCTCACCGCCTGAACGCTGATGTCGAGCAGCCGGGCGACGTCAGCCTGGCTCAGCGCCGGCCCGACCTGGCTGGCCCACTCCTGATCGGTGAGGTCCTGCTCGAGGACGGCGACAGCCAGGGCCTGCGCCGGACCACTGGCTCGGGCGTACAGCGCTCGCACATCCACGGGCTTCGACCTCCTCAAGGTCGTACTCTACCGCGGGGTTGATAAAGTTGAAAGGGTTGGCTCCGGCACACTGAGGGAGTGACGTACCTCCCCTCCCCCGTCGACTGGGTCCGCGACGAGGTGGATCACCTGGAGCGCACCGGTCAAGGGCTGAGCGCCCGAGCCGTCGTGCTGCTCACCACCACCGGGGTCCGGACCGGCGCCGTCCGCAAGACACCCCTCATGCGGGTGGAGCACGCCGGGACCTACTGCGTCGTGGCCTCCGCCCGCGGGGCCGATCGCCACCCTGCGTGGTACGCCAACCTGCTCGCCCACCCGGTCGTGACCCTGCTCGACGCCGGCGTCACCCACTCGCTGACCGCCCGCGAGGTCACCGGCACCGAGCGCACGCGGTGGTGGTCGCGGGCGTGCACCGCCTTCCCGCCGTACGTCGACTACCAGAGCAAGACCCGCCGCCGAATCCCCGTGCTGCTCCTAGAGCGGTAGGCGCTGCGACTCGTTGCGCTCCACGGCCGCCGCGATCAGGCCGGCGAAGAGCGGGTGCGCGCGGGTCGGGCGGGAACGGAACTCCGGGTGCGCCTGCGTCCCGACGTAGTACGGGTGCACGTCCCGAGGCAGCTCGACGTTCTCGACCAGGGTGCCGTCCAGCGACGTCCCCGAGAACACCAGACCGGCAGCCTCGAGGGCCGGCCGGTAGGCGTTGTTCACCTCATACCGGTGCCTGTGCCGCTCGTTGCCCGGGTCGCCGTCGTACACCGACGCGATGACCGAGCCGGGCAGGATCTTGGTGGGCCAGATGCCCAGGCGCATGGTGCCGCCCATGTCGCGGTCGCCGGCGACGACGTCCTCCTGGTCGGCCATCGTGGCGATGACCGGGTCGGGGGTCGCGGGGTCGAACTCCGCCGACGACGCCTTGGCGATGCCGGCCAGCGAACGCGCCGCCTCGATGACCATGCACTGCAGGCCCAGGCAGATGCCGAGCGTCGGGATCTGCTGGGTCCGGGCGTAGGTCAGCGCGCCGAGCTTGCCCTCGATCCCGCGCACTCCGAACCCGCCCGGCACGAGCACGCCGTCGACGTCGCCGAGCTGAGCAGCGGCACCGGCCGGGCTCTCGCAGTCGTCGCTGCCGACCCAGCGGATGTGCACCTTCGCGTCGTGGTGGAAGCCACCGGCTCGCAGCGCCTCCGTGACCGACAGGTAGGCGTCGGGCAGGTCGACGTACTTGCCGACCAGCGCGATGGTCACCTCGCGGGAGGGGTGGTGCACCCGCTGGAGCAGCCGGTCCCAGTCGGTCCAGTCCACGTCGCGGAACGGCAGGTTGAGCTTGCGGACGACGTACGCGTCCAGGCCCTCGGAGTGCAGCACCTTCGGGATGTCGTAGATGCTGGGTGCGTCGACGGCGCTCACGACGGCATCGATGTCGACGTCGCACATGTTGGCGATCTTGCGCTTGATGCCGTCGTTGATCGGCCGGTCGCTGCGGCAGACGATCGCGTCCGGCGTGATGCCGATGGTGCGCAGCGCCTGCACGGAGTGCTGGGTCGGCTTGGTCTTGAGCTCCCCGGACGGGCCGATGTAGGGGATCAGGCTGACGTGCAGGAAGAAGCAGCGGTCGCGCCCGACCTCCTGGCGCACCTGCCGGGCGGCCTCGAGGAAGGGCAGCGACTCGATGTCGCCGACCGTTCCGCCGACCTCGGTGATCACGACGTCGACGTCCGGGCCGGCCAGCCCGCGGATGCGGCTCTTGATCTCATCGGTGATGTGCGGGATGACCTGCACGGTGTCGCCGAGGTACTCCCCGCGGCGCTCCTTGGCGATGACCGCGCTGTAGACCTGACCGGTCGTGACGTTGGCGTTCCCGGCGAGCACCTCGTCCAGGAACCGCTCGTAGTGACCGACGTCCAGGTCGGTCTCCGCGCCGTCGTCGGTGACGAACACCTCGCCGTGCTGGAACGGGTTCATCGTCCCGGGATCGACGTTCAGGTAGGGGTCGAGCTTCTGCATCGTGACCCGCAGACCGCGCGCCTTCAGCAGCCGGCCGAGCGACGAGGCGGTGAGACCCTTGCCGAGCGAGGAGGCGACGCCCCCGGTGACGAACAAGTGGCAGGTCTCGCGCGCGCCGTTCGTCAAGAGGGGCTCCCCGTGTCAGTCAGCGATGCACTCGCTGCACGGAAGACCAGGCTAACAGGGGTCGGTGCCGGCCGTCGTCCGACGCGCCAGGGGCGCCTAGAAAGGCAGGTCGTTCCACCGGTCGAGGACGGTCTGCGGGTCGAATCCCGCGCCCAGCCCCGCCGCTACGAGCGCCAGCACCAGCGGGAGGACGAGCGCGCGCCGCGGGGTCAGCGCCGCCGCCGCCTGCGCTCCGATCACCCGGTCCAGCAGGTGCAGCCGGACCAGCAGGGCACTCGGCGCTCCCGCCCGGCCGTGGTCCAGGACCTGCTCGGTCGTCGTCGGGAAGCCGACCACGGTGAGGGTGCGCGCGCCGGCCTGGTCAGCGATCAGCAGCGCGAGGTCCGCGGCCGGGATGCTGGTGCCGAACCGGACAGACGGCGCCGGGTCGCCCTTGCGCCGGTCGAGGGCGCCGTCCGGCAGGACACCGCGGTGCACCACCTCCTGGGCTGCGGCGAGCGCCGAGGCGCTCAGCCGGCTGCTGTTCCCCAGGACCAGGTGCGGCCGGTGACCGTTCTCCAGCAGCAGGTCGGCTCCCGCGTCGACCCCGATGAAGACAGGATCACGCCGCTTCACAAAACGCCTCAGCGCGGCGAGCTCGGCCCGTGCCTGGTGGGCGTCGACGACCACGACCACGTCGCGGCCCTCGAGCGGGGTCCGGGTCCAGGGGATCCCGGTGCCGTCGAGCAGGACGTCCCGCTCGTCGAGCAGGAAGCCGGTCGTGTTGGCCACCAGGTCCGCGAGCTGGGCGGTGAGGCCCGCCCGCGCGTGGTCGGCGGCGGTGGTGACGGCGTCAAGGTCGAGCACCCGACCAGTGGCGACCCGGTCCTCCCCCACCCAGAGCGCGTCGTCGTGCACCCGCGCCCGCTTGCCGTCCTGGAGACCGGTGAACACGCCCGCCCCCACGTGGTCGAGCAGCAGCACGCCGTTGTCCACCAGCACCCGCGGCCCGAGGTTGGGATACCGGCCGCTCGTGCTCGGTGCGGCGTTGACCACGGCGACGACGTGCTTGTCCACCAGGGCCTGGGCTGTCGTCCCGTCGAGGTCCACGTGGTCGACGACGGCGATGTCGCCGGCGTTGAGCCGCTTCAGCAGGTCGTCGGTCTCCCGACCCGAGCGGACCCGCCCGTGCACGCCGGGGATGTCCTGCTGGTGCTGCCTGCGTCGCCTCATGCATCGAGTGAACGCCCGGACCGGGCTCGGGCTCGGCTCCTGCCTCGGCGTGTCGGCTCCGGGCTTGCCCGAGGTCACTGTCAGAACGGCGGGTTGTCGAGCAGGGTGGGTGCGGTGGTCCAGCCGTTCTCGGTGAGCCACCGGCCGTCGCGGACCTGCACGGTCCGTTTGCCGGTGTGCAGGTCGTGGTGCAGCCGATCACAGACCGGGACGGTGTCCTCGAGGCTGGTGACCTGGTCCTCGGCATAGCCCAGCACGTGATGCGGCCGCAGTGGCCTGAGCGGATCAGGGACTGCGGGGCAGCACCCGTCCCCGACGCACCGCCCTCCCCCTTCGATGGTGAGGGCCCTGCGTTCGTCCGCGGTCAGCGTCCGTTGACCATGAATCACCCGTAGTGACTTCCCACCTTGCCCAAGGACCCAGGCGCTGACCCGACTGTCGCTCCACCACCGACGGACCACACTGCGCGGGATCAACCGGCCGCTGTCCGCCCTCGGCGGCGGCGCACCGGGCCGGTCGATGAGCGCCTGGTCGGACAGGGTGACGTGGATCTGCACCGGCGCTTTCCCCAACAGCCCACCCAGACCCGCAGACAGGTACCGCTCGAGCAGCAGGTTCAGCGCGTCATGCAGCCGCGCGCTCCGGGCCCGGGGCAGCAGCTGTCCCTGCGCAGCGAGCGCCCGGCCCAGCGGCCCGAAGACCTCATCGACGTCCGCGGCTCCCGCGGAGCGCGCGTCTTCCCACGCCTGAGTGTCCTGCGGATTCGCCGGATCGCCGGTGGCCATCGCACGCAGCGCGACCCACAACCGCTCCCCGCACTCCAGGGTCAGGTCACCGCACGCGTGCCAGCCACTCCCGTCGTCCTTGAGCGTCAGGCTGAAGCTCCGCCGGGCCTGCCCGCGCTTCTCCCGCTCCTCGAGCTCACTCGGCAGCACGCACATCACGATCTCGTCCAACAACGCCGTGAGCCCCCGCGGCCGAACCTGCTGGGCGAGCCAGGTCAACGCGCTCTCAAGCACCGCAGCCTGCGACGCCCCGCCGAGCCGGAGCTGCTGCAGCGTCTGACCTTTCGCCAGGATTGCCGCCAGCCGGGGGTCGTCGTCATGCAACCCCTGCAGGTCCCGGCAGAGGACCGTCGCGACGTGCCCGATCACCGCATCCAGCACCGCGTCACCCGGCTGGCCGTCGATCAGCCCGTCCGGCCGGTCGAGCTGCGTCCCGCACTGCCGCAGTGCCGCCGTTCACCTTCCGCGCTGCACCCAGCGAGCACGACCCGTCCCGCACCGCCGCCTCGAGCACGGGGTGGTCCCGCAACGCCCCGGCGAGCCGCGCATCACCCACGTCCCCATCGGGTCGGTGCTGCCGCAACCACGACGTCGTGGAGGCGTAGCCGCCCTCGACCGCCAGGCCGCGCGCCTGCACGTCCCCGATCCGGCGCAGGTCCAGCACCCGCAACCGGCGCTCCGCCTCAAGCAGAGCCTGCGCATCGACCAACGCCTGCGCCCCCGGCACGCCCGTGACCTCCACCGACTCCAACCGCGCGATCGCGTCCAGGACCGCCTGCACCTCAGGACTCGGCACCGGCAGCACCAGCTCCGACGACCCAGGCATCCCCGTCACCCCAGGGATCGCCCACCCCACCTCCGCCTCAGCGACCACCGACGATTCCAGAGCGACGGCGCCAGCAGCCACCGGGCTCTTGTCCCCTCCGGCATCGTCGCGCTCGTGCACAGCCCAGGACCGGCCGCAGCAGTCGCACGTCAGGGACATCAGCAGATCGCCTGCCACACCGGGATCTGAGAGCAGCCAATCAGGGAGGCAGTCCGGTAGCCCGTCGGCCCCCGGCACGTCCTCAGGAGGGGCCAGCAGCCCGCCGTACACGCTGCTCATGCCTCACCTCCTACCTTTGATAGTATGTGTGTTCGATCTCTCTGTCAAGACCTCTTTCCCGGTGTGGAGGAACGCTGCCGCCTCGGTGCCACCCTCACGAGTGGGTGCTGGGCCACGGCAGGTGCCAGCAGCGACAGCGACTGCCGTCGGCGGCCGCGCGTGGCGAGCACGGAAGAAGACCACGCGACAAGGACGAGCCGACTGGTCGCGCCCCTCCCCCGCGGGGCATGCTGAGCGCATGTCCCCACAGCCCACCACTGCCGTCGCCTACGCCACCGCCGCGCCGAAGGCGCCGTTCGCGCGCACCACCATCGAGCGCCGCCCCGTCGGACCGAAGGACGTGCGCCTCGCGATCGCGTACGCCGGGATCTGCCACTCCGACATCCACACCGGCCGCGGCGACTGGGGACCTGCCGACTACCCCCTCGTGCCGGGACACGAGATCGCCGGCACCGTGGTCGAGATCGGCAGTGACGTGACCACGCACCAGCTCGGTGACCGGGTCGGCGTCGGCTGCTTGGTCGACTCCTGCCGGACCTGCGACCACTGCACCCAGGGACTCGAGCAGTACTGCCTCGGCGGCAACATCGGCACCTATGGCAGCAAGGGTCGCGACGGCAAGCCGACCGACGGTGGCTACAGCACGGAGATCGTCGTCGACGAGCACTTCGTGCTGCGCATCCCCCAGGCCCTCCCCTTGGACGCCGCCGCCCCCCTGCTGTGCGCCGGCATCACGATGTACTCCCCGCTGCGCCACTGGCAGGCCGGACCGGGCAAGCGCGTCGCGATCGTCGGCATGGGCGGGCTCGGCCACGTCGGTGTGAAACTCGCGGTCGCGATGGGCGCCGAGGTCACCGTGCTCAGCCAGACGCTCGCCAAGCAGGAGGACGGCCTGGCGTACGGCGCGCAGCACTACTACGCGACCAGCGACCCGCAGACGTTCAAGGACCTCCGCAACCACTTCGACCTCATCCTCAACACGGTCTCCGCGACGCTGCCCATGCGCCGGTTCCTGGGGATGCTGCGTCTGGACGGGACGATGGTGAACGTCGGCGCGCCGGCCGAGCCGATGGAGGTCCCGGTCCCGTCCTTGCTGAGCATGCGCCGCAGCTGGTCCGGCTCGGGCATCGGCGGCATGCCGGAAACCCAGGAAATGCTGGACTTCTGCGCCGAGCACGGCATCACCGCCGACATCGAGACCATCAGCGGGGAGCAGATCGACCAGGCCTGGGATCGCGTGGTCGACAGCGACGTGCGGTACCGCTTCGTCATCGACACCAGCACGTTCTGACGCTGAGCCGGCACACAGGGGTCTAGGAGGACTTTGCCGCCGCCGCGACCGCAAGCAGCTCCTCGGCGTGGCCGCGCGCCATCCCGGTGTCCACGCCGGCCAGCATCCGCGAGAGCTCGACCACCCGCTCGGCCTCCGACAGCGCCACGACACCGCTGGAGGTGATCTCGCCGCTGTCGGACTTGACGACGACCAGGTGCCGGTCGGCGAACGCCGCCACCTGCGGCAGGTGGGTCACGACGATCACCTGGTGATCGCGGGCCAGTCGCGCCAGCCGCTTGCCGATCTCGACGGCCGCCTTGCCGCCGACGCCGGCGTCGACCTCGTCGAACACCATCACGGGCGGTCCGTCGGTCCCGGCGAAGACCACCTCGACCGCGAGCATCACCCGCGACAGCTCTCCGCCGGACGCGCCCTTGTGCAGCGGCCGGGCAGGTGCTCCCGAGTGCGGGGTGAGCAGCAGCTCGACGTCGTCGCAGCCCTCGGGCCCGGCGGTCTCCAGCACGTCGCCCTCCCGCGCGCTGACCGCGGCGGCCACCGCCGCGTGCGGCATGGCCAGCTCCACCAGCTCAGTGGTCACCGCCGTCCCGAAACGCTCTGCTGCCGAGAGGCGCGCTGCCGTCAGCTCCGCGCCGAGCGCCGCGAGCTCCGCGGACAGTCGTGCGTCCTCGGCCTCCAGCGCCTCCACGTTGTCGCCCGTCCCGTCCAGGGCGAGCAGCCGGTCGCTCGCCCGCGACGCCCACGCCAGCACACCGTCCGCGTCGTCGGCGGAGTGCCGTCGTACCAGCGTCGTGAGCGTGGCGAGCCGCTCCTGCGCCGAGGCCAGGCGGGCCGGGTCGGCATCCACCCCGAGGGCGTACGACGCGAGCTCGCCCGCGACGTCCGCAGCCAGCATCGCGAGCTCGCGGGTCCGGTCGGCCAGGGCGTCGAGCACGGCGTCGTGACCGGCCACGGCCTCGAGCGCCCGTCGCGCCTCGGTGATCAGCGCGAGGGCGTCCATGTCCTCCCCCACGTCGTCCCCGGTCAGGGCGGCCCGGCCGAGGGCGGCAGCACGACGCAGGTCATCGGCGTACGACAACCGCTCAATCTCCGCGGCCAGCGCCTGGGTCTCGCCCGGCTCGGGGGCCACGGCCTCGACCTCCGCCAGCCCCAGGCGCAGCAGCTCGGCTTCCCGCACGCGTTCCCCCGCTTCGGCCTGCAGCTGCGCCAGGGTCGCGCGCACGTCCTTCCATCGGGCCCACAGCGCGCCGAACCGCTCGCGCCGCTCGAGCACGGGTGCGCCCGCGAACCGATCCAGCGCCGCACGCTGCCGGGCAGGCTGCAGCAGGCGCTGCTGATCGCTTTGCCCGTGCACCGCAAGGACGTGCTCCCCGAGCTCCCCCAGGACCGCCACCGGCACGGACCGGCCGCCGACGTGGGCCCGACTACGACCGTCCGCGCCGACCGTCCTCGTCAGCAGCAGCACGTCGTCGTCGAGCTCGCCGCCGGCGTCCAGCGCGCGGCTCACCGCCACGTGATCAGAGGGCAACAGGAGACGCCCCTCGACGACGGCGCGGCCGCCGCCGGGGCGGACGCGGCCGCTGTCGGCGCGGCCGCCGAACAGCAGGGCCAGCCCCTGCACGACCATGGTCTTGCCGGCGCCGGTCTCGCCGCTCACGACCGTCAGCCCTGGAGCGAGGTCGAGCACGGCCTCATCGATGACTCCGAGGCCCGAGATCCGCAGTTCCTCCAACACATGTTCGACCCTAGTCGCGACCGGGGCAGGTGCGCTGCTGCCACACCGCGCCGGTGGACGGTCAGTCGCGGGACTTGCCCCGCCAGCCGTCCACGTCGAGGTCGAACTTCTCCACCAGCGTGTCGGTGAACGTCCGGGGGTGCGGGGTGCGGGCCAGCGGGACGGAGGTCCGCCCGCGGCGCACCTCTA
The DNA here is from genome assembly GCA_963760125.1 of uncultured Actinomycetota bacterium. GTDB lineage: Bacteria > Actinomycetota > Actinomycetes > Mycobacteriales > SCTD01 > RYN-111. Next base: position 7,120 of record CAVXBV010000012.1, on the reverse strand, counting down.
CCCGGGCACCGTGCGGCAGGTCGATCGTCCGTCGACCGTCGCACGCCAGGATGGCCTCGGCGCCGCTGTCCAGCACCTCCATCGCGATGACGGACGTCGTGGCGACCACCATGGGCCGGGCGAACAGCGCGTGCGCGCTGATCGGCACGACCAGGTGCGCCTCCACGCTCGGCCACACGATCGGGCCGCCGGCGCTGAACGCGTAGGCCGTCGACCCCGTCGGCGTCGCCGCGACCACCCCGTCGCAGCCCCATCGCGAGAGCGGGCGCCCGTCGATCTCCACGACGACCTCGAGCATCCGCTCGCGGCTGGCCTTCTCCACCGACGCCTCGTTGAGCGCCCAGCCCTCACCGAGCAGCGCGCCGTTCAGCGTCGCCACCACGTCCAGGGTGAGCCGCTCCTCGACCGCGTAGGCACGGTCCAGGACGTGCTGCACCGTCCCGTCCAGGTCGCTGGACTCCGCCTCGGCCAGGAAGCCGACCCGGCCCAGGTTGACGCCGAGCAGCGGTACGCCGCTGTGTCGGGACAGCTCAGCCGCCCGCAGGATCGTCCCGTCCCCGCCGAGCACCAGCACCAGCTCGCAGCCGTGGACCGCCTCGTCCCCGGTGGCGAAGACCGTCGCCGGGCAGGACCCGAGCTCGGCGGCCTCCTCCTCGAGCAGGCGGACCTCGACGCCGGCCTCGTGCAGCCGGACCGCCACGGACCGCGCCGCCGCGGCGGTCTTGGGGCGGCCGGTGTGGGCCAGCAGCAGCACAGCGCGTGTCACGTCGCAGAGCCTGTCATGCCCGATGTCACTGCGGTCCCTCGGTGATCGCGCGGGCCAGGTCGGCCTCAGCCAGCGGGGGCGCTCCTGCGGCCAGCCACAGGAAGAACTCGACGTTCCCGCTCGGACCCGGCAGCGGGCTCGCCACTACGCCGCGCACCCCGAGGCCCAGCTCCGCCGCCTGCCCCGCCACCCGACGTACGGCGCCCGCGCGCGCCTCGGGATCGCGGACCACGCCCCCGGAGGGCAGGTTCTCTCGCCCGACCTCGAACTGCGGCTTGACCATCGGCAGGAAGTCGGCGCCGGGCTTCGCGCAGCGGACGAGCGCCGGGAGCACCAACCCGAGCGGGATGAACGACAGGTCCGCCACCACGAGGTCGACCGGGTCCCCGATCTGCGCGGGCTCGAGAGCGCGGGCGTTCACCCGCTCCACCACAGTCACCCGGTCATCGGTGCGCAGGCGCCAGTCGAGGAGGCCGTAGCCCACGTCGACCGCCACGACGTGCGCTGCGCCCCGGCGGAGCAGGACATCGGTGAACCCCCCTGTCGACGCGCCGGCGTCGAGGGCCCGCACCCCGGTCGGGTCGTACCCGAACGCCTCCATCGCCCCGAGCAGCTTGTGGGCGCCGCGCGACACCCACTGCTCGCCCTCCTCCTGCTCGACGAGCACGGGCGTGTTCGGTTCCACGCCGGTGGCCGGCTTGGTGGCCACCGTCCCGGACACCCGCACACGGCCGTCAGCGATGAGCGAGGCGGCGTGCTCGCGGCTGCGCGCCAGGCCCCGACGGACGAGCTCCGCGTCGAGCCGGGCTCGTCGAGTCAGCTCAGGCGCCCGTCAGGCATCGTCGAGCAGCGCGAGCGCGTCCTGGAGCGCCCGGTGCACCCCGTCGTACGCCGCCACGTGCTCCTCGAGCGGCCGGTCGTCGAGCCCGTCGAGCTGCGCGAGGGCACCGCCGATCTGCGTGTCCGGTCGCTCGTCCGCCGGCGCCTGGAGCGGGTTCTCAGACACCGCGGGCAGGAGCCTTCTTGACGGGCTTCTTCACCGGAGCCTTCTGGGCAGGAGCCTTGGCAGCGGGTGCCTTCTGGGCAGGAGCCTTGGCAGCGGGTGCCTTCTTGGCAGGAGCGGCGGTCGGGGTCGACCCAGCCGACCCCGTCTTCGCGGCGGGCTTCGCGGCGGGCTTCGCGGCGGGCGAGGGTGTCGCGGGCGACGCCATGCTGGTCGCCGCGGCGCGCGCCTCGCGCAGCTCGCCCTCGAGCGAGCGCAGCCGCGCGGTGAGCTCGTCGACCTCGTCGGCGCTCGCCAGACCCACGCGGCCCAGGGCCTTGTCGACCTCGAAGCGCACGAGCGCGGTCAGCGCCTCGCGGTTGCTCTTGCTCTGGGCGACGAGGTCGTCGGCGAGCGCGGTGACCGATCCAGCCGCCGCCTCACCCTGGGCGACGAGCGCCTTGGCGGCGGCGGTGGCCTTGGACTTGGTGACCTCGGTGAGGCCCCCGGCGAGAGCCAGGTACCCCTTCAGCGCGTCGTTCACGATGGTCCTCCTCCGGGCGGCTCCGTCGCCGCCCCGGCAGGCTATCGCCTCTCCGGTACGGTCACCGGGACCCCTTGGACGGCGGGAGCTCGGCGTGGCGACGGAGCAGGACTGCGACAAGGCGTTCCGCCTGCTCGCCGACCTGCTGGCCGCGGTGGAGCCCGAGGTCCGCAGCAAGTACGTCCTGGACCGCACCGTGTCCTGCCGCGTCAGCGATCTGGGCACGACCTGGTCGGCGCGGCTGTGCGACGAGGGCCTGCTCGGCGTCACCGCTGAGGACAGCCCGAAGGCCCAGATCCGTCTCACCGTGGGAAGTGACGACCTCATCGCGCTCGTGGAAGGCCGTCAGCCGGTCCCGTCCGCTGTCGCGACCGGGAAGCTCCGCGTCCAGGCGGGCCCGATCGACATGCTGCGCCTGACCGCCCTGCTGTCGCTGTAGACCGGCAGGCGCCTCCGCCCCTTGCCCCCGTCTAGATGCGTGACCACGCGAGAGCGCAGGCGGCGCGCAGGGCGTCGTCGCTGCCTCCCTCCGGACGCACCCGATCACCCTCGCGCCGGGCTCGCCCCTCACGGCAGCGCGCGCCGTCACCCTCGACCACCGGCGCTGGGTGGTCGAGCGCGAGCCCTCGCAGGTCACTGCTGAGGTACGTCGGTCGCCGGTCCTCGGGAGCAGCGAGCAGGGCCTCCCAGTCGGTGACGCCCGTCAGCACGAGCAGGCTGTCCGCGCCGGCACGGACGGCTCCGAGGACGTCGGTGTCGAGTCGGTCGCCGACGACGAGCGGCCGGCGGGCCCCGACGCGCTCGACGCTCGCCGCGTGCAGCTCAGGCTCGGGCTTGCCGACGACCACTGGCGCACGACCGGTGGCGGTGATGAGCGCCTGGACGAAGGCCCCGTTGCCCGGCAGCGGTCCGCGTGGGCTGGGGTAGGTCGAGTCGGCGTTCCCCGCGACCCACAGCGCGCCGGCGCGGATCGCGACGGACGCCTCGGCGAGGTCGGTCCACGCGGTCGTGGTCGCGAGCCCCTGGACGACCGCGTCAGCGCCGTCCGCCGTACGGACCGGCTGCAGGCCGTGGTCCCGGAGCAGGTCGGCGAGGTCCTCGGTCCCCACGACAAGGACGCGGGCGCCGGGGGCGAGCCGGGCCGCGAGCCACCGCGCCGCAGCCTGTCCGCTCGTGACCACGTCCGCCGGGTGCGCGGGGATGCCGAGCTCCGTCAGGTGCTCGGCGACGGCAGCGGGCCGGCGGGAGGCGTTGTTGGTGACGAACGCCGCCCGCATACCAGCCGCGCGCGCTCGCGCCACGGCGTCCGCGGCGTGCGGCACCGCCTCGGGGCCGACGTACAGCACCCCGTCCAGGTCGAGCAGCGCGGCGTCGTACTGCTCCTGCAAGGGTCCTTCCGAGGCGGCGAGCACCCCGGCGGTCAGCGCCGCGAGGCGGTCAGCGCCGCGCGGGCGCCACGCAGGGCGGTGCTGTAGTAGGCGATGTCGGGGCGCATGGCTGCCGCGAGGGCCAGGTGCTCGACGGCCGTGACCCAGTCCTCAAGCTTGCTCAGCGCGAGGCCGAGCCCGAACTGGGCGTAGTCGTCGGCCGGGTTCACCGAGATGATCCAGGAGAAGTTCTCCTTGGCCTCGTCGTACATCCCCATGTCGAACTGCGATCGCGCCAGCGCCTCGCGCGCCATCCGCGAGTCGGGAGCGGCGGTCACGGTGTGCCCGAGCACTTGCACGGCGGCCGCAGCATCCCCGGACTCCAGCAGCTCGAGGCCCCGGACGTACCAGTCGTAGGAGTCGCCCTGGGGCACCTCGTCGGGCGGGGGCGGGGGCAGGTCGGAGAACGGGCGGGGCTTCTCCTCGTCCGGTGCTCGCGGGTCGTAACGGGGGTCGTACCTCTCGGACACGTCCGCTCCTCTCGTCGCCGCAACCCCGGCTGGGGTCCTGACCTGATCCTCCGTCAACGCCGTGCCGGTCGTCCGGAGCGCGTGGAGCGTCCGTCCGCCTAGCATGCCGCCATGTCCGCGAGCCCGGGTGCGCCCGCTCCTGTCCCTTCCTTCGTTCCGCCGACTCCGGACGGTTTGGTGCTGGCACCGTTCCGTGGCCTGCGGTACGCCGCCTCGGTCGACCTGGCCTCGGTCACGTCCCCGCCGTACGACGTCATTGACGCCGCCGGCGTGGAGGCGCTCGAGAAGGCAAGCGACATCAACGTCGTACGTCTCATCCTCCCACGGGACGGCGTCGGCGAGGGGGAACACGCTCCCGACCGGTATGCGCGTGCCGCTGCGACCCTCGAGGACTGGCGCGCGCAGGGCGTCCTGCGCCCGGATCCCCAGCCGGCCCTGTACGTCTACGAGCAGGCCTCGAGCACCCACGCCCAGCGTGGCCTGCTGGGCGCCCTCGCCCTGACGCCGCCCGGGGACGGCATCGTCCTGCCGCACGAGAACACGATGTCGGGCACGGTGTCGGACCGCCTCGCCCTCTACACCGCCGTGGGCGCCGACCTCGAACCCATCTTCCTGCTGTACGGCGGCGGCGGCGTCGCGTCGCGGGCGGTCGCGGAGGCGTCGGACGCCGAGCCGCTCGTGGACGTCACGTTGCCCGACGGCCTGCGCCACCGGCTCTGGGCGCTCACCGACCCGCTCCAGCTCGCCGAGATCGCCAAGGACCTGCACCCGCGCACAGCCGTCATCGCCGACGGGCACCACCGCTACGCCACCTACCTCCAGCGGCAGGCTCGGGCCTGGGAGGACGGGCGCGGCACCGGACCTTGGGACCGCGGCCTCACCTTCCTCGTGGACAGCACCGCGTTCGGGCCGGAGGTGCATCCGATCCACCGCGTCGTTCCCGAGCTCGAGGCCAGTGAGCTGGCCCGGCGAGCCAATGGCGCCATGACCGTGCACGAGCTCGATGGCGACGATCTCGAGGACGCGCTGGCTGCTCTGGCGCAGGCCGGCGCGGCCGGAACGGCCTTCCTGCTCGTAAGCGGTGATGGTGGGACGCTGCGCCTGCTCACCCACCCGCACCGCGAGCGGCTCGCTGCGGCCCTTCCCGCCGAGAGGTCCGAGGCGTGGCGCACCCTCGATGTGAGCGTGCTGCACCACTACCTCGTCGCCGATGTCTGGGGGCTCGTCGACGACGTCGAGACGGTCCGCTACGAGCACGACGTGGACGCGGCGATCGCGGCGGCGGCCCGCACCGGCGGAACGGCCGTCCTGCTGAACCCGACGCCGGTCGAGGCAGTCACCTCGGTGGCCGAAGGCGGCGAGCGCATGCCGCGCAAGTCGACGCTCTTCACGCCCAAGCCCCGCACGGGGCTGGTGCTCCGGGACCACCGAGACGCCTGACGCTGGGCGCGTGCACAGGCTCGCCGACCCGCCGACCTGCTCACGCCGACCTGCTCACGCCGACCTGCTCACCCGCCTGCCGCGCGCGATCTCGACCTCGTAGCGGGACGCGATCCCCTGGCCGCCGCGCCAGAACCGCCGACGCAACGAGCCCTCGACATGCACCACGTCACCGGGCTGCCAGGCCGTGATGGTGCGCCGCGCGGCCGCCGTGAAGGCGACGCAGTCGATCGTGTCGACGGTAGGCGAGCGCACGCTGCGCGGTCGCGCGACGGCCGGCAGCGGCCGGTCCACGACCACCCGCACGGCAACGAGCAGATCCCCGCTGGGCAGCTCGCGCTCCTCGGGTGCCGCCGCAACGCGGCCCACCAGCAGCACCTCGTTGGCGGAGGGCGCTGCTGAGCCGCCGCCCTCGGTCCCCTGTCGTTTCGGCATGACGCCACCTCCCGTGACCCCGTGCGGGCCTCAGGTCACGGTGGCCCACGCTGGAGGGGCGCGGGTGGCCGCGCACCGCTCTGTGGACAGCTTTTCCGGCTGTGGACAGGCGCCGCGCAGTCATGATCAGTCGAACAGGCGCAGCTCGTCCTCGCCCTGCGACGCCACCGTCGGCTCCACCGCGGGCTCTGCCGAAGCCTGCTCCACCGTCGGCTCCACCGCGGGCTCGACCGTCGGGCCAAGCTCCGACTCGGCCTGGCGCTTCGGCTCGGTGTGGCCGAGGGATGGCCTCGCGGCACGGTCCAACGCGGGGATCTCCTCATCCTGGCGTACGGGGAGCCAGGCAGGTGACGTCTGGAGCGCCGCGTCGGCGGCTGCGCCCTCGTCAGCATCGGTGCCCGAGGGCTCGTCCTCGTCGTCCTCGTCCTCTGCGAGGTCGACGAACACGACGCCATCGAGTTCCAGCAGCCGATCCTCGGCATCGGTCTCGCCCTGAGGATCTGCTTCCGCCGCGCGAGAGAACCAGGTGCGAGCCTCCTCCTCCCGCCCCGCGTCGAGCAGCGCGTCGGCGTAGGCGTAGCGGAGCCGCCCCGTCCAGGGGCGCACCGGACCCTCGAGCGCAGGCACCTGGAGGAGCGCCACGGCGGTCCCGGCTTGGCCCAGGTCGCGTCGCGCCCCGGACGCCACGATCATGAGCTCCACCTTGGTCGCCGGGTCGAGGTCCTTGGCCTGGGGGTCCTGCGTCACCAGCAAGGCCCGGTCCGGATTGCCCAGAGCCCGCTCGCAGTCAGCCATCACGGCCAGGTGGTCCGGCTGACCGGTCATCCGACGCGCCGCCCTGAGCTCGCTGAGCGCCTCAGTCCACTCCCCCGCGGTGTAGGCCACCAGGCCGTTCGCCTCGCGAACGACGCCCAGCCGGCCCGCCAGCGCACGCGCGGCCCGAGCGTGCGCCAGAGCCTGTACGGGCTCGTCATCCATGAGCCGGCCCGCCATGACCAGATGCTTGCCGACGAGTTCAGCGGTGTCCTTGGCCAGGGACATGAGCTGCCGCCGCGT